>JAFDXN010000056.1 GCA_018267915.1 Bacteroidota bacterium | reverse complement strand
TGAGATCGCAAGGTAGCATTTTCGGACCTGATTACGTAGCCGATTACTCGGGCCATTGGCTGGGAGAGTCCAATCCGTTTTTCACGGACACCTACGGCAGATCAGGCGCGTTTTTCGTGATTGTTGACGGAAAAGTCGAGCACGTCTACTGGTTCACGGACCTTCTGAACCCATGGGAGTTCAGACAGAGACTGTCCGAACTGCCCGCAGTACCAGAAGATGCGAAATGGGCATACCTGTCTCCAGAGATTATATCGTTGAAATTTACCAATCCAGGACGATGGTTGGAACGCACGAACGTGGCAATGGCACTCGCAAAGTACTGGTATGGCCAGAAGAAGGATAGCAGATCTGTGATATTTTTCATGCAACCGCTCGGTGTTGGTGTTCCGGCCATAGAACAGATTGTGATGGACAATTGCGAACTCACAGGACAACAAAACTGCCAGGACGCATTCCACGTCGAACCTGTATTTCTGTCGTTGGATTTGTTCAAGCATATGAATATTTCCATGGAAAACGAAGCCATCATTGAAAATCCGGAAGTGCTTCTCAAGCTATTCTCTCATAATGCGACAGTGGATATTCGTGACCAGAACAGTGCGAAAACGAATCACTCCTCTGAACATCAAGAAGACGCCTCTCATCTCAGGCAGGAGTTTTGAATGTTCTATCAAGTATTTTGTACGGATTACCCATTTTTAACCCAGTAAAAACGTATCCATGAATTTTTCTGTATCCGTTGTTTCTGAACATGATGGACAGTAACACAGAACGTGATAGTTCATGTATTTATTCGTGGCTATGTCTCGTATTGATGTTTTTAGTACATTTCTTTTGTTGTGTGTTGGTAATCGAAATATATCTCTATTTTACTTCATGACGTCAGTTCTTGGTCTCCTGTGCATTGCGTAACGCTGTCTGAGTGATATAAAGTTCTGTATTCAACTTATCAGTCAGCTGCGTCAGCGTCTTTTGCGCGTTTTCATTCTCTGTAAGTCTCCTATGTAATTCTTCCATCCGAGAATACACACGCGATCGTTCCTCATCCACAGTGGTCCATGCATCCATCCCGTGTATTCTGAATCTAGTTTCCTTGGATGTTCGTATGTTGATAGAGTTCTGCGAACTTTCTAAATTTTTCATCAGGGCGACTTCCGCAATATTAACGTGAACCATTCCAGGATAGTCACCGAGGGCGAACTTGCTAGCGTATAGCGATTGTGCTTGCACTTCACGCACAATCAATCTCGCCGCTTCTACACGGAAACCGTCCGCTGTGCACTGGAAGCACTGTTCCCAAGACACGGCGTCCATCTCCAGATGCTTTACGCGCGTCTCCAGCTGACGCTCCGTATCTCGTAGCTTGAAAACCAAAACAGCAAGACTGATGTTCCATAATATCAAAGCCATTGAAACGAATAACAATAAAATCACCAGAATTTTTACGGCATTCATGATTTGGAGTCGCTAATCACAGCTATCACGCACCTACCAAAAACCTTACCAATTCAACACATAAACACAACTGAAACAACTTATAATTTATTTCTATTCGTTGACTCGATCACATAATCGGATTGGATCCGCTGCACGTGCTAGAATAATCCAGATGCATGATGGGTGGCATGTCTTGCGGTTCGTCCTCCGCAACACCAACAAACTCACACGAACCGCCCCACTGGATAGCCATCAATTCCAGTTGGTCGTAGTCCCCATTCTCCGCTATCAGAACTCCTTTTTCGGCGTTGGCTTTTCGTGAATAAACATATACAATGTAACGGTTTTGGGGGTACATGTACGTCCATTTTGACGGAAGCAGAAAGAACGAGCTTTTGTTTTCGGCACGCGTTTTTCGTGCAACGGTGACATTCTCGCTCGAAAGTAACACTGGCAGTATATTGCCCCGTGAAGGAACAACAGCTTTTACGCTGCTGTCTTTGCCGCTGAACAGAAAATTATGTTTGTCGCCAATCATGACATCGTTGATTTCAAGCATCCTCTCCATCCTGGAAGGATAACTGGAATAAAGTGAATCGTCTCCTGTCAAATCCGTTGTTGCAACAGCAACGCAATTCAGGACTTCGTCGTGTGTCGCATACTGCTCAACATCGATGTAGTGTGATGCACCTAACCACGCAACCCCACAGTCTATAAAGTGCAAGAAACTGTACGCGTCAGGCCATTCGGCCGCAAGGATCATACTTCCATAGTGACGGAACATACGAACAGGCAAGTACTCGATTTTCAGGTTTTGGGGATGTTCGTAATATCTCGTCAACTCTCTCACGTCAATTTTGGATACTTTCAGGCGAGGTTTTTTCATATATCGTGAAGTTGTTATCACGTAATTGCCTAGGGCTTCCATTACACGCTTTACTTAGAAATACAAAAGCACGTCAATCACTCCAGAGTCGTATACAGAATTAATAATGTTGTGTTTGTATTTAATTAAATGTATATATATAGCCTAATTTGGAAATAAAGGAATTCGGGTTGAGTCGAATTGTTTATACATTTCATTCCAACAAAACAACAAAGCTACGACATATACGTCAAAATCGTGTCTTCTGGCATAGAGATAAGATCCTCCACAGTGACATCATGGGGGATCTTCCTGGCCATTCGCTTGCTGCCGTCCTTCTGTATCAAGTACAGAAAAATGGATCCGTTGAACGCCGTGCTGATGTGTCGGCCGACCTGCACGCCTTTTTCATACTCCTGGAATGAAAGCATCTTGAACACCAATGAGTTATCCTTGTCAACTACACGAGACATGGTGATATAATGTCCTTGTAATTTCCCGTCGCTATCCTCGGTGTGCATGATTAAAGTGTGACCATAGTCACTGGTTTTCAGCTGCAGGCCATTGTACTCCATGGACGAAGCGACGCATTCTTGGTGGTACACCATTTCCGGAATATACGTGAGTTTCTTACAAAGATTTTAGTTTTACATCGTTTTAATCGTTTTTTTTGCAGACACTTTTCTTGGATTTTTGTCCACAGGTTCCTTTTTTGGTTATTTTGTCTACGGTTTCCTGTTTTGGAATCCTAAAATGGAATCCTTTTCAGATAATTTCCTTGAATATTGTAGACAATTCTGGGAACGAAATCACTATTTTACATAAATACTCCAGTCTGATAGTTTCGTTTCGAAAACCAGACCAATAATGTCAGACACATCGAAGACTATGGGAGTGCTGCCTACAATCCCTGTGGGTATCGAGAGCCCTGAGCTAGTGAAGAAACGTTCGGAAGCCGTCAATAAGCTCCTCAGTTCCAAAACGTCTCCGATCGATGCACCAAGTTGCGGACCTTCATGCAGCAGTTCTGCTCCTGCGTCCACTGCCCCACCCAAGAAATCTATGGTTAATGGTGTGACAATTCCCACCACTCTCAGCGTGGTCCGCTCTGAGATAGTGAAGAAACGTTCGGAAGCCGTCAATAATCTCCTCAGTTCCAACCCGTCTACGATCGATGCATCGAGTTGCGCATCTTTATGCTGCAGTTCTGCTCCTACTGCGTCCACTGCCCCGCCCAAGAAACCTATGGTTTATGGTGTGACATTTCCCAACACTCTCAGCGTGGTCCACTCTGAAAAGCCTGGCAAGTTCAAGGGCAAGAGGCAGATGGATAAGGATGAGGTTCTTCGGTTGGTGAACGCTCTCAACCGCAGGGCCGAATATTTTTACAGTTTAGCCAAATTCATGAATCGCAACATCGAATCCATGATCCAGTTTGGAAACGGGAATATCTGCAAGGACGAAGCCGACTGCGCCTCTATCACGAGCGTGTTGTGCAAGTTGGATGAAGGCATCATCAAGCCAGACCTGGACGGTCCATCCAAGTTTGTCGAGCGCTACTCTATGGGTAATACTTCTTTTGGAGAGACTGTTTTTCTACCTACTCAATAGACTGTTCACTCTTTTTTTTGTACAAATATAATAGACCTTTACACCATTCTATTGATTTCTGTTAAGTACATGAGTATATGCATGTTCACACTTGGATGCAAAATACATAAAAACTATCTGTCACCAAATGAGAGTGTTTGTATAGGGGTACTCGTGTATGACACCGACGAACTTTTTGACCGATTTTTTCTGCCCTATCAAGTCCTCTTTCCCAAAAAGGAAATTTTTTCAGTGCTTGGTCTCCTGTTTCCTAATTAGGAAGGTTTCCTAATTTGGACTTCCAAAAAAGGAAATTTTTGATGACGTCATCAAAAATTCCTAATTAGGAAAACTTGATGACGTCATCAAAAATTTCCTTTTTTGGAAGTCAGGATGACGTCAGCACAACATTTCCTTTTTTGGAAGTCTAAATTAGGAAACCTTCCTAATTAGGAAACAGGAGACCAAGTACTGAAAAAATTTCCTTTTTTGGAAAGAGGACTTGATAGGGCAGAAAAAAACGGTCAAAAAGTTCGTCGGTGTCATACACGTGTACCCCTGTACAAACCCTCTGATTTGGTGACAGATAGATTTTATGTATTTTTGCAACGAAGTGTGAACATCAATATTAGCCCACAAATCACTACATACACAAAAATACAGGCATGTCTGTGTTCTTTTTGTATCATCCATTTTATCGTGGAAGATGACTAAAATGATATTAGAAATGATGGCAGTGTTTTTTTTGCTGTTCTCATTACCACACATTGTAACACCTACCACGATTCCTGGCGATGACCCGTACATGCCGCATTTTGGAACCGCTTTGCATGAGAAGCGCCCGTCAACAGACTTGCCCCTTTCGGATAACAACATGCGTGCTGCAATTGCAGAACTGGCCATCGGAGAGTTGATGAAAGGGACTCAGTACACATTCGTCGCCAATTGTTATCACGACACGAGACATCTACCACAGTCTGAGTTCAATGCTGCTTTTTCCAGCATCATGGAGGTGCTTGCCGAGTCCGATGCACACATCGCATGCTGTTACGTCAAACAGTCGTCTGCGTACACGAGCGGCGTACCATTTTGTTCTGTTGTCGCAACCAAGGAAACCAGAAACTTATCTACTCTTTGTTCCATGGCGGCGGTTTTGGGCAATGGAAAATCTATTGTCAGGACAATCGACAACGAAACTTTGGAATTGTGTTAGATGTGTGTTTGACGATTTTAATGTTTTTTGGTGTTTTATGTCTTTTTGACAATACATAATTACAAATTGAACTTCTTCGATCTCAACCAAAACACAATATCCAAGAATTCGCCTCCACGCATCACAGCATAGCGTGTTACTGGAGGGTCCATATCATCACAGCCATAACACTGTCCAGTAATGCCTATGATATAACCCTGGAGGTACAGGTGTCTGGTTCTGTGGACGAAATCACAAATGTCCTGAATGGAGAAAAGAACACGATCTGTCTTATTCAGCACGACTCCCACGTAATGGATGGATCCGTCCTGGCCGGTCTGGTGAAGAAACATCCCGCTATGGGGCATGGGAGGATCAGGAAAACGAATCTTCAGAGGTCGGTATTGCTGTTGGTCCGTTTCGTTTCCAACAGTTATAAAATCCTTATGCACTGAACAACCATACATCGCAGGAAGTTGCATCATCTGAGCAATCAAAGCTTTGGTTTCGTCGTAGAATGACATTTTTATGATGGAAAGGTGCATATACGCGCATAGACAAAACAAGAGTATGTACATAAAACAAAGTACAACATAAAAATTAGGCGCGTAGACCGCCACAACGTCGGAAGTAAAAAGTTACTTCCTTACCCTCCTTGGTCGAGTAGTAATAATCACACATCAACTTCTCTGAAAAATGAACTTTTTCTTTGAAGGTCATTGCGTCTATATCATCTGCACATTTTAGGGTCACTGACCACTGAGCGAGATAGTCATTGTCTCCAAATCCGCGCGACCAGTCATTCACAATAACCTCCAACATTGGCGAAACATCTGCCGGTGTAAAGTGCATGCTAGGAATATATAAGCAAGTGCCGCGACCTGTAACACTGACCGTCATTTCATTGCATCTTGGTTTGTATGTATATCGATCAGTCATTGAAATATATGTGTTTGATGTACTCGTTCGTCCGTTGTTGCCAGGAAATAACGTTACAATAAAGCAGTTTTACGCTATATAAGTACCTGGTAATACCTTCCAAATCAGGAATAAAATCTCAGAAAATGTCTACAAGTATTTAGTTCCCAGAAAGTTACACATAAATAGAAATGCAGTAAAGAATGTTAGTATAAATACATACACTTCAACACCACGGTTTTTACATCGGTTTTCCGATTGCAGTTATGTCTACAGCTACGAAGTCACGATCTTCTGGCGATGTCCTCAGCACGAAAGAAAAATTTCTCCAGATGACGGCGGCGCTCGAACTCTGGCACGACTCGTTCAGGGCGTGGGTGACGCATATTGCCGAGTTGGTCAGCGAGGCTGGTGTCGTTTCTGCGGATTTCAACGCCTATAGCGAGCGTGGGATCTTGCTTGCCGAGTGGGTGTTGAATGTCTTTCGAGAGGACTCGAGTTCTGAGCAGATAATACTAAGAAAACAGAGAATAGCAGATCTCTGTAGTATCAGTGATAGCCAATGGCACTTCCTCATCTCCTGTGTTACTGTTCAATCACAGTGGGATCTTATTGGATCTGGCATTATGTTCAACGAAGGCAGCAAGTTGCGCGATCTGTTGGTGTACGGTATACCCATCCGCGCTGTCATGGTGTCTCTCCAGAAGGAGATATCCATCAACATTCCTCTGTCCTGGTTTGTCGTGTCGTCTATCATGGTCGGTGATGTTTATCTCCCGTTGGCCTTGTATGCAGCGCAGCGTTATAACACCTGCCGTATTGTGTGTGAGAAAAGGCGGATCGAGATGAAGTACATCATGTCTTTTTTGGTACCTTTTCAGTTGACAATGTAAATGTGCTGTATAATATACGATTTTAACGCGATGTAATATTTCCTTTTTTAGTCATTAAACCCAAAAACCAAAGATAGTCGTTTAAAAATAATAGCACCAGAAAATGTAGCCTTCTGTATGATTTCTTAATTGGGAAATAACATAAGTACAGCGGTGTGCGTTGGCGTGTGCTTTACTTGGTACAACGGAGGTATAAACGAATACAACAATCATGAATTTTTCGGCGCTGTCTGTATCCAGACCACAACAGTCAAGAACGGAATTCCAGGAAGCGGAAATAGCCAGGAAGATGCGGTCGTTCATGGAACGAAAGGCACGTACGATTATCAGGATCCCGTACAAAACACCCGAAATACCGCCCGTAAATGTTGGCAAACTACTGCCGTTGAATCAGTTGTGTGAAGTGGCCCCGACGTTCTTGAAGACGGGCACTGCAAAGTATTCTTACACACAGCATGGTATACTGGTTGATCTTAGATGTTTTTCGAACTTTCCTGGAAAGACCGTTTCGGATGTAAAGAACTCATTCTTGACGATACTGAAAAAAGTTCAGGTGACTTTCTGGAATTCCATGGTAGATGGTGATGGCTTCGAGTACAAGAACACAATACTGAAAACCGTCATAACTGTTGCGGGTTTGCTGGACGTTCCGCACATCTCCGAAGTATCTAAATCTCCGGAAAAGTATACTACTGCGTTCGCCATTGTTTCGATAGTGTATCATATGGTGGCCTTCTATGCATACGGAGCTCACGAACACATGACAGAGGCTGAAATTTGCCGTTTCTTCGATGATGTGTATTTGGATGTGGCTGAAACCGTTTCCTCTACGATTCTACGAAATACGTTGATTTACTGCTTGAAGTTGCATAATGTCTTTCCGACCCACGATATATACGGCATTCTGGCGCTGGATATTTTTGGTCACGACGAACCCCTAGACACACTGTCTCTAGTTTTTGAGGCGCAGCTGGGGCATGTTTTGGGAAGTTACATTCTATGTAAGAACAGCCACAGTGAACCTACAAAAGATTTCGTCCTGATCAAGGCTCTGAATCGTCATTACAGCAAGATGTCACCGTTTATTTTCCACTGGTGTCTTCACACCATACCGATGAACCATCCTTTTTGGGACATTTCGGTCTATACGCAAGTGAATGCGCTGGATACGAAGAACAGAAGTAGGGAGCAGAAGTCGTTCAACGCTGTGTATGTGGGAGTGATTGCTTCGTCGCCTCTGAACATATCACAGAAGTGGCTTTTCAACAAACGCATAACAGATGACTATGCGGTGGACAAGACACAGATCACGCCGGAACAATTGGAACACATGATGCATGAGTCTTTCAAAACGTTGGCCACTGTACTGTACATGCAGCTGGTGGCTTCTTGGCGCAGCATGAACGATCGCCGCAAGATGCTTAAACCTCCAGTTTTGACTGGTGTGTTCTACTGTGTGTTTGACGAGATCGTTCGAGTCATCAGGGATTGTATGTTGATGGGAAACCCAGCGGATGGAGACACGTCGATGTTTGATACTATGCGACATTACATGTGCAGGTCTTCCTCATTAGGATATTTTTGCCCCGAATACTCTCCAGACGCAATGGATACATCCTGAGTTTATGTATGTCCGTTAAAAAATAAACCCACACAAAAGACAGCTGTACATAACAGATGGTTTTTTCCATAAACAATGGAACCAAAATAACAGACGGCTGTGTATTAAATTCTAGCTGGAACAACACAGTTGGTGCTCTGTATGTTCTCGGATGGATATTGAGGATTCATCAAAACAGGAAGAGTTTGTCGAGTATTACGACAGCGATGTAGATTCCGAATGCGAGTCTACCACAAGCTGTTCTACATTAGTATGGAGTGATTTGAGCAGCTCCAGGTCCAGTTCCATCACGGATCCTGTGGCGGACCATCCGCTGTTCCCCGTCATGGAAACCTTCATGGAGGTCAGTTATGCGATACCTCAGAGTTCGTGGCTTTGGCCGGCAGATCGGCATTACAGACGGCTGCAGCGGCAGATGCTGGAGAACGCTCGTCAGAACGGCGATTGTTTCTTCGTCAGCTCCTTCAGAATCAGCATGAAGTTGACCGTTGGAGGGCGCTTGCAAACGGTGCATGTGCCGCTGCTGAGTCTGCTTGCTGCTCTGAGAGACCCCTCTGCTGACGTCAGGACAAAATACATCAACTTGGGATGTCATGGCAAGCGCGCCAACGAAGTGTGTATCAATTTTCAGCATATGCACACAAAAACACCGTTTTGGAACGGTGATGTACATCAAAATCTCACGGCCGATAATTCCAGTATCATATCAGCGTGGAACAAGGGCACTAAATACAGCGCTAGATGCGACAAAATGTCGATGGATGTCGACGTTTATCAGACGTGTTGTGCGCACAACACAGCCGTCACGCACATGGCGGTGCTGTTAACAAAGAACACAGAACACCAGCTACTGCAGAATTTTCAGAAGCTGTCGAGCAGTGGCGGAGATGCCCACGGAAGTTTTCGGCATATGATTCGAGACACCGGATTGTAGAACCGCCTGTATTTTTAAACAAAGAAATGTAGATTTGATTAAAGCGAGTATGAGTTGTAAAAGTGTTTTTGGAAACTGTATTTTACTACAGGGTATTTGGTTCGTATTTTACGTGATGGCTTCTTTAAGCGAAGATTACGAAATGCATGTTACAAGCAAATTCGGCAGGGTTTTCACACAAGACACGAGAACCGAAGAACAGAAACTCGCTGATGAATACAAGAAGAATAGAGTACTGGAAATACTTCGCAGGAAGGTTGGTCGGAGGACAGGTACTAATGAACGATTTTTGATGAACATCGCTGGATCTGGATCCATCAAACCTCACATGAAATACGGTAAGCAGCCTGGCATGCCCTGTATGCACAGCAGCAAAGAATTGGCCCTTCTGGCCTCACGCATTTACACGGACAATCTGAGCGTTGTACCGTCGGATATGTGGCCACGCATCATCAACTGCTGCTGCAAATTCAACACAGGATTAACGAACATACAATGCAGACCACAGGCCATGCTGGTTTCTGGATATCCCGGCTACCAGAACGAAACCAACTTCTCTGCCATACGAGTTACCAGATGTGTGCGGTTCCCCATGAATGGCACAATGGTGTTCAGGCTGTTTTTGTGCAGCGGCAAGGTGACGTGCACCGGAGGCAAGAGCACTGAATCCACGCGGAGAAGTGCTTTTGAATTCGTGGCATACATGTCCAATTTTGGTTTGCTTCATGCAAACGTGTACGATTTCTCCATCACCAACATCATCTCGAGCGTCCAGACACCGTTTTGGATCAGCGTCGTCGGTATGGTGTCGGCTCTGGGCGATAAGGTGGCGTACAAACCGAAGAAATTTCCCGCGGCGTTCTACGTCGATGCGGAGGAAAACGGAAAAGCCATTTCCGTCTTCTTTCCGTGCGGACAGGTCCTGGTGGCCGGCGTGAGCGACCAGGCGCAGCTGCCGAATCTCATCGAAAAGGCGGTGAGAATGGCCGAAAGATACAAGACCACACAGAAGATCGCCGAGGCTGAAATAATGCAGTACAAGGAACGCAACGACTGTCCAGAATCGGCGGATTTTGCGCAAAGAACCGACAACGTTGTATCGGTCTACAACGAACAGGCCATACAGTCCATTGTGAATCAGAGCGCTGCAATGTCCGAGAAAACCATGGAGCAAATCATGTTTTCTGCTACACAATTCAGGGTGGGTATGGGCGTGCCCATAGGAGAAGGCAATGACGAAGAAGACGACGAAGCGCCGGGACAGTTATGTGATGGCTTCAGCGCTCCTATTGTAGAGTTCGATTCGAGCGACGAAGACGACTCTGATCAGACCAGTGAGTCGTCTGATGTCGAAAGTGATGATGAGAATATACAGACATGTCCTCCTGGCAGCGGTGATTCTTACTCCGAGGCTATCGTTGAATTTGATAGTGACTAAAATACGCGTTTTATAAAACCAAAACACACAAAAACAATCTGTAATTCGCCTTGTAAAGCATATGGAAAAATAATACATAGAGTTTTGCTGCAGGTTCCTGTAATGCGATCCTTCTTTGTCCTTGTTGTTGTTCTTTTCTGTCTTTCAACGATATCCTTGGCCTCTTCTCAGTGCTCCAAGGACAAAAAGACTCTAGTGGGTCACGAGGCCGAGCGCGACGTCGCTGCTGGATGTCTTTTCGAAGCCTTTGGAAAGCCTGTGCTGACCAAAAAACACCTGGATTGTATGTGGCCTGGACTCCCAGCCATTTTTCGTCGACAAGCCGGAGACGATCCCCAGAACATCATGGACCGTTGTGACCTGAATCCCACCGACGGCACCTTCAGCAAGGCCAAGATCCTGGCGCTCGAATGCAGTTGTGTGGAGAATATCGTTCGCGTCAATCAGATGAATGTGTTGTGTCATTTTCTGGTCAACAACAAAACACTGCTCCAACAATGTCGTGATGCCGATCTCTAACTGTTTTTGGATGTCCTGTAGTAAACACATGAATTTTATTAAATACTGACAGCCAACGCCATTCACACTTCATTGCAAAAAAGTACAAAAAAGATTTGTCATCAGATGCGAGGATTATGTACTGGGTATTCATGTAGAACACGGACGAACTTTTTGACCGATTTTTTCTGCCCTATCAAGTCCTCT
>JAFDXN010000055.1 GCA_018267915.1 Bacteroidota bacterium | reverse complement strand
CTTCTGAGCTGGCTGGAGAGCTGGCTTCTGAGCTGGCTGGAGAGCTGGCTTCTGAGCTGGCTGGAGAGCTGGCTTCTGAGCTGGCTGTCGAGCTGGCTTCTGAGCTGGCTGGAGAGCTGGCTGTCGAGCTGGCTGTCGAGCTGGCTGGAGAGCTGGCTGTCGAGCTGGCTGTCGAGCTGGCTGTCGAGCTGGCTGGAGAGCTGGCTGGCGAGCTGGCTGTCGAGCTAGCTGGCGAGCTGGCTGTCGAGCTGGCTGTTGAGCTGGCTTCTGAGCTGGCTGTAGAGCTGGCTGTAGAGCTGGCTTCTGAGCTGGCTGTCGAGCTGGCTGGAGAGCTGGCTGTAGAGCTGGCTTCTGAGCTGGCTGTCGAGCTGGCTGGAGAGCTGGCTGTCGAGCTGGCTGGAGAGCTGGCTGGAGAGCTGGCTGTAGAGCTGGCTGTCGAGCTGGCTGTCGAGCTGGCTGGAGAGCTGGCTGTAGAGCTGGCTGTAGAGCTGGCTTCTGAGCTGGCTGTCGAGCTGGCTGTCGAGCTGGCTGTAGAGCTGGCTTCTGAGCTGGCTGTCGAGCTGGCTGGAGAGCTGGCTTCTGAGCTGGCTCTTTAATAGCTCCTGAGCCTTTGGCCACATCGCTCCAATCAAACACATTTGCCAGGGTGATTGAGCATAAACAATCACCGGCGGCTCGTGCCCCAGTTTCGCATACACTCTGTCGATCAACTCTTTTACCTTGACCTGATCCATCGGCTTAGTGCGATAGCCAATCCGATTGCGCCAATCATCCCGGAATTTAGCCACCTCAATTTCTTGCGCTGGTGTCAGTGGTGGTAGTTTTGTTTGTGTAGTCATTAGTCGATCACCTGCCTGCTCATTTGAGTCAACACGGAGTATTCGCGTTGCTGGAGCACTTCATAAGTGCCAGGCGGAATAACAATGGTGGCGTGTTCTTCATGTTTCAGGTGAGCCGGCTTTTCAAAACAGACTTCCAAGAATCTGCGTGTGCCTTCCACATAAATCTCGGCTTCATTTTGCATTATGGCGTGAGCGTGTCCGGTTACTTCGCCGTAAGCCAGGATAATGCGACCGTTATCTTTTGCTCCGACAACGGATGTAGCCGGGCGTTTGTCCACTTTGACGAGCATTACGTCACCTTGGCGGAACATTACCTTTTTCGATTTGTCTTCTTTGCGCTTAATCATTACGTACTCCTGTTGTTGTGAATGAAAAATGAAATTCTTACTTTGTGGTTACTCGTTTCCGGTGAGCCACCCGAAAATAGAAACGCGGCCCGGATGCGGGTTAATAGTTTCAGTGATTTTGTAATAAAAGCCTTCTACGGGCACTGTTTCACCAATTGCGTAGTTACATATCTGGATTATCTTGCTCTGTGCTTGAAGCTTTCCGACTTGGTCTAAAACGATGAGTCCTACGCCACTAGAGTCAGTTACAACAAGGCGCTCACCGAATCGACAAGTTGCTTTGTAAAATGTCCCTCCGCGCATGTATTGCTTCTCAGACAGCTGTTCCTCTAACTTAGCAAGCTTCTCCTTGCACTCTTTGACTTGCCTTTGAATGTCTACTGTGTCCATTTACTCTAAGTTCTCCTTTGTGATTACTGCCAAAACTTCGCGCTGCTTCATGAAGCGCACTTCTTGATCGTCGATCTTCATAACCAGACCAGCATGCCGCGCGAAGGCGATGCGATCCCCGAGCTTGAGTTCAACTTCCTGAGTGCTGCCGTCTTCGTTTAACTCGCCACCGCCAATGGCAATGACTGTCGCGAATTGGCTTGGCTTTTGGGCTTGGTCCGGCAGGATAATTCCGCCAGCGGTCTCTTTTACTTTGTCGTCGATAACTGCAACGTGTCCTCTTGTGGGTGCGATTGACATTTAACTTATCTCCTTGAGTCGTGTGGCGCCTCTGTGGGCATAATTGGGCGGGTTCTTTCTTATTGCGTCCCTGTGGATCATCCTGATTTTCGAGTGCGTGCCGATTGCTCGGACCGCCTCGCCTCCGTCAAGCCTGTGTAACATATTGCCTCCCGCGAGGACTGAGGCATAGGCAGTGGTGACACCTATTAGCGGCGCATAGTCCGCCAGCATGAGGTAGCCTTCGGCTTTATTCTTCTCGATCCAGCTCCCTAAGTACTGGACTGCGTTAGCTCGCTTCACGGCTGTACTCCTTTGGTAAAAATTGGGTGTTGTGATACAACAGATCGACACTGCCGACGAGTCCGTTGCGCTGCTTTGCGACAATGATTTCCGCTTCCCCGCGCTTTTCCGATTCGGGGTTGTAGTATTCGTCTCTATAGATAAACATGACGTTATCGGCGTCCTGCTCGATTGAGCCGGATTCTCTCAAGTCTGAGAGCATGGGGCGCTTGTTCTGTCTGGCTTCTACCGCACGGGAGAGCTGGGAGAGAGCAATAACTGGAGCGTCGATAACTCCCGCCATAATTTTGATACCGCGGGTGATTTCCGATACGTCCTGAACACGGTTTTCACTGTTCTTTTTCTTCGCCTGGATCAATTGGATGTAGTCGATGATAATCGTCAATTTCTTGCTCTTCATCTTGAGCTTGCGGGCTTTGTTCTGAATCTCGGCAATAGTTGTATAGGACGTATCATCTATATGGATACCTAGCTGATTAAGCTCTGTCTCGGCTTGTCTTAGTTTCTCCATGTCGTACTGATTGAGTCTGCCGGTACGAATATCGACACCGTTTACACCCGATTGCATGGACAAGAAGCGCTTGAGCAGGCTTTTCTTGTTCATCTCAAGAGAGAAGATGCAAACATCGGAACCAGTGACCGCAATGCGCTTGGCGAGGCAAAGTGCAAAGGCTGTCTTGCCCATGGCGGGTCGAGCCGCTAAGACGGTTACTTCGCTCGGACAGAGCAAAATTAGATCGTCGAGCTCTTTGTATCCGGTCGGTATGCCTGGCTCAATTTCACCTTTGCGCGTGGCGTCAATTTCGTGTATCACCTCCGGCAAAGCTTCTTTGATATGCACAAGCTTCTTAGCGCCCTTCGGCATTTGCAGCTCGAGCAATTTCGCCTGCAGCATTTCGATAGCCGCGTCAGCTTCTTCCGGATCGTTCTCGATGGAGTTTACCGCTATTGAGTAGTTGTATAAAAAGTCTCTGTGTGCTCGTTTCGCGAGCATCCGTTCGACAGCTTTCTGCATTTCCCAAGAGCCTACAAAGGCTCCCATGTATTCGACGACGGCCTCGCGTATCTTCTGATTCTCAAATTTGCAGTAAGTCGGATGCGCAGCAATGCGCTCGGTGATGGCGGCCGGCGTCAACTTGCGTCCTGCTGCCATAAGCTCGGCGACTCCAATATACAAAGCGCGATAAAACTCGTTCACGAAGTGGTAGTCTTCGAGAACGGCAAGCGCTTCGATTGCATTATCTTCGCCTGAGAAACAGCCTTTGATGACCATCTCCTCAGCGTCAATATCGCAAATTCTCGGTATCACTTAATTACCTTCCCGCCCTGTATGCTGTCACTAATCCGAGCGCCTGCCAGGCGTCTGCTTTGACGCCCTTCAGCGCCTCTTGGCTGTACGTTTCTTTCATTACCTTGATGACACGACTGTCGATTGTCGGAGTGCCTGCCTTGCGCCTTATAGCCTTCCCAAATAGCGCTCTTAGAACGTCATCTCGGGTAAGCATTTCGATGAAGCAATTGCCTTTGTCGAGAGCCGTTTGGTAGAGCCTGCCGACGGCAATTAGCGTTTCGTCTATGTATTTCGAGAGCATGTGAGAGACCGGCTTTTCGATTACTAAGACTCTGAAGTCAGTCGTTTTTATAACGTCGATCATGTCTTCATTGTCGATCTTGCCGCTGTCGACAATGTTGTTGTCGAACAAGACATAACCGCTCTTGGAGCTACCTGGGTCGATACCGAGTATTCTCATTACTTTCGGTACCGTGCACGATTCTCGAATTTGTCGAGCATCACGATAATGCCGGCGACGAGCGCCCAAATGAGCGACCATGTAATCGAGAAACCTAATAAGAAATATTCCGCTGTGTCCAAATTACCTCCTGTTGGCTGTCACGAGCTGCAGCAGTTGATTGCTTGTAACAGCAAGCCCCGCAGCAGGTTGGTAGGGCTCCCACTTCTTGCCGGTGATGATGATTGTGTGAGATATCAATGAGCGTGTCTTTTTGAAGCCGAGCTTTGCATCTGCAAAAGTTATCGGCTTGAGAATCTTTTTTGCCGGGACAATGACCCGCTTATCGATGATCGGGTGAAGCTCGGTAAAAGTCTTGCCGTTGATCTCGACGTGCCCTTCATCATTTACTGTCACCTGATCTACTTGCGGCGGCAGGGGCGAAGAGGGGGAGAGTTGAGATATCGGTGGCTGGTCGTTCGTCGGTACGGGGCTTCCGGGAGGCGGTGCGCCTTGGGCGTATGATGGGAGGATCGACAGGCAAAACACTGTCAGTACTCCTAATAAGTTTGCCGAGTCCGTTGTCAAAATATTTCCTCTCTTTTACTTGTCCTGGCGCGCAACCGTTTTCGCAGCATGTCGTCAGGGTGGCGAGATATCGCTTGAGTAGTTCGACGCCGCCTGGGCAGGTCGTTGTGAAGGTGCCGCGCGGTCCGTCAAGCCGGGCTTGGTTTGCGGCTTCCCTCGCCGCGCAGCACTCTTTCACTTATGTACCGAAACTGTTTAAGGTTGCCGGTGTGTGCATCGGAAGGATGCCGACTGCCGGCGCAGGTGTCGCCTCAATCTGATTCTGGGAGCGGAAATCAACAAGGGCAGGACGGGACAGGTAGGCGCGAAGAGCCTCTCTTATCAGGTCGGATCTTGTGCGATGCTCCTTCAGCGCTCTGTCGTCAACGCACTCAAGCATTGCGGGCGGTATTGCGAGTAGAACTTTTTTCGGCATATTACTGAATTTTCCTCTCTGTTGTTTTGGGTGCGGTGGTTGTGGCGACGAGCTCCGGGGTAGGGGTTTCGTCTGCTGGTTCTGTTGTCGTTATCCCTTCGGATAAGAATCTCAGGATGCCTTCGGCAAAGTCTTTGCCGGGGCGTTTAAACGTCATGCCGTCAATATCAGGCAAAGGCGTCTTGATGACTTTTGCGTCGTGATCAAGATTCATCTCGAATACCCAGTCAAACTCGTATTCGATGCCGTCTCGCTGTACGACTTCAAGCCCCAGCTTTGTAACGACCTGTTTGCCGGTAGCATCTCTATCAACGGTATAACCGGTCTTCATGCGGCAAGTAGAGATGATGTGTACGGGAGAGGACAATAATGCCTCGATCAGCCTGTTCTGTTCCGGTGTTGCTTTTTTCCAACCGGCAAAGACCCCATTAGCTATTTCGAGCACTCCGCCGGGCCCGATCCAGGCATGGGAGAGGCTGTCGATAACGACGGCTTTGTATCCGGCTCTAGCTGCTTGGTTGAGTGCATCAATATACGCGCCAGGTGAGAAGACATTGAGCTTAGCAACGTCGAAGTCGAACAAGTTGCTGTAAAGTTCGCTGCGTCCATGCTCGGTATCAATGAGAGCAACCTTGCCCTTTTCACCGGCGAAGGTTTTAGCCAGCGCCAAGGCTGTGTACGTTTTGCCACTGCCGGATACTCCTTGTATTTGCACTCTCGCGAGTCGGTTTTGTTTGGTAGCTTTTTTAAACAATTGTCGTCACTCCTTGCTTGTGTCTTGTGCACCAGTCTGTACCGTAAGCATCACACCACTTAGGCGAACAGAGCGGGCTATGCGGGTTTGCATGGAACGCCGAAGGATCGCCACTATCGACATATGCTTCGAGGTTGTTTGCGGTTCGGTGAATAAGGTTTTCAGCGTCTTTGATCACGTCATCTACGATGTACTGCATGACCCTTAGCGGTGACTCTTTCTCTTTGAGCCGTTGGAAGTTGTTCTGCTCAAGCGCTGTCGGCTTCTCGCCCATCTCTTTTAAAATCAGCCCATAGCCGCCAAACTGCTCACCGTAATACTTAGGATTCGTGCCGCTATGGCTTTTGTTGTCCTTGACGATAATCTCTTCGTCGATTTGGTCCGGATGCCCGGTGAGCTCGAAGCCGGCAAAAGGAGCCGATATAAAACGCTCAAGAGCAAGCGGCTTGCTTTTAGCAACGTGCTTGTCGATTGCGCTGCTCATGTTGTCGATCATCTTGAGCGCAGTCTCGACGTCGGCGATGTTGTCGTCTTCCGGCAGGTCGTCCCAAGCGAGCTCGGGCGCATCTGTCGGATTTCTTAGCGGCGGGCCTTCGTATAAAGTCTCCAAGGTTGCTTGCTCGACGAGCTCTTGTGGCGCTACCTGAGATTCCATTTTGGCGTTTAATAAGAGTTCGATCTTGCGGTGGAGTGCGTGCCCGAGCCTTGCCGCACGGCTCCCTTTAAAAGGTCTAGAAGTGTCAATCGGTCTACCAAACTTCTCGGACACTTCGGCGATGATCGCGGCAAACTGACGGAAGGCGCCTCGACGAGGGCAATCAGCGAAAGTGGACAGCGATGACATGCGAAGCTTGGGGGTGTCGGTGGATGCGCTCATACTGCTTCCACCTGCTCTACAAAGTTGATTGAAAAGCCGCCGTTGCAGGCTTTGATCGACATCTCGCTAGACTGCTTTAGAGCGTCGGCGATGTGATCCATAAAGACCTGCTCGTCTTTGTCGTCAGCTTGGCAGATATAGGAATACTCGACAAACTTGGTACCGTCCTCGACCTGGTGATTCTCGGACACTTTTGCTATCAGCACGTAACCTCCTCGCGTAGAAGTAACTACGCCATACAGTGAAAACCGGGCGTAACTGAACCGGTTAGAGAGTCGCACTGCGAGCCGCTTAACCGGATGTGTATTTAGTTGTAGAAAACGAAAAACCCTGCAATCAGTTAGAAGTGCGAAACACGTTCGATTGATTACAGGGTTATATTACGAAACTTCGTATTATGCCGTCAATGACTTTGAGGCATTAAATCCGTTAAATCTGCGCAAGTTTTGACAGCCACAGACCTGGCTCCACACCTAGCTTTTGAGCATCTTCGAGTATCTTTTTATATGCCTTCTGCCCATCGGGTCGGGCGTATTCGATAAGAGTTGTATATGGGATATCGGTCTTTTCGGAAAGCTCCTTTAAGTTAGAGCATTCGTGTTTTTCCAGTAGGTAGGCGATGAAGGCGTGAAGCTCTTTCTGACGTGGTTTTGACATTGTTTGCACCCCGGAAACTATTGCCTGCAGTCCAATTTGACTTCTAAAAGTTTGCCGAAGGTCGGAGTCGAACCGACACGGAGTGTTTGCTCCGGCTGATTTTGAGTTGAGATTGCGAAACCAAACAAAAGAAAAAGACACCAGTTACGGTGCCTCTTTCTCGTCTCTATGGGCGGGGTAAATCTAGCTAACTTTCTCTGCGGGCATAAAATAACGTCGCTTCTCGGTCCTTAGTCCGAGTCGTTGCATCATTGCATTTTGCGCAGTTTCCCAGAGCGGTCGGATCTGGTCAAAAGGCTGATGTATATATCCCGATGTAACTGTGGTGGACTTATGGTTAATTAAGACCGCGACCTCCTCCTCGCTCAAGCCAGCGGTACGTGCCGTGGTGGCGAAGGTATGCCGCACGGCATGAGGATTAGCCTCTGCTTCGGGTCCTAACTTTGCCTCTATCTTTAAATAAGGCTTGCAGTTTTTATTGAATGGCATAAAAGGATCTTGGATGCTGCCAAAAATGTAAGGGGAGGTCCCGAAGAAGTATTGCCGGGTTTGCAGCATAAGCATGAGATAGCCGTTTAAATGTACCTTGTGGGGGCGATGGTTTTTGGTGAAATCGCCCGGAATAATGATCATGCGATTACGCCAGTCGACCCAGTCCCAGAGCATCTCGCTGGTCTCCGTTAGCCTGCAACCGGTGAGTGCCCAGAATATATTGATGTCTCGGATGGTCGGGTGGAGCTTTAGGACTTCTTCTGTCCATGCGGGAATCAAATGCGCTGGTATGTGTCCTTCCCGGTTCTTGAGTCGGTTAGGGCGCAGTATCTTGCGCATCTGTTTGACAGGATTGAGCACCGGCACGTTATGCATAGCGGTGGAGTACTCAATAAGAGCACACAAGACGCGGAAGCCGTTATCAGCTTGCCCTTTGCCTCCCGATTTGGCGCGTTTGGATGTCTTTTGGCAGAGCTCCTGATAGCGGACAATGCATTCGTCCCTGGTGATATCGGCAAGTTCGCGGTCAAGCCATTCGGGGAAGCACGAGTTGATAAAGAGCCTGTATTGGACCTTCGTGACAGATCTAAGGCGGTCGTTATGAAGGGTGAGGTATTCGTCAAGGATCGCGGATAAAGTTGGCATATAATGTATTCCTCCACTGCTTATAATACGAAACTTCGTATTAATAGAACAGCCATATAATTGTATGTCTTCGGATGTAAAACGCTTGACTGGCGGGGATTTAAGCCATTACACAAAGATTATATTTCATGCATATATCTCGCCATAGGGAAAACACTGTATCTAAAGTGTTGGGAGGACAAGCAAGTGAGTGATTTCGCCAAGGGCGCAATTTGGGCGTCTGGGACAATAATAGGTTTAATCCTGATTTGTTTCTCAAAGGTCATTATTGACACTTTGAAGCCCGGTAATCGGTATGAGATTTACCAGTCTTCCTTGGCAGCGAGAGATCAATTCTTACTGGATAAAGAGACCGGTAGAGTCTGGCAGGCAAGGCTGGATGCGAACCAAAAAGACATCTGGCAAGAGATGAACAAATACGGACTGGGAGAGCTGGAAAAGCAAGCCCACTAAACCTCTTGGCTTGGTTACTTTGTTGACACATACCCCATAAATAAACAGGCAAAAACGGCATCAACCCCTTGGGGCACAAGGGGTTCAAGGAAAGCAATGCTTTTAAGCCCGGAATGTATAAATAGATAATCTAACTATTAGATTAGTACTAATCGAACTGTTCGATTAGTTCATCTAACAGTTAGATGAGTTCTAATCGATTAGTACTATTCGATAATCGAACTGTTTAATAGTAATAAACAAATAGTTAGATTAGTACTAATCTCGCGCGCGTAATAAGACTTCGTCTGTTGTCCGCAGTCCGGTCCTTTATATACGCATACGAACAGGCTTTTGAAAATCAAACATTAAATCTAACTGCGAATATACAGATTCTAAATGCTGGGCGTACAGGATCTAAATGCGCGGCATTTATTTTGGTTCCCGCTATATAGATTGGCTCTCTTGGCGCGTCTTCGAGGGTGTCTTAAACTTGAGGCGCGAAGAGATGACACCGAAGGCGGTGCACAAGAGGAGAACCAATGAAAGTATATTTGTTCGAGACACCCAGGAAGATCAGCGCCAATTGTGCGGTCGCATCAGGATCGATAAGCTTCAAGGCATATACCGACGAAGAGAAAAAGACTGCAAACGAAAAAGGCTACGCGAATCAAAAGGTATCTATCAAGGTCGTAGGACCAGACGCCGAGGCGTTTACGCTCATCTACAAAGAGAAACAGCTGATAGAGTTGCCGGAGATCGCAGAGATGAAGGTGAATCTGTTCCAGAAGAAGGACGGTACAACAGGAAGCGAGATCGTCATTACTTGCTTCACGGTCGATGCTCCGACGAAGGCAGAAGGTACTACTGGCGGTAGTAATACGCCTGCGGCACACAATGACAAAGAGTGGAGCCAAAAGACCGCTGCATTCTTCGGAGGGAAGGCGAGTTGATACAGCCGGAGAAGTACTTCCAATTCTTGGGGCATGGAGACGGGGCGCTTAGCGTCCGAAGTTACACTGCGCCAGCGGGAAATATAACCGCAGTCATTGCTGCTATTGGACCAATGCAATGCGTCATTGATATTCCGACCGCTAGAGAGCTCAAGTCGGCGCTGTTTGCGCTACTAAAGGAAGTCGACAGCTACGAAGAAAGAAAGAGAAAAGGCGGAATACTCAAGCAATTACGGCAAGAAGCGGCCCCCGGACAATGCGAAGTCGAAGAGGTTATCAGTATTGAGTATGCGGATGGACGAATTGAAGACCAGGAGGCAAAAGTAACTACATATACTCTTGAGCCGCAGGCGCCGAAGGCGCAGAAGAGCGAAGACGTGGTCCTCGGCGAGGTGTCGGAATGAAATATGTAGTCGAAGTGCCGACAGGGAAAGAGCGCCAATCTATCGCATGGATTACCCAGGGTAAGACGCAAGTATTCCCTTTGCAATCGCTCCCCGAATACGTCTCAAAGATCGCACTCGAAAATACTGCACTGACCGAGACTGTCGCAGAGCAAAAAGCATTTGTTCAAGACCTCTGCCATACCCTCGGCATGTCACTCGAATCGACAACAGGCGACCTTCTGAACCGCATAAGAAGCATAAGAGACAACTCGGAAGAAAGGCTGCTCGGTGAGATACAAAAGCAGTTAAGACCGACGTGGACAAGCAAGCCGACAAAACAACTCATGCTCAATGTTATCGCTGAAGATGCCAAACAAGGCTGGTACGCGCGAAAGGCAAGACAGCTTATCGAGAATCTCGTTGTTGAATTGGTCGAGAATGGGATGGTTGATAATGAGGAGTGAGAAACTCAGGGGCGCAGAGCGTTTTCGCTTAGGCGAGGACGGGAAGCCGATCGAGGTGTACTGTAATGAATGCTTCGAGTGGAAGCCCGTACATCAAATGAGAAAACACTGTGTTCGCTTGTACGGAATTGGTAGTGAGTGTTTGAGTTGCAAGGCTGTGGCAACAAAAAAATATGAGCGTAGTGAGCGAGGGCGTGATAAGGCGCTAGCTAGACAGGAAAAGAAGAAAGAGCGGTTTTCCAGACAGACTATCGGTATTCTTTATATAGTCAAAGACGCGGGCTTCGTTAAATTTGGATTCTCTAATAGCTGGCGTCGCCGGGTTATGGGCGCTTATTTGTCTCCAGCTATGAAATTACTTTACGTGCGGCTTGGAGAGCAAGAAGAAGAGCATGCCTTTCGCACGCCCTGGGCGGCTTACAGAGTGGGTGTAAGATCTGAATGGTATCGATATGAAGGCGAGCTGAAAAAATACATTCAAAGGCTGAGAGCCGAGCGCCGTCATCGCGTTAGTGTCGAGAGTTATAAGCGATCTATAAAAGCTGATATTGCGACTTTGCCCATGGTTGCAGATCAGCCGATACGCAGCTTGTTGGAGGTGTATTAATGACAGCCGATTACGTCGCCGCCGCTCAACTCAAAAGAGCGAATATCATCGACAAGTATGAAAGCGATGTTCGTATCTCGCAGGAAGATCGCGAGATGCTTAAGCTCTTGCATTACGACGTGCTGAAAGAGAAAGGATCGCTTGAGTCTTGGTTGATTGCTAAATTCAAAGCAATAAACGAAGACCGACGGAAAGAGCAAGGACCTTGGATGGGAGAGTTTTAGGGATGTATCTGTATATTATTGGATTTCTTCTCACCTTATGCTTGTTGATCGGCAGTGCTCCGCCACGCGGGAAATACTATGTGACGAGTCGCGGCTATGGCGTTTACTGTAATAGCTACAAGCTGCATGACGGCGTCATTGAGTTCGATAGTACCAATGGCGAGCATTACGTGATCGGCGGTGGTTACGTGATCACCGAGGAGAGGTAGATGAGCGAAGAACAGGCGAGAAGTAAAGCCGACTTGATCCAGCTTGTGAGTGACTACGGCGCAACAATGAGTTGGTACGGACACGCCTTGGCTGCAGGAGGTGTAGGCAGTAGGGCTTATTGGAAGCATGCCGCTGAGGTGAAAGAGCGGAGATTAAAGGAGAGCATAAGACAGATGACAGAATACGTATCACAAGAGAAAGACGAACAGCTCGACGTGCTATTTCCGACAGGACACACATTAGAAGCCGTCACCGAGTTGCACAAGTCGCTCTGCGCCGAAGCATTATCGCTTGTCGAGAAGAAAGGCGCCGATTACAACCGCAGTGAACAACAAAACGGCGACACGCTTGCTAATTTGAAGATGTCGGCAAAACTGGGGTTGGTTGAAACGCCGGCTCATGGTGTGCTCGTAAGGTTGCTCGATAAGCTGATGCGCTTGAAGTCGCTCTGCAAGCCCGGTGAGAAGCCCGCTAATGTCGATGAGAAGGTGAGAGACACGGTGGTTGATGTGATTAATTACGCTGTGTATGTATATGCGCTGAGCGAGGGAGTGAGTGCGTAGGATGGACAAACAAACATTCAATGAGTTGGCGATCAAGGTGCCACTCAGTCAATACGGCATATTACATACGGAGGGCGACTGTATCTATATTGACGGCGATTGGGAGCGGCCCGATTACGAGATGACTGCCGTAGAGCCATGGATCGATACTCTTGTGTTTGAGAGGTTTCGCTACGGGCGCTCAGAGCCCGGTGTGTGGTGGCGCTGTAAGCTTGGATTAGTGCCGATGGCTTGGGCTGTCTTTGCTCGGATCTTCACCCAGGTACGGCAAGGCGGCAAGCTTAACGGTGAGTTTTACATGCGAAAGAAAGGTCCTTATTACACCGTTGATATTTGCGAATATCCAACAAAGTCAACGGCGCACTAAATACGGTATCGGATTTGGGTTGATCACGGTTATTTTTGGGGGACCCTAAAAGGCGGGAAAGCAAGCGCCCGTGCGGGTTTCCGGCTAGCGCAGCTCCGCAAGTACGCATATAACTAAAAATTATATGCGGCACAGGGCTAGGATCTCGGGCTCATAGCCTAGTCCTAGCGCTAGCGATGAATCGGACCCGCCGCCCGTCAGGCTCTCCGGTACTTTATCCTGTCAGCGGCGCGAGTGTCTTAACACCCCCGCCACCCCCCAGCCCGCTTTCGCCCGCCCCTTTTCGGGCGTTTCTAAATTGCCAATTGATTTCGTAGATTTTTGGGGTAGGTTCCAACGAAAAACACCGCCGGGAAGTCCGACGGTGAGATTCGAGAGTGCTTGTTGTTCTATCGGGATAAGTGTCTCATTTTGCGGTCCACTTGTCAACGCAAAAAGCCGCCTTGTGGGCGACTTCTCGGGGCGCGTGGGATGCTTCCGGTTTTATTGTCGGTTGTATGTTTTTCCAATCAATGCAATGTACAGATTGCGTATAGATTGGCTCGCTATGCAGGTTATCGGCTTTGTCGTAAGCTATTCATGTATCACGGGGGAGACAGGAAGAGATGACGACAATAGCCTGGGACGGCGTAGAGGTGGCGGCGGACAGCCAATGCTCGCAAGGCGGGCAGAAGTGGTTCGGCGAGAAAAAGCTGTTCAAGTTTGATGATGTTGTCGCGTCTTATGCAGGGAGAGAGGATTACGGAACAAATTTCTTGATCTGGGTAAGAGACGGCATGCAGACGGAGGACTTCCCGACATTCCCCGCGAAAGATGATGCGTTTGATTTGATAGGACTTGTGTTTCAGAATGGGAAAGCGTTTGAATTTTGCGACAACGGGACAGCGGCAGAGCGGAAACCGCCGTTCGCTTGGGGCTCCGGTAGTGGTATTGCAAAAGGCGCAATGGCAGCCGGTAGATCGCCGAGAGAGGCGGTTAAGATCGCAACAAAGCATGATTTATATACCGGCGGTGCCGTCAGGTCGATGATTGTCGGCGAGCCGAAGAAGCGGGCGAAGAAGAAGGTAAGATGATAGATCTGTCGTCGTTTGATAAGCCGCGTGTGCCGGACAAAGTGTCGCTGGAATTGTTGTATTTTTCTTGGCGAATGGGCCAGAATTTTTACGGACCGAGGTGTCAATGTTCGGAGTGTTTAGCGGATTACCAGGACGTGGCGACGATGTTTCAACAACGTGCGGTATGCCCAAGCGAGATGCTCAAAAGAGAGCGCGGCAAAGAGGCGGCGGTTGAGTTGGCGAGCAAGTATCCGGAGCCCGATGTCGACGAAGTGCAAGCGGCGAAGGATCGAGAAAACGAGAGGCGGAAATTGATTCACAAGCAGTTTCCGAAGTGGTAAAAGTTTTTAGAGGTAGAGATGTATTGCGTTTGGCATAGTGGCAGTGCGCGGGGCTCATAATCCGTAGAAGGTCGGTTCGATTCCGGCAGCGCAATTCACATCGGTATTTTTCTCTCCGGGTGCAACAAAGTCGACTTTCGCGGGTCGGCTTTGTTGTATGTCCAACATTCCAGACGGTATCTTAGCTATTGTCTAAGTTACCGGACATAACCGTTCGCTTGCGATCTTTTAAAGCAGATAAAGCCGTTTACGGTGCCTTATTTGATGCGATATGCAAATTTACTGCGCAGTAAATAACCCGTTGGGGAAGATTAGCGCATAAATACCTCCGAAATGGTGGTATTTGTGCAGGACGGGAATATTGATGTTTTCTACCTCTTGACATTTATGGGGTACCCCTTTAATATTGGTGGTTGTGCGTGTTGCTTCTGTCGAAAATGGCGTTTTGACAGGAAAAGAGATTGAAGAATGATTTTCGCGCCGAGGGTCAATTGCGGCGTTATAACAAAGGGAGGATGGATCCCTGGGTGTTGCTTGCGTTAGAGGTGCTCGATCACGCAGTAAGGGACGCTCACTCGATTGCTTCGAAGAAAGCAAGGCGAAGATTCCAGCCGGGTGTAGATACGAATCCAAGGCGATTGGAAGTGGCTCGAAAAGAGCTTCTTGATTGGGTGCAGGAAGACGACCCGGAAGACCAATTCGTGTTTTTGTGCCGGGGTCTTGGTATGACTGCCGACGAGATAGAGCGCCGCAAGGCGAAGGTAGAAGGGATATTGAAGTATGAGAAGACGACCGTATAAGCAGAAGCCGGGACCGAAGAAGGGTGCTTATTCGACCGATCCGTCGAAGTGGTGCGGGTTCATCAAAGAGGACGGCAGCCCGTGCCGTACGCTGAAGCAGAACGGTCTTGAGCGGTGCGCGAATCATAAGGCGTACAACACGCAGATAAGACCGACAGACGGTAACGATGAAGCGTTTCTCCCGGGGCAAAGCTACGAACTGCCGCCGGAAATGCCGTTAAACACGATAGACGACATGCTTTTGATGCTCGCCGATACGTTGAACCGTGTTCGAGTCGGTCTTTTGCCAACAAAGATAGCGACTGGTGTTTCCTCGCTTTCGAGGGAGCTGGTCAAGCTATTGATTGCAAAAGAGAAGTTGTCGCCGGAGAAGCAGGCGCTCAGGACTTTCTCAAGGGAGCGTGCGGCGCAGATGGCGAGAGAGATGACGTCGGAGCAGGCGCAGGAAATTGTCAGGGCAAGGAACGCAAGTTTGCTGTTTCAAGAGGTGCCGGCAGAAGAGAAAAAACAGGTCATGGATATATCGCAGCCTAAATTGCCCGAATCAAAAGCCTTACTGGCAGAGACGAGAAAGGCGGTCGAGCGGATCGGGACGGCGACGAAGAAGTTGATCGAAGAGATGCCGAAAGTGTTGCAAGAAAACGACGAAGAAGACGAGGAAGAGGAGTAAGGATGCAGACAATAGAAAAGTTTTGTTTTTCACAGGTAGAGGCGCTGTTGGAGCGCAACAGGCAGAAGCTGACGCAGGCGTTTATCGGCAAGATTGATGATGTTGTGCGGAGAACGCCGGGCTCAAACTCCGCAAATCTTGCGGCGGAATTGCGCGGCGCCTGTGCTGCCGGCGGTGAATTTTATGCATTTACGAGCGGTGAATCGGTAATAGCGCTTTTGGTCGTGCAGTTTGATGGAGCAAATGCTTATTTAACCCCATATTTGTACTCTTCTTTGCTCCCGGGGATTGAGGACGTGCTGTCGGAGCTGCTTTCAAGAGTCAATAAGCTTATTTGTATGACGATAGATCCGTTTGTTAGTGGTTTTCTCGGCGATAGGGGTTTTCGCGTTGTCGGCGTCATGCAAGAGCATGAATTGATTGAGGGCAGGCTTGCGGATACCGTGATTCTTGAGAGGCTGCGCAATGTTCGGATGCTGCCAGAGCAGGAACCGGAAGAGGATATCGAGGAAGATTTTGTCGAAGACGTGCCACCGGTAATTGAGGCGGTGGAGCCGGTAATAAAGCCGGTGAAAAGACAAAGGTTGACCGAAGATTTTAGCGCCGTCAAAGAGGATGTTCAGATAAAGCGAGGATAGCGCGGAATGTATAGCATGAATCCGTTTCAGTTGATGGCAATACAGGAGATGATACGCTCCGGTAATTTGTCGATGTTGCCGTACTTAAAGCAGTCGATGGCGACTGCTAAGCCGCTGGATGAAAATGCCGGCGTTTCTCAAGGTAACAATGCTGCAGCGAGATACATGGCTTCTCGCGTAGCTCCGGTGGCAGCCTCCCAGGCAGTCGCCGACGGTCCTTATGCTTCGTCTTTCGCCATGCAAAGGCAGGCGGATATAGGCGGAGCCGGTGCTCTAGAAGCGGAGCAGGCGAGACAAGAAGCGCAAAATGCAGAGTTTGACCGCCAGTTGAAATTGCATCAAATCCAGACGCAAGACGACGAGCAGAACTGGCAAAGTCTGTTTGGCGAGGGCGGGCCGCTATCGCAATATGCGAGCTCGATGTCCGGCGGAAATTATGGCGGAGCTAATATGCGTTCTACAAGCGGCGCAGGCGGACAACAGGATCAGGAGCCCTCCGGGTGGGAGAAAGCTGCGAGGATCGGCACGGGAGTTGCTCAACTCGGCAAGCAGTATATGGACGCCAAGGCAAAAGGACAGCAGCCGATAGTGGCTTTTGGTCAGGGTATTGGCTCTTTAGCGCGTGATGTGGTTTCCGCTCCGTCACAACTTTGGGGCGGAATTAAGTCGGCATTTGGTCGGGTAAGTCCATAATGCAGGGCTTTGGCAATGATGTGTATATAGGCGACTGGGTGCCGCAAGCGCGGGCTCAGCGTATCAGAGAAGCAGGCGTAGACCCTGAGTATCAACAAATGATGGAGTTGAACGCTTACGCGCTTGCTCATCCAGAAGCCCAAGCCGACACGATGCGCAAATATTACGATGCGATGAATCGGTGGAATGCGAAAGGTGCTCAGTATCAGCAGGAAGCGCGTGATCTGACCGAGCAGGCAATGAAGAATGACGCGCGGCAGTTGTATGAAAACAACCGCGGTCCCGGCTCCGGCGGCTTTGGACTTGCTCAACAGATTGCAGGTTCAACTCTAGCAAACCAATCTCAAGCTATCTTGGGTGCACGGCTTGGCAATCTAATGATGCCGGCTGGAAATGCGCTTGAAACACTTGACGGCATGGGGTTGAATGTGTCGGATGGTTTGCGCCGCTACGCGGGAACATCAGACGCGCTGAACCAATTTGCTTACAATCCCGACAACGTTTTTGACGCTAAGAGCTTCGGCTTTGGTTATAAATCTGACGGCATCGGCGGCAATGATTTTGGTCCGGTTGGCTATGGTGGCGACGGTCATCAGTATGCGCAAGAAGGTTTCCAGGAATACAACCGCAACGCCAACAACGCAGCTAATCAGCGCCGTTGGGATACAGCCATGGCAAACGCGACACCAGGCGGTCGCTACCAAGGCGCGAGCCAGGAGTATACAGCCAACGTACCGAGCTGGAATAACTTTCCTAAAAACTACGGCGGCCCCGGCGCGACTAATGGACAGTTCGGTGGCGGAAGCCAATCTATGCCAGGTATGCGTCTAACGAATGGTCCAGACAACAAGCCAATGTGGACAAGACCGCAAGATGAATCTAGCTGGTCGAGTCAAGGTATGACCGAACAAAAACGCAATCCGAAGCCATTTGACCCGACGGTGCCGAGCGACCAATATACGCCGAAAGACGGTGGTGGTGCCGGGTATCGTCAAGAAAGAAATAGCAACCCATATTTTGACAATCACAGCGGCCGGATGATGAATCTCGGGGCGATGCAGCCTGCAATAGGCGTCGCACAAGCGCCGGAAATCAAACAAGTCAAACCGTTTGGCGGTTCGCTTTCGTCTGACTGGCAGAGCTATGATCTTGGAACCGGTGAGCTGTTCGGACCCGGCTATCAGACCGCCCGTGGCGGCTCAAACGGTTCTAGTAGCTTTGATCACTTTGCCACGAATCCGCTTGATGTGGCACCGATCGCAATGGGGCAAAGACCGGGAGCGTTTATGCGAGCTTTGACGCGTCGCCCTTCTATACCGTTTGGGAGATAGATAATTGAAATTTCAACCTTTTGGGAAACAAACCTCCCCCCGCTCTTCTCTTTCAGGAGCGAGAGCGATAGCAAATCCGTCGGAGATGTTTGCGCCGGATCCGGCGAGAGGGATAGGCAGTTTGCCGTCGCCGAAGCGGACACTTGCCGGCGGCTTAGGGCAGGCGGTCACAACGTCGGGTAAAGTCATTGGCGATCTGTCGATGAACCAAGGGCGTAAAGGGCTTGATGCTTCGTTGGTCAATCGCGAGCTGGGAGATCTGCCTGGCACGTATCGCGATTTGTACAACAAAGTATCGAATCCGAGATCCATGGTGGCACCGAAAGACTATGTGCGCCTTATCGGCGGCGGTGCCGAGGCAGACAGCCAGTACATGCCGCAGCACCCTGAAATGACCGATTTGCTTAACCGCTTATCCAGCGGACCGTCTGCAAGGCATCCTAATTTTCAAGGTGCCGCAGATGGTTTGCCGTTAGATGAATGGCGAAAATTAGACCTACAGTCTCGCTTTCAAGGTGCTATCCCCGACCCGCGCTCTGGTTATAACTCAAAACAGATTACTGATGCGGTTTATGCTCGCAGTAGAGGTATGGACCCAACATCGGAAGAATACGCAGCATTGCTGACGGGTCGTAAGATCGCGCCTCCGGTGCCAAACCAACCGATCCCGCAAGACATCCCCGAAGAATTGACCGCGACAGCGCTGTCATTGCCGGAGAGTGATTTTTATCCCGTATCGAAAGAGCCGAGGGACAGGAGCGCGTTTTATCCGGTAGCAGATCAAGGGCTGCAGATGCAGACGCCGCAGTTTGACGACGCGGTGCCGAATCCGTCTGCCGGTGATTTTTATCCGGTGGCAAACAACGGGCTTGAGAATCCTTTCGCCGATCCGCGTCCTTCTCTGACAAGAGAAGACATCGACAACAGTATTTTTTATCCCGTGCCGCAGCAACCGAGGGACCGCTCGCAGTTTTACCCGGTGCCCGACGGCTTCTTAGCGCGAGGTTCCGGCGATCCTAACAATCCTTCGGGTTACGACATGCTCCGTGATCAATTCGGCAGGGGCATCAGCAACAAGCAAGTCCGAGACGAAATGCGGATGAGGCAGTGGCGACAAGACGACAGGGACATGGGCTTCGGTAGTGCTATGACCGGCGTCAATAACATCGTGTCCGGGCTTGCTCCGTCTCGCAGAGGGCGCAACGGCACTCGCACAGCCGATCACGGATTGAGGGACTTCCTTGACGGTCAAAACGACAACTACATGACACAGGCGCAAAACACCCGCAAGAGTCGGTACAACGAACAAGGGCAGCAGTTCAACGAAGACAAATATTACGGCGACCTGTTGAACGAAAACGACCCCGGCAGCGTCGCGAATCAAGCGAAGCTCGGCAATGCTATCGCCGCGTTGAGAAACGCAGAGAGCGCCGCGCAGAACGCGCAGACACGGCAGGAGTTGGACAGAGCGCGGGCGGAATGGTTCGCTGCACGAGACGATATCGAGATGCTCAAGGCGAAAGTCAAACAGCAAGAAGCCGGCATCAAGAGAGACGACGTCGAAAGTAAGATCCAGGATCGCGCCGGCAAGCGCGTCGAGACTGCGCGGCACAACCAACAGACCGAGCAAAACACAAGGCGCGGTCAAGATGTGTCGAGAGACAACAATATCCGCACCACGACTACGACGCAGAGAGGGCAGGATATCGGTCGTGAGAATAATATCCGGAATAACAACACGGCTCAAAGAGGGCAGGACGTTAGTCGCGATAACAATATTCGGAATAATTTCACAAGTCAGCGCGGGCAGGATGTAAGTCGGCAGAACAATCAGAATACAAATGAGACTTCGATTAAAAGAGCCCAGATGCAGTCGGATACTGCGCATGACAAGCTTCAGGCGAGTATGGGCGCCGTTGATCCAAAGAGTGGCAAGTTCAAATACTCGGATGCGACTCGATCACAATACGGGGTTAAGCTCAATCCGCAAGACCCTGCTCATCGCGCTCAGATGATTAAGTACATGCAGATGGCGAATGGCGACAAAGCAAAAGCGCTTCAGTTAGCACAGCGAGACGGGTGGTAAGGTTGAGCAATCCTTTTGACGATATATCAGAAAACGAGTGGAAGCCCCAAAAGGTAGCGCGAGCTTCTGCTCCGGCGTTCTCGAATCCGTTTGATTCCTTGGACGACACAGAATGGCGTACATCCGCCATGAAGCAGCCCGGCAAGAAGAAGAACTTTGCCACGATGTACGGCGACGCGGCGGATGCGTTGGGCGGGTTTGCTGGCAATTTAAATAAAGCCGGGGTTGATACTGAGGCGATATTTGCCCCTATGCGTCGAGCTCGGGAGCAACAGGATCGTGTCGAGCAATCAAAGCCGGGGTTGTTGGAAGTAGACCGGGCGAAAAGCGATCGCTACAATCGCGGCATACAGAGCAAATGGGCGGCTGCGGCATCTGGACTTATCGGTGCCGATGATGCAATTAACAATTTGCCACGTTGGGCAATTAACCAAGTTTACAAGCCGCTTGGCATACCCGAAATTGATTACACGCATTACCGCCAAGACTTCGATAACTTGCCCGGTGTCCGTGATCTTAAGCAAGAAGCGCCGGATTTTTATAACCAGTATGCTGAGACAACTCAGGCGGTAGCTCCGACCCCAAATCGAGCGGGCGATTTCTTGGGCGCCGCTTCCAAGCTTAATGCAAAAGCGTTCTTGCGTATTGCGGATGCAGCCTTGACACAAGGCGGGCTGGGTGCAGCAAATGCCACAAATGCAAAAGTCCAAAACAAAGAAAATCCACAATTCCAAGATGCTCTTGGCGGTTTTGCCGGAGGTGCGCTGCTCGGTGGTGCGGTTCATGGTGTCGCGGAAGGGATTGGAAAAGGTATAGAGCTTGCCGGTAAGGGTGTTGTCGAGTTTAACAAAAGACGCCTGCAGCAGATTCTGAGTCGCCCACAAGACCCCGAGACAATATCGAGACTTGCGCAGACTATTGATCGCCAGATCGAAGGCGGTCAGATCGATGTTAGCGACCCTGAAGTGCGCGCGGCACTCGGTGCACTTCGCCAGCATTTGAGTGCACCGGAAGCCAGGACGCCGGATGTGACAGCGCCGCAAGGCAGCGCCGAAAATCCGTTACAGGGGGGCGTGTCAACCTCGCAGGCGCCAGATCAATTTGAGATGGCTATTGCGGATATTGCTTCTGCGTCGGATAAAAAGACTCGTGATGCGGCGGTGCGTAAAGCTCGCGCTTTGATGCCAGAAGCTTACGACAAGATGGAAAAGTACGAGCTGAACGAGAGAATCGAAAGGGCGAAAGACGAGCAGGATGTTTGGCAGAATTGGGAGCGGCAGCCACAGCAAGAGTACGGACCGGATGCACCTCAAGGACCAAAGCTGACATATCCGGGATACTTGGATTTTAACCAAACCCCGAAAGCGCCTGGCTATCCTGATTACCTTGATCTTGAGATGTCCGCAAGTCATCCGAGACAATCGGAACAGCTAAAATTCCCAGAGTATCTAGACTTCAGCCAAGAGCCTCAGCCGACGTTTACGAACGTTACTCGCCCCGGTATGGCTGATCTTGATGTTAGTCTACGTCGAGTTGCGAACAATAGCGGTGATGTGGCCGGTTCTCCCCGAGAGCCCCGGCAGTACCCCGACATCGATTGGGGGCGCCCTTTGCCTGAACCGCAGCCGGTCTCTATGGGCGACTTGGCCGATGTTTTGGCCGGTCCTTCTACCGCTGGATCTGTCAACGTTGGTCCTATGGATCGAGCGCTTGCGCGCATCCGCACGGCTCCGAATGAGGCGGCTTTGCAGGCGGGCATCGCAGAAGCGAATCAGCTCATCCCGAAGAATATACCCAAAGACTACAAGAAGATACTCAAAAACAAGATTAATGATGCCTTCCGCCAGTATAAGGGCGAGCCGCTACAGGGAGGCGTTCAGCACGTTGAACAGAAGAATGTTTTTGACGAGATAAAGCAAGAAGAATGGCAGCAGCCCGCGCCGCGTACCGAGTCAGCGGCGCCACAGGCTTCTATGAAGAAAGCACTAAGCGATAAGGAAGAATTTGACCTCAAGCAGAAAGAGTCTCAAATGTTCCCGAATCATAATGACAGTATCCTTGTGTATAACCGCGGTAAAGGCTCGGGAGAGTCTATCAGGTTGCAGCCGCGCTCTATGACAGACAGCCAGCTTGACGACGCTTTTGATTATGCCGATGCTACAACGAAGATGCAGTCATCTAAGCCGCACGAAAAGACAAGAGCGAAGCAAGAACTAAAAGCAATTGTCGACGAAAAAATGCGTCGAGAATTTCGCCGCTCTCAGAATTTGCCGGAAGATTGGACTGGCGGCACTGAGGATATGCGCTTGTACTCCGAAGATAAGCTAGGTTCGATAATCTCAGAGAGTGCCGAGGATGATCCGCGAGCAATTCAGGCTGGGCTCGAATTAGTCTCAAGATCCACGCCAGCGCCTGTTGCTCCCGCACATACTCCGGTGCAGGGTAATAGTCGTCAGCTCATTCCGCGCAATGAAGATGGCACTCGCCAAGTCGGCTACCAGCAGGCTCACGGCGGCAAGCCTTTATCAACTCTCAAGGCTGAAGATATTCCGGACGTTGAAGAGCACATGATACTTGCCGCAGAAGCGAAAGAGATAGCTTATCAGCTTGAGCAGCTCAATAAAGACGTGTATAAAATGCTTGCCACTTCAGCCGATCAGGTCAAGTACGGCGACCATTATTACAAGCGCGATGTCTATGACACCGTGCTAAATGGCATAGGCGAGGCGCTGAAGAATAAGCTAGTCGACAAGCTGGCGATAGGCGTAGAGGAAGAGATCCCCTACACTATGCGCGCGGTTGTGGACAGTCCTGAAAATTGGGTTGAGAAACTAGACCCTCGGATGCCGGTCGAGCAGCTCAACCAGACGGTTAATGAGCTTAAGGAGCAGTTGAAAACCATTGAGGAAACACTAAAGAAGAAGCGCCCGCTGGTAGCTAAGATGCTCGGGGATGAGCCGGTATCTGATTTCGTGAATGTTGGCGGCAAACAAGTGCGTGTGTCTGTTCGCAAAGTCAATAAGCAGATGCAGCGCACATTAGACGAGAAGGGCAAGAAGATCATTAAAGAGTGGGAGCAACGTATGCTCAAACTCACGAAATATACAAAACAAAAAGAGAAGGGTTTGACGCCCGGTCGCAAATCTCCTGAAAGTACATTTCTTCCAAAAGTGTTGCTCAATGTGGGCGGCGCTTCCTTAACTGCAACCTCTGCGGCTCATGCTGATGACGGTACACCGGAGAGTGACGAAACAAGAAGAATCAATGCGATAATGCGGGCAACAGGCTGGGCGCTTCTTGCCGGTGCAAACTTGCATTTGGTCGGCAAAGCACTCAAGACCAAGCCTCTCCTGAAGGTCGCTAATCTCTACGCAGACACTTTAGACCACGCGGAGCGGATAGATAATCTCCTTGGTCTACAGGGCAAAGATCGCCTCTTCCGAATTATCAACGAACACAATGCCGCAGCCGCTCAAGCATCTTGGGGTGTGCGCTTTGATAGCCAGAACAATAAAGCGGAAGCATTGCAAATGCTCAACGCCCGTAAGATAACCCCGCAGGGTATCTTTGATCCGGTCATATCGAAGGGTACGCCGTTTGAGAGTATGACGAAAGACCAGCGAAGCGCAATAGTAGGCTATTGGCTGAGTCGTAAAACGCTTGGCAATAAACTGCGAGCGTATGCTAATCGACTGGATATGAAGCTCAAAGATCCGCGATTAACTCCAGCGGTTAGAGAACAGATCGAGCGAGAGTTCGGCGATTCGATAACAGCCGTGCAGAATTTGAATACAGAATTTAACTCGGCAGCTCCTAAAGCTACGCATCTTGAAAAGACTCTACTGGGCGGCGCAACATCGAATATGATGGATGCCTACTTTATGTGGAATCCACAGTTTCACGCTCTCAACCTTTTAGACAGTGTGATTATGGGCATGTTTGGATTTGGTGCTAAGCGAATGGCACAAGCTCAAATTGACATGCTTGCCGACAAAGAGCTGCGAGCGGTAATGGCGGAAAGTAATTTGTTTGGCAACTATAGAGCCGAGCGAACAGCATACGCCGGCAAGGTGCAGCAGAACAAAGGAGCCGGGCAGTTAGAAGATCTCGGGTCTGATACATTCAACGCTAATCGTGTTGCCTTGATGGCTTGGAGTGAGTATTACGATCTCAATAAAGCTTCTATGCAAAAACTTGGCGTCGCAAACTATCGAGATTTGGCGAAAAAATTGGTCAGAGGGCAGCTCGATCCGACGGTAAGTATGGACGCTTGGGTGCATATGATGGAGCGTTCAAGTCGATTCTTGGGTGTCGATCCACTGAAAGCAAATCGCAACTTCATCCAACAACAAAAGGCGCTGGCGCCATTGCTGTCATTTGTTGCTCAGCCTGCGCGAGCAGCAAGGTTGATTAACTATTATGCTGCGAATGGGGACCATGTCGCTCTCGCTCGTTTCTTCGTGATCGTTACTGCGCTTGGTGGCTCGGCTGCTATTCCTAAATGGTTGCAGTTTGCGGGCGAGCGTCTTGATCCTGATGGCATGCAGGTTGTTGAGACAGCGCTTGATAGCGTTTCAATTCCCGGATTCACGTCGAATAATATTCCGGCGCTTGCTCCGTTTGTGCCCGAGCTATCAGAGAAGCTGGATTACGACAACGTATTGCCCGCTCAATTCGCCGCGACCGGTGTCGGTCCTCAAGCTGCGTACAAGACTGCGCAAGACGCTTGGAAGCTCGAAGAAGCCATGCAAAAAGGCGACGTGGATAAGATGCAAGCACAAGGGTATAAAGTCGCAAAGGGAGCCGCGCAGGTGGCTATGCCGAGACTTCCGTTCACTGGGCTCCCCACGGGCGAAACTATCCGAGCGGGTGAGGATATAGGATCGGCAATCGCAGGGTTTAAGACCTATCACAATTTCACTACTGAAGGCAAGCGTATCGGTGGTGGAGAGATTGAGTTAGATGAGTTGCCGGGCGGTCGCGCTTTGCCGATTGTTGATCATGTCGCGCCAGGAATACCGTCGGTTATATATCGTGCGAAGAAAGCCGAGTCTGCGGCATATTTTTCCAAGCAGCACGGCGAAGAGCCGCTTAAGATAAACGACCTCAATCTTTTGGGCGCTCGTTTCCCTTTGACTTGGTCAGATCCGCTCGAAGGGAAAGTCACCAGAAAATAGATTGCATTGATTGGGTTTGTCGCCTCGGTACTCTGGTTTCAGAGTGCCGAGAGGCAAGCGAATGAAGGCGAAAAATGCAGAAGAAAAAACAGCCGAAAAAGCCGTTACCGGCGCCGAAAGTTTCGGCAGATGCGAAAAAGATGGCGGATGTGATGTCGTTCGGCAAGATGCCAAAAGGCAAAAAGAAGGGCTGTTAAGTCCCGGCTCAGTCGGATTTTTTCGAAAGCTGTCTAACGAAGTCGTGGTCGCTTTTGTGTGGGCGGTGGAGACGAAGAAGGACAAAACTGTCTATTCGTTCAACCACTTCAGCCGCACTACAGCAGGCAAAGCAGCATATGAATTGGATGTCCCTGCCGGGAAAGGCAAGGGACAAATTTGGCATGACCGCCAAGAGTTGTTACAGGAAATAGAGATTGAACGAAGCGGACTTCCTAAGCTTATCTCAGGCGCAGGCGGCTAATCTTTTAGCCGAGCAAGCGTATAAAGATGCGATTTTCGCTGAGCGGGCAAGGCACCAGGAAGCGATAAGAAAACGCGCGCAAACCATTTTCCTTTGTGAGAATGACGACGAAGGGAAAGAGATAGCAGCGGAGTTGAAGCTCTGCTCTGATAGTTTCTTTTATTGGGTCGAGAACTACGTTTGGATAGAAGAGCCGCGTTCTGACATCCAAAAAATTCCCATGCTGCTTTACCCGTATCAAGTGGAAGCGGCTCAGAAGATTCTTGACCTTCTTGATGATTCCGTCAAGAACATGAAGAAGTACGACATCCTCGTCGAGAAAACGAGGGATATGGGATGGACCTGGCTGCTTGTGACGATAGCTGTCTGGTTCTGGCTGTTCCATAACCGTACTTCACTGTTCGGATCAAGGAAGCAGGACCTCGCGGATACACTCGGCGATATGAAATCGATTCTCGAGAAGGGTCGATATATCATCCGCAATTTGCCGGATTGGATGCTGCCCAAAAATATGCGGCTCGATAAGCACATGGGGCACCTGTTGCTTAGAAACCCTGAAGGCGGGCTAATTACCGGTGAAGCCGCTTGCCCTGACTTCGGACGAGGCGACCGTAAATTTTTCATTGTGTTGGACGAAAGCGCGTCATGGGCTTATGACTATGCTGCCGCTCAAGCCTGCGGCAACTCAACTTCTGTCCGTATATTCATATCAACTCCCCGCGGTCCTTTCAATAAGTTTGCAGCCATGCGACGCGGTGAAGACAACGTCAAGCCGGTCATTCTAACAAGTCATTGGACAAAGCACCCGATCAAAGCTGCTGGCTTGAGTAGGGATGAAAACGGTAAGCCAACAAGTCCTTGGTATCGAGAAGAATGTAAAAACAAGAGCGATGACGAGATCGCGGCAGAGCTAGATATCTGTTATGAGTCATCCACAAAAGGCAAGGTCTTTGGCGACTACGTGCCGGAATGGCACCACAAGAAAGGCTTGAAGCCGCAAGACGGCAGACCGATCATACGCGTTTGGGATCCGGGCTTAACCTTCTTTGTTCTGTTCTTGCAGGTTGATAGCTATCGTCGGGTGTTAGTGCTTAGGGAGATGTGCAGAGAAGACGCGCACATCCGCGATGTTGCAAGCGAAGTACTTTCAGTGTCGGAGTTGGAATTTCCCGGCTTTACTTTTGAGGATTACGGCGATCCTAACGGTGCGCGTCGTCAAAACTCCGCTATGGAGATGCCGGAGTTTTCAACGCTTCAAGATGAGTTCGATATTTACGTCGATACAAACTTTGACGGAGCGACAGAGCATCAGCGCGTCAAAAGTCGTATTCAAGCAATTCATAACAAACTACGCGAGCAGCTTGCACCTATCAAGTCTCAAGCCTTCTTGATTGACCCGGATCAGTGCCCAATATTGGATAGGGCGCTCTCGGAAGGCTACCGCTACAAGGTCGACAAATATACGAAGCGAGTAACCGAACAGATCGACGAAGAGCACCCCTATGAAGATGCCGTCGACTGCCTGGGTATGGGCATCCTCGCAACTATTGGACTTGGCACTAATAAGGCATCCAAGCCGAGTTTGAAGGTCGCTAAGAACGTTGTGAATTGGGCGACGTTCCAAAACAGAAGAAAAAAGCAAGGGTGGTTTTAAGTGTACGAAGGTTATGGATTTATTCAGAATAAAGTGCCGGCAGTCACTGCCGATTACTGGAAGAAGCCGGTAGAAGAGCTCGGGCAGATCTTGCAGTATTACAACGAAGCATCCGCCGATCTTCGTCAGTCGGTCTGGCCGGAATGTGCAAGAGCGTATATGTGTCGTCGCGATCTGCCGGAAGCGGAGGCAATGGAATTTCTCGACAAATCCGACCTGGGCGAAACGGACATCTGGGACGGTATCAACTTCTTGACCGACGCGATCATGTCGGCGCAGATGCCGCGCGATCAAAGCTATCTCGAATTGCTTGCCTACGATTCAGAAGACCAGGGCACTCTTAACGATATCCGCGATTTGCTTATGTCCATTTTCCGCCGTGCGGATGTGCGCGGTCAGTACGCCAGGCATGTGAAACAAACGTTAATTTATGGAACGTCTGTTATCTGGTGGCAGTGGCAAAAAATCTTTCGGTATAAAAGATTTGGGCAAGCCGAAACATATCGCCGCCTTATCGAACAAGGTGTAGAGCCGGATCTCACCACATTCGACAAGGACTATAAAAACTTCAAATTCCCCGAGCCGTCATTTAACGGTCCGATAGTTCGTCCTGTCGATATGTACGATTTTTGGATGGACCCGTCTGCCGACTTGAATAGCGGCAATGACTACCCGGTCATCGTTCGCTACTACATGACGATTACCGATCTTGAAAATGCTATCGACAACGATGGGAATAAGAAATATTCAAATCTTGAAGGTCTTGTCCCGGGCAATCTTGACTCAATATACAGCAAAGACCCTGAGCGGTTGGAGATCTCAAAAGACCTCGGGCTCAACCCGCTTGCGAGCGGTAATAAAAGTGTTCAGCTCGTTCCTGTATATATGTTCCATGCGCCAGTCAGAACATTTGATTCAGACAAGAGCAATAAGTTTGTCGATATGTTCTTTTATGTAGCCGAGAGCGCTGATAAGAGCGGGTATAGACTCATCCGAGTAGAAGAAAACCCGAACAAGAGCGGCACGCGCGGCTTATATGTTGATACATATATCGACTGGATTAGCGGTGCTTATGGTATCGGTGCGGTCGAGAAATCGGTAAATGCTTGGCAGTATAAAAACGTCATTTCCGCTCTCGGCCTTAATGCGCAGGTTGCGTCTATATTCCCTGCGTACAGCGTTATTGCGGGTGCGCTGCCGGATGATTCGCTGCTTAAGTTGTCTCCCGGCTGCTTGAATGTCATCAATAACAAGCCGGGTGTGGGTCTTAACTTCATCGCTCCGCTGCCCGTGCCAAAGGATACTGTGCAGCTTGGGCAAGGTGTCGAGCAGTGGCACGGGCAGAAGATTCTCGGACAGATGGGGGCTTACGGCGCGATCATGCAAGATCCGACGAAGTCTATTAAGACAGCCAAGACAGCGACGCAAATCAATACAGAAAGCACGTCCGGCAGCGTTATCCGCGACAACTATCTGGAGAAGATGGTTATCAGATCTCTTGAGCCGCTCATGCAAGATATCTACGATGCCATGCGCGACTACCTCGACGATCCGACGATCACATTTGAAAAGACCGTTAACGGAAACGCGACGCTGGGCTCGGTTGATAGAAACGTCGTCGACAAAGAGCGCAAGATTGTTGTGACCGGATATCACGGTCTCATCAATAAAGCTAAAGAGATAGAAGAACTGCAGCAGGCTTTGCAAGTGCTTACGACAGGTAATGCGCTTGAGCAATTGCCGCAACTTCTGCCGGTTCTGCAAGAGTTGATCTTCAAATTGCTCGGCAGACTTGGTGTCAAAAATCTCGATCAATACAAACAAGATCCGGTTCAGTTGTTGTTGCAGAATCCGCAGATCGTTCAGCAGTTCACGCAAGCACTTGCGGAAATGCAGGGCGGCGGTATGCCGATGCAGCCAGGAGCCGGAGCTATGCCACAAGAGGTAATGCCACAAGATGCGCCAGCTCAAGAGCTTCCCCCAGCAGCCTAAAACCAAGCCGTCCAAAACGGATGCGGATAGGCAAGCGTTTGTTTTAAAAGAGCTTGTCGAATCTAAGTTTTGGGACGCGATCAAGCGAGAAATTGCAGATCTTATAAGCGACTACGACCAACCGATTCCTTCAAAAGATCCACTTGCATTGATTGGGTATTTCTCGTCCTCCATCATAAAAGACGTTCTATCTCAGTTTGTTGCGCAAATCGAATCGAAGGCAGAGAGTGCCCCGAGCTTTGAGCCAATTGAGTAAGAAGGATAAAGAATAGTGGAAATTTTAAACGCACTACAAGAAACAGATTTGGAAGGCGCCGAAAGTCTCGGAGCTGACGAAGGTCCCGCGCAAGCGCGAGAGATCGACGTTGATCAGATTGAACAGCGTGCGACAGATAGAGTGCTTCAGCGACTTGCGCAGATGGCAGAAACCGCGGGGACACCTGCGAAAGACACACATCTTGCGAAAACCCTAAAGAATCTCCAAGAGCGAGGTGTCTCTGCGGAAGCCATCGGAAACTGGCTTGAATTGCAAGAGGCAGCAGAGCGAGACAAAGCCGAGGGAAGTCGTAGAGAAAATATCAAGCAAGCCGCTGTAAACTACGAGCAGCATTGCTGGTCGTCTGTATTTGAAGCATTGGAAACAGTCGGCGAAGGCGTGCCTTTAATCAAGAACGCCAAGCAAGGGCTCAAGCAGGATCTCGCGGGCGAGCTTAAAGAGCTTGTTTGGAACGACAAACGTTTCTTGGATGTACAGAAGGCATATCAGTCAGGACAGCCGCTACCTAAAGCGCGACTGAAAGAAGCCGCAGCTATTGTCGCCGATAGTTTTTGTAAGGAACACGGTATCGAGAAGCCAACAGGGCAGATCGATTTACGTTCCAGCAAGCCGGCGAAAGGCGGAGAGCCCGCCGCGAATTTTGATCCGAATGGATTGCCTAAAGAATTGAGGGCGATCTACGACATCAATATGAACTACTTCAAAGACCCCAAAAAAGCTATGCAGCGCGTGCGCGAAGCATCGCGATAAGGAGAAACGCAAACAATGCCAGGATTTAGATACGCAAAATCTGTGGTTGGCGATAACTGCGATCAGATGATCAACAACATCGCGCTCGCCGCATCTCAGACCGTGAACGATGGCGATGCTGTGAAGCTGGCTTCGGGCAAGGTCACACCGTGCACATCGTCCGATACTCAGGCTGATTTTATTGTGCAGGAGTCTAAGACTTCCGGCGCTACCGATATTGTTATGCCCTTGATGATTGCCGCTCGTAGAAACGCAAGATTCAAGATCGGCATCACTCCGCTGCATAACGAAGCTGCGGCTGTCTCTGGCACTTCGACTACCGTCGTTATTGCTCAGTCTGGCTATGCAGGTTCTGAGTTGGTGGGCGGCGTGGTGTATATCAAAGAGCAGAACGCTCATCGAGTTATCTCTGCCTCCTCTGCCACCTCCGGTGGCAACATCACCATTACCTTTATTGAGCCGCTTGCCGTGGCTCCTTCTGCTGGTAACAAGGTCTCCACTGTGCCGTTCGGCATCAACGGTGATCCTAAGTTCTTGGCTAAAAACACCATTGATACAGCACTCGCCAATAAAACCGGCGGAGCTGTAAACGTGATGCAAATCGACCTTAAGAACAAACAACTCGAAGTCGTCTTCAAGTAAAAGCAAGCCGCGCGTGGGGCGCTTCCGTGACTCTTCCGACAAGGAGCTTACGGAAAAATGGCTTTAAAAACTGCCGATATAGTGGCAACTCTCAAGCCCACACTGTTCGATATTTTCGACGTATCGTGGGACGAAAACGAGAAAAAATCTCAATATACCCAATTTTGCAAAGTAGAAGATTCGCAAGATGCTTACGAAGATCTCCTGCAATATCAGGGTCCTGACAGCATCCCCCAGGCTGCTGAAGGTTCGGTCTTCGAGAGAATCGAGATCGATAATGTTCGTTCTAAGCGCTTCACTCACTTGATCTACAAAGCTGAGATCAAGATCACCAAAGAAGCCCTTGCCGATACAAAATATCGTCAAATCACCGATGCCGTCAAGATGCTCGGTCGTGCTGGCGCTCGTACAATCGAGCGACTCGCTGCCGGCGCTCTGTTCAACGGTCTTCCTGGTGGTTCTGAGCTTGCGCCTGACGGCTTGAGCGCTTTCAATACCGCTCATGCCTTCTCTAATCCGCTAGCAGGCAACCCGACAAGCGGCTCGAACGCTGCCACCGGTCAGATGACTACTGCCGTTGTAAGACTGATGCGCGCTGAGGGTCGTAAGACTCGCGACGAGCACGGCTCGCTGGCTCCTGTCAATTTGACCCGCCTGATCGTTCCCCCGGATCTCGAAGACGAAGCCAGTGTACTGAAGGAGTCCGCTCTGCGTCCTGGCGGTATGAACAACGACAAGAACATCACCGGCTCTGGTATCAAAGATATCGTTGTCGCTGACTTCCTGGCTGAAGCCCCGTCTAATGCCGCTACGCAGTGGTACATGCAGGATCCCGATGCTCATCGTTTGATGTTCTTCTGGAGACAGCGCCCTCAGCGCGACATGCTGCACGAAGAAGCCTCCGACGATCATCTCTTCCGCCTCTACTTCCGTTGCTGCGTAGGTTACGCAGACTGGAGGGGCAATTATGGCTCTACCGGTGCAGGCTCCACCTCCGCTCTGTAAGGTGATGCAAACGTGGCAAACTCACAATTCAGGGACGTTGTTAATCGCGTGCTTCAGCATGTCGGCGAACCAACGATCCCTGATGCCTCGACTTTCAATACGGATTCCAGCCTGACGAAAATACAACTTCAGGCAAAGCTCTTTGTCGATAAAGTAAACCGCCGCTTGGTTCGTAAGAGCCGGGGGCGGTTTCTTAGTCGTGTTGGTACGTTCTCGGTCACAAGCGGATCTAACAGCTATTCGCTTCCTGCTGGCGTACTGGCGGAAGACTTAAAAGAGGACACGGTTTTCGTCACAACTACCGGCAAAGGTCGCAAGCTGGAATATATCGACTACGACGAGTGGCTTATGTGGTTCCCGTCAGGCGAGACTACAAAGGGTCTCCCGAGTCGTTGGTATGTATATCCTCCTGATGGCACCGGTGTTGATAAGATTGGCTTTTCGGCGCCTTCTAACGTTTCTCTGACAGTCAGGTATGAGTACTACCTCAACGTCTCTCCCATAACTCTTGCGACTGATGAAATAGCCTTCCCGGTCCGGTTTGAAGACATCCTCTGGGATCACGCAACAATGTGGGTAGAGGTGTCGAAGGCTGAGGGTAAGGCTTCCGACTATGCCATGATTCTCGATAATCTTTTCGAGGACTTGAGGCAAGAGGCTCTTGGTAGTCCTGAGCACCCTCCAAAGGTTGTTTTGGGTCTTGGAGCGATGGGCTTTAGAAAAACTCGCTCAAGATACGCGAGGTCACCCGGTCTATGATCGCAAGATTCTTAGCATGTTTTATCGCGAGCGTTTTGACTTTTGCGACTCCGCTTGCGGTGCTTGCCCAGAGTGGCGAGAGTAGTGGTAACGGTAATGCATATGTTGCGCCGGCTACTCAGTCAGAGCTCTCCCAGCGTGGCGTTTCTCTAAAACTGGACGTGCTGACGCCGACCAAGGGTCTTGCGTCTTCTATTGCGGATCTTTTGAGAGACGGGCAGTACGCTAAGACTCTCAATAATCTACAAATGCTTAAGCGTGGTGTGTGGTCGACCCGCGGTACCGGGTGGTCAAAACATGCGGCAACACAGCATAACTCGGGGGCGATAATCCTTGAGATTCAGCCTTACACTGATTCGTCAGCAACCAAAAAGCTTTTATTTAGAGCTGGATCGGTTTATTACGATTACAATATCGGCACTCAAACCGCCACTTCTATAGGCACCGGCTTTACTGCCTCGGATGTGCCCTGTATTCGCGTTTACGGTAGACCGACATATGCCGGTCCGATCAATTGCTTCTTTGCCGATGGCGTCCATGAGCTGCAAAAGTGGACAGGTACCGGCAGCATGGCAGCGTCTTCCTATTACCCACTAACTCTTAGTGGAAAGACTTTTACAAAGCCGAAATTTTTGGAAGAGTTTCAAGGTCGCCAGGCACTGGCCGGATTTGCAGATAACGCAAACACGGTATTGATAACAAATTCTGGCAACTATGAATCTGCTACGGCTTCGACCCCACAAGTAGACACTGACGGCGGCTGGCTTGATGTGCCAAATGTACTAGGACCGATCACCGGTTTGCGTACTTTGCGACTCAACACTAACGACACTGTCTTGATTGTTGGTTGTGAGAACGGTGTAGCTATGGTTACAGGAACCGGAGCCCAAACGTTCCAAGTAAAGGAAATAACGAGAGAGTTTGGGATCGTCTCTAACAGAACTTTTATCCAGGCTCAGAATGACCTGTATTTTCTTGCGACTGATGGCGTTAGATCTTTTGCGACTTCATCGATAGCTGGACTGTTGAACTTGCGCAAAACGGCTCTCGTACAAGATCTAACCAATAGACTAAACAAAACGTATCAAGCCAAGGCTTTTGCTTATTTTTATCCGTCTACTCTTGAGGCGCAGTTCTGGTATCCAATCGATGCGAATACTTCCCCTCAAAATGCACTGATTCTCAACTTCAACACACGAGATCCAAATTCCTCGGAAGACTTCGGGACCGCGCCGATTTTTTCTACGAAAGACGGCATCTCCCCGGCATGCGCTAACGTGGGCAATGGAGTCGCTTACGCCGGTACGACGAATGGCTATATCATGGTCATGTACAGCGGTGATACGTACGATGGTAGCGACATAAATTGGACTTACACAAGTCCGCTCATGGGCTCAAATACACCAGCGCAATCAGCCTCGAATAGAAAGTTTTTGATTATGACTGAGGGGGGCAATCAGTCTTTCACGGCGACTGCTTTCACCCTAACAAGCATGTCAGACGGTACGACAAAGTTGCTACAGCAAGACTCGCGCGTGCTGACAGCGAATAGCGCAAGCGTCACGGATCTTTCGACGTGGTCGAGTGGCACCACAACGACTTATCCGAAACTTATCGACTTTGAGAGTCGCGGGTCCGGTCGGTTTTGGGCGCTCAAATTGAGCGGCGGTAGTGGCAATCACATTGATTTGGTAGGCGTCCAGTCTATTTTGACAGTAGGCGGATTGCGCCAGTAGTTCAGGAGTACACAAGATGGAATTTCCCGAAGCCGTTTATACAGCCGCAGGTACAGCACATAGACAGATTGGCTCGACAACTCTTCCGTTAACCGCCAGCACCCCCTCGGGGCGAAATTCCGCTCACGGAACGGCGCCAAAGTACGGTCTTGTCACAGTACAGGTATCCGGCACCTGCACCATTACTCTTTGGCTCTGGAGCCATGCAACCCAGTCTTGGGTTAATCCCGGTTCGGCCGCCGCAAGCTATCAAAAGGTATTTACTGGCGCCGGCATGGACTATTTTGCTGTGCGTCCCGGCACGCCGTTCTATATAAGCTCAGATGTTGGTGGCGTTATTGGATATACTGATGGAGAAGTTTTCAAATCATGACTCGGGCACTTAGTCTTCTCTGTGCTTTTCTAATAGCAATAGCACCCGCTTTTGCTCAAGCCAATTCTCAACCTGGTTTAGGTTGGAATTTATCAGGTCAGGTCGTCACTAACGACATGCCTTTCCTTGTCACAGCATTACAGTCTTCGATGTCTAACGAAAGGCAAATAAGTGTCGGCACAGGTTTAACGACCACGGATAACGGCGCAAACAGCACCTTTGTTATCGGGCTTGGTCCGGTGTTGTCATATTTTAACGGCACAGGCGCAACAACTCAACAGAGCGCAGCAAATGCGATTCTCAACTTTTCCAGTTTGGCATCGCAAGATATTTGTTATTACAACGGCACTAACTGGGTACGCTTAGCAAAGGGCGCAAACAATACTTTTCTCGGGATCAACGGCTCTGGTCTCCTTGCCTATGGTTCGCCTGCTGGATCTGGCACCGTAACCTCTGTAGGTATGACAGTGCCATCGTGGCTTACAGTCACCGGCAACCCTATAACTGGCTCGGGGACTTTAGCTGTCGCTGCTACCTCAGGTCTTGCAGCGAACCAAGTGCTAGCCACGCCTGATAGTGTTACGGGTGCTGTCAGCTTGAGGGCTTTGGTTGCCAACGATATTCCAAACCACTCCGCTGCGAAAATAACATCCGGTAATCTCGCGAAGGCGCAACATGCGACCTCTGCCGTGTTCAACGATCAATCGAATACCTATAGCGGCACGTTTACGCAGGATCATGGCGGTAGCGGGCAGACCCTTGTTATTCCTAAAAAGACAATCGGCGCCACCAATGGCGAGATTGCTATTGACACAGATGATCTAAAGTTCGTTAACACTTCCGGTACGGCTCGCACTGTCGTTAAAACGACTCGCACGGTATCGGCAGGTACGGGACTAACTGGCGGTGGCGATCTATCTGCGGATCGCACGATATCTCTCAGTAGCCCTGTTGTTTATACTAACGGTGGCACAGGCTTGACGACAGCAGCCACCGGCACAATATTAGTCGGCAATGGCTCGGGTTACACTGCGGTTGGTCCAGGTACGTCAGGGCAGGTTGTTATCTCCAATGGTACGACGCTAGCAATGGGTTCTGTCCCTACGTTTGGCGGCACCGGTTCTGATGGCGCGGTAACAAAAGGCGCGGTCACTGAGACTACAGTGATGCAGTATAACGCGACAACCCTTACGCAAACAGTGTCAACAACCTACGGCACAGAGCCTGGCTCTATTTATCGGTCCACGAGCACCCAAGACTGGAACGGGACGACAAACGTCGCGGCTAGCTCGACAACCTCCGCCGGTTCAGCTGGCACCTCTGGTCCTGACGGTACAGGCACAGTGCCTGGTCGCGGCTCTGTCTATGGTGGCTCAGCTTTTACTGCCACGGGTGGCGGCGGCGGTGGTGGTAATGCTGGCGCTGGAGCTCGCGGTGCAGATGGTGGCGCGGCGGGAGCAGTCGGCGGTGGATCGCAAAAAACTTATGTGCTGGGTGGTTCGTCCGGTGGCACTGCTGCTGGTACGGGTGCTGCCGGCGGCACTGGGGGCTCTGGCGGTGGAACATTTTACGCCGAATCAGTCGGCAATTTTACGATCGGTGCTAGTGGCTCTATAAATGCAAACGGATCAGCTGGTGGGACCGGTGGTACAACATCGTCCGACTCGGGCGGCGGCGGTGGTGGTGCAGGTGGTACTGTGCAGGTGCTATGCCAGGCAACGCTCACGAAAACCGGTAGCATCTCAGCGGCAGGTGGGAATGGCGGCAGCGCTGGCGGTGCATCTGGCGGCAAAGGCGGACCCGGCGGTGGCGGTCGCATTGTTGTTATGGCTCCGACTATTACCGGTGCTGGCTCGTTAACGGTGAGCGCCGGTTCTAATGCTGCGACCGGTTCGACCACAAACCTCGGGACCGCAAGCGCCGGCGTGGCAACTTCGATCACGGGTACGCCAACAATCAGATTCGCTATGGATATGCGCAAGAATTGGACACCGCTTGATACAAATTATCACCTCGCCTGTGACGCGGGTGTAATCAAGCCAGGTGATGAGCTTAAGTGCGAAGCTAAAAGCGTGATTCAAATGTATGCCGCTTTCAATTCTCGCAACCAAAGAGAGCAAGCCAAGTTAGCTCATGAGTACACTTTTGGCGCTGCTCTGGATGGCGTCTGCCAAGCGGAATGGTTAGAGACCACTTGTGGGGGTGAGGTGTTGCATAATGCTGTGTAAGATTTATTTGGCGACTTTGTGGTTTTTATTCACGGCGCACAGCGCGAGCGCAGCGTCGTACTTAATTTTTGAACAAGGCAGTGACAGGGCGAACGAGGTAAGAATATCCGATCATTCGCCAGTGCCCGGCTTCGATTGCCCGGATAATTCTATTATTCGCACGTTCGCCCCGGTCGCTGATGAAAACGGGAATCTTGACCCCGACTATAGAAATTATATACTCGCCACAAACGGCACAAGGCGTGTTCCGCCGGTATCGGCGGTAGACAGCAAGGCATCCCCTGATATAGAGGGCTTCTTCGCGGCGCTAGCCGCCTCTAATCTGTTTAGTGACGAAGAAATCGTGCAAGCTTTGCGCTGTAAGATGATTTTAGACAAGGATCAAAGAGACGCTGCTATTGTTCGATATGCAGCCGGATTGCCGCCGGAGAAGCTCGCCGCACTTCTAGGGATTGCGGCAGATAATCATTTGGAATTACCGTTGAATTGATTGGGTCGGTTTGCCCTTGATACTCGATTTAGAGTGCAAGGGGCGAAGTGATGCAAATATCTGCTAACGGGCTTAATAAGCTCAAGAACGAAGAAGGCTTCCGCAGTAAGCCATACAAATGCGCTGCCGGTAAAGACACTATTGGCTACGGCACAAGAATTACACCGGCAGAAGTCGAAAAGTATAAACAAGAGCCGATGACCCGTGAAGAGGCAGAGATCCGGTGCCGCAATAAGTGCGTCCAGATCGTACTTATCATTCAGCAGAACGTCAGAGTTCAGCTCAATCAGAATCAAGTGGACGCATTAATCTCGTTTATTTACAACATAGGTGTCGATGCTTTTAAAACATCGACATTCCTCAAGAAGCTCAACAACAAAAGTTTTACCGGCGCAGCTCAAGAGCTTGCGCGATGGTGCCATGACGATCATGGAAACGTAATCAAAGGACTGCAAAACCGCAGGGAACGCGAGAAGGCTCTGTTTTTACAGCCTTTGGCGCCGCAGCCTGTTGCTAAAAAGGAGTGAGATCGAGTGAAAGTGTTTGAAGCATTTAAGAACGCCGCCAATGTAATAAAAGTCGGCAAGGAAGTAATTGAGGCGCTCGGTATCCTCTTGGAAGATGCCGATCATAACGGTATCCCCGACGTTTGCGACCACTTGCAGGCGGTTGTGGATCTTGTTGTGAAGCAAGGCAAGGCGCATCTTGAGCAAGCGAAAAAAGAGCTTGCCGAGGTAAAAGAGCAGCTCTTAAAAGTTAGAGCCAAGCTCGAAGAAGTGAGGAAGGGTAAATGAGTCACGAAGTACTGATCGCCTTGGTGGTTGTGGTGTCGGTAATTGGCGGTCCTGCCGTCGTGGAACTACTGCACAACTTGAAATAAAGGCGGAAACCTAAATGTCCCGTGACCGACTCGCCGCGATTATAGTAATCGCAGTAACCGTGCTTATGATTGCCGCGTCGGTCTTCGACGGGATAGTCTTTTACAGGCAAAACCGGCACTATGACGTGCCGGTTTGGCTGATTTCAATATTCACGGCATCCGCTTCGGGCGCCGTTTATTGGGCTTTTAAGCGGAAGTAGCCGGAGCCGGTGTTGCCCAGCGCATAAGCTCGTCGTTTATCGTTTGGATTGACTCACGAAGCTTGTTTATATCGGCAACGTAGTAGCCGTAGGTCACGTCAGTATTGCTGTGATTTAACAGCTTCTTGATCGTATAGACTTGCAGTCCTAGCTCCGCTGCTGTCGACATAAAGCCACGCCGTAGATCGTGCGGTGCGAAGTGTATGCCGGTCGACTCCACAACCTTGTGATAAGTGCGGTCGTTGGCAGACAGCGGAGAATCTATATAGGTTCCGGGAAAGACAAACGGGCCAGTTTTCTTGTCGTGTCTTTTCTTGAATAAATCCCAGATGTACGTCGAGAAAGGGATAACGTGATCGGAGCCGTTCTTCGTGTTCATCAGAGTCATTGTGCCGGCGGTAAGATCGACGTTCTCCCACTTAAGAGCGCTGCCTTCCTTCTTGCGCATGCCTGTTAGGTAAAGCAAGCGAAGGTGATCACGGGCGGCATCTGGTAATTCTTCAAGAGCTTGCCACCACGTCGCCGCTTTCTCGGGTGGGATTCTTCCGGTTCTTCTTTTGAGCCCGTTCCAAGCTCTTAGGGCGGATAGCTTTTGTGTCGGATCGACCGTGATGAGTGGATTACCTTCTTCGTCGTCGTAAAAGGCAATGGCAAATTTATAGATTGCTTTAACGAATCGGAAGGCAAGATCTGCTTGCGCTGCGTCGGTTTTAGTAAGGGTTTGATGCTTCTGGAATACGTCAGCACCCTTGATCTCTTTCAGCCCACTGTATATCCAATCGGGCAAGGAGTGCCTAAGGCAGTATTCATAAAGGTTGATTGTCGAAGGTTTTAGCGGGTGGTTTTGTTTGTAGTCTTGCCATACCTTCCAAAATGTAATTTGATCTGCGGTTAGTTGTTGGGTCGCCTGTTGTTCCATGTTTACTCCTTGTTTTTAAGTCTGCCATACACTATTTTGTATCTTTCGTGCCACATATCTTTGTAGTATCGTTCTTGTGACAACTCCTCTTTTAGCCTGTCGATATACTCATTTTCGCCTCTATACATTCTCGCGAGATCGGCTCGCTGTCTTTGGATCTTCTCTTCGAGATTGCGAATGCGTTCTTCGTCATTCAATCTTCTATCCTCACAATTATGCCGCCACCACCAGGTCCACCACATGCCGTTGATTCTGGTTGTGTCCAGATCAATTCGCCATTTTGCTCTACGAGTATCTCTCCCGGCTCTCCTGTACGAATAGTTGTAGTAGATTGCGCGGGTTTATACGGAAACGGCACAGTTAGACAAACACAAAGCAAGCCAAACAGCCCGAACCATGTTGAATCTTTCAAACCCCATCCCTCCCAGTAATCTTGATAATCACCCACAGCACTGCACCGACGGCGGCAGACCATGCATTATCGAGCCAAGTTTTAATTCGTGTTGTCGTGTATTTGTCGATCACTTGCCACTAATCTCCTATTTCGGTGGTGCAATCAGGTGCGTCACGTTGACTGTTTCGGGCATCGATCTGAAGGAATAACATCCATAGTCTACCGAACCACCTGCGACATCGCACAGATAAGGTTCGGAAAAGCGGCTCAGTATCCTCTCCTTTAGTATGCGTGCGTTGCCTTCTCCCTCGATGCACACTGTTACCTCAAACCATTGTTTCTCCCTATCCTTGTTTTTCATCATCCCTCCTTGTTAAAGCTGTCTTTAATAGCGGAAGTCGTTATTAAAGGTTGAGCCGTTTTGCTTTAATTGTGTTCGTTTTCTTTGCTGTTTTCGAACCTATCAAACACACTGGTTTCCTTTGCGCACATATCAGCCATTGCTTGTAGACTTTTGGCGGCTTGTTCCGGTGTCGGCAAGTTGCCTTCGATTTCTTTTGATCCACCTATCACATCTTCAATTGACCTCAGTTGTTCTTCTGTTGCGCTCACTGCGTTTGTGTGTGCGCTGCATTTAATGTCGTCCGTTAATTGATGGGCAGTGCCGGCAGCGCCATCCCAATAACGTTCGATGCCGTAAAGCTCAATATATCTGCGGATCATGCCGCAAAGCGCTGCTTTCTCGCTTTTGTTGTCGGTGCTGGTAGCCAGATGCTTTAGCGCCTGCAATAGTCGTTCGTCCATTTACTCAAACCTCAAATTTGATATTTCCGCTTGATCAGCAGTACATCTCGCTTGCCGGTGTAGCGCTGTGATTCTGTAGTCTCTAATAAACCGGCATCTTTCAGAGCAGTAATCGCCCTTGAAACGTTCGGCATCGCCAGCTCCAAGATGCCCGCAATTTCTGCCCTGGTTATACTTATCACCCCATCTGCCTCGGTCGAGAGCAAGCAGAGCAGTACTCTGCATTGTTCACCGGTCAGCTTGGCACTGGCCGCTTTTGCAAAAAAGTCTCGCTTCCTTTCCATGGGCACCTCTTATCATTAGTGATATTATCATCAGTGATAAGAGGTTGTGTGTCAACCTCCATTAATCCTCAATTAGTGTTTTCGTTCATGTCTTCCAATAACTCTTTTGTTTCACGCAATAGCTTGTCTGACTTCTTTAGTAGGCGCCGTGTGTTCCAGCGATACCGGATACGCCAAAGCTTTCGATGTAGTGATAGAAAGAGTTTGACCATTGCTTCAAATAGTTACTTAGTGGCTTTAGCTTCTCTGAGCTGTATTTCCAGTACTGCAATTCGTTCAGCTTGTGCCTGGATAACCCTGTGCATTAGAAGCGCACCCCAATCATCGGTTGGCTGACCATGGTTTTGCAGTTTTCCACAAACATCAGCAAATACTTGGTGGTAACCGTTCTCTCTCATCGAGTAAGCCCAGCACATAAGCGCGGGTGTATTGATTGGATCATCAAATTCCAGCACGATACAGTCGAGCTTCTTGTCTGGCTTGCTCAGCTTTTTGACTTCGTACTTTTGATAAAGCCCTTTTTCTCTCTCGCTTTCTATCACTGTCTGTTACCTCAAATTGTTAGTTAGATTGTGAACGGCTTGTTTAGCGAATCTCGATCTACTTTCCGTATTTCGTTGAGCTTTTCCGTTTCCTCTTCAGCTTTCTTGATTGAGTCTCGGATAGCATTGGCTTTTCTTGCTTCCTTGACCTTTGCGACATACCAGTCTTCTTGCTCTTTGTTCAGAGCCCAGCGTTCGCGCAGCTTGACCCGAAACTCCTGTTCCTCTTGTTCTGTCATGCGTTTGAAACCTCAAATTGTTAGTTAGTTACTTATGTCCAGCAATAGCCGGAGCACTCTTCGTAGAGTGGTAGCTTGAGCTGGTCGCACGGCAAAACGGCTTCTTTCAATGGAACCAAGCGGCGGGTCAAATAGACACCATCCTTACCCAAGCCACCGCGCTTCGCCTCTAGCTTCGCCTCTAGCTTCGCCTCTAGCTCGGCAGCTTTCTCAAACATGGTCGGATTGTGGGTTGCCATTTCCTGCCATTCCTTCAGCTTTTTATAAGGACAAAACCAGCAAGAGGACTTTGGCGGCACCGGCAACCCCGCATCACGGATGATGCCACCACAATCAGATCTGGTGAGATTTAACTTGAGAAGCGGAAACTCGTTAATCTGGTGTGATATTTGACTGTCTTTGGCTCTCTGGACCTCATCCTTTGAAATTCCAATTCCAATGACTCCTGGCGTTTTCTTGGAAGCTCCAAGGGATCTAGTCACTTTTGCAATCGGCTTTATCTTCCAATCGACTGTACACTTTCGCGTACCCGGTGCACCGGATGGCAAGTAAACAGGAATTGAAATCGACCGATTGTTACCCATCAGATGCTCGTATAGAGTCACAGTCTCACCGGCTCTATTGCGCTTCTCGGTAGTTAGTAGTTTTACGTTTTTGTCCGAGAGATATGGTTTCACCCATTTCTCTAAATACTCCAAAGTTTCCGGGCTCTCGCTGTCATTTCCAGTATTGGCAAAAGCAAAGACGGGAAAGTCGATCTCTCGCTTGACTGCAAGGACCAAGGCGGCGACGCTTTGAACGCCACCACCGAAACTAAAAATTTTAACCTGGTCCATGATCATTTCCTCAAATATCTAGTTATTGCTTGCTTGCATCGTAAATGTGATACTGGGCTTTACGCCTGGCATTACCGGCTATCTGTATCGCTCTGCGAAAATTAAACTCGCCTTGAGCAGAAGTCATGCCAGTGTCGCCGCCGTAGTTGTCTTCTAGCTCTGCTATTTCTTCCAGTGCCTTAGCGAGCATTTCGTAAGCATCCGCAAGAATATTGCGCACAGCGCGGCAGCTATCTTCGTTGCAGGTTTGTTTTGTGGGCATATCCTCTCCTCAAATTATTTGTTAGTGTGCTCGGCGGTTTGTCCCTTGCTCCGCTCTTTGTCGAAGTGTTCGGCGCTTATCTTGCTCGGCTTGAGAGCATTAACAGGATCGCCAATTTCCGTGTTGTCAAAGCCCGGCCAGAATTCATCCATTGCAAACTCTTGAATCTGCTTCTGGGTCCAATCGGCTGGAACTTTTACGCAAATGTGACCAGTAGCATCAACGTGAATCGGAACCACCCAATATTTGTATTTCTGCTTACTCACGTTTGCCTCCATAAATCATCTATTTGTTATTGTTGTTACTTGCGGGCGGTAAGCGCTGTTAGGTCGAAATACACTTCTATAGCACTGCCGGAACTGAGTTTGACAGCGTTTCCATTTGTCACAAAATTGTCTTCATTCATCTGTTTTCCGGCAAAGTCATAAACATATGTTTGCTCGGTCCCCGCAACGATAATCCGGTCAAAGCGTCCAGCCTTGACCCACTTGCACAGATACACATCAGGGCGCAAAGGCTTAAACTCTGGTTCTTCTAACTTCTTGCGCAGTTCCGACAGTCGGTCCTCGCAGGTTTTTATTTCTTTTGCGATCTCTTCTTTGTTCATATCAATCTCCGTAAATCGTTGGTTAGTTATTAGGGGCTGCACGACTTGAACGTGCATCTCCGGCGCGCGCCCGGCGTGTTGTCCATTATCACCAAACCCCAGACTTGGAGCCAGCGAACCGGCTCCGTGGTGGTTATTTATCGTCGCTATACACCGGGCTTGGCTCTTGTTTGTAAGGAGCCGGCAAGGTGCCGTGATCTGCGAAGTGTCTCAACAGGCGGGAAAGATCTTCAGCTTCATCGCGAGTCAGCAGCACTTCTGCTTGTCCTGTCAAATCAAACTTGAGCACCGCGCCTGCACACTCGCTGATTTGCCATTCTTCGTGAACCGGGTAATAGTGCCGGCGGCACTCTTTATCGGTAAAGCCTTTCAGGTCGCTCACGATGCCTCTACCTGTATCTTCTTGTGTTTCAGTGGTCATCTTATCCATCTCCCTTAACTTGTAATTTGTTGAGCCGGACTTTCACCGGCTCTGTTGTTTCGCTCTATGTCTCCACCAGCGGGTGATACTCTTCGCCAGTCATTCCCCAGGTACTTGCTATTGCGTTCCACCCGGTAAGCTCTTGCGCTTTGCCAAATAGCTCACCAGTATGCGGATCAATCGGTCTGAGATCCGGCGCAACTTCCAACCAGTATTCTTTCCACTCACCATCGGGCTCAGGCGTTGAGTTGATGACTCTGACAAAAGTCATTTCGATGTCAGTGCCGGCTATAGGCTTCTTGTACAACTCGGTGGTTGGATGCTTGAAGTCTTCGCCTTTTACTTTGAGTACGCCCTTCAGTTTTTCCTTGTGAATCAGCCCGGCGCCACCTTCACGGATGTATCTTTCAGCCGTGAATCTTTCAAGCATGACTCGCTTTAGTTCTTGATTGGTTTCCTTGTCGATGCGATCCGGTGTGATGCTATCTGGAGTGGTGATGATATCGGAATGTTCAAAGTCGACACGCACACCATGCCACTGAAACACACCGTAGCCGTCAGCATACTCAAGAGCCATACCGGTTTCGTTGTGCAGTCTAAACCCTTCATCGACTGTTATTTTTGTCGGGAAGTCGGAGACAAAGCAAATACCCTCAAATGTCGAGATTATGTGGGTTTCTTCGACAAGCTCCATGAATAGATTGGCAAGCTCCTCGGTTTCTTTCTCCATTTTGAACCCGAGAGTTTTAGCAAACATCGCCATCGGTAGATAATATGTGAACCACCAGCCAAATGCCCAGCGGTTTATAAGGACAGTGTATGCATGTTTTCTGAGCTGGCTGTCGAGCTGGCTTCTGAGCTGGCTGTCGAGCTGGCTGTCGAGCTGGCTGTCGAGCTGGCTGTCGAGCTGGCTTCTGAGCTGGCTGGAGAGCTGGCTGGAGAGCTGGCTGTCGAGCTGGCTTCTGAGCTGGCTGGAGAGCTGGCTGTCGAGCTGGCTTCTGAGCTGGCTTCTGAGCTGGCTGTCGAGCTGGCTGGAGAGCTGGCTGTCGAGCTGGCTTCTGAGCTGGCTGTCGAGCTGGCTGGAGAGCTGGCTTCTGAGCTGGCTGGAGAGCTGGCTTCTGAGCTGGCTGGAGAGCTGGCTTCTGAGCTGGCTGGAGAGCTGGCTTCTGAGCTGGCTG
>JAFDXN010000054.1 GCA_018267915.1 Bacteroidota bacterium | reverse complement strand
ATAGGTACCCTCACAAAGGCCCGTTACCGTAGGTGTCGTATCACCGGTAGACCACAGGTACGTATACCCTATCTGGCTGCCCGTGGCTATGATCGTAGCCGTGCCGTTACACTTGTCGCAACTGGCGGGTGTTGATGTACTATCCAGATCAACTATCGGCGGCGTACATATCGCACACGACGTGTTCTGCCAGTATACACCTATAAAGCAGATGTTCCAGCAATCGCCACTGCTAGTACTATTCACGTTGAAATCGGTAAAGGTCTGCCCTGCTGTATATGTTGTATTCACAGACGCAAGGTCCCACCAGTCGGATGACAAGGGCCATGGAGTGCCATTAAATGTAAGCGTTGCGGTCTGTGCAATGTTGGGCTGCAAGTCACCAATGCCCATAAACGCTGTTCCGTTACTGGTAGGGCCACATATTGCAGGATACGTTATTGTCTGTGTTGTATTCTGGGGGTTTGCGATGCCTCCTTCGACCGCGCCATCATTTATTATTAAAGTACCAGTCCACAGTTGACCGGTCTGACTGTAAATGACAATGAGTGAACAGCCATCCATGTCGTTTGTGTGAGCCAATGTGGGATCGACGAGCAAGCCACTGACATTGTAGATGCCATTACCGTTGACAGAAGCGGTAACGTCGGCGCGATATGAATGAGAGCCGGAATAACCCCAACACTTATCTGAGGATGACCCGATCAATGTCATCGGATAGGCAGCAGTGCCTAAGGGGCCTGCAATAGTAGCTGTCTGGGCGGAACCATCACCTGAGCCTTCTGTATACAGAAAAGCAGCTTCGATTGTAGCACCGGCGGGTATACCAGATATATTTAATGCCACGGGCTGCACTTGACCACCAACCGGGGGACGCTGACCCGTAACCGCAGAAGCAGTAGTGTAGTTCAAACCACATTTGGTCATGTTGAAATTCGTACTCAATGACTGATTGCCGTTGGCCATGGTAAATAAGGGAATCCATGCGAGTAAGACGGGAAATATAAAGAATAGTTTTCTATTCATATACCTGGATTAAGTTTGAGAAAGATACTATATTTTTAGAATTTAACCTACATTCAACAAAATAATTTTCGTAAAAATGTAATATTATTTTGCCGTGCTGTCTCCAGCGTAAATCCAGATAAAAAGACTATAAAAACGTTCCTGTTAGTTGGGTAAACAGGCTGTTTTTTTCGAATATATTACAAATAAATTAAAATCAAATTTAACAATAAACTTTAAGTTAAAAAACCAGGCATGAAGACAAACAAAAATGCTGTTTCAAATATTGAAACAGCATTCTGTTTTATTAAGATAAGTACCGTGAGAGCTATTGGATCACGCAGTTTTTTGTCTGGCCATTGGTCATGCCTGTTTGCGTCAAATTCGAATCGTATGAGTTACAAAGCGTCTGAGCATTCTCCGGGTCTGTGCTGGTAATGGAATAGTTAGTTTTTGAGCTTTGTGTAAGCGTGCCATTTACGTATACGTTTGTAGTACACTGGCAGGTATATGTTGCCCCGGTCAATTCTCTTCTGCAGCTTCCCATTACCAAACCGGCAGCAAGCAATATTAGACATGAAAGTGTTGATATTTTCTTCATAGAGCACATATTTTTTAGTAGTCTCAGCAAATATATATAAACAGATAGAAAAAAGAAGGCTTTTGCCCGAATAGCCGAAAAAGAAGTTGCCTGTTGCGTGGAAAGAATTTGGTTTCTATATTTAGACGGCCAATTATAAAAGGAATTTAAGACAGAGCGCACTAATGGCAGTATTCGGTAAATTGGAAAGATATTCAGGCACCGGCCTTCTTCTAATGAGGCTGGGGCTAGGGGCAATGATGGTAGTTCATGGATATCCAAAGTTGGCTGGGGGTGCGGAAAAATGGGAAAAGATCGGCAAAGCAATGGAGCACCTTGGTGTACATGCCTATTTCACGGCGTGGGGGCTTATGGCGGCTGTTACAGAATGTCTGGGTGGTATTTTGATCATCCTGGGATTGTTTTTCAGGCCGGCGAGTTTGTTGATCATGTTCACAATGTTTGTGGCGGCGCTTCATCACTTCAAAAGCGGCGATAGCCTGGGGGATGCGTCACACGCAATTGAACTATTTTTTACCTTCCTCGGACTTTTATTTGTAGGACCAGGTAAATATTCGGTAGATAAAAGCTAATTTTATTTCATGAAAAAACTATCGTTACCTAACAAGCATCTTTTAGGCGCATTCCTGCTTCTCGGCGCAATATCCGTTTTCTCTGCCTCATGCAGAAGGGACCGCTATGTATGCGAATGCTATAGCAAGGTAAAGGGGGCTACAACCTATGATATGGGCGAGGTGAAGAAGAGTAAAGCCGACGATCAGTGCAACTATATTTATATCCACCTGAAATCGACCGATACGTCGCTTTATTGCCAGCTTACTACACCGTATAAAAGAAATTAAGCGCATACACAGAAGTGCATGCGCTTAATACGGGCAGCGAGAAATTATCTTGCTATAATAAGTTTTTCTGTGAACGTTGCCCCGGCAGTCCTTATATGTATAAAATACGTTCCTTCCGCGATCTCATCGATGCGATAAGTCTGCCCACCAAGGCTACCCTCCATGGGTATTAAACGCCGAACCAGAGATCCATTGAGGTTATAAACTTCCACGATAGCCGATCCATTAACCGGTATATTGATTGTTCCGGTTGCGGGGTTGGGGCTGATCAGCATTTTAGTGTTAGCAGCAACATTTGTTACAGTGGTTGGTGAGGTAACTGTGAAATTACCTATCATGCCCAAGCCCTGGTGAAAGGTGCAATGGTAATTATACACACCGGTAACAGTAGGCTTGTACATGTAAGTGGTATTGCTTGCATTTATCGGCTGGTCCCAGGAAGCAGCACCAACCGGAATACCGGCCGCGTCGCTGGTGGTAGTATGCGTGCCACTGCTCCACACCCACTCTATAGTGTCGCCGATAGGAAATGTAATGCTGGAGGGGCTAAACGTGAACCCGTTATTAGGCCCGACCTGAATAACGTGAATTGTTGCAAAGGCAGCCTTTGTTACTAAAAGGGAAAAAACCATTAATGCAAAGAGAAAATGTGATTTCATATGGTGTTGTTTTGGTGAAAAAATACATTTAATTGGTATTGCAATAATAGTTAAAAAGGTTACCAAATATACGAAAAAAGGATGCAGTTAGCATCCTTTTTTAATAATCGTTAAGTTTAATTGAATTATTTCTTGTTGCGATATACAACCTTGGTGCGCCACCAGTAGTTATGTTCTTTCAGGTTCCTTACTGATTCAGGCTTCAACTGAAGCAGTAAAGAAGCCAGGAATTCCCTGCGGTTCGCGTGCATTCTGTAGATCCCGTGAGAAAAATCTACCGAGCTCAGCACATCGGATATGCTGAAATCGAGGGCTTGTGTATGGATATAATTTTTCTTACCACCATACTTTGCACAAAACTTTTCGCAATCACTAATGTATTCATTGATAGACTGGGCATACCACCTAACCTGGTATGGATGCAGGTGGTAGTGGCAGTAGTGGCAATTATTATCATCGTAGCGATAAACATACTTACACTCGTAGCAATATTCTTTTTCCCTGTCTTTGATGAAAGCCCAGTTAATCCTGTCGAAAGTCTTTGACAGGCTCTTTTTACCGCTCATCTCATATACAAACTGTGTTGTGGCGGCATCATAGTACATCTTCAGATCTACATATGCGTTAATGGCCGCATCCTTGTTTTTTGCGCCGGAATTATTAATGATATTTGCCATTACATTCTCTACCATTGCTTTATGTTTTGCCAACTGGTAGATAACACCATTGTGATGGTAGAAATCGCATGAAGTGCCACACGACTGAGCGTTGCTTGAAAAGGGGCCGGCAATGATCATTGCCGCAATAATGAGTACGGATCTTAAAAGCTTCATAATTGAAATTTGCGACAAGAAACAAAAAAAATTATTCTTGTGCAACATCCAGCGTCATATACATCTGAATAAAACCCTAAGCTATCGCCAAAAGTCGCTACAGTCTTTCGTTTCAGCGTCTCAGAATTATTTAAAAATAGTTACCTGCACCATTCATGGCCCAAGTCTATTGGCTGATAACAACACTGACGATCCTCATTTGCAAAGCAATAGTCCCGCTCGATGAGCGGGACTATTTATTTTGATTATGGTTAATCTAATTAAGCGCTAACCTTACCTTTCGCTTTAGCTACTACTTCCTCTTCGATATTGCGCGGAGCAGGAGAATAGTGGCTAAACTCCATAGTAGAAGTGGCACGGCCTGACGACAGCGAACGGAGCTGCGTAACGTAACCGAACATTTCGCTCAGTGGCACTTTCGCCTTGATCACCTGCAGGTTGTTACGGCTGTCCATACCTTCCAGCATTGCGCGGCGGCGGTTAAGGTCACCTGTCACGTCACCCATGTACTGATCAGGAGTGATCACTTCCACTTTCATGATCGGCTCAAGCAGTACCGGCTTAGCTTTCTTACCGGCTTCACGGAAGCCAGACTTAGCACAAAGCTCGAATGACATACCGTCAGAGTCCACCTGGTGGAAAGAACCGTCGAATATGCGTATGCGCATGTGCTCAACGGGGAAACCAGCCAAAGGACCTGTGCCCATCGACGCTTCAAAGCCCTTCTGTATCGGAGCGATGAACTCACGCGGGATAGAACCACCGAAAATGTCGTTAACGAACTGGAAGTTGCCTTTACCTTCTTTCAGGAACTCTTCGTCAGCAGGGCCTATCTCGAACATGATGTCGGCGAACTTACCACGACCACCTGTTTGCTTCTTGAACACTTCGCGGTGTTCGATCTTCATCGTGAAGGCTTCTTTGTAAGCCACCTGAGGAGCACCCTGGTTGATCTCAACTTTGAACTCGCGTTTCATACGGTCAACGATGATCTCGAGGTGCAGCTCACCCATACCGCTAAGGATGGTTTGGCCGGTATCTTCGTCGGTCTTAACGCGCAGCGTAGGATCTTCTTCCACCAGCTTAGCGATGGCCATACCCATCTTATCGACGTCGGCCTGTGTTTTAGGCTCAACAGCTATCGAGATCACAGGCTCAGGGATGAACATGTTCTCCAATACGATCGGGTGTTTTTCGTCGCAAAGCGTGTCACCTGTTTTGATATCCTTAAAGCCTACTGCCGCACCGATATCACCAGCTTCGATGAAGTCGATGGGGTTTTGCTTATTGGCGTGCATCTGCATGATACGGCTGATACGCTCGTTCTTACCCGAACGCATGTTGAGCACATATGAACCTGCATCAAGGTGACCGGAATAGCAGCGGAAGAAGGCCAGGCGACCTACGAAAGGATCGGTCATGATCTTAAAGGCCAAGGCAGCGAATGGTTCTTTAGCATCCGGCTTACGGGTCATTTCTTCGCCTGAATCCGGATCTGTTCCTTTGATCGACTCGATGTCAACAGGGCTAGGCAGGTAACGGATCACCGCGTCGAGCGCTGTCTGTACACCTTTGTTCTTGTATGCAGAACCGCAAAGCATCGGGATAATGCTCAGGTCGATAGTAGCTTTACGTACAGCCTCGTGGATTTCTTCTTCAGAGATACTATTCGGATCTTCAAAGAATTTCTCCATCAGCTTGTCGTCATACTCTGCAACGGCTTCTACCAGCTGGGCGCGCCAGTGGTTAGCTTCGTCAACCATATCAGCAGGTATCTCACCTTCCGTATAGGTCATTCCTTGTGTAGCATCTTCCCACACGATCGATTTCATGCGGATCAGGTCAACTACGCCTTTGAAATTATCTTCAGCACCGATAGGCAGCTGCAGGGGAACTGATTTAGCGCCCAGCATGTCACGCACCTGCTGTACTACCATAAGGAAGTCAGCACCTATACGGTCCATCTTATTTACGAAACCGATACGTGGTACACGGTAACGGTTAGCCTGGCGCCACACCGTTTCAGACTGAGGTTCTACGCCGTCAACTGCTGAAAACAGGGCAACAAGACCATCGAGTACACGCATAGAGCGCTCCACCTCAACAGTAAAGTCCACGTGGCCCGGAGTATCGATAATGTTGAATTTATATTTTTTAGAATCCGCAGTCGGCTGGCCCTGTACCGTAGGGAAATTCCAAAAGCAAGTAGTAGCTGCCGATGTGATGGTGATACCACGCTCTTGCTCCTGTGCCATCCAGTCCATGGTTGCCGCACCTTCGTGCACCTCACCTATTTTGTGGTTTACACCTGTGTAATAAAGGATACGTTCTGTAGTAGTGGTCTTACCTGCATCGATATGTGCTGCAATACCAAAGTTGCGCTGTAAGCGTAAGTCTGCCATTTTGATGAATAATTATACGTTAAAAACGGGTGCAAAGGTAGGGAAATAATGTGATAATTTGAAAATGTGCGAATATGAAAATTGCATTAAAATATTGGAAGGCTGATGTCGTTGACAAATAAATTTTAATTGTGCTATGATGCCGCAATGTTAAATGAATTTCTGTCAAGGGTATTGCAATCTATTTTAACGATTTTTTAATAATATGAGGTAATAAATTTGTGGCTAAGGAATTAAAATCAGGAGAAGAAACTATGAAATTCAAACTATTTCCGGTCGTTCTTACCGCTGCCATCACGTCTGTATTAACGTTGGGCGTGGCAGCACGGTTTCAACATCATTCGTTACTCGGTAGTGCGCAAGAGCGTAACGCTTTACCCGTCAACTATGCCAGCTATACAGATGGCGGCCCTACCCTTAGAAATAATCCCGCAGCTGTTGATTTCCAAAATGCTGCCGAAGGTTCAGTTAAAGCGGTAGTTCATATCAAAACAACTACCAAGGCAAGGACAGTGGTAGCCACTGATCCTTTCGCTGACCTGTTTGGAGACATGTTTGGTGAAAGACAATATCGTATGGCCCCACAGATGGGTTCAGGCTCGGGGGTGGTGATATCACCGGACGGCTATATTGTTACGAACAACCATGTTGTAGCAGGCGCCGACGAAGTGACAGTTACCTTTAATGACAGGTACACCTCGACAGCTAAAGTGGTGGGCACTGACGCTTCGACAGATATAGCTTTGTTAAAGATCAATGAGAAGAATATGCCTTATATGGAGTTTGGCAACTCCGATGATGTGCATTTAGGACAATGGGTACTAGCGGTGGGCTATCCCCTGACGCTTGATGCCACGGTAACGGCAGGTATCGTGAGCGCGAAGGGGCGCTCTTTAGGCATCAACAGGTCGCAATCGGCACTGCCGGTAGAGTCGTTCATACAGACAGACGCTGCTGTGAACCCCGGTAACAGTGGCGGCGCATTAGTGAATACCGCCGGGCAGTTGATAGGCATCAACTCTGCCATCGCCTCGCCCACCGGTTCTTACGCAGGTTACTCTTATGCCATACCGTCGAACATCGTGAAAAAAGCAGTGAATGACCTGATGCAATATGGATCGGTACAAAGAGGTTACCTGGGTGTAGGTTACCTGGACCGCAAAAATGCAACACCGGAACAGATCAGCGCTTATGGGCTTGACCGCAATGACGGTATTTATGTAAATGCCGTAGCGAGCGATGGCGGCGCAGCTAAAGCGGGCATTCGTAAGGGCGACTTTATTACTCAAATCAACGGTGCGCCTATCCATTCCGCACCTGAAATGATAGAACAAGTGGCCAGGTACAAGCCCGGCGACAATATAAGCGTTACCTACAGCCGTGACGGTAAAGAGTACAGGACAATGGTGCAACTAAAGAATGAAGCAGGCACTACCAGTATATTAAAGGAAACCGACGAACAGGTGAAACTTCTGGGCGCGAGCTTCAGGAATTTAACAAGTGCAGAAAAAAGCAAACTCGGCATACGCAATGGCATAATGCTGACCGACCCGGGTGATGGACTTATTTCGCAGCAGACGGATATGCGCAAAGGCTTTGTTATCCTAAGTGCTAACGATAGAAGTGTGAGCAGCCTTGCTGACCTACAAAAAGTATTAGCAAGCAGCAACGTTGTAAAGCTTGGCGGCACCTATCCCGGCTACAGGGGCATGTACTACTACGGCATCAATACAAATGGTGGTGACGGTTACGAGCAATAAAAGAAGGAAAGAACTAAATATCATAAACCTCTCTTATAACAAGAGAGGTTTATGATTTATATAATCAGTTGGTAGATTATTGTTATTATTCCTTAAGGATAAATGCCGTATTATTACGGTGAATTTTCTATTTTCAGCAATTGGCTAATATCAGGTTAAAGCTAAAAATTTAGTAAACTTGGTGATTATGGCTATTTTTGCAACCCCAAATTGAATCAAGATTGTGAGATCCGTTTATATTACCCGTCTATCCAAATACTTGCCGAACGAACCGGTGGGTAACGATCAGATGGAGAGTGTGTTAGGAATGGTGGATGGGAAACCATCACGCGCCCGATCGGTTGTATTAAGAAATAATGGCATAAAGACCCGTTATTATGCATTAAAGGACGGCAAAAAGACCCATACCAATACACAACTTGCAGCCAATGCCGTAAGAGGATTATTCGACGAGCAGTTACCGATTGAAAAATTACAGTTACTGGCAGCAGGAACCACCTCGCCCGAACAACTGCTGCCTTCGCAGGCAGTAATGATGCACGGCGAATTGGGATTGTCGCAAAGGGTAGAACTTATATCTACAACAGGCGCTTGCTGCACAAGCATGCAGGCACTCAAGTATGCCTATATGTCGGTAGGTTCCGGCATGACCGATGTTGCCGCAGTATCAGGGTCAGAAAGAATGTCAGTATGGATGCATGCATCGCGCTTTCAGCCCGAGGCCGACAACCTTCACCACCTGCATGAAAATCCGATACTGGCCTTCGAAAAAGACTTCCTTCGCTGGATGCTCAGCGATGGCGCCGGTGCTGCCCTGCTGCAGCCCGAGCCGAATGCCGAAGGCATATCGCTAAAGATCAACTGGCTTGAGATCACCTCATTCGCCAATGAACTGGAGACTTGTATGTACGCTGGCTCCATTAAGAATGAGGATAAATCGCTCACCGGCTGGAATGATATGGACATAGCCGAGTGGAATAATCAAAGTGTATTTTCCCTGAAGCAGGATACACGCCTGCTGGGCGAGAATATCGTGCCTAAAGGCGGTGTATTCCTTGCCGAGTTAATGCAAAAACATGGGTTGACCGGTGACCAAATAGATTACTACCTGCCGCACATGTCAAGTGAGTTCTTCAAGAACCAGATACATGAATACCACCAGCGTATCGGCATGGACATCCCCTGGGAAAAATGGTTTTACAACCTTCCGCAAGTGGGTAATGTGGGCAGTGCTTCACCTTTCCTGATGCTGGAAGAGCTCTTCCACAGCGGACGCTTAAAGAAAGGTGACCGCATCCTGGTGATGGTGCCGGAAAGCGCACGCTTCTCATACGCATATTTATACCTCACTGTAGCGTAACTATGAAACCACGTATCCTCGTCCTCTACTTTTCACAAACAGGACAGCTACGCCATATCATAGACAATATACTGCAGGATATCAAGGATAAAGTGGAACTTGAATATGCACAGATAGAGCCGGTGATCCCGTATTCTTTTCCATGGAAGGCAGTGCCTTTCTTTGACGCAATGCCCGAGACGGTTCAGCATTTACCGATTGAAATGAAGCCGTTGCCAGATAATATCATGAATGGTCAGTATGATCTTGTGATCTTTGGATGGCAGCCCTGGTTTCTCAATCCTTCATTACCTATCTCCTCGTTCCTGCAAAGCCCTTCAGCCAAGGTGCTGAGTGGCAAGAATGTGATTACCGTAATAGGTGCCCGCAATATGTGGCTGCATGCACAGGAAAAGGTGAAGATGTACCTGGAAAAGTTGAACGCAAAACTAGTGGCAAACATCGCGCTCGTTGACACCAATACCAATATCATTTCCACCCTTACCGTGATACGCTGGTCCTTCACCGGTCGGAAAGAAGCTAAGGGCCTGCTGCCCGCTGCCGGTGTGCAGGAGAAGGACATAGCCGCAGCACAACGGTATGGCACCCCTATTTACAAACATCTTACCGAAAACAGGTTAGATACGCTGCATCACGAATTGCTGATGATGGGCTCTTTAAAGCTCAATCCCGGACTGGTGCTGCTGGAGCAAAAGGGTATTAAAAACTTTCGCTTCTGGTCTAAGTACATACGCGAGAAAGGCGGCCCCGGCGACCCGAATCGTGTGGGCCGTGTGAAGCAATTCAAGAACCTGCTCATCGTTGCGATATTTATTCTCTCACCCATATCAGCCCTCAGCGCTGCTATTAAGCTGCAACTGAAAAAGAAGAGCCTTCTGAAAGATGTGGAGTACTTCAAGGGATTGAAGTATGAGGAAGGACGGATTTAGCCATATAATCAAATATGAGTATTTTGAAGTCAAAACTACGCAGCTATGCGATATTTGATTTCTTTCTGCACATTACTTTTTACCACTGTCATCTTTGCACAGGAAAGCCCGAAGGATATTCTTCTCAAAAGCTCAAAAGCTATCGGCGCGCAGCGCAGCGTACAATACAACGCCACAGCGAGGCTTAAGTTCTTTGACAGTGAGGATACTGGTAGCTACAAAGGAAAAGTATACCTGCTACGCGATATTAAAGACACCTTCTTCGGCGCGAAAATATGGCTTTCACGCAATGACACCTCGTATAAGTTTTACGACGGTGCAAAGATATACGAGGTAGATGGTAAGAAAAAAGAGGTGACCACATACGACGTTAAGAACAAGAACGAAAGCTGGGCTATGACGGGTAATACCTTTTACCGCATTGTGTGGCCCTATTTCCTGGAACCGGGGAAACTCAAAGAGTATACTGATACTGCCAACACGCTAAAGCGCCTGGCCGATACAAGCATCAACGGACTGGACTGCTATGCCATATCTATCAAATTTCCCGACGAAGAGGAAATGACCAAGCACAAAAGATGGATATACATCGACAAGAAAAGCTACATGCCCGTCTTTACGAAAAGGAAGATCATGTTCCAGGGCAACTACCAATACGACGAGTTCCTAATCCATTCATACACTTTCAATAAGGTTGCTGCAACGAGATTCTCTTCTAAACAGATACCTAAATCATACAAGGCGGCCGCGTATGAAAGGAAAGAAATAAAACCGCTCGCCGACGGCACAAAAGTTCCGCCGATCACGGGAAAATTATATGGCAATATGAGCGATAAGAGCCTGAACTTTGAAGGGAAGGTGACGGTGCTTGACTTCTGGTACAGTACCTGCGGACCCTGTATCAAGGCGATACCGGAAATGGAGAAGCTGAAAGAAAAGTATGCAGGTACAGACGTCCGGGTCTATGGTATCAATGCTTTTGATGCAGATAGCGCCAGCCTGAAACGCATGCCTAAATTCCTGGAGCACAACCCGATCGATTACCCCATCATATTGGTCGACAAGTCCGTACCAAGAAGCTACCAAGTGGAGGCTTGGCCCACTATGTATATCATCGATAAGAGCGGCAAAGTTGCCTATAGCACTATAGGGTATTCGGACAAGCTTTATTCAGAGATGAGCAGTGTTATTGACGAACTCCTCAAGTAGTTACGCTTGCAACATTTTCTCTTTTTGCGGACAAGAGATTCTACAGTTCCCGCGACACCCTACGCACCACATTAGGTGAAATGCTGATTGTCTGTGTTTAACAGATACAACCATTTTGCAGGTCACGGGGCATAGTCTTTATACTTCTCGTAGAAACTTTATTATGCAGACAAATGATGAGAAGTCAAAGGCTCCGCGTCCGCAACAGGACGATGCGCGTACGAAAGAAGCAGAGCGCCAGGCAAACGCAGCCCACGAGCGCCGTGACAGCCAAGCAGAACCCGAGGAAACCGCTTACGACTTAGGAGACGGCAGCGATGGTGGTGCTGCAGGCGATGGTGAAGACTAAAATGAGCGAAATTATTTTCCAAACCAGGCCACTTCACTGTGGCCCTGGTTATTTCGCATGCCTCTATACATACCGGCAGAGTTAAAGCACATATCGTAGTTGCCTTTAGCGTCCACGGCTATCAGGCCGCCTTCACCACCCATTTTTACCAACTTGCCTTTTATTACTGTATTACATGCCTCCTTAAGGGACAGGCCTTTATATTCCATTAAGCAGGAAACATCATAAGCTACTACGGCACGCAGGAAAAACTCGCCGTGCCCGGTGCAGGATATTGCGCAAGTATTATTATTGGCATAAGTGCCGGACCCGATCACCGGGCTATCCCCTATCCGGCCGAAGCGCTTGTTGGTCATGCCACCTGTTGATGTGCCTGCAGCCAGATTGCCTTGCTCGTCCATTGCTACTGCCCCTACTGTACCAAACTTATGGTCGGGATTGGGTACCGCACCTTTCAGGTTATCTTCCTTATGATCCAGCTGATAAAAATCGCTATCGCGTATCTCCACCCACTGATCGTAACGCTGCTTGTTGAAAAAATATTCATCGGGCGCGAATTCCACACCTCGGTTTAATGCGAACTCTGCTGCTCCATTACCACTCAGGAAAACGTGGCCGGAATGCAGCATGATCTCATTGGCAAGTCTGATCGGATTCTTAATGTTGCGCACACCGGCTACTGCTCCGGCCATCAGGTTGCTGCCATCCATTATGGCTGCATCCATTTCATTCAAGCCTTTCTTGGTGAATACAGCTCCTTTACCTGCGTTGAACAGCGTGTTGTTCTCCAATTCAACAATGGCAGAAATAACGGCATCCGTTGCGCTGCCACCGCCTTGTAGCACTTGCTGTCCCGCATCGAGGGCAGTGTTTAGTGCCTCAGTATATTGCTGCTCCAGTTCTGCGTTCATTATAGCGGGTGTTATCTTTCCCGCCCCGCCATGTATCACCAGTGTATAGCCCATTTATCTATAGAAATTGTCGATTTTAAGATTGGATTGTTTATTGAAGATATGCTGCTATTATTTCGTTCCCTTTCGTTTCTACTTCGATATGATCCTGTACCGTAGTAGCTACTGTGTGACCTACAATATCAGGAGATACGGGAAAGGACTTATGCTTTCTGTCCACCAGCACCGCGATAGCAATACTGCCAGGTTCAGAAGCAAGCAATGGCTTCATGGCATAGAGTAATGTTTTACCAGAGTTTGCCACATCATCTACCAATATCACCGATTGTCCGCCGAGGTCCTTTTCGAGTTTTATTTCATCCGACAAAGGATTACGTTTGTTAACTCTCATGGGCAGCACATCCACTTTTAAAGGGCTAATCGCCTCCAGGCGTTTAGCAAGGTCATTGGCTACCGCAAGGCCACTACCCTCAATGCCTATAAAAGTGACTGCCTCGCGGCTGCTGTTGTTCTCCCATATTTCATAAGCCATTCGTTGCAGCTTGCGGTTTATGCGTTCTTTGTCAAGTATCAGCACACGTTGTTTATCCATAATACTAATTTGAGCGTATAGCAACTACAGGGTCGAGGCGAGATGCTGTGTAGGCAGGTATGAACCCTGCCAGCAAACCCACTAAAGCCGATATGCCAATGCCAAATGAAAAATTCTTTAAAGATAGAGTAACCGTAAAATGAGCGCCATAGGTCAAACCGAGGCTTAACAACAGCACGACAACAATACCAACCAGGCCGCCGATCAGGCAGAGAGTGATAGCCTCGACAAGGAACTCGCTGAGTATGCTGCTGCCCCTGGCGCCAATGGCTTTCTTCAATCCGATTACCTTAGTACGCTCCTTAACCGTAACAAACATGATATTGGCAATACCGAAAGCACCAACGAGCAACGAAAAACCGCCGATCACAAAGCCAATGATATTAATAGTGTTGAAGAAAATATCCAGTCTTTCCGAAATCTGGCTTAGCTGGTTCATCGCGAAATTATCGGGTGCTCCCGGCCTTACTTTTCTCTCGCGACGTAGCACCCCCTCTACTTCATACTTGATATCCTCAAGGCGCTTACCCTGGGCAGCTTTCACAACGATGAAGGGCTCGTAATTCAAAGAGCGTACATCGACCAGCCCCGCCGCAGCGGCATTGTAAGGAAAGATGACACAGTTATCAAAATCAAAACCTGCCATGTTCTGCCCTACTTTCTTCATTACCCCGATCACATTGAACTTTCGGCCAAGCAGGCTGATGGAATTGCCAAGCGCGTTTATGTTTCCAGGGAAAAGGATCTTATATACCTCACTGCCTAACACAACCGAATTGGTGCCCCCATCCAGTTCAGAGGCGCTCAGATAGCGGCCCGATGCGATCTCGATATTCTGGATCTTATCGAAGTTGAGCATCACAGCGTAGCCGGTTATACTGCTGGCTTCACGGTCATCATTTTTCACGCTCAACTCATTCACCGGCAGGCACAGCGTAGCGAAAGAAGCTTCGGGCACCTGGTTCTCTACGGCGCGCATCTCATTTGGCGTTACACTAGGTCTGCGCCAGTACTCCCACCATTTGTACTCTCCGCCGTCGTCCATCCATGGCCATCGGCCTATGTATAGCACATCGCTGCCCAGTGTCGACATCTCCTTAGTAATATTATTTTTCATGCTGTCCAGTACGGTCAGTACAGCGATAATGCAAAATATCCCTATGGTAATACCCAGGAGCGAAAGAAAAGTGCGCAGTTTATTAGCCTTCAGTTCCTGGAATGCCTGGGAAACACTGGTAGTGACAATTTGCGCCGAATTGATCATTTTGATAAGCAAATTTAGCTTTTACTTGTATAATCGTGCTACGAGCATACCTATTTTCACCATATTTTTGCCTTATTATAAAAACGTCTCATTTGCAGCCCGCCTTAAAATTTTTACTCAAGAACCAGGCTTTAAAATATCCCAATTTTCGACGGTACCTCACCCTCCGCTTTTTCATCATCCTTGCCCTTAATATGCAGCTCACCATCATCTACTGGTGGGTATATCATCTTACGAATGATGTTTCGCTTGTAGGGGTTCTGGGACTCTGCGAGGCCATTCCGGCCATAGGATGCTCCCTGATATCGGGCCACTACGTGGAGCAAAGGGAAAAAAAGAGTGTATTGGCCGGCTCAGTGGGGCTGTACATACTGCTGGCTCTTGGCCTGGCTTTCTTGTCCCTACCGTTGTTAAGCGAGCGATTAAGCGTCTCGTGGATCGTAAGGCTTATTTATGCGGGGGTGTTTATCAGCGGCGTGTTGCGCGCTTTCATCAGTCCTGCCTCTTTCGCGCTTATGGGGTTGCTTATTCCACGCAAACACTATTCGAGCGGCACTACCTGGAGCAGCGCCTCATGGCAGATAGGCTTTGTTGTGGGCCGTTTGCTGGGTGGCGTAATGCTGGTGTTAGGCATCAGCGCCAGCCTTTTTGCAGTGTTAGCCTTTGAGTTTATTGCTTTTGCTGCTGTTGCTACCATCCCCAAACAAGAAATTCACCAGAAAGAAAAAGAGCCGATACTGAAAAGCCTCAAAGAGGGGCTTGGTTTTGTTTTCAAAACCCAACTGATCCTGGCCTCCTTGTCGCTCGATATGTTTGCAGTACTGTTTGGCGGTGCTGTGGCGCTGTTGCCGGTATATGCCAAGGATATACTGCACGTTGGTGCGATAGGCTACGGATGGCTTAATGCTGCGCCCGGCATCGGCTCAGTACTTACCTTGTTCATATTATCCTTTGTACCGCTAAAGAAAAACCCCGGCTATAAGTTGCTGGCCTGCCTTGCCGGCTTCGGCATAGTAACCGTACTATTCGGCATATCTACCAATTTCGCTTTGTCGTTGGCAATGCTCACACTCGGCGGCATGTTCGATGCAGTAAGCGTGGTAATAAGGGGCACCATTCTACAACTCTATACTCCCGACAAGATGCGTGGCCGGGTAGCAGCGGTCAATACCATGTTCATTAGTTCATCCAACGAGCTGGGCGCTGTGGAAAGCGGTTACACGGCCAAATGGATGGGTACAGTTCCTGCCGTAGTCTTCGGCGGTTGTATGACTCTCGTTGTGGTAGGTGTTACATGGTTTGCAGCGCCAATGTTGCGCAAGCTTAAGCTGAATGCTGCTGAGCTTCCGGAACATAAAACATAAAATAAACTGCTGCCATGATGAGAATGAAGGCTACGACATAGTTCCATTTTATGGTCTCTCCCAGGAAAAAAATGGCAAACAAAGCAAATACGACCAAAGAGATCACTTCCTGTATGGTTTTTAGCTGAAAGGCAGAATATCCCTCCTTTAACCCGAAACGATTGTTGGCCGGCACCATGAAGCAGTACTCGAAAAATGCTATGCCCCAGCTGATAAGTATCAGCTTTAAAAGCGGCGTATCAGCCGTGTTCTTTTTCAGGTGGCCATACCAGGCATAGGTCATAAAGCAGTTGGACGCCAGTAAGCAGAGTATCGTACGCATAAATTGGTCTATTGCGCTGGTAAGATAAAAACTGTACCCGTTAAAAAACAATGCCCCTGGGAAGGGGCATTATAAAAATATGTTAAGTACTGTTACCGGTAACCTGCAGAGCTATGCTGCATCTTATCCCATTTAGCATATTGCTCAGGGCTAAGCACTTTTTTATACTCTTCGGCTGAGAATATTGCCAATGCAGCTTTTGCATCCTTGATCTGTTTCGTATCTGTCATACGTTCGATATCGCTTCTCTTTATCGCAACCATAGTATTTACTTTGGTCACGCTATTTTGCTGCGCGCCGGTTAATGCAAGCTCTTTCGTCATCTGCTCTGTTTGACCTTTTACGTAGGGCATGATCGGTATACCCTGCACTTCCCTTTTGCTTAGGTCCTGTGATGTAGGCGTTGCATTAGCTCCATTCGTTTGCTGCCTTGCCTGCGAAAAACCTATGTTTGCGCAAAGGGCGATTGAAAGCGATAATAAGATGAGTTGCTTCATAAGTATTGGTTTGGTACAGAATATAATGTAAATCTAACATTTTTATTCCAGATAATACCAAAAAGCCCCGCTAAAATTAGCGGGGCTTTACAGATCCTGCCTCCAATCGTCACTTAGCCTTTACCTCGCCGGCAGGTATCTCATTTCTCATAACCACAACACCATCAAACACATCTATTAGTACGGGCTTGCTCTTATCGATATCGCCCGAAATAATCCGTTTACTTAACAGGTTAATAATATCCTTCTGTATCACACGTTTCAGCGGACGGGCGCCATATTGTGGATCAAAGCCACGTTCCGACAAGTAGTCCAGCGCATAGTCGGTAAATTTCAGGTCGATACCTTGCTGCAATAACTGCTTTTGAAGGTTTTCCAGTTGTATGCGAATGATACCTTTTATCTCCTTCCGCATCAACGGACGGAACATGATGACGTCGTCTACCCTATTCAAAAACTCCGGTCGCATCGACTGGCGCAGCAGTTCCATCACTTGTTCCTTAGTGCTGTCTACCACCATATCTATATTCTTCCCTTCCAGTTCTGCAAAGTTTTCCTGTATGATGTGACTACCAAGGTTACTGGTCATGATGATGAGCGTATTTTTAAAGTTCACCACCCTGCCCTTGTTGTCGGTCAGCCGGCCATCGTCCAGTACCTGCAAAAGCACATTGAATGTATCCGGGTGCGCCTTCTCGATCTCATCGAGCAGCACAACCGAGTATGGCTTGCGGCGTACAGCCTCAGTCAACTGACCACCTTCTTCATATCCTACATATCCCGGAGGAGCCCCTACCAGCCTGCTCACGCTGTGCTTTTCCTGGTACTCACTCATGTCGATGCGCGTCATCATGCTATCATCGTCAAAGAGCACTTCCGCAAGTGCCTTGGCCAATTCTGTTTTGCCGACGCCGGTAGTGCCAAGGAATATAAAAGAACCTATGGGACGACGTGGGTCCTGGAGGCCAGCCCTGCCGCGACGTATAGCATCGGCAACAGCTTCTATAGCCTCATCCTGGCCTACCACGCGTTTGTGCAATTCCTCTTCGAGGTTCAGTAGTTTTTCACGTTCGCTTTGCAACATTCGTTGCACCGGTATGCCTGTGGCTTTGGCTACGTTTTCAGCTATATCTTCGGCATCTACCTCTTCCTTCAGTAGTCTTTTATGCTGGCTATCCATCTCATCCAGTTGCCTGCTCAGGTCAGCAATAATGCCTTCTTCTGCCTTCACTTTGCCATAGCGTATCTCAGCTACTTTACCATATTCGCCCTCACGTTCAGCTTGCTCAGCTTCCAGCTTCAGGTGCTCGATGTTTGTTTTTGATTTGTTTATCTTATCTACTATTTCCTTCTCTTCCAGCCATTTTGCTTTGAGCGTATCGCGCTGCACAGTAAGCATGGATATATCCCTGCTCAGTTCCTTCAGCTTTTCGTCGTCGTTCTCGCGTTTTATGGCCTCGCGCTCTATCTCCAGCTGACGGATGCGGCGTTCCAGTTCGTCCAGCTCTTCAGGCATGGAGTTCATTTCCAGCTTCAGCTTGGCTGCGCTTTCGTCTATAAGGTCTATCGCCTTATCCGGCAGGAAGCGATCAGTAATGTACCTGTGCGATAGTTCCACAGCCGCAATAATGGCCTCGTCCTTTATACGCACCTGGTGGTGGCTTTCGTAACGGTCTTTCAGACCACGCAATATCGATATGGCGTCTTCCGGTGTAGGCTCATCGACCAACACCTTCTGGAAACGGCGTTCAAGTGCCTTATCTTTTTCAAAATACTTTTGATATTCATTCAACGTTGTCGCACCTATCGCGCGCAGTTCGCCACGCGCCAGGGCGGGCTTCAGTATATTAGCAGCGTCCATAGCGCCTTCCATTGCGCCGGCGCCAATGAGCGTGTGTATCTCATCGATAAACAGGATAATAGCCCCGTCGCTTTCGGTCACCTCTTTGATGACTGCTTTGAGCCTTTCCTCAAATTCGCCACGATACTTAGCGCCGGCCATAAGGGCCCCCATGTCGAGCGCAAAGATGATCTTGCTCTTAAGGTTGTCAGGCACATCACCATTTATGATTCGGTGTGCCAAACCTTCGACGATAGCTGTTTTACCAACACCCGGCTCACCAACCAATATCGGGTTGTTCTTCGACCTCCGCGACAGGATATGCAGCGTACGCCGGATCTCTTCATCCCGGCCAATCACAGGGTCCAGCTTGCCATTACGGGCCAGCTCGTTAAGATTTTTAGCGTAACGCTCCAGCGAGTTGTATTGCTGATCTGAGGTCTGCGAGTTCACGGTATTGCCCTTCCGCAACTCTTTTATAGCAGCCACCAGGCCTTTTTCAGTTAACCCGGCGTCTTTCAGCAGCTTACCGGTGTCATCATTCACCTGGAGTAAGCCAATCAAAAGGTGCTCAGGTGTCACGAACTCATCGTTAAACTGCTTCAATGTATTTCCTGCCCTTAAAAGGACGTTATTTGCTTCGCGGCTGATATTCTGGGCAGGCTCGCCGCTCGGCATCTTCGCCAACTTATTTATCTGTTCGCCAAGCTTTCCTTCCACGAAGCCTATATTAACGTTGTTCTTTTTCAGCAGGTACGAAATCGGCCCATCATTGTCATCCAGCAAAGCCTTCAAGAGGTGTGCCGTTTCAATATTAGGGTTTTGGTTATTAAAAGCCAGTTGCTGCGCTTGCTGCAGTATCTCCTGGGCTTTTATCGTAAAATTGTTCAGATTCATATTGTTGATTTTCTCCTACCCAATAGCCATAAAAAATGTTCCAAAACAATTAAAATGAAGAAATGGCATTATTTGTTCGCAAGGCCCGACAACCTGTCCTAACAAGCTGGAATTCCACTGAATTTATTGCAGTTTCTTACAAAAAAGGTGACAGAAAAGCCCGCGGTAAACACCGCGGGCTGGCTAATTATTACTATTTGTCTCCGTTAGTTCAATATAGTGTATGAGTAAATGGCATCATCCAGCACTTCTTCAAGGCCATTGTAGCCAAGCGGGCCATCGGCGTGCCACCTGTTATTCTCATCCTGTTCCATCTCCACGTGCAACGGCTCATGCCCGGGTATCTCTATATCCACGAGATACTTCTTTTTATCGTTAGATGTTACCTCGTTGCTAAAGTCGCAGAGGAAATGGTTGCCGTTGCAGCAAAGCGCCTTAAAAAAGCTGAATTGCGCCAGTGATCTGTTTTCGATGGTGGATGGTCTGTTAAACATATTGCGTAGGTTTTACGATATCAAAAGTATATCGCCCCGAAAGCCATACAAAACTTTTCGGCCGGCTTAACCTGCCATTTATAAACCGATAACAAACCGTTAAAAGACGGGAAAGGCAAAGAAATTGCGACAAGCCACTATTTCAGGGCTCTTATCAGCAGATCAATTGAGAAGTTGATCAGCTTGCTGATATCCTTGTCATTCTGTTCCTGCACTATCAAATTAAAGCGCAGGCCCCTCAGCATGCTCACGCTTATAAGCGTTACGTGTTCCAGTTGCTCCTTATCCATTTGCCTAAACTCACCTGTTTCAATGCCATAGGAAATGATGGACCTGAACATATCAAGCTCAACTGTATCATACCGTTGCTTAAATACTCTCAGGAGGCACAGTTCGTCATTCGGCTCGGAGCGAATAATTTCGAAGAGCAGCCGGCGTTTTTTCAGCGCTTTATTGATAGCCAGGGCAAATGATCTCAATTTGCTCTCTGCAGACTGTGCTTTCTCTATCTCCTCGATCGTCTCATTGAAAATGCCCTGTTTTTCATTCAGCATTACAGCTTCGAAAAGATCTTCTTTGGTTGGGTAGTAGTAATAAAGACTGCTTTTCCCTTTCCCTATCGAACGAGCGATATCTTCCATCGTGGTTTTCGACAGGCCGTATTGCTGAAAAAGCTCCCGGGCAGCCTCTATTATAGAAGACTTCATCCTTTCGTCCCTTGCCATTTCTACCTTAAGCATATACGTTTATTTAGAGATTAACTCGTAAGCCTTACCATCTTATTGACCAGGCTGGCTAAAACTGTTTTTGAAAGCCAGTTAAACAATATGATACCCGTAATAGCGCATGTAATACCTGCCAGCACATCCAGTACGTAGTGGTGACTTGTGTACACAGCAGCAAACCAGATACCGAACATAATAATAGCAAAAGGTATACTCTTAAAGCCCATCTTGTTCCTGAGGCTGTAATAAAACACGATGAGCGGGTAGGACGAGTGCAACGAAGGCATCGCTGCAAAAACATTCGAGCTCTTGCTGTATAGCGATTTGAATATCTCTACATGAAAGAAGCTGTCAAATCTTGCCAGGCCACCAATACCACAAGGCGTATGTTGGTCGAAAACAAAGCCATGCTCCTGCACATACCAGGGCGGTGCCGCCGGATACGCATAGTAGATAACAAAGCCGATCATGTTGACCAGGAAAAATGTGAATGCGAAACGAATGAACAAGGGCCTGTTCGTATAAAAAAGGTAACAGCCAAATAGTAATGGCACTGGTATCCATGTAAGATAAAAGCTCCCTGCTATCGCATCGAGGATGGGCCTGCTGTGACCCAGCCAATACTCATTTGGCGTCAATACCGTTCCATTTATTGTTATTCCAAAGATACCCTTCTCCAACTCGTAAAGACTCTGTATATGCACGGGCGCATACAGGTAATTGGGAAAGGCCTTCATGTAATCAAAAATGATCCAATAGACAATGAATATCGAGAACCCGATAATAAACTTCCGGGTGCCTTTTGAAATAAAATAAAGAAGATTAACTACACCCAATAAAAAGAATTGCTCCGGCCGGATGCCGATAAGCACATAAGACAATAATAAATACCCCGCCGATATAGCTGCCATGAGCAAAAAATCGGGCAATCTCCAAATACTAATTTTCGTCGCTACAGAACTTGTGCCATTCATCTTAATTTATGTTTATCTACTTTTTCTCAAAATCCGACTGCATGATCAAATCCCAGACTTTAGAACTAACTCCATACCCTTTACTTGAATCAGAATAATGGTGCAGCATATGGTGCTTTTTCAACTTTTTCCAGAATTCGCTCTTAAAATTGAAGTGATGCAAGGCATAATGGCTGATATCATAAAACAGGTAGCCACTTACAAAGCCGGGAAAGAAAGACCACAAGAGGGCTTTACTCAGGAATGTGGAAAACAGGAAATAGAATATAAACGCCAGTGGGATACTTACTGCCGGCGGCATGACCAGTCGCTTGGTATCGTTGGGATAATCGTGGTGCACCCCATGGAATACAAAGTGCATTCTCAACCCCCACTTCGATTTAGGTACAAAGTGAAATACAAAACGGTGCAGGAAATACTCCACAGCAGACCATGTAGCGATACCAATGAGATAAAAACCGATAAAGCCTACCACAGTGACATGCTGGCTCACGAATGCTTCTATAGCGAAAAACAGCACAACCGGAACATACAGGAATAAGGGCACGGAAAAGTGTACTTTGGAAAAGAATTCCATAAAGTTGCTTTTGAACATCCTTACCGACTCTTCCGAATTGGAAACATAATTCTTTTTCATACCATTATGGCTTTATGCGTTCAACTATTTCTTTACCTGTCGATGCCTCATAACCCTTCAGCTCTATGTACAATACATTAGGCGACCAAAAAGTGCCGCCATCTATTTTCAAATAAATGCGCTTCAACACGGCCTGTTTCTTTAGAATGTCGGTAAATACATAGTATTTGCCGTCTGTTGCCTTCCTGAGGTACATGGGATGTTTACTATAAGACACAAAGCGGAGTTCATAGTCGATATCGTTTACCTTCTTTACATGCAATCCATAAGCGAATTTGCGCTGTATGTAATTCAGTTCTTTTTTAACACCACCTTCCTGGTAACGGATCCAATATACGTGTATGGGGTTATCGTTGTCAAGGGTGCCGCTATTTGCATAGTTCAGATCGTACACTATGGTATTGGTATTCGGCGTGCGCTGCACATAAAACATCATATCTTTCGTTGCCCTCGGCACAGGAAAGGTGTCGACTTCATTGACCACAGCCGGTACCGGACTGCCCTTTGCCATTAAGTTCCCCGATGGCGCCCATAGAGATGCGAAAACCATCCCCAGCACTGCGATCGCAGCTGCCTGCCGGTGTTTGTTCATTTCCCTGTCTTTTTGTTCCAATGCTTTCTTTGAGTCCATCAGTCTTTTTATTGCAGTTATATTAGCCAGCACAGCCATCACGGCTATCGGCATCGTAAATATTGTCATTGTCTCAAAAATGTGGAAGGAGATACCGGGTACATATAATTTGTAGTCACCGCCAATGAACCTTGATGCGATCCCGCAGATAAGTGCAGAAAGCCCAACCAGCACCACCCGTTCAGGCCGCTGCATTAGTCCGCCTTTGCATTCGATACCCAATCCCTCGGCCCTAGCCCTGGTATAGCTCACCATCATCGAGCCTATGAGCGCGATAAATGCAAACAAAGAGCTGAGAAAGTAGTGATGGGCGATAAGATAATAGCATATACCGAGGAACATGATCATCTCGCTATAACGATCCAACACTGAATCGTACATAGCACCAAATGTTGTGCTCATCTTACCCATCCTGGCAACCTGGCCATCGAGCATGTCGAACAGGCCAGCGAACAATACAAGTGCACCGGCCCAGCCTACATAGCGCAGATCTCCCCTGTTACCCTCTTCGCCACCCAATACAAATATCACCGCAACACCTATATTTAGTATCAAGCCGATAGTGGTAACGGCATTAGGCGTAAGCCCGAGTTTGATCATGCCGCGCACGAAAGGGTTGATCACTTTATAGATCCCCTGCTGTAAACCGTTCCTGATATTTTTCCAATTCATATGCTCGGTGCTTCCTGGCTAAAAATCAAATTTAAACCTGCCCCTGATCCCTATCTGCGACACATTCGGATGGTCGAGGTAGGTAAAACGTTTCACAACATCTATCCTGAAAAAGTTCAGGATATTGCCTATGCCAACACTCGCTTCTATATAAGGTTCCTTCTCCAGCGTGTAAGTCGACTGCTGCCCATTAGCAAAGGTCGGGAACTTCAACAGTGTTGGATCATTTACCGGCATATTTTCATCCCTTACCCCACCGTAAAGCAATTTCACATTCGCATACTCCCTGAACCTCAGGCGCTTGAATAAAGGCACCTTATTGAAAAAGAAACCGTTAAAGCAGTGGTCCACGATCAGGCTTGCATAGTGATCGCTCACAAACTCCAGGAAGTTCATGAGGTTATATGATTGTAATTGCAGCGAGTAAGTCTGGTTCGCGCGATGGATGTCCAAAAGCGGGAAAGGTACCTTGCCTGCTATGTAGCCACCCTCAAGCGCCACATCGCTGTAGCCCAGTTGCGACATGTACACGCGTTTGTAAACGTTCAGTGTAAAGTTCTGGTAGTTATACTGGCCATTGATGAAACCTTTCACACCTGCAATAGTGCGGAACGAAAACACCGGGTAGCGATTAGGTATCGGTATGCGGTATAGCTTACCCTGGTAAAAGTCTTCGTGCGGAGCGTACCTTAATTCCAGCAAGAATTCTGATGTGGTTATCGATGGGACAGGAGCAGGGGTAACTGCATCCGATGTTACATAAGTAAGCGCACCTGCCGGTGTTTGCTCCCAGTTCTTGTAACCCAATTGGAAGGAAAAATGGTTCTTGAATTCATTCAGGTACGTGAGGTTGTAAATACTATTATACAGCCATTTATCGTTCACGCCACGCTTAATGGATAACAACACGTTGTCCTCCTGTATGAACTGAAGCTCCTGCCCGGGTATTTTTACATCCTTCTGGTAATTCGCCTTCAATATCTTAACCGGGAATTCATAGATCGACCTGCCGGTAAATGAATAAGTGCCACCAAAGTAATATTTCCACTGCTTATCTTTAAAACCATAAGCACCATAGGTTTCGAAATAGTAACGCTTGCTCAGGTTTGGTGTAGTACGTCCCCCTAGCCTGCCCCTGAAACCTTCCACAGGGTTGAAACTGTAAAAAGTATTCACGGGTCCTACTTCAAAATATGGGCTTGCCCGCTTGTAGCCGGCAGTTACAAGTGTAATGATATCCATTATGCGCTTGAAGCGCTTCGAGTGCGAAAGGCTGTCGCTATTTGCGTAGGTTCTTGCTTCCATCGCCGTCAAGGTATCATGGCGGTTCTGTTCCCAAAAACTATTGTCCTGCGTCTCTGCGCCGGCTTTGGTCACCACCGTTTCTCCTTTATAAACGCTATCTGGCTCGGGCACATTCACTTTATAATTTTTAAACGACACAGTCCGCTGCCCGTAAATGCCGCTTGACTTTTTTTCCGTGATGCCGAAATCTGTCTTTACATCACTCTTGCTTAGGTAGTATTTTCCATCAGCACCCTTCTCGAAGTTCAGCACTACATCCAGGTCCCTGATCCAGTTGATGTTGATGCTCTTGTTCACTGTCATCACCACCTTCTGTACCGCATAGTCGCCATTCATGGTAACATACAAGCGCCCCTGGAATAGCATATCTGTCTTGTTGCGAGGAAAGAAACTCAGGCCGATCAGCTTTTGCCCGTCGATTTCAGTGGTATCTACAATGAAGTACTGGTAAAAGGTTGGGCCCATATCCGATATAGGGCTAAGGAATTGGTTAGTCATCAACGAGATATTATTCTTGTAGATGTCCACGTCCTGGTACATATGTTTCAGGTAAGCCTTCAACCCTTCATTGTCGATATACTCACCGAAATTCACTTTTTTTTCTGCTTCAACTATGGTCTTCTTCCTCTCTGGCGACTTCCTATAGTAGTTCTGCGATATCACTTCCTGCATATATAGCGGCATCAGCGCCTTATCGGGAAAAGTGGTTGTGTCTATATTCTGGGTAATGTATTTAAATGACCGAAGCAACCTGTTGTTCTTCAGCTTTTCGGGTGTATTGATCAGCGACATGCTGATCTTTTCGTATTGCTCATACTCTACGTAATCATAATGCTCCAGCCTGTTGGTTGACTTATGGTTGATCACTTCCCTGATAAGGTCCACGGCAGGATTGTTCTTATTGCGATAACGGGCCTTCTTAGGCTTCACCATTACTTCTTTAAGTTCCCTGTTATCGGGCTCCAGCGTAATATTTATTGTTTGCTCCTTACCGGTTGTCACTTTCTGTACAACAGTTTTATAACCTACAAAGGATACCTGGATCTTGTTGTAGTCTTTGTCCGACCGTAATTCAAAATACCCGTTATCATTAGTACTGGTTCCAATGGGGCTATTCGGGAAAAACACACTTACAAAGGGTAAAGGTTTTTTCGTACCTGCCTCCTTTATATATCCTTTCACCACCGTCGTTTGCGAAAACCCCTTTACCGACAAAAACAAAAAACCCAGGCCAATGAGCAAAACCAGTCTTATACCTATTCTTCTACCTGAAAACATATTTCTTCTGTAAAAAATAATTGTAACTAAATCCTATCAATATCGAAACTATGACCTTTGCGTAAAACACCTGTATCGCGTCAAAATGTATGAGCAGGTATACGAAACCGGCGTTGAGCAGCAGGTTACCTGTCCAAACTAAAAAATAGCGGCCGGCCTGTATGCTTCTTGTCTGGTGCGTAGCAATGAAAACCCATTCACGCCCCAGCAGGAAGTTCACAATGCCACCGGTGATGGTACCGGTAGCAGCCGCAGCCGTCACGCGCACATCATCTTGTAAGCCTAATGCACCCACAAGCAGCATCGTTACCGCAAAATCAACGATTGTGGCAATGAGCGATGCAGCCTGTGCTTTCAAAAACGTCCGCATTCTAAAATAACTTCAGTTGAACGATCAACTGTAATATCAAATTGGCATAAATGCCGGATAATATATCGTCCATCATCACTCCCCACCCTCCTTTCAACTGCTCTGTCCGGCGGATGTATAGTGGTTTAGCAATGTCGAAAAAGCGGAACAGTACTAAACCGGCTAAAACATACTGCCATTTCACCGGCACTGCCAGCAGGCTGATGACCATACCTGCCACTTCGTCTATCACCACTTTCTTGTCATCCTTGCCCCAATAGGGTTCTACTTCATTCGAGCTCCATATACCCAGCGCAGTTATCGCAATCGCTATACCAAATTGCAGCACTATGCCGAAAGGGCACATTAACCACAAGCCATACCAACACAGGCATGCAAATATTGCAGCCACGGTGCCACCTCCTTTACCTATGTAGCCAATGCCAAGCGATGTGGCAACGGTTTTATGAAATCGGATCATAACGCCTCAACAAGGTCCTGGTAATAATCCAGTCCCAGGTGAGTGATCAGGTCTTCTCCCATCATATGGCGCAGCGTATTTTGCAGTTTTATCAATTGTTTGAAAATGTCATGCTCAGGTTTCAGGCCCGGCGCAGTTTGCGGCGACTTGAAGTAGAACGACAACCACTCCTGTATGCCGCTCATGCCCGCACGCTGTGCCAGGTCCATGAACAGTGCCAGGTCAAGCACGATAGGCGCGGCCAGTATGGAGTCGCGGCAGAGGAAGTTGATCTTGATCTGCATTTTGTAACCCATCCAGCCAAAGATGTCTATGTTATCCCAGCTTTCTTTATTGTCACCATGAGGAGGATAATAATTGATACGTACCTTATGGTAAAGCTCTCCATACAGCTCGGGATTCAACTCTGGTTGCAGTATTTCTTCCAGCACGCTCAACTTCGATACTTCTTTGGTTTTGAAGTTGTCGGGATCATCGAGCACCAGGCCATCCCTGTTGCCAAGTATATTCGACGAGAACCAGCCGTTGATACCTAACGCCCTGGCGTGGAGACCGGGTGCAACAATTGTTTTCATCAAGGTCTGTCCTGTTTTAAAATCCTTACCGGCTATCGGCACTTCATTCTGCTTTGCAAAATCGATCAGCGCAGGTATGTCGCATGTCAGGTTAGGGGCACCATTTGCAAAAGGTACGCCCATCTTTATCGCAGCATATGCATAGATCATGCTCGGTGCGATATTCGGGTCATTATTTCTAAGCCCTTCCTCAAATGCTTCAATGGTTTCGTGCACCTCGCTTTGCTCGATATATTTCTCGGTCGATGCGCACCATACCATCACCAGCCTGCTGCAGCCATTCTTTTCTTTAAAATTGCGTATGTCGTCCATCAGGGCTTCGGCAAGCTCCCACTTGGTAGCACGCTTCTTGACATTGCTCCCGTCCAGGTTCTTCACATATTCCCGGTCAAAAACCGCTTCCATTGGCTTTATAGCTTCCAGCTCACTTTTTATTGCAGCAAGTTGGCTACGCTCCAGTACCTGTGCGTTCAACGCTGATTCATATACGTTATCAGAATACACGTCCCATCCGCCAAATACGATCTCGTCCAATCCTGCAAGCGGAACGAAATCTTTTATCATCGGGTACCTGTTCTCTGTTCTTTTACCAAGTCTGATATTACCCATCTGCGTCAGTGCGCCGATCGGTTGTGCAATGCCTTTCTTCACCGCCTCAACACCAGCGATAAATGTGGTAGCAACAGCTCCCATACCGGGAACCAAAATGCCTAATTTTCCGTCTGTTGGTTTTACTGTTTGTTCCATTTTGTCTAGTTTGTTCTTATAGCCATTTATTTGTTTTATACCATCTCAATGTCTCCTCCAGTCCTCTTTCCAGGTCATATGCGGGCACATAACCCATATCTGCTTTCAGCTTATCTATACTGCAGTTCCAGTTTTCTGCAGTCAGTTCAGCCAGTTTTTCATTGTTCAGCACGGGCGTTTTACCATTCCTGGCCGTCAGCTCCAATATTTGCGACAGTGCTTTCACCACTCCCAACGGCACGTGAAATTTGAATGTCCGCTTACCCAATATCTTCTTCGTCAGGTCCGCAAGTTCATAGCGCTCATACATCTTACCGTCCGATACGTTATAAGCTATATGGTTTCGCGGGTTCTGCAATGCTTTCACCGTCACATCGGCAAGGTCTTTGGCATATATAAAGCTCAGTCGCTGTCCTTTCTTTCCTATATAGGGTTCCAGTCCGCTCTTCAATGTCTTGAACATGATAAAGATGTCCTTCTCCCTTGGTCCGTACACAGCTGTTGGACGCAAAACCACCAATGGAAGTTTATCCAGCCCGGCTAAAAGCTTTTCAGCCAGCAGCTTGCTCTTGCCATACCAGGTTACCGGCCTCGCTTCTTTCAGCTCTGTAATGGGGTTCATATCCTCATAGGGTATTGGTCCCATAGCGGCAAGGCTGCTAATAAATACGAATTTTTTCAGCGGTGCGGATGTATTTATTGCCGCATTGGCAAGATTCAGCGCATAATTTGCATTCGTCTCATTATATGCTTCCTCGTTCTTCGCCCTAGTTACACCGGCCGAATGAATTATATAGTCATACCTACCATCTTCCAGTTCAGCGTGCAACTTGTCAATATTCCTATAGTCAGGATAAACGAATTTCACATCCATCCCCGAAAGGTGAGATACGTCACTCGAGCGGCGTATCGCTCCATGTACCTCTAGTCCTGCCGCGAGGGCAGCCTCGATCAGGTGGTAGCCTACAAACCCACTTGCCCCCGTGATCAGTACCCTTTCTTTCATTTACAAACTCTTTTCGTATATCCTGTACGTCTTGTACACTTTTCCATTCACATTCTGGATAGCCTTGTTCATCAGGAAGTTATCCTCAAGTATCCACGATGCTTCTGCCTTCTTGATATTCTTTTCCCTGCCTTTCTGTATAATGCTGCCGTAAAACACCGCCTCTATGCCAAGTTTCCTGTAGCCTTCTACTACTCCTAGTGCTATGACACGTATTCCGTTTATCTTGCTTTTCTGTGTCAACAGTTTAAATATGCCTGTGGGCAACAGGCGGCCCTTCTTTATCTTTATCAATATCTGGTTTACATCCGGTATGCAAAGCGAAAAGCCTACCATCTTACCCTCGTGCTCCGCCACCATACAAAAATCAGGGTCCAATATTAGCTTCAGGTCCTTAGCCAGGTAGTCAAATTCTTTATCGGTCATCGGTACAAAACCCAGGTTCTTATCCCACGCATTGTTATATACCTCGCGCAGACTGGCCACTTCCTGTTTAAAATTCTTCAGGTTTGCCTTTCTTATGGTGATCCCCTTTTGCTTCAGGCGCTCGTTGAGCAGTTCCATCAGCCTTGCCGGTTTGTCTTCCAATCCGTCAGCGGTTATCTGGTAAGCCAGCAGATCCACTTTCTTGCCAAAGCCTGCTTTCTCAATCAACTTTATATAGTAGGGACTGTTGTAAGTCATCATGGCCACAGGCGGCGTATCGAATCCATCTATCAGCAAACCACATGTCTCATTAGTGGAAAAATTCACCGGGCCGATGACAGTATTTACGTCCTTAGCTTTTAACCATGCCTTTGCTTCCGCGAACAATTTGTCCGCTACTTCCTGGTCATCGATACAGTCAAAAAAACCAAAGAAGCCGTCGTTCGTACCGTTAAATTTGTTATGATTATTGTTCAGGATGGCTGCGATCCTGCCTGCTACTTTGTTATTCTTGTAGGCCAGGAAAAGTTGCAGACTTGAATGCTCATGGAAGGGGTGTTTGCCTGGCGTCAGTAAATCGCGCTGAGCGATAAAAAGCTCAGGCACGTAATTCGAGTCGTTTTTATACAGCTCATGCGGAAAGTCAATGAACTCTTTAAGCAGTTTCTTGTTGTTTACTGCCTGTGCGGTGATCATACATTTGCATTTACAGCGACAGTCTCATTCGCCCATCTCATTGCTTCCGCCAGTTTATCAATAGCTTCCTCTATCTGCGCGAACGTGTGTGTTGCCATAAGCGAAAAACGTATGAGTGTGGCGTCTGGTGGAACGGCGGGTGATACTACCGGGTTAACAAATACTCCGTTTTCCTGCAACCTCTTGGTTATCAGGAAGGTCTTTTCATTATTTCTTATGTATATCGGGATAATCGGCGTTTCGGTCTCTCCTACATCGAAACCTTGCTCCTTAAGCAACTGTGTTGCATGGTGCGTATTGGCCCAAAGCCTTTCAATATGCTCCGGCTCTTTCTGGATAATATCCAGTGCAGCCAGGGCGCTGGCAGTTGATGCAGGTGTCATGCTGGCACTGAATATCAGCGACCGTGCATGGTGTTTCAGGTATTCTATCGTGGGCGCATCCGCCGCGATGAAGCCGCCTAGCGATGCAAGCGACTTAGAAAAAGTACCCATGGTCAGGTCTACCTCGTTAGTAAGGCCGAAATGCGATGCGGTACCTGCACCATTTTCGCCTATCACGCCTAGCCCATGCGCGTCGTCTACCATGATATTGGCGCCATATTTCTCAGCTATAGCTACTATCTCAGGGAGTTTCACTATGTCACCTTCCATACTGAAGATACCGTCCACCACTATTATCTTCACAACCTCTTCGGGCAAATTGCTGAGTTTCAGCTCAAGGTCCTCCATATTATTGTGCTTATACTTAAGCACCCTGCTGAATGATAAACGCCCACCATCTATGATCGAAGCATGATTGTATTCATCAAATATCAGGTAATCGTTACGACCCGTAAGGCAGGACAACACCCCGAGATTCACCTGGAACCCGGTACTGAATACGATAGCATCGTCTTTGCCCACATAGTCAGCCAGCCTTCTTTCCAGTTCCAGGTGTATGTCCAGCGTACCATTCAGGAACCTGGAGCCCGCGCAGCCCGATCCATACTTTTCTATGGCAGCGATCGCCGCCTTCTTGATCCTTGGATCATTCGTCAAACCCAGGTATGAGTTTGAACCAAACATTAAAACGCGTTTCCCGTCGATAATAACTTCCGTGTCCTGGGCCGAAGAGATTGGTCTGAAATAAGGGTAAATGCCCATCGCTCGTGCCTCATGGGCCGCCTTGTACGCACTTACCTTATCAAGTAACTTTCCATTCATGCAATAATGATTAGTCTAAACAAACAATGATTTAACTATTCGACTAAAAACGTATTTTGGTCAAAAATAGTTCAATTCCCGCATAGCGGGATAGGTTTTACTTATCCTGATATAATTATAAGCCTTTTTCAGGAAATATTTAAATAATATTCCCTTCATATTGACTTAACACTAAATCGCTGCAAAAATAGTTGATATTTTTGGCTTCTTGCCGCTTGGGCTCCCATTTGTTTTCCACCTTATGTTATCTTTAAAATATTTCCGTTATTAGCGCATTTTTAACTTTGCATTCTTGACACCCGAAAAGATAATAGTAATCACTGCCCCATCCGGATCGGGCAAAACCACGCTTGTAAAGCGTTTGTTGGGCGCTTGTCCCCGCCTGCAGTTCTCAGTCTCGGCCTGCACCAGGCAACCACGCAATGGCGAACAACATGGAAAGGATTATTATTTCTACAATGAGTCGGAGTTTAAAAATTTAATATCCGAAGATGCCTTTATCGAGTGGGAAATGGTTTACACCGGTAAATATTACGGTACATTAAAATCTGAAATATTGCGCATACGTGAAGGCAACAAATATCCTCTGGTGGATATCGATGTGAAAGGAGCGCTCGCCATCCAGGAAAAATACCGTTCATCAACCCTCAGCATCTTTATTGAAGCCCCCTCGATCGAAGTCCTTCGCCAACGGCTAGAGGCGCGCGGTTCCGAGACACCCGAAACCCTGGCTGAACGTATAGACAAGGCAATACAAGAGTTGACCTTCGCGCCCCGCTTCGATAAGATCATTATCAACGACGATCTGGAGACCGCGACAAACGAGCTTGTGAAAACCGTTGAAGCATTTATCGCCACACCCTAACCAGGTAGACGTTCCTTCTGCAATAGCGTCTTTTTATTATTTTTATTGACGCAGCTATGTCAAAGAAAAAGAACAAACCGAAGCCTCAGCACCAGGCCGCTCCGCAGGTATTAATAGAAACGGTCCCGGCAAAACCGGCAGCAACAAAAGGCCCTTTGTCGTTTGCCGACTTTCGTGTGCAGGCGCTTGTCATGGCTATCATTGGTTTTGTCTTTTACTTTAATTCCTTCAATAACGATTATGCGCTCGACGATGGTATCATCATAGCGAAAAACACTTACGTACAGCAGGGCTTCAAGGGCATACCCAATATAATGGGCAAGGATGCCTTCGATACTTATTACTCCTCTCTCAACGCTACTAACCAATTATCGGGCGGCCGTTACAGGCCCCTGTCCATCGTCACCTTTGCCATTGAGCAGGAACTCTGGGGCCAGTCGATAGACTATAGTAAAGTAGCCACAGCGTTCGGGGTCATCTCTCCGCAGGAGACTGACTTTATTCACCTGATGCACATCCGGCATATCATCAATGTCCTGCTCTATATTCTTTCCGCCATTGTGCTGCTCTACTTCTTAAAGAACATCGCATTCCGAGACCAACCCTACGTGGCGTTTATTGCGGCGCTCATTTTCACTATCCATCCTATTCATACTGAGGTAGTGGCCAATGTCAAGAGCCGCGACGAGATCATGTCGCTGCTGTTCATCACGCTTACCCTCATCAGCGCCTTCCGTTATGCTGAAACCAAAAAGATCCTGTCGCTGATACTCGGTCTGGCATTCTTTTTCCTGGCCCTTTTATCCAAAGAATATGCAGTGACATTGCTGGTCCTCATACCCCTTATGCTATACCTATTGCGCAACTATAGCATACCAAAGAGTTTAATTGCCATCCTGCCCTACCTCGCCATTTTTATCGTTTACTATTACCTGCGCACGTCTGTCATTGCGGAAAAGAGCGAGTCGGCCGACGATGAGATCTTGAACAACCCTTACCTCTATGCTACTGTTGGCCAGCGCTGGGCCAGCGAGATAGCTGTACTTTGGAAATACTTTCAGCTACTTCTTTTCCCGAACCCACTATCAGCCGACTACTCGTACAAGCAAATACCCTATTCCAACTTTGCTAGCCCCATCGTCTGCCTCTCCATACTGTTGCACATTGCTATGGTGGCAGCTATGTTCTATTTTTTTAAGAAGCGACATATACTGTGCTTTGCAATAGCCTTCTATCTCGTCAACCTTTTATTGGTATCCAATTTCATCTTTAATATCGGCGCGCCAATGGGCGAGCGCCTTATATACCATTCATCACTGGGCTTCGCTATGGTATTAGCTTATTATCTCTGGCAGCTTCGGCTAAAGACCAATTCTGTTCCCGCCTTAGCATCAATACTCCTTGTCATCGTAATTCTTAGCGGTTACAAAACGATAGCCCGCAATGTCCAATGGAAGAACGATCGTACGCTCTTCCTCGCCGATGTTAAAACGGTTCCCAACAGCGTGCCGGCCAATGCCAATGCCGGCGCCTGCTACATCGGTATTTCAGACGAGGCCACCGATACCGTCTTAAAGCGAAAGTATCTCGACACGGCCCTCATGTACCTTAACAAAACAGTTGCCATGCACCACACATTCGCCACGGGCTTCCTCAATCGCGGCGTAGTGCAATTCAAGCTCGGCAATGTGGAAGCAGCCAAGGCCGATTTTGACACGCTCAAAATGCTCTTTCCACACTATCCCACCATACCCCAGCTTAATGCACTGATAGGCAATTATTACCTCGGCGTCGGCTGGAACCAGTATGGCAAGCAAGGTAAGTATAACGAAGCGATAGCCGAGTTCCGCAAAGGCCTCGAAGCCGACCCCACCAATGCCGACCTCTGGTACAACATAGGTGGCGCAGCCTTCAGCATGAACCTTTACGACAGCGCATACAACTGCTGGTCGCGTGCGCTGCAATACAACCCAAAACATGAAGGAGCCCAGAGAGGCTTCGCGGCTGTGAGGGGCATGCTGCATAAATGACAACCAGTCACAACATAACATACCTTTACTATTATGGAAAAAGATAAAACACTCCGACAGCAACTCATCGCAAACATGCAAAAAGCGCAAGCCCATGCCAGCCTGGAGCAGGCGCTGAAAGATATGCCCCTGGAACTGGCCGGCAGCACGGCCCACAGCCTGCCATATACAGTGTGGCAATTGGCCGAACACCTGCGCATAGCACAATGGGACATTCTCGACTTCAGCCGCAATCCCGAATATGCAGAAATGAAATGGCCCGACGACTATTGGCCAAAAGAAAATGCGCCGAAAGATCAGCAGGCCTGGGACGACTGCGTAAGCGCAATTTTTAGCGACCTTAAAGAATTCACCACCCTTGTTGACGATCCGCAAAGCAATTTATACGAGGCATTCCCATGGGGCACAGGTCAAAACCTATTGCGCGAGGCCCTGCTCCTTGCCGATCATAATGCCTACCACGTGGGTGAGATCGTAATGGCCCGGAAAATACTCGGCTGCTGGCATACTTAAGATAGCTCCGGGCCGAGGGCCATGGATAGTGGCGCGAATTTTTTGCACCTGATCAAACAGTAACAGCGCCACATGCCGAAACAGAAACTCAGAAAAAATCGCACGCGTAAACAGCATAGCCGCAAATGGAGCGGAAAGGTAACACAGACCAGTGGTGCGTTGGACCTTGAAAAGAGTGTATTCAAAAAGGATGATCCTGCTGCCATCGCACGCTCGCTGAAGCGCTCAGCCACCAAAAGCCATCGTCGGAAAGGCACCCGCTACCAGTCGGCCATGTCGATGCTCAACTTTTACATCAACCGTGCGGGCAAAAACTTACCCGAACACCAGAAGAAGATATTGGAAGACGCGAAAGAAGAGTTGAAAAAAGCCTTCGGCAGAGAATAAATGAAAACTGCCCCTTGAAAGGGGCAGTAGTTATGAATATAAACGAAAAAACGTCTTTTATCGCACCAGCGTCAGGTCACCTTTCAGATATTGCACTTTGCCGTGGCAATGATATTTTACGAGATAGAAATACGTACCCATTTCCTGCGGCACCTCTTCCAGCGTTCCATTCCAGCCATTGTATTCGTTAGCCGTTTCGAAGACCATCTGGCCAAACCGGTTGAAGATCATAAAGCTCACCATGTTATGTTTACCGGGATTCAGAATGCGATACACATCATTCTTACCGTCGCCATTCGGAGTGAAAGCGGTCGGCAGGTAGAAGTCGCAACATGGCAGTGCCGCCAACAGTGTACTGTCCATAGCCTGGCAGCCATATTCATTTGTCACTGTAAGTGTCACATGCATATCTGTATCCACATGCGCATGCACCTGGGGCTCCTCAAAGCTATTCGTAAAGAGTTGCCTCGGTTCCCAGCGGTAAGTGTACCTGTTATTTACGGCCCCTGAAGAGAGCAATATATCTTCGCCGCTGCACACATGCTCCTGCATACCGGCGATGATCTTAGCCTCCGGTCGGTCATGTACCACTACTGTAGCGCTGGTGTCAGCAGCGCAATCATCCTTGGCTGCAACGTGCAGCTTAACGGTATAAGTGCCTGGCTCGTTGTAATGTACATAGTACGGCCCTTTACTTGTTTCCTGAATTGAACTATCGTCTGTCACCCCACCGCCAAAATCCCAGAGATATTGCTTGATCTCCATATCCACCCGGTCGATATTGATATAAGCAGGGTCACCAACGCAAACGATGTTGTTACGGAAGTCAAGCGATATCTGCGGTGTCTGCCGGATGTTCACGGTATCATAGGCAGGCGGACTTGTACAGCCACTATCACTCACTATTAAAGAGATGACGTGATTACCTGCACCCGGGAAATGCGCCACCAAAGGGCCGGCATCGTGGCCGCTAAGCACATGAACACCGGGAGGCATCGTCCATTGGTATGCAGCGGTAGCCTTTGCATTACCTTCATACCAGAATGCAATAGTGTCATCCTGGCAAATGCTGTCACGCGTGTGGTATATGCTCGCGTCAGGCTTATACGAAACGACAACCGATATAGGCATACGGCCGCTTTCACAACCATTTATAGTTTGGGTCGCATACCAGGTGTACGTGGCTGGCTGCCCTGTTGCCGGAACAGGCTCTGAAGCCATCGGCACACCACCCTGTGGTAAATTGTACCACCTGAGGTTCTGACCGCTAACGACAAGCGGAGCGACCGGATCGTTCTGGCAATACCTTACATTACTGGTAACGGGCGGAGGTGGCGGTGTACCTACGTGAACAATGATCGGCAGCCTGTCGCTCTCACACCCATTCACCGTTTGAGAAACGTACCAGGTAAAAGTGCCCGGCGAACCCGTATTAGGGGTTGGTGCTGCCATAGCAGGGGTACCACCCTGGGGCATATCATACCATTTCAGGGAGTCGCCCAACGCAGCAAGTTGTACTGCTGCGTCGGCTCGACAGTAGTCCGTTTTAGGGGTAACGTCTACAGGAGGTGCAGGTTTGGCTTTCACATATACCGAATCGGGCACACGGGGCCCCTCGCAACCTGCAGCGGTTACCTGGCTCACATACCAAACGTATACACCTGGTGCTGTGGTAGCCGGCAGCGGGGCAGTATTGGTGCCTAACCCACCTGTGGCAGTAGTGTACCACTTAAGGGTGTTGTTAGGATTACCGGTAGGCTGGGCTGTGAGTGGTTGCGGCGCCTCGTACTGGCAGTAAACCCGATTGATGGGTATCGGTGAAGCCGGTGTTTGGTTCACCACGACGTTCACTGTCTGCGGTGCCGGCAGGTTACATCCGTTTACTGATGTGACCTGCAAAGTATAGTTACCGGCGTTCACCGCCTGGCCGTTGAGGATGGTCGGGCTCTGGGCATGTGCTGAATAGCCCGCCGGACCTGTCCAATAATAGTCCGTTACATTCGCTGCAGTATCGGAATGCAGGTGAATATCATTACCTGAGCAGATCGGGCTGTTCACAGAAATAAATGGCGGTAAGGGTGCGGGGTAAACCGTAACAGATGCTGTCGCCGGCTGGGATGTACAATTGGCGTAGGTGGCAGTTGCAGTGTAGACACCTGCATAAGAGGGGATCACATTTACCACGGACGGGTTCTGTTGATTATTAGGATTGATGAAGGCGGGACCGGTCCATATCACATCGTTAGGTACAACCGGCACATTATTCACCATAACGCTCGCAGTGAAGTTCAGCGTCTGACCTTCGCAAACAGGCGAATTACTACTGATCGTTATCACCGGTGTGGCCGGGTCAGAAAGCGTAACAGGCCCCACTGGCGCCGAGGTGCAACTATTGAGAGTAACCGTGATGTTAGAATAAGTGCCCGCGCTAAGGTTTGGTATAACAACACTCCCCGAAGCGTCAGAGAATATATTCAACGTATGGATTGTAAATCCGTCGAAATAGCTGACCAGGTAAAGGGTGTTGGGCAAAAGGCCGTTAAGCGATATACTGCCTTGATTGCCATTGCAGGTATATGGTGGCGCACTTATAACACCGGAGATAACCGGTGGCGCAGGATCTGTTATTGTTACCGGACCCACCGGCGCGGAGCTACAGTTATTGAGTATCACCGTAATATTCGAATAGATGCCGGCCGGTAAGTTGTTAATAGTAAGTACGCCATAAGCATCTGTTGCTACGGTAATGGAATGATAGCTGTTACCATCGAAGTAGGTTACTGTATAAGTCGTGTTGGCCATTAGCCCAATAAGCGAGATATAACCTTGGTTACCACCACAGTAAGTGGGCGGCGTTGATGCAGCAGTGGCAATTACAGGTGGCGCAGGGTCAACAAGTGTCACGGGTCCTACAGCGTTCGAGACACAGCCGTTCAGTATCACATAAATATTGGAATAAGTGCCGGCTGTGAGGTTAGCAAGCGTGTATTGGCCGGAGGCATCGGATACAATGGACAACACGGTTAGTGTGGGGTTGGAATAATACAAGTCATACCCCGTGCTCGGAGTCAAACCATTAATAGTTATTGTCCCTTGGTTGCCCCCACACCCGGTTGGATTGGTCACATTCAGTGTGTTAACAACCGGTGATGGTTTGATAATAACACTAGTTGTCGCCGTAGCCGAACAACCCGCGGCAGTGGAAGCGGTCACTGTATAAGTACCTGCATCACCCAATTGCGCCGCATTCACTACGGGGTTCTGGTTAAGGTTTGGGGTGAGAAAGGCTGGGCCGGTCCAGCTGTATGAGGCGCTTGCAGGAGTCGTGGAGGCATAGAGGTATAAGGCGGTACCGGAACAGATAGGACTATTGTTAGACGGCATACCGGGATTGAACACAGGCAGCGGATTAACTGTAATTGTTACAGCCGTATTCAGGTTCACTGTACAAGGCGCCAGTTGCACGCTGACCAAAGTATAGGTGGTTGTTGCGTTTAACGGGCCGGTATTGACACTGGCTGTCCCTGCCGCATTCAGCGTGATCGTTTGATTAGGCCCGCCGTTGTTATACGTAACAGTTGCATTGGGGGTGCCAGTAAAATTCATGGTTGTGCCCTGCCCTGCACAGACCTGCGTATTCCCTGCCGATAGTGAAGCTGTGATCTGGACAGGCTGGGTAATGTTAAAGGTCATATTTCCATGACAGCCGTAAAAATCGGTAACCATGCAGCTATAGCTGCCGGCGCACAGGTTGCTGGCCGTTGCATTGTTACCACCACTTGGCAACCATTGATAAGTGTAGGGAGGTGTCCCGCCGGAAGGTGTAACAGTTGCGCTACCATTGCAACCATTATAACACGAAACATTGGTTTGCGTACCCGCCAGGGTTACCCCGCCAGTGCTGTTTATGGTAACTGTGGCGGTTGCCGTGGCGCAACTGTTTGACACGGTCACCGTATAAGTGCCGGGACAAAGGCCTGTGGCTGTAGCGTTGTTACCACCACTTGGCGCCCACGAGTATGTGAAAACCTGCGGTCCCGCATTAGCAGTAGCGGTAACGGTCGCAGTGCCATTACAATTGCCGCAAAGTGAAGGCGTGTTGGCCATGCTGAGATTGATAGTAGGTCCGGTGCACACTGCACAGCTGGTGGTTTGATAATACAAGCCGACAAACCCATAATTGATGCAATCGCTCGGATCACTCCAGGTATATGTGGAAGAAGTTTGTCCTGCGGATACAGATGTATTCACCTGGAAATAATTCCACCAATTGTAGTTGTATGATCCGTAGTTGGTACCGTTCAGTGTTATATAACTGCTGTTGAACTGCAGGTCACCAATACCGCAAAAAGCCGACGCATTTTGAGTGGCTCCGCAAACAGCAGGATAATTAATGGTGATGGAGGCTGACCCGCCCGAACGTTCCAGCGCCCCGTCGGCGATAATGACGCGCCCTTGGGCAAGCACCGTCGGGTCGGTATAAATGACTATCAGTGTCGCGCCATCCATGTCGTTGCCGCTATTCGGCGGGTTGGTCATGATCCCGGAAATATTGTAAGTGGCATTCCCTGAAATGGCCGAAGTAACGTCAGCGCGGTAGGTAGTACTGCCCGAATAGCCCCAGCATTTGTCGCCCGTCATGCCTATAAGACTCATCGCAAAAGAAAGAGTGCCGTTAGGTCCTGTAATGGTGGCAGTCTGTGCTGCACCATTCCCCGAGCCCTCCACATACAGAAATGCTTTCTCGATAACAGCACAATTAGGGATACCGCTGATCACGAAGGCTGCAGGCTGGTTGACACCCGCGGGAGAGAATCGTTTCCCAAGTCTTTGTGAAGCGGTAGTATAGTTCAGCCCGCACTTGGTATTGTCGTAGGTAACTGCAAGCGATCCGTTACCATTTGCATGAGCTTGAAGAGACAAAAAAAGCGCTATGCAGTAAGCAGCGCCGGCAGTGAGCATTGTAAGAAATCTTGAACGCATAGGTGACCTTAAAAATTAAGAGCCGAAAAATAGAGATCACATATTAAAACGGCTGTTATTATTGTCTTACGCGGTCAGGTACATACGTTTGTGGCTATGACGTTTTTAACAAAAATTTAGCACGCAGTTCAATTAGTTAATACAACGTCGCGCTGCGTTAATTTATTTAGAACGAGAGAAGGGAAAAGGACAGTAAAAAGGTTGTCATATTTAAAGGATGTTAAACACCCAGGCCGATCTCCTGGTGCAACGCCGGTATTTCAACATCTACAAAACCTTTTCGTACCAGCCGCTCTTTAAAGTTCAGTTGAACATCATACTCGCCATGAACAATGAATAGCTTTTGCACCCGCTTAGGGTCCTGGCAAGCCAGCCATTGGCTCATATCCTCATAGTCACCATGGGCACTCAAGCTACGAATAACACCGATATCGGCAAGAACTTCATAGGGCTGCCCGTAGATATGTACCGATTTTGCACCCGCGCTCAAACGCCCGCCCAAGGAATGGGGCTCACAATAGCCAACTATAAGTATGGTGCTATTGCGTTTGTCAATATTGTGAGCAATATGGTGCTTCACCCTGCCCGCTTCCGCCATACCCGATGCTGATATGATAACACAGGGTTCATGCATATCATTAAGTGCTTTAGATTCGTCGGCACTGGAAATATACTTGAGGCCGGGAAATGCAAAGACATCCTCATCATTGCGCAGCGTATTCTGCACCTCGCGGTTGAAGCACTCCGGGTGGTGCTTGATGATTTCAGTTGCTTCAATGGATAAAGGACTATCTACATAATATGTCAATGGCGGCAGGCGGTTTTCAAGCGAGAGTCGGTTTAAGATATAAAGTATCTCCTGTGTACGTCCCACACTGAATGCAGGTATTATCAGCTTACCACGTTTTTTCAGACAGGTATCCACCACATATTGCAATACCTTGTCTGTAGCTGGGGCCACCATATCGTGCAGCTTATCCCCATAGGTCGATTCCATTATTATATAGTCGGCCTGCGGAAACACATCGGGCGATTTGAGCAGCATATCCCGGTAGCGGCCGATATCCCCGCTAAAGGTTAAATGCACGTCCTTACCCTTTTCTCTAAGCACTAGGTTTACAGCCGCGCTACCCAGTATGTGTCCGCAGTCGGTATACATCAGTTCAATATCGTCATCGATCTTAAGAGGCGTTTTATAATCCAGCGTCTTAATACGTGGAAACACATTTTTCGCATCCTCTTCAGTGTAAAGCGGCTCAACAGCCTCACGGTTTTGGCGCGCCCTGTCTTTGTTGATAAAGCGTACATCATCTTCCTGTATCCGGGCAGAGTCCAGCATCAATATCTTAGCAAGGTCTGCAGTGGGCGGCGTCATAAATATATCGCCTTTATAACCGTCTTTCACAAGCTTCGGCAACAAGCCTACGTGGTCAATATGAGCATGCGATATAATGACATAGTCCAGCTCAGCCGGCTCAAAGCCCCATTCACTGTTAAGCTTCAGCGTATCCTTGCCCAAGCCCTGGAACATACCGCAATCAAGCAGTAGTTTTTTACCTGAAGCAAAAGTGACCAGGTGTTTTGAACCCGTAACGGTGCGCGCTGCGCCATGGAAAGCTATTTTCATCTTTGAGGTGCTTGACCGGTGATAATCTATTGCTGATATGCGGTAAATGTAAGAGATAGTATCGAGAGATAAAAAAGGCGCCTCATTCGTTGCTGAATAAGGCGCCCTTTAGTATATCTTTTTCGTCTTAATTTCTAACCATGCTCTTGAATACATCTTCATTGACAGACACATGATATTTTGTACGCATCTGCTCATTCCACTGCTTTTCAAGATAATCCTGGTATTCGGCCACTACATAACCACGTGCGTCGTCCAGAGATTTTTGTGTCGGTGTCTTAAATACATCTTCAGCCCTTACCACGGTGTAAGAACCATCAGCATTCTTAACAGCAGTAGTTACCTTACCCTTCACGATCGATGCTTCAGGCACATCTTTAAATTTAGAGAACTCATAATGGCCATGTTGTACGGTCACCTGCTCCGGATGGGTATCTGAATTGAGCTTCTTGATTAGATCTTCGTCCTTATTGCTTTTATCATTCAGCAACTTAAGGCCTTCTTTAAGAGAAGAGTCATTCTTGAACTTGTAAACAGAACCTACAAAGCCAGGCTCCCACATATACTTGCTTTTGTGCGTATCATAAAACGCCTGCAAACCCGTAGTATCGCGCGATGCCTTACCCCATACATTGCGGTCCATCAGCTCGAACAGCATGATGCCATCGCGGTATTCTTCCATGAGGTGCTTGAAGTCGGGATTCTCCTCTACCAGTTTGTGCTCTTCAAAATCGTTTACAACGTTGTTCACATACAGTTTATAGATGTCGGTAAACGTTGCTCGCTTCGGTCCGTTAAGGCGACCATGTGTAAGGGAATAGGCAAATGCTGCCAGGTCACTTTGTGTGTAATTTTTACCCGCCAGTACGAATACCGGCTGCTGCATGCTCTTATAGTCTTCGGGATTAAATGTATTAGCACCCTTACCAGTGTCCGGTATCTTGGCAACCTTATCAAGAACTGCTTCGAGAGCGGGTTTATACTCCTTAAAACCATTACGCTCTTTTATCTTGGTAAAGAAAATATCACGGGCAGTTTGCGCACGGCTGTCATTTTCCACCTTCTTCTTAAGTGAAGTTTTCAGGCTGTCGAAAGGCTTCATTGGATATTTTTCTATCAGCTTGATGATATGAAAGCCATACTCGGTCCTTATCGGTTCAGAAATGTCTCCGGGCTTTTTAAGCGCAAAGGCAGCTTCTTCAAATGCAGGCGCTACGCGGCCAACGCTGATTGGCGCCAGCTCCCCTTTATTTTCTTTTGAGAACTTATCCTCAGAGTATTTTTCCACTACTTTATCCCATGGCACACCGGCCCTCAGTTCGCGCGCCGCCGAGTCAATACGCATGCGGGCGGCTTTTTCTCCAAACTCACCTCTCGACTTCGGTGTAGCCGCCATAATGTGGGCCACTTTCACTTCACCGCGTGCCGGACGGCGCTCTATCACTTTCACGATATGGTAACCGAACTGGGTGCGGAAGGGAGCGGATATCTTACCGACAGGCGTACTGTACATATTGTTTTCAAAAGGATAAACGGTTTGCATGGCGGTTACAAAACCAAGATCGCCACCCGCATCCTTCGTGCCCTTGTCTTCAGTAACTGCTTTTGCAGTCTCGGCAAAGTTTGCCCCTTTCTGCAAAGCCTTGTATATACTATCGATCTTTTTGTAAGCTATCATAGTATCAGTGCCCACCGGCGACATGATCAGGATGTGCTGCACGTGCACTTCTTCCTTCATACGGTCGTAAGCCTCTTTGATCAGCTTGTTCGTCACTTCATCATCGGTAAGGTAGTTTTTGGCTAGCTGCTTACGATAATTATCCAATTCACGGCCTATGGCAGGCAAGGTATCGAGGTGCTGAATATCTGCTTCCCGAACTTTCATCCTGAATAGCGAGTAAAGGTCCAGGTATTCACGCAGTGCAGGTTCAGAAAAATCCGGCTTTTTATTCAGACTGTTCTTTTCATACACCCTCAAAAATTCCTCTTTACTAACGGGATTCCCTCCATAAGAAAACAATGTCTGTGCGGATGTTGATGTAACTAGTAATCCGGCGGCGAGACAGGTCAGAGCAAGCTTTCGCATTGTAATGGTCAATTTGTTTTTTTTACGTATTTATTTACTATCGTTTGGTGGTCTTGTCCTTCTTCTCAAGGATCTCTATGACCGACATGATGTTGCTGTGATCGAGACGCTTGCCGCGAATGATCTTCTTTTCATCGAGGAGGTATATAGTTGGTGTGCTGTAAACGTCATATTTAGACCTGAAATCAGAATTGTGGTCCTTATCCCATACGTTGGTCCACTCTTCGAGCTTGTTCTTCTTTATGAAGTCGCTCCATTTAGTGTCTTCGTTGTCCACGTTCACAGCATACACTTTTACGCCTTTATTTTTTAGCACAGCTTTGTACAGCGAGTCGAGCACAGGCATCTCATGTTGGCAGTGACCGCAGTCGGGCGACCAGAACACCAGAAGCGTATATTTGCCCTTTACGTTGTACATACTTTGTACGGTGCCTTTCGCATCGGGCAGGTTTACATCAGGGGCTACGTTGCCTATCACATTCGGCGCTATTTTAGAGGCGCGATCATAATATTTCGAAAGGGCATCATTATCCAGCCATGTAGCGTCCCCCTTCATGTAGTAATTCTCCACCAGGTACACAAATACGGCATCCATGCCCATGATCTTGCTATTCTCCACATTGTGTGTTAGCCACCAAAGCGTGTATTTGAATACATCCTTGGTGCCACGTGCTTTTGCAAGCAGCACATCAGCTTCATGCTCTACGCTATCGGGCCATGGCAATACCACTTTGTTAAAGTACTCGTCGAGTTTGCCATCATATATCGGTGTTTGCACAAGGCGATCATCCTGGAAGTTAAAATGGTCCCAATAGTGGGTTTTATAATAGTTGTATGAGAAGTTGGAATCCACCTTACCGTCAGGCAGGTAATGAGTGCCTTCGGGAACTTCCGGTACCTCCAGCGCATTAAAGATAGCGGACAGCAAGGTGCCGGGATACTTAGCGGCATAATTCTGGCGGAACTTGATTAGCTCTTTGGAACCCTTGCCGATCTTCTCACGGTATTCTGTGCTGTCAGCCTTGGTTTTCGCGGCCTTGTAGCCGTCTACCAGTTTTTGCTGGCGCGTGCCGAAATCTTTAAGAAAGGTTACATATTCCTGGAAGTGTGTATTCTCGGGTGAACCTTCAAACTTCAGGCCCTCAGGTAATTTGGATGCCGTAGCTGTAATGGTCATTTCATTGCCATTGTCGAGCAAAAACTCAAAGTAAGTTTTCTTGTCGTTCAACAGGATGATGTAGATGCCACCAAGGGTTTTCTCTTTACTGTCCAGTATTGCCTCACCTTTGCTATTGAGTTTTGCTGAATCGGCCTTGTAGATGGTAGGCAGGGGTTTACCGTAATAGTGGGCCAGGTACACCAGTGAGTCTTTCATATCGGTAAACTTCAGTTTGATATGATATCCGTCACGTGCGAATGAATGCTGCGATAAGCCCATAAGCAGCAATAAGGCAAAAAGAGTAAAACGCTTCATAATTACTAAGAAGATAAATTAGTACAGGCCCTTAAAGACAGCCTGCATTCCACAACTGTTTGGTAAAAAAACAAAAATAAGTGTTAAAAGGAATGTTACCCAATATTATCGGGTATTTTTGCGTTTTCTTAATCCTTTTATAACAAAATATTGTCACGCAAGAAAAAGCAGCCTGTTTATAATATTAAAATTGATGCATATGCGGCAGAAGGCAAGAGTGTAGCGCACCTTGAGGATGGTAAGGTATTATTTGTGGAAAATGCAGTACCGGGCGATGTAGTGAATGTTCGCATTGTAAAAGAGAAGAAAAGCTGGGCCGAAGGTAAGGTAATAGAGTTGGTCGATCCCTCTCCTCTCAGAGTTACGCCGTTCTGCCGGCATTTTGGTATCTGCGGCGGTTGCAAATGGCAAATGCTCCCCTACCCTCAGCAACTTGCCTACAAGCAGCAACAGGTAGCCGATCAGTTGCAGCGCATAGGACATGTACCGCTACCGGAAGTACAGCCCATATTGGGCAGCCCCTATGAAAAATATTATCGCAACAAGTTGGAGTTTACTTTCAGTAATCACAAATACCGCACGCAGGAAGAGATACAAGCTGCGGGCGACGCCGTATTTACTCCCGAACCGGCCCTTGGTTTTCATGCGCCGGGCTTGTTTGATAAGGTGGTGCCCATCCACACCTGCTACTTGCAAACCGAGCCTACCAACCTGCTGTTAAAGGTGCTTAGGGAATATGCGGAAAGCCGGAAGCTAACCTATTACGACTACCGTACGCAAGAGGGCTGGCTCCGTAATGTAGTGCTTCGCATATCGACTACGGGGGAGATACTCGTAAACATCGTGATACAGAAAGAAAACGAGAAGGAGCGGACAGAGCTTCTTGACCATATACTGGCACATGTGCCGGGCATCACTACTCTGCACTACACTATTAACCCCAAAGTAAACGATAGTCTGCACGACCTTGAGGTACGTTGCTACTACGGCAAGGGCTATATCGAAGAAAAGCTGGGTAAGTACAGATACAAAATATCTCCAAAATCATTTTTTCAGACCAACTCATACCAGGCAGAGACGCTCTACAACGTAACTAAAGAGTTTGCAGGGCTTACAGGCAACGAGACGGTTTATGACCTTTATTGCGGCACGGGTAGTATCGGCATTTATTGCTCTGAAGGCGCGAAGAAAGTAATTGGTATCGAGGTAGTAGAAGACGCGGTGAAAGATGCTTACGAAAATGCTGCGATGAATGGCCTGGAACATTGCAGGTTTTATGCCGGCGACGTTGCAGCAATATGCACCGACGAGTTTTTTGCTGAGCACGGACGGCCCGATGTCGTAATCACCGATCCGCCAAGGGCGGGTATGCACGAAAAACTGGTTCAGCAATTACTGAAAATGCGGGCACCCAGGGTAGTATATGTTAGCTGCAACCCTGCCACACAGGCGCGCGACTTGCAATTGCTTGCAGAAGCATACAGTGTTACGCGACTTCAGCCGGTAGATATGTTCCCTCATACACATCACATAGAGAATGTTGCTTTGCTGGAATTGAAAACCAACAGCAACTAGATCTTGTCAACGCCAATTTTCGCTAAATCTTCTTCGTACTGGCACTAAACTTTTAAGGCATATGCTACGTATATAGGGTATGACTTTCAGAAGCATTTGTGCAGCGGCATTCGTTGTGCTGCCGCTCTTCGCAACAGGCCAGGCGATGGATAATTATCGCACGTATCAGAACATTGAGCCTAGCCGCTACTACCGGCTGGCTTACGACAATGATTTCTTTACCGCCACCGACGAATACTATACGCAGGGCATAAGCATGGAAGTAGTGAGCCCAACGTTACGGTACAATCCACTGGCTTGGTTAACGATACATCTTCGGGATGCCGACAATCGCTATGGTGTGATGATAGAACATGAAGGATACACACCACGCAGCATAGGCGACGAACAAATACTGTATAACAACCATCCTTATGCAGGTGTGCTGATGCTGCGCACCTTCTCAACAAGCGGGCAACCGGAAAACGGACAAAGACTGTACACAAGTCTGACTCTCGGCGTCATAGGGCCGGCATCGGGCGCGAAAGAGATGCAAATGTCGATTCACAAGGCCTTGGGCAACTTATTACCAGGTGGTTGGAAAAACCAGATCCGAAACGACATAGTGCTCAACTACGAGGCACAGTATGAACATAAGCTCTTTAATGAAGGCCACTTATTTGAGCTAGATGCCAACGCAGGCGCTCGAGTAGGTACTTTAAGCGATAAAATCAACCTGGGACTGGAAATGATGGTGGGATACTTCAATAGCCCTCTGCAGGCCGATCATGATCACAAGGCATTTCACATTTATCTTTTCGAAGCGCCTTCGATAAGTGGGATAGCATATGACGCCACACTACAGGGTGGTATGTTCGACCATGCGTCGCCTTACATTATTAGCAGTTCACAGTTGTCACGCGTGGTATTTGATAATCGTGCAGGGGCAGTGCTAACTTACAAAGGGATTTATCTGCAGTATTATTATGCGTATCAAAGCAAGATCTTTCAGACGGGACTTACACACTGGTGGGGCGGCTTCAGCATAGGCACAAGGTTATGACAATAAATCATAACTTTATGTTATGCTCGAAATGCGTCCTGTCTGCGAACATTGCGGTAAATCGCTTCCCGTCAATAGCGAGGACGCTATGATCTGTACTTTCGAATGTACCTTCTGTACACAATGTGTTGATCAGGTCTTGCACAATGTTTGCCCCAACTGCGGAGGAGGTTTCTCGCAAAGACCCATAAGGCCAAAAGAATGTCTGAAAACTTACCCGCCTTCACTGGAGCGAAAATGGCGCCCCGTTGATATGCATCTATTCAGCAGCATGTTACATCCGGTATGTAAAGGTATCGCCTAAAGACCGTTAACTAGCGTTTACCGTCTTTGTAATTCGAGGGGTCCAGCGCCGCGGGCGACCATTGTTGCAAAAATTCAGCTACTTTTTTAGGGCTGTGTCCCTGCCCCTCTTCCAGGTAAGCGCTGTTTTGTGTATGCAACCTATTGCCCTTGGCGTCTAATATCACGAACACGGGAAAGCCAAAACGCTGAGGGTAGCCCAACTTGGCCAATACTCTATCATTACGGTTTTCAGGACTATAATTGACGTGGACCACGAGGTAGTTGTTATTCAAAAGCTCGCTGAGCGTATCGTTGCCTGTAACGAGGTTATTGAAATATTTGCACCATTTACACCAGTTACCCCCTATTTGTAGAAAAACATGCTTGTGCTCTTTTGCGGCACGCGCAATAGCTTTATTGATCTCCACTTGGGCATCGGCTTGGGGGTAATAAATTTTGAAGGAATCCTGCTTTTGTGCGCTGCAAGGAGCGTACGCTGCGCAAAACAGCAGCAATGCGGCCAGTAAAGCTTTCATTTTTCAAAAATAAAGCAATTACTGTACAGATCATGGCTATGCGCCGAAAAGGATGATGCAGACAGGAATAGTAGCTATAACACCTGAGATCATCAGGATAATAGTTTTTGTCTTATTTCTTCTTGAGAACATGGCGTTTGCTTTTTGTTGGCACAAAGATGGAACGGCGGACTCCTTTAGCGAAATTTTTGGCCTCGATTAACAGCGCATTTGTAGCCTGTTAACCGTCAGTTTGCAAAAACGGCTGTCTTTATACAACAAAATGTTAAGGGCAGTTTTTGGCGGTGTTGTTTGCCTTACAAAAAAGGCCGCAGTGATTAACTGCGGACCTTTCTTGTCATTTAAAGCACACACAAAATTTATCGGCGGTAGTGGTAACTATTGCGCGGGCCATAGTTACGGTAACCGTTGTGGTATCCATTGTCATAGGCATATCCGCGATAGCGGGGTTCCCTGCATTCGCCACGCCCATAATAAGCCCTGTCACGATAACGATTACCATAATAGCCGTTGTAATAAGAACCTTCGTAAGCAGGAGCGCAATAACCGGAACCATAATAACCCGGACTAACCACGATACGTGGCACAGGCACAGGAATGGGCGGTACTAATACTGAAGCATGAGGGCGATACCAGCCTCCCCTATATCGCCAGGGATGTGCATTTGCACTGTTACTCACGGATAATGTCACCAGGGTGATCATTAAGGCTGTCAAAAGAAGCTTAGCTTTCATAAATCCATCTGTTTGACTTTACAAATGCAATTTCAGTGCCAAACTCGCGGTATAAACGCCAAAACTTATCTAAAAGCCTAGTGGTGATGTGGCAAGGGGATATTAACTCTAACATCCACACCATGATGATATGGCCTGTAATAACGGCGATGGTAGTAGTAATGAGGGCGATAATATCCCCTGTAGCCCCGATAGTAATCACGATGATAATAATGATAACGGGGAGCGCGATAATAATGTTCACGAGGATAATCGTGACGATAGTAGCCACGGTGATAGCCACGGTCATAACCCCTGTGCCATCCGTAATGGCGACCCTGCGCGTTTGCTATCAATGTGCCAAAAGCCAGTAGCAGGGTAACGATTGCAATTTTCATTCTTTTCATGATCTTAAGCTTTATGCTCTCGCTGCAAAATTGTTGCCACCGAGCTGTTGCACTTTGTGATAATTGTGAATGTAAACCGGGCGCACTTTGGTGGTCGGATTGCTCAACGAAAGTCTTATGGCATCTACCGCATTATCAGCTATTAAGTTTCTTCTTTCCCGGCTCGCCGTGCGCTTACGGTCTACAAGGTATACGTCATCTTCTACCAGCACGTATACTACCGGTATTGTCGCGAACGTTACATTATCCAGCAGCGTATGATACAACTCCGTAGCCTCCTTTCCGGGCTGCTCGGGGTTGATAAATATTACATCAGGTCTAACCTCATTAACTACTTCAGCGGCTATACCGTAATCGAGACAAGTGTAGACATGCATTCCCCTGTCTTTTAACATTTGGATGTCAGCTTCGGCGTGCCTGGCATTATCGCTTATCATCAGTATATTCAGCATAGCAGCATGTTTTAGTTCATACGAACGTGCCCTAAAAAATCATGCCATAACTGGTCACTTGCTGTTGGCCATACTGGCTTTTAATTGATTTATAGCCAGTTGCATGAATTCATCCATGTTGGAAATAACTTCATACCGATAGCGGTGTGTCCAATGTGGCTTTACTTCTGGCGATGGTGCGGTCTCTTCACGGTACATGTCGGAATACCATATTTTTTCACCATTAAGCATACTGTATATGCCATAGATCCGGTAATCGTATCCGGTATTTGTTAACTGAATAGTGAAACTGAAAAATATATTTTCCGGTCCGTTGGCTACGGCAGCCTGCTTAAAATGGATGATGCCCGTGCCTGAGACGGTGCCGGTTTCCTTATTTTCAACCGTAAGCTTCGTATCGACAGTTTTGTAGTTAACATTGTACCAATCTAACGCGTTTTTGAAAAGCAGGTCACGCGGAAAGCTAAGTGATTCGTGGCCGCTATATACGATGTCCGACCCGTCCAGTGGCAGCGCTTTCACTTTCCAGACCGGCTTGCCTAATAGAGAATCATTGTAAGTGCCTTGGGCCGGACAACACCATGCAAGGCAGAGACTTAATAATACGAGTACTGTCCTCATATAAGGCTGCATTTTATTGCCTGTGCTTTAATTGCATCCGCATTGCAGTCTGCTGGTCCCGCATATGCATAAACAGATCTTTCAAATTGGCACCTATATAAAGTATCCCGCTTACTATCGCAGCCGATGCCGACTTACAATAAAGCAATACCAGTAAAATACTGACCAGTACCTGTTGAATTATATATTCGTCCCAATTGAAGAAGTAACGACAGCATATCTTCATTGTATCTATCAAATATTCCCATGCTTTCTGTAACATAATCCCTGCTTTTGTTTCCAATGCACTATTTTAAAAAACTATGCCATACCTCCTGTTTTATGATGCTCTTAGCATTAAGCATAGTATATTGCAGTATATAAACGGAAGAAGGAACAGAACAATGAGGAGCAGACCACGATTTTCCCAATTTATTTATTTAATGGGTATGGCGATATTTTGTGCCATCCCTTTTGCACTACGTGCACAGGATGTATCACAACAAGACATGGAGAAAGATATCCTCTACTATGTCAACCAGCATCGCGAAGAAATAGGCAAACCACCATTGAAGTTAGCACCCATCATTACTGAGGAGGCGATCGATCATAGCAAAGACATGGCGAAACACAAAGTGAGTTTTGGGCACGATGGCTTCGAAGATCGTGTTGCAATTATCAACCGCAAGCTGAAACCTTACCACGCCGTGGGCGAAAATGTAGCTTACGGTCAGTTAAGCGCTGAGAAAGTGGTGCAGCTATGGCTGAAGAGTGCCGGGCACAGGAAGAACATCGAGGGCGACTACAACCTCACAGGCATCGGCATATCTCAGGATAAAAACGGGACCATCTATTATACCCAGATGTTTATTCTCAATGATGAGTAGCAAAAGAGCTGACTTCAGTCATCTCTTGCACTGGCATGATATTGTAACTTGCCTCGCAAACAAGGACTTATGAAAGCACTCACATGGATACTTGCCATCTGCACACTTACCTTTAGCACCAGCTACGGACAACACAAGAAGAAACATCATAGCAAAAGTAAAACTAAGGTCATGCCTATGCCCCAGGCCATGCCCGACTGGTACACCGCGCATGGTAATAAAGAGCGCGCGCACGTTTACTTCCCCGACTACTATATGTTCTACGATGCCAATAAGCAGGGCTTCGTCTATTGGTCGCACAACAAGTGGGAATTCTCACCCACCACCCCACTCTTCCTGGAAAAAGTGGACCTGCGCAAGTCCCGGATAAAAGTGCTTGACGGCCTCAGCCTCGACCTGCAGCCACAGCAGAACTATCCCAACTATATGAAGCTCTACCCACCCGACCGCACTGGCGACCCTATCAATGTGCCAGTGCCCAACGTGATGAACAATAAATAAGCAAGCGCTATCTTAGCGCTGCTATGATCCATAAAATACTTGCCGACAGGTCGACAAAGCTTTTCATATTTCTTTCTGCCTTTTTCGTTGCCAATGCGCTGATAGCCGAGTGTATTGGCACTAAACTGTTCTCCCTGGAGGCAGCACTCGGGTTGACAGCCCACCCCTTCTCACTGTTGGGTCAGGATGGTCTTACCTATACCCTCACCTGCGGTGTCATCCTCTGGCCATTGGAGTTTGTGCTTACCGATGTGGTCAACGAGTACTACGGCCCCCGCGCCGTTCGGCGCATCTCTTATACAGCCATTATACTCATCAGCTATGCCTTCCTTGCCTTCTACGCAGCCATCCACCTGCCTGCTGCCGGCTTCTGGGTGGACAGCCAAAAAAATGAAGGCGTGCCCGATATGCAGGCCGCCTTCAACAGCATCTTTGGCCAGGGTATGTGGATCATTTTCGGTAGCCTCGTCGCTTTCCTTGTGAGCCAGTTGCTGGACGTGTGGGTATTCCACAAGATCAAAAAGGTGACAGGAGAAAAAAGCGTATGGTTACGGGCCACGGGGTCTACTCTGGTGTCGCAACTCATAGACAGTTTTATTGTGCTATTTATTGCGTTTAAATTGGGCAGGGGCTGGAGCTACCAGCAAGTGCTGGCAATTGGCCTTGTAAACTATTCTTACAAAGCCGTAATGGCGATAGTGCTTACTCCGCTCATCTACCTGCTCGAGGCAGGTATCGAGCGCTACCTGGGCCCTGAAAAAACCAGGGAAATGAAGCTGGCAGCCATGCGGAAAGAGAACGACTAGTGCTTCTTTTCTTTCGACAGGTTGTAGTTAAAGTTCAGCTGCAGGCCAGGTCTTTTATACAGGCGGTCCGATACGATCTTTGCACCGGGCAGCTTGGCATCATCCCAGAAATTCTTTGTTATACGAATGTCCACATCTATCCTCGGGGCCACGTTGTACGACACACCCACCAGTCCACCGATACCAAACCTTGACGCGAACGCATCGGTACCGATCTTGTAGTAGTGCGCATCTATTTCCGACTGTGCCGGTTTCGTGGCCAGTGCCTGGTGTGTGGTGGGTATTGCATTGTCCACCACCTCAGGCGTGATGCCTATGATGTAGGAGAACGATACGCCCGCCAGGATCTTCACCCTGCCTATTGTGTAGCGAACAGCCACCGGCAGCGACAGGCTCGTCAGCGTGTTGAACTTGTAGTTGTGCTCCATCGAGTCCTTGCTGTAGGTGCCGTCTATCTCGGTATTGTACCTTGTATAGTTGTCGTGCAGCGTGGTACCGCCTATGCCTTGCATATACCTCAGCTCCGTCACGATGCTCACATTGTCGCTGATACCGAAGGTCTCGCTAAAGCCCAGTTGTATGCCCGGCATCGTCTTGCCCGTCAGGAACATAGCATTGACTCCTCCCACAATTCCCGAGCTATATTCTATCTGCCCCAGGTTGTATTTCACGTCTTTGAAGAACTGGTTAACCGCATCGAAGTTCCATCCCTGGTGGGAGCGGCGGGAGTTCCTATTTTTACCTAGCCCTATATTCTTATCCTCGGCACTCGCCTTGGTTTCAGCAGCTGCAGCAGGCATTACCGGTGCAGGCTTCACTTCGGCCACCTGTCCGCTGGCAGCGCTGGCCACGTAGCGGGGGTTCAGGTAGTTGTTTTCGGCAGTTGCCACGCTGTTGGCAGGGCGCTGCATGGGTTCAGGCAGGGCGGCCTTACCGCGACCGGTCACGTCCTGGGTAAAGGTTGCCTTATTGGTCCTGTGGTCCACCGTCATTTTCTCGGTCATTGTCACAGCAGGTATCGAGTCCACCGCAGGTTTGCTGATCGCAGGTTGCTGGCTCGCCTTATTATTATCTGCTACCTTATTATCCTTACTACCTTTACCATGCTTACCGCCTTCGGTATTGCCCTTACCATGCACAGGCTTGTTATTAGCAGCCACAGCATTGCCAAGCGAGGCCGCCGGCACTATTGCTGCAGGCTGAGTATGGTTCTTTTTCGCAGCCTTATTACCTACAGCTGCAGTTGATATATTATTGGTTAAGTTATTGTTATTCAGCTTTTTATTAGATGCACCATTCGATTCTTTAGCGGTATTCTCAGCCACCGGCGCTGACGCGTTATCACCACTCTTCGCCCCATTGTCGGCAGATGCCGGCTTGTTCGCCACTGCCTTTATCACAGCCTTCTTAACGGCCTGTTTGTTCTTCGCAGGCGCATTGCCCTCCGCGTTGCTATAGCGGTCTTTATCGTTGGTTGTCAGTATATTACCGCGTCCATTTACAGCACTTCCCGAGGTTGCAGTAGCATTGGTATTGGTGACTGCCGCCGGCTGCGTATTCGCCTTTTCAGCGGTATTGGCCACAGCCGCTACCTTAGCAGGTTTCGCGCTGTCGTGCAGGCCACTCAGTATCTTAAAGCCGCCAATGCCCGCTGCCGATATAGCCAGTATAGCCGCCATGTAGCTCATCATCCTCCTCCACGGGAAGGCCACAGGCTTCTGCACAGGCATATTCTCATCCAGCAAGTCCCTCATCCGCAGCCAGGCCCCGGGGCGCTCCTGCTCTTCTCCTCCACCCAGCCGCTGCTGAACCAGATTATCTATGTGAATCATGTTTTTATCCATACGGGATAAAATTTTATTTTTTTAAATGCAATTGTAGCTTTTCAATTTTTTCTTTCAAATTCCGCCGTCCTTCCGAGAGGTGCCATTTCGATGTACCCTCGCTTATGCCCAGCATCTTCCCTATCTCCTTGTGGCTGAAGCCCTCCAGCACATACATGTTAAACACCGCACGCGTGGCATCGGGCAGGCCCTGCACCAGCTCCAGCAGTTGGTTATAGTACAGGCGGTCCGCATGGTCTTTATGCACCAGCTCGTCCTTCTCCACCATCACCACCTTCTCCGAGTAGCGGATATTCTGCTTCACATAATCCGATACCGAGTGGAACACGATCTTCCGCAACCAGCCTTCAAAAGAGCCCTGGAAGGTGTACTGGCTTATCTTCTGGAAAGCCCTCAGGTAGCCATTGTTCAGCACCTCCTCCGCCTGCATCTCATCGTCTATATACCGCTTTACCACAGCCATCATACGCGGGTAGAAAAGCTTGTACAGCTTCTCTTGTGCGCTCCGCTCGTTGCGGATGCACCCCTGTATGAGTTGTTCCAACTCACTTGTCTGATTTGGAACTGTATATGCCAACGCTACAGGCAAGTAATGGGAGTTTTTTAAAAATAATTACAACATTATAGACAATCTCTATTCTATAACCGTTGGGTGAGGATCCCTACTATTTTCCTAAAAATAAGCCATTTTAGCCACAAGTTGCAGATGGCGGCGGCGGTATGCAGTATTTAGCTGAGAACACATAGCGAACATTTTTCATGTTGCTCCGGAACCATTAAGATGATTTTCCTGCACTTAGCGGTAATTACCGATTTCCGGTGCAGCTTATAATTTCCGGTTTTAGGACTGACAATTTGATAAGTTATTGATAATCAATTCACATTACGATAATCATAATTTCCGATAATTACCGGTTAGCATGTTTATCTTATTTATGGAACCAGTAAGAAAAGTTACCGATTCGGAAATTATTCCTTATTACCGGTAATTACCGGTAATTACCGATTAGGTAATTATTGCGGGACGTTTAATCACCCCGCCTCGCTCATCGAATTTGAAACGCGTTTGTTTGAGCGATCCACCCCTCTTTGAAAAAAGAGGGGAGTTTTTTTATCACCCCGGCCATTCTTTTAGTAGAAACAATATCTATTTGAAAAAAGAGGGGAGTTTTTTGTGGGCCATAGCTAAAGCTTGGCGGACATGGCAAGTTACGAAATGAGAGGAGGGGTATCCAAATAATGGGGATAAGTTTTTTATCACCCCGTCTTGCTTCATTTATCACCCCGGCCATTCTTTTTAACGGAAACGCGTCTGTCTGAATGGCTACCCCTCTTTGAAAAAAGAGGGGAGTTGAAAAAAAACCGTGAAAACACGTTTTTATTTGTTGAAGGCTATTTTTTATCTTTCGAAACTTAGCAATAACACATGCCCTTAAGTCTCAATGAAATAAGAAGCCGCGCGCTCGCCTTTAGCCTTGAATGGAAAAACGAAAGCAATGAAGATGCCGAAGCGAAATCGTTTTGGGATGGTTTCTTCAACATCTTCGGCATATCCCGTAAGCGTGTCGCCACATTTGAGACTAAGGTGCACAAGGGGGATAACAAGCAGGGCTTTATAGACCTGCTGTGGAAGGGCACAGTGCTGATAGAACATAAGAGCAGGGGCAAGGACCTGGAAAGGGCTTACAAGCAAGCCATTGACTACTTCCCCGGCCTCAAGGACAATGAACTGCCCCGTTATATCATTGTTTGCGACTTTCAGAATTTCAGACTGTACGATCTTGAAACAGGAAAGGACTGGAAATTCACGCTGGATAAGCTGGCCGATAAGCTGCACCTGTTCGATTTCATTTCGGGCTATAAAAAGCATAGTTTCAAGGAGCAAGACCCAGTAAATATAAAAGCAGCCGAACTAATGGGCAGGCTGCACGACCAACTTAAAGCCATAGGCTATGAGGGACACCAATTGGAGATATACCTGGTACGCCTCCTCTTTTGTCTATTTGCCGATGATACCAATATTTTCGAGAAGGGCATCTTCCAGGAATACCTGCAGATGCGCAGCGCCGAGGATGGCAGCGACCTTGCTATGTACCTCGATACCTTATTTGTGGTGCTGAACACGCCGAAAGATGCGAGGTTCAAAAACATAGATGAACAGCTTGCAGCCTTTCCCTATGTGAACGGCAAGCTCTTCGAAGAACGCATTGCGCCGGCATCGTTTGACAGCAAGATGCGTAAAATATTGCTGGACTGCTGCGCGCTCGACTGGAGCATGATAAGCCCGGCTATATTCGGCTCACTGTTCCAAAGTGTGATGGACGAGAAGGCCAGGCGCAACCTTGGCGCACACTACACGAGCGAGAAGAACATAATGAAAGTGATAAAGCCCTTGTTCCTCGACGAGCTTTGGGCCGAATTTGAGAAAGCGAAGGACAATAGCAAGCAACTCGATAAGTTTCACGAAAAGCTGTCGCAGTTGCGCTTTCTCGATCCTGCCTGCGGCTGCGGCAATTTTCTTATCGTGGCCTACCGCGAGCTGCGCCTGCTGGAGATAGAACTGCTGAAGGCCAAGTTCAAAAACCAGATGGCCACCAATATCGAGAACTACATCAATATCAATGTTGACCAGTTTTACGGTATAGAGTATGAAGAATTTCCCGCACAGATAGCACAGGTGGCAATGTGGCTGATAGACCACCAGATGAATATGCTGGTGAGCGAGACCTTTGGCGAGTATTATGTGCGCCTGCCGTTGCGTAAAAGCGCCAACATTACACATGGCAATGCGCTGAGGATTGATTGGCAGAGTCTGATGCAAAGGTTGCCTTGGGACAAAGGAGAACCAAGATTTAATTATATTTTTGGAAATCCGCCCTTTATTGGGAAACAACTTCAAAATGACGAGCAGAAAAGTGACATGTCAGCAGTTTTTCATTCTATTGACAATGTAGGTATACTAGATTACGTTACGGCATGGTATGTAAAAGCTGCAGCTTATCTAAAGGAATACAATAAGGATAAACGGCAAATAACATGCGCATTTGTTTCAACAAATTCAATTTCGCAGGGTGAACAACCCGGGATAATATGGAACATACTTTTCAAGACGTTCAACATTAAAATACACTTTGCGCATAGAACATTTAAATGGAATAATGAGGCAAAAGGCAATGCAGCAGTCCATGTAATAATAATCGGGTTTTCGAATTTCGATATCGAAAACAAACAATTATTCGAATACGAAGACATTTCTGCAGAGCCTCACGCAACATTTATTAAGAATATAAACCCATATTTGGTAGAAGGAAAAGATATAGCCATTCTAAAAAAAAGATATACGGTCTGTGCGGTTCCTCACATTTCTTTTGGAAGTATGCCGAACGATGGCGGACATTTTTTATTAAACGATCAGGAGAAAAAAGACCTCATTGCCGTCGAGCCTCTGGCCGCTAAGTTTATTAAACCATTACTGAGTGCTTACGAATTTATTAACGGTAAGAATCGCTGGTGCCTTTGGCTAAAAAACGCGAATCCGACGGAGATAAAAAATTTAAAACATATCGCAGAGCGAATTGAACAAGTCAAAAAGCATAGACTAGGCAGTAATAGAGATGCTACTAAGAAACTTGCTAGCTACCCAACTTTATTTGGTGAAGATAGGCAACCAACATCCGAATACATCGTGATTCCCCGACATTCATCCGAAAATCGAAAGTATATCCCAATGGGATTTTTTTCATCCGAGTACATTGTCAGTGATAGTTGTCTCTTCATTCCCAATAGTACCCGATATGAATTTGGAATCTTAAATTCTCAGATGCACATGTCTTGGGTGAGAACAATATGCGGGAGAATCAAAAGTGATTTTAGATATTCGAATGAGCTAGTTTACAACAATTTTCCCTGGCCAGAAAATCCCACAACAAAGCAAAGAGAAACCGTTGAAAAAGCAGCGCAAGGGGTGCTGGATGCAAGGGCCGAGTACCCCGACAGCAGCCTTGCAGACCTCTATGACCCCAACACAATGCCGCCTGCACTGGTAAAAGCCCACCAGGCGCTTGATAAGGCCGTAGACCTCTGCTACCGGCCACAGCCATTTATTAATGAAACCAAGCGAATAGAATTCCTTTTTGAGCTGTATGATAAGTACACTGCGGGGTTGTTTGTGGAGGAGAAGAAAGGGAGGAAGAAAAAGAATATCTTGTAATGACATACCCATTGACTGAAGAAGCAAAAGAGACCTACTTCAAGACAATAGCAAAAGTGTTGCTTGAACCATCGCACCGCAAAGCCATTAGACTTGAAAAATCATGGTATAATCAATTTGACGCGGTCCCTGGAATCTATACGATTTATGAAGGTGACAAATTGATCTATGTAGGTGAAACTGGCAGTATTCGTGGTAGGATGAAAGATCTTTCTAACACACTGAATCATACCTTCCGAAGAACACTTGGAGAGAAACTGTTTATTAACCATCCAAACTATACACGAGCCACGGCATCGAAAGGTTATCATCCTCAAATAGAGCATGAGCTAAACACTTATATGCAGGACCACCTCTCTGTGTGTTGTCTAAAATTGAATCTCGGCAGGAAAGAATTTGAAGAATGGCTTCAGGAAGATCAAAAGGATATCAGGTTTCTTAATAAACGTAAAGCCAGAAAGAAATGATATTATATCACAACCAAAACGATAAACTATCACTTGTTAGGGAAAAACCATTTAAGCTCGAAAAAGAGATTCAAACTATTTTCGAGACGAATATTTATGGCTTAATGGGCCTTGAATTAGTTCGCTCAGAATTTACAATAAAAAACAGACGCATAGATACACTTGCGTACGACCAGCAAAATAGGTCGTTCATTATAATTGAATATAAGAGAGATAAGAGTATCAGCGTTGTTGACCAGGGATTTGCTTACTTAAGCCTTATGCTGGAAAATAAGGCTGACTTCATAATCGAGTATAATGAAACTCTAAAACGTAATTTAAAAAGGGAGGATGTGGATTGGAGTCAGACAAGGGTTGTTTTTGTGTCAACCAGCTTTACAGATAATCAAATACTGGCAACTAACTTTAAAGACATCGGTATTGAACTTTGGGAGATAAAACAGTACGAAAACGGTTCAGTCATCATCAATCCAATTAAGAAATCACAGGCGGCGGAAAGCATAAAACCATTAGCACAAAAAAATGAAACTATTAAATCTGTTTCGCAGGAAATAGAGGTATATACAGAGCAGGACCATCTTGTAAATGGCTCCGAATATGCGAGAGAATTGTATAGTAAATTTCGAACAGCGATCTTGAATATAATCGACGATATTGAAATATCGCCGAAAAAAAGAAGGATAAGCTTTGTGAAAGACCGCAAGATATTTTGCGACATACTGATACAAAAAAAATCACTCAAAATATGGATCAATCTAAAGCGAGGACAATTAGACGATCCAAAAAAACTAGCGAGGGATGTATCGAGCACAGGCCACTGGGGTAATGGGGATTACGAGGTCCTTGTGATCGATACCCAGCAATTAGAATATATAATGAGTTTGATTAAGCAGTCTTTGACTTTCCATTATGTACAAAGAACAAACAAACTTGTCGACCAAGTAATAAAGCGTGTTAAACCCAATAAATAGTATCTACTATGCCTAATTCTGTCAGTGAATCTAACCTTCAGCATGGTCTAAACGATAGGGAGCGCAATTACCGCTACAACATGATAAAAGGGAGAATAGCAGAAACCCTGATACAAGAGTTGTTTTTAAGCCTGGGCTTCAATGTGTTTCGCTATGGAATGGAGAATACCATACCTGCTATCATGGAATTGCTGAAAGGTGTGCGCACCGATGTTGCCGAGGACATAAAGCGAATGCCGGACTTCGTGGTGCAAAACCCTAACAGCAAAGAAGTGTATTTTGTTGAGGTGAAATTCAGAGCGAGTGGAGAATTCACTCGGAAGGACCTACCTAAGAACTACCCATATAGCAATGCTTACATTATCATTGTATCGAAGAAGCATATTAAGTGTATTACGGTCGCAGAATTGCATGCAGGACAGGAGATAAACCCAACCACGACAAACTGGCTTGGCAGCAGGCCTGAGTTTTCTCAAAACAAGCAGGTTATTATCGAGTTTTGCAGGTTTGCGATACAGTTTTTTGAAAATGTTTAATTATGATAGACGTAGACACCGCGTGGGAAAAAGTAAAGGCAGGTGCGATCAAAGCCCTCGCTGTCAACCTTGAATGGCAATCCCTCGTCCATAAAAGAAGATATTCGGTTCAATCTGTGCAAGAGGATCGCATTGTTCTAGCACGCAAAAGCGGGGGCAAAGATGAGGCATTAAGCCGAGATACAGTGGAAGAGGCAATTCATTTGTTCAATGCCAACAACTGTTTCGTACAAAGAAGGCATTTAATCTCTCCGACTGTTGCGGAAGAAACTGCGCTGGTACTTTTTCATCCTGAAATGGCCTGGGATGACAACGGTGATTTTATAATACAAGTATAGTCTGACAAATTACGTGAGGTTGCTTCGTACCTCGCAAAGACGCGAGAGGAAATTAATATCTTTGTAGTGGCGGAGCAGTTCAGCATTTGATTGTAGATCAATTTGTGATGGCTGTTCCGCTTTTTTATTACGGCCAAGAGAACTCCCCTCTTTTTGCAAAGAGGGGTGGATCCCGCTTTTTCAGCGGGAGACGGGGTGATAAGACAAACAAAATTACAGCGGCCATTGATTTTTTAATTATTTATCACCCTAGGAATTCTTTTTGTTGGAAATGCATCTGTTTCGATTTATCACCCCGTCTTGCTTCATTTCAATGGAAACGCATATTTGTCTGAAGCAATCCACCCCTCTTGGATTCAAGAGGGGAGTTTTTTTGTTTGTGTTATGTGGTTTATCACCCCGGCTATTCTTTTTAATGGAAACACGTCTTTTTGAATAGCCACCCCTCTTTGAATAAAGAGGGGAGTTTTTTTGGTTTGTGTTATGTGGTTTATCACCGCGGCTATTCTTTTTAAATGGAAACACGTCTTTTTGAATAGCCACCCCTCTTTGAATAAAGAGGGGAGCTTTTTTGTTTGTGTTGTGTGGTTTATCACCCCGGCTATTCTTTTTAATGGAAACACGTCTTTTTGAATGGCCACCCCCCTTTGAAAAAAGAGGGGAGTTTGTTGTTTGTTATTGATTTTATTATTTTTTGGTCGCATGGGAAAGCCTATCCATACGCTCAAGCACCTTAAGGAGAACCGAACAGCGCTAAGAAAGCAGCTTACTCCTGCCGAGGCGACATTGTGGAATGTACTTAAGGGCAGCCAGTTGGAAGGCAGAAAATTTATCCGTCAGCACAGCATTGGCAATTACATCGCTGATTTCTATTGTAAGGAAGAGCGGCTCATCATCGAACTGGACGGACATGGCCATTTTACTACCGGAGGCCAGCAATATGATTCAGAAAGAGACGAATGGCTGACATCGCTTGAATACACAGTATTGCGTTTTGAAAATAAACTGGTGTTTAGCAACCTGGAGGAGGTATTGTCAGATATTGCTAGCCATTTTAAATCAAAGAAAGCATAAGCTGTTTTTTTGGGCATGGTAACGACGCTCTTTTACCGCATATTGTAGTTAATATCTCACGCGAACATTCTGCCCCTGGGATCATACAAGTGACAAATGTCACAAGCCCCGGCCTCAAAACTTATTAAATTGCATCACAAATAATGATCATGTTCGACGCCAAAGCACATTGGGAAAACATATATAGCACCAAACCGCTGAATGAGTTCAGCTGGTACCAGGAAGTGCCGCAAACCTCCCTCGATTTCCTGCGGGAATTTCGCATCGCAAAGGATGCTAAGATCATCGATGTGGGTGGTGGCGACAGCCTCTTCGTAGATCACCTGCTGTCGCAAGGCTATACTGCCATAACGGTGCTGGATATCTCGGCCCATGCCATAGAGCGCGCCAAACAAAGACTGGGCGAAAAGGCCGGTCAGGTAAAATGGATCGTTGCCAATGCATCGAAGTTCGTACCCGCGGAGCAATACGACTTCTGGCACGACCGCGCGGTTTTTCACTTCCTCACCAACGAGGCGGATATAGCAAACTACATCGACGTGATACACAAGGGTCTGAAGAAAGGTGGCGCACTTGTAGTAGGCACATTCTCGGAGCAAGGACCTAAAAAATGCAGCGGTATCGAGGTACATCAATATTCGGAGCAGAGCCTGACAGAAAGATTGCAGGAACACTTCAGCAAAGTGCGCTGCATCAGTGTAGACCATGTAACGCCTTTTAACACAGTGCAGAACTTCGTGTTTTGCAGTTTTAAGGTAGCCGCATAGGTCGCTATTTCTTGCGGCCGGCAGCAATGGCTATCACTCCGCCCACTATCAGGATGCCGCCGGCGTAGGTGGGCCAGCCAATGTGCTTGTTCTCTTTCTTATTGATCTCCAGCGGCCCCAGCTTCGCCACCTGCTTCTCCTGCTGGAAGTTAATACCCCTGAAAACAATCATCAGGATGCCCACAATGATGAGAATAATACCTAATACGCGCATATAGCTGTTTAGGAAGGAAGCCAAAAAGAACCGTGCCTGCCCCAAAAAAATACCGGCCCGGGAACGGGCCAGTCAAAAACGAAAGCTATAGTATAGCTACCTATGATATAGAGATGATAAGACTGGCAAAACCGGCCAAAGTTCATCCATGATAAAAAAGTGAATTGTAATGGTGGGATGTCCGGCACTTATAGTATATCTGCCTTAATGCCGAAGAGCCAATTGACCAGCGGCATAGGGCGCTGCGTAACCACCTCGTAGTGCTGCGACCAGAGGTTATTGGCCTGCGCAAAAACCTTCAGGGGGATGCCGACATGCGTGGTGTAAGAAGCCTGGATATTGGCCGTGTTATAGGGGGCTATGGCACCTGTCTCGTCGCTGTTGTAGAAGCGGTAGCCGGTGTAAGTGTGGTTGTAGTTGAAGTAAAAAGCCCTGTAAGCAAAGCCGATATTGAACTGGCCATTGTAGCGCGGCGTATAGGGTATCTGCCTGCCGATGCTGCCATCGCCGGGTATGTAGCTGGCAAGGGTGGTAGCCAGCACATAAGAGGTGTTGAGGCCAAAGTGCAGGCGCCAGTTGCCGAGATCGATAAGCAGTTTGTTCTCGGTCTCCAGGCCGCGGCTATGCACGGAGGCGATATTGTGTGGCGTCCACACTGCCCCACCGAACCAGATGATCCAGTCGCGGATGTCGCGGTTGAAGTAAGAAAGGTCGTGGGTGAAAAAGGCCCTGTCACCGATGTGCAGTTTGAGCGTGTAGCCTGCGTCCTCGCTCCAGCCCTGCTCGGGCTTGAGGGCGGTGTTGCCACCGGGGATGCTGTAAAGCTCACCAAGTGTTGGAGCGCGGTAAGAGCGCTGCACATTGGCCCGCAGGCTGAGCCAGGGCCGCAAAGCAAAAGATGCGTCGGCGCCGGGCAGGAGAATGCTGAGGCTGTTGATATGCTCACCACGCACATTGGCAGCAACATGCAGGCGGTCGTGCATGGCGCTGAGTGCATAAGCGATCACGACGGCAGCTCGCGTCTGGTCGGCACGGAAGGTCGTGAGCGCCTGTTGCAGCCAGGCGAAGGTGATGGGCACGAAGACGGTGAACCGGTGGTGCTCGTTGAGTTGCTCCCGCCAGCCCAGCTCCTCGTAGAGCTGGTAGGTAATGTTATAAGAGCGCTGACCAATGGCGCTATCGGCATAGCGTATCTCGTCGCGGATGAAGGCGGATTTGGCATAGAAGTCGTTATGCAATCGTTGCCTGTCCCAGTTGAGCAGCAGCCGCAGCGAAGCATCGTGCTGCTGCTTGAAGGATACCGTTTCGAAGAGTGCAGGCGGTATCTCGCGGTAGTAGTGCTGGTACCATGCAGAGAGGCTGATGGTATTGCCCGGTTGGAATTTATGGGCCAGTTGCACTACCCCACCCGCACCGCGCAGGCGGGCATTGTCCATCTTTTCGATGGAATCTTTGAGGTCGGTGTAAGGGAAATTGTTCTTTGCCATTTGCCCGAAAATATTGGCAGAGAGGTACCATTTCCGGCTGCTGAATGAGGCTTTGATATCGCCATTGTAGTGCGCATAACTGGCGGCAGAGAGCAAGGTGGAGAGCCGCACTTTATGCACAGTATCGAAGACAGGTGCATCGTTCTCAAGCATAACCGCAGCGCCCACATTGCCGCTGCCCCAGAGCGCTGAAGAACCGCCATAGACGATGTTGACACGGTTCACCAGCGAGACGGGTAAGAGGGAAACGTCAGTCATGCCGAGGGCAGCGTACATGAGCGGCACGCCGTTCCACAGCACCAGCGACTGGGCTGCGGATGAGCCTCGGAAGTTGAGCGTGGCGAGGTTATTAAAACCATAGGAGCGGACGAAAACCGGCACCTGTTGCGACAGTAAGGTGGACAGTTGCTGCGCCTGGTACTGCTGCAGGGTAATGCTATCAATAGCGGTTATCTTCTGGCCGGGCGAAAAGAAATTGATACGCGCGTCGTTGGAAACTTTTTGCTTGCGTGTGTCTTTTATCCTGATCTCTTTAAGCGTGTCATTCATCTGTTGCGCATGAAGGGCGGGCATAAAAGCAAATAGCACCGCGAGGAGCGGCACTATGCGTATAAACCATTTATTGTTACCATTCATGCTAGTCGAAATAAAAGTGACCCGGCCCCACCCCGGTATTAAACTGCGACACCGTGCTGCCGTCGGGACGGTAAATATACACTGTGCCTTTTTGAGTAAAGCCTTTTGGATCGCTGATGTAGATATTGCCCGAGTTAGGGTCAATGCCAACTGCGTAATAATATTGATACTGCTGTGCCTGCTTAAAGGGCACTGAAGGCACAGAGGAGGCTGTTATGGGCATGCGATAGACACCGTTGTTATCCGTGCCGCCTGCGTAGTTGATCTCTATGTAGTAGATAGAATCTTTCGCGGCGTTGAGCGTGGGGCGTAGAGGATCTGCGGTAACGGGGAACGGGTATGTGTTGATCACCTGGCAGGTCGCCGGGTCGATCTGTGTGAAATAAGCGGGTTTATTCGCCTGCAAATTGCCGGAGAGCAGCCAGATCTTGTTGTTCTTATCGAGCACCATTTCCTTAGGCGCATAGCCCGGCAGCTGGATCGTTTGTGTCAGTTGATCGGTATTGCAGTCAACTACAAAGAGCTTATTGACCGTACTATCCCAAGTGGGGATGAAAGCTTTGTTGTTGTAAAGCAACATCTGCTCGGGGTTGATGCCGGGCATGGTTATCTGCCCTGTGACCTGGAGCGACTGCAGATCGACAATAAAAACTTTGTTGCTGAAAAGAGAAGATACGTAAGCCTTGGTATCGCTGACGGGCAGTATGTAGCGTGGCTTGGTGACGTTAATAGTACCGGCAAGTGTCCAGTTGCTGCGGTTGATGACTACTATCTTATCGGAGTTATTGATGCAAAGGAAAAGCTTGTCACCGATGCGGGTCATGCTTTGGAAAACATCGCCGAGCGGCTGGCTGTTAGCAGCTTTGTAGACATCCTCATAGGAGCTATCGACAGGGGGCTTGTAGAGGGACAGTTCTGCATTACCGTTGCCAAGGCTGCCCTCGCACACAACGTAAACATTAGTGCCTGCTGTGTTGGCCGGTGGAACAATGGGGCTATCGGGCTTGTCCTTTTTACATGCCGATAATAGCAGCAAGAACGCAAGCGAGACCGCTAAAGCTTTGTAACTTTTTCTACCCATTTATTTCCTTCGTTGTCGTGCAAGGTAAGATAATATAAGCCTTTGGGCAGGTTGTCGAAAGACAGGCGCAAGTGGTGCGAAAAGCTGCCCCGTGACAAAGTGGCGCTTGTGGTGTTGCGTAGTTCATAAGTTATACGACGGTCATCGGCAATGGTGATATTCAAGTTGTTTTCAGTAAGCGGGTTGGGGTATATTATAAGGGCCGGCTTATTGCTGAGTGGTTCAACTAGAGACGCAGCGGCCTGGTGAATAATTCCCACAGCATCGAGGTCAAAACCACTGGTGGGGATATTTGTTGGATAGGGATCATTTATCTTCCTGCCACCGGTATCAACAGAACCATGGGCGCCAACAGAGCCGACCACGTCAACAAGGCGAATGTGGGTAATGTGGTTTACATTCAATCCTGCAATGCCCGTTAGCTCGTCAAGATCAAAAGGAGTGCCGTAGCCGCTAACGTATTTACCAGCCAGGTTGTTCACCATACGGGCATTGCTATATACTCCCGCTAGGGGTATCTGTTGCGTATCGGGGATATAGCAGGCTGCAGGAAAGCGGTAGAAATCATTTCCGTTCGAGCTTACCTCGACAAAGGCAAACTCAAGAAAAGCCTCTTCGGGGTTGGCGGGATTAGCAAAACCATTTTCGAATACTGCGAAATCAGGGCCAGGGCCATTGTATACAGGTGACGCAAAAGTGAGTGTTGCCACACCACTGTCGCCGAGGCTTACGAGGTTGTGATCCATCGGGCCAGTGCCATCCACATCACTACCACCGGTGGCATAACCTGAATCCGGCAGCGCTATATCGCGGTAGCCCCGCTGCACCTGGCAGCCTGTGGCCCAAGCAACGAATATGCTGCTATCACCTTTGATCGCTGTGCTGCCACTCACACCCGCCTGTGGTGCAAACTGTGCATGAACGGCAGCCAGCAAAAAGAAATTAATTATGAAAAATGCGAAACGCTTCATGTTACTGTTTTATAAACCGCGCTGTAGCGGTCTTGTCCCCAGCTTGCATCTGAACAAAATATATACCGGCATTCAATGAGGCAGTATTGATCTGCAGTAGTTTGGTAGTCACAGTCTGAGTGTAAACCTGTTTGCCGGATGCATCGAGCACACTAATGGTTGTGATGTTTTGATCAGCCTGGTCAATATACAGGATGTCTGTTGCCGGGTTTGGATACATTTTTGCTGCGAAGGACATCTTATTCACTTCGTTCACATGAATAGGGTTTATTTTCGTTATCAGGTTGTCCATGCAGAAATAGGCCGGGGTGTTCATTCCATTGCCACCAACGGTATCAGAGGAGTTCAGCCTAAATTCGAGGCTATCAACCTGGCCCAATGAAGAAAGTGACAGCCAATGCCATGTCTTTATGATAGAGTCGTTGGCGTTGTTTGCACTGCGGAAGTCGGCCAGGTAAAAGTTGACGCTATCAGCAACGAAGCTGCCATTGTGGTAACCTTTAACGGTGAGCATGAACCAGTCAGGGTCATTACCAGAAATACCCCCGAACTTTTTAGCAAAGGCATCGCCATCGCGCATGCTGTTGTAAGCAAAAGTGGAGTTGGTTATGTAAAAGCCGAGAACGGTATCGGGGGAAATGGGAAAAATAATGCGTGTAGGAGCAGATGCATATTGTGAGCACCACGCTACTGCATAGTTAGGAGAACTATTATAGCCAACAGCTGTCTTTGCGGAATACTGATTGAAGTAACCGCTTGTAACGCTATCGGTCATGTTCGAGTATGCAAAACCATGATCCCAACTGCCGCCAAAAGCAGTGTCATAAATACATGGAAAATGTGCTCCACCGTCGTTGAAGCCTACATCCTGCATCGGCATTGTGTAGTTAAGGTAGAAAGTGTCAGGCTGCGAGAGATGCAGCGTATCGAAAGACGCGATGTAATACTGTGCTGAAGCAGCCAAAGCCATGGTGACGGCCAAAAAAGAAAGTAGCAGTTTGCGCATATAAAATTGGTTTTTAGAAACAATTTTCAAATGCAGCCAAGGATAAATAATTACAGATAATGAGAAAAGCCTTTGACGAAACGAGCCGGAGCTTTTGTCTTAACTGTGCTTTTTTTCCCGAAAGCAGCAATAAGTAATAAAATCGCAAAGGCAGGTCTTCTGACTCGCTTCACCTTTTGCAGCCTTCCCATCGTGTTAAGACAGTGGCAATTGCTGGAAACAAAAGGCTTTTTATGAAGCACACAGCATCGGGTAATGTCCGGGATTCGCACCCGGTTCCCTTTTCATTCCTGGGTAAGCAGGAAACCATTGCTTTGGCAAATGTACCCTGTTGAAATCTAAAAAGCAAAAAAATTATTTTGCGTCGAGCATCCGCTGGCGCACTGCCTCGTACAGGATCATCCCGGTGGCAACAGAAACATTAAGCGAATCGAAGGAGCGGGCCATTGGTATGCGAATCAGCTGATCGGCACGTTTAAGGACATCCTTACTGATGCCGGTGTCTTCTGCACCCATGACGATACATGTCGGAATGGTAAAATTGGATTCGTAAATGGGAACACTGCCTTTCATTTGTGTACCTAATACTTGTATGCCATTGAGGCGAAGTATATCGATGGCCTGCGGAACAGAAGGCACTCGGCAAAGCATGATCTTGTGTAAGGCACCTGCAGAGGTTTTCACTGCTTCCTCCGTTAAAGAAGCGGACTGTGACGTTGGGAGTATGATACCCTGTGCGCCACAACACAAAGCAGAACGGGCTATGGCCCCTACGTTACGCACATCGGTAACACCATCGAGCAATACGAACAGCGGCACCTGACCCTCATCGACTACGTAGCTAATTGCTGTTTGCAGGTCGATGTAGTTGAGCAGGCTCGTCCACGCGACAACGCCCTGGTGCTGGGCACGTGTCATGCCGTCCAACTTTTCTACCGGCACCTGGCTGATGGGCACATTGCGATCGCGCGCTATCCTTTTGATCGTACTGATCTCATCGCCGGTGGCAGAACGGAGCATAAATATCTTTTCGACAACAATGCCCTGCTCCAGAGCTTCGAGAAGCGGTTTGCGACCTACAATGAGCGGTAAAGGTTTGGACCCTTTCATCTAGTAAACCTACATTAAAAAGTTGATTGGTTGATAAGTTGGCGCGTAGATACTTCTTATAAAAAACGGCACCCAATAGTGCCGTTTAAACCATTTATAACAACGATGTCTAAGCCATATTGTGGAATACCTGCTGCACGTCATCGTCCTCTTCAACTCTTGCTATCATCTTAAAAACATCTGCAGCCTGCTCTTCACTTATCTCAACCGTATTTAAAGGAAGCCATTCTATTTCAGAGGAGATAGGTGTAATTCCCTTTTCTTCAAGAGCTTTCTGCATGTTGCCGAAATCGCTGAAGCCGCAACGAACGATGATGTTGCCATCGCTATCCTCCCCTACCTCTTCCAGGCCGGCGTCTATCAGCTCCAATTCCATATCGTCCATATTCAGACCTTCTGGTTTGAGTTTGAAGACACCCATCTGTTTAAACAGAAAGCTTACCGAACCGCTATTGCCCAGGCTGCCACCACCTTTGTTGAAGTGTGAGCGAACGTTGGCAACGGTACGTGTGGTATTATCGGTAGCTGTAACCACCAATACTGCGATGCCATGAGGCGCGTAGCCTTCATAAATTACTTCATCGTAATTGCTGGTATCCTTGCCTAATGCATTCTTGATCGCCGCTTCAATCCTGTCTTTCGGCATATTTACCGATTTACCGTTCTGCATTACGCGGCGAAGCATCGGGTTAGTATTCGGGTCGGGACCGCCTTTTTTAACAGCTATAGCTATCTCCTTACCAATACGGCTGAATTGCTTCGCCATACGGTCATAGCGCGCAAACATCGTGGATTTACGAACTTCAAATATCCTACCCATTTATTATGTATTTAATTCAATTATTGATTTCAGGGCGCAAAAATAAGAAACCTAGAAATCTAATAAAATATTATTTTAGTCAAAATCATGGCCTACTTAATAACTTACTATCAATGCAGGAAACCAATAGTGACATAAGCAACAACAACGAAACGCCTAGTATTTTTCCTACCAGAAATGAAGAATATCCCAGCTTATTGAAAAGGGTTCAATCAACATTTGTGGACGGTATCATGACATTCTCAATAATTGGTGTTTTGGTTGCAGTTGCAAGCAAGATAAACGACGAAAATATCCCATTAAAGGTTACCGCGATTGTTATCGGTGCATCTTACGAACCATTGATGCTCAGTTTTTCGAAGACACTCGGGCAAAGGATCACCAGCCTGCGAACGAGAAGTATGGAAACAGGTAAACGGCCTAACCTGTTCAGCTCTTATCTACGCTATATCGTAAAATGCATGTTGGGATGGATATCGTTCCTAACCATTCATAGCAACCCTGAAAGGCGCGCCATTCATGACTTCGCATCAGGTACAGTTGTAATTAAAAACCAATCTTAAACGGGTACATAAAGTACATACTTTTCTTCGAAGAAGGGCTCGGGGAAAATATCGTGTACGCTCCATGCCTGAACGATAGCGTGAAGGCCGGAGTCGTTGATCTCTTTATCAAGGTCACCACCCTTAAGACAAATCAACCCGTTTGGCAGCTCTTCGCTCTTTTGTCCTTTCCCCAACGCCGGCTTTACCCACTTCCAGAGTTCACCAAGGGGAGCTACAGCGCGGGACACCGCAAAATCAAAGGTGCGCCCCTTGATCTCTTCAACCCTGCCGTGTACAGCTGTAACATTTTTTAAACCTATCGCCTGCGCCACCTCCTGAACTACTTTTATTTTTTTCCCGATGCTATCGGATAATAGAAACTCGACCTCCGGGAAGTAAATTGCCAGAGGTATCCCGGGAAACCCACCCCCGGTGCCAATATCTACCACCTGCGCACCATCGTCAAAATTGCAAAGCGCTGCGATGGCAAGTGAATGTAACACATGCTTTTCGTAAAGTGAAGCAATATCCTTCCGCGAAATGACATTGATCTTTTCATTCCAATCTTCGTAAAGTGCCTGCAGCTGACTGAACTGCTCAATTTGCTGCTGCGTAAAATCGCTAAAGTACTTAAGGATTATGTCCACCGGTTTTTATTTTTGAATAAGATGTAGGGGGAAAGCACAAAATTATAGAGCATCCAGCCTAAATCGAAGAATGGAATAGAAAAAATAAGCTTTTCGTCAAGCTTTTGTGATGCGGAAGCCAGGAGACACCAGAAAAGCAGGGAACGTAGCAGCATCAGTATGAGAACGATCTTGCATAGAGGGGTAAATAGCAAGCCTAAAAACAATAACCAGGTCAGACTGTGAGAAAGTCCATAAGCCCCGAGCAACCGTTTGATACCCGTTTTGTAGTACTTGCCTGTTGACATGTGGCGTTGCTTTTGGCTTAACCAACTAGCCCAGGTATTTTTGGCGGGCGAAATTGTAAAGGCCTCTTTGTTATAGACAACCGCAGTATTTTCTGCAGTCGCAACGATGCTCATTAAGAGGTCGTCGTCGCCGGAAGGAACGGCATTCCAAACGGGTGTGGACTGTGCCTTCATAAACAGGTCCTTAGTATAAGCCATATTCCGGCCTACAGCCATATAGGGCTTTCCGGCCAGGGCAAAGCTGCTGTATTGGAGAAAAGTATGGACAGTTTCCCAGCGGATCCACGTGTTGAGGATACTGCCATATCTATTGTATTTCCCATAGCCTGCTACAATCGACTTACCTGCGCCCATTGGGGCCAGCATGTTTTGCAGCCAATAGGCTGATGAAGGAGCACAATCGGCATCGGTAAAGACGAGCCAATTGTGAGTAGCATGAGCTACGCCCTTACTGAGGGCGAACTTTTTGCCTTTCAGGTCCCTTAGAGTATCGACGTTTATGTGTACCGACCAGAGATTGTCGTATTGCTGTTCGAGTTGTTGTAATACAATTGGAGTGTCATCTGTAGAAGCGTCATTTACAACAATTACTTCATACATCGCTTTCCCTGCTTCGTTCGCGTATATTTGCGACAGAATAGCAGGCAGGTTTGTTTCGAGATTGCGGGCTTCGTTTTTAGCACAAATAATGACTGATACCGGAATATCGGCTGGTTGGTGCTCCGCCAAAGGAGTAGGAAACGAAAATATACGGCTAAAGAAAAACAGGCAATAGAAGCATTGAATGACAACGCAGACAATCAACAAACAAAATAATACTGACAGCAGCACAAGCACAAAATAAAGCAATGACCTTTGAATTATTAGCAAAAGATGAACTATCGCAGGCACGGGCGGGGCTTATTACCACCGCGCATGGCCAGATAGAAACCCCCATCTTTATGCCGGTGGGCACCGTGGGCAGCGTAAAAGCAGTAACACAGGAGCAGCTCAAAAGCGATATAAAGGCGCAGATCATACTTGGTAACACCTATCACCTGTACCTGCGCCCGGGGACTGAAGTGCTGGAGCAGGCCGGTGGCCTGCATAAGTTTAACGGCTGGGACAGACCACTGCTCACGGACAGCGGCGGCTACCAGGTGTTTTCGCTTGCTGCCAACCGGAAGCTGAATGAAGAGGGTGCCATGTTCCAATCGCACATTGATGGATCGAAGCACCTTTTTACACCGGAGCGTGTAATGGACATACAGCGTAGCATAGGAGCCGATATCATCATGGCCTTTGATGAATGCCCACCCTATCCTTCGGAATATAGTTATGCACAAAAATCGATGGAGCTTACCCACCGCTGGCTGGTGCGCTGCGCACAAAGACTGGCAGAAACAGAGCCATTGTATGGACATGAGCAAACTCTGTTCCCTATAGTGCAAGGGAGCACCTTTAAGGACCTGCGCCAGGCATCGGCTGAGTTTGTGGCTGCCATGGAATGTGATGGTAATGCGATAGGTGGCCTTTCCGTGGGCGAGCCTGAAGAAATGATGTATGAAATGTGTGGCCTTTGCTGCCAATACCTGCCTACAGATAAGCCCCGCTACCTGATGGGTGTGGGGACGCCGTGGAATATACTGGAGAACATAGCGCTTGGCGTGGACATGTTTGACTGCGTGATGCCTACCCGCAACGGGCGAAACGGTATGCTCTTCACCTCCCAGGGCGTTATCAATATCAAGAATAAACGCTGGGCCAATGACTTTAGCGTCATCGACGAAGGATTTGAATCGCACACAAGCAATTACTACAGCAAAGCTTACCTGCGACACCTGTTTGTGGCAGGCGAGATACTGGGCATGCAGATAGCCAGCATTCACAACCTCGCCTTTTACCTGCATCTTGTAAAACAAGCAAGGGAGCATATCGTGAAAGGCGACTATATAGCTTGGAAAAAAGCGATGGTACCAATTTTGAAACAACGGTTATAAATAGCTAAAACCTAAAGGGGTATAATTTCTGGATTATCTTTAGGCGCGATATATGAAGAAGCTGGATTGGTATATTGTCAAAAAATTCATCGGTACATTTTTCTTTGCCATCATGATACTGGCGATCATTGCCTGTGTCATTGACTACTCGGAAAAAGTGGACGATTTTGTACAGCACAAGGCGCCTTTCCTGGCTATCCTGAACTACTTCAAGAATTTCATACCCCATATCACCGCACTGCTCTTTCCCCTGTTCATATTCATCGCAACAATCTTTTTTACGTCGAAGATGGCATACCGATCGGAGATCATCGCCATCCTGGCCTCGGGCACCTCGTTTCAACGCTTTTTAAGGCCATATTTTATCGGAGGAGGCTTTCTTTGTCTTTTGTCCTTACTCATTAACCATTGGGTAGTGCCGCAAGCCAATAAGCAAAGGCTGGCCTTCGAGGACAAATATGTACATGCGGCTACGATAGTATCGGACCAGAACGTGCATCTGCGACTCACCAAGGACCTTTTCGTTTACATGCAGCGTTACGACTATACACTAAACCAGGGAACACGCTTTAGCGCTGAAAAAATAGAAGGTACTCAACTAAAGGAAAAGATCAGCGCTGAAACTGCGAGCTACGACAGCGTGAAAAAGTTATGGACTTTGCATGATGTCACCATCCGCACTATGAACGATGTGGATGAGAGCCTGCAATCGGTAAAGGAATTAAAGAAGAGCTATCCATTTACACCAAAAGACCTGGACGAGGATGACGAAGAAAAAGATGCCCTTACAACGCCGGAGTTGCTGCGCGTGATAGCCCGCGAAAAGCTAAGGGGCAGAGAATCACTTAACGTGTACTACGTGGAACTGCACCGAAGGACAGCTGCACCTTTTGCCGGGCTGATCCTTAGCATGATAGGCGTTTGCATCGCCAGCCGAAAGATAAGAGGCGGCAGCGGTCTGCACCTGGCGTTGGGCATAGTGATCAGCGCGGTCTATATCATGTCGATGCAATTCACTACAACCTTTTCGATAAAAGCGGGCTTAAATCCCTTACTGGCAGTATGGATACCCAACTTTATTTTTGGCAGCCTTGCCTACTACCTATACCGCAACCAGGTGACCTAAAACACCGCTGCTACGTAGAAACAATGCCTTATATCATCTTTTCGAGTTAAGCGTACACTTTACTTTTACAATTCCTTTCTTGCTGACAGTGAGCGAAGGCACGTTTTTTTTGTGGGCTTAAAAAAAACAAAAGGTATGCGAGCGATATGGTCAGGGGCAATAGGTTTTGGCCTCGTCAACATTCCCATCAGGATCTTTAGCGCTACCCAAGAAAGTAGCCTTGACCTGGATATGCTGGACAAACACGACCATGCGAATATCCGGTATGCGCGAATTAACAAAGAGACAGGGGAAGAGGTCGCCTGGAAGGACATCGTGAAAGGTTACCTGTACAACGACAAATACGTTGTATTGGATGAAGACGACTATGAAAAAGCAAGTCCTGAAAAAAGTAAACTTATAGAGATCGAAGAGTTCGTAGATGAGTCTCTGATCAATCCTATGTATTATGAGACGCCCTATTATTTGGAACCTTCGAAAGGGGGTGAGCACGCCTATGCCCTGCTCAGGGATGCATTAAAGGAAACCGGTCGTGTGGCACTGGGCCGATATGTGATGCGCACCAAAGAAAACTTCTGCATGCTGAAGGGAGAAGAAGACATGTTATTGTTGATGCGCCTGCGCTTTCCTGAAGAAATACGGGAATATAAGGACCTTAATATCCCCTCGGCAAGTACGCACCCCAAACCTGCAGAGTTGAAAATGGCTATCTCGCTCATCAACCAGTTAACCCCTAAGAAGTTTAACATAGCCAAATACAAAGATACCTATGATGAAGAGCTGATGAAACTGATAGAAGATAAGGCAAAAGGTAGGAAGATCACGCAACCGAAATTCAAGATCGTGCGCAATAAATCGAAAGACCTGATGTCGCAACTGAAAGAAAGCCTGGAAGGATCAAAGACCAAAACTACAACCCACAGACATAAAAAAGCATCGTAATGAGCCTCAGTTTGTATAAGAAGAAACGCAAGTTCAACGAAACTCCTGAACCGGAAGGGAAAACAAGCAAAAAAGCAGATAAGCTCATTTTTGTGGTGCAACGCCATCATGCATCTCACCTTCACTACGATTTCAGGCTGGAACTAAATGGGACATTAAAAAGCTGGGCGGTACCGAAGGGTCCTTCATTGAACCCGGCAGATAAGCGGCTGGCTATGATGGTAGAAGATCACCCTATAGACTACGCAACCTTTGAGGGCGATATACCGAAAGGAAACTATGGCGCCGGACACGTAGACGTATGGGACCATGGAACCTATGAACCTATCAATGAGGATGGCGAGGTAATAACTGCGAAGGAATTCTCTGCCAACCTGCACAAAGGCAGTATCAAATTCAGAATGAAGGGCAAAAAACTCAAGGGTGATTTCGCCCTGGTAAACCTGAAGAAGGATGAAAAAAGCTGGCTATTGATCAAACACCGGGACAAATATGCAACAGATGACGCTTACAATAGCGAAGACTACGCAAAGAAAAGCTCACTGGAGTATACGGCGAAGAGAAATGCTACCCGGAAGACACCGGTAAAAGCAATAAAAAAAAAGTAAAGTCGGTGGCACCTGCTGACGCGGAAGTTGACAGGAAATACAAAGAATTTATTGTGCCCATGATGGCAAAGCTGCATGACAAGCCCTTCAACGACCCGAAATGGATATTCGAGATAAAATGGGATGGGTACAGGGCTGTGGCTGATGTAGCGGGTAAAGACACGAAATTGTATTCACGTAACGGACTTTCTTTTGCAGCGAAGTATCCGGATGTTTTCAACGAGCTTAAGAAGATAAAAAAGAAAGTGGTGCTGGATGGAGAGATCGTGGCACTAGATGAAAAGGGCATGCCCAATTTCCAACTGCTGCAACAGTATGGCGACCACCCCGAGGCGGAACTGGTATATTATGTGTTCGATGTTCTATACGTGAACGGGAAAACCGTCGAAAATAAACCCCTACTGGCCCGTAAACAGCTATTAAGAGAACTACTGCCTCCAAGCAATATCATAAAATACTGCGATCATATCGAAGGACAGGGCAAAGCGTTCTTTAAGCTCATGAAAAAGCAGGAGCTTGAGGGGATGATCGCTAAGCGCGCAGACAGCGTGTACAGGGAAAACTACAGGAGTGACGACTGGCTTAAGGTAAAGCAAGTGCAAACACTTGAAGCTATCATTGCAGGATATACGGAGCCAAGAAATTCACGTAAACATTTTGGGGCACTGGTGCTGGGTATGTATAAAAAAGGAAAGTTCACCTATATAGGTCACACGGGAACCGGATTTGATGACAAGACACTGCGTTATCTTTATGAAAAGATGCAGGCGCTTGTCGTCAGCCAATCTCCATTTAAGGAGAAGGTGCCGTTGAACGGAAAGGTAACCTGGCTGGAGCCGGAATTGGTCTGCAACATAAAGTATGGAGAAGAAACGCAAGCAGGTATTTTGAGGCAACCGGTATTTATGGGCCTTAGAGTGGACAAGGAAGCTACAGAAATAAGCCGCGAGAAGCAGAACATCGAGTCAAAAAAAGACGTTCACACTGAAAACAGCGACATGGATAAAACCAAAACTGTAAATGGCAACAAAGTTGCTTTAACTCATATAGACAAGGTATACTGGCCGGAAGAAGGCTATACCAAAGGCGATATGATAGAATACTATAACAAGGTTTATAAGTATATCGGTAAATACCTGAAAGATAGGCCCGAATCGTTACGACGGACACCCAATGGTATCACGGACGAGGGCTTCTTTCATAAAGATGCCGGCGATGCGGCGCCGGATTGGGTTGATACCTATAAGATGTGGTCGGAGAGTGCGAATAAAGAGATCAACTACATCGTTTGCAATAATAAGGCTACGCTACTATACATGGCCAACCTGGGCTGCATTGAATTGAACCCATGGAACTCACGGGTCGAGTCCGTAGACAATCCGGACTACCTGGTGATAGATATCGATCCTTCTGAAAAAAATACTTTTGACCAGGTGGTTGACACGGCGCTGATGGTCAAAGAAATATTTGACAAATGCGGATGCCCGGCATTTTGCAAAACATCGGGGGCAACCGGCCTACATGTGTATGTGCCGCTGGGTGCCAAATATAGCTATGAGCAGGCACGTGATTTTGCCAACACGATAGCTATGGTAGCACAGGAGCAACTGGCAGACTTTACCAGTCTTGAGCGTTCGCTGAGTAAACGGGGCAAAGACAAGATCTATATCGACTACCTCCAGAACCGCCCGGGCCAAACCCTCTCCTGCGCTTATAGCCTGCGGCCCAAACCCCACGCACCGGTGTCCACCCCTCTTGAATGGAAGGAGGTGAAACATGGACTAAAGCCCAGCGATTTCAATATTAAAAACACGATGGAAAGACTGGAGAAAAAAGGCGACCTTTTTACGCCGGTATTAGGAAGAGGCATCGATATGATGAAAGCCTTGAAAAAATTAGGAGCATGACCATAGACACGCTTTAACATTTGAGATAAGAGTTTGGCATTCACTTTGAACTATAGCAAGCAAACAAGATTATTCGATCGCGATAAGAAAAATCGCATTTAATCACTAATTTTAAGAAACAAATTGTATTATGAAAACAAAAATCGTATTGGCATTCCTAATCGCGGTGCTTTCCATAACAGGAATCAGCAGTGCAAAAGCTGAAGGAGTAAAAGCACTTAAAGCAGTTAAAGTAAACACGATAACAATGCCCGGTCAGCAGAATGACCGTGTTTATCAGCAGGGCCGACACAGGTGGCACCGCATGCATAGGCGTCGTGCCCACGAGCGTATGCGCAGGCATCATATGCGCCATGTGCATCGCATGGAAGCCAGGCATCGCCGGCATTACTAGAAGTCGGTAATTATCTTAGTATTTGAACAAGCACCTTTTTTAAGGTGCTTTTCTTATTTGCGCAAAGTAACTTGAAATTAATAATGCCTCATTCGCATGTCTCTCGTTTTTTAAAAATTACATTATGCGGATTTACAATAAGTTACGTCGAATAAGTAAGTTTATCAATTAAAATCTATTGACAATGATATTTTGTTTTAATACCTTCGATAGATGAAACCTGTACAATTACTCTCTATTCTTTATTTGTTGCTCGCCGGCCATACGGCTTTTTCACAAGGGGAGAACAATATCTGGTGCTTTGGCGAAGATCAGGGCCTTAATTTCAATGCGGGACCTCCTACTCTATATCCCGATAGCATCTTCTCCATAAAGGGCAGTTCGTCAGTTTGCGATGCATCAGGGCACCTGCTATTTTACAGCAGCGGCCTGAAAGCATGGGACAGAAACAATCACCTGATGCCTAACGGGACCGGTCTGTTGGGCAACACGAATATTACACAGGGATCGGCCATCGGACATTCTTTTACAAATCCCGATCAATATTATTTATTCTATATCACAACGGCAGGTAAGCTTTATTATTCTCTCGTCGACATGACACTGAATTTTGGTTACGGCGATATAGTTGCCGCCCAGAAGAATATTCTAATTGACAGTCTGCTCTCAGAAAAAATGATATTCGTAAAGGGTACAGATGGAAATTGGCTGCTTGTTCACAAGAAATCCGCCGCAGAGTTCCATGCGTTCAAGCTGGACATTACCGGCTTCAACACCACCCCTGTAATCTCTACGTCGGGCCTGTACAACAATACAGACTGTTACAAAATTGGCGAAATGAAAGTGTCTCCGGACTATACGAGACTTGTGCTAGCCAATTACAACAATAACACGGTAGAAATAAACTCTTTTGACAATTCAACGGGTATTGCAAGTAACGCGATATTTATTGACACCAACACCAGCGGAAAATTTTATGGAGCGTCGTTTTCTCCAAATGGCACCCGGCTGTATATTGGGAAAAACAGCGGCACCGGGCTGTATCAGTATGACCTGACACTGCTTCCCAATGCTGCTGCGGTGCAAGCCTCAAAAACGACGCTCGCGACATCAACAGTTGGGGGCATGAGAATAGGTCCTGATCAGAAAATATACTTGACTATCCCATACGCCTATCTATCAGTTATTAATGATCCTAACCAACTCGGGGTAGCCTGTAATTATACAGCCAACGTCTGGGGGCCAATGGTAAAGGGCAATGCCTTTGAGACAGACCTGGGCAATCCATTTATTCCAACCTGCGCCCAAGTGACCAGCTATTCCTCAAAGGATACAACGTTATGCGTTGGTGCTGGCACAGCATCGGTAAGCGCACCAAGCGGATATACTTATTACCAATGGAGTGATGGGACTATGTTGCAATCGGATACATTTTCTGCGGCGACCACCAAAACAGTGTCCTGTTTTTCCAGTTGTAGTATACTGGTGGACACAATAAGAGTGCACATTGCAACCAACGACACGACCACCAGCGCTAAGGACACCACCATCTGTTTCCTGAATAACGTGGCGACACTAAACGCCCCCTGGGGATACCAGAATTATCTATGGAGCGACGGTATCACCACTGAATCGGACACCTTCAGCGCGGCCACTACAAAAATTGTATACTGCACTGCCAGTTGTTTTGTCGAGATCGACACATTCAGGGCACACGCCGAGCCGCTGGACACTAATAAAAACACGCTGGATACGAACATTTGTATGGTGGATAATGTCCCGGTACTTTCTGCACCGGGAGGCTACAACACTTATGCATGGAGTGATGGGATGACCACTCAAAGCGATACATTTGGCGCCGCTACTACAAAAGTAGTGTATGCAATTAAGGGATGTAACATATACCGCGACTCGATAAAGGTCATAGCGGCCAATATCGACACGACCAAGGCACACTGGGACACCTCTGCGTGTATGGTCAATAATATTCCCGTTCTTCCCGCTCCTGCCGGCTATACGCACTACTTATGGAGCGATGGCCAAACAACCCAATCGGATACCTTTAGTACTACCGGCCATAAAATTGTGTACGCGCAACTCGGGTGTATTGTACTGGTTGATACTATTAATCTTTCGGAGCGCTTCGATACTATTCGGCATGTCATTGACACAGCCATGTGTGTGGTTTATATCCCCAAGGTGATCGCGGCGCATAGTGGGTTTACCTCTTACTTATGGAGTGACGGCATTACCACACAATCAGACACCTTCCTCAGCACTACCACCAAATGGGTGTACGGGCATTATGGCTGTGCTTTACTCATTGACTCCGTACACTTCACGGCAACGACCATACCGTCCGATTCTATATTCACAAGGACGAACGACTCATTTATTTGCTTCGAGGCAACACCCACTGCAGTTATAGACGGCCCGTACGGATACCCGGACTATTTATGGAGCGACGGCACAGTGGCCCGGTCGAATACCTTTTCAGGGCCGGGGCTAAAGTGGGTGTATGCACAGAAAGGTTGCCTTATGGCGATAGATACATTTGGCATTTTCAATAAACCTACCGATACTATTCTCCACAGCCTTGACAGCGACGTGTGCTTCGCCAAACAGGCAACTGTGACCGCTGCCGCGGGGTACCTAACCTACTCATGGAGCACCGGGGAAACCGCGAATAGTTACCAGTTCACTGGCAATTCTGTTAATTGGGTATATATGCACAAAGCTTGCGCAGAGCGTATAGATACCTTTAAAATGCGTTTCATAGATGCGCTTACCGTGTATCTTGGGGCCGATACAGCACTATGTAAGGGACATACCATGAAACTTGATGCCCGTTCAGGTTACACCGACGCACTCTACCAATGGCAGGACAATAGCAGCAATGCCGAATACACGGCTAATAGCGGAGGAACATACTGGGTGAAAGTGAGCGTTGGGAAATGTTTTGTAACTGACACAATTAGGATACAGGACAAAGTTCTGAAAGTGGACCTTGGCAATGGTACGGTACCCTGTGGGCAAAATGAACTGGTGCTTGACGCTGGCTATTCGGGTGCAGCTTACACCTGGCAGAACGGAAGCACCTCACAGACGGTAATCGCAAAAACAAACGGAACCTATTCCGTACATGTTGTAGAAGGTGATTGCAGTGGTGACGGGAAAGTGGATGTGACTTTTGAAAGCTGCCCGTGCGTGATCTATATACCAAATGCCTTCAGCCCCAACCAGGACGGGCTCAACGACCAGTTCGGCCCCCGGATAAGTTGCCCTATAAGCGGCTTTGAATTCAGGATATATAATCGCTGGGGCAACCTGATCTTCTACACTGAAAACCAGAAAGAACGATGGGACGGTAATTTTAAAGGAACAGCGCAGGACAACGATCTGTACTACTATTATATCCAGTTCAAAGACGAAACCGGGCATAACTACTACTACAAAGGAGACGTAACACTAGTTAAATAGCATACCGATCAACCGATAAAACGAAAGATCCCACCGAAAAACCGGGGATCTTTCGTTTTCGCAAGGTCAACTTATATTTTCCAGCTCTTGTTTTGGAAACGCTCGCTTACCACCATGTCTTTGCTGCCGGGCGTGTACTTGTAGAAGCCTTCGCCGGATTTAACACCAAAGTAGCCGGCCTGCACCATGTTGGCCAGCAACGTAGCCGGGGCATATTTCTGGTTGCCGAAGCCCATATGCAGCACGTTCATAATTGAATAGCAAGTATCGAGACCAATGAAATCGGCCAGTTGCAGTGGACCCATTGGGTGTGCCATACCAAGCTTCATAATGGTATCTATCTCCGTAACACCGGCGACGCCTTCCTGCAGTGCCAGGATAGCCTCATTGATCAATGGCATCAGGATACGATTTGAGATAAAACCGGGGTAATCGTTAACGATACATGGAACCTTACCGAGATACTCAGACAGGTGATAAACGATATCAGTCACTTCCTTTTCTGTGGCATAGCCATTGATGATCTCCACCAGTTTCATAACCGGAACGGGGTTCATAAAGTGCATCCCTATCACTTTACCGGGACGCTTTGTGAATGAACCGATACGTGTGATGGATATAGAAGATGTATTCGTAGCCAGGATAGTACGCTCAGGGCAAAGCTCATCCAATTGCTGGAATATCTTCACCTTCAGATCGATGTTTTCAGTTGCAGCCTCGATTACGATATCCGCGTCTTTAACGGCCTCGGCCATATCGGTATACGTAGTAATGCGAGACAATGCCTGTTGCTTTGCCTCTTCAGTCAGGGTGTTTTTCGACACTTGCCTGTCCATGTTTTTGCCAATGGTTGCCAGTGCCTTGTCAAGTGCTGCCTGCTTGATGTCCATCATGTGCACATTGAAGCCACTTTGAGCGAAAACGTGGCAAATACCGTTGCCCATGGTACCTGAGCCAATAACGGTAACGACTTTTAACTGCTGTAACATGTTTTTGATTTTTTCGTTCAGTCCGGCTGTGCCCAGCTTTACCTGTTCTTGTTCTGTGCTTGTAATCATTTAGAAATATTTTTAAAACGCGCCTAAGTTAAGGTTTTATTAATAACGCCGCTGAGAATTGTGAAATAATGCGAGAAATGATAGACGAATAACCAATATTTGGGAGCCGGGATGCCCAGTAATTTTAAGAAAGTTTTTTGTGTAAAAAGCGTTTTAGTGTCGTCTATATGAGAAACGAAATGACTACATTTGGTAACTATCCCATGCAGCGCTACGCTGCATTATTAACAATATGAATATACAACGCGCCACCCCGGTAAATGAATTATTGGCAAGGCTTATATTTCTAATACTACCTACTACTCTTGTTTGTTACTTCCTGGTATGGAATGCCCACGACTACTTTGGCGTCATTGGCGATCTGCACAGCGGGCTTTTTTCGTTTATTCCGGGTCAGGCAAGCATGACGGTCGAACTGACAGTATTCGTCACTGCGGGCATGGTGCTAAGTGCGATCCTCTATTCGTTCAGGTTTCGATTTTTGCCGGTATTTGCAGCCGTCATATTTGTACTGTGGGTAGTCTATAAGGGGCTTGACAATATGTCGAGCAGCGAGTTTGACGCATTTTTTATTTCTGTTCAGTTCCGGACTTTTTCTATTTTATTTATCGCAGGTTGGCTATTGGGATGGGGATTTATAAGGCTCAGGTATTGGGCAGTGTTTATCTCTGCAATACTGCTGTGTTCCTGTATCTACCTGATCGCAAAGGCCAATACCGATTCGGTTTATAAGCTGCTGAGCACCTTTAGCCCGGCCCTGCTCTACTCTATTTATATCATTTTCACTTCGGAGCAGATATACAACTATAAGGACAAATCGCAGAAGTTCTGGTGGTTCCTGATTCGCCGGAGCGTGGCATTCGCGTTATTGGCATTACTGATATTGGGTGGCATTGTGTACCTGATGCGTGGCGAGATAAAGGAGACCGTGGCGAACTATGGAGGCGGCGGACAGAAGGGAAACAGCATGCTGAAGAAGAACAAGGATAATACCTTCAACCTGGAGGATTATTCGCGACTCAGAAGTAGCCTGGGCAGGAGCAACGAATTGCTATTTTGTGCCCATATTGACAATTTTTTCCCTAATAGCGAGATACCTAATCCGCTCTACCTGACGGCATTTTACTTTACCAAATTTGATACATTAACTGAGACGTTCGAGCGGGATAGCGCGATCCCTTACAACGACCTTTTCGTGCCGAACCCGGTGAGCATTCCATTATTTTCGACAAAGACGGATTCGTCGGTGATCAAAAACAGTTTATCAAATGTGTTCAGAAAAAACGTGGACGTCGAGATATACACCAAGCAACTTAGCCCGACGACCTACCTGGCGCCGAATGTGGGCTATTTTGTGCAGCCTGTAACAGTTGAAAAGGACTTCCGGGAAGAATTTAAAACGGCATACAGGGCTAAAAGCTATGTATCAGAACTAAACAGCGCTTATTTCGTTTATAACTCGCCGGATCCGCAGATCAAGAAATTCCAGGAGCAGCGCTTTGCTGTGCTCAAGACAGCTGCCCCCTATACCGGCATGGACAAACGCTTCATGCAGTACTATACCTACATGCCCTCGGACAGCAAATTCAAGTCGATCTCCGACCTTGCCCATAAGGTGACTGCCAAAGCGGATAAACCGATAGACAAAGTACTGGCCATCCGTGATTACTTTCTCTCGAAAGACGAAAATGGTGAACCTTTATACAAATACACAGACAATCCCGGTGTACCCGATATACCCAGTGCGTCGAAGCTGATGTATTTCCTTTTTGAGAACCATAAAGGTTACTGTGCTTACTACGCCGGGGCAACACTGTTTATGTTACGCTCATTGGGAATACCCTCGCGCATTGCAGTCGGTTTCCTTACGGTTGACCGGAGCGCAGGTAAGAATAAAGGCTGGTATTGGTATTATGCTGACCAGGCACATGCCTGGGTGCAGGTTTATTTCCCGGGCTTTGGCTGGCTGGATTTCGACACCACGGTTGGTAACTCTGATGCCAGGGAAGCACCTAAGCCCGACGGCACACCACCCATGCAGCCTCCTAAAGCCTGGCTGGCAGCCGATGGTATTGTGCAAAGTGTTGATACTGGCAAGAAGCTGATGGTCTTGAAAGTGAGGCACATGGTATTTCACGACAAGGAATACAGCATTACTTCGCCGGTTGCGGTAACTATGGACATGAAGATAGCCACGGTGCAACGCGACAGCATAGCGGTGCCTCTGGCAAGCATAAAAGAAGGCGAAGAGGCGACAGCAGTCTCTTATGCGGATGCTATGAAGAAAATGGAAGCCCAGGGAAGTGAGACCGGAATTGCGATCATAAAGCGGTTCCCGTCCCCTGCGCCTATCGACGAGGTGTACCTGAAACGGAAAGACATTGAAAAACCGAAGGAAAAGCAACAGCAGGTGCAGGAAGAAAAGCCTGTGTCTGTAAAGAAGATACTCTGGACTTCCGTTGGCATCGTGGGCGCTTTATTCCTGCTGTTTATGCTGCTGCCGAACTTCGTAATGTGGTATTACCGTGTGCGCCACAACGCTGCGAAGAATAGCAATTCGAAGGCGTACTGGGCTTATAGGGCGGCAAGCTATTACCTTCACCAAAGTGGCATCTTCAAGGGTAATCTGACTCCTATGCAGTTTGCAAGGCAGGTCGTTGACCCGCAATTGGGTACCAGGTTTACGTCGTTCATGAACATTTACCTGAAGCAGAAATATGCAAAACAACAGCTAACGGCGAATGAGACAGATGCGGTGTACAGCTTCTTAAAACCATTCCTCCGGACTGTGAAGAAAGCCGTCCCATTCGGCAAACGATTTGGCGGCTTCCTTAACCCTGTCAGAACGATCAGTTTCTTTGTTATGCCCACTGATGAGGAGCAGGCAGTATAATATATATGATTTTAAAAATTGCAGGATGTTAAAAAAATGGCGGAATCCAGAGCAGATACCTGCCCGCATCGTAATTTTTTTAGTTTTGCACAACAATTAGAAAACAATTTGAATGAAACGTTCGGTGCGCATATTATGGAGAGTGTTTTGGGCAGGCGTGATCCTTTTCAATCTGCTGATACTGCTCATCAACCTGGGCCTGCTGGGCTACATGCCATCGATGAACGAGCTGGAGAACCCCAGTAGCGCACTGTCGTCCGATGTATATGCTGCAGACGGCACGTTGATAGGCCGGTATTACGTACAGGACCGGTCGAACAGTAAGTTTTCAGAGATATCCGAGAATGTGTTTCATGCCCTGCTAGCTACGGAAGACGCCAGGTTCTACGAACATTCGGGTATCGACCCTGTAGCCACTGCTGCTATACCTTTTTACATATTAACAGGTAAAAAACGTGGTTCCTCCACCATCACACAACAGTTAGCCAAGAACCTGTTTCCCCGAAAGAATGAAAATGTGCTTACCCTACCCTTTATTAAACTAAAGGAATGGGTGATGGCGGTGAAGCTGGAACGAAACCTGACAAAAAACGAGATCATCACGCTCTATCTTAATACAGTACCCTTCGGCGACAATGTATATGGTATCAGGAATGCCTCCCTCACTTTTTACAACAAAACACCCGACAAGCTAAGTGTTGATGAGGCAGCTATGTTGGTAGGCATGCTCAAAGGCAACACATTATATAACCCCCGCCGTAACCCGACAAATGCGCTAAAACGACGTAACACCGTTATTGAAAACATGCAGGACCACGGCTACCTTTCTTCGGAGCAGGCGGACGAGTTCCTGAAAAAACCGATCGTCTTAGACTACCATAAGCTCGATTACCACGTTGGCCTTGCCCCCTATTTCCGGCAGGTATTGGAGCAGCAGGTGGATAGTATATGCGAGACGATCAAGAAACCAGATGGCACCAAGTACAATATTTTCAAGGACGGCCTGAAGATTTACACTACGCTTGACGTGCGTATGCAACGCTATGCTGAAGAGGCGGTGGCTGAGCACATGGCAACACTGCAAAAGCTATTCATATCACAGCACGGCTATAACGACGGCAGTATCTGGAGCAAGACAAAGGACATTCAAAACATCCTGACCAGGGCGATAAAAGACTGTGACCGTTACCAGGTAATGAAGGAACAAGGAGTGGCCGAAGCCAAAATAATGGCGGAACTGGCTAAGCCTGTTAAGATGCGGGTGTTTGCCTGGAACCATAACCGGTACAAGGACACCGTAATGAGCCCAATCGATTCCATAAAATACATGAAGCTGTTCATGCAAGCCGGCTTTATGGTAATGGACCCGTACAGCGGGCAAGTGAAAGCATGGGTGGGTGGGATAGATCACACCTTCTTTCAGTATGACCACGTAAATGAAAAAACGAAACGCCAAGTTGGTTCAACGATAAAACCCTTGTTATACTGCCTTGCAATCGATAATGGCTTCTCTCCTTGCGGTACGGTATCCACCATGCCACAGGAGTTTCCGGAAATGAAAAAACCATATGACGCCGGCGGATCGAAATACGTGGAGTTGCCGATGAAAACGGCACTGGCATTATCTATAAACAACGCTGCCCTTTACATCCTTAAGCAGGTAGGCATTAATGCCTTCGTTGATTTTGTGCACAAGTGCGGCATTAACGGCAACGTAGAGAAATTTCCCTCGTCAGCTTTAGGTGTTTCTGACATTTCGCTTTATGAAATGATGAATGCCTATACAATGTTCCCAACCCAGGGCATCAACACGCAACCTATGTTCATTACCCGTATCGAGGACAAGAACGGTATCCTGTTGCGCAGCTTTACGCCAGTTCAGAAGGAGATCATCAACTCTTCTACCGCATATAAGATGATCGACATGATGCGTGGTGTGATAGACCATGGCACGGGCCGGCGTATGCGCTTTATGTATAACATACAAAGTGACGTCGCTGGTAAAACAGGTACTACTAACAGCCAGGCAGATGCCTGGTTCATTGGCTACACCCCGCAATTGCTTGCCGGCGCATGGGTAGGATGCGATGACCGCGTTTTCCGCTTCGCAAGCGAGCGCCTGGGCCAAGGCTCTGCCGCCGCCCTGCCGATCTGGGCGCTTTTTATGAAAAGATGCTATGCCGACAAGTCGCTAAACATAAGCTCGTCCGTTAAGTTCGTTCCTCCGGCAGGCTATGACGGCTGTGACGTGAGTGACCAGACCAGCGTGGACCGCGCCGGTACTTATAACGCGCAACAGGGCAATAACAATAATGATGAGCCCACAGAAGAGCCAGACCAAAACAACAGTAACGACTGGTAACTAAGATAAGCACTGAATGGAGATAAAAGGGAAGATCATTAACGATCCTGTGTATGGCTTTTTGCGGTTCCCCGAGCCGGAGTTAATGCGCATTATTGAGCACCCATGGTTTCAACGCTTACGCAACATTAAGCAAATGGGCATGGCGCATCTTGTATATCCCGGTGCTGTACACACCCGCTTTCATCACTCCCTGGGCGCATGCTACCTGATGGGTAAGGCGCTGGATGAGCTAAAGATAAAAGGCGTCCCCTTTTCAGATAATGACAGGCTTGCGGCACGCATGGCCATCCTGTTGCACGATATCGGACATGGACCGTTCTCCCATGCCCTTGAGCATTCGCTTGCTGATGGGATATCGCATGAAACCATCTCAGAACTGATCATGAAGCGGCTCAACGATGAAACAGGTGGCATGCTGACCGATGCTATCAGGATCTTTGACCACTCTTATCCACGCAAATATCTCCACCAGCTCGTATCCAGCCAGTTGGACGTTGACCGGATGGATTACCTTAACAGGGATAGCTTCTATACAGGCGTTTCAGAGGGTGTGATCGGTTACGACCGGATATTGCAAATGTTGACCGTGGTGAACGGCGAACTGATGGTGGAAGAAAAAGGCGTGCATTCAGTAGAAAAATTCATTATAGCGCGCAGGCTAATGTACTGGCAGGTGTACCTGCACAAAACTGTGTTAGGTGCGGAACAACTGCTAATCAACATTCTGGCAAGGGCTAAGGAGCTTGCGCAGCGGGGAATGGAACTTTTTGGCACACCTTCATTAAGATATTTTTTATACAATCGATTTACTGCGGCAGATTTCGAACAAGATAGTTTCCATCTGGAACAGTTCTGCCAGTTGGACGACAACGACGTATTGACTTCGATAAAGGTATGGCAGGAAAATACAGACAAGACCCTATCGACGCTTTGTAAAATGTTGATAAATAGACAACTATATAAGGTAATCTTAAGCTCAAATATAGATACAGAACTGACAAGGAAAATTGAAAAAGAAACCATGGATAGATACAACATAGCTGACGAGGAACTGCGCTATTTTGTGTCATCCGGGACCACGTCGACCAGCACCTATGATATTACGGACGAACGGATACAGATAGCTATGAAAAATGGTGAGGTCAAGGACATCTCAGAGATAGACAACCCGCTTGTTAACCAGGCACTTGCCCGACCCGTCCATAAGAACTACCTTTGCTATTTACGGGCATAAAATTTGCGGTGAGATAAGGGGGAATAACAAGACATTCATGCAATTTACAGCAATACAAATAGCTACCTTGATACAAGGCAAGGTAGAGGGCAATCCTGACGCTATAGTAAGCAATCTTGCCAAAATAGAAGAAGCCAAAGAGGGAGATCTGTGTTTTTTAGCCAATCCGAAATATGAAGATCATCTATATAACACCAAGGCTTCCGTAGTAATAGTTAGCACCAGCTTCGAGCCCAAACAAGCTGTAAAACCTACCCTCATTAAGGTGGCGGACGCCTACAGCGGTTTCGCGTTATTGCTGGAAAAGTATAACGAGTTCGTCTCGCAAAGCACAAAAAAAGGCATTGAGGAACCCTCGTATATCTCGAAATCGGCCTGCCTGGGACAAAATGTGTATATCGGCGCATTCGCTTATATAGGCGATAATGCGCAAATAGCTGATAACGTGCAGATCTATCCCGGCTGCTATATAGGCGATAATGTTACGGTAAAGGCGGGATCAACGATCCATCCGGGAGTAAGGATATATAAAGGCTGCAGTATAGGTAGTAAGGTGGTTATCCATTCGGGCTGCGTGATAGGTAGTGATGGCTTCGGGTTTGCCCCACAGAAAGATGGTACTTACAAAAAGATCCCGCAGATAGGCAACGTGGTGATAGAGGATGAAGTAGAAATAGGCGCCAACACAACTATCGATAGGGCCACTATGGGCTCCACGGTTATTAAGAAAGGTGTGAAACTGGATAACCTGATACAGATAGCCCACAATGTAGAGCTAGGCGAAAACACTGTTATAGCTGCCCAGGCAGGTATATCAGGCAGCACCAAGCTTGGTAAAAACTGCATCGTAGGCGGACAGGCAGGCATCGTGGGCCATCTGCACCTGGCCGATGGCACGCGCATCAATGCACAAAGCGGCCTGTCGAAATCCGTGGCTACACCTAACACGGCACTAACCGGCTCGCCCGCATATGATTATAAAAGTTCATTAAAAAGTCAGGCAATTTTTAGAAATTTGCCGGAGATAAACCAACGCCTGCAAAAGCTCGAGGAGATGATGCAGGAATTCATTGAGGCAACCAACAACAAAAAACACAGCGATTTAGCGTGAGTTTAGATACAGCATTGCCAACAGGGGCGATTCAAAAAAATACGGGAAAGGTGCAGCATACAACATCAGGGCAATTTCAGCAAACATTAGCAAACCCGGTCACCCTGCATGGCGTGGGCCTGCATACGGGAGAGAAAGTCACCATGACCATGAAGCCTGCCAATCCGGGTTTCGGTATCCGGTTCAGGCGTGTGGATCTGCCGGAACAGCCCATCATCAAGGCAGATGTTGACTATGTGGTAGATACATCCCGCGGCACAACACTCGAGCACAATGGAGCACGGATCAGCACTATAGAGCACGTCCTGGCTGCTTGTGTAGGCATGGGTATAGACAATGTATTGATAGAGCTGGATAGCCCGGAGTTGCCGATACTCGATGGCAGTTCAAGGATGTTCATTGACGCTATCGAAAGCGTTGGCACCCTGGAGCAAGATGCCAAACGTATCGTTTACGCCATCGACAGCAATATCCATTTTTACGATCCCGTGAAGAATGTTGACATGCTGGCTGTTCCGTCGAATGAGTACCAGATCACTACGCTAATTGACTTTAACTCGCCGATATTGGGCACGCAGCATGCCACGCTAAAGCATATCTCAGAATTCAAGAATGAAGTTTCTCCATCACGTACATTCTGTTTCCTGCACGAAGTAGAATACCTGCTGGACAATAACCTTATTAAGGGAGGTGATCTTGACAATGCGATAGTGGTAGTTGACAAGGTGCTGGAAGATGGCGAACTAGAGCGTTTGTCGAAGATATTTAACAAACAAAATATTGAAGTAAAGCAGGAAGGCATCCTTAACAACGTACAGCTGCATTTCCCAAATGAACCGGCCAGGCATAAGCTGCTGGATGTGATCGGCGACCTCGCATTGGTTGGACACTCGATCAAGGCGCATATCATAGCCAGCAGGCCCGGACATGCTTCAAACGTCGAGTTTGCAAGAAAAATAAAACAGTATATCAAAAAGAATAAGCACCTTTCGGATATACCACATTACGATCCCAATCAGCCAGCTATCTATGATATCACCCAGATAGAGCGTGCGCTGCCGCATAAATTCCCTTTCCTGCTGGTAGATAAGATCATCGAGCTGAGCGATACGCATGTAGTGGGTATCAAGAACGCCACTTTCAACGAACACTTCTTCCAGGGACACTTCCCCGGTAACCCAGTGATGCCGGGCGTATTGCAGATAGAAGCACTTGCGCAAACCGGGGGCATCCTGGCGCTCAATAACTATAGTGATCCCGAGAACTACGACACCTATTTTATCAAGATCGACAAAGTGCGTTTCAAGCAAAGGGTCTTGCCGGGCGACACGCTGATATTGAAACTCGAATTGCTGAATCCCATTCGCCGCGGCATATGCGAAATGCGTGGCACTGTGTATGTGGGCAACAAGCTCGTTACAGAGGCTGAACTGGTAGCGCAGATCATCAGGAAAGATAAACGCTGATCGCGCAGCGGAGCGCAGCATGACGATATCCCTCGAACATATCAGCAAGCGTTTCCAACGATATTGGATATTCAAAGACATTGACTGCGCATTTAGCGTACCGGGAACCTATGCCTTGCTGGGCTCTAACGGCAGTGGCAAGTCGACCCTGCTGCGCATAATTGCCGGCATGCAAGCGCCTTCACTTGGCAAAGTTGTCTACACGATAGCTGGGGAAAAAGCTGATCACAATACCATTTTTCCACAGATAAGCTTCTGCGCACCGGGCATGGAAATAGTAGAAGAGCTGACCCTGCGCGAGTTTCTGTCCTTTCACTTTTCTTTCAAAAAGCCACTGCGGGGTTTCAGCAAAGAGCAGATCATAGAAACCATTGGCCTTGCAGGCGCAGCAGATAGGCCGATCGGTGACTACTCCTCGGGTATGAAGCAACGCGTGAAGCTGGCACAAGCCATCTTTTCAGATACGCCGGTATTACTGCTGGATGAACCATGCACTAACCTTGACCAGCAAGGCGTAGACCAATACCGTAGCTGGATAGAGCAATACACTAAAGGTCGAATGGTAATTGTTGCCTCTAATGATATTCGTGAATACTTTTTCTGTAAAGAGCAGATAGCCCTGGAAAATTACAAATAGAGAATATATATCTCGTGGTTTTTTATAGTAGGCACAAATAAAATACATTTGTTTGCCTGCCATGAATAAAATTGCAAGTTTATATAGGAATGCCTATAGTGGTTTGTCACCATCTGCATGGTGGCTGTCATTAGTGATGCTCATCAACAGGAGCGGCACAATGGTGGTGCCCTTCATGACCATCTACCTTACCGAAAACAAACACTTCAGCATAGGCGCAGCAGGCATTGTACTTTCTTTATTTGGCGCCGGGGCCATATGCGGTGGCTTTCTTGGTGGCAGGCTAACGGACAAACTGGGCTTCTACCCCGTTCAGCAGTTTACATTGATAGGTGGCGGGATATTGTTCATTGTGCTTGGTCAAATGGATAGCTATATTTCTATTTGCATCAGCACATTTGTTCTCAGCCTGGTCAACGAATCATTCCGGCCGGCCAACGCTGCCGCAATCGCACATTATAGCAAGGAAGAGAACAGAACCCGTTCCTATTCGCTTAACCGTCTCGCAATTAATCTCGGTTGGGCTACGGGAGGAACTATAGGCGGTATTGTAGCGTCTTACAATTATCACTTGCTCTTCTGGATAGACGGCCTAACCAATATAGGCGCAGCTTTGTTATTACTATTAGTATTGTCGCCCACCCGGAATGACGCCACGCCAAAAAAAACGGAAAAGAAACAAAGCGCCCATTCGGGCTCTCCGTATAAAGACAAAGCTTATATCGCGTTCATCGTGTTGTCGATCATGTACGCCTATTGCTTCTTTCAGTTGTTTACAACCATGCCTGTATTTTACAGGAAGGACTTACACTTGTCTACAGCTAATATCGGTTTGATAATGGCGGCAAATGGTGTATTGATCGTACTCTTCGAAATGGTGCTAATACACAACCTGGAGGGCAAAAGGAACAATTTATATTATGTGACCATCGGTACCATATTGGTTGCCTTGTCGTATTTGGTGTTCAATATCATGCCTCATTTTGCGTGGCTCGCAATCATATCGATGCTTATAGTGACCATAGGCGAAATATTGTCTATGCCCTTCATGAATAGCTTCTGGATAAGCAGGACAAAGTCGCATAATACGGGCCAGTATGCGGGCCTTTATACGATAGCCTGGTCTACAGCGCAAGTGCTTGGGCCCGGTACAGGCGGACAGATAGCGGAAAAGTGGGGCTTTACTGCTTTATGGTGGGTAGTGGGTGGAATGTGCATTGCAGCAGCTTTAGGTTTCAAATGGCTGCAAAAGGCAACAAGCTATCAATGATATTTGCGCTCGCCGAATAGCAGACTGCCAACCCTTATCATGTTCCCGCCTTCTTCAATAGCAATTTTATAATCGCTGCTCATACCAATGGAACAGGTATCAAAATGATCCCTGCCCAAAAATTCTGATCGCTTTATAACCTCAAGGGTATCGTGGAGCTTCCGGAACTCTTTTCGTATCTGCCATTCGTTGTCCGTATTGGTAGCCATACCCATTAATCCCCGAATGCGAACATGCTGTAATTGGTCCTTTTGTGCATTATAATACTGGAAAAATTCGGTAAGATCGCGTTCATCCATTCCGAATTTCGTCTCTTCGTCAGCTATATGCATTTGCAATAACACATCGATGACGCGATCGTTCTTAGCCGCTTGCTTGTCGATCTCCAGCAATAATTTGAAACTATCTACAGCATGTATAAGGTGTACAAATGCAGCGATGTATTTAACCTTATTGCTTTGCAAATGCCCTATATAATGCCAGCGGATGTCCTTAGGTAGCTGTTCTTCTTTTTCTACCAGTTCCTGCACATAGTTCTCACCAAAATCGCGCTGCCCAAGTTGGTACATTTCCTCGATGTCGCTCGTAGGTTTGGTTTTTGAAACAGCTATAAGGGTGACGCTTTTCTCCGCGCATTCTTTATGCAGTTGTTCCCACGCAGCGCTATTTACCATTATCAGTATTGTTCCTTTTCGTTAGGGAAATCCTTGCTCTTCACATCGCTGATGAAGCGTGCCGTGGCGTCTTTGATGTCATCATACAGGTTCAGGTACCTGCGCAGGAAACGGGGCGAAAAATTCCTGGTGATACCGAGCATATCGTGCATCACCAGCACCTGCCCGTCTACGTGCATACCGGCACCTATACCTATCACAGGTATTTTTACCATCTCAGCCACTTCCTTGCCAAGAGCTGCAGGTATCTTTTCAAGCACTATTGCAAAACAACCCGACTCTTCAAGCACTCTTGCGTTATGCAGTAACATTTCAGCTTCTTCCTCCTCCTTAGCGCGCACTGTATAGGTGCCAAACTTGTATATCGATTGAGGTGTGAGCCCAAGATGTCCCATAACCGGCACGCCTGCACTGATGATCCTTTTGATAGAATCAGCAACTTCTTCCCCACCCTCCAGTTTGATGGCATGTGCGCCGGCTTCCTTCATGATGCGTATAGAGCTATTGAGCGCCTCCTTACTGTTGCCCTGGTAGCTGCCGAAGGGCATATCCACTACGATCAGGCACCTTTTTGCAGCTCTAACTACACTTTGCGCATGGTATATCATCTGGTCGAGCGTGATAGGCAGGGTCGTTTCATGTCCCGCCATTACATTGGATGCGGAATCGCCTACCAGCAGCACATCGATGCCTGCATCATCAAATATCCGGGCCATTGAATAGTCGTAAGCGGTGAGCATGCTTATCTTCTCGCTGTTCTGCTTCATTGACTGCAGCGTGTTGGTCGTTACCCTTTTTATTTCACTATGTGTTGACATAGAATGCTAATTCAATTTCAAGAAAAAATCGGCGATGCTAGATAAATACTTCGCTCGCCATTAACATCGCATCCCTGAAGGCCTCTTTATTTATATTCAGTTGTATGTTATTTCGTTCGCACCAATCTACAATATTTTCGGTAGCTATATTGCCGACCAGTTCGTCTTCTGCCATCGGGCAACCGCCTATACCTTTCAACGCGCTGTCGAACCTTAGACAGCCATTATCATATGCTGTTTGTACTTTCTCTTCCCATTTGTCTGGTGTGGAGTGAAAATGCGCTCCAATCTGAACATCCTTAAACTCAGGTATCAGGCTTTTGTAGATATACCCGATATTATCCGGCTTTGCTACGCCAACTGTGTCCGACATGGCGATGGTCTTGATACCCAGTGCGGCCAGCTTAGCAACCCAATCGATGGCAACTTCCGCACTGTAGGGATCGCCATAGGGATTACCGAAGCCCATTGATATATATATCACTAAACCCTTGGCTTTTCGAAGGCAGAGATTTTGTATTTCCTCTACCTGTTTAAGTGACTCCGCTATGCTTTTATTTGTATTGCGCTGCTGAAAAGTTTCGGAAATGGAGAAAGGAAAGCCCAGGTAGCTCACTTCGTCATATTGCACAGCATCTTCCGCGCCTCTCGTATTGGCTATAATGCCAAGCAGCTTAGTTCTTGCACCAGAGAGATCAAGTTGCGGGATCACCTCTTTTGTATCAGCCATCTGCGGGATCGCCTTTGGTGACACGAACGAACCGAAATCCAGTACATCAAAGCCGACTTTTAAAAGCGTATTGAGGTATCTGACCTTTTGCTCAGTGGGAATAAAATGCTTCCAGCCTTGCATGGCATCGCGGGGGCATTCTACTAGTGTAATGCTTGAGGGCATACTTTTAATTATCCCGCAAAGGTATAAAATGATATTAAGGCCGAAAGAATGACACTATAATAAATGCTTATGTGTCGCGTCTATCAGCTGCAAAAACTTATTCATTCCCTTCAGTTTGGCATCATCGAGCCGGTACCTGATGTTTTCCGTGTAGTAGGTCCTTAAGTCGTAATAAGGGAATGAGTTTTGTGCTATTACCTCGTCTATGTGGTTCAGTCCTTCAGCATTGGCAGCATTGAACCTGGTCAGAAAATCCGCAGGTAAGTCTTTATTAGCTACCCATGCTGCGAAAACAAAGTCGAGGCCGGTATGCTCCTTCCATGCAGTTGCCAGGTCGTAAACGTACTCGAAATTCGTATACTGCTTCAACGCCCTATCTCCAATGATAACACCCGCACTTGTGCCGTTGATGTAGTCTATATAATTCTCAGAGGCTTGCTTAAATTCCACCTTCTTCTCCCAATACTCCTCCAAAAGGAGCTGTGCCAGCCTTACAGAGGTACGCGACTGGTAATCAAGATATACAGATGCTATCTCATCCATAGGTACCTGGCTGAAAATGGCTACCGAAGCAACATTTCCGTCTGAAGCAATCCCGTAATCGCTAACTACCCGTGCGCCCTTAATACCCGGCATAGCGGCTACAGGCAATAAAGCCATATCGATCTCGCCATTCTTTAAACGCTCGGCGAGTTTCGAAGGATAGTCCAGCAGCAGCTCAATATCGTCCATCACGTCACTACGCTCTATTCCGTACAATAAGGGCTTAGTGTTTAAATAACTTACTGCTGCAACTTTTATTTTAGATTCCAAAGGCTATTTTTGGGCCAAAGATAACCCCCGATACTCAAACGGATGAATAGCAAGAAATCAACATGGTAATATACCGGGGCCGAACGGGAATATTGACAAACGAACAGGTAGGAAAAATATAGCATGTCTCAACTGGTAATATATACTGATGGTGCGGCAAGGGGTAATCCCGGACCCGGAGGTTATGGCATTGTGATGCAGTGGGGCAAAACTGTAAAGGAATTATCGCAGGGCTACCGGCGGACAACCAACAACCGTATGGAACTGATGGCGGTGGTGGTAGCTTTGAAGAACCTTACGAGGGAGGGTTTGAACATTACGGTATACTCCGACTCATCATATGTGGTCAATGCAGTGGAGCAAGGATGGGTACATAACTGGGTGAGGAAAGGTTTTAAAGACAAGAAAAATGCCGACCTGTGGATGGAATACCTGGTTTATCATAAGAAACACCATATCAAATTTGTGTGGGTAAAGGGCCATGCAAATAACCCATGGAATAACCGGTGCGATGAACTGGCCACCGCAGCAGCCGACAGCGGTCACTGGCTGGTGGATGAAGGATATGAGAACGATGCAGGTGAAACTTTGCTCTAGGCTAAGCTTGCACGACGTCTGAATGTTTACCGTGCTTTTCGTCTGCCCATACATTATCTGTTGTCCAAACGATCTGTTTCTGGAATGCCTGTTGCCGCACGGGGCAATTATCTAATGCGCACAATTTGCAGGAATAAGGCATGCAGGCGTCTATGTGGATGAATAGTTCCACTTTATCTCCAAAGTGATGTTTGATCAGGTCTTCCAGGCCGTGTATCTCCTTTTCAGCATCGGCCACCCTATAGTACCAGGGAAGCGTAAGGTGAGCGTCCACATGCAAGACATCACCATACTGGATCACCCTAAGATTATGCAGATCTATCCACTGAGGATTCCGGTTTTGCTGCAACACATCTATCACCTGTTTAAGCAGCACTTCATCCGCTTCGTCCATAATACCGGCTAGCGACCTGCGCAGTACTTTATATCCACTTACAATAATGATTACTGAGAATACAAGCGCCACCGTACTGTCGATCCACTGGAGCCTTGTAACCACAACGATGCTAAGGCCTATGACGATAGCCAGTGTCGAATACGCGTCTGAAAGCAAGTGCTTGCCAGCTGCCTCTACCGTAATAGACCGATGCTTTTTACCTATGCCTACCGCATACCTGCCAAACAGGAAATTGACAATACCTGCACAGAGGGTAATGATGATACCGGTATTAAGTTGGTGCAGGGGCTTAGGCTCCAGCAATTGTGCCACGGCTTCATAAATAATGAATAACCCGGCGACCATTATCAGGGAACCTTCAACTGCTGCCGAAATGAATTCCGCTTTACCATGACCGTAAGGGTGATTCGTATCGCGGGGCTTGGCCGCTAATAAAACGCTATAAAGGCCGATGAAACCGGTCACCACATTAACGGTACTTTCCAGGGCATCGGTAAGTATCGACACCGAATGTGTTAAATACCAGGCTAGCAGCTTGCCAAAAAACAGGAAAACTGAGAGTACCGCTATATATCGCTGGATGCGTACCGGCATGCAGTCTAGTTAATGCCCAATAGCTCTACATCAAATATCAAAGTACTGTTAGGGCCAATTGTTGCGCTTACCTGCCGGTCTCCATAGCCCAGGTGTGGCGGGATGAAAAAACGATACTTACTACCAACAGGCATTAATTGCAGTCCTTCAGTCCATCCTTTGATCACCATGTTCAGGGGAAAACTAGCCGGTTGTCCGCGCCTGACCGAGCTATCAAACACGGTGCCGTCGATCAAGGTGCCATGGTAATGACAAGTAACTGTATTGAATTCAGTGGGTTTTTCGCCTTCTCCTTGTGTGATCACTTCATACTGAAGGCCGCTTGGCAGTTCCGTCACACCCGGTTTTGATTTATTGCCTGCCAGAAACTCTTGTCCGGCTTTCAGATTGGCTTCAGCTTTTTCGCTTTTCATTTTAAATAACTTGTCCGCAATGCCCATAAGATGAAAATTTAGTACCGCAAAGTAACTATTTCTTTCCCAGCTCTATCACTTCGCAGTTCTTCATATTCTTACCATCTATCACGAAACGGATCAAAGTCCTCACTTTATGCCAGCCTACCCTCCCGGCCGCTCCGGGGTTCATATGCAAACATTTGATCTTATCGTCGAAGATCACCTTCAGGATGTGTGAATGCCCGCTAAGAAACAACTGTGGCGGATTGGAATACATCTCCTCTTTGATCTTCGGGGCATATCTGCCGGGATAGCCGCCGATGTGGGTCATCAGCACTTCCACCTCTTCGCATTTAAAACGTAGTCTTTCAGGAAATTCCAGTCTTATATCCTGTCCATCGATATTGCCATATACACCCCTCAAAGGCTTAAAGGCTTTCAACTGTTCAGCCAGCTCCGCTGTACCAAAATCCCCGATATGCCATACCTCGTCGCACCTGTCAAAGTGCTTGAACACAGCCTCATCAAGGTAGCTGTGCGTATCAGATATCAGTCCAATATTTGTCATTCTGTAATTTACATTCAAGCTCCCGCAAGATTCTCCAAGCTTCCCTGAAGCTTCCCCAAGCTTCTCTGAAGATTCATCAAACTTCTCTGAAGATTCCCTCAAGCTTCATTCAAGGTTCCTTAAGCTTCCCATAGCAGACCCGGGAACCAAAACATTAATGATTTCTGCCCGCAGAACAAAAAAATGCAAAACGCAATGCAATATACGATGACCGCGGGGCCGCTTCCAAACGAGATATCCACATTCTCCGAATCACTTTTTAGCCATCACTTTCTTTCTGTGCTGCGAGCCCCAATCACCAAGTGCCTCGATCACTTTCCGAAGCGAGCCTGCATGTTGCGTCAGTTCATATTCCACCGTCACGGGGGTGGTATCATACACCGTCCGCTTCACCAATTGGTGCATTTCCAGCTCCTTTAGTTCTTTCGACAACATCTTCGGAGATACACCCACCATGCGGTGTAACTCTTTAAAACGGTAATTCCCGTGCATTAAAGCGACTATAATTGGTATTTTCCATTTGCCGCTTAGCACGTCCAGTGCATCATTTACCGGCAGCAGCTTGCTGCTACATTCCTTTGAGTCCATCTTCTTCAATTTAACAACGATATACTGCAGGTAACCGATTTAACAAAGGTAATCGGTATACAAGAGTATAGTGGTTACAAATGTATAGCAAATATACGGAGGTTTGCATAAAAAATAAATTTTATGAAGACGAACAGAATCATTTATTGGACATCGACGATCCTTGTAGCAGGCATGTTTCTGATGAGCAGCATTATGTATTTGAGTCATAACCCGACCATAACTGGGGGATTCAGGATGCTGGGGTACCCTCCCTATTTTGTTAACATACTCGGCGTGGCCAAGCTGCTTGGCGCGATCGCCGTACTGCAAACTAAGTATGCCAAGCTAAAGGAGTGGGCTTATGCAGGCTTCACAATTACATTGATAGGTGCAACATGGACGCATATTGCAACAGGCACCTCGTTCATGATGCCATTGGTAATATTTGCCCTGCTGGCAGTATCTTACTTTACATGGAATTATAAACTGGCCGTACCTACACTACAGCGATCGTAGACGAATAAGCCTGAACATCAGGCCCAACAGCATCCACCTCAACGCCGGTATTTGCATAAAACGCTTGTAGATCAGCAAGCACCTGTTCTATTTGTTCCAGTTTGTCTGTGGACACCAACCTTGTGCGAAACTCCTTAACATGTGAAAGCCCTTTCAGGTAACTGGCATAGTGGCGGCGCATCTCAAGAATACCCAGCTTTTCACCCTTCCATTGAACAGAGCCGTACAGGTGCCTGCGACAGGCCTGCAGTCTTTCAGCAACCGTTGGTGGGGGCAGCGTTTCGCCGGTCGCCAGGTAGTGTTTTATCTCCCGGAATATCCAGGGGTAGCCTATCGCAGCACGGCCTATCATTACGCCGTCAACACCATAGCGGTTCTTGTATTCCAGGGCTTTTTCCGGGCTGTCTATATCGCCGTTCCCAAAGATGGGGATATTGATACGCGGATTGTCCTTCACCCTGGCTATGAGGGTCCAGTCGGCTTCGCCTTTATATAGTTGGGCGCGTGTTCGGCCATGTATGGTTAGCGCTTTGATACCTACATCCTGCAGGCGTTCCGCTACCTCTTCTATATTTTTGCTGTTATCGTCCCAGCCCAGGCGAGTCTTAACCGTTACAGGTAGCTTAGTCGCATTTACAACGGCTTTAGTCAGCCGCACCATCAGTTCGATATCTTTGAGTACAGCAGCACCGGCGCCTTTGCACACTACTTTTTTCACCGGACAACCAAAGTTGATGTCAAGCAGGTCAGGATTAGTTGCATCCACTATTTTTGCAGACATCGCCATTGCGTCCTCATCGCCGCCAAATATTTGTATGCCAATAGGCTTTTCATAGTCAAAAATGTCCAGCTTCTGCCTACTCTTGATCGCATCGCGTATCAGGCCTTCGGAAGAGATAAATTCGGTATACATCAGGTCAGCTCCCTGTTCCTTGCACACGGCACGGAATGGAGGATCACTTACATCTTCCATGGGCGCCAGCAGCAGCGGGAATTCGCCCAGCTCTATATTGCCTATTTTTACCATTTTCGAGCTGCAAAGTTACGACAATGCATCAACATAGCTTATCTCCGCTTCCACCTGGAAAAATTGGTATCTTTAGACTTCGATTAGAACAATGAGAAAGATTACCTGTATTATATGGCTCGCAATAGGTTTTGCGGCTTGCAAAAAGCATAAAGACAACGCCCCAGCACCTCAACAAGACCTTTGGCCAACGAAGCTCAATGATAGCTGGACGTATAAAGTGAGCAACTATGCGCCTAATGGCACAAGTACGAGCGGCAACCCATACACGATCAGCTTCAATGCATTAAAAACGTTTGGCGGCAAAACCTACATTGGTATGGATAGCCTGAACATGTATTTCGAGAACGAAGGAAACACACTGTATGTAACAGATAGCGTAGGTTCTTATTTTAAGATACAAGCGAAAAGCCTGGAAAATACCGATACGCTTTTTAAAGAAACCGCCAACTATAAGATAAATGCATCGGAATACACCGGTATTATGGCAAGAGTTGCCTCGGCCTTTGGAACAATACTTAATGGCTATACCTGTGTGGAAATAACAGACCTGTACTACAGCATGGACGGTAAATTGGCAAAAAAGGTAATTACCGATTATTCACCGGGAACGGGACCGATAGGCATTTTCACTTACACCAACCCGGAAAATCCGAACAGTGATACTGTATATCGCACGCAATCCCTGTTACTCGATAGTTATAATTTGAACTAGATCACTTCTTCCTGTTCTTTCCGATGATGGACATCCAGTGTGCTGAAGGGTGCTCCTTGATGTCCTTAGCCTTTGTGCGCGTGGAATCTATCTTTTTATTAGCATTCACATACGCGCTCTTGTCGTCCAGCATTTTATTACCATGCAGTTTATGGATGCTTGCACTAATCCCTTTTAAGTTTTCTCTTAGGGTGTCCAGGTTTTCCTTAATTGTGATCTTTGAGAGTTTTTGCATGGTTGTGTCAGCCTTGTAGATCGACCGATTTAAGCTGCCGTTCTTCGCATTAAGGCTTACCAGGCTGGTGTCTATTTTTAAAAGACCATCCTCGATCTTGAAAGCATATCCCTTTAACTCGCCAGACTTAGCCTCATACATTCCGGTCTGTTTATTGAGATAGAACACGCCATTCATTATATCGTGTAGCAGCCCGGAACCGAGAATGTAATTGAACTTCCGTACGGACGTATCGAAAGCCTTAAGTATTTCTCTGCCGCTGCGTATGTAAAAGCCCGACTTATAAGTCAGATTATCGATGATACCAGTGTCCCTTTTTGTTGCCAGTACAGCCCCGGGTGAGAGCAGCTCTTTACTATTGCCCGGGTCAACACGCATACCCTGTCCGCCATTGATCCCCCCCGGTACCAGCCAGATAATGCTACCCTGCGGCAAAGAAATATCTTTGGCTATGCTGAGTTCTACTTTGACGCCTTTGCCACTTGCGAGCTCCATATTGCTGACCTTGCCGACCTGGACACCTTTTACCATCACAGGCGTACCAAGCGTCAGGCCTCCGACGTTGTCGTAAAAGCCATAGTAATGATGATAATTTGAAAACACCCCGGCCTGGCCGATGAAGTAATAAACAGCAAGGATCAGCAGAACGCCGAGCGCCGCAAAACCAGTCTTCCCCCTATGTTTATTGCCATTGCTCAAAACGCTGCTAAGTTAATGTTATAGGCCTTAGTAAAAAAATGAGCGCCGGGACAAAACCGGCGCTCCCATCATTTAACCAAAACAACTACAAACCTATAAGCCGGATTCTGTAATTCCGGATGGCCCCGGAATGGCTATCATTTATCTGGGATGCTGCTCGCACAGCACCTCGTTCTGCCAACCCACGGACATCGGGCGAGCCGCCCTCAAGCATCCGCCTATTTGGCATTTCAGCGCGCAAGGTTTACCCCATCGTAATGTTACCACTACAAAGTGTAGGCTCTTACTCTACATTTTCACCCTTACCCCCAGTCTTAGAAGGCGGTTATTTTCTGTGGCACTGTCTGTATCCCGGTTGCCCGGAACCCCACCGGTTAGGTGGTGCGCTGCTCTATGCTGTCCGGACTTTCCTCTCGCACATTACTGTACAAGCGATAACCCAGCCTGTAGTCCCTATAAAATTACGACAATTGATGATAACAATCAAAGAATATCCTGCATTCGGGTTCTATTTAACAATTTAAAAATTTAAAAAATGGCACAGTTTTAGCAGTTCGTAAATGGTGAATGGTGATACGTGCTTATGATAACCTCAAAAGATCACACCAGTGAAGCATAAATACCTCTTACTATTGTCATCATTTCTCTTTGCTGCCTGTAACCGGTACTATTATAAACCTTCCGGAATAAACGATCCTCTATTTACCGCTGGCGGCCAACTGCACGCTTCTTTTGCGGGTAGTAGTGAAGAAGACAATAATGACCACAGTTCCTTTACAGATCTGCAATTGGCTTACTCACCGATCAACCATTTGGGCCTCCTGGCCAATTACAGCACTTATAAATACAGGCCGTTCGATAAAACAGTTGCGCCCGCCAACGCTTATCTTATTGAAGCAGCAGCGGGAGGCTATGTAGTGCCCGGACAAGGAAAAAGAAAATTTGTGGCGGACTTATACGCTGGCGGTGGTGTTGGGCAGATGCATAGCGACATCGATGCCCATTTAAGAAAAATATTCCTTCAGCCGGGTTTCGGTGTGCGTTCACGAATAGTAGATGTTGTATTCAATTTCCGCTTCAGCAATATCAGGTATTCAGACATTAATACTAAGGGCTATGATTATGCTTATCTCACCAATAACCGCCTGATAGATACAATAAGCGGCAGAAATTTAGGCGATGGCAGCTACACGTTCTTCGAGCCCGGTGTAACCTTGAGGACCGGTTACAAGTTTGTAAAGGCGCAATTCCAGGCGGCATTCGCGGCACCAGTGTCGGTGGTTTCCTGGCATTACAATGGCCTTCGTTTTACTGTTGGCTTGCATGTCAATATGGAGGAAATTATCGAGTTGACGCGGAAGAACAACGAGAAGAAATAAAAATTGCAAATAACCATCATCGTATTAAACGCTTATAACCAGTGTGTGCGGCATGGTTATTTAGCAATTTTTTATGATGGTTTTTAGCCCGGATATTTGATCACCCACAACGAAAACACATGAAAAGATATTTTGCGTTTCTACTATTGGCATCGTCCATTTCTTTTACGGCCTGCAACAGGTATTATTACAAGCCAACGGCCATCAATGACCCGCTATTTACCAAAGGCGGCCAAGTACATGCCGCATTTGCCGGCAGCATCGGCAACGGTGACGACAAGGACGACCGGGACCGTACCTATTTTACAGACCTGCAGTTGGGCTTCTCGCCCATCAACCATATTGGTGTGGTGGGCAGCTATAGCACCTATGCTTATCGTCCCTACGATCTCACCGGTACACCGGCTGATGGTCATATAGTGGAAGGTGGCATCGGCGGCTATGGCGCCTTCGGCAAGAAAAGAGCAAAGCTGGTTGTAGACCTATATGCCGGCGGTGGCGGCGGTGTGCTGACAAGCGATGTTGATATGAAACTACGAAAGCTGTACCTCCAGCCAGGCATCGGTATGCGCTCTAACTATTTTGATGCTGTTATCAACCTGCGATTCAGCAACATCAAATATTCAGACCTCGACCCGAAAGGACACGACCTGTCATACCTTATTGACCACAAACTAATAGACACGTTTAATAACCGTAGAATAGACAAGGGCAGTATCACCTTTTACGAGCCGGGTGTAACACTACGAGCGGGCTACAAATTTGCAAAAGTGCAATTGCAGGCCGCATTTGCTTTGCCTGTAACGCCTATTTCATGGCACTACAATGGAATTCGGTATACGGCAGGCCTGCACTTCAATCTTGAAGACATCTTAAGCATGGGAAGTGAATCTCGCCCGGGAAATAACGGTGAGAATTAGCTAAACATATCCATCTGGTTGCTCTTGCCCGAGTATTTCAACTCGTGCCCGAGCAGCCATTTTTTTCGCCACAATCCGCCGCCATAGCCTACAAGGCTGCCGTTGGCCCCCACCACTCTATGGCAAGGCACTATTATAGCGATGCCGTTCTCGCCATTAGCGCCGGCTACTGCACGTATAGCCTTGACATCACCTAAAAATATAGACTGTTCCTTGTACGACCTTGTATCGCCAAAGGGTATTTTCATCAACCCCTCCCATACCCGTTTTTGAAATGGGGTACCCAAAAGATACAATGGCAGATCAAACTGTTTTCTTTCGCCATTAAAGTATTCATTGATCTGCTTTTCCAGCATCTTAAAATGGAAATGATCGCCCTCTTGAGTTTTTTCACCACTCAATGTTTCAATTCTTTTCATGATGCTATCCATCATGCGCCGGCCCTCAAAATCGAAGAGGCATATGCCTTCGTCAGTAGCGCCGGCTCGCATCTTGCCTAATGGTGTATCTATATACTTTACGATCATGGTTCAAATGTGTTGGTTTATGATGCGGGCTATTTCGTCAGCCCTGTTATATACCATCAGGTGGGTACCCCCTTTTATCCAGTAATCCGGCTTTACGTGTTCGGATAAAATGATATGGTCGTCAGTTCCGTGAATGTGGGTCAGGTTATCCGTGTAGGTGCTATTGCTCCATGCCTGCATAGCTTTGAATGCCCATTTCACAAAGTGGGTGTCCGTATCCTTTAATATGCTTGCCAGCAGTTGCTTCTCGTCGTCGGTGGCTGCACCAAATTTTTTATACATCACACTGTTCGGTATTTTCATCAACCCTGTTGGCAACATATTGTGTTTGATGAGAAACTGCATAAAATTGCCACCGCTCCCTGCTATTTCGTCTTTAGTCTTTGCACTCGACACGATGATCACCTTTTTCGTCTTTCGTAGTTTCGCGATCTCGACCGCGAGCATGCCGCCAAATGACACCCCTAGTATAATTGGCGCATCGCCGGGTATCTTCGCCGACATCTTTTGTGCATAGCAGCCTATCTCATCATGCTTGTCAAAGTCCACCCAGGGAATATGTACCAACTCCGCTTCGTTCAGCTTTAGCTTCCCAAAAATGCGATAATCAGCTCCCAAACCGCTCAGGCAATAGACCTGCTTCATGAACAATAATTGTCCATTAAAGGTAAAGGAATAAGCACAAGAAAATGTCAGTAGATTGAAATGGTAAATGCTAGGCCACGGCCTGCGAAAAATGCTCTTTAAAGGCGCTGATAATATCGGACATGATCATCTTATGAGCTGCGTTGATCATGTTCTGGAAAGCCATGGCATGGGATATGCCGTGACCAATTATTACCGGGGCATTGATACCTAATACAGGTGTGCCTCCATATATCTCATAGTTGAAGTGCTCGAGGAAATCGTCCTGGACATTTCGTTTCTCCTTGAAAATGTGGTAGATGGATTCTGCCATTTTCAATACTACGTTACCCACAAATCCCTCGCAGACGATCACATCGCACTTATTCACAATAACGTCCCGGCCCTCAATATTGCCAACAAAATTCAGCTGCGATTCCTTCAAAAGAGGATAAGTGGCCTGTGCCAGAATATTGCCTTTGCTTTCTTCTTCTCCTATGTTAAGAAGACCGATACGGGGCTTTTCGATGCCCTCCACACGCTGCATGAACAGGGAACCCAATTGGGCAAATTGCAGCATATGCTCTGGCTTACAGTCAGCATTGGCGCCAACGTCAAGCAGCAAGCTGAATTTGCCGTCCTCGCGCGGAATCGGAGAAACGATCGTCGGACGAAGAATACCGTCGATATTCTTAACGGTGTACATGGCGCCAACCATCATAGCACCGGTATTACCGGCGCTAATGAAAGCATCTATTTTCTGTGCCTGCAGCATTCCGAAACCGATCGCAATGCTTGACTGCGGTTTTTCCTTGAGGGCCTTGGTAGGGTGCTCATCCATGCCGATCACCTGTGGCGCTTCCAGCAAAGAATAGCGGAACTGGTACTCGTCCAGTTGAGACAGATAAGGTGCAGCCGCCTGGGCGTCGCCTATAAGCACAAGGTGAACCGAGGGATCGGTCACTTGTTCAAGAAACAGGCGAACACCTTTAATGGCTTCAGCGGGGGCGTAATCGCCGCCCATTATATCAAGCCCTATCTTCATCTATGGTTTGGGATATCGTTTATTGATTGTTTTCACCGGTTTCTGCTACCGATTTATCAACCACCACCTTACCACGATAGTACAACTTGCCTTCTGTCCAGTGAGCACGGTGGCGCAGGTGGCTTTCACCTGTTACCGGATCGATGCTCCATGTTTCAGCCTCAGCCTTGTAATGCGTACGGCGCTTTGCACCGCGTTGTTGAGAATGACGTCGTTTAGGATTTGGCATCTTCGTTAGATTTTATTTCGATTTACGTTTTACTTTTTTATTCTCGTCTTTCAGGGCTTCCAACCCCTTCCAGATATCTTTTTTAACTGTTTCGTCGGGTTCCGACAGCTGATCCAACAATTTCAGTGCTTCCGGGTTACATCCTGCGCTGCCATCCGCTTTATCAGGATGCACTCTTTGCAGCGGCACACTCAGCAGTACAAATTCATATACCCACTTACTGATGTCGATCACGGTTTCACTACGCGGAATATAAACCACATCTGCATCTTCCTCTATCTCTTCCGTGTCATCACTCATCAGCTTTATCAGCAGGTCAAATTCGTCCCAGAGCCTCAGCTTAAAGTCATCGCCGCACCGGTCGCAGGCAACCGTTACGCTGCCGTCGATATCAAAATGCAACAGGAAAAAGTTGTTCTGTTTATCGAAGCTCAGGTTCACTTGCGCGTCCAGGTCCTTAAAGTCCTGTTCTGCCTCACGTTCCTGGATAAACCGGTCATCTACTTCATACTGAAATTTATGAACACCGGCCTTAAGACCCTGCCAAGCAATTTCGTATTCCCGGTTGTGCTTCATCTCCAGAATTATTTCCCCCTTTTTGCCACTGTAACATCTTTTCAGCCTATTGACATTAAAGATTACTACATTTATCTTAAGAACTTAATCGCTATTAAATAAAATCATTATTTAAAGGCGTCGAAACGGGTTGCAAAGGTAGTAAAAATTATTCGTTTTACAGCATTTTATTTCTCTTAAGTAAAAATGAGTACAGTACTTGCTCCACAGGCTCGGACAGGTCCACTGCTACCCTATCTATCCGGTACTGGTGACACCGATTCTCTACCATTTGCTGAAACGCATTCATCCGGCTCACATACTCTTCTTTTATCTGCTGGGGTTGCAATTTTATACGGTCGCCGCTTTCCATATCTACAAATTCGTAGGGCCGGTTCTCGAACTCAAATGCCAACTCTTGCTTCCCGTCTATTATATGAAAAAGGATTACCTCGTGTTTATTGTAGCGCAGGTGCTGCATAGCTGAGAACAGTTCCTCTATATTCTCCGCATCGTCCATCATATCGCTAAAAACAATTATAAGAGAGCGTTTGTGCATTTGCTCCGCCACCTGGTGCAGCGCGGCTGCGGCATTAGTTTTGGCGTTTTCACGGTCTGTCTTCAGCGTTTTTTCCAATTGGGTGGTCAGCATCCGGTAGTGGCTTAGTGCCGACCTGCAATCAGACAGGTAATAAAGCTCTTCATCAAACAATGAAAGACAGGCTGCATCGAGCTGGCGCTTCAGTAATTGCAGCAAACTGGCGGCTGAAAGGCAGGCAAACTGTAGCTTGCTAAGCTTTCTCTCATCTTTAGGGAAGTGCATTGAAGAGGAAGTATCTATCACCAGGCAGCAGCGCAGATTGGTTTCTTCTTCAAAACGCTTAATGAACAGCTTATCCGTACGCCCGTACACCCGCCAGTCGATATGCCTTAACGGGTCGCCTTGGTTATATAATCTATGTTCCGCAAACTCTACAGAAAAACCATGAAAGGGGCTTTTATGTAGCCCGATAATGAAGCCCTCAACCACTTGTTTTGCTATCAGCTCCAGGTTTTCAGTAAGCGATTGTTGGCTCAGCATCTTATGTTCTACTTTATTCCCCTAAAGGTACGCCAATCGCACAAATACAGGCACCGGTCTATATATACGAATATTATGCGCTTGTTTGTGGTTTTGAAAAATTGATATTATCTTCAACCGTTCAAATGATTCCGTACATGAAATTACGCCCTTTCCTGATAACGGCAGTTGCTCTCGCATCCATAATTGGCATGAGTTCCTGCTCCAGGAATTTTACCTGTCGTTGCACTATTAAGTACTCAGGCGTACCCGGTCTCCCCGATTCTACCAGCTCTGAATACACTATTAACGACTCCAAGGCGCATGCACAAAGCCTTTGTGAGGGTGGTTCCTATGTTACCAACCAGAATGGTGTTCACACGGAAGAGAATTGCGAGCTGTTTTAAGACCGCCTTCCTTTTATTTCCTGTATCGTAAATACCCTATTTTTGGGCGTCAATTGTATTTATGACCGAAGAACTGGTTCCCCTTCAAAAGAAAGGCGTCTCGTTTAGCTTAAAACGCGTTGTTGGTTTGCTGCTCTTGCTATCCCTTGCAGCTACCTTTTTGTATTCGGCATACAGCAAAAGCGGTATCGCTTTCGAAGGTATTTACATTGTTCGCAATGATGGCCCTTTTCTCTCTTTCCAATGGACTTTCGTCGACCTTGGGATCAGTAGTATTGTTACCGCCGGTATAATAGCCCGCCTATTCATTGGCCTTGAACTATTGTTGGGGCTGCTGTTGATCTGTCACATATTCCTGAAGCAGTTCACGTATAAGGCTATACTCATACTTCTGGCCATTTTCACAGCTTATTTGCTGTTTGTGCTGGCAAAGCAGGGCAACCATGGCAACTGTGGTTGTTTTGGGGACAATATAGCTATGACGCCCATGCAATCCATCTGGAAAAACTTAGGGATGGTTGCAGTGACATTTGTATTGATATACCTCTACCCCATTAAGCCTTACAAAAACCAGGAAATCGTTGCCGTGGTCCTCTTTATGGTCGCCATGGTGACGCCATTTATCCTGAACCCGGTAGATCTTGATAACCGGCCTGAGGCTGCAAACGAAACGATCGACCTCGCGCCACTTTACACAGCTGCCCCGATGCCCGATGTGGACCTGCGGACTGGCAAGCACATAGTGGCATTTATGAGTCTCACCTGCCCACACTGCCGCAAAGCTGCATACCTTTTGCATGTCATCCATCACCAGGACCCTACCCTCCCGATATACCTGTTGCTCAGCGGCTCCGACAACCATGAAAAGGAGTTTTATAATGAGACACATGCAAGCGACGTGCCCCACCTGCATGTGCACGATGTAGCTGCATTCCAGAAAATGGCCGGGCCGTACGTTCCTGCCATCTATTACATTAACAACGGCAGGATCGAAAGGAAAGCCAACTACTTCCAGCTCGATCCGAAGTATATGAAAGAATGGCTGCATCAGTAGCTCGCCCCGAATCCTTACTTTTGGCTTTTAATTTTGGTTTTGAATTCACCTGAAGACATAGAAGAGATCTGGGACGACGACGATCCCGACGCCGGGCACGAGGAGACCTCTGAGCCTGTAGAACGGCTGCGCATTGTCACCGATAAACGCCAGGAGCCACTGCGTATCGATAAGTTCCTCATGAACCGGGTGGAGGGCGCTACCCGCAATAAAATACAACAAGCGCTTGATGAAGGTTTCATCCTTGTGAATGGTAGTGCAGTTAAGCCCAACTATAAAGTAAAAGCAGGCGATGAGATAGTAGTTTTCGATACACGCCGGCCGGAAAGTACAGAGGTGCTGCCCGAACAGATGCTATTGAATATAGCTTATGAGGACGACGATGTCCTGATCATCAATAAACCCGCAGGCATGGTTGTGCACCCAGGCTGTGGCAACTACAGCGGCACACTGGTCAATGGACTTGCATGGTACTTGCAACAGGAAAATATAGACACCGACGGTCTGACTCGCGTGGGCCTGGTGCATCGTATAGATAAGGACACAAGTGGCCTGGTGGTTATTGCCAAAACCGAGAAGGCCATGGCCGACCTAAATGGCCAATTCAAAAAGCATACTGTACACCGCCGTTATATAGCCTTAGTTTGGGGAGACCTTGCCGAAGATGAAGGAACGATCAATGCCCACATCGGGCGCAACCTGCGCTTCCGTAAGATCATGGATGCGTTTCCGGATGGAGAACACGGTAAGGAAGCCATTACCCATTACAAGGTGATCGAACGTTTTAACTATGTAACGTTGGTTGAGTTAAGGCTGGAGACCGGCCGCACCCACCAGATCAGGGTGCATATGAAGCACATTGGCCATCCTCTTTTCAACGATGCCACTTATGGTGGTGATCGCATTATAAAGGGAACGGTATTCACCAAGTACAAACAATTTGTCGAGAACTGCTTTAAGATATTACCTCGTCATGCGCTGCATGCAAAGGAACTGGGCTTCACGCATCCGCGCACGAGGGAATGGATTCAATTTGACTCAGAATTACCATCGGATATTGCGCAGGTGATAGAAAAATGGCGCACGTATACGGCGGGGATGACTAAACAACTCAAGGATAAGTTGGACACCTAAAAAGCTAGCATTCCTCGAAGCTGCCTGTCAGCTTAAACAGATCGGACGCATCTTTTTTGAAAGACGCATTGACATTAAACCCAGCTTCGCTTTCTTTCCAGCTTATATTTATTTCCGGTTGCACATCGGGAGTTATCAGTTGCAAGAACTTTACATTACCCGCATTGCGCAGCCAAAGCTGCCTGCCAATTACCTGCTGTAAAAATTCCTTCACCATTTCCATCATGCACACTCCCGGCACCACCGGCTGACCCGGGAAGTGACCACGAAAGATATCATGTTGAGAGTTAAAAATTATCCTGCAGGTAAAGCTGTGATCACCCTGGTGGGCATCGCGATAGGTGTAAAAATCATTCATCAGCATGCGGCGCTATTTTATTGAGTTCTATCGTAAAATTTGCTCTCAGGTGCCTGAACAGTATTGAGTCCGCCAGTTCATGTTGTCCCTGGCTTCCTTTCAATTCTATCCTCGTCACCAGACTTTTCTTCCCTGTATTATCTATCCGCACTAATCGTGCCGAATTTTCAATATAATATGCATAACCCTTTTCGAGGGCGAACCGGTGGTAAGTGTTGTTGGCATCTTTGAAAGCGATCTCTGATGCGCCATTCAATCGCTTCATTAACAATAAATTGAGATCCTTACTTAGGGTTCGTATTACTGCAGGCTTGTCTAGTTGAGGAATAATGTTGTTGACCTTGAAGGAGTCATTTCGGTCCCATTCGAAGTCAAAAAACGTAAAACCCATTTCATTTTGAAATACAGCGCGCGTGCTGCCATCATTGAGCTTCTTAAAAAACAATACCCCACTCAGGTGGAATTTTTTGAAAACGGCCCTTCCATCTACTATGCAGCGATAAAGTTGCTTGTCAAATTCGGGCTTGTATTGCAAGGCACTTGTGGTACCACTACTCTGCGGCACCAGCTTCGAATAGTACGGCGCTTTGCAGGCAGTAACAAATAACAGCAGACTGCTACTTAACTTTAAAAAGACCCTCATTAAGCGCTGTGTTGTGCTGGGTATTGCTAAAGTCCATGTCCGTAAAATCCCCGCCATTCTCAGTCATTGTCAGGCGGCTCACGTCGAAGTTCTTCTTGTCCATGTACACATCTATCTGCTTGAACATCTTCTTCATCGCCTCGGTATTGGGCGCCATCGACAGCAGGTAGCTCTGCCCGTTCTCAAAAGAAGACACTTTGAAATCAGGGTTCTGGAACACCGTGCCACGCATACAGTCGATCATGATCCTGTTTACCGACTGCATGGTCTTGCTATTGCGGGTATTGATCTTGTTGCTTTTTTGTTCATCCTTCACCATTAGCTGGCCTCCGTTCATTACCAGGAGGTAGGAATAAGGAGAGGTGTACTCTATCCGTACTTTATCGTCTTTTTTAAAGTAGAACTTGCCTTTAGATCTGATCTTATCCTGCAAGAGCGAGAGGTTCTTTACTTGCGAAAAATCACTGGCTATAGTTTGTTTGCCCGCATTTGCCTGTGTAAGCGATTGCTGGAAAGCCGATACATTTTTCACCACCTGGAAACCTTTAGGCTGCGCATTTACAGCTACGGCGCAGAGCAAAAACAGAAACGTATAAATATTTTTAAGCATAAGCTTCTATATCAAACATTTGGTCAACGCGTGCAAAGGTAAAGCCCTTTTGACGGGCACGAACAATTAATTCCGTTAAAATTTCACGCGTAATTGGCATGCTGTCATGAAGTAGTATGATGTCGCCACCCTGCAACCGGTTCAGGATCCGATCGAGCAATTGCTTAGGGTCCTTAGCAGTAGTATCAAACGAGCGCACGTTCCAACCTATTGAGTACATGCCCGTCTTCTTTACAGCACGGGCCAGGTTCGGGTTAGTTACACCATAAGGCGGCCGGAATAACACAGGGCTCTTACCTGTGATCCTTTTTATCGCATCATTTGTCTCTTGCAGTTCCCGGGCCATTGCCTTGCTGCTCTGCCAGTCGAAATTGAAGCCGTGATTAAACGAATGGTTGCCTATCGTGTGCCCCTCATCATACCAGCGCTTCACCAGTTCAGGATGAGCAGCGACGTTCTTGCCTATCGAGAAAAAGGTAGCAGGAACAGATTGAGCTTTAAGTATGTCCAGTATTGCTGCGGTCTCCGTTCCCGGACCATCATCAAAAGTCAGAGCTATAAGGCCTTGATTGGTGCTTTTGTTGAACGACTTGATGTAAAAGTTCCATTGAATATAAATAGCTCCCAGCACCAGGGAGTGAATATAAACGACAAAGAGTATCACTACCCACCACACGGAAGCGCCTGCAAAAAAGTAAGCTGCATCAAAAGTGATTAACAGGATTACAAATAGTATGCTCGATAACTTGTAGGGGCGCAATGTATTGTTACTTCTTAATGACGCCCAAAAATACTAGCAGCCAGCCAATAATAAAACACAGGCCACCAAGTGGGGTGATAAGCCTGCCCGCAACGGGGATATCAATGTTCTTAATTTCCAGCAAGGGAAAGAGGTACAACGAGCCACTGAAGAATAAAATGCCGACGACGAATAATATGGTTGCTGCCTTCAGGCTACCTTTGGGAAACGAAGAATAGATCACACCGGTCAACAGTAACGCAAAGCTGTGGTAAAACTGGTAAGTGACGCCTTTCTGGAATATCTCGATCTTTTCAGGTGGTAAGGTGGCCGATAGACCATGGGCTGCAAAAGCGCCCAGCATCACTGCTACCATTGCAAGGAAAGCCCCTGCTGCGAGTGCCTGTTTGTACATTCACGGATTATTTCTTCAAAGGTACTAAGCGAAATGTTTTCCGTTTGTAAAATAAAATTGGCTTGGTTATAATAGCGCTCACGCTCCTTTAACAATTGCTGTAATACGGCTATTGCATTGTGCTTACCACGCAGCAACGGCCTTGCCTTTTCATCAGCTGCAGTTCGCGACACCAAAGTGTTAACTTCAGTTCTCAGGTATACGGTTATACCTACGCGATGCATTTGCTTCAGGTTATTGAAAAAACAGGGGGTGCCCCCACCCGTTGCTACTATCGTGGGCTTTTTTACCATACTGATCAGTGCAATCAATGCGGCATGTTCCTTGGCTCGGAACCATCCTTCGCCTTTGGCAAATAACTGAGAAATACTTTGGTGCTCCCGTTGCTCGATAAAGGCGTCCAGGTCTATGAAAGGAAGGTGAAAAGCATCCGCCACCCTGGTGCCCCAATAGGTTTTTCCGGCAGCCGGCATTCCGATAAGGAATACGATGCTCATAACTTATGATTCAAAAATTTCCATATCATCAGCATTGCCATCTGCGCGGCCATTTCCTTATTGCGCACACGGTCATAATGAAATCGGAATTTCTTAGTCTTTACCCTTTCCTTATCCGCTACCGCCATCCACACCGTTCCAACAGGTATTTGATCGTCACCGCCCGCGGGGCCGAGAAAGCCGGTGATAGATAATGAGTTATTGCAATTTAACACATTTATCGCATTTTTCGCCATCTCTACTGCAGTTTCTTCGCTCACTACCCCATAACGGTCGATGATATTTTTGTCAACTCCCAGGACATGCTCCTTGACACCTACCTTGTAGGAAACGATTGCGCCAGTGAAATAGGTGCTCGCACCTGGTACCTGTGTTATCAAATGCGACAAATATCCTCCGGTGCAGCTTTCGGCAAAACCCAGGCTGGCCTTTTTGTCTGCCAATAACCTGCCTACCACCTCGGGCAGGGGTATATCTTCCAGCGCCACAACAATCCCTTCAAGCCTTTCAGCGATCCTATCCTGCTGCAGTTTTAATTCTTTGATCAGTTGATCTGCCGTTTGTCCCCTGCCTGTGAGCCGTAACCTGACCATACCCGGGCCAGGCAAGTATGCCAGCTTGATGTAACCCGGCAACGCCTCTTCGATATCTTGTATTTTCTCAGCGATAAAACTTTCCCCTTCCCCTGCCGTAATGATAGATACATGTTCTATTGCCTCACCCACAAAACGCTGTTTCAACCTTGGCAGCACCTCGTCTTCCATGATCGCCACCATCTCAAAAGGCACACCCGGCATAGACACGATCACCTTTTCATCTTTCTCGAACCACATTCCGGGTGCCGTCCCGATACGGTTATGCAATACAAGGCAGTTATCCGGCAACTCCGCCTGCTTTAAGTTGCGTTCTATGATGGGCCGGTTACGTTGTACAAACATGTTCCTTACATGTTCCAGCACAGCATCATTAACCACTAATTTGCCGCCAAAATATTCACACAGCAATGGCTTGGTTATATCATCAGCTGTAGGTCCTAGTCCGCCTGTGATCAGCACCAGCTCAGACTTAGTCAATTCTTCGTCCAGTGCATTTTTTATTGCTGTTGCCTCGTCACCAACTGCAACCCTGCGCAGCACGTCAATTCCAAGCTCATTCAAATGTTGAGCGATCCATGCAGAATTAGTGTCGATAACCTGCCCTATCAACAGTTCATCTCCTATTGTTATAATAGATGCTTTTGCGTTACTCATTACCGCTTCGATTAGTAAAGAAAGGCTGTAACCGGTCCGATAATTCTTTAGGCATATGCACCTTCTTCTTTTCTTTCATATCGTAGAACACAAGCGTAGTAACACCCACGTTCAGCAAAGTGCCTGCTTCATTATATAGCTCGGAATGGAAGTGTATTTTAGAGCCTTCCGGTATCTCCTTTAGGCTGGTCTTTACAGTTATCAGGTCATCATACAGTGCAGGCCTGTAATACTTGGCATTCATTTCGGCCACCGGCATCATAACGCCCATCTCCTCCAATTCCCTGTACGTAAAGCCAAGCTGTCTTATCGCCTCAGCCCTGCCCACTTCATAATATAATGCATAGTATCCATAGTAGAGATAGCCCATCTGGTCTGTCTCTCCATACCTTACTCTTATCTGTGTTGTTGCTGTGTACATACTTTAAAACTATTTAGGCAGGCTTATCCGCATCCTTTACCGAATACACACTGTTCGCCTGGTTCAGGCAAGTCACTACAAGGTCATTGATGCACACATGTGCGGGCAGCGTAGCGCAGTAATGGACGATATCAGCAATATCTTCAGCCCCCAAAGGTTGAAATCCTTGATACACATTCGCAGCCCGTTCAGCATCCCCTTTAAAGCGCACAAGCGAAAATTCGGTTTCGGCCATCCCAGGATTTACAGAAGTCACCTTGATGCCATAAGGCAACAGATCTATTCTCATAGACTGGCTCAATGCGTCCACTGCGAATTTCGTTGCGCAGTAAACATTGCCATTTCTATACACCGTTTTGGATGCCGTGGACCCAATATTGATGATATGTCCGCAACGCTGCTCCTTCATAAGTGGTGCTACCTGGCGGGTTACATACAGCAAACCCTTTACGTTGGTGTCGATCATAGTGTCCCAATCGTCTAGGTCACCTTCTTCTATCGACGACATGCCGGCTGCAAGCCCTGCATTGTTGACAAGGATATCAACACGGTCCACTTGCTTTTTTAGTTCCTCAATCGCATTCTTAACCTCCTCCCTATTCCTTACGTCAAACTGCAGGCAAACCACATTTGCGCCGTATTTATTCTCCAATTCCTGTTTTACTTCGTTCAGTCGCTCTTTTCGCCTGCCGCTTATACAAACCGTATAAGCCTCCTTTGCGAACCGTTCGGCAATGGCCTTCCCGAAACCCGACGTGGCGCCTGTCACCAAAATAATTTTACTCATCCCAAGATTTTGTGGTAAAGATAGTCTCTCTGTCTATGTTTCAAGTAAAAAAGGTGCCTTAGTGGCACCTCCCTTTACAATTTTTATCTTCGATATCTGTTAGCGTATCAGCGTCAGGTCACCCTTGTAGAATTCCTTTTTGCCATAACGGTTGGTGACACTCAATTCCCAAAAATAGGTACCCACTTCCGCCGGCTGGCCGTAATAGTTACCATCCCATCCCTGGCTAAAGTCTTTGCTTTCATAGACTTTCTCTCCGAAGCGATCATATATCCTGAAAAAATTATTGGCACTATACCCGATTGCTATCGGCTTGATGAAATCGTTCTTACCATCGCCGTTGGGAGTAAATGCGTTTGGTACAAACCACGAAGGCTGCGCTACCACCCACACTTTCAGCGAATCGTTAGCCTCGCAACCTTCTGCACTCTTGATATAGACGTTATATGCGAAGTGCCCGGTATCCGGATAACTACCTATAGGGTTTGGACCGATATCAGTATTAAGGTTAGCTGCCGGGGTCCATAAGTATTCAATACCCCCGGTAGCATTAAAATTGATATGCTCACCCACTACAATTATGGTATCATTGCCGGCCATAGGATGAAAATTCTCGATGTATATACTTTTTGTCACCGTATCGCTGCAGCCCAGGTAATTTCCCGATATCAATGTCACGTTGTATGTATTGCCGTGTGCAAAAGAATGGCTTGGATTCTGGTCTGAGGAATATTGATTATCGCCAAAATTCCACAACCAACTGTTGATGGGATTGTATGACGAAGTTGATAGATCTGTAAAACTGATCGGGGCGCTGGGACAATGCAAGCCACTATCGGCGAAGTCTGTTTTGAAACTGGGGTAAACCTTTACAAGGGCTGTCGTACTGTCCGGGCAGGTGCTACCCGCATTTACCAGCAACTTCACAAGGTATGTACCGGTGTCCGGATAAGTAAAAGTCGGTTCAAAATCAGTAGATGTACCACCCGCAACCCCAAAATCCCATTTATACGAAAAGCCACCGGTACTCGTATTCCTGAAATGCACGGTATAGTCCTTGCACTGCACAACATAAATATTGGCTTCAGGATTTACCCTGGGCACGTCTGCTACCACGGCTTTGCTGCAATTGGTAACCACAAATTGAAAATCACGGGATACCGTATTTATCATATTGCCTGCACGCCATTCATGGCAACAAACGGTAACCACAAACCGGCCCTGAATATTCGGCTTGCCTGTGATCATACCTGTTTTGGTGTCTATCGTTATAGGCGGGAAGCCCCCCATGGGATTCGTTGCACTAAATGGCGCAATATAAGAGACGGGAAAGAAAGGAGGTGCAAGCGGGAAAGGCTTTGCATCCTGGGTACTGCCACCAATATAAGAGGTACAAAACTCGTAAGTAAGCGAATCCCCATCCGCATCCGTCGCAGAATGATCGTAGACAAGCGGCGTATTCATACAAATGATCTGCGGCGGATAGTTCCTGAACACAGCGCTGTTATTACAAAATGCCTGGCTGGAAGGAGGTATTTTACAGGTATAAGTGGCTCCCACAGATCCCGGGTTGGCAATATTTATTATAGTAGCATTCCTGCAACAACGCTGATATACTATCTGGTATCCATACGGATTATCGGGTAACGTATAAATTTGGCTAAAGGACGCCCTTTTCAGACAAGTATTCGGATAGTTATTGATACACTGGTTACTGAAGTTGACAGGTACCGATATCCGTTCTGTTAGACTGATAGAATCGAATCGGAAAAGGTTCTGAAAGTTTACTCCTGTATATATCCCGACATAAGCAGGATCGTCTTCATCAATGGCAGATTGTTGGCCGGTAAGGCAATCCTCGTAGATATCAATGTTTATCTGGTAACGCGAGTTACCGAGACACCTGTAAGTCAGATCGCCACCTACGATGTGCGATGCATTGACCGGAAGACTTAAAAAAGTAGCAATTGCAAACAACAAATAACTTATGTACCGCCGGAAAAGCATATCTCGTCCTAAAATTACAAAAAATCATCGTATCAATGTCACGTCTCCCTTATAAAACTCCTTTTTGCCAAAGCGGTTCGTTACGCTCAGTTCCCAGAAATAAGTGCCAATATCCGCTAATTGACCTTTATAAGTACCGTTCCAGCCTTCCTTGAAATCCTTGCTGTAAAATACCACCTCGCCAAAACGATTGAACACTTTAAAATAGTTGTTGGCACTGTAACCGATTGCAATAGGCCTTAGCAGATCGTTGAGCCCATCGCCATTAGGTGTAAATGCGTTGGGTACAAAATAAGATGGCTGTGACACTACCCATACCTTCACCGAATCATCCCCCTCGCAACCGGTCTCGCTCTTAATATGGACATTGTAGTTAAAGTGCCCTGTATCAGGGTAGTTGCCCGTCGGGTTAGCTATATTGCCGAAGTTAAGGTTGGTGGCCGGTGTCCAGGTATATTCCAGTCCCCCGCTTGCATTGAAGTTTATGATCTCGCCTGCGACAATAATGGTATCATCACCCCCGAAAGGCCGGAACTTCTCTATGCTAATACGCTGTGATGCAGTATCGGTACAGCCCTTGATATTTTTGGCAATAAGGGTCACATAATATTCACCACCCACCGCATATGCATGTGTCGGGTTCTGGTCCGAAGTTCCCTGGCCATCGTCAAAGTTCCACGACCATGAATTGATGGGCTTGTAAGTCGACGAGCTAAGGTCTGTAAAGTTTAGCGTACTGCCAGGGCAATGTAGTCCGCTCACCTGGAAATCGGCTTTAAAATTGGGATACACTTTCACAAGCCTGGTAATACTGTCTGCACATGTGCTCCCTTTGTTCACGACCAGCTTTACAAGGTATGTCCCGGTGTCGGGATAGGTGTAGGTAGGCTCATAGTCATTTGAAGTAGCACCCGGTACACCAAAGTCCCAGTCATAAGAAAAGCCACCCGTACTCTGGTTCACAAAATGCACGGTAAGGTCTTTACACCACACAAGGTAGGTATTCGGCTCGTTCGAAAGTATCGGGATATTTGCCACAACGGCCTTGCTGCAGTTGGTTACCACAAACTGGAAATCTCTGAATACTGTGTTGATCATTGCGCCATTACGCCATTCATGACAGCAAACGGTAACTACATAACGCCCTAAAATATTCGGGGTACCGCTGATAATACCCGTTACCGGATCAACTTTTATCTGAGGGAAACCTGCCATGGGATTCGTGGCACTAAAAGGCGTTACATACCTGACGGGTGTAAACGGGGGGTGGTCGGGCACGGGTTTCACGTTGTTTGGGTTACCGCCATCATATGCAGTACAAAACTCGTAACTGAGCGAATCCCCGTCCGCATCGGTAGCCGAATGATCATAGATCAACGGTGTATTCTGGCAAATTATCAGCGGAGGATAATTCCTGAACACCGCACTGTTATTACAGGCAGCAGTTTGCGTCGGCGGAATATTTGTATAGTAGGTCGCCCCAGTTGAACCCGGATTCACAATGTTCAGCACCGAGAAATTGCGGCAGCAACGTTGATAAACAATAATATATCCAGTGTTATTCGGCGCCAGCGTATAGGTCCTGGTAAAGGTGACCTTCCACAGACACACGTCAGGGTAATTTTTTATGCATTGATTGCTGAAGTTAGCAGGCACATTCACCTTAGGCCGCTGCATCCTCACCGAGTCAAACAAATACATGTGCGCGAAACCGGTGCCATCGTAAATGCTGATATAGCCAGGGTCATCTTGCTCAATGGCTGTGGGATCGCCTTTGCAATCTTCGTAAATATTTACCGTAACCTGGTACTGATTGTTGCCAAGGCATTTATAGCTCACCTCTCCGCCCACAATATGAGACGCACTTGCTGTGATAGCGGGACCGCTAACCAGCAAACACAGCATCAATATTTTCATCAGGCCCCGGGGCATGCAACAACATTTTCATCTTCTTAAGCAGTATGAGGCAAAGTCTGCCAGGTTTTTCACAAGTTCTTTATTGTTTTCCAGCATACTCATGTGCCCACACATATTATAGACAGATACAAAGTTAATGGAGGTGAGAGTACATTGCTGTAATCCCTTTGTAAAAGGTACTACGGTATCATCCTTACCTATGATCCATTGCACCGGAAAACGGCCCCCTGTTAACATATCGGTCCGCTCGGGCCTTTCTATCATTGCCTCATAGTAGGCTACCTGGCTGTCCGCTTCCAGTTGCAGACCACTTTCTACCTGCTTTTCAATGATACCCGGCCTGGTTTCTTTGGTGGAGGGCGAGAATAGCGCGGGTATCATCTGTCTTATAAACGCTTCCCGGCCACCTTTTCGTATGAGTTCAATTACCTTTCTCCTGTTATTTTTCTTTTCTTCATCGTCCGCAAAGGCTGTAGAATGCACCATCGACAAGCCCTTCACTTTTCGCCCGTATTTAGCGGCAAAGGCTAGCGACACATAACCGCCCATTGAATGACCGGCAAACACTGCGCCATTAAGACTTTCAGCTTCCAGCATGCCATCCACGGCATCCGCCATACTTTCCATCGTTATCTTTTCCGTACCACGGCTGCTTTGGCCACTACCGGGAAGGTCCGGCACCAAAACGGTGAACCGCTCAGCCAGGTCAGGCCACACCTGTTGCCACAGTATGCCACTTTCGGGGAAACCGTGCAACAATACAATTGCAGGACCGCTACCAAACTTCCTGTAAAACAGCTTAGAGGATTTTGCACTATACTTCGTCATGCCCTGCTCACGTTTGGACCTTTCCGCCTCAAAATCATGCCATAGACAAACAGTAGCGCAAGCAACAGCGGCATCAGTTCCAGCAAGGGCAGTGCCTGGATCCTGAATAAGTGCAGCAACAAACTCACAATGAGCAAAATGATGGCAACTATTGCATAGCGGCTCCGGCTTTTTTTCCGCGAAAACGCAACAATGATATTCGTTGGCAAGGCCCAAAGAACATTCAGGTTGTTCTGGCACGCCTGGTGATCGGTACCCAGCCACATGAAGAGAAGAAAGCAGCCCAACAAGCCTGTAACCAAAAGCAGCGTAAAACTCATGATGCGGCCAAGCCATTTAAGACGCTCTACCGTTAACCCGAGTATGGTCAGCACGGCAATGATGATAGTGACGATCAGAGGCTGGTCTATTCCGTCCTTCTTCGTTTCACGGCCCTGTTGCAGTATAACCTGCGTTTCACCGGCAATTTTCCGCCCATCGATGGTCGCCCCAGCCATCCCATCCCTGAGGTAGTCAGGAAGGAACATCACCTGCCCGTTGGTCATCACTTTATCGATCCTGCTGCCCAACACTATGTCAATACCAAAGCGTTCCCAGTCCTTTTGCGCCAGGTATCTATCTATGATGTTACGGAAGGTAAGCTTCGAATCAGCCGGTAAGGTTTGTCCCCATTTAAAACCGGCGCCAAACACCCTCGGTCCGATATCCCTGATACGCGTAGCACAGTTGTCAAATAAAAAGTCATATTTGTAGTCGCGGTTTGCCGGCAACAGGTTCCATTCCAGAAAGGTCTTGATCATTCGCTTTTTATCACCGTCTATGAGCAACTCCTGTTCTTCCACCTTCCTATGCTCATAAACGTACTCTTCCATAAATGCCGGGAATGCGTCGGTGGAGACATAGTAGAGCAGTTTACCTCTCACAAACTTGGAATAGAAATCAGGATCGCCAAAGTTGAAAGTGCCATAGTTGTACACGATGTCCGTTCCTTGCGCACTATCAATGATCCTCACCCCTGTATGACCGAATGACGAATACAATTCATCGCCAACACCGCAGGTGAGCAGGCTCATCCGTATATGGCTGCTATCGCTTTGCGCCTTCGCTGTGGCAAACGCGAGCAAAAATGTAAGTAATAATTGTAGTTTCCTGAACATGCATACAAAATAAGAAAAGGCTGTCGTATTTAACGACAGCCCTCTATGTTAGTTCCATTGATCTCGTTATGCGTTGCCTTCACCACTACCCGAAAACACAGCACCTATATATTCACGGTTCAGGCGGGCAATGTTCTCAAGGGATATTCCTTTTGGACATTCAGCTTCGCAGGCGCCGATATTCGTACAGCTGCCGAAGCCTTCTTTGTCCATCTGCTGTATCATATTTACCGCACGTGTCTTCCTTTCCGGATCCCCCTGTGGTAGCAATGCCAGGTGAGATACCTTTGCCGACACAAACAGCATAGCCGATGCATTAGGGCAAGCCGCCACGCATGCGCCGCAACCGATACAGGCTGCTGCCGCAAAGGACTCATCGGCCTTTTGCTTTTCGATGGGTAACGCATTCGCGTCGACCGCATTACCCGTATTTACCGATACATAGCCACCAGCCTGTATGATACGATCAAACGAACTACGGTCTACAACCAGGTCTTTAATAACGGGGAATGAGTTAGCACGCCAAGGTTCTACAACTATGGTATCACCGTCTTTGTACTCGCGCATATGCAGTTGGCAGGTGGTAGTGTGGTGCCATGGGCCGTGTGCACGACCGTTGATGTACATACTGCACATGCCGCAGATGCCCTCACGGCAATCGTGGTCGAATGCGATCGGCTCTTTCTGCTCAGCCACCAGTTGCTCATTTAATACGTCAAACATCTCAAGGAACGACATTTCAGAAGAAATGTTCTTTACCTGGAATGTCTCGAAACGGCCCCTTTCATTTTTGTTTTTCTGACGCCAAACTTTCAGCGTTAGATTCATATGGTAATGCTCCATAATGGAAATCTTTTTTTCTAATTACTTATAACTACGTTGACTCGGATGTACAACCTCATAGTTAAGGTCTTCCCTGTGCATTTCGAACTGGCTGTCGCCTTTATATTCCCATGCAGCTACATACATATACTTATCATCCTGTCTCATGGCTTCGCCATCTTCTGTCTGGTACTCCTCGCGGAAGTGGCCGCCGCAGCTTTCATTACGGTTCAGCGCATCCAGGCACATCAGCTCACCCAATTCCAGGAAGTCGGCCACCCGGCCTGCTTTATCGAGTTCAGGGTTAAATTCTTTTACTTCACCTGGTATATACACATTGCTCCAGAACTCCTTCCGTAGCGCCTTTATCTCTTCTACAGCTTCCTTCAGGCCTTGCGCATTGCGCGCCATGCCGCATTTGTCCCACATGATCTTGCCCAGGCGTTTATGGAAGCTTTCGACACTCTCCTTACCCTTGATATTCATCAGGCGATTGATCCTGTCGCTCACCTCTTTCTCCGCAGCTTCAAATGCCGGGTGATTCGTTGGTATAGCCTTAGTACGTATATCGTCAGCAAGGTTATTACCCAGTGTATATGGTATCACAAAATAGCCATCAGCCAGACCCTGCATCAGTGCCGATGCACCCAACCTGTTAGCACCATGGTCGCTGAAGTTCGCCTCACCCAGTGCATACAAGCCCGGCACGGTAGTTTGCAGCTCGTAATCCACCCACAGGCCTCCCATCGTGTAGTGCACGGCCGGGTAGATACGCATAGGCACTTTATACGGGTTTTCACCTGTTATCTTTTCATACATTTCGAACAGGTTACCATACTTCTCTTTCACAACGCCCTCGCCCAGTTCACGTATAGTCCTGGCATCAGCGTTTGATAAGCCTTGCTTGTTCGCCTCAACTTTACCATAGCGCTCTATGGCCGATGCATAGTCGAGATACACGGCTTGCTTGCTCGCCCCCACTCCATAACCGGCGTCACAGCGCTCCTTGGCGGCACGGCTGGCCACGTCGCGCGGCACCAGGTTGCCAAACGCAGGATATCTTCTTTCCAGGTAGTAGTCCCTTTCGTCTTCAGGTATCTCATTTGGCTTGCGGCTGTCGCCCTGTTTCTTCGGCACCCATATACGTCCGTCGTTACGCAGCGATTCCGACATGAGCGTCAGTTTCGACTGGTGGTCCCCACTCACCGGTATGCAGGTAGGATGTATTTGCGTAAAGCAAGGATTGCCGAAATAAGCACCCTTCTTATGTGCCTTCCATGCAGCAGTCACATTACTGCCCATGGCATTTGTTGATAGATAAAACACGTTTCCATAACCACCGCTGCACAGCAACACTGCATGGGCAAAGAAACGCTCCAGCTCACCGGTAACGAGGTTACGGGCAATGATGCCGCGCGCCTTTCCATCTATGATCACCAGTTCCAGCATTTCGTGGCGGCTGTATTGGGTCACATTACCGAGGGCAACCTGCCTCTCAAGGGCCTGGTAAGCGCCTATCAATAGCTGTTGCCCTGTTTGACCGGCAGCATAGAATGTACGCTGTACCTGTGTACCACCGAACGAACGGTTGCTCAGCAATCCACCATATTCACGTGCAAAAGGCACACCTTGCGCCACGCATTGGTCTATGATGTTGGCACTCACTTCGGCAAGGCGATGCACATTACCTTCTCTCGAGCGATAGTCACCACCTTTTATCGTATCATAAAACAGCCGGTAAGTACTGTCGCCGTCGTTTTGATAATTCTTTGCAGCGTTGATACCGCCCTGTGCCGCTATCGAGTGCGCCCTGCGCGGACTGTCCTGGAAACAAAAGGTTTTCACTTTATATCCCAGTTCACCCAACGATGCCGCGGCCGACGCCCCTGCCAGACCTGTTCCAACCACAATGATATCAAGATGCCTTTTGTTGGCCGGGTTCACCAGCTTGCATGTCGATTTGTAGCTTTCCCATTTTTTGTCTAATGGACCGGCAGGGATTTTTGAATTAAGTGTCATATCGAAAAGATCGAAATTGTTATTTTATTTTTTTCAGCGTTAGGATATCCACCCTGTATAGAAGGCAATAGGCATCAACGCAAAGATCAAGGGCACAATGATGGAAAATGCAACACCGATACCTTTTATCATTCCCTTATACCTGTGCGTGCCCAGACCCAGCGTCTGGAATGAGCTATAGAAGCCATGCACCAGGTGCCAGCCAAGCGCTATGCATCCGCATATATACACGATCACGATCCAGGTCACCTGGAATTCATCACGCATCATGGTGTAAAGGTCTAGTTCACCATTACCCATTGTCTGCGAAAGACGGTTGGGACCCCAGAATTTAGAAAGGTGTACTAAAAGGAACAACAGTACTAATGTACCGAGCAAAGCCATTGAACGGCTGTACCAACTGCTCGTTTTACTACCCGCGCTCACAGCATACCTCGTGCTGCGGCGCGCCCTGTTCCTGGCCCACAGCAGTAACCCCTGCACAATGTGCAGGATCAGGAATGCAAACAATCCTATCTCGACGGTACGGATAACGAAGTTCGTACCCATAAAATGGGCGGCTGCCCTAAAGCGCTCGCCGCCATCATTGTAAAATATTTGCGCGTTAATGTAGCAATGTACTAACAGGAATAAGATAAGAAACAAGCCGGTAAGGCTCATTTGAAGTTTCTTACCAATAGATGTACTGAAAGCGGATTTCCAATTCATACGTACCGGCGGTATTAAAAAAAGAGATGAGATTTCTTAAAAATCCCCGCAAAGATAGCACGCGAAAAACTAAAAGACGATACTTTACTTATTTAATGTAAAAATTAGGACGCTACACGAAATATATAATTAATTAAGAACTAATCAGTTCTCCCTTTAATCCAGCAGTTTCATCATCTTATTATCCACCACCTGGAAGAATATATGCGGCTGATAGGTGCGCCAGTCGGGCACATCAAACAATTTAATATACCTGTCGATGTGAGAGCGCTTAAAGTCGTATTGGGTCTGCTCAGGCATGTTGATCGCCGCTATCCAGCCTCCCTCGTCCTTTATGTCTTCGTACCACTCTTCATAGTAATCAGTATCGCTGCTGTGAAAATTCAAAACGTTTTCCGCAACAAGGATAAACTTATAGATGCCTTTGGGGATCATCTCGTCAACGATCGACCGCTTCAACTGCATGATGTCATTTTCCACGGCGTCATTCCACTCACCTATCATCTCGATGATAGCATAGTTGAAATCATAATCTGCGAAAAGAATTTTCAAATACAGGGTTCGCGACCCGAATTCATCCCACTGGGGATGTATATAGTAGTTGTAAACGGTATTCGAAAACTCAAACTCGCTGTACTCACGCCCGAAGAACGGAGAATTTTCATCCTCCTCCGCTATGTATAAGTGACGCCAGTTGTAATATGGTTCTATCTCGTGCACTAGCTCTCTTTTCTGCTTATCAATTCTCTCAACCTTTGTTCATCATATCCTGCCAGGCTACCATTCCGCCCGTTACGTTCTTTACGTTAGTAAAGCCCGCCGTTTCCAGCATCATGCATGCCTGCATACTACGTTTCCCGGCGTGGCAATGAATGATCAATTCATCGTCTTTCCAATCTTCGAGTTCATCCAGTTGCATGCCCATTATCTTGCCCAGCGGCACCAGTATACCACCGATGTTGAATGCCGCATATTCATCCGGTTCTCTCACATCTATTATGTGAAGGCTCTCACCGGCGTCCATTCTTTTTTTCAGCTCTTCAACGCTTATCTCCTGCATCTTTTATACTTTATTGTTTGATTATTTTCTGTGGCGCCGCAGCTACCCCTCCAAAGGATAGTCGCATAATGTACACGCCCGGCGCCAGGCTGCGCAGGTCCACCGACCTGCTGGGTCCGGCCACGCCTTGCATTACTGTTCTGCCTTGTATATCGCTCAGTTCGTAGCGCACCTCTTTTTGCGATGTGTAGTAGAGATTCACCTTGTCTGTAGCGGGGTTCGGATAAGCATTCCATGTTTCGGCAACCGGCAATGGGTGCAGATCCTCGGTATTGGTACCAAATACGGCCTGTCCTACCAATGGTCTTATCATGATGGCACCGCTGATGAGTGACGATTGCCAGGTGCCAAGCACATTATAATAAGCGTGGTTGCCGCCTATCCTGTTCGCATCGAGTCCGAAATACAGACTGTCAGCACCACTGAAAGCCGGTTGCAGGGTACCTACGTAGAAGGTACCTGCGGGCAATGGTAAGGGCGTCTGCAATCGATATACCCAGAAGTCATTTACCTGCCCGTAACCCGGCTGCAGCAGTTCCTGGTGATATAGCTCCACATCATTGGTTGCATTATTGATGCCCTGCAACTGGCTGTAAATTGAAAGCGTGAAAAGCTTGTTTGTACCCATGGGCACTTGCCTGCCGAAGTAGATTGCAACTGCTTGCAGCGTATCCGGCTGGTTGAGGTGATATTCAATGGCTAGTTTACCTGGCAGGCTCGGGAACAGGTTGAGGTAATAACTCAGTTCAGCTGTGCCATCATCATACGCAAAGTAGTTATCAAACACCTGGTCCTTCACGATGGTATCATTATCATGCGGCTCCGACGCATTTACCTGGTCGAAAAAGAACTTGTTTTCGAACACTACCCTATCATAATACCCGGGCGAAGGAAACGAAGGCGTGAATGTAGGGAACGCTTCCATCTGTGTGCTGTGCGCCGCCACCACGCTGTTGGTCACCGGGCTGCTAAAGAGCGGTGTGCCGCTTCCTGTCTCTGTTGACGTATAGCGCAGGCTCAGCGATTGTTGCACACCATAACTGTTATGCACACTGTCGTATTGCTGGCTGGCTAATTCACCTGCCGCATTGGCGACGAACTGCCTGTAGGGCATCGACGTGTAGTCATTAAGCATGAACTGCGGGTCGGTGCTGAAGGCCACGTCATTCACTGCGGTATCATTGATATTTCGTCCAGCATTCATCCGCACGTAGTCCACATTCCACACATCGTCACTCGTATTGATGGCCGCTTTGTTGACAAAGCGAAACTGGAAATCGGCATGAAAGTACTGGGGGCTGTCAACTACCACCATCGCTTGCCTGAAAGGGCGTGGAGTGCTGCCCGGCGCAGCCCAGGCCTTCTCCCACACACCATTGTCCCTCTTCAGGTATAGCATCAGTGAGTCTTGCGTCCGTGGATAAAAGCCGTTGCCACCCGGCTGGTAAAAGAAACTCAGGTACACGCTGTCGCCCGCAGCATACGTGCTCAGATCGATGGGTACAGAGGTGAGGCTATCCGCGTTTACAAGATCATTGCTGTTGATCGTGTCATAAGGTATTCCGTTTGCATTAAGTGCGTCAAATGTAGCCACCCCCCTGCTGATCGGGCTCGCACCCATGGTGTTGTTCACATACACCTCGTGATCGCTCCACCGGCTCGCATCGGGATAAGGACTATATCCGGTAAAATCGTCAAAAAAAGGCAGTGACAAAGCGGTCGCTTTTCGCTGCGCGGTGCCTTGCTTATACCCACCCTTCAGCACAGGATTATAATTTACAGGAGCAGTGCGCTCTTGTGCCTTTGCCAAAGCCGGTAACGCGGCGATCACAATGGTCAGCAAACTGTATATTATTCGTTTCATCAGGTTTTAGAAAATATTATGGGGTATTATTATCACTCCTGGGTTTCCCACCACGGTTGTCGTCAAGTTCTTCCTGCGTCGCTTCCTGCTTCACTGTTATATCAATAATATCACCTTCCTTTATATGGTTAGCTGTCCCCGCCTCATTCATTGCCTTGGGTGATTGGTTAGACACCACGGCTGTTGCAGTATCAGTTATTTCACCTGATATGATAGTCGTATAGATCAGTCCTGAGCCCGCCAGCAGCGCCACAGCCTCCGGGTAGGCCATTCCCACCACGTCGGGTACATTCAGTTGCACGTTGCTCAGCCCGTCACCGATCACCAGGCTCACCCGGCTGCCCTGCGGTATCATCTGCCCGGGCCTTATCTCCTGCCCGTTGATGAGCTGTTTCAGCACCGCACCTTGGGCTATATCCGGTTGGTAGCTAGTATCGCCCAGCACCAGCTTATTATTTTTCAACTGTATTTCGGCTATCCTGAACGAGAGGTTGATCAAATTGGGCATTGGCGTTAGCGGTGGCATTTTCTTGTTCACCGTGATAAAAACCGTGCGACCGCTTTTTACTACCGCGCCAACTTCGGGTATCTGTGACATCACAACAAAAGAAGGCAGCTTCGGGTCGTAGGTCGAATCCACATACACATCAAAGCTCATGTCTTCCAGCGTTTTGATAGCGCTTTTCATATCCTTATTGGTCACATTCGGTATTTTTAGCTCCTTACCATGCGCCGTTATCCAACCCAGACTAATAAAAAAAAGTATATACAAAACCGTACTGACCACCAACACCACTACCAGGTTGAACCAAAAGCTTTGCCGTATTTCCTCTTTAACGAACATATGTCATTCAATAACGCAAATACAATATACTAAATTATCTCGCTGGCCAAAGGTAATAGAAAAACACAGTTCCCTGATCCTCAACAATTAAAATCAATGTGAGTGTTTTGTGAAGATTTGGCCTGAAAAAACAAGCTATTTTACATTTGCCCTTAAGTTTTCCAACTTTTGACTCATGCCTTTTTGCCTGCCCGGACACAGGATTTTTGACTTTCTTTGCAGCCATGAAGTTCCTCATAGTCGGTCTCGGGAATGTTGGTCCCGAATACGACGCCACTCGTCATAATATCGGCTTCGAGGTGGCCGATGCTTTTGTTATTAAGCATGGGGGCACCTACCGGCTCGACCGACACGCCCATGTCGCGGAATGCAAATGGAAGGGAAAAACCTTCATCGTTATCAAACCCACCACCTTTATGAACCTTAGCGGCAAAGCGCTGAAATATTGGATGGATAAGGAAAAGATTGCTCTTGAAAACGTGCTGGTGATCGTCGACGAAATCGCGCTACCCCTTGCCGCACTTCGTATTCGGGCCTCAGGGAGTGCCGGCGGCCATAACGGGCTTAAAAGCATCGGGGAGCTATTGCAAACCGATCAGTACCCCCGCATGCGTTTCGGTATAGGCAACAACTTTGCTAAAGGCCACCAGGTCAACTATGTGCTTGGCAAATGGACAAAAGAGGAGATCGAAGTGATAAAGACCAACTTACTGAAGGCTGTTGAGGCTATTGAATGTTGGGCAACGCAAGGTATAGGCAAAGCCATGACGTTGTATAATCGCTAGAACTACTGTATCTCGACAATAAAGCTATTAGAGTGTATTATCTCGCCCGTGCTGTTGAGCTTGATAGTAATGTCCTCGAAGAAAAATTTATCCCCGTACCGACTCTGCCCCACGACAAATTTTTCCTGCTTTGTCATTTCAGCCTGCTTATTCGACCACGGCCCTCCATATTCACCGCGCACAGGCAAATACGACATGCTGTATCCTATCACCTTACCAATATCCGGCACCACAGTTAATTTTGCCTTTTCTGCCATGTCCGCACGGGTCACGGTCATCGCACCCTTCTTGTCCGGAAAACTTTTTCCGTCAACGGTCACATAATACTTTTGACCTAAGGCACTCGCGCAGCAGGAGGCCACAAGCAGCGGCAATAGAAGTATCTTCCTCATAGGTCAGCGCGTTGATCTATCGTAAATCTAATGCATTTATTATAAAATGCGTTTCCTTTATCTGAGTGTTACTGAATAGTCCTTCACATGCTCGGCACGCTTGGTAGCCATATTAAGCACCTTGATATTCCGCATCCATATCTTATCTCCGGGGGTGATGTGATCATAGAATCGCGCTAGTTTTTCCGGCTCATCCTTATTGTAGTCGTAGGTGCAGGGGCCTATCACTTCCCGGTTGCCACCGGGATATAAGTACATATCATAGCTGAGCACCAGGTAGCCGGGCTCTCTCACCACCAGCTTCTGCGCATCTTCGTTATACCTTACATGAATTGTTTTTTCCTGTCCCTTAGCGGAACATTGCACAAGAAGTATCGTGGTAACTAGCAGGAACAGCTTTTTCACGCTAAATGTAATTTAAAACTAAATTAGTTAATTCTACGGCTACGAAAATATCCGGGCGTCAAGCTATTCTTCGTGGAAAGGATACCTGTAGTTCGTCACAGGCACCATCGTCTCTTTAATAGTCCTTGCACTCAGCCAACGGTACAGGTTCAATATCGAGCCTGCTTTATCATTGGTGCCCGAGGCTCTTGCGCCGCCAAAGGGCTGCTGACCCACCACCGCTCCGGTTGGCTTGTCGTTGATGTAGAAGTTGCCCGCGCTGTTCACCAGTTTCCTCGTCATCAGTTCTATTGTATAGCGGTCTTGCGAGAAGATTGCACCCGTCAATGCATATGGCGACGTACTGTCCACCACATCAAGCATGTCTTCCCATTTGTCAGCGTCATAAACATGGATGGTCAGCACCGGGCCAAATATCTCCTCACACATGGTCACATATCGCGGGTCGCTGGTTTCTATTACTGTTGGGTCTACAAAATAACCTAATTTCTTATCGTAGCCACCACCACATATGATCCTGGCTGCGCCATTACTGTTTTTAACACCATCTATATAACGTGCAATGTTGTCGAATGATTTTTCATCGATAACTGCATTGATGAAGTTGCTGAAGTCATCCACTATACCCATTTTCATGGTTTCCAGTTCCACACACAGTTTCTCCTTTATTTCAGCTGCCAGGTTCGACGGCAGGTAAGCACGGCTGGCTGCCGAGCATTTTTGCCCCTGGTACTCAAAAGCTCCACGAGCCAGGTTAGCCACAACGGCATCCACATTCGCACTTGGATGCACGAACACAAAGTCTTTACCGCCCGTCTCTCCTACTATTCTCGGGCAAGACTTATATAGGGCTATGTTATCGCCTATGCTCTTCCACATGCTCTGGAACACACCTGTAGATCCGGTAAAGTGAACACCAGCAAAATCGCGATGTTTATAACAGATGTCGCCCAGCGTAGGCCCTGACGGATAGATCAGGTTAATTACACCGTCGGGTAATCCGGCTTCTATGAGTATTTCCATGAACACGCTCGCGCTGTACACCTGTGTGTTAGCTGGCTTCCATATCACTACATTGCCGCACATAGCTGGCGCGGTAGGCAGGTTGCCGCCGATTGCCGAAAAGTTGAATGGTGTAACTGCGAGTACAAAACCTTCCAGCGGACGGTATTCCATCCTGTTATGCACGCCCGTCGGCGACAAAGGCTGCTGCTTATATATTTCACTCAGGAAGTGAACATTAAAACGCAGGAAGTCTATCAGTTCGCAGGCGCTGTCTATCTCAGCCTGGTAAGCATTCTTACTCTGGCCTAGCATCGTAGCAGCATTCATCTTGAAGCGATACTTCGTTGCCAGCAGTTCAGCCGCTTTCAGGAAGATGCCAGCACGCTGCTCCCAGCTTGTCTCAGCCCAGCGCTGGCGTGCCTCCATGGCTGCATCTATCGCCATATTGATGTGCGAGGCATCGCTGGCATGAAAATGGCCCAGCAAATGGCCTATCTCGTGTGGTGGACGGATCTCTTTTTTATCATTACTGCGCACCTCCTTACCACCTATGTACATAGGTATATCGCGTATCTCATTTTTCAGGTCTGCAATGGCTTTTTGCAGGCCTTTGCGCTCGGGGCTGCCTGGCGCATAGCTCAATACGGTTTCGTTCTTAGGTTCCGCAAAATGATAATATCCGTTATGCATAATGTATCTGGAAAATTTGTTTTTCGTGCCGCAAAGGTAGTTATTTCGGCTCTTTTTTATCCGTCTTGACCGGCAATACCGTTATAAACAGCGCCTATCCCATGTTTAGTAATCAAAACGTTCAGGTTCTTGCTTTATTCGTATGCCAAGTTTCCTTCTTGATGCATTATCGTCACTCATCAGAGGCTCCATATACTCCTCCTGGGTATATTGCTTTTTGGTATAGGCCCTTAGGCCAAAGGCGGTTCTTGCCTCATTAATAGCCGGCATCAGCTTCGGGTCAGCCTTCATGTAGCTCACATAAGAGAAGAAGCAAAAATCTATGATAGGCAACGGTATATGCCCGTTCTCGATCTCCCGCCTGAAGATGGGTATCATTGTCTTGCTGCAAAACCATTCCGGGCGTTCCTTCATCCAATGTATCAATACGCCGCTCGGGCCACATTCTGCGTGAAAGCTCTGGCCTAACAGTTGTTGGCAAGGATAGCCCAGGTCGCGCACAATTAAGAACAGCACAGCAAAATTTGTCGAATCAATAGCAGGCCATTGTGCGGCTACAGATCTCATAGCAACAGAGTCGTTCGCCGCCTTTGCCTTTTCCCAGTTATTCCGCACCTCCTGGTCTGCTTGCTCCATTTTGCAGACAAGCGCAGCCAGGCTATCTTTTTGGTAAGTAGTGAGCGGACGCTGAGCCTTTATTGAACCACACAATAGAAGAAAAATTATAGGTCTTAGATATTTCATATCATTAAGATACAAATTATCAGCTTCTGTCTCTGCTAAAACAATTTGTACTTGATTTTTATAATCCGTACTGCTTTGATCCTTAGATTTGCAGCGATGGTGCGCTCATGTTTTGCCCTTATTCTATTGGCATTTTTGCTACGATCTCTGCCTACCTCTGCGCAGCAGTCAGGCAAATCCGCGAGCACCCTGCCCCTGCCCGACCATGTTGTTGTACTAATACTCGAAAATCACCATTATACGTCAATAATTGGCTCCGCCGACGCTCCCTATATCAATGCCCTGGCGAACGATCCAAATGCAGCTTTGTTCACAAATTCTTTTGCCATTACACACCCAAGCCAGCCCAACTACCTGGCGCTGTTTTCGGGCAGCACGCAAGGCGTTGCGGATGACAGCGTGCCACATAACTATCCTTTCATAACCCCAAACCTCGCAAGGGAATTGATGGATGCGTCCAGGTCCTTTGCAACATACTCCGAAGACCTACCTTATGCAGGTTACGATGGTGCCACCTATGGCAATTATGCCCGCAAACACAACCCGGTCGCTAATTGGGTTGGAACAGGTACCAACCAGGTGCCGGATACGGTCAATCGTCCTTTTACCGATTTCCCATCCTCGGATTTTGCTCAGTTACCCACGGTGGCTTTCATAGTACCGAATCAAAGCAATGACATGCATACCTCCACGGGCTCTGCTTCTATCATTGCGGGCGACAACTGGCTGCACAGCCATCTCGATACTTATCTGCAATGGGCCTTGAGCCACAATAGCCTCTTCATCCTTACTTTCGATGAAGATGACGATCATCACGACAACCAGGTGACAACTATTTTTTACGGACCTATGGTTCAGGGCGGGCAATACGCTGACCTCGTAGACCACTATACGATGCTCCGTACGATAGAGGAATTATACAGCCTGCCGCTCGCAGGAAACACCGCATCCTATTCGCCAATATATGACTGTTGGAGATCGGCGGGACTGAAAAATTTGAATAGCTCTGGTGAATCATTGCTGAGTGTTTTCCCTAACCCCACCTCCGAAACGGCGACCTTTCGTTTCAATAACCGCCTTGGCGGTCACACACTTAGCATTACAGACCTCCATGGCCACGCCTTATATAAACACAACACACTATCCGGAACCCTAACTATACCTGTTTCAGCTTACCCCGATGGGCTGTATTTCTATTCCGTCACTTCAACTGATGCTTCGCCATACTTCGGTCGTCTCATCGTCCGGCATTGATCCCACAAAAAACAATATGGAAATTGCGTTTACAAATGCGACAGTGCTTATTGTTTTCCCAATGATTACCTTTGCAAAAATAGCTTTTCGTTAACAGCATAGCCCTGATATTTGGCTGACATTTTTGAACATTAAGGAAAATGAGAAAGATCTTAGTACTGCTTGCTTTCGTTCCATTCATTGCAAAATCACAAACAGTAGAGATCGGCCTGGGCGGCGGCGTCTCCACCAACACAGGACCTTTTAACACAACCATTCCTGAAAAGGGCTTGCAACTTGGCTATGCGGGTACCTTTAATCTATTTCTACACCTCAAGTCATGGCAACTGGGTATTTCGGCAGAGGCCTACCAGTTGAAGACCAAAACCGACTACACTGAATCCACAGTGGCAGGCGATGTGCATATTACCGGCACCAGCGACTATGGTTCTCCTCAGCTACCCCTGCTGCTCGAGATCAACAAGCTCTTCTACCAACGTAAATCGTATATCTATATTGGCATTGCCGGCTGGTCGGGCATCAATTTCCTCAAAGATCCTGCAGGTGGTATTGTCTATAATGGCCTGCAACCTGTTTTCGGTGCACAGGTAGGCTACACCTATGGGCTATCCGACCTGGTTGGCATCAATGTGAACCTGGCAGCCCGCTACAATGGTATCCCCGATGCTGCCATCATTTCCTTCCCGCTTACGGTAGGGATCAGACTTCGCCCCTGATTGGCAACGCATTTGTGACGGTGAGCAATTTCTCTTTTTGTTCCATAGCGGTCAGGTAGCCCCTTTCGAAAACGATTTCGGCCTGCTTCAGGTCGAACATGCCAAAGCCCATTAGCTCCGGTTCTATGAACACATCACATAGCGTCGCCTGCGCATACACCTTGCTCGCGATCGCAAGGTGAAAACAATGCTCTATTATCTGTATCCGGTTGATGTCGATATGATGCCCGTCGTATAGCTTGTTCACATGCGACCCTATCACCACATCGCATTTATCTCTCAGGCACTCCACGGGAAAATTATTAGTAACGCCTCCGTCTACATAGTACTTACCATCTATCAGTACGGGCACAAACAATGCCGGAACAGATGCAGACGCAAGTACCTTGTCAAAAAGGCTTCCCGCCGAGAATATTTCCGCCCTTCCTTCCGACAGGTTAGTTGCGCCTATGTATAAGGGTATTTGCAGATGCTCAAAATTGTTTTCTTTGATCAGTTGGGCCAATACGAGTTCAATGTTCTTCAAGGAGAACAGGCCTGTTCTTGAGAACTGGAAGCCGGGCAGCTTATAAAAGTTCTGTCCCTTGATCAACTCCAGTATCTTTCTCGGCGTGTAGCCTGCCGCGTAAAGCGTACCTGTTACTGCACCGGCGCTCACGCCTGCGATCGCCGATACCCTTATACCCAGTTCATCCAGCGCCTGCAATACACCCAGGTGTGCAAAACCCCTTGCACCCCCACCCGACAACACCAAACCTGTTTTTCTCATGATCGTTTGTATTTGCTGATTTCCGTCACCGTCGCTATGTTCCCGTTATTGTAACTTCGTTTTGAAAATATCCATCACGACCGCCGGACAAAACCCGCGTTCAAATTTAGTCAACTGCCTGCAAGCGTGCTGTATTTACTAGTTTTTTTTGCCTCATTTCTTGTCGACATTGTCCCGTTCTTCGGACCGCCGGCATGGACCGCAATGGCCTACTTCCAGATCAGGTATGACCTTGACATATGGCTGGTCCTGACCTTCGGCGTAATAGGCTCTACCCTCGGCCGCTACGTATTTAGCTTATATATACCGCTCCTGTCGGCCAAGGTCATCAAGCCGCAGAAAAACGAAGATATCCAGTTCATCGGTCAGAAACTCGCGGCCAGCGGCTGGAAGGTCCAGCTATTCGTTGTGCTATACACACTCGTTCCCCTGCCTACCACTTCTCTTTTTACAGCCGCCGGAATGGCACGTATCAGGGCAGCGCACATCATCCCGGCCTTCTTTATTGGCAAGTTCACCAGCGATGCCCTGATGCTGCACGCTGGAAAACTCGCTTACGAAAACGCAGAACAGGTAATACAAGGCATGCTCTCGTGGCAGGCATTGTCAGGCACCTTGGCAGGCATCTTTTTGCTGCTTGCATTTCTGTTCACGGATTGGAAACTGCTCCTGCAACACAAAAAATTTCGCCTCAATTTCCGTATTTGGAAGTAGATCTGGCTTGTATGCGGCATTTGATAAAATACTTTTTATTGGCGGCGGTATTAAGCTCGGCTGGCCGCTCACAGGCACAGGAGATGACGCTGTACGCAATACCCTCGCCAAGGCCGCTCAACTGGCGCTCACCACATACGCTTTTCATGAGCTATATAGAAAACATGGTCGTCCATACAGGCTATCGGCATCATCGGCACCCGTTAGGACACATATTGGTAGAGTTACACGACACAGCACACTACGCCCTGCTGGGGATGGTAGCCGAATCGCGTGCTGAAATGTTCAACAGCGTAACAAAGGAGCGCTATGGCATGGGCGCACTCTTCACCATATTTAAAGGAAAATTGGAAACTGAAGCTGACAACTACCATCAGCTCATCGACCGTTATCCAAGGGGCGATATCGCTTATCTAAAATTCCTGCTCGGTCCGCAGGCATTTAGCCGCCTGTGGCAATACATGCTCGAATACAGCGAGCGCGGCTACGACAAAAAATACAATGGCCACAATAAACCCCGCGAAGGTAAAGGCGCGGGCTGCTCCGCATTTGCTATGAGCTTCATAGAGCTTGCCGGCCTCCTGGATACGACTATCACAAACCATTGGAGGGTAAACGTAAACGTGCAGGACAAACTGCTTGGTGGCCCACAGGGAGGCTACAGAACCATTAGCACCTGGCGCCTCGCATTCACACAACGCTGGGCTGACACAACCAGTCAGGCATTTCACCCATTGAGCTATTACGAACCCCGGTGGATCTTTAATTGGATAGTGGATCGTTGGGATAAGCCCGGCAACGAATATCCTATCAAATACGGCGTACAGCGTCGGGAAGCAGCTAAAGGCCTTGTGTTCGACTGCCGCAATACCCCCGTACCAACCGACGACATTTGGCACGCTCCCTAAACGTAATTTTGATTAACATCCTTCCATGCGTATTTTCGACCTCATCATTGACTTACGACTTACGACTTACGACTTACGACTTACGACTTACGACTTACGACTTACGACTTACGACTTACGACTTACGACTTACGACTTACGACTTACGACTTACGACT
>JAFDXN010000053.1 GCA_018267915.1 Bacteroidota bacterium | reverse complement strand
TAAGAATGTGGTTTTGCGTGAGCGGACACCCCAGGTACAGAGTGAGTGTGAGAGCGGGTGCGGTTTGCCTGAACGGACACCCCAGGTACAGAGTGAGTGTGAGAGCGGATGCGGTTTGCCTGAACGGACACCCCAGGCACAGAGTGAGTGTGAGAGCGGGTGCGGTTTGTGTGGGAATAAGAATGTGGTTTTGCGTGAGCGAAACATCCCCCTGCCCCCTTCGGCTATGCACAGAGCGTCCGCACAAAGGGGGAATTTTCTTAGCGAACGGACATCTCATGCAGTGTGGGCGGGAGTGTGGTTTTGCGGGAACGGACATCCCAGTTACAGAGTGAGTGTGAGAGCGGGTGCGGTCTGTGTGGGAATAGGAATGTGGTTTTGCGTGAGCGAACATCGCCCTGCCCCCTTCGGCTATGCACAGAAGCGTCCGCACAAAGGGGGAATTTTCCGGGTGAACGGACATCTCGAGTAAAGACAAAGCAAGTAGATTACGTTTGGAGCACGGACACCCTTGAGTCCTCTGAAGGGAGAGACTCAAGGGTAAAGCCAAAAGTTAGTCTGCCCTGCTACAATACGAGAAAGGAGGTGAGGGAGATTGAGGGCATGAAAATTGTGCAGAAGCGTAAAAAATAAAATGAAGGAAGCGATGTATGGCCGGTTGTTTTTCAGTCTGGCGGTATCGGTGTTTGTAATGTATGGCGTCATGTTTTTGAACGTAGACAGCTACTCGCATATATACCTCAGTCTGACACGGTTGTACATGTCGCTGCTAATGGTTTCCCCGATGGCTATTATAATGGTAATGATCATGGGGAAGATGTATCCAAACAGGAAGCTTAATGCGCTGATCTGCAGCGTTTCAGTAATAGTCTTCGCGGTAGCACTCGTCTTTTTGCGATTGCAGGTTTTCGTAAGCGATGATCAATATATGCGGGCGATGATACCACATCACTCGTCGGCGATATTAACCAGCAAGCATGCAAACATCAAGGACAGCGCGGTAAAAAAGCTATCGGAAGGCATTATTGAATCGCAAGAACGCGAGATAAAGGAGATGCAGGCAATGCTTAAGGCCCATTGATCATTCTGTTTTATTGAAATCTACAGTCGCTTCCTTTACATCATCTATATACACCTCCTTGAGCTGTTCGTAGAGTGAGTGTTTTTCTACGATCAATGACGCAAGGTTGGAGACGAGTGCGGCCAGCATGAGGTGGAAGATGACGCTGTGCCTGTCGGTCATCTCGAGCACAAGGATGGCCGAGGTGAAGGGCGTACGCGTGACACCGGTAAGAAAGCCCACCATGCCGCTTAGTACCAGGATATTAGCATTGGCACCAAAGAAACCCAATAAGCCGGAAAAGAAGGAGCCAATAGCCGCGCCTGCGGCAAGCGAGGGCGCGAAGATGCCACCAGCGCCCCCAACAGTAAATGCGACGATGGGCCCGAATATGCGCGCAAACATGGACTGCCAGCCGAGGTGCTTGGCCGGTGTGAAGAGTACGCTAACCATCAGGTCTTTTCCGGACCCGAGAATGTCGCTATTGAAAAAAGTAGCGAAGCCCGCCACCAGCAGCCCGGCGGTGACAATAAAAAGTATCGATTTAATAGTATTGAAATTGCGTTTCCAGCGCATGATCTTCAGGATGACGCGTGACATGCCACTGCCTGCGAGGCCCGCTGCTATGGCAACGAGCGCTACGGCAAAATAGATGGTGGGATTGAGGCGCTGGACATCGGGGTAGCCGAGATAGAGGTAAGGACCGAGGAAACCCTGTGCTGCAAGGCCCGCGATGATAACAGAGGTAAACAATGCCGTGCGGAAATAACTGATGTGGATCTTAGCCAATTCTTCGATGGCGAACACTACTCCACCCAAGGGCGTATTAAAGGCTGCAGCCAAGCCTGCAGCTGCCCCGGTGAGGATGAAGCTCTTTTGCGATATACGTGGCCACGAGGACGGTATTATCTTATTGACCAGGCGAAATATAGAACCTGATATCTGGATGGTGGGGCCCTCGCGACCTACGGCGCCGCCACCTAAAACCATTAAGGCACTTGAGATTATCTTGGCGATAATAATGCGTACACTTAATAAGCGCGACAGGCTCTTCTGGTATTTGGTTGCCGACAGATCGATAGCGGCCATGACCTGCGGGATACCACTACCGCGGGCGTTGGGGGAAAAAAAGGTGACAATGAGCCATGCAAGCAGGAAAAACAAAGGAGCAAACAGAAAGATGATCCAATGGTCCCAGGCCATAGCCTTGTGCAGGAGCCCTTCGGCATAGTTGAAGATACGGGTATAGGCCACTGCAATAAGACCGGTCAACAAGGCCGCCAGCCAAAAAGGAATGGCCTCGAGGAAACTTGTTTTAATGTTCTCGTTGGCTATTGCATCAAACAAAGCCTTGAGCCTTGCGCGGATGATGGATGCGGGATTTTTCATTCTGCTTATGGTAGCCTGAAGGCGGGCCGGGCGCTGCAAAGTTGCGCTTAAATTTCGGTAGCATGGGGACCTGAGAAAAAAGATTTTTCAGACAATTGGCAATGCACTGAAAAGGAGATGTGTATGCATGGATTATTTCGGAAATCGTAGGTAATATGACGAGATCGCCACGCCGCAGCCTTACACAAGGCTTAGCGTTGCTCCTCGCAAAGACGGTCTTTAACGGCAAGACCGGCTTTAATAAATATCGAGAAAATAGAACCCAGTATTCCACTTATCCGGATCGTTGGCGGAAGGTGTATAGCTTTTGTAAACGACCTCCCCTTGCTGTATGATGATGGGAGAAGAGAAGTACGGTGCATTGTAAACGAAGGTATGGAACTCACCATTTTCGCCACAGGGATCGACATTGGCGGGAAGATCGCGGAGGAAATCGCGGCCTATTTTGCGGCCTAAAAATTCTTTGCTGAGGAACTTTTCGTTGACACACACTATGACGGCTTCAATGCCGGCGTCTTCTACGAGTTGTACCAATTCGCGCGTATCTTTTTTCCACAACGGAAATACTGCATTGAAGCTGACGGAAGCCAATTGTTGCTCGCGGTATTGCTTGAGGTCGTCGAGGAAGATATCGCCAAAGGCGGCAGTGTATATGCCTTGCCCTTTCAGACCAGCAAGTGTGTTTTGCATGGCTTGCTTGTAGGCATCGTCGGTGGGCGTGGCGGGCAGTTTTACTTTTATCAAGGGCAGCCCCATGCGATCTGCCTGCGCATCGAGCAGTTCTTCCCGCACACCATGCATCACTACCCTATCGTACTCTTCATTGACAGTGGTGAGCAGGTGTGTGACCTTATAATGTCCTTCGTCGCACAAAAGCTTGTAAGCCAATGCAGCGTCCTTTCCGGAGCTCCAGTTAAGTACTGTGGGGATGAAATTATTGTTCATTATGTGTGCAAATGAATGTAAATTGTCGCTATTTCCTTAAAAAAAATCAAGGCATGCAATATGCAATAGTAAGCGGGGGAACGGAGGGCATAGGGAGGGCCGTGGCCGAGAAGCTGCTATCGGAAGGGTTTTCGGTGGCAATATGCGCGCGGAACAAAGAGGAACTGAAAGCACGTGAGGCGGAGTGGAATGAGCAGTACCCCGAGGCGTCAATACTTGCCCTACAGGCCGACCTGAGTATTAAGGAAGAAGCGCAGACCTTCGGACAGACGGTGCTATCCAACTTCCCCCAGGTGGACCTGCTGGTGAATAATGTGGGCACGTACTTTCCCGGCAAGACAAGCGAGGAGGCAGACGGGCAACTAGAACTACTGATGGGCGTCAACATGTACAGCGCTTACCACCTGACCCGTAGCGTGCTGCCTACAATGAAAAAAGCCGGGAGCGGACATATTTTCAACCTATGCTCGGTGGCCAGCCTGAAGGCCTACCCCAACGGCGGCGCTTACAGCATCAGCAAGTATGCGCTGCTGGGCTTTTCGGAAAACCTGAGGGAAGAACTGAAGGAACAGAACATAAAGGTGACGGCTATATGCGCCGGCGCCACCGAGACCAGGAGCTGGGAAGGAACCGAACTGGCGCCGGGCCGCATCATGCAGCCCGCGGACATAGCGACGCTGATATGGGCTGCATGGACCTTATCGGCAGGCGCTACAGTGGAGACCATCGTGGTGCGGCCACAGCTCGGGGACTTATAACGTATTAGTTTTTAACGCGGTTTTAACGCGAGAAAATTAGCATAAAAAGGCTGTCGTGCTAAATTTGTGGAACTCTGAAAAATGCCCCAGTTCAAGAACATAAAGTTTTTAGGGCTTGTCTGTGCCGCACTCTGCGCATGTATCAGCGATACTATAGCGCAAACGGCCTCCTTTATAGCAAGCGCCAGCGCCGATAAAATGGGCGTACAAGACCAGGTGCAGGTGACGTACACAATACAGAACGTGCCCAACCTGCAGTATGTTGATAAACTGAACAGCCCGGACTTCGATGTGACAGGTGGACCTTTTACCTCGCAAAGCACGAGCGTGCAAATGATGGGCAACAGGACAGTGCAGAGCGTAAGCGTATCGCTCACCTACGTGCTGAAGCCTAAACATACCGGCAACCTGACGATACCGGCCTGCGGGGCGAAGGATGCTGCGGGGCATACCTATCAATCGAACTCCATACCAATGCAGGTAGTGAACGGATCGCTGGCAGCGGCGCAACCGCAACGCAGGCAGCAGCAGCCTAATCCATATGATCCGTTCGGGGATGATCCTTTCGAAGCCATGATGCAGCGCCGCCAGCAGCAACTGCAGGCGCTGAGGCAGCAAATGGCCCAGCAACAGGGACGCCAACCCCAGGCGCAGCAGCAGCCAAAAGAGCAGGCGCCCGCAGACATCAGTAAAGACCTTTTCATCCGCGTGACGGTGGATAAGAATAAAGTGCACCAGGGTGAGCAGATCACCGCCAGTTACAAACTCTACTCGCGCCTGCCTATGCAGGTGGGCATCTCCAAACTGCCATCGCTGAACGGCTTCTGGACACAGGACTTTGACATACCCAAGCAACCGAAGCCAGTGGAAGAAGTGGTGAACGGCAAGAAATACCAGGTATTCCTTTTGAAGAAGTCGGCCCTGTTCCCGCAACAGACAGGCACACTGGAACTGGACCCCGCCGAAGCACAGGGTATGGCCCGCATTATGCAGCAGGTAAGGCAGCGGAACCCGTTCGCCGATATGTTTGACGACCCGTTCTTCAACCAGGCGTTCGGCGGCAGCCTTAATATGAACGATCCTTTCTTCAACAATAACTTCTTTAACACGGTGGCCTACCGGGATGTGAAGGTGGACCTGAAGAGCACACCTGTAAAAATTGAAGTGACGCCACTGCCTGAAAAAGACAAACCAGCTAACTATGGTGGTGCGGTGGGCAACTTCAATATCGCAAGCACAATAGACAAAAAGGACCTGACCACTGACGAAACGGCCAACCTGAAGCTGACCATAACCGGCAGCGGCAACCTAAAACTGATAGAAGCACCAAAGCTGAACCTGCCCAACGGCCTGGATGTATATGATCCGCAGATAGTAGATACTATCACGGGGCGCAGCACTACCATAAGCGGCTCTAAGATCGTTACCTACCCCATAGCGCCACGCACACCGGGCGACTATAATATACCGGCCACCGACTTTAGCTACTATGACCCGCAGTCTGGTAAATATGTAACCTTGCATACGCAGCCCATATCGCTGCATGTGAAGCCGGGCAAGAACTACAACCCTGCCCTGGCCAAGAATAACCGTCCCCTGACAGACATCCATAATATAGATACCCAACCGCTGGGACAGCTAAGCTTGCATAGTAAGCCCCTGCTCTTCACAACGGGTTACTGGTCGATGTACGCATTGCCGCTGATAGCATTTGTTGGTATCGTGTTCTGGAAACGCCGCGACGAGGAACTGTCGAAAGACATAGTGAAGCTGAAGAACAGGCGCGCAAACAAAATAGCCCTGAAGCGCCTGACCACAGCACAGAAACTGCTGAAAGAGAACAAACGCGGAGCTTTTTACGAAGAAATATCCAAAGCTATATGGCTATACCTGAGCGACAAGCTGAACATACCGCTCTCGTCGTTATCGCACGACACGGCAAGGGCAGCGTTGGAAGAACGCAAAGTTCCTGTTAATTTGCAGCAGAAAATGGGCCGGGTGGTAAGTGAATGCGAAACCGCCCTGTACACTCCGTCGGGAGGATCGCAGGAAATGCAGAACACCTACACGGAGGCCATTAACGTAATCAGCGAACTGGAAGAAACGATAAACGCCTGATGAGAAAAAGTTTTGGATTAGGTTCCATTCTCTTTTTGTACACTTTACTGCTCATTGCCGCCCCGACCAACAACTGGTGGCAAAAGGCTAATGATTTTTATAAACTGAAGCAGTACGACAGCGCGGCTACGTATTACGAGAAGCTGGCAGCACAGAAGCCAAAGAATGCGGTGCTCTACTACAACCTCGGCAATACCTATTACAAACTGAACCAGGTGGGCGAAGCAGTGCTGAACTATGAGCGCGCGCTGCACCTGAAGCCAGGGTATAAAGAAGCCGAAGACAACCTGATACTGGCACAAAGCCGCATACCCAACAGGATACAGGGCGGCGAAGATATCTTCTTTGTACGCTGGTGGCAATGGCTTACGCAGATCAGCTTTGGCACGTTCTGGGCTGTTTTAAGCCTGCTTGCCTTCCTGGGCTTGCTGGGACTCATGCTTTCGGGCAGGCTGGGCTGGGTGCAGCTTTCTTACAGACGACAGGTAAATATTACCCTTGGAATAGTACTTTTGGTAAGCCTTCTTCTTGCCTACTCCTCCGCATTAAGGCAAGAAAGCCATGAAGCTGTAGTGATGCAGCAAGATGCCCCCCTAACGAACGGACGCGGAGGCAATAAGCCCCAATCCCTGGTGCCCGAAGGCACTACCGTGAAGATAGAGCATGAGCAGGAGGGCTGGACGGAAGTTAAATTGCCTGACGGCCGCAGAGGCTGGATGCAACTGAGCTACCTGTCCCGCATTTAGATCCGAATCATTAAAAGCAGGAGCATGTCGTCGTATTGGGTTAAGACACCGTGGTGGGTAAAAAGGTTCTTTTCGAAGGAGCTGGTGTGGAATATGCCGCAAAATGGTGAGCCTACCGTATATATCACATTCGATGACGGGCCACATCCCAAAGCCACGCCGTTTGCACTGGCAGAGTTGAAACGCTATGATGCGAAGGCGACTTTTTTCTGCATAGGTAAAAATGTATCGGAGCACCCCGACATCTACAACAACATGCTGGCGGCCGGCCACACACCCGGCAACCATACGCAGAACCACCTAAACGGATGGTTTACGGAAACCAAGACCTACCTGAGCAATATACTACAGGCCTCAAAGTATGTAGAGAGCAGTTGCTTCAGGCCGCCTTATGGCAAAATAAAATTGTCACAGGTGCGCGTTTTGCACAGGAAACACCCCGAAGTAAAGATATACATGTGGGATGTGCTGAGCGGAGATTTTGACGAATCGCTCACGCCTGAGGAATGCGCCCAGAATGTACTGGAAAATATAGAGCCCGGCTCAATAGTGGTATTCCACGACAGCGAGAAGGCATGGGAGCGCATGAGCTATGCCCTGCCACTGGTGCTGCAACACTGCAAGAAACGGAACTGGAAACTGGAAGCCCTCCCTTTGAATTAATATCATGTATACAGATACCCACACACACCTTTACGACGAACGTTTACTAAGCGAAGAAGACGCCATGATGCAGCGCTGCCTTGATGCAGGCGTCACCAAAATGTACATGCCCAACTGCGACAGCGGCACTATTGCAGGTATGCTCCACCTGGCTGACAAATGGCCGCAGCACTGCTACCCTATGATGGGCCTGCACCCCACCTATGTAAAGGAAAACTACAAAGACGAACTGGCTATAGTGGAAAAGTGGCTCGGCGAAAGAAAATTTTACGCAGTTGGCGAAATAGGACTGGACTATTACTGGGACATTACTTTTAAAGCGCAACAGATAGAGGCCTTTGAACAGCAGATAGACCGGGCACTGAAATACGACCTCCCGATAGTGATACATAGCCGCGAGTCGACGCAGGACTGTATAGACATTGTGCGAAACAAGCAGAACGGCAAGCTGAAAGGAATCTTCCATTGCTTCAGCGGCAGTGTGGAACAGGCAAAGCAGGTGGCTGAGTTGGGGCTGTATCTCGGCATTGGCGGCGTTGTAACATATAAGACAAGCAACCTGCCGGAGATAATTAAGGAAACGGGATTGGGCGCGATAGTGCTGGAGACCGATGCACCTTACCTGGCCCCCGTGCCTTACCGTGGCAAGCGTAATGAGAGCAGTTATATACCAATAATTGCCAAAAAAGTAGGCGATGTGATGGGTATAAGTAAGGAAGAGGTGGGCAGGATCACCACGGAGAACGCTGCCAGAATATTCCCCTAAAAGTATTACATTTGCTGCCCTTCAAAGGAGAGATGCTCGAGTGGTTGAAGAGGCACGCCTGGAAAGTGTGTATATCTGTCAAAGGGTATCGAGGGTTCGAATCCCTCTCTCTCCGCATCTAGGTAATCAATAAGAGCTAAAAGCCTTCAAATCGTATGATTTAAGGCTTTTTTCGTTCAAAAACGCTCAAATCCTTTATCTACGCTCATATTTCAAGTGAGTAATTCAGTGAGTAAGCTTAAAATAATTTCCTACTCACTAGAACTACCACAACACGTTGAAAAACAACATGTTAAAAGCATGAACATCTTGATTAAAAAGAACTGCATTTCGAAATTTGTAAACCTTTTAAATGCAGAAGTATGCTAGAAAAAAGTTTCGGTATTCTCTTTTACCTAAAGAAGCCAAAGAAGTATGTAAAAGGCACAATGCCAATTTACCTTCGCATTACCGTAGATGGCATCGCCAAGGAACTTTCAATTAAAAGAGAGTGTGACCCTCTTCAATGGAACGCTAGCGCGCAGCGTGTGAAGGGCACGCGCGAAGAAGCGCGGTCGCTAAACTCGTTTATTCAGACTTTGGAATTTGCCGTGCATGAAGCCAGACGAAAGTTAATTGAGGGAAATGCTCCCATTACGGCCCGGGCATTGAAAGACGTACTTATTGGAGATAATGAGCGTCCCGTGTATTTTTTAGACGAATTTAACGCTCATAACGAGCAAATGGCGGCCCTTGTTGGAACGGAATATGCGCTCGGTACGTTAAACCGATTTCGGATCACCTTTGAACATACCAAGTCCTACATAAAATGGAAATATAACTGTGAGGATGTCGACCTGAAAAAACTGAATTACGAATTTGTAATGGACTTTGCATTTTGGCTCAAAACGGTGCGCAAATGTGCTCAAAACACTACATTGAAGTACCTGAGCAACCTCCGCAAGATTGTGGCCAAGTGCATACGCTTAGGCAAACTCCAGCACGACCCCTTTGCAAATTTTAAAATGAGCAAACGCGATGTTGAACGCATTGCATTAACGACAGACGAAATACAGCGTATAGCCGAAAAGAATTTTAGTATCGCGAGATTGTCGCAAGTACGAGATATATTTCTCTTTTCCTGCTTCAGTGGCCTTGCCTATATTGACATCAAAAACCTCACTCGCTCGCAAATTGCACCCGGCATCGATGGTGAACTATGGATCTTTACTAGCCGACAGAAAACAGAAACTGCCTCTCATATACCCCTACTACCCCAAAACAGGCAGATTCTTGAGCGGTACAAGGACCATCCATACTGTTCCATGGAAAACCGGGCGCTGCCAGTATTAAGCAATCAAAAGATGAATTCCTATTTGAAAGAAATTGCTGATGTGTGTAGCATCAACAAAAACCTAACATTCCATTTGGCGCGTCATACTTTCGCGACTACGGTTACTCTTTCTAACGGAGTACCTATTGAAACAGTGAGCAGAATGCTTGGGCACACCAACCTAAAGACTACCCAAATCTACGCAAAGGTGCTGGATCATAAAATTAGCCAAGACATGGCATTATTAAAAGACAAACTAGATATTAAATAACTTCCATACGGGTTTAATCACTATGGATTAGCAATGATATGGCACTGCCATACCGGGGATCATATGACGGTACGTAATGGATGAATTTGAAAGCATTGAGTTCTGAAATCGTTTTATGATAGGTCGCAATACTCCGTATTTTTGCCAAGTCCATTATTTTCCTTCTTGATATGTGGATAGGATTACTGCAATCATTTAATACCCAATAGTGAAAAACAGCCAAATAAAGGCTAACGTGGGTGGGCTTTATACGCACATCGCGTTGTACGGATTTTATGAATTGCAACAGATGTTGGACGCTATCCATCAGTCTTCGTTCAGGAGTTTATTTATTTCGTCTTCACGATAGTACCAAATTCTGCTGTTAGGAAGTTGCTTACCACGCAAAGTACCGTTTATGCGCATATTTTGAAGTGTCCCGGCAGAAATCTTTAGCTTTCGTCTGACGTCGCTACTTCGCAACCAATTTTCTGGAGCTTTTTGACAGTTCAGAATTTGCTTGATGTCGTGCAACAATTGGATCCTGAAGGCGGACAAGTCTTCCTTTGTTAATATTTCCACAGGCATTATTGTTTTATTTAAGGCTTAATTTCCTTACAAAGGTGCGACTTCCCTCAAAACTTGCATGCACCAAAAAACGGGGAAACGAATTCTATACCGTTGGCCAATGTGGATGTCAGCCATTTTTAACCAGTAGATTGCATTCGTTGCCCAGCCAGACCTGCATAAGACAATAAGTCGAGTATTTCAGCAAATGCACAGCTTGTGGACGCCACTAACACGATATTTAAATGAGAAAACAGAATTTTGCTGTAATTATTATTATTAATGGATAATATTGCTTTTAAGGAACGCCAATAAAGATTGCCTAGAAATAAATTTCCGTCGGCCTACCTGTGACACTACAAGATGTTCGCTCTTAATCAAGCTCGCCATTTGTGTACTGCCGTAATTGAAGAACTCCTGACATTTTTCCAATGGCAGCCATTCGGATATATTAGTCTGGGATTCAATTGCGTCGCATAAAATAAGGATAGCATTGGTTAAGTTGTCCATCCGATAAGTAAGTTCTTGATCCATGTGTTATTTTTAGACAAACGTAAGAATCAATTTACTATACCGATGCACCAAAAAACCGGGGAATTATGACTTAAAGATTATCTTTTTCAGCCGTTCAGCCTTATACCGATCATATTTACCATAAGGAAGGTTTCTTTGATTATAAGTGGCCTCGTCCATAAAGTAATGGTCGACAAGTAAACGCTTAAATAAAGGAAACAATATGTTCAGAAATCGAGTTTGGGAAATATGGCCTTTACGAACAGATAGCTGCCGGTAGCAAACAACATTCCCCTCCTGAAATATAAAAAATGACTCTAACAGCGACGGTAGTAAATGTTTTTCCGTTTTACCTTGAATATTGTCCAACAAATATCTCCGCATTTGGTATTCATTTTCAAAAAAAACTTCTAATGATGCGGATATATTATCTAGCTCTTTGTCGAACTCGCTCCGGGAGCCCTGATGTTCTTTGCTATATTTGCGTCTTTCAAAATAGTCATGAAACAACTTAAAGGCAACGTTCTTCTTCTCGGACCCATCGTGTTTTTTATAATGGTCTAACATAATTAAGACCTCATTGTTGATCTTTGAGTCCAAGTATAAGTGGATTATCGAAAGAACCAGTAAAGGATCACAAAATACTTTCTGTTCATTAACAGACTGCAACATTTCACAAATATGGTCATAGTCCACAAACCATTTACTAAATTGATCGGTTAAGCCCATCTGCTCAAATTTTTCCTCAACGGCTTTACCACGAAAAAAAACGAAGGCTTTTGCAAACATTGCAAGCAGCGCAGCAAAAGTTTTAGGACGCTCGCGTTTTATTGGTTCATAATCCCAAGACAAAAACGCTTCCGCATAATGAGTATATTCTTTGAAAACTGCTTCTAGATAATCTTTAGGCTTGACCTTGGGAAATTGCATTAAACTTAGTATTTAAGCGGTTAAAGTACGTGAAAAAAACTGACACCTTTTTACCCCCCTAACTTAAAACTAAAGCGACATTGACGATTTTGACAAAAAGAATCCGCGACGCTTTTCTTACCATCATCTACGTTGCCCAATGACGTGAAAACTGTTTTCATTACAAAAGTTTAAGGCCTTGTTTGGATTCGAACAATAGGCTAAAACCCTAGCTAGTAAAGACTTTGGCAATTGCATCGATCCTTCATATGAAACATTGGCGAAACCCTTCAGACTGTTTTATTTCTGATACAAAAGATACAAAATCCGAACATTTTTATTTTAAAAAACAATTAGCGCGCCACTTGAGTAATTTTATTTTATAAAATAATTCTCCTTCGACATCCTCAGCTTAACTGTTGTTATCTCTGCCGTGATCATTTTTTTGTTTGCTTGCAGATAGGCTGCACCCATCGATTGTTCCTTTGTGTCAGAAATCGAGGCATGGTAGGTCCGGAACTGGCGAGCTAAGGTTTCTGAAAAATTGTAAACATTTAAAAAAAAACAAAAAGATGAGTTTAGTAAATCCGTTCAATCCGAACAATCCTTTCGACTCCCAGGGCCAGCGTCACATGGATATTACCACTTCGGTGGATCAGGCCTACCGCGATCAGATACTCGGCATACAAGGTGCCGCCAATCGTGAAAATTATGTCACTTCGGTAGTGAGGAGTGGAATAGGGAAAACTACTCTACTTAAAACTTTAGCTGGTATAAGTAAGGCATATGGTGGAGATGTCAGAATTGATGGTAAGCCCATACGACAACACAAAAGAATTGACCTCGCAAAACTAATTTCTTTAGTTCCACAGGAACACACTTCTTATTTTGATTTTACTGTAAAAGAGATGGTATTATTTGGGAGAACCCCATATATAAAGTCGTCAGGGTTCCTATCAAAAAAGGACAACATTATCGCTGATAAAGTTATCCAAGACATAGGTATCGGACACATCGCAAGCCGATATTACAATCAATTAAGTGGAGGTGAAAAACGGTTAGTTTTTATTGCCTTAGCCTTGGTTCAAGAAACCAAGATTATTTTATTTGACGAACCCACTACTTCTTTAGACATGAAGAATGCATTACTTGTAATTTCAAATATTAAGCAGTTGGCTCTTGAGTTGAAGAAAACAATAATTGTTACGATGCATGACATAAATCAGTGTGCATCTTTTACTGATCAAATCCTCTTACTATATACGTCAAATAGGTATAGCATTGGAACTGTGAATAATATTATCAATGCCGAAAATCTAAACATGGTATATGGAGTAGATTTTCAGGTAATTTCAGTAGACAATAAAAAAATAGTCACACCCATTTTAAGTTAATTTGCTTTGGATAATCCAGAGTTCGAAAGTTGTCCGGCTAACTCCGCTAGACAAAAAAGAGGTTATTGGTTTGCGATATTCCAATCATTCATTGCCCCTTCAAATATCCAGCCGTAGGAGTTACGGTTTTATATTCATGCTTTTCTATATTTTTTAGAACTGTCATCGTTTGGTAAATAAAAGTATTTAAATACTTTTATTACTTTCTTCCCCGTATCTTTGCCCTGAAATTGATAACTAAAAAAGAATCCATATGGAAGCAATGACAGAAAATATCCTTGATGTAACGGTGCTCGAACCACGTATGAAGCACCCAACAATCTTTGCACGATTTGATGAACTGACCGAAGGTGAGAGCCTGATCATTCACAATGACCATGATCCCAAGCCGCTGTATTACCAACTTTTGGGAGAGCGTGGCAACATCTTTAATTGGGAATACCTTGAACAAGGGCCACAGTGGTGGAGAGTGCGCATCTCTAAGCGCGTAACAGGAGAAAAAGACGAAACCGTCGGAGAAATAGCGGCCAAGGATTTGCGCAAGGCGGAAATCTTCAAAAAATACAATATTGACTTCTGTTGCGGTGGCAAGAAAACAGTCAAAGAAGCTTGTGCCGCAAAAGGATTAGACGTAACCAAGATTGAGGCTGAATTACAGGAAGCCGACAAAGTGCTGGCGCAACGTCCTTTGCCATATAATGAATGGGAGCCTGGGTTCTTGGCTGACTATATCGTGAACACTCACCATACCTACATCAGAAAATCCCTACCTGAACTTGTAGGTTATGCGACCAAAGTTGCCGGAGTACACGGTGGGCGTCATCCTGAGTTGCATGAAATAAAGAAGCTGATTGAGGAGGTAAATACTGAACTAACTGCTCACATGATGAAGGAAGAAAGAATATTGTTCCCATATATCAAAGAATTGTCGGCAAATGGTCAACAGTCCAACGGAAGCGCATTCGGAACAGTGCAGCAGCCGGTCAATATCATGCAGATGGAACATGAATCAGTAGCGACCCTGATGGAGGAAATTAAGCAGTTGAGCACGAATTATACACTACCGGAAGACGCCTGCGCCTCATATTCTCTGCTATACCGGAAACTGGCAGAATTTGATGACGACCTCCATCTGCATATCCACCTTGAAAACAACATACTGTTCCCCAAAGCCATTGAACTTGAAAAGAACAGAAATAAATCATTGGACGTTTAAACTGAAAATATGGAAACAATACCGATTGCTTATGATACGCTCACTGACGCGATATCTGGCCTTGCAAAAAGAGGCTACACACATGATTTTTCTCTCGACGTAGAAAAGGAATGTTTAGTGTGCAAAAGTATGGTGGTAAGCCTTTCGCCGGATGATTTCCAAATTGACGAGATATATAGGTTTGAGGGGCAAACCGACCCGGATGACGAAGTGATTCTATACGCCATTTCTTCAGAGAAGTATCAGACAAAAGGAATCATTGTAAACGCCTATGGCATTTACAACGATGAGGCCAACTCAAAGATTGTTGAGAAACTGCAAAAAAGCGACAATAACAAAAAAGCACCGATAAAAAGGCATGAGGCATTGAAACAATTTTCAAGAGATCATCATTTCGGATTGCTACTTGCGTGGAAAATCAGGCAGGGTCTGCAATTAGCCATTGAACCGGGACGCATCAGCAACTACGTACAGTTCTTTTTTCAAAATGATCTGCACGCTCATTTCAGCGAAGAAGAAAATTTGCTGTTTTCCAAGCTTCCCGAAGGGGATGTTGTCCGTAGAAAAGCGGAGGCCGACCATAAAAGAATATATACGCTTGTGGAGCTATTACAATCCACCCCATCAGATAAGAACCTGCTGAATGAATTTGCAGACTTATTGGAAGCACACATTCGGTTCGAGGAGAGGGTCCTATTCAACCACCTGCAAAACCAACTTTCCGAATCACAGTTAACAGACCTTCTTTCTACTCACAATGAGAAGAACAGGGACATAGATACATCATGGAATGACCATTTTTGGGAAAAATAAATATTTGTTATATGGACTTGCCGGGTAGAGTTAAGAATCAAAAAAGAGTAGTGATAGTCGGTGCCGGCTTTGCGGGACTGACGCTAGCCAAACGGCTTTCATCAAAATACTTTCAGGTGGTATTGCTGGACAAGAATAACTATCACCAGTTCCAGCCGTTATTATACCAAGTTGCTACTTGCGGCCTGGAGCCGAGCAACATCAGTTTCCCGCTGCGAAAAGTATTCCGCAAACAAGATAACATTTTCATTCGTGTTGCCGATGTTGAGAGTATTGATGCTGCAAAGCACAGTATTAACACCTCTATTGGTACGATCTCATACGACTATTTAGTACTGGCTCATGGCTCAACGACCAATTTTTTCCAAAACATGCAGTTACAAAAGAATGCGTATTCCATGAAGTCGGTGTCAGAAGCCTTGCTACTGCGGAATACGTTACTGCAAAATTATGAACGGGCTTTAATTGCCCGAAATGAGAGTGAGCGATCTGCGTTATTAAACATCGTAATTGTAGGCGGAGGCCCGACAGGAGTAGAACTGGCCGGAGCGATTGCCGAGATGAAAATGAAAATACTGCCGAAAGATTATACGGAATTGAATTTTGCCAAGATGCAGATTTTCCTTTTGGACAGCATGCCAGGACTGCTAAACGGTATGAGTCCGGTTGCAGGTATGACAGTTGAAGGGTATCTCGCCAAATTAGGCATAGAAGTGAAAACCAACACAATACTAAAAGACTATGACGGAGAGAACGTCGTTCTGAGCGGCGGAGAGACTATCAAAAGCAAATGTGTTGTCATGGCAGCGGGAGTCTTGGGGGCAGAAATAGGCGGTATTCCTGAAAGTTCTCTTGCACCCAACAAGAGAATCCGGGTTGATGTGTTCAACCGTATTTTGAATGCCAAAGACGTGTTTGCAATTGGTGATATAGCATTGATGCCAAGACCTGACTATCCTAAAGGACATCCGCAGGTAGCTCAGGTTGCAATTCAACAAGCTAAACTGCTTGCCAAAAATTTGGGTCACTCCATAAACAGCGAAAAATTTGTGCCTTTTAAATACGTGGATAAAGGTTCTATGGCAACAGTCGGTCATAACAAAGCAGTCGCCCAAATTGGCCGTTTGAAATTAAGAGGCTTCCTTGCGTGGTTTGTTTGGATGTTCATACATGTCATTTCCCTAATCGGCTTCAAGAACAGGATTTTTGTATTCATCAATTGGGTTTGGCAATATTTCACGTATGACCCTTCTCTAAGGATGATAATAAAACCAGCGGAAAAAAGTAACAAAATTGAGTTATTCAAAAGAGCCGCTATTATTGGCATCCTTACAATAGCCATGTTGTCATGTTCATCTTCAGATCACAGCGAAAAATATGTCCCGGAACAACCTGCTGATAGCATTAGCGTATCACCACACAATGAAGAACTTACACTGAATAATGGGTTGAAATGGAAAGCTGATTCAGTCACCGATGTTAACGTAAACGCATTAAGGAACATAATTACAAGTGAGCAGCCCGATGATGTTGAGAAATACCGAGAACTGGCAAAACGATTACAAGCCCAAATTGATAAAATGGTTGCGGACTGTCGTATGAAGGGCAAAGATCATGAGGCATTACACAAGTGGCTTGAACCGCTTATGGAAATGACGCAGAAAATGGCTAAGGTTGAGACAAAAGAGGCCGCTTCAAATATTTACGGACAAATTAAGGCGCACATTGAACTATACACAAAATACTTTGAGCTATGATTCTGGTAAACGAGAATACAAAGATTGCCAATCTCCTTAAAGCTAATCCAGATTCACTGGAAGCCATTATCAGTATCTCTCCAAAGTTTGAGAAGCTCAGAAACCCATTCTTGCGCAAGCTCATGGCAGGAAGAACGTCTATTTCACAGGCAAGCAAGATTGCCGGATGCAATGCCGAAGATTTTTTTAAAAAACTTGAACTGCTTGGATTTACGATAGACCGAACCAAGAGTGTCGATAGCGAATCAACGATCTCTCAACTGCCTGAATTCATCAAAGCAATTCAGCCGGAGAAAATATTGGAATTGGATGTACGGCCCATCATTGAAACAGGCACTGACCCTTTTAAAATCATTCTTGAAAACATTAAAACTTTAGATGTCGGAATGGTGCTAAAACTGATTAATAGCTTTGAACCAACACCACTCATTGCACTTTTGGAAAAACAAGGTTACCGTTCGGCTGTGGAATACGTTGATGAAGATACGATCAATACTTACTTCTTTAAGGAGGCGGAACTGTCTGTTGAAGTAACTATCCCTGATGGCAAAAGCAGTGAGTGGGATGCTGTACTTGATCGTTTTGAAGGGAAATTGCAAACAATAGATGTGCGGGAGTTGGAAATGCCTCAGCCCATGCTTACCATACTTGATGCACTGGATAAATTGCCGAAAGGGATTGCTCTCTATGTATATCACAAACGCATTCCTGTATTTCTATTGCCGGAACTGGCAGAACGGAAATTTGATTACCGCATTAAGGAGATAAACGAAAGCGAAGTTCATTTACTCATATTCAAACCCTGAAATGTTCGCACCGCAAGGAAATATCGCTACAGCTAAGACCACATCCTACAAAGTGGTGTTGCCTTTTTATGGATATGCGGCCATTTCATTCCTTGCAGGAACTGTCATGTTGCTGATAAATACCAAAGCATTCACTGGCCACTATTTTCAACCGCCATTGCTTGCAATCACACATACAATGGCACTCGGCTGGGGCACGATGATTATTCTCGGAGCCAGCCACCAATTAGTTCCTGTCCTTATCGAAGGAGAGTTGTACAGCAACAAGCTTGCTTATGCCTCATTTATTTGCGCAGCGGTTGGTATACCACCACTTGTTTCAGGTTTTTACATGTTTGATCTGGGTAACCTTGCTCTGGCAGGCGGAATACTTGTTGTAATTAGCGTTTTGCTGTATATGACAAACCTTGTGGCAAGTATTCGGAGAAGTAAACACCGAAACATCCATGCTACTTTTGTTGTTGCGGCAACCTTGTGGCTGTTAGTTACCACAATAATCGGTGTTCTGTTGCTTTGCAATTTCAGAACTAAGTGTCTGCCAGAAGAATCCCTACACTATCTTTCGCTTCATGCGCATCTGGGCATTGCGGGCTGGTTCCTCCTCACTGTCATTGGTGTCGGAGCGCGGTTAATCCCACTTTTCCTTATTTCCAAGTACAGTCACACGGCAATCCTGCGCTGGATTTTTTATCTTATTAACGTAGCCCTGATCAGCTTCTTTTTCTTGTTTCTTTCCGGTAGCACCGCAACACTCCTGATTCCGATTACGATGATTTTTGTTTCAATACTTTTGTTTGTTTTCTATTGTTTCCGCGCATACAAGGAACGGATAAGGAAGCAGGTTGATGACCAAATGAAAATTTCGCTGTTATCAACCTACATGATACCGCTGCCGATGATCTTTCTCGCTGTGGTAATCGGTGCATTAATTCTCTCCGGTGAGCCGCAGACAAATCTTGTCAGTGCTTACGGTTTCCTTATTTTTTTTGGATGGCTTACCGCTATCATTTTAGGCATGACGTTCAAAACCCTCCCCTTTATCGTCTGGCACAAGACATACCATAAGCTCTCAGGTAAGGGTAAAACTCCAAATCCAAAAGACTTGTTTAGCGAAAGAGTATTTCATTGGATGTCTGTCAGCTACCTCGCCGGAGTCCCGATATTTGCAATTGGAGTTATCACTACGAATCAATATGCGCTGCAGGCCGGAAGCCTTTTTTTACTTTTTGCGGCTATTTTGTATATAGCAAACGTTTTCAAAATCATGTCACATTCACCGAAACATTATGGCAATAATAACTAACAATAATATCAAGTCCACCATTGCACTCGCCTCGCTCGAATCCGTTTATGACCCTGAAATCGGCCTGAATGTGGTTGATCTCGGACTGATATATCAGATCGACTTTGACGAGACAGCAAAAGAAGTTTTTTGCCGTATGACACTGACAACACAGTTTTGCCCGATGGGAGAATCAATTACAGACGGAGTGAAGAACACATTGGCAGGAACATTCCCCGGTTACACCGCACGTCTGGAACTGACATTTGACCCGCCCTGGAATTTCCAGATGATTTCGGAGGAAGGACGCGAATTTTTAAATAGATAGGTATGCTGAGTGTAACGTGTAAAGCTGCGATAAAAGCAGTAATTTATTTAGGCTCGATGTTTAAATCCGGAGAAAAATTCGGGATACGGGAAATTGCCGATCAGATCGATGAGAATGAGCATACCGTCGGCAAGCTGTTGCAGAAGCTGGCCAAGGCGGGGTTAATATGTAGTGCGAAAGGCCCCAATGGAGGTTTCTATATCATTGAAAATCAAATGAAATTACCAATCCTGGCCATTGTCGAAGCCATTGACGGAACCGATGTTTTCAACCAATGTGGGCTTGGGCTTCACAAATGTTCGGCAGCCCATCCCTGTCCGATCCATAATGACTTTAAATCTGTGCGTGAAGGATTTAGGATGTTGTGTTCAGAAAAGACCATCGAAGATTTATGTCTTCCGGTAAATAGTGGCATAGCGTATTTGATAAGTTGAAATAGGTTCTGGCATGATTTTTATACTCCCACCATGAAGCTATTCTCCATCTCACAAAAATTAAAAATTAGTTCGTCCATGAAATTACGATACTTTTCTCTTTTGATATTTGCCGGAATCTGCCTTGCCAATTGCGGTGGCGGCGCAAGCAATGATAATGCAACGTCCGGTGGTGCGCCGGTGGCAAAGGATACCGTAGTACCGCCATCAGGTGAAGATGGCAAAGGCTTTGGGAAGTTCAAAGATGTGCAGCTTACGCACCCGCTCGATCAGGGTCTCGTTGGAAAGGGCAAGGCCATCTATGACGTAAAATGCGGGTCATGTCATAAACTGACGGAAGAAAAGTTAGTTGGCCCGGGCTGGAAAGGCGTCACCGACAGGCGGAAGCCGGAATGGATAATGAACTTCGTTACCAATACCGATGAAATGCTGGATAAAGACCCGAAAGCTAAGGCATTGATCGAAGTCTGTATGGTGCGAATGCCAAACCAGCATCTCACCGATGACGAGGCGCGGCAGATGCTCGAATTCATGCGCAATAATGACGGTAAAAATTAAAACTAATATTCCCTAGGGTTACAGGGCTAACGGCTACATCATATTGGTGTGGCCGTTTTTTACGACTTCTTTAGAATTGTAATTCATCTCTGCTTCTTTCCAAGCTGTGCAGAAGCAAGTAAAAAGGTACTGACAAATAGGGAAACAGCAATTATCCACAGCAGCCACGGAAAGATAGCACTACTCTGCATGAACATCCCTCCAAGCCCCTGTGTCATTAGCACAAGCTCGTTTCCAATCACTCCCGCTGCAAATATTGCGAGCGCAATTCTTGTTATTTTATCGTTTTGTAGTAAACCGTTCTGCAACAGATAGGCAAGTGCAAAAAGTGATACAAAGCCGAGAAATACCAGATGCAGGAAGCCAATAATAACAGGCCTATTGCCAAAAACAGCATTGCCGAGCGAAGGAATGATAGTACCACTTTGCAATAATAGCTTTAGAGTAAAGGCAATTAGCGACAAAGTTCCAAGAATGCGGATCAGTGGATCTTTCTTCAAGAAGTATTTGTGTACTGAAAGGAAGATACGCGCAAAAAATATCACGCATGCTAGTAAAGATGCAACGCCAATTATCGCAATGATACGCACGGTATTTTCAGGATACTGCCACAGGTAGGAAAGGAATACGGATGGCAGAATTGAAACGCATAATGCAACTGCAAATTGGTGCAGCTTTCTATTGGTTTCCGCTGACACAGAAGACGTCAAACGCCAAAACAAAATGCTGAAAACTGATAGAGTAAAAAATCCGTTATATTGAAAATGCAGGTACGTATAAATAGAATCTTTGTAGAGCAAAAAATTGCCCGATTTACTTGCCAACAGGTAAGCAAGTGTAAACGGTCCTATAGATGAAAGAACAAGGCAAATAAGGGACGAAACAGCTAATAACTTGACCGTTTTTCCGACAGGGGCTTTCAGAATATCACGGATGAAGACATAGCTGAAAATGTACGTGACAAAAATAAATAAGGTCGAAAAGAGTATTGAAAAGAAGGCATACCCTTCAAACGGAAATGACAGCAGCATACCCCATGCATTGAAAACAATACCGCCTAAGATCCACTGATATACTTTTTGGCTACTTGCAGCATTTGGTAATAAGTCACAAATCATGAGCACCATCAGAACCAAAGTAACCCAACCACCAAAGGCAAAATGCGAATGGGCATTAACCAGATTTTTGAAGTCAATCCACGGAAGCGAAAATAGTATCTTGCTTCGCAACAGAGTACCGAGGAACGCGACTATGCACAAATGAATAAGGCATATCTTTACCCATACCGTTTTTCCGTTCATTGCTCATAAAGTTATTCAGCTACGAACTGTCCCATTGCACCCATTTCCGCATCGGCAAATGAGTGGTCTACGAACGTATAGCGACCTTTCTCCGGAAGAACAAATTCCATGATAGCTCCGCAGGCCGGGCCTAAGTATACGGCCTGCATTCCTTCAAATTCGTTCCTGGGATTCCCATCGAACCAAACCTTGTCAAAAATCGTTCCAATGACATGAAAGCTAGTGGCATTGTTTGGCCCGTCATTCATGAAATATACTCGTATCCGATCACCAGCCTTAACGTGGATAGGATGCAAAATGTATTGGGCAACCTTCCCGTTAAAAGCTACAAAAGTCGGCTGTTTCAAGCGAGCAGTGACAGTATCGGGTGTATATGAACTGTCATTAATCTTCTTCAAGTAGTATTCGTTTTGAACAAACGCATACTCATGATCTACCTTTCCGGGGAAGCCATTTTTCGGCTCCACGATAACCATACCGATCATTCCGTAGGTCATATGCATCAGTACCATTGGTGTACCGCAATGGTACATAAACACGCCGGGATAGTTCGCTGTCCATGTGAAGTGTATTGTTTCGCCCGGATTGACTGTCCGGTATTTATCCTCTGGATTAACCATTGCCGCATGAAAATCTATCGAGTGTGGCATTTGCGCAGAGTGCCCCATATCCATTGAGTGATCCATGTCCATACTCATCGGTGCAGCTTCATTGGAGCGATTGGTCATTGAAAATTTAACCGTTTGACCGACACGCACTTTCAAAATAGGCCCCGGCACTGAATCTCCGAACATCCATGCAGTATAGGCCACATCGTTCTTTACATGAAACCGCTTGTGCTGTACATCGAACTTCACCTCTATCGTATCGCCAGATGCAGCAGCAGGCACGTCAGGCCCATAGGACAGCGGCCCTTTGATTCCTTTCGGTTCAGCACCATTGGAAACAGTCGCAGTTGGAGCACCGTAGTTTTTCCCGTAATGGCTGGATGATTGTGTTTGATTGCATGAGCATAAAAAGAGCAAAAATGAGCAGGCAAAAATGTATCGCATGGTGAAATGTTTCGACAAAATTAGCCAGCCCGAACGAAAGCATTAGTATGGCCGGTAGCATATTTCTTTATGCAACCATCATAGATTCCAATGGCTATTGATAATGAGCGGCTTATGTGGAAGAAAAAGTTAAGTTACCACATGATTTCGATTTAAGCTGTTCAGTGGACTGGAGACTGGAGGAAGTCTCAGCTATTCCGTTTTAGCCCATCAAAGGCTTTGGGATCGTTTGTACGCAGATAATGTTCTACCCTGCTGTAATGTGGTGGCATTACAAGGTTAAATTGCCGTTGCAACTGACGACCTTTGAACATCAGATCAACTCGTCGTTTGATGTGGGCGTGGCGTTCTTCATCAATTTCTTTCTTCGATTTCTGCTTAGGAGGTGTGAAAGAGTTACCATACTTAGCCACCACAATAGCCTGTTCAAATTTCTGGTTGATTTTTTCGACTTTGGCGGATAGCGTATCTATTTTGCTTTCCAGCCTTTTAAAATCTTCATCAGTCATAAAAAAAGTGTTATGCAGCCATGAAATTACCCACATTGTATATATCCGCAATGATTTTCCATATAAAACCCGATTATTCTTGATTCAAATCTAACGGTATTCTAACACGGGAACGAACATCGTCAATGATAATCCATTACCGGGCAAACGGGAATTGACACGCAGGTAAATGATAATTTATTTTACGGATTTAGCCAATCGTAACCTGTCCGGTCATAAGCATAGGTAAAAGCCAATCGCGAAGTTGAGTTAGTTGTTGATTTTCTTTAAAAATCCTACTTTTTTGTTTTTCAACATTTAAAACGATGGCCGAAAATTTTAATAGGAGTTCGTTAGTTGGTATTTCTGCCAAATATGATAAGACGCCTTCGAAGTTCAAACCAAGAATATTTGTACCAGTGGCATACCCGGAGATATACTGGTGAAAATACGGGGTATTAAATAGGCTGTTAAGATAAAATTTCAGGTTGTAGTCTTTTACACTAATTGTTGTTACGTGATGAGAAGATACAACCTCACTTTCGAAAATATCCGGCACTAAAATTGATTTTCCGATAATATCCTTCTTTGGATCTAAAGCGGTTTGCTGAGTATTACACATCACTAAGTCAAAAGGTCTCAAGACTTTAGAACTGCTGTATTCCCCAGAATATGATTTAGTGCCTTCTATTTTAAAAGTGCCATTGACGTTGAAAGAGTTTAAGTTGATCATAGGAATTCCATCACCAGCTATATCTTTTCCGTTATACGAAACTCCTCTATTAGATGTCAAGTAATTTCTTAATTCTCCAACCTTCCATCCGACCGGTATTTTTCTTTTCAAAACTTCATTATAGGTCATTTTCCCACCTGATGATTTGTACGGTTTGCCATTTTTGTCAGGGAAATCGAACTGAATAAACCAATAATCGTAGACCGTTTTGGCCATCTGCTCTAAATTATCATTTAGCTAAATCATGAGCTATTTTTGTTTGCTTTCTTTGGGGGTTAATCATAAAAATTAATTCTAATGAAAGAAATTGTAAAGCAAGGAATTATAAACGAAATGGCTAATGCATTGAATTTTCAGCAATTGCAACTACTGGAGAAAGTTCTTCATCAGAATTTTCGTGACGTTGAAATGAGCTACAGGACTGAAAAACAGCAACCAATGATTGAAAAAAGCAATTCGATACTTGATCTGTTTATTTCAGCTAAAAAAGTTGAGGGTTGTTCTGAAAAGTCGCTAAAATACTATCAGTTCACCATTGAAGCAATGCTCAATACGCTTGATAAAAAAATCACAGCGATCTCCACTAATGATTTGCGATCTTACCTCGCAGATTATCAGGCAAGGAAAAACACTAGCAAGGTTACCATTGACAATATCCGCAGGATATTCTCCAGCTTCTTTTCTTGGCTGGAGGATGAAGATTATATTATTAAATCTCCTGTAAGGAGAATACATAAGGTAAAGTCTGCCAAGACAGTTAAGGCAACTCTCAGTGATGAAGAAATTGAAGTATTAAGAGATAACTGTAAAGAGATAAGAGACCTTGCTCTGGTAGAAATATTAAGCTCAACCGGTATGAGGGTAGGTGAATTAGTAAAAATTAATCGAGACGATGTTGATTTTCACGAACGCTCCTGTATTGTTAACCAGTTCATAAGTCTCGAACATCTTTCTAAGTCTACCGATATTGTTTACTAAATCGAAAAAGATGTCGTTTGCTTCATTTGCCTTTACCCGTTCCCGGCATTCCCTCTTGCAATGATAATAGTAATAACGTGAGCTCCTTCCTTTGGATGCGCTTCCCGTTAATGTCTTGCCACACCTTGGACAAACGCTCATGCTTGACGGCAAACTGGACGTAGGTGAATACCAAAAGATCAAGGCTAAAATAGAGCCTGAAATAGAGCGGCTGATTGTTCGCGTTTCTGAACTAAGCAAGGGAGACTTGAATGAGCAGGATATGGTGGAGTTTGGCTTTTACTTTCTCAATAATATGACAGGACTCTTTGCAGAAGCGGATTTGGACGTAAAACGCTACATGCTTGGTTCGACCATCCGTGAAAAGGTGATATTTCAAGATGGTAAGTATCGAACCGCTTCAGGAGACAATTTCCTTTTAGATTTAGCCTATACTGGCGCGGCTTTGGGGGATAAAAAAAGAAGGAAGGCCGAATTATTTGGCCTTCCTTCCCGTAGAGTGGAAGCAAACGGGATCGAACCTCGGATCCTCTGCTTGTAAGGCGGGTGCTATTTGTCTTCAAACTTCGCTATCTGGTCATAAGGCATTTCCCGCGTACCACCGCTGGCTTTCACTATTGCAAATGTGGGCTTAAGTCCAATAATTAATCCTTTCCGGAATCTACCTCTTTCGTTCTTAAATAACACTAAATCTCCACGCCTATAAGTGTTTACACCATCTGGTTTGATAGAATCTCCAGCAAATGCTTGAGCTTGTATTGGTTGCATCCCGATAGTTCCCGACCGTGCAAAGTTGGTACTTGTACCATCATCGTACGATATCGACAGCACCTCGTCTTTTGATACTGTAAATGTTGTTCCATCAGGACTTTTCTCGGTTTTGTAGGATATATCTGTAGGGGTCACTGAAAGTACCTTGCCGCGAATGTTCTGACCATTTTTTTTCGTAATGACGTCTTGGGCTTGCAATGCAATTGGCAGCATTGCAGCAATAATCAGCAGTAATTGTCTCATTTTTGTATAGTTTATGTTTTAAAATAAAATAGCGTAACTGAAATCCCTTTGCAGTCTCAAGGCTCTGGAAAGCCCACTCAACGCATCAGGCACAGCTACGCCGTATCGGCGCACTATACCACGATTGATGTTGAGTTGTAAATTTTCCAGATTTAGAAACTACAAACGTGTTATAATACTAAGTATGGTAGTATATGTCGATCCTAATTTATCCCAATGGCATCTGTTTTCGACAACAAAAATAAGATAATACAAAGAAAGAATTCCAAGAAATCGTGCCATTTATGGACTGCAGCTTAATAGAGCATATTCGGGTAAAAAAACTGATAAAAACCAATTGAAGGATCAACCGCCGCCAATGCGCTTGTAGCCCAACTAGACAAGGGCCCACAACTCACTAGCGCTATGAATCATTTCGCAAGACGACAAAAAGAAGCCCGACAGATGCCAAAAAATCGCAATAATAACGAAGAACATTCCGCTCAAGCAGGCTTAATAACGATTTCCTAGAGATAAATTTGCGACGTCCGATCTGCGTTACTACTAAGCGCTCGGTTTTAATAAGACTGGCCCATTGCGTCGATCCATAATAAAAAACTCCTTGCACTCGTCATAACCGGTCCACTCGACAACGGTTTTCTGCGCATCGAGCGACTGTTGAAGTAAGTAAATGATAACATCAATCTTTTCGGAGAATTCATTTTGCTCTGCTTTCATAAGGAAACAATTTTAAGCAAAGCTCATGGTTTCGGTTGACAGCGACTGGAATACAAATCGTCCGATTTACCCAAAAATTATGCTTCGCAACTTTTTAGCAATGTAGCTGTCATAGTCATTGTATGAGTCATCTCGTTCAATAAATTCATTTTCTGTATCGAATGGATATTCTGGAAGTAACTGTTTAAAAAACGGGAATAATGCACAAAGGAATTTATTGGATGAAAAAATATTCTGGCGATCCAAGATTTCGTAGAAATATGGTATATTTTTATCGTAAACAACAAAACAACTCAACAGGTCAGGGAGCAACATTTTCTCAACCTTTC
>JAFDXN010000052.1 GCA_018267915.1 Bacteroidota bacterium | reverse complement strand
TGCATATCCGGATCAAAGCGAGCAAGGTTATAGTTTTCAGTGATAGGGATTTTATTTAATTTTAAACTGTCAACTTCAGACAGGATTATCTAACCTAAACTGTCAACCAAAATCAGGACGAGACATGCCCGTACCTGGAAACCACAGAGGGTTAAAGTCGGGCATAATCGGGCATCGGGGATTTTTGTAAATAATTACTCATCAGTTACTTGCAAAATATCAATGCCCGATTATTTTTTCTTTGCCCGATCGCCTATCCCCGCTTTCTCGTTCGGCGCATTGCTGAAACCACTCGGAAAAAATCAGAAGCAAACAGGAAGTGAATCAGAAGTAAAACGATCCTGTATATCCTCAGATCCTTTCATCGTGTTCAGACAAACAGGAAATAACCGGAAATAATGAAAATTTTGCTACGAATTGATTAGCAGAAACTTAGCCCCAGTCTGGCTGTCTGAACAGGAAATAACTAATAATGCCAAAACCGGTAATTGTCACTACCGGGTACTCCGTTAATCAGTTTAATCCTGGTTCAGAACATTTTTCCACTCGCTCTTCAGCAGTCCTGTGATAACGATATCCTCCAGCATGCCGTTCCGCAAAAAGCTTTGCCGCAAGATACCCTCGGTCTTAAAGCCTAACCGCTCCGCGATAACCGCACTGCGTTTGTTCGAAGGCACAAAGTGGATCTCTAGTTTGTTCAGGTCAGTCTTCTCAAACAGGAATTTGATGAAGCGTTGCATGCAGCGATGCACAATGCCTTGCCCCTCATGTTCTGCATCTATCCAGTAGCCCAGCTGTGCTTTGCGGAGCGTATGGTCCCAGTTGTGCATGCCTATGCTGCCGATGATATGCTGCTTGCTGAAGATGCCCAAAGCGATCGCTTCCTGGTTATTCAGTTGCTGCAGCGATTGATGGATGAACTGTACGGAATGCTCAGGTTTGGTCGTCGGGTCCACCCAGTTAAGCCAGGGGCGGAGGTGCTGCCGTGACGTGTCTACTGCCCGGAACAGTTCTGCACCGTCCTCCGGCTGAAAGCTGCGCAGCAGCAGTTCGTCATCTATCAGTATAGATACCATCTGTGTGTGTTAAGCATTAGTGCTTAAAGTGGCGTAGCCCGGTCATCACCATAGCCATGCCGTGTGTCTTGCAATACTCGATGCTGTCATTGTCCCGCACCGATCCGCCCGGCTGTATCACCGCAGTGATGCCCGCCTCATCGGCCATCTGCACGCAATCGTTGAAGGGGAAAAATGCATCCGAAGCCAGTACCGCGCCCCTAAGGTCAAAGCCGAATTGTTTAGCCTTCTCAAGCGCCTGACGCAGTGCATCTACTCGGCTGGTTTGTCCGCAGCCCTTGCCCACCAGTTGCTTGTCTTTCACCAGCGCTATCGCATTCGACTTCAGGTGCTTGCACACGATGTTGGCAAACAGCAGGTCGCTCTTCTCTGCATCGGTACACGGCCTTGCGCCTACCTCGTTCCATGTCTCGAAGTTGGCCTTGTCGGCGTCCTGCACCAGCACGCCATTGAGGATGCGTTTGTATTCTTTAGTTGGATAGAAAAGCGTTTTTTGTTGCAGCAATATGCGGTTCTTCTTGCTCTTCAGCAGTGCCAGTGCATCTTCATCAAATGCAGGTGCGATGAGTATCTCGAAGAACAGCTCGTTGATCTTTTCGGCTACTGCCTTGTCTATTGTCTGGTTGGTAATAAGTACACCGCCAAACGCGCTTTCAGGATCACCTGCCAGTGCTGCTGTCCATGCATCGCTTACATTGCTGCGCTCAGCCACACCGCATACATTGGTATGCTTTATGATAGCAAAAGCAGCTCCGCTGAATTCCGATATGATCTGGCAGGCAGCATCGATGTCCACGAGATTGTTGTACGAGAGCTCCTTACCATTCAGCTTGCTGAACAGCGCATCGCTGTCGCCGTAGAAGGCGGCCTGCTGGTGCGGGTTCTCGCCATAGCGCAACACCTGTTTGTTTCCATACGAAAGCTGGAAGTTACCTCCCTCGGCAGTACGGTTAAAATAGTCAGCGATAGCCACATCGTAGTGTGCGCACTCGGTAAAGGCAGCGGCGGCAAAGCGGCGGCGCTCTCCAAGCGTTGTAGCGCCATTGCTCTTGTTCAGCAACTCAAGCAGCTCGCTATATTGGGTACGCGATGCCACGATCACCACGTCTTTGTGGTTCTTGCCTGCGGCGCGTATCAGCGACACGCCACCAATGTCTATCTTCTCGATGATCTTCGATTCGTCGTCCGTGCTCTGCACCGTCTCTTCGAAGGGGTAAAGGTCGACGATCACCAGGTCCAGCATGGGTATCTCGTATTCCTTCACATGCTGCTGGTCCTCGGCCAGGTCGCGGCGCGCCAGGATGCCGCCGAACACTTTTGGGTGCAGGGTTTTCACACGGCCGCCGAGTATCGACGGGTAGCTGGTCACTTCTTCAACGGCAGTGCAGGGTATGCCCAGTTGCTCTATGAAAGTCTGGGTGCCCCCTGTGGAATATAGTTTCACCCCCAGCTCATGCAGCCTGCGGACAACAGGTTCCAGCCCGTCCTTGTAGAATACCGATATCAATGCCGATTGAATAGTGCGCTCCATATAAATCTGATCGTTTGAGCCGCGAAGTTAATGAATGTGGAAAATATACCTATTCAAGCACAAAGGCCCCGTCATCAGGGAGGTAATGCAGTTCAACGGGCATTCGGCCGGCCATCGCTTTCCAGCGTTCCAACTGGGCCTCCGGCATCTGAGGCAGAATGAGGCATAGTGGATGCAGGCGCTCATAAAGTTGCGCAGGATCAATATTGCCGGGCTCACAAAGCACGACGTAGTCAGGGTGTAGATTTTCAGGGTAGGATAGAGAATCGTGGTAAAGCAGCAAACTATATCCTGCCACCCTGAATAGATCAGTTGGTGGCCGGTTATCGCCGGGCTGCCATGCCAGCCATGCGGTATGAGTAGGCTTAGTGGCGTAGACGTTCTTCACCTGCTGCGAGGTATCGGTGTAAAGGACTGAATACCGCTTACCATTTATTAGCTCGGCATGTATATGCTTACCTGCGTTGTATGCCACGAACTTTTGCTGCCGGACAGCAGTATGCTGGTCATCGCAGAGTAGGAAAAGAAACGCGCAGGAAGCCACAAGCGCCACAAAGATGGCACTCTTTTCTCTCCGTAGCAGCCAGATAGCTACAGAGGCAATAAGGGCGTATAATAGTATCAGCTCTACGGCGTCCATCTGAAGGTAGTAGAAGGACTCAGGGTTAAGCCGTTGCAACCAATGAACTACGGCATCGAATGCGCGTACCAGCCATATACAAATCTGCCCAAGCGCTCCGGCGACAATAGGAATGAATGAGAAAAGCAGTACCGCCATGCCTATGTACAGCACTAATCCCATAAAGAGATAGGCTACCACATTCGCGACCAGGAACATGAGTGGGAAGAGGTGGAAGTAGTAAACAACTAATGGTGCGGTGAGTATCTCGGCAGCAGCGCTGGCTACAATAGTGGTCCACAATGCCTTTACGATTTTGTTGCCGGGTGTATACAGCTTGTATGATGGAGTGTAAAATAGTATGAGCGAGAGCACAGCAATGAAGGACAATTGGAAGCCAATGGCGTACAACCACATGGGCTCAGCGCAGAGTAGCACAAAAGCAGTGGCCAACAAAGTGTTCAGGCTATTGTTGTTCTTTTGCAGGATGATGCCGATTGCCAGCAAAGAGAACATAATAGCCGCACGCACTGCTGATGGCGGCGCGCCTGCCATCAGTACATAGAGCCAAACTAGTGGCAGTGCGATGAAGTACTTGATCCATTGGTGCCTTTTGTGCTTCAGCCACCAGAGCAGTAGGCTGATGGCGAGGAAGAAGATCGCTACATTGCCACCGGAGATGGCTATGATATGCACAATGCCGGTCTCTGCAAAGGACTGCCTCGTCTCGTTGTCAAGGTTCACCTCGTCGCCGATAAGCATGGCTTGTATAAGACCAAGCGTAGGTTTGTCGTCTATGTAGCGGGCCAGTTGCTGCATGCACCAGTCGTGGCAGCGCGATGTAAAAGAGGCGCTCTGTGTTGCGGCAGCCTGGAAGAGCACAATGTCTTTAGCTGATAGGCTCTGCTGATAATAAAGGTTGTTCTGCGCGCAATATGCAGCATAGTCGAACTCGAAGGGATTACCTGCATTCTTTATCGGTTTCCACCTGTTCGGCAGCAGGACGATGTCGCCCTTTTTGAATTTGGGCGCTTTGCCGTCTTTCACCAGATACACAAAGCCATCGCCTGTGGCAGACGACAAATGGCCGGGCTCTAATGTGGCCAAAACGCTCACACGCATTTTAAAGCTACGCTCTTTCTCTACCGGACTCTCCGTGATGCGTGCTTCAAACAAGTCTGCTGTATTGAGCTTATGCCCAAACCAGCGCTTGTTGTTGCGCACGTCATTTGCAAAGCACAAGAGCCAGGATATGAGAAACAAAGCTGCCTGTGAGCTGAAAAAGAAAAATGTTGATCTTTTTGATTTGAGGGATATAATGAATGCAGCCAGTATTATAGCTAATCCTGCGAGGACGCTGTATAAAGGCACTTGAAGAAAAGAATACGATATAATACCCGCTACCAATGGTATCAGCAGGCGAAAGAAGGGCGCGGACTCCCAAAAGTGCGGGTTATGTAAAGGCCAGCGTTTCACAGCTTATGAACGTCAAAATACAAAAGTGCCGCAATATTATCAGGGGACCGGCTTGTCGGGCTTTAGCTCGGCGAGGCGCTTCCTTGCGGTTTGCACATAGGTGCTTCCGGGGTAGTCTATGAGGACCTGCTCATAGTACTTTTGGGCTTTATCCTTATCGTGTAGCTGGGTAAGGTATATCTCTGCACTTTTGAATGCAGCGTCATCGCCCAGCACATCGTCCTTATACTTGTCGAGGATAGTAGCCAGGTATTCCAGCGCTTTAGGATAATTGTGATGCTTCTCTTCGAGGCGGGCATGCAGCATCAGTATATCATCCTGCAGGTCGTGCTTGGGATAAGCGGTTGCAATACTGTCAAGCAGTGTTTCCGCTTCTTTGTCCTTGTTCTGAAAGAGCAAAAGATCGGCATAAGCAAAACGGCTTAGCGGATAAGTATTACTGTCCTGCGTATTCTCCGTGATCAGCACAGAGAGGTAGAGTGCATCGTTAGCTATTAGCTCAGAGGTCGCGGCTTTCAATATCGATAACTGTTCCTGCGCCCATTTGAAGTCGCCATGGTAGTAGGAGAGCTTTGCATTGCGGTAGCGTGCTTCTTCGCCCAGGGCATCCTGTTTAAAGTCTTTATCCACCTGGCTGTATATGAGTGAGGCTTCCCATGTTTTCCCTGAGAGAATGTAGTAGTCGCCCAATTGCAGTTTGGCTTTGCCGATCAGGTCTTTCTGCATCCCTGCTGCTGCTATAGCCTTCTTCAGAATTTCAATGGCTTTTGTTGGGTTATTGTCGAATTGCGCCAGCAGTTCGGCATACTTACAGGCTACTTCCGAACCATAATACTGGGGATATTCGCGGAAGTACGACTCAAATGAGTCGGCCAATGCTTTTACCTCCATGGATGTGAAAGACGGCACTTCTTCCAGCCTTTCCAGGCCCATGCGCAATTTTTCAGAGCGTGCACTCATGTAGAAGTTGCCGGTGTTGCCTTTGGCTACAACGTCGTCGAGCGCTTTTTGCGCCGTCTCGTATTGCTTTTCGTGTTCCGCTATATGTGCGAAACTGTATAAGCGCCTGCCGTCCTCCTTGTTGCGTTCATCAACGGCTTCCAGCTGCATCAATGCACCATCCCAGTCGCCTTTTTGAGTATATATCCATGTAAGCAGTTCGGCATAGTATGGATTGTCCGGCTGCTCATTGATGCGTTTGATGAGCACTTTTTGTGTCAGTTGGAGTTTTGTGGCGTCAGTGCCTATGATCTCCAGCAGCAGGTTCTTAGTGTTATCCAGACCGTAAACCTGTATCGGCACCGCTGTTATGATGACATTGAGGGCTTTATCCATGTCGCCGGCCTTTGCATAAAGGCGGGCGAGCGCATCGCTGTAGATGTAGTTGTTGCTTATCATGGATGCACCGCGCTCGTAAGTTTTGATAGCATATTCGGTATTGCCCATATTATTGAATGCGGTGCCCACTTGCTGTGTCAGCATATCGTCGCCAGTCAGGTAGCTTACTGCATTGTCAAATTGCTCGCGCGCCTTTCCTTCCTTTTTTTCCTGTGTATACACATTGCCCATGTCGAGCGCTATCATGGGGCTGCGAGGGTGCAGTGCCTGCTGCTTCGCTACAACAGCTTCCGCCGTTTTATACTCCCTGGTGGTAAGCAGAAGCTGGAGATACTCATTGTATATATCAGAAGATGAAGGGTCGTCTTTGTAGAGCTTCTCGTAAATGCCGGTTGCTTTTTCGTAATTCTTCAGGTCGGCATACATGCGGGCATCCTTCAGCGTTTCGGTCTGGGCAAAGCCGGCGAGGCATGCCCCGAGCAATAGAAGTGTCAATACATATTTCGTCATTCGCATCATCTATTGCTGCTTCAGTCCTTTATTAGCCTCTTTATCGTATACAAAATGAAATCCGTCAAATCGGTAAATATAGTAGTCGCCTTTTAATGCCCCATCACTATCGGCAGTATTTACGAGTTTCCTGGCCTCGTTCAGTGAATCTTTCCGGCTGAGCGTTGGCAGTTCTTTTTTCAGCAGAGGTACAAACATGGTCTTCTTATCATCACTCAGCTTTATGTTAGCATCGTCCTCAGCCCACTCGCCATAAGGTGCGAGGTCGTGCTCAACGGCTACTGTATTCTGCAATTTACCATTTGTCTTAAATATAGGCACGGGAATTAACGAACCTTTATCAATTTCATACGAGTGCACGGCATGGCTACCGCCTTTATTACCATACACCTTATGGTCCATCAGCAAGTAAACGGTTTTGCCCAGCAAGGTATGCACAGTACATATATCTGTAAAGTAGGTGCCGGCATGATCGGCATTGTCGTCGCCGCCTGCTATATCATTCATGACTTTCACGCGGGTTGCATTGCCTTTGGCCGCTATTTGCGCGAGTGCATTGAAGCTGTGCTGTGATTTGCCTGTCCAGGTGTCCCAGCAGTAAATACGCAGCTTGTTATCCTCCGATGTAAGGATGTTCATGCCGGTGACCGGATTGCCTATCGAATCCGTAGGGCGCACCTCGTCCTGGAGCAGGCCTGACTGTCGTGAGCATGTTTTTTTGAGGTAGGTCATCAACCGGGCATTTATGACCTGGAGGGAATCATCACGGAATTTGCTCTCACTACGGCGCAGGTTGTCGATGCGATGCAAGCATTCCTCTATTTTGCTCTCCAATGCAGCGGTTGCGTCCTGTTGTGCAGATGACGGCAGGGCTATGCTTATCAGGGTAATAACGAATAAAAAAATGGGTTTCATGTACAGGTGCCTATCGCGCATTTTTATCGTAGGTAAATTTATTACCGTCGAATGTATAAACCACAAACTTACCCGCAAAATTGCCGTCTTTTATCCGGGGGATGTAGAGCTTATCTTGTTTTTCATTAAAATGTAACAGCACTTTGGCAGAGGCTGAGTCCGGCTCGTAATCGTAGGCAAGGTCGCTGTAAAATCCGGTCTCATCTTTGAAGAAAGGTATTTTGGCGAGTTTATGGTCGACCAATCCATAGGCTCTGATGCCCTCTACCCGTAGCGAATGTGTGCCATGATAAACTGCCAGGTAAATATTGCCTTCTTTTGTATGAATAGGCACTATAAAATCAAAAAAGAAACCAGGCGCTCCCTTTTTCTCCAATGATGCCAGGTCGGTATAGCGCACGTTATAGTAAGTCATGTAAGCGGCTATGTTCTCCATATGTTCCCGGTCGGGGTCGTCCTTCCGGTCCCAGGCGTAGATACGCAGGATGCTGTCGGGCGAAGTAGTGACATTGAGGCCATTTTTTATTGCCTCCTGGTAGGGATAGAATATACCTGTATCCCGTTGAATAACTGTGCGCTCAAGGTATTCTATAAAAAGGTCGTTGTTATTCTCCAATGAGTCCACACCGCCTATTGTTGCATCGGCATGCTCATGCCAGTAGCTAAGCCTATCCATGTAGTAAGCCATGCGTGCATCCATTTGTTTGGCGTCCTGTGCAAAAAGGTTGCTATAGCAGCAAGCCAATAATATGATCAATACCGACTTTTGCATGTATAAAGCAAATTTAAAGGTATAAATATTTGCTCAGAAGCCGCTTGTCGTCTTATGTAATTCGCCTAATGTCAGCACCGAGTGCGTTCAGGCGTTCGTCGATGCGCTCGTAACCCCGGTCGATCTGGTCTATATTCTGGATGGTGCTTTTACCCTGGGCTGAGAGTGCTGCAATAAGCAGGGCTACGCCCGCCCGTATATCGGGCGACACCATTGTGATGCCGCGGAGCGACACCTGCCTGTCGAGGCCGATGATGACGGCGCGGTGCGGATCGCAGAGGACGATCTGCGCGCCCATCTCTATCAGCTTATCGACGAAGAAGAGGCGGCTCTCGAACATTTTCTGGTGCACCAGTACGGTACCCCTTGCCTGCGTGGCCATTACGAGTACAATACTGAGCAGATCGGGCGTGAAGCCGGGCCAGGGATGGTCGTAAACCGTAAGTATGGACCCGTCAATGAATTTTTGGATGGTGTAAGATTCCTGCGCGGGAATGTAGATGTCATCGCCGGTGATGGAAAGGTTCACGCCAAGGCGCTCAAAAGTTTCCGGTATGATGCCGAGGTGCGCAGCATCGGCGCCTTTGATGGTGAGTTCGCTTTTCGTCATGGCAGCAAGGCCAATGAAAGAGCCTACCTCGATCATATCGGCCAATAGCCTATGGCTGCAGCCATGCAGCTTATCAACACCCTCGATGGTAATGAGATTAGAACCAATGCCACTGATGCGTGCGCCCATCTGGTTGAGCATGCGGCAAAGCTGCTGTACATATGGTTCGCAGGCAGCATTATAGATATTGGTAAGACCGGGCGCCAGCACTGCAGCCATTATAATATTGGCCGTGCCCGTAACCGAGGGCTCTTCCATGAGTATGTAAGCGCCACGCATCCCTTCACCGTCGAGGGTGAAGAGGTTCTCTTCATTGTCGTAGTTGAAAGTGACACCCAGCTTTTCGAAGCCGCGGATATGCGTATCGAGCCTGCGGCGGCCTATTTTATCGCCCCCGGGCTGCGGTATATGTGCTCTTTTGAAGCGGGAAAGCATTGGTCCTGCCAGCATTACTGCGCCACGCAGCTTACCTGATTTTTTCTTGAAAGTATTATCGATGAAGAAATCGGGATTGATCTTATCCGCATGCAGTATTACGGTATTCGAGGTCGGCCGCTCCACACGCACGCCCATATCGCCCAGTAGCTCAATGAGTGTATTAACGTCCACAATGTCCGGGACGTTCGTATAGGTGACCGGCTCATTGGTGAGGAGGGCAGCGCAGAGCACCTGCAGTGCCTCGTTCTTTGCACCTTGCGGAGTGATGCTGCCGCTTAAGCTGCGGCCTCCGTGGATCTCGAAAGAGCTCATCAGCGACTATTTATTCTTATTCTTGAATTTACGGTTTTTGTTGTAATTGTTGCCGCCGTTGCCACCGTTACCGTAATTGCGATTGCCGCCACCACTATTGTTGTTGTTTCCCTTGAAGTTACGATTGCCGCCGCCATTATTATTATTGTTGCGCTGCTTAAAGTTGCTGCGTGTATCGAAGTGTACACGGTAGCCGCCTGTTTCGTAAACCAGTTTGCCATTGGACAGGATATTCAACTCACTTTTTATCATGTCGTCGTGCACGGGTTCTTTGTGCCAGTTGGTATAAGCCAGCTTCATGTAATAGCCCACTAACTGTGTAAGGGCCTGCCTTTTTTCAGGATCAGTTTCGGCTATCGCCTTATCGAGCAGGGCAGTAAGATTTTTCCCGAGGTGACGCTCTTTGATATGCTCCTGCGGATAAGGTAAGCGCTGCGGTTTTTTAAATACCTCTTCAGGTGTCGGAGGCGGGTATGGCGAATCTACCTGGAGTTTAAAGTCTGTCATCTGGTAGAGATGGTCCCACAACTTATGTTTGTAGTCTTCCACCGTTTTAAGATGCGGGTTAAGTGTGCCCATCAGTTCAATAACTGCTTCGGCGTTTCTAAGGCGTACGGCAGGATCTTCTATGGTGAGCAGGTATTCTACCATCTTTTGCACATTGCGGCCATATTCAGGCATCAGCATCTTGGAGCGCGTAGTATTGTATTCCATTGTTAAGTCAAAAAAGTTAAAGTCAAAAACAAAAAGTACCCCAGTTGGGTAAAATGCAGCGCGATGTCGTTTGAAGTGTTGTGCAAGTATCAGCCGTGGAAAAGGGATTGGCAGAATATTGCGGGGATCGCGATAAGCAAATATAAGGGAAATAAAATTAACCCGGACAAGCCTGGCAAGTGTGGAGATGTTTTTGCAAATAAGTAACTTGCAGGTATGGGGTCGTATAGTATAGGGGAAGCCCTTAACCTTTTACTGGAGAAATCGAACTGGAAACCAAAGGTGACGGAGCTGCGCATGCGGGAAGAGTGGGAGGCTATAACCAGTAAAACGATCGCTAAATATACCCGTGACATTAAATTGCAAAATGGCCTGCTTACTGTTTACACCGACGTTGCACCGCTAAAGCAGGAATTGTTGTTCGGCAAGGAACAACTGATCCGGAATATCAACGAATATTTCAAGGAGCAGGTGGTAACTGAGGTGATCGTGAAGTAAAAACCTCGTTGCGTATTTAAAGAATTTCAATCAAGTCGGCTAAACCATGTACCTCGTAGGTGGGGCTGCCTTCGTGCGCTTTTTTGTGCGGATTGAAATACACCTGGTCGAGACCCGCATTGAAGGCACCGAGCACATCGATATCCAGCGCATCGCCGATCATCAGGCTGTGCTCTGGCAGGGCACCCGCAGCCATCATGGCGTATTCGAATATTTCCTTGTTGGGTTTGATACTGTTGCTCTTCTCAGAGGTAACGATCTCATTGAAGTAGGAAGAGATGCCTGAGTATTGCAGCTTTAAAAGCTGGGTGGTCTCGAAGCCGTTGGTGATGAGGTGCAGCACATACTTGCCTTTACAGTGCTCCAGCAGTTCTTTAGCACCGGGCATCAGCATACCCTGCGTAGGCAGTATCTCGAGATAGGCTGTGCTTAGCTCATGAGCGAGCGCTGTATCGCCGATCTTAAAATCGAGGAGGGTGAGCCACATGCGCTTCCAGCGCAGTTCTTCACGCTTGATGAAGCCTTTGCGAAAACGGTCCCAAAGCTTATCGTTGTGGATATTGTACTGTGCGTAGAAGGCATCAAAATCCGTAATGCCGCGTGAAGGGAGATCATATTCTGCGAAAAGACGACGCAAGGTCATTTCAGAATTCTTCTCAAAATCCCAAAGGGTATGGTCGAGGTCGAAAAACAGGTGCTGGTAAGTCTTCTTCACGGTGCAAAGTTAGGGGTTAATAATGTGAAAACGTGAGTGGACGCAAGGATGTGGATATAAATGCAAAAGCTACCCATGCGGATAGCTTTTGCGGTTGTGTGCGTTTATGAGATTACTTTTTACGATAGTAGATCTTGTCTTCGTTGAATTCATTGATAGCCTGCAGTGCCGGATTAGCCATGCGCTCGTAGATACGAGATATCTCGATCTGCTCCTTGTTCTCGTGGATCTCTTCGAGGTTGTCGCCGTGGATGATGAACTCGTCGAGCTTGCGGTGCAGTTCTTCCTTCATCGTAACCGATATCTGGCTGGCGCGTTTGCCAATCACAGCTATCGACTCGTACAGGTTACCGGTTTTATTCTTCAGTGCTATCACATCACGTGTCTCCACCAGGGGATTAACGGATGCAAGTGCTCTTTTACTTGTGCTCATTTCGTATTTTTTTAATGTGACTATCTGCCTGGGTGTAGTACTTCTCGGCGTCGCGAAGGTACGGAGATTTTGGATACTGGTCAACTAATTCATGATAAGCGTTTATCATATTAGCATAACGTTCCTCCTGCTTTTCGGGTATGCTGCCTTTTGCAAAATAGTAGAGAGACCTTACCTCCATATACTGGTATTTGTCAAGTACCCCTGAGCCGGGATAGTTGCGCAGTACGCTCCTATAGGCCACACTGGCGGCTTTGTACTGGCCAATATTATAATAAAGCTGGGCGGCATCCGCTGCCTTCATTTCCAGTTTATTAGTGCTTTCATCTACATAACCCTGGGCCTCCTTATTGTATTTGGAGTTAGGGTGGGTGTTTATGAACGACTGTAAAGCCTCCTGCGCCTTGATGGTATTGGTGGGATCGAGGCTGTATTTAGGTGAATACTTGAATAAGCTAAGGCCGTACATGAATTCGCATTCCTCTGCCTCCTTACTATTGGGGAAAAACTCCGTATAGTTCTTAAAGTGATAAGAAGCAGAAAGGTAATCCTTCATGTAATAGAAGGTGTAGCTGTATTTGTAGTATAAAGGCTGGTAGTTACGGGTGTTTTTCATCACCGGTATCAGTGCTTCATAAAGTTGATTGGCATGCTGGTACCACTTCTTGTCGTAATATTCGTTGGCCTTCTGGAGCTTCAGGTTTACATCGCTGCTTTTCAATAGTTTTTCGTAACCCTGACAAGCGCTTAATAACATGATGCCCAGGCAAAAGATCCATAAGTTCTTGCGGATTGGCATAATAGCGGGCAAAAATATGGAAAGAAATGAGTAATACACGTTTGTGCGGGTAAAAGTGTGTTAAAATGTATGCTCGCCAGGGTCATTCGCGCCGTTGTCCGGGCAGACTCAGAAGCCGGTACTGCCGCCCTGAATAGAATTCAACACAAAATCCACAACAATTCACAGGTTGTTCACATAATTATGTGGAAAAATATGTAGTATCTTTGGTGTGTGGTTTTGTGGGAATTTGTGTTTTTTTGTGGTAGAAAAGGGAAGTTTAACGTAATTTTCATCAATGACCAGTTTCCTCGGGGAATACGAGATCGCCATCGACGCTAAGGGCCGCCTCCTGCTGCCGGCAGCGTTTCGCAGGCAACTGCCTGAAAATGCAGTTGAGCGTTTCGTTATTAACCGCGGATTTGAAAATTGCCTCAGCATGTACCACATAGACCGCTGGAACCTGCTGACCGAGAAGCTGGCAAAGCTGAATGACTTTAACCCAAAGGTGCGCGAGTTCAAAAGGCTGTTCCAGAATGGTGCGACGGTGATAGATGTGGACAGCGTCGGCAGGATATTGCTGCCAAAGCCCCTGCAGGAATATGCGGGTATCAAGAAAGACATGGTATTATCTGCGCAGGCCGACAAAGTGGAATTATGGGATAAAGATACGTACTATAACTACATACGTGAAAAGTCGGCAGGCTTTAGTGACCTGGCGGCAGAAGTGGCCGGTGGCGATTTTATGAACCCTTTTGACATGTAGTAAAAATGGGCAGTGCCACTTTTTACCACACGACAGTTCTTTTAAAGGAGGCGGTGGATGGATTAGCAATAAAAAAGGACGGCGTATATGTGGACGCCACCTTTGGCGGCGGTGGGCACAGCAGGGAGATACTGAGCAGGCTGGGGCCTGAAGGAAAGCTGATAGCCTTTGATCATGATGCGGACGCCTGGAACAACAAGCCTGATGATGACAGGCTGATACCCGTAAGGGAAAACTTCAGATACATCAACCGCTTTTTGCGGTTGCACGGATATAGAACGGTAGACGGGATATTAGCTGACCTAGGAGTTAGTTCTTTTCAATTTGATACGGCAGAGCGCGGATTTTCTATCCGCTTCGAGGGGCCGCTGGACATGAGGATGGACACGCGCAGCGAGACCACTGCCGCCAATGTGCTGAAAACATACAGCGAAGAGAAGCTGCATAAGCTTTTTGAGCAGTATGGCGAAGTGCGCAACGCGCGCCAGCTGGCAAAACAGATCGTAAGCCAGCGGGAACGGGCGAAGCTGAACAGCATAGAAGCGCTGAAAGCAATGATAACGCCGGTGATGAAGGGGAATCCGAACAAGTACCTGGCGCAGGTGTTCCAGGCACTGAGGATAGAGGTAAATGACGAGATGGGTGCATTAAAGGAGTTCTTAGAACAGGCGGCAATGAGCCTGAAGCCGGGCGGCAGACTGAGTGTGATCACCTTCCACTCGATAGAGGACAGGATCGTGAAGCAGTTCATGAAAAGGGGCAACTGGGAGGCAGAAGATGAAAAGGACTTGTATGGCAGGCAGAAGACGAAGGCACCCCTGAAGCCGGTGACTGCGAAGCCTATAGAGCCGACCGAAGAAGAAGTAAAAAATAATCCCCGTGCAAGAAGTGCACGGTTACGCATAGGAGAGAAACAGGATGAGCAGCAAGAGTAAAGGTAAAGCAGCAGGACAAGCTGATGTGGCGCCTGCGCAGCGTATCAGGAGCGACTGGAAGATGTTGCTGGAGAAAGTGTCTTACAAAGCCATAGTGAATAATATCCCGTACCTGGCCTTCGTGGCCTTGCTGGGAGTGTTATATATCAATAATTCGCAGCATGCCATAGCGATGCAGCGCGACCTGAATAACAAGAACAAAGAACTGAAGGAACTGCGCTGGAAGTATATGGATATAAAGACAAAGCTGATGAATGCGCGGATGGAGATGGAAGTAATAAGGAACGCGGGCAGGCTGGGATTAAAACCTATGATATTGCCGGCATACAGGATAGAAACAGATAGTGCGGTTGCAAAAAAGTAATAAAAGCGATTGGACGTTAAAAAGGACATACGGTTCAGGGTTTACCTCGCATTCACAGGGATGTGCCTGTTCGGCGTCGCTATTATTATAAAGGCGGCAATGATACAGGTGAAAGAAGGGCCTGCACTGAGGGCACTGGGTCAGGAGATGTACACCAGGACCGATTCGCTTCCTGCTGAGAGGGGTAATATCTATACGGAAGACGGACAGTTGCTCTGCTCTTCCATTCCGCAGTTTGATGTGCATGTGGACTTTTCTGTGATCAGCAAGAAGCTTTTTGATGAGAATGTGGATAGCCTGTCGAAATGCCTGGCAAGCCTGTTCAAAGACCAGACGGCTGAACAATACAAGGAAATGCTGGTGCAGGAATATGCAGACAGTGACCGATACTTCCTCCTGAAGAAGAACCTGGCTTATTACGATTATCAGGCTGTGCGCTCCTTCCCCATCTTTAATAAAGGCAAGGCTTACGGTGGCTTTATTGAAGACCCGAAAGAGAAACGCATCAATCCTTATGGTATGCTGGCCTACCGCACCATTGGCCTGTGGAGAGAGAACGCGCAGAGCGTGGGCCTCGAGAGCCGCTATGATAGTTTGCTGAAAGGCAGACCTGGTATACAGGTAACGCAAAGGGCAACGGGTAACGTATGGGTGCCAATGGACGGATCGGAAGTGGAGGCCATAGACGGTAAGGACATTGTGACCACGCTTGACGTATCGATACAGGATGTTGCGGAACATTCATTGCTGAGCCTGCTGCAGCAATACGAATGTAAATACGGAACCTGCGTAGTAATGGAGGTGCAGACCGGCAAGATACGCGCACTGGTGAACCTCGGCAGGCAGGATGACGGCACTTATGCAGAGGACCTGAACTATGCCTTAATGCCCACGGAGCCGGGCTCGACCTTTAAAGTGAACACGCTTTTGTCGCTGCTGAACGATAAGTATATCACGGTAGATGATAACGTAAATGCGGAAGGTGGTGCCATACGCTTCGGTAACAGGGTGATGAAAGACTCGCACCTTGGGTTGGGCGTAATGCCGATATGGAAGGCCTATGCGGAATCGTCGAACGCGGCGATGGCGAAGCTGGCCTACACTTATTATTATAAGCAACCGGAGAAATACGTGGAGCATCTGAAGAAGCTACACCTGAATGTAAAGACAGGTATAGACCTTTCGGGTGAGCGCAGCCCGAGGGTGAAATCGCCGAGCGATGCGGACTGGAGCGCTACCACGCTTCCGTGGATGGCAACCGGCTACGAAGTACTCATCACACCGCTGCATACCTGCATGGTGTATAATGCTGTGGCTAACGGCGGAAGGATGATGAAGCCCTACCTCGTGAGCGCCATCAGGGAGTACGGCAAGGATGTTAAGAAAATAGAGCCGACAGTTCTTGAAGAGCATATCGGTGATGCGAGCACGATCGCTCAACTGAAGCGCTGCATGCATGCAGTGGTGGAAGAGGGGACTGCACGCAGCATTAAATCGCCTTATTACAGCATGGCCGGCAAGACCGGCACAGCGCAGGTGGCTGACAAAGGCATCAGCTATACTGACGGAGTGTACCAGGGCTCCTTTGTCGGTTTCTTCCCCTTTGAGCAACCTAAGTATACGATAGCTGTGGTGATACGCACCAGGGCGCACTCAAGTGCTTACTACGGCGGCACTATTGCTGCGCCGGTGTTCAGGATGATAGCTGACAGGATATTCGCCAGCAGTAAAGGCTCCTGGGATGGCCCGCTGGACAGCCTGGCAAGAAATAATAAAGACAAAGTGCAAGGAGCATATGCCACAGGATGGAGCTATAAGGTATTGATGAACTCAATGGGGCTTGGACTGACAGCTGACGTGCCAGAGCATGCAATAGCACAAGTGAGAACTGATTCGAGCCATCGTGTTGCTATGCAGGCGAAACAAGTGTACCAGGGGTATGTGCCGGACGTGACCGGTATGGGATTGAAGGACGCGGTATACCTGCTGGAGAGCCAGGGAATGCAAGTGCAATTGAATGGAAAAGGTAAAGTAGCATCGCAATCGGTGCCGCCGGGAACAAGAATTAATAAAGGACAAAACATAACACTGCAATTAAGTTAATTAAATGCCCGCCCTCAAAGACATACTGACCCGCGTCACTATACAGGCAACAGAAGGCGATACCTCTGTGCAGGTAAGTAGTCTCTGCATCGATTCCCGCAAGGTACAGGAGGGCAGTGCTTTTATCGCAGTGCGTGGCACAGTGACAGACGGGCATGAATTCATCAGCAAGGCTGAAGAGCTGGGAGCAGTAGCCATAGTATGTGAGGCAATGCCCACAGATCGCAAAGCTGGTGTGGTATACGTGCAGGTAAAAGACAGTGCAGCTGCGGCAGGACTTATGGCCTCTGAATTTTACGGCAATCCATCACACAAAATGAAAGTGGTGGGAGTGACAGGAACAAATGGCAAGACCACCTGTGCCACACTGCTGTACCAGTTGTATGAAGCAATGGGGCATAAATGCGGTTTGATATCGACTGTGCAGAACCGGATACATGACATAGCGGAAGTGTCTACGCATACCACGCCCGACCCGATTTCTATACAGGCACTACTGAGCAGGATGGTGAATGCTGGTTGTGAATATGCCTTCATGGAAGTGAGCTCACATGCTATACACCAGCGCAGGATAGAGGGGCTTGAGTTTACGGGTGCCATGTTCACCAATATTACACACGATCACCTTGACTATCATAAGACTTTCGACGAGTATATAAGAGTAAAGAAGAGCTTCTTCGATAACCTGCCGACAACTGCCTTCGCGCTCACCAATGCCGATGACAAACGGGGCATGGTGATGCTTCAAAACACTAAGGCGACAAAAAATAGCTACAGCCTGAAGATGCCTGCCACCATTAAGGGGAAAGTGCTGGAGAATAATCTTACCGGGCTTGTGATGATGGTGGACAACCAGGAAGCGCACTTCAGGATGATAGGCACCTTTAATGCTTACAACCTGCTGGCGGTGTACGGTGCAGCCACATTGCTGGGCGCCGATAAGATGCAGGTACTTTCTGTGTTAAGCAGCCTGCATGGCGCGCCGGGCAGGTTTGAAACCTATATGTCTCCCAACGATAAGATACTGGGTATTGTAGACTATGCACATACCCCCGACGCACTTATTAATGTACTGGCGACGATCAAACAACTGCGCACCGGCGGGCAAAATATCATAACCGTAGTGGGCTGTGGTGGCGACAGGGACAAAACGAAGCGTCCGATAATGGCCGAGGTGGCCTGCGAGCATAGCGACAAAGCTATACTGACGTCGGACAACCCGAGGACGGAAGACCCTGAGGGAATATTGAACGAGATGGAAGCGGGGCTGAGCATGGCGCAAAAAAGAAAAATGCTGCGTATTACAGATAGAAAAGAGGCAATAAAGACAGCAGTAGCGCTCGCCATGCCAGACGACATATTGCTGGTGGCGGGCAAGGGGCATGAAACCTACCAGGAAGTAAATGGCGTGAAACACCATTTTGATGATAGGGAAGTATTAACGGAAGCATTTAAACTATTGAATAAGTAAAAAGATAGATGCTGTACTATTTGTTTACATACCTGCGCGAGCACTTTGGCCTTTTCGGGGCGGGGGTATTCTACTATATCACCTTCCGTGCGGCTATGGCTATCATCCTTTCGCTGGTGATCACACTGCTGTGGGGCAAGCGCCTCATCAGCTACCTGCAGCGCAAGCAGATAGGTGAGACTGTGCGCGACCTGGGCCTGGAGGGAGAAAAGACAAAGAAAGGTACGCCAACCATGGGCGGCATCATCATCATTTCGGCCATATTGATACCAACATTGCTTTTCGCCCGCATCACGAATGTGTACATCATACTGATGCTGGTGTCAACTGTATGGCTGGGATTGGTTGGTTTTATTGACGATTACATCAAAGTATTCCGCAAGAATAAAGAAGGGCTTGCGGGGCGTTTTAAGATACTAGGCCAGGTGGGCCTGGGTATAATAGTGGGAACCACCATGTACTACAACCAGAATGTGGTGGTGACACGCGAGGTGGTGAAAGGACAGCCTACTGTGTACAATTCTACTGAAAAGGTTGTGTCGGGACCTTATACCCGTAAGGATGAAAACGGACAGTTGCATGAATATGTGCGTATGAAAAGTGCCACTACTACAATCCCCTTCATAAAAACACATGAGCTGAGCTATGCGCAGATCGGTGGAATATTCGGTGAGAAGGCAATGGCAGTTGCCACACCGCTCATCTACATTCTCTTTGTCATCTTCATCATAGTGGCGGTTTCGAACGGCGCGAACATAACCGATGGCATCGACGGACTGGCAACGGGTACGTCGGCGATCGCAGGCATATGTATAGGTGTATTCGCCTACCTGTCAGGCAACTTCATTTTTGCCGATTACCTGAACATTATGCACATACCGAACCTGGCCGAACTGGCCATCTTCACCGGCGCCTTCATTGGTGCATGTGTTGGTTTCCTCTGGTACAATGCTTACCCGGCGCAGGTATTCATGGGCGATACCGGCAGCCTTGCATTGGGCGGTATTATCGCTTCGCTGGCAATTATTGTCCGTAAGGAGCTTTTGATACCCATCATCTGCGGCATCTTCCTGGTGGAAAGCCTGTCGGTGATGATACAGGTATGGTACTTCAACCGTACCTACAAAAAATATGGTGAGGGCCGCCGCATCTTTTTGATGTCGCCGTTGCATCACCATTATCAAAAACTGGGATACCACGAGAGTAAAATAGTAACAAGGTTCTGGATAGTGGGCATCATACTGGCCATTTTAAGTATAGTAACATTAAAACTGCAATAGTGACCAAGGGCGCAGACAAAAAACTGGTGATACTGGGTGCCGGCGAAAGCGGCATAGGTGCCGCTATGCTTGGCAAGCGCTACGGCTGGGATGTGTTCGTGAGTGACGGGGGTACTATTAAAAAGCAGTTCAGGGATGCGATGCTGCACGCAGGCATACAATTCGAGGAGGGTGGCCATACGATACCGCACATCCTGATGGCCGACTGCCTGGTAAAAAGCCCGGGTATCAGTGAGAAGACAGAGGTGATGAAGCAGGTGCGAGCGGCTGATATAGAAGTGTGCAGTGAGATCGAGTTCGGATACCGCTACAAGGGAGATAGTAAAATAATAGCCATTACCGGCAGTAATGGTAAGAGCACTACTACCAAGCTGGCCTTCCACCTGCTAAAGGATGCAGGAATGGACGTGGCAATGGTTGGTAACATCGGCTACAGCTTCGCTAAGCAGATAGTGGAACAGCCTTGTGAGTGGTATGTGATGGAAGTAAGCAGCTTCCAGCTGGATGACATCCGCTACTTCAAGCCGGACGTAGCGGTACTGCTGAATATTACACCTGATCACCTGGACAGGTACGACTACAAATTTGAAAACTATATCGCCTCAAAGTTTCGAATAACCGAAAACCAGGGGCCTGAAGAATACTTTATACTCAACTACGACGACCCTGTTATCAGAGAATACGTTGCAACACACACCATTAATTCACGCAAAATCTATTTCACAATGAGCGAGCAGAACTCAATAGGCAATGAAGGCGGCTTCATGGAGAACGACAATATCCATATCCGTTTCGGAGGTGAAGAGCTCAATATGTCTATTCATGATCTTTCAATAAAAGGCAAACACAACCAGTACAACAGCATGGCAGCAGGCATTTCAGCGCGGATAGCGAACATACGCAAGGAAAAGATCAGGGAAAGCTTCGCTACGTTCGAGGGCCTTGAGCACCGGCTGGAGTTTGTAGCAACGATACGCGGAGTGGATTTCGTGAACGATAGTAAGGCTACCAACGTGAATTCGGTATGGTTTGCGCTGGAGAGCATGAAGACACCAGTGGTGCTGATACTGGGCGGACAAGATAAAGGCAATGACTACAACGAGATCATGGAACTGGTGAAGGAAAAAGTGAAGGCAATCGTTTGCCTGGGAATAGATAATAAACCGATACATGATGCCTTCGACGGCGTGGTGACAGCGGTAGTGGATACGAAGAGCGCCTACGATGCGGTACATGCTGCCTATGCACTCTCTGAAAAAGGTGACACTGTGTTATTGGCCCCGGCTTGTGCCAGCTTCGACCTGTTTAAAAATTATGAAGACCGCGGAACGCAATTTAAAGATGCCGTACGTGCACTATAAGAAAATGAAATGAAAGATACACCGGTAAATAAACTGCTGAACAGAACAAAGGGCGACCAGGTAATATGGGCCGTAGTGATCGTGCTGTCGTTCATCAGCCTCATGGCTGTTTACAGCTCAACCGGTTCGCTGGCCTATCGGATGGATAAAAATGCGAGTTACTACCTGGTGAAGCAGCTGCTGGTGCTGGCGCTTGGTGTATTGATCATTTACTGGGTGCATAAAGTGAATTATACCCGGTTCTCCCGCCTGGCGCTGCTGCTCTATATTATCAGTGTGCCGCTATTGATATACACACTGTTCTTTGGTGCGAAGCTGAACGAAGGCTCGCGCTGGATAAGGCTCCCCGTCATCAACCTGACGTTCCAGACATCGGATCTCGCTAAGCTGGCGCTCTTTATGCTGCTGGCGCGCCTGCTTAGTATGAAGCAAGCAGATATCAAAGACCTGAAGAAGGGCTTCATACCCGTGTTGATACCTGTCATAGTAACATGCATCCTGATCGCACCCGCAAACCTTTCTACGGCCCTGATGCTGGGTTTTACCTGCAGCCTGCTGTTCTTCATAGGACGTGTGCGTGTGAAGCATATTGTAATGCTGGCACTGGGTGGTTTGGTAGGTGTTGTGCTGCTGTTCTTTGTGTCGAAAGTTACAGGCTTCGGTCGTGCTGCAACATGGCAGCAACGTATAGAGGATTTTGCAGGCGGAAAGAAAAAAGACGACAAGAAGGGGTCTACGGTTTTCCAGGTGCAGCAGGCCAAGATCGCCATTGCCAACGGCGGCGTCAAAGGCCTTGGTCCAGGTAATAGCAAGCAGCGCAATTTCCTGCCGCATCCATATTCGGACTTTATCTATTCGATCATCATAGAAGAGTATGGTTTGGTAGGCGGCGCAGTGATCATTTTCCTATACCTGCTGTTCCTGTGGCGAAGCATATTGATATTCCGGCGATGCCCTTATGCCTTCGGCGCTTTCCTTGCAGTGGGGCTGAGCATCACACTGGTGTTCCAGGCCATGCTCAATATGGCAGTGAATGTGCACCTGGTACCGGTTACCGGTCTGACTTTGCCAATGGTGAGCATGGGGGGGTCGTCTATCTGGTTTACCAGTATCGCGATAGGCATCGTGCTGAGTGTGAGCAGGTATGTAGATGAAATGGAAGGGAAGAAAAAAGCAGCTGCGGCGAAGGCGGCTGTAGTATATGACGAAGAAGAAATTGAAGAGGAGGAAGAAGCATAAAACGAAACAATGAGCAAGATGCGCATCATAATAGCAGGCGGCGGCACAGGCGGGCATATATTCCCCGCAGTGGCTATAGGCCATGCCTTGCAGCGCATTGCCGAAGGTACGCAGCTCTTGTTCGTGGGTGCGAAAGGGAAAATGGAAATGGAGAAAGTGCCGCAGGAGGGCTTTGAGATCGTGGGGCTGGATATTGCCGGTTTCAACCGCAGCAATATCCTGAAGAACCTGGCATTGCCATTCAAGCTCATAAAGAGCCGCAGTCAGGCGAGGAAGATACTTAAGGAGTTTAAGCCCAATGCCGTGGTGGGTGTGGGCGGCTATGCGAGCTTCCCGGTGCTGAGTGCCGCACAGGGTATGAACATACCAACGCTGATACAGGAACAAAACTCCTTTGCAGGTAAGAGTAATAAGATACTAGCGAAGAAGGCTAAGGCGGTTTGCGTGGCATATGAACATATGGAGCGCTTCTTTCCGAAAGATAAGCTCGTCATGACAGGCAACCCGGTTCGTAAGAAGATATCGGATATGCGGATCACCAGGGGTGAGGGCCAGGACTGGTTAGGATTAGATAAGGGCAAAACAACCTTGCTTGTAGTTGGGGGTAGCCTGGGCGCAAAATCGATCAATGAAGCGATCGATGCGCGCATGGAGGAGATACTGGCTGACGATGTGCAGGTAATATGGCAAACCGGTAAACCATACTACGAGCAGGCAAAAAATCGCGCGGAATCATTTAAGGGGAAAGTAAAAGTATTCGAGTTCATAAAGGAAATGGATTACGCCTATGCAGCGGCGGATGTAGTGATATCGAGAGCGGGCGCCCTGGCGATAGCAGAGCTCTGCATAGCGGCTAAGCCGGTAGTGTTTGTGCCATATCCCTTTGCCGCAGAAGATCACCAGACCAGCAATGCGATGGCCCTGGTAGAGCACAATGCGGCAATGATGGTAAAGGACAATGACGCGAAAAGCGAATTGGTAAAAAAATTAAAGACCCTGTTGCACGATAGTGCCATGCAGGATGTAATGAGCAAAAGCCTGCATATGCTGGCGATAAAAGACGCTGACGAGAGGATAGCAAGAAAAGTAATAGAGATAGCAACAAAAACATGAACGTACGGGAACTGAAACGGGTTTATTTCATAGGTATCGGTGGTATCGGTATGAGTGCGCTGGCGCGCTTCTTCCGGGAGCAGGGTGCCGTCGTGAAGGGCTATGACCGTACTGAGACAGAGCTGACGAAACAATTGGTTGAGGAAGGGATGGATGTGCACTACACCGATGATGTGAAGTTGCTGGACAAAGAAGCTGAACTGGTGGTGTACACACCGGCTATACCAGCCGCTCATACTGAGCTGAACTGGTACAGGGATAATAACTATGCTGTGTACAAGCGCAGCGACGTATTGCAATGGATCACGGAGATGATGCACGCCATCACAGTAGCGGGTACGCATGGCAAGACCACCATATCTACCATGACAGCCTACCTGCTGCGCGAAACGGGATATGGATGCAATGCCTTCCTGGGCGGTGTGTCGGTGAACTATGACAAGAACTACTGGAGCTCGGCAAATGATACAGCAGTGGTAGAGGCGGATGAGTACGATCGCAGCTTCCTCAAGCTCTTTCCCGATATAGCGGTGTTAACCGCCATGGATGCTGACCACCTGGATATATATGGCACGGTGGAGGAGATGGAGACCGCCTTCATACAGTACACTGCCAATATCAAAGCTGGGGGTACGCTTGTGGCTAAGCACGGCTTGCACAGAGGTGCGGATCTGAAGGGAGATAAAAAGCTGACCTATAGCCTGCAAAACGACGCAGCGGATGTGTATGCACATAATATAGAGCAGCGGGATGGGGAGTACATCTTCGACATACAGGGCAAAGACTGGGATATGCAGGAGATGCACCTGGCTATAGGCGGGATGCACAATGTGGAAAATGCAGTGGCAGCAATCACGGTAACGCAACTGCTGGGCATCAACGCTGACAAGGTAAAAAAGGCCTTGCCCGGATTTAAAGGAGTAAAACGGCGCTTTGAATATATAGTGAAGAATGATCGTGTGGTGTATATAGACGACTATGCACATCACCCCGCTGAGCTGGCTGCATTGATAAAGAGTGCAAAGCAGCTGTTCAAAGGCCGCAAATGTGTCGTTGCATTCCAGCCGCATCTTTATACACGTACACGCGACCTGGCGGATGGCTTTGCCGAAAGCCTGGATATGGCCGATGAAGTGATACTGCTGGATATATATCCTGCACGCGAGTTGCCGATAGAAGGAGTGAGCTCCGCGATGATAAAAGACAGGATGCAGAACACAGCCTGCACCATCTTATCGAAGCAGGGCTTGCTGCAATATGTAAAAGACGCGCCTTTGTCGCTATTTGTTACGGCAGGTGCGGGAGATATTGATCAATTGGTAGAACCAATAAAAGAGGTACTTGAAAAGAAATAATGGCTGAGAAACGCAAAATATCGGTCCGTAAAATACTGCAGTTCCTGCTGACGCTGGTGGTAACGGCAGGCTGTATCGTGGCTGTATTGAGCGCTTCGCGAAAGGAAGACGAAAAATACATAAGGAATATAGACATCAGGATAAAGAACGAGAACAAGTGCCGCTTCATAGATAAGGGTGCGATAATGGACCTGGTAGCAAACGATAAACATATTGATCTGAAAAGCACGCCCGCCAGCAGGCTGGACCTGCATGGTATGGAGGAGGCAATAGCAGCTAATCCGTGGGTGGGCCGGGCGGAGATATATGTTGACAACCTGCGCGACCTGCACCTGAACGTAACCCAACGTGTGCCGGTAGCCCGTGTATTCGACAGTGACACAAACAGCTACTATCTCGATACCGCATTGCAGATCATGCCGCTATCCGACAGGTATGTGCATTACACCACAGTGGTGACGAATGTGCCCGTGTTGAAGGACAAGGACAGCGCGTCGAATGTGATCAAGGCAGAGGTAGTAAAAGTGGTACGTTTCATCGAAAGCGATACTTTCTGGAATGCACAGGTATCGCAGATCATTATGCAGCCCGGTGGCACTTTTGAGCTGGTGCCTGTGCTGGGACATCAACGAATATTGATAGGCGACACATCGATGCTGAAAGAGAAGTTCAATAACCTCTTTGCATTTTATAAGAATGTGCTGAACCGTATAGGTTGGAACAAATATGATGTGATAGATGTGCGCTACAAAGGCCAGGTAGTCGCGTCGCCTGCCCTGGCATGGAATGCGCCCGTGGATAAGGCAATGAGCAATATGAACTGGGTGAAAAGCATCATAGGTAGGGACTCTAATGCAGCCCCGGCCCAGCCGGTGGTAGCAAGCACGCCGCCTGCTACGGCTGTTAAAAAAACACTTGCTGCCGCGCCCGCAAAAGTGGAGGTTAAAAAAGCTGAAAGTCCGGCAAAGCCCGTGGCACATGCGCCACCCGCAAAGGCATCGCCAAACGTGAAAAAAGATTTGAAAGTAGTAAAGAAAGAAGCGAAAAAGGAAACAGGCAAGAAAGACACAAAAGTGGAGAAACCCGGGGCGAAGCAAACAGTAAAGAAAGAACCCGCAAAGCAAGTAAAAACAGTAAGCAATAATAAAGACACTAACCATCATTAAAGCAACGCAATATGAGCAAAAAAGAACAACCCATTATCGTAGGCCTGGACATAGGCACCACAAAGGTGGTGGCTATTGCCGCCCGTAAAAATGAGTACGGTAAACTGGAAATTCTCGGTGTTGGCCGCGCCGACTCTGCCGGTGTTAACCACGGTGTGGTTATGAACATCGAGCAGTGTATCCGTTCTATTGAGCAAGCTATTTATAAATGCATCGAATCGAACCCCGAGCTGGTGGTGAAAGAAGTGTATGTAGGTATCGCCGGCCAGCACATCAAGAGCCTGCAAACCCGCGGCGACAGGGTGCGCGTATCGATGGAAGAAGAAATAAGCCAAAAGGATATTGACCTGCTGGTAGCAGATCAAAGGCAGACATATATACCGGCCGGCGATGAAATAATTGATATAGTGCCACAGGACTTTACAGTGGATAGCACCACCAGCGTGATCGATCCGATCGGTATGAGTGGCGTGAAGATCGGCGCCAACTTCCACATTATCACAGGCGACCGTAACGCTATAAAGAATATCAAACGCTGTGTGGACAAAGCTCAGCTGATGACAAGGGACATCGTGTTGCAACCTTTGGCTTCGGCTGCTGCCGTGATGAACGATGAAGATCTGGAAGCAGGCGTAGCCATTGTGGATATAGGCGGTGGCACTACGGATATGGCGGTATTTTATGACGGTATTTTGAAGCACACAGCCGTGATACCTTATGCAGGCGTGAACATTACAAACGACATCCGCAACGGACTAGGCGTGCTACGCGCCCAGGCTGAGCAAATGAAAGTGCAATTTGGAATGGCGCTGGCTGACGAGGCTAACTCTAATGCCTATATCACCATACCCGGTCTGCGCGGATTGCCGCCTAAGGAAATATCCATGAAGAACCTGGCGCACATCATACAGGCACGTATGCAAGAGATACTGGATTATGTACTGTATCACCTGAAGCAACTGGGATTGGAGAATAAGTTGTATGGGGGCATTATCCTTACCGGTGGTGGAGCACAACTGAAGCATATCATTCAGCTTACTGAATATGTAACAGGTCTGGGTGCGCGCATCGGTTACCCCAACGAGCACCTAACAGGCAAGCTTTCGGAAGAACTGATGAACCCGATGTATTCTACCTGTATCGGTTTGATACTGCGTGGCTACCACGATTACGAAAGCGGTAAGATGGCCTTCGTGGGCAAGGGGGGCAACTATATGCCTTTTACAACCACTGTGGTAGAGGAGAAGGTAGAGGTAATACAGATGGAAGAACAGGAAGAAGGAGCCGAAGAGAAGCAGGAAAACGGAAGGGCAAAGAGAGGCGCTACACTTACGCAGCTATTCGACGGCCTGAAAGGCAAGTTCATGAAGCTCTTTGAGGACGTAGAGGACCAGGAAATATTGTAAACCATTTATTCAACATAAACACAACTTCTTAAATCATTTACTAACCCACAAAATAAACTAGTATGATACACTTTGAAATTCCCAAAAACCAGTCGTCTATTATCAAAGTGATAGGCGTGGGTGGCGGCGGCGGTAATGCTGTGAACTACATGTATGATCTTGGCATAGAGGGGGTAGACTTTGTTATTTGCAATACCGACTCGCAGGCACTGGCACTAAGCCCTGTTCCCAACAAAATTCAGCTGGGCCCGCACCTGACGCAAGGCCTTGGCGCGGGTGCCAATCCTGAGATCGGCAAACAGGCCAGCGAAGAGAGCATAGAGGATATCACCAAGATCCTCAAGGTAAATACACGCATGGCCTTCATCACCTGCGGTATGGGCGGCGGCACGGGTACTGGTGGTGCTCCCGTAGTGGCCAAGATATGCCGCGAACTGGGCATACTCACTGTGGGTATAGTTACAATGCCTTTTACTTATGAAGGCCGCAAGCGTATGAAGCAGGCACAGGAAGGTATAGACCGTATGCGGGAGCATGTGGATACCATCCTCATCATATCTAATGATAAGCTTCGCCAGCAGTTCGGCAACCTGCCTTTCACGCAGGCATTTGCAAAGGCCGATGACATATTGTCGACCGCGGCAAAGTGCATCACCGACGTGATCAACACTACCGGACAGATCAATGTGGACTTTGCAGACGTTTGCACAGTAATGCGCAATGGCGGTGTAGCGATATTAGGTAGCGCAGCAGCAGCCGGCGAAAGCCGCGCGTTGCACGCAGTGGAAGAAGCGCTTAACTCGCCACTTCTTAACGACAACGATATCCGTGGTGCCAAGTGGATACTGCTCAATATCACGTCGGCTGCAGGCGAGCATGAGCATACTATGGACGAGGCAGAAGCGATACAGGCGTTTGTTCAAAGGCAGGCCGGCGACAATTGCGACGTGATACTCGGTATGGGCCATGATCCGGCGCTGGGCGATAAGATCGCAGTTACTGTTATCGCAACTGGGTTCAACCATAGGGATTTTACGCCGGAAGTGCAGGAAAAGAGCAATGAACCTGAGAAGGTATATGTGCCACTGGGGGGAAATTCAAACTCCTTCAATAGCAGCAGTTCTTATTCAAATACACCAGTCGCAGCAGCTCCGGCTCCGGTTAAAGCTGCGGACACGATGGCGCCTACCATGGTGGAAATGCCACCCGTACAGCGTCACACCGTGATCATCGATGCCAAGCCGCAGTTCCCGGTTTCAAATAGCGCTCCAAGCCCTGCTCCTGCTACGCCGGCCCCTGTCGAGCGCTTCGAACTCCAGGTGAACGAGAAGCCGGAGGTAAAAGAGAGCGAACCGGTAGCGAAGGTGGAAGAAAAGAAGGAAGAGGAAAGCTCACTGAAGCTGATCATCAAAAACGAGGAACCTAAAGCAGTTGAGCAGCCTGTTACGCCGGTTAAAATAGGCGAACACATACTAACTGCCGACGAGATGGAGGAAAAGAGGCGGTTTGAAGAGCAGAAACGTGCACTCGAAGAGCGTGCAGAGCGCCTGCGTCGCATGAGCTTCAACGTGAAGAACTCCGAAAGCACTGATGATATGGAAAATGTGCCGGCTTACGTGCGTAAAAACATGAACCTCGACAACTCCGTAGCCTCATCGGACAAATTTCTGAGCGGCTATAGCGTAGGCGTGAATGAACAGCAAAACAATACACAGGCTTCTATACAAACCATCAACACATTCCTTGATGGAAAGAAGCCCGATTAATAAGTATCACCTCTTTTGTTTATAATTTCATATTGCGTACGGCTCCCGTTTTCTAACGGGAGCATTTTTTTTGCACAATAACCGCTTATCCGCGATCTTCTATTACTGATAGTATATTCTCTGACGGATCTTTGAACCAGGCTATGAGTGGGCCGTTGCCACGCATGATGCCCTTTGCGTCGGTCTTGATGTCGCCTTCGTACTGTTCAAAAGTTACCCCTTTGCGATTGAGTTCGTCCACAGCTTTTTCTATGTCGTCTACCATAAGGTTCAGCACCGTGAATGTCGCAGGCTCATGGTTGGGCTTAGGGTAAAGCATCACTCTCGCATCCTTGCCGATAGTCAGTTCAAGAGTGCCCATCTCACTAGTGCTTGCCTCCAATCCCAGTTTGTCTCTATAAAACGTCCTGGCTTTTTCAATATCATTAACCGAATAGCTGCTGAAAACATTTTTGTGTTGAAGCATGGTGAGTTTTTTTGTTAGTATAAAATTACCTCATATAGTCTTTGAAAAGCCTGCATTTTTTATATTTACCTGTTAAATGTAGATCATGAAAAAGCTCTTGCTGGTAGTCGCGGTAATTCTTATATGTAATGGCGTTCAAGCCCAGGAAGCGTGCAGCAATTGGCGCTGGCAGGTGAAAAATTTGGTCGATGACTCAGGCATCGATTGGGATAATGTTACACCCGTGAAAAGCTCTATTGCCGAATTAACCTACAATAGCACAATGGCTTTTGAGCCTGAGGAAATGGAGGATAAGCATGCCAAAATGGAGCGCATGGCATCGGAAAAGGACCTTGTAGCGCTCACCTGCTATGTATATGATGTGAAAACCGACTATAAAAATGGTGAATACCACCTGTTCCTGAGTAGCCGGAAAGATGGGGGTGGTAAACAAATGGACGCAAAAATTCCCAATACCGATTGCAAAGGTTTGAGGAGATATCCTCGTCTAAGAACTATGTATGACAGGGCCAGGAAGGAGGCCGATATCGTAAAAAGCTGGACAGATGATGGCTATGTGGTAAAAGTAGATCTGAAGGGGGTACCGTTTCGCAGTTATGAATATGAATCTCGCGATAATGTTTACAGAACCCGGGAAATACACCCTGTTATTTACCTAAAGGCGCATATTAAGTAATCTTTCTGCCTATTTAACAGCACAATATGCCTTATAAAGAACAAAAAGGTCTTATTAAATTTTTTTTCGGCCCCATGTTATTTATTACTATTAGTTTCATAAATTTGGTTTTTGCTATCCCCCTAAATTTTAATTGCTCAATTAAATGAATGTCGAAATAGCGGAGAGAGTTTACCAGGACAAATACAATGATAAAATGACCTGGGAACAGTACCTGAATAAGCTTACCACTGGATTAGAGCTCATCGTCGAGGAGCGTGTGCTCTACAACAAAACGCTTGATAAGTTGCAGGCGGCTAATATAGCCCTTGTATACTATCGGGAGGTATTACTGCACCACCTGGAGAATTAGCCATTCCCCTCTTTCCGCAATAAATACAGCAATGAATCGTGGCGTCAGCCATTTTCCCGTCATGTTAAAATTTTGCCTATTAAAAGGTGGTTAGCAAAAATGCTACCTGATTTGTTACTTTTGGACACTAATTCACTCAAGACTCATGCGACTCGCATTCTGGAAAAAAAAAGACGCTGAAAGGAAAAAGAAGCCCGTATGGCGCGAGTGGCTTGACGCCGGTATTTTTGCCATCGTAGCCGCTACCCTGATACGCACCTTTTTTATTGAAGCGTACACCATACCTACCGGTTCTATGGAAGGAAGCCTTTTGGTAAACGATTTTCTCTTCGTTAGTAAAATATCTTACGGTCCACGCATACCAATGACGCCGCTGGCGGTACCGCTTGTGCACAATACCATGCCTATTACCGGCGGCAAGTCTTACACCGAGGCAGTGAAGTGGGGCTACCATCGCTGGTGGGGCTTTGGTAAAGTGGAGCGCAACGATGTCGTAGTCTTCAATTTCCCAGAGGGCGATACCATCATGAAAGAGGAACCGGAACAGGATTACTACATTCAGTGCCGCATCATGGGCCGTGAAGCCGTGAAATCTAACTATACCATTGAAAGCAGGCCGATTGACAAAACTGATAACTACATCAAAAGGTGCGTGGCAATACCAGGGGACGTGCTGGAGCTGAAAAATGGCGTGCTCTATATTAACGGGCAGCAATCGCGTTTGTATCCCCATTCAAAAACGGAATATATTGTGCGGACTGATGGCAATATGTTGTCATCTGATGAGCTGGAAGAGAACAATGTAGAAGTGCGTAACAATAATGGTCAGGCTTACGATCTTTTGATAGAAAATGGAAAGGTGCCAACGGTAAAAAAGATGGCGCATGTGGTTACGATGGAACCTGCTGTTATGCCTGCCGGAGTAGTGGGTAGTGCCGGTGAATGGACTTTCCCCCAGGATACGGCGCATTTCAAATGGAATGTCGACAATTTCGGACCGATGACCATCCCAAAGAAAGGGGCTACGGTTCAGCTCACTGCTGAGAATATCGCACTTTACCGCCGTTTGATCTCGGTTTACGAAGGAAATAAACTGGAAGAAAACAATGGGCAGTTCACTATTAATGGCAAACCGTCTAATTCCTACACTTTTAAGATGGATTACTACTGGATGATGGGCGATAACCGTCATAATTCGCTCGACAGCCGTTACTGGGGTTTCGTGCCTGAAGATCACGTGGTAGGGAAGGCTTGGTTCGTATGGCTAAGTTATGGTAAGGGGCTGTCAGATATACGATGGAGACGCTTATTCCATGGCATCCATTCTTTGGAAAATTAAAAAGGGACGTAGAAAATTCTGCTGATAAATATCATATGCCCTTGCATCCTACTATGGTTGCAAAGGCATAATTTTGTGCTACCCCTCTGCCGTTTATACAAACTAAGCGAGTGCATATGATTGACACCCCAACGAAAGAACCGCAGCTGTTCGCAGAAGATAAGCAGCGTGCTGTTGATGCTATCTCGCATGCACAGTTAATAGCCTTTGCGCCATATGTATTTCGGGCTTCGGTGAGCCTGCGCGATCGCGGTATTTTGCATGCAATAGAATTGACCGCGGCCGATGGAATTACTATCGAAGAACTCGCGGTCGGCTCTGGCATGAGCCATTACGCATTGCGGGTATTGGTGGAGGCAGGCCTTGGTATAGGTCTGCTGTATCGGAAGGCCGATAAATACTTCCTGACAAAAGCGGGACATTTTTTCCAGAATGATGCAATGACGCGTATCAATACGGACTTCATGCGGGATGTTTGTTACGATGGGGCCGATGATCTTGACAAGTCGCTTGATGAAGGACGGCCAGCCGGTTTGCACCACTTCGGTAATTGGCCAACAATATATCATGGGTTGCCTTTACTGCCCGAACCCGCTAAGACAAGTTGGTTCGCTTTTGATCATTTTTATTCCGATAGTGTTTTCCCTCTGGCACTGCCGGTAGTTTTCGAGCGGAAACCTAAAAGCATCCTGGACATTGGCGCCAATACCGGCAAGTGGACTCTTTCTTGCCTGAATTATGATACCGACGTGAAGATGGGCCTCGTAGACCTCGGTGTACAACTGAACGTCGCCAAACAAAATATCGAACAGGGTGGTTTTTCCGGAAGGGCGCAGTACTATGAGTGCAATGTGCTTGACGCAGATGCAAAGCTCCCCGGCGGTTACGATATCATTTGGATGAGCCAGTTCCTCGATTGTTTTTCCGACGAACAGATCATATCTATATTGAGGAAGTGTCACGAGGCGTTGCCTGATGATGGTAGTGTATTTATTAACGAGACCTTCTGGGACCGGCAGAAATTCTCAGCATCTGCCTTTAGTCTGCAAATGACCTCTTTATATTTTACAACAATGGCTAATGGTAATAGTCAGATGTATGACAGTGAAGTTTTCATAAAGCTAATTGATGCCGCAGGTTTTGAAGTAGTCAGACAATTTGATAATATTGGGCTTAGCCACACTATTTTGGAATTAAAAAAGAAGTAATAATATCCCTCTTTAATAATATGAGCATAAAGAAGCAAGTTGACGTTTTAGTGATCGGCGCAGGACCATCGGGTACCATCGCCGCGTCTATTATGCACCGTGGCGGATTGTCGGTGCAGGTTGTTGAGAAAATGAAATTCCCGCGCTTCGTGATAGGTGAGAGTCTTCTGCCACGTTGCATGGAAGCCCTTGAAGAATCCGGTTTGTTGGAGGCAGTAAAAGCAAAACATTTCCAGCAGAAAGATGGTGCCAAATTTGTTTGGGACGAGAAGATATGCGATTTCAACTTTTCCCAGCAGTTCACCGAAGGTTGGCAGTGGACCTGGCAGGTGCCGAGGGCTGAATTTGATAAGACACTTGCCGATGAGTGCGAAAAGATGGGGGTAGCTATTGAATACGAAACAGAAGTGACCAATATAGAAATAGCAGCCGATGGCAGCTCTAAAACTACTGTGAAAGATAAGGATGGTAATACCGAGGTAATTGAAGCCCGCTTTATCGTAGACGGTAGTGGCTATGGTCGTGTGATACCGCGTCTGTTTGGGCTTGAGAAGCAATCGAGCCTGCCACCGCGCAAGGCCCTGTTTTGCCATATGACCGATCCTAAACGCAGCGATGCATTCGAGCCGAATCGTATCATCATCTACGTCCATAACCCCAAGACATGGATATGGGTCATCCCATTCTCTAATGGTAATACTTCAGTCGGCTATGTTGGCGACCCGGAATTCTTTGATCAATACAAAGGGACGCTTACAGAGCAATATAAACAACTCATAGCCGCTCAACCCGAACTGCAGGAACGTTTCGGTGATTCAGAGCTGGTTTGGCCTGAACCGCGCACGCTGCAAAGCTGGAGCGTGACGACCGAAACTTTCTTCGGTAATGGCTTTGTGCTCACGGGAAATGTTACAGAGTTCCTTGATCCGGTTTTCTCTTCGGGGGTTACACTCGCTTCTGTGTCTGCCCAGATGGCTGCCAAGCTGGTACTTCGCCAGTTGAAAGGCGAAAGTGTCGATTGGCAAAAAGAATACATGGACCCGATGCTAAAAGGTGTCGATGTATTCAGGACTTATGTTAATAGTTGGTACGACGGTACCTTGTTCACGATTTTCTTTGCTGAAAACCCGGACCCGGGCATTATGTCGCAAATATGTTCCGTATTGGCGGGATACGTATGGGATGAGAACAATTCATTTGTAAAAAACCACGAGAAAAATGTGCGCACATTGGCACGCTTCCTCGAAACCCAAAAGTCTTCGGTATAACAAATAACTACCCTCAGCTATTGGAGCAGGCAAATTTAAAGATCAGTCATTGGTTACATATTAAGGGCGACATCATCTTAAAGGATGGTTCGCCCATTGCTTCTTTACAAGCGGGTGATGATCCCGCTGAGGCTTACCGGAATATGCAATTCGTTTATCCAAAGTTCTTCAAGATGGACCCGCTTTGCAAATGGGCATGGCTGGCTGCAGAATCATTGCTGAAAAAGGGAGATGGCTTTCTTTACGATGGGCTCGACAAAAACAAGATAGCTCTGGTACTCGCCACAGCACACGGATGCCTGGAAGTTGACAAAAAATACAATGAAAGCATAGCTACAATTGCCAGCCCCGCGCTCTTTGTGTATACGTTGCCGAATATAATGCTAGGCGAGATATGCATCCGTCATGGCTTTAAGGGCGAGCAAGCCTGCATGGTGCAGGATAACTTTGTTGTTGATGAGATCTGGTTTTGGGCGAAAGACCTCATGGACCGGCACAATATGGAAGCTTGTCTTTGCGGGTGGGCCGACGTGGCGGACAAACGGCATGATGTTTGCTTCTTTTGGATCACCCGGGGCAATGCAGGTCAGGCCTTTTCAGCAGCGGCCATGCAGAATTTGTATAATGCCTGAATGCTATAAGCGATAAAATGCCTTCTGTGCGTATATTTGAACCAAAAGCAATTAACGGGATACCTGTAAGGCCTTCTGCTCCGGCATGCCGGTTGGTGTATGTCTGCACAGCAGGCGCGGATGTATTTCAGCGAGCGAGAATTTTGCAGCTTCCCCGGTAATCTTAACCAATACTATGCACCAAAGCGCCTACATCGTAAATACAGGTTTAATATCCGCCATCGGTAACGACACGGCTACTTGCCTTGACGCACTTGTGACGGGTCGTAGCGGGGTGGGTAAGGCCCAATACTTGCAAACTCACTGGCGCGATGAGTTGCCTGTTGCAGAGGTAAAATTGTCTAACGCCGAACTTGCCAAACTGGCAGGTGCCGATAAGGACTGGCCGCGTACCGCATTTCTTAGTCTCATTGCAGCACGGGAAGCATGGCAACCTTATGCTGACAAGGGAGAAGGATTGCGTGTAGGCTTTTTCTCAGCAAATACCGTCGGCGGCATGGACCTTACCGAGGATTTCTATGCAAGCTTCTTACAAAACGCGAATGCGGGTAACATTGCCAGCGTCGCTAACCACGAGTGCGGCGCGGTTACGGAACTCGTTTCAAACCATTTGGGTATTTATGATTTCGTTACCACCATCAGCACTGCCTGCTCCTCATCTGCCAACAGCATCATGATGGCTGCGCAGATGATCGGCCGGGGCATGCTCGATATTGCGGTAGCCGGGGGCGCTGACAGCCTTTCAAAATTTACGCTCAATGGGTTCAACACCCTGATGATATTGGATAAGCTGCCTTGTCAACCCTTCGACCAAAACAGGCGTGGCCTTAACCTGGGTGAAGGTGCTGCATACGTATTACTGATGAGCGAGAAGGCCATGCAGCAGTGCGGAGCTACTTCCATATGCAGGGTGAGCGGCTATGCCAATACAAACGATGCTTACCACCAGACAGCATCCTCGCCTGAAGGCACAGGAAACAAGATGGCCATGCTTAAGGCATTGAAGGTAGCAGGTTTGCAACCGGCAGATATCGACTATATCAACCTGCACGGCACAGGCACGGCTAATAACGATAGCTCAGAGGGTCTCGCAGTTTCTGTCGTGTTTGGTGATAAAGTGCCGATGGCCTCTTCGACCAAAGGCTTTACGGGGCATACCCTGGGTGCCTCCGGCGCTGTTGAGGCTGTGTTCAGTGCTCTGAGCATTCGTGACGGCATTGTTTTCCCGAATATCCGCTGGCAAACGCAGATGGAAGACGTTCCCTGGAAGCCCGTTACAGAATTAAAGCAAGGCTGCGACATAAGGCATGTTCTGTCAAATTCATTTGGGTTCGGGGGCAATTGCTCATCACTTATTTTTTCTAAAAGCTAATGGACATTTATATACATAGCGCAGGTATCATAAGTGCGGCGGGAGACAATAGCAACGAAGCGTTTCTTGCCTCGGCGCCCGCATATGATGCTGACCGCTTGCTTTGTGACGGTATTGACTACACAGCCTATATCCCCGCAATGCAGCTGCGCCGCATGAGCAAAGCAGTGCGTATGGGTGTCGTGGCAGCAAAGATCTGTATGCAGCGGGCCGGTATCGAAAAACCAGATGCAATTTCTATCGGCACCGGGCTTGGTTGCCTCAACGATACAGAGCACTTTCTTTCAAAAATGGTGACCCAGGATGAGCAGATGCTCACGCCTACATCGTTTATACAATCTACTCATAATACGGTTGGTGGCCAGATCGCTTTGCTTTCAGGTTGCCACGGCCACAACCTGACTTTTGTACAGCGTGGTCATTCTTTCGAGAATGCGGTCATCAATACAGCTTTGTATCTCGATGAAAACCCGTTCCATAATATGCTGACCGGCGGCATCGATGAGCTTACGGAGACCAGCCTTGCAGTCCTGAAAAGGGCCGGCGTTTACAGCGCCGAACCTCGCGGACCGGAGAGTATTTTGCACCACACCAGGCCTGGCAGCATAGCGGGTGAAGGTTCGGGCTTTCTGCTAATGGCCAAATCCGCGAAACGCGGCGCGCTTTGTATCAAAGGCCTTAGTTTATTTGTCACAAAAGATACCGGGGTAGCCCTCCGGAAGGTTGACGACTTTTTGCAGCAGCAACAGCTGACCAGTGGCGACATCGATCTGGTGATGCTCGGCACCAACGGAGATGGTAAATATGAAGCATTTTATCATCAATTGGCGCAAAGCATTTTTCAAAACAATAGCAGGGCCGCATTTAAGCACTTATCAGGCGAGTATCCCACTGCCGGTGCCTTTGCGCTCGCCCTCCTGTCCCATGTCGCCGGCATGGGGGATATACCTTCCTTCCTGCTCGCAGGCCCGCCGCCCCGCCGGTTAAAGCACATAGTTTTGGTCAATAATTATGTCAACCACTACAGTTGCTGGCATCTAACCGTGGCTTAGTGGGCGGAATGACCTAATTTTGTATCCTCATATTCCGGATATGGATCTACAGGCTATTTACGACCGTGCAGCACGGTTTGAGTTTTTAAGTATAGAAGAAGGTGTTTTTCTTTTTGAGCATGCTCCCCTTACCGACCTTATGTTTATTGCCAATGAACTGCGTAAAAAGCAGGTTCCTCATGGCAAAGTAACCTGGATCATCGACCGCAACATGAACACGACGAATGTTTGTTTGGCCAATTGTAAATTCTGCAATTTTTACCGTATTCCCGGGCATCCCGAGTCATACATTACAGATATAGACACATACAAGAGAAAGATAGAGGAAACCTTCCGTTATGGTGGCGAACAGCTATTGTTGCAAGGGGGCCATCACCCCGAGCTTGGGCTTGATTATTATACTACCCTTTTTAAGCAACTGAAGGAGTTATATCCCGATTTGAAGCTCCACGCACTTGGTCCGCCCGAGGTGGCGCATATATGCAAAGTGTCCGGTGTCTCACATCACGACGCGCTCGTAGCCTTAAGGGCAGCAGGTATGGACAGCATGCCGGGCCCCGGGGCTGAAATATTAAACGACAGGGTGCGCAGGCTGATCTCGAAAGGTAAATGCGGCGCGCAGGAATGGCTAGATATTATGCATGAGGCGCACAAAATTGGTCTCACCACTACCGCCACTATGATGTTTGGCCATGTGGAAACGATTGAAGAGCGTTTTGAGCACCTGGTAAAGATCCGCACTGTTCAGGCCATGAAGCCAGACGGAGCGAAAGGTTTTATCGCCTTTATTCCGTGGACCTTCCAGGATGTCGATACCTTATTACGCCGCATCCGTGGAACGAAAAATTTGACTACCGCTGATGAATATATCCGGATGATCGCGTTGAGCCGTATCATGCTCCCAAACATCAAAAACATCCAGGCATCCTGGCTTACGGTCGGCAAACAGGTAGCGCAGGTTTGCCTGCATGCCGGCGCCAATGACTTCGGTTCTATCATGATCGAGGAAAATGTCGTAAGTGCCGCAGGTGCACCGCACCGCTTCACGGCCAATGGCATACAAGAAGCGATCCGCGAGGCAGGCTTCGAGCCGCAATTGCGCAATCAGCAATATGAGTTTCGTAAAATTCCGGAACAGATAGAAGAGCAGGTAATCGCATACTAGTCACATTGCATAAAAAAAGATCCCCCGGTATTACCGGGGGATCTTTTTTTTATGAAGCGAAGTTTATTGCTTAGTGATCCTTATGGTTTCAGACCTCTTATCGTCATTGTATTTGATGAGATAGATTCCTGAAGCCAGGTTCTCAACATTGAGCTGAGTAGTTGCATCT
>JAFDXN010000051.1 GCA_018267915.1 Bacteroidota bacterium | reverse complement strand
GTTTGGCGGGACAGTTTAAAAACCTCTTTTATTGTATAAACATTATTACTTGATAACTGAAAGCTTCAGCGTGCTAACGGTATTGCCAGTTTTAACAGCTACGAAGTAAACACCGGCATTAAGTGAGCTAAGGTCCACATTCAGATAATGTTCGCCTGGAGTTTGTGTGCCGTTGAATACATTGGCTACAACTTTACCTGCTATGTCGAGTACAGTAACCTGTACATTACCGCTGTTGATAGTGTTATACTCAACAACTGCACTTTGAGAAGCAGGGTTCGGGTGAACGCTTGCAAACTCAACGTAGTTCTTAACGTTAGTTACGCCAACAGGGCATACATAATCATAGTTGGTATTCAGCGGATCAAAGTTACCCCAACCGCTTGTCCAGTTGTCAGAAGTAGTGCCTGTGCCGGAGAATGCACCAACGAAGTTAACCTTTGTAAAGAAAGCGTCGCTTGCTTTAGAGTTGGTAAAGTCGGGAGCTACAGTTGGCACGTTATAATTGGCGTAGTTATTCGAAGTATCCGTATTAATAGGATTGTTCGGGTTAAATACGTGAGCAGCATTGTAAACGATCGGAGAAGTACTTGTTGGAACAAAGTTAGGATTGCCAAGGTCGAACGGACTACCGAGACGTACACCGGTTTGCTCTGTAGGATAGATCTTATTCTTGAAAGCGGGATCCAGCAGGAATGTCCACGGACCAGCATATGGAGAAAAACGGGGAACAGGTGTACCACCTGTGGTATCGGCATTAGCAGCAGTAGAAGTAAGTGAGCGGGCACCATCTTTTACGTACACTATTTCCTTACCGGGGGTCCAGCTCGGGTTTGCGATACCGGCGATGATGTTATTACGTATCTGCAATTCGTCTGTACCGATATTACCTGTTGTAGTCGAATATTGTGCAGCAGCTTCATCAAGCAATATACCGCAGGGCCAGCCGGCGATTACGCTGTTCAGGATGCTTATGGCACTACCACGACGGATGTGCGCGCCTGAAACGAACTGAGGATCGTATGCAGTAGAGGTAGGAGCCACAAGTGGGCCAACTGCTGTAATGTTAGAGAATACCGGCTTGGTGAGTGTTACGGTATCAGTACCCGACTGATAACTATCGCTCTCGAAACCTTTAGAACCACTCTGATCAGCAGCATATGGATCGCGCAGGATCATACCGAACTGTACCTTACCCTGGAAACCGTTATCTGTATCGAAGTCGTCATCCCATGTGCGGTAGGCTACCAGGTATTTTGCGTTCACTGTACCGCCAAACCACTCATAGCTGTCATCACCGCTGTAAGAAACCTGGATGTGGTCAATAGTTGTTCCATCGCCCACACCGCAGAAAGTAAGGCCGTTCACCTCATTGTTGGGCGAGAACGCTATACCGGCAAATTCGATACGTACATAACTCATGGTACCGCTGTTATCGTGCGGATCATTACCGCCATAGTGTGAACGGGGGCCACCTTCTACCTGGGCATTGTTGCCATTCCAGTTGGTAGGTGCATTACCGCACAGTATCACACCACCCCAGTCACCATAAGTACGGTTGCCCGCAGGCTGGTTAGATGTAAATACGATCGGAGCGGCTGCAGTACCCATTGCCATTAATTTGGCATTACGCTCTACTATTAGTGCGCCCTTGGTGTTCTTGTCGCCTTTAATGATCACACCCGGATCAATTGTAAGCGTGGCGCCGGCGGTAACATATACATAACCCTTAAGCAGGTATTGATTGTTACACGTCCAGTGAGTGTTAGTTGAAATACTGTCCTGTACGGTAACAGTATTGTAGGCAAATGCCTGCGAAACCGCAGCAAAGCACAATGCCAGTAAAAGGAAATGTTTTTTCATAATAGTGTTATTTTGAGCACGAAAGTAGAAGCGCCGTGTTACCGTTATATTAACGAGAGGTTACCAAAATGTAATTTTAGAACTTCACTTTTACGCCAATGGTGTATATGCTACCCGGCTTAAAACTTTTGTACTCGCGGTCATTTACGTTATCGATCTTGTCATCCGCGTTAATGTCTTTCATGAACGTTACTGTGCTGTTCAATATATTCTGCACACCGATATTTAGGATATAATGTTTAAAGAATGTTTTTGAGATGGTAGCATCAAACGATTTGAATGGCATTTCATAGATAGTTTCATCTCCGGGATAGATGGAATTAATCTTACCAACGGCATACACTCTTCTTGCAAATACATTGTAGAGGATGGAACCCTGAAAACCGTTCTGCTCATTCTGATAATAAATACCAGCGTTCACAACGTAAGGCGACTGGCCCTGGAGATTGTTCTTTGGATACAATCCTGTTGAGTTTTGCAGTCTTGCAGCAAGAGCTGTTGTATCAAATGTTAGTTGGCTCTTTGTTAGCGAAAGGTTACCCACTACCGAAAAATCCTTGAATATATCCATGTTGAATAAATCGTCGGCAAACGCCAGGTTCTTGCGCAAATCAATTTCTACACCTTCACAGTATGCCGAAGTACCATTGATAAACGTAATGTTTTTACTACCGCTGCCGTCATTGCCGTCTATTACCTTTTGTATAGGATCCTTAAACGATTTATAGAACACACCCACTTGTATCATTTCGCCCGCACCTGGATACCACTCCCAGCGCAGATCGTAGTTATTAACCTGGGTCACTTTCAAAGTATCTCCATGCGGCGCTATGTTACTTGGAAATAAAGAGCCGTATATAAATTCCCGATCGTCGAAGTTATAATAGGGTGAAGGAGCCATTTCCCTGAATTCAGGGCGGTTCAGTGTTTTACCGAATGCACCGCGTACAAGCATCTTATCCGTAAGATTGTAGCTCACATTTACAGATGGCAGCCAGAATTGCGTCTTCAGCTTCAGAGCGTTTGCACCGAAAGTGTCAACCGACTTGTACAGATCAAGTTCCTGAGTATTATTCTCATAACGGACACCACCAACAATCGTTAACTTGTCCCACAACGGTATATTGACAGAAACGAAACTGGCAATCAGTGTATTTTTTGCGCCGTACCTGTCGTAGTAGCTTGAATTTTCGTCAATTAGGAATCGGCCCTTCTGCCCTACATTGGTATCTGCAAATATTTCGTTGATAGGAAGCATCTTTGCATCATGAGCAAATTGCCCCGGGGCCACTGTGTACCCTAACTCGCGCGCGTAATAATACCTACTCTTGTATTCTACATAGTTGCCGGCGTTTACGTCAAACTTAAAATTGTCCCCTATGTGAATTTTTTGAGTGAATTGGTGGTTAAAACTGTAGATATGCTCGAACAGTTGAGAATAAAACTTACCCCCGCCATAATATATGTCTACCGATGGAGCAATGGTGGCGCTATATGCGCTATCTCCCATCTCGCGTGGCTTGGTATATTTTATGCGTCTTGTATCCGGGGTATTTTTGAAAAGGTCGGAGTAGCCTAGTGCCCATGTATACTTCCTGTTATCGTTGTTACTTTTGTGAACGCCGGACAGTTCAGTAGCATATGTGGCGCGACTTTCATAATCAAGTTTGTAAGACTTTTCATCGGGACTGCTTATGCTTTGGTTGGATGTATCCCTGATGTTTGTCCTTTCCGTAACCGACGATCTGCCAATCTGGCTGTAAAGTGTCTTGAACTCTATTTTGGAATTTCCAACGGCTATTCCAAGATTATCCATTAATCCTACCCCAACATTGTTAGCGTAATAGTTGTCGTTATAGTTATATGATTCAGTTATACCCTGCCAATCCATTCTATGATAATGGATCATTGATTTCGTATTGCTATAAGCTAAGCCTAGAGTATTTCCCAGCCTTATTTTGCCTAGGTTAAATGCATTCGATAGTGCCAGGCCGAATCGGTAATCCGGTGACGCATTTTTATTGTTGATCACCCAATCATTTTTAAATGATTTTGTAATGGCATTAATGTCTTGATTTGGATCGGATTTATTGATGATACCTGGAATACTCGATGGCAGTTCTCTTTGTCCATTGTCATAACCAAGCCAGTCAGTTTTCGAAGGAGTGTTATAAAAGAAAGGTCTTCCTGTCGTAAACTCTCTGCTCGAAGTTTGAAAGCCAACAGTCACCTGGTTCCTGTCTACCAATGAGGTAGTGTATACCTTCACCATGCCGCCTGCAAAGTCTCCGGGCAGTTCAGGCGAAGGGGTTTTCGATATCAATATCCTGTCTATCAGGCCGCTTGGTATAATGTCGAACGAGAACGCTTTCTTGTCCGTCTCACTGCTGGGGGCACCAGCATCATTCAGCCATACGGTGTTATACCTGTCCGCGAGACCACGAACTACTATAAAGCGGTCGTCCTGGATTGTCACGCCGGGCACACGTTTCACCACGTCCGCGGCATTTCGGTCCATTGTTTTCGATATCTGTGCCGAGCCTATGCCGCTCACTACCGTATTACTGTTCTTTATCTCCTGCAGCACCGCTGCCTCCGTATGCGTTGTGCGCGTTGCGGTAACGGTTACTGCATTGAGTTGTTGTTTGCTGCCTTCAGGCGCCATTATCGCATCCAGCACCGCATCCTGTCCGCCCTTAATGGTAACAGGCAATGTCCTTTTCTCATACGTAATGAATGAGAATACCACTTCAAATTTCCCATTGGGCACTCCTTTGATTTCATACTTTCCATCAGGATCTGTCTGGGCTACAAAGCTGGTGTTCTTGATGTTCACGATCACACCAATAAGCGGGGAGTTGTCTGTTGAATCTTTTACCGTACCTGTAAGCGTTGCGCCGAACGAAGTGAATGAAATCAGGATAAGAACTAACGATAATAAACATTTATACATATTAGGAAATTTGCGGGTGTAAAATAACCGCGCTCATGTTACCGTAACATTTCCTAAACGTTAACTAAATATTACCACGTTGTGTTGCAATGATTAAGGGCGGCCGCAAGGCCGCCCTTAAAGAGATTAGTGCATTAAATAAATCTAAAGTGTGATGTTATATGTCTGGTTGTTTACTGTCAGTGTTGCCTGCGAGTCGCAGTTGCCGTTACCGAAATCTATGGTACGTACATTGTTGCCATTTTGCGGTGTTATGGTTACTGTACCTGCCTCTATCCATTGACAATCAGTCGCCACACGTAGAGCCGATGTAATATTTACTGTAAAGGTGTGCCCGTTGATCCGGCGCACGGTCGCGCTGCCGGTAATATCATACGAGTCGTCCGCGCGTTGCCCGGTCGCGTATCCCGTCACCCAGGTGCGCACCCTGCTGCTGGTCCAGCTCCTGAAGCCATTATTATTAGTCTTGGTACCCGAATATAAAGTATCGTTTATGCTTATGTTATAGTAATAATTTCCGGCATTGTTCATGCCCATGTTGGTCACCGTCTTGCTACCGGTCAGTTGGTTGCCATTCACCACATAGTTATCATAGGTGATGGTATGCACACTACCTGCATCTTTATAATGGCCGGTATAGTGCACTATTATCTTACCGCTGCGATTGCGGCCGTCGTTGCCCGTGCACGGCTGGGTTCCGAAATCGATCGTCAGGATACCGTTTGCGCTGTCATTATTTACGTTCGCACAACCCGACAACTCGCTGGGCCCGCCTTTCGCCTGTGCCACCGAACCGGTGTTAGCTGCAAGGTCAGCTATCGAGATCACATCATTATTTTCCCGCTCCAGCGATGCCTGGTCGTTGCCATAGCCTTTATCATCCTCCGATAGCGAAGCCAGGTTGTTGTTATTGTTCGATGCATTTCGCTTGCAGGCTGTAAATAGAAGCATCCCTGCTGCAGCCAGCACGATTCCTGTTCCGTAAATTGTTTTGCGTATCATAAATGCAGATTTTGATATAAGACAGTCGCATTCTGCTGAAGTTTAAAAGTACTAAAAACTTTTTTCATTAATATGTCGAGTCCCAATGCCTGAGAAATAATAGCTACTTTTGCCAAAATTTTTTAAAACCAAATATGCAACTAGCCATCATTGGTACCGGTTATGTAGGCCTTGTTACCGGCACTTGTTTTGCCGAGACGGGCAATAACGTAATGTGTATCGACATTAACGAAGAGAAGATCAGGCAATTGAAAGAAGGTAAGTCGCCTATCTATGAACCTGGCCTCGATATCCTCCTCGAGCGCAATATTAAGGAGAAGCGCCTGCAATTCACCACTTCCCTCAAAGATGGCATACGCGATGCGCAGGTGATATTCCTTGCGCTCCCCACCCCACCGGGTAAGGACGGTGCAGCCGATCTGCAGTTCGTGCTCGATGTTGCCGACCAGTTGGGCAGTCTCATCACTTCCTACAAAGTGATCGTTAATAAGAGCACTGTTCCTGTTGGCACTGCCGAAAAGGTAGCTGCAGTACTCGCACAAAAACTCGATCGTTCGTTGTTCGATGTGGTTTCAAATCCGGAATTCTTACGTGAGGGCGTTGCCGTTGAAGACTTCCTGAAACCCGACCGCGTGGTGATAGGCACCTCCTCCGATCGTGCAAAAAAACTGATGGATGAATTGTACCAGCCTTTTGTAAGGCAGGGCAATCCTATATATTTTATGGATGAGCGCTCATCCGAAATGACCAAGTATGCAGCTAATGCTTACCTCGCCATGCGTATCTCCTTTATGAACGAGATGGCTAATCTTTGCGAAAAGGCAGGAGCGAATGTCGATTGGGTTCGCGTAGGCATCGGCAGCGATTCACGTATTGGTAAGCGCTTCCTTTTCCCCGGTGTAGGGTATGGCGGCAGTTGCTTCCCCAAAGACGTGCAGGCACTGGCGCAGACCGCGCGCGAAATGGACTATGAGTATCGCATAGTGAACACCGTGATGCAGGTCAACGAACTGCAGAAGCTGCGGCTTGGCAGGAAGATAAAAGAGCTGTTTGGTTCCGACCTCTCGGGTAAGACAATTGCCATCTGGGGCCTTGCTTTCAAACCGGAGACTGATGACATCCGCGAAGCGCCCGCTCTATACCTCATCGACGAATTGCTCGAAGCTGGCGCGCGGGTACGTGCATTCGATCCTGAAGCGATGGAAAATGTAAAACGTATCTATGGCAACAAGGTATATTTTGCAGGCGATCAGTACGATGCGCTCACCGGCTCAGATGCGCTTGCTATAGTGACCGAATGGAGCGAGTTTCGCAACCCCGATTTCAAACGTATCGGCGACACCCTGAAGAACCCCGTGATCTTTGATGGCCGCAACGTGTATGCACTGGAAAAGATGGAAGAGTTGGGCTTTTATTACGAAAGCATAGGCCGGAAAATAGTTCATGAGCCGCTAAAAGACAGGATACCGGTATCTGAACCTACGTTGATCAGGGACCGCGGCCACATGGATTAAACGATCACTGGCTCAAAGTATTAATAACATTCACAGCAACATAATGGCAAAAAGAATTTTAATAACAGGTGCCGCCGGGTTTCTTGGTTCCCATCTCTGCGATCGCTTTCTTCGAGAGGGCTACCACGTCGTGGGCATGGACAACCTGCTCACCGGCAATATCAGGAACATAGAACACCTTTTCCCTGTTAAGGAATTTGAGTTCTATCATCACGATGTCACCAAGTTCGTTCACGTTCCGGGGCAGATCGATTATATACTGCACTTCGCATCACCCGCCAGTCCTATCGATTACCTGAAGATGCCGATACAGACGCTCAAAGTAGGCGCGCTCGGCACACACAACCTCCTGGGGCTCGCAAAGTCAAAAGGAGCACGTATCCTCGTTGCTTCTACATCCGAAGTTTACGGCGATCCGCTGGTGCATCCGCAAACCGAAGAATACTGGGGTAACGTGAATCCTATCGGGCCCCGTGGCGTATATGATGAGGCCAAGCGCTTCATGGAAAGCATCACCATGGCCTATCACAACTTTCATAACGTGGAAACGCGTATCATTCGCATATTCAACACATATGGCCCGCGCATGCGCCTCGATGATGGCCGTGCATTGCCTACGTTTATGAGCCAGGCCCTCCGCGGCGAAGACGTCACCGTATATGGCGATGGTTCGCAAACTCGTTCTTTCTGTTATGTTGACGATCTGGTAGAAGGTATTTATCGTTTGCTGCTTTCCGACTACCACATGCCGGTCAATATCGGTAATCCCTCCGAGATCACACTGCTGCAATTTGCCGAAGAGGTCATTGCGCTCACAGGCTCTAAAAGCAAGATCGTCTTTGAACCCCTTCCACAGGATGATCCCAAACAACGCCAACCCGACATTACAAAAGCAAAGAACATATTAGGATGGCAGCCGGGCGTAGATAGGGCTGAAGGATTGAAGAAAACACTTGATTATTTTAAACAGTATATATAAAATTAACCATAACGTATAAGGCATTTTGTATAGTTCAAATGTTTATTAGGCTTCAACTTATTAGCAAAAAAACAGTATAAAATATTGACTGTCAATTAATTGCACTATGAAATTCTTTAGTAGACAGATGTATTGCGCCTTGAGTGTATATATCCTATACAGTAGAAAATACCACAAAATGGGTATATCGAAGACGAGTGAATGAACATAATTTTGCTATTAAACTATTATCTTCGCACCATTATTTAGTTAACCCATTAAATTAATTCGTTTAGCTAACCAAAAAATCTATGAATATTATGAAAAAACTTTTGACATTTTCTCTTCTTTCCCTGGGCTTATGTGCTTCGGCATTGGCCCAATCACCCTACGAGCTACTGGGCCATAGTTACACCCAGAATTTCGACGGGCTTGCCGGTGGCTTACCTGCTGGTTGGGCGGTTTACAAAAACGCCACTACCACCAGCCTTGGCACCCAGCTTACTTTCAATACTGCAACTACTCCCTGGGACCAGGGCAGCGGCCAGTTTAGCAACTATGCGGCGAAAGACACATTTTATGCAGCAGCAACAGCAGCGGCACAAAACGCCTCGCCAAACAGGGCATTAGGTGTAAAACCTGATGCATCTATCGACACAGGTACTGCCGTAGTGTTCCGGATCAAAAACACTAAGGGCCTTTCGTCTATCAATTTTGCCTGCAACGTTATGTCGCTCGACCTTAACGCAGCAAGGTATAAATATTGGTATATGGATTATGGTGTAGGCTCTAACCCCACATCTTTCAATACAATCGCCGGTAGTTTCCTGGTAGGCAACAACACGTTCTTCCAGTTCCCGATCTCTGTTAACCTGCCTTCTATACTGAACAATCAGGACAGCAGCGTTTGGATCAGGATAATATCTTACGTTCCTTCGTCTAACTCGCTGGTGTATCCTACTGCAGCAATCGATGACGTTAACATTACATGGGTGGGCAAACCTCCTGTAACAGTAACGTATGATTCTACCAACGTACCTTGTTATGGCGGCCTTACAGGTGCTATCAACAATATCGTGGCTGATGGTGGTACTCCTCCATACACATATGCATTGGATAGTGTAGCGCCTAATCCGCCGGTATTCTCAAATACTACCAGCTATAACAGCTTACCGGCCGGCACTCACTACATCTACGTGAAAGATAGTGATGGCACCATTACATCATTCCCTGTAATGCTTACACAACCCGTAATGCCTCTGCTCACAGTAGCTTACCAGGGCAAAATGGTTACCTGTGCCGGGGGCAGCAACGGCTGGGGCGTAGCATTTGCGCTAATAGGCAGCGGTACATCTCCTTACCAATACAGCTGGGATGGCGGTTCGTATGGTGCATTTAAACTGACCAACGATACTGCTATGAACCTGAATGCCGGTCTGCACGTAGTTACCATAAGGGACACAAACGGTTGCTTATCTGCTAACAATATCACCATTACCGAACCGGATAGCATCCGCACTTACGTTTGGGATCAATGGAACAATAATTGCTGGGGCGACAGTTCAGGTGAAATTGAACTTTGGTATGCTGATGGTGGCTGGGGTGGCTATGTACCGGTTTGGAACACCACACCTGCTGATACTACATGGGATATATACAATCTGCCTAACGGCACATACACCGTTACCACTTACGACGACAGCGGTTGCCACACAAGCCAGACTTACACGATCAGCTCACCTGATCCAATCGTCATCACTCCGAACATCACTGATGACATGGGCGGTTGCACTGGTAGCGTAACTGTTACAGTAACAGGCGGCGTACCTAACTACTACTACGAGTGGAGCACAGGCGCTCAAGGCAGCTTCGTTCAGACTATCTCTGGTCTTTGCGACGGTCAGACTTACTACCTGATGGTAACAGACGATAATGATTGTACTGTAATGGACACTATCACAATACATGGCCCAACCTCTGTTAACAATACAGCTGCTACAACAACTATCAAGCTGTATCCTAACCCGGTTAACGACATCCTTTATGTTGACGCTGCTGAAGCTGTTAACATCAGGATCGAAGACCTGACAGGCAGGGCAGTGCTTACAGCTCAGAATGCTAAGCAGGTTTCTATGGCTAACCTCGCTAACGGTGTTTACATCGTGAACATCATGAGCAGCGATAACAAGCTGATAGCCACAAGGAAGATCATGAAGCAATAATATTGCTCATCAAATATTTCGAAAAGGCCCCGCAAGTCGGGGCCTTTTTTATTCCCCGCTACTATGGCACTATTTTGTTTTATTATAGCCCTGCCATTTATTTTGGTGCTAAACAATCGTACTTTTATTTCCTTAATTGTAAAACTTAAACAAGAAGAATATGTCACATTTACTACCTGCGCTCCATTATGCATTCGATGCGCTGGAGCCGCATATCGACGCTCAAACTATGCAGATACACCACGACAAGCACCACCAGGCTTACGTGGACAACCTGAACAAGGCCATAGCCGGGACAGACGCCGATGAAAAGACGCTTGAGGAACTGATGGCCAACATCTCAGCTTATCCAATGGCTGTACGCAACAATGGCGGTGGCCACTACAACCACACGCTGTTCTGGACGGTGCTGAGCCCTAACGGCGGCGGCGCCCCCACCGGCGACCTCGCAACTGCGATCAATGAAGCCTTCGGGTCTTTTGATGCCCTGAAGGAGAAGATGAACACCGCAGGCGCTACCCGCTTTGGCAGCGGCTGGGCATGGCTCATCGTGAAGGATGATAAGCTGGAGGTATGCTCCACTCCTAACCAGGACAACCCGCTGATGGACATAGCCGACGTAAAGGGCCACCCCATATTAGGTATCGACGTTTGGGAGCATGCTTACTACCTCAAGTATCAAAACAAGCGCCCCGACTACCTGAGTGCTATCTGGAACGTGATCAACTGGGAAGAGGTGTCGATGCGCTACAAGGCTGCACTTCAATAGCAAAAGAGAACGACTACTTTTAGTCCCGCCAATGCGCGGGACTTTTTACTTAGTTATTAGCCAGGTCGGCCAGCATGGCTTTGGCCTGGCCATTGGCCGGATGCTTTTTCAGGAGGTGTTCCAGGCATTTCCTTGCCCTGTCCTGCTGCAGGTTGTTGTGATAATAAACTGCCAGGTTGATAAGGGTCTGTTCATGATCGGGGTCTAGTTCGTTAGCATGGGTTAAATAATTATAGGCCATCACATTGTTGTGCTGCTGCATGTATAGAAAGCCAAGGTTGGTATTGGCGCTTACATAATCAGGATTTTCGGTGAGCACAAAGTCAAAGACCTTCTTCGCTTCATCGAGACGGTTGAGCGCGAGCAGGCAAGTACCATACTTGTTCTCAAAGTCGAGCGAGTACTTCCATATTTCGGTGGCCCGCCTGTACCATGGCAAAGCCTGTTCAGCTTGCTGCAGCTGGAAGTAGGCCTCACCTACCCTATAGCAGGCCCAGGCATCTTTCATGTCCCGGGGCTTTAGCTGCTTAGCGTAGGCAACCACTTTCTGAAAATCGTTGAGCAGGTAATAAGCACGGATGTAATCACGGTTTTGCTTTTGCTTTGCCTCTGCATCGCTTTGTTTATTTAAGTAGAACAATGCGGAATCGAGCAGGCCTTTGTTCTGGTTATAGCGCTCGTAAAATTCCATATAGCCGCGGGCTGTTGTGATGGCATCTACCTTATCATTGTTAAAGCATTTAAGGCCAAGGAATGCAGTGATCTTTTTTTCGAGGGTATCTGTGAGCGGGCGTTTGCGGATGTAGTGGTCGGTGACGGCGACGTGCGGGATGTCTATGCTGCCATTATGCGGCATATGGCAGGTAACACAATCATTATTCTTCGCTGCGCGCACTCCAGGATTTTCAGTGCACTGGCGTTGGCCGGCTGCTGTGCCGTGGCAGCTTTGGCAGGCATTGAGATACTGCGCACGTGGCGTGAACTTAACGCTCACATGCGGGTTGTGACAGGTGATACAGCTCATCTTCTGCGACTCCACATAGCACCTGCTCTTCTTCATGCGCTCCACATGCGATGCCATTATCATCTTGTCCCGCGCGCCTTCATACTCGGGCATGAATACATTCATCACTTCCGACAGGTGCATACCGGGATGGAAGTCGTAGAATGTTTTTCCGTCGTTGAGCACTGCGATGCCCTGCAGGTGGCAACGCTGGCAAATGTTGTTTTGCAGATCTGCCGGCAGCCTGCGCGGGTTGACGATAGTATAGTCGGGACCTTTTGAGGTATCAACGATATCGCCAGATCGCTTTGCAGCCACGTGCAGGCTGCCGGGGCCGTGGCAGCGCTCACAGTCGATACCGGTCTTAACACTGTAGTATTTGTTCTGGCTCGCCGGTTCAAAGTCAGGATAGCCATTGTGGCAGCTCATACACTCTATCTCTATCATGCGCGAGAAGCGGCTGCTGGCCCCCTTTTCGAAACCCGGTGCGAGGTCCCACTGGTGCTTTTGCGTATAGAAGGTAATGGGCGCCTGGTAGCAATAGCCATTCTTATTGAAAATGTGGGAGTTAGTATGCTGCCCTGAGCCCACTATGTAGTCAACACGCTGGATGCGTTTGTGCACGGTATCCCTTCCTTCGAGGCGGTACTCCATAACGTAGAGCGAGTCGTGATCGAAGTAAGGCTTGTAATAGAAGTCGAGGTCTTTATCATAAACCAGCGCATGGGCGGGCGAAAAATCGGCCGCGGACTTTTGGCGGGTAGCGTGATCGAATGACTGGCCCATACCCGTTTGTATGAAGGTCTGATATACGGATTCGTGGCAGGTGCGGCAGGTTTGCATGCCCACGTAGCGGGCGGTGGTATCGTACACATTTTTCCAGGGCGAGCCCGGCACGTCTGCACGCTCCTGCTTGGGGTTATTGCAATAAAACGCAGGCAGGCATATGGCGGCCAGCGCGATGAGCAATAAAATATTCCGGAAGGAGCGGGAAGACATTGGGTTTAAAATTAAGGCAAAAGTCAAAAGTGAAAAGCTAAAAGTGCAACCCCGAATTGCAAAATGCCCGATCGGGCACCAAAAAATAAAAACAGGGCATTTATTTCATCAAGATGCTGGTTATCAGCGCATTGGCCGAATGCCCGATGCCCGAAACATGCCCGATTCGTGCCCACTTTAAAAATATTTATTATTTGAAAGTGAGGAAGAAAAGATGCCCGGATGTCCATAGTTTATAGGGTTTAACAGCAGAAAATGGCTGTGCCACTGCAAAGTTCGAACGGCTTTTCGAAACTAAAAAATAAAAGTTTTATGATACCCGGCAGTGGCGGCAATACGAAAAAAAATCGGAATAAAAAACCGTGTTTTCACTGTTTTTTGAGTCATAATATTTGTTTTGTTTTGGGACAGCTTTTTACACATCCCTACTATCACCATGAGCATATTGTAACCTTAACGCTTGTATTATGCATCATGAAGGTAAAGACCTCAACCTTCAAAACTATAGGAGCAAATTTTCGCAAGCTGAGGCTGGCCAGCGGCGATAGAGCCGAAACCGTTGGCCAGGCCGCAGGCGTGAGCGGCTCTGTGATAAGCAGGATAGAGCATGGCAGGTATCCCTCGCTGAAAGTGAGCCTGATAGAAAAAGCGGCAGCCCATTTTGCCGTGACGGTTTCCTATTTCTTCCAGGATTAAGCAACCGTTAAATATTGTTCCTAATAGGAAAGATTTTTTCCTATTGGGAAATATTT
>JAFDXN010000050.1 GCA_018267915.1 Bacteroidota bacterium | reverse complement strand
GAAAGGTTGAGAAAATGTTGCTCCCTGACCTGTTGAGTTGTTTTGTTGTTTACGATAAAAATATACCATATTTCTACGAAATCTTGGATCGCCAGAATATTTTTTCATCCAATAAATTCCTTTGTACATTATTCCCGTTTTTTAAACAGTTACTTCCAGAATATCCATTCGATACAGAAACTGAATTTATTGAACGGGATGACTCATACAATGACTATGACAGCTACATTGCTAAAAAGTTGCGAAGCATAATTTTCGGGTAAATCGGACGATTTGTATTCCAGTTGCTGTCAACCGAAACGATGAGCTTTGCTTAAAATTGTTTCCTTATGAAAGCAGAGCAAAATGAACTCTCCGAAAAGATTGATGTTATCATTTACTTACTTCAACAGTCGCTCGATGCGCAGAAAGCCGTTGTCGAGTGGATCGGCTATGACGAGTGCAAGGAGTTTTTTGATTATGGATCGACGCAAATGGCCAGTCTTATTAAAACCGAGCGCTTAGTAGTGGCGCAGATCGGACGTCGCAAATTTATCTCTAGGAAATCGTTATTAAGCCTGCTTGAGCGGAATGTTCTTCGTCATCATTAGGATTTTTTGTCATATTTTGAGCTTCTTTTTGTCGTCTTGCGAAATGATTCATGGCGCTAGTGAGTTGTGGGCACTTCCTTTAACAACGCGGCGTTAGCTGAGATTAACGCTTCGCAAAGTGCCACGTTCGATACCGTTGTACAATCCGCTAAGTGTCGTATTGATGAGTTTACAGCTTGACGACTGGCATATGCAGGCCTTTGTAATCCACCCATACCGTCTGAAATAGCGAATATCCATTCAGGCGATCGGTTGTTTGAACCTTCGCTTAGGCGGTGATATATCCCATAGTAATCTTGATTTTCCGTTCCCCGGCGTTTTTCGGCTGCAACAGAACAGTGGCTTATTCTTAAGTTCATAGCTATGTAGTTAAAAAATAAATTTAAGGGAAATATTTAATGTCTAAATGAGTCCTGAGTAGATAAAATGGACATAAGTTGTACCTATGTTGTACCAAAGAAAAAGCCTTTCAAGGTTTTTGACCTGAAAGGCTTGATTTTTCTGGTGGAGTGGGGCGGGGAAATGTCGAACTTTTATGTTGAAGATTTGGAACGATTCGGTTCAATACGACTTGAAAATGTTTAATTATCATCGTATATGTCGAAGCTTTTTTCCTGCTTAGTACGAACCATATTTTTTGATCCTTTTTCCGGTACAGCTAATTCTTCGGTATTGGGTTCTTTACTGGCCGGCCTTGCTCGTTTAGATTTTCCAAACTCTCGAAGAAAATTGATTTGTGACGGCATAGTCAATGCTAATGGAACAATTGGTTCGATTGCTGACAGTATATGAGTTGCAGTTATTTGAGAAACGTTAGGGTTTTCATTGTAAGCGATAAACATGGCCTCTTTCACACACTCCTCAATTTCAGCTCCGCTAAAGTATTTGGCTTTCCCGGCGACCAAATCAATATCTTTAATTGATTGCTGCTGATATTTTGCCAAATGGATATTGAAAATGTTTTTGCGCTCCTCTTTCGTTGGTAAATCAACAAAAAAGATATCATCAAAACGACCTTTTCTCAATAATTCCGGCGGCAACGCCTGTATATTGTTAGCAGTGGCAACCACAAATACAGGTTTTGTTTTTTCCTGCATCCATGTTAGTATCGTTGAGAACACCCTTGAATTTGTTCCGCCGTCCTTTTCACCGCCACCAACGTTCAATCCCTTTTCAATCTCATCTATCCATAGAACACACGGCGCGACAGCTTCAGCCGTAGCAATTGCTTGCCGAATATTATTTTCGCTCGAGCCAACCTCAGCCTGAAAAACTTTACCTATATCAAGTTTTAGCAGCGGCTGCCTCCATTCAGCGGCAACGCATTTTGCCGTTAGGCTTTTACCACAGCCCGGTACCCCTACAAGCAGAATACCCTTAGGCTCTTGAAGGCCAAATTCTTTAGCTTTTCGCTCGAATGCCTTATTCCGTTGAGTAAGCCAAGATTTTAGGTTTTCTAATCCACCCAAGCTTCTTTGTAAATCATCATTTACATGGTAATAATCAAGGATTCCACTTTTCTTTATTATCTGTTCTTTTTCCCTAGCAATGATTTGTGCAGCATCTTTTGTGTTAAAGCCAACCCTGACTTTTGCTAACCGAAATGCGAGATCAGCTTCCATGTCCGTCATCCCTAATGCAGAATCGATGAAGTTTTTTTCAAGATCTTCATTGATAGCAACTTCGTCAGCAACTTTATTTAATATTTTTTTCAGATCGCTTCGATCAGGTAGCGGGATATTTACAACTGTTACGTACTTCTCAAGCTCATCAGGAATTTTCACAAACGGCCCGGTTAAAACAATATGCTTCTTTAATTCTTTCAGTTTTTCCGCAAGTTTCCTTAAATGTGTGAACACCTCAGGATTATCGAAATTGCGATGCATATCCTCAATTAGGATAATTGATTTTTCAGATGTTTCTCCGACTTCGATTGATGTATCGGATATATAGTTTAGCAAGCCGATATAGTCGTCGCAATTGGGCGTAGCTGTTAAGCTATAGCGGCCACTTTCTATTTTTTTGTGTTCTTTTAGACCATCAATACAATCCCAGGAAAAGAATTGATACCCAAGCCTATTGCCTATATTCCGGACATATTGCATAGTTCGGTTGTACTCGGTGGTAATAGCATATATCAAAGGGTAATCAGCCTTGATCAATTCCCTAATGCTTTCAAATGTTTCTTTACTATTCATAAGACTGATGTTTTAATACTTTGCAATTATTTTATTTCCGGATTTGCAGTATGCTTTGTTTTTGTATTTCAAGGGAATCTCTTTTCGCTTGATGTGTTCCCCCTCCTTTCGCTTTGTTCCAAATGCACTATCAATAGATTCCATGGCTTTATCAGCGAGTTTATGAATGTCTTCGGGTATATAGTTTGAATCTGTCACAATAGTTCCATCAAACTTAATGGTAAATTCAATTTCGGTTCGTTTTTCTGTTTCGTTGGGCATTCTGGAATGTGCAACCATCTTAAACCGCTTCTTCTCGGTTTCGGATTCTACAAATTTCAAATCAGGAAGCAACTTAAATCCAACCGCCTGAAATTCTCGCAAAATGGTTTCATAGGCATACTCCACGTTGATTGTATAAAAATGCGATTCAAGCTCACTAGCCAGTTCCCGTCCATTTTTCAAATAAAAGCTATTGAAGGTAACCTGATTACCTTCTACTTTTAATGCAAATTCTCCGTGCAGATTGGAAGTCTGATCAACGTCATAAACCAAGAATATTTTTTTCCCGTTCTCAATTTTACGCTCGTACCTCCAGCCTAGTTTGATGCAGGCCTTTTCAAGAATATCTTGATTCATTACTGCGGGATTCTTCAAAAACGTCGATGATTCGAAACAAGACATACGTTTTAGTTTTAAGATCGATTAACGTTTAGTTTAAATGTGTCTAAATTTAACACGGGAATATTTAACATTTGAGCCTTTACCTGTAAATTATTGTCATTAGTGAGTATTACCGCATTTTTGTCTTTGTAGATGCATGCAACCGACAATATCGAATTGTCTGCAGATTTGTTCTGTAGCTTCGGTGGCAATAATTTGAGGTTTTCCTTGGTTTTTCTAACTCTTTGGTTTTTCTCTTTTGAACTTTTATAAAGAAACTGGTTAATATTTTTGCTTGCGGCAGAGGCTTTGTCCTTAGTATCGTCTTTCATCTTTAATTTATCCAGCTCCTCAATTACACGGAAGCCTAAGGCGACGTAATCCTTTTTACTTATCAACTCAAGTACATTCGGTTCGGCAATAAAAATATTTGTGTCGATAACAAATGTCTTTGCCATTAACTCATCCTTTATGTACTGCTTTCTTTCCGTCAATTGCACTATCAATTGGTTAGCTGCCGAAATTACATCCTTAAATGTATCCGGCGTCGAAACCAGTATAGCCTCGGCTGCGACCATAAAACTTGAGAGTTCTGCTAAATCATTCACCTCTTTCGATTCATAACTTAAAGTCAGCACGCGAAGTTTATCGCTGATAGCAGATTTCCATTTTTCAGCATGGAATTCAATTAAATCTTGTATTTCTTGTTTGATGGATGCAAGAGTAGCTTTATCAGTCGCTGAAAGATCCACCGAATCAAAAACTAGAGCCTTATTTGCTACTTCATTGTGAAATGCGATTACTTTATCATCAATTTCATTTTCATTACGAGCCTTTTGTTTGATAGCATAATATGAAACATTTTTATAAATCAAAGGCAAGTATTCAGCGGCAATTAATTTTTTCACCTTTTTACAAACTGGTAAAGACTTGTCTAAACTTACTTTTGATAGCCCAACAGTCTCAATAATAACCTTACTGTCGTCAAAGTCGCTATAAAAAGAAATACCTTTATATTGCTTGGTGTTTGCGCCCGTTACTATCCAAACGGCGGTGTTTTTTACTTCTTCTGTTTCTAGTACAAACAAGTTTCTAGTCGTACCGATACAGTATTCCCTTATCGACGACAGTAAAGCCTGCGCTCGCCGGTCCCGACATTGCTCAATTACGATGAAAATAGGAATAGGCAGTACAAGTTTTACTATTTGTGAGATCACCTCTAAAAAATCTGCAGTAGTTTCCGCGATGAATAAATACAATTCTTTCGCATCCGGCTTAATAAAGTTGCTGACATGTTTCCAAAAATAGAGAGGGTCAGTGTAGTCGCGTTCCTCATTTGTGGTCTTTGCAATTATTAAAGCCGCTTGTGGGTTATGAGCTATCTCTTTTTCGAATGCTTTGTTTGCGACGATAACATCTGCAAAATAAGCATCAGGAAACTTCATCCCGATTTCCGATACATCTATACTACCAAGATATTGATCTATTATCTCCTCTTTTTTGTTGTCATTTAGCCAGCTTGAGGCATATTCTACTTCCGTCTTAGTCCCCGGTTCATAAGCCATAAGCCGGATCTCTTTCGTTTCCAAGTTGTAGTACAACGGGACATGCAACATTAGACCGTAGGAAAAACTCTTCCGGCTGTTTATCCTAATATTAGTGAAAGAATTTCCTTTCTCAGGATTGTATATATCCAGTTGCTGGGCAAGACACATGCCTTTCAAAATTGCATCATTAAGGTAAACATCTGATTGGTGAAGTGACTTCCCGGCCAAATTATACCTGGAAAAGAGTTCTTTTGCCTGCGCATGATTTCCTGAAGTATTATCGAAGTACAGCGCAAATTCTTTGTTGCCGACAAATTTAAACTTCCTGCCCTTTGCGGCATATTCCCGGCCAATATCTGTTATTCGGCAGCTGTCATAATAAATATCACTGGTCTCTACCATCTTAAAGGCCACAAGGCTATCAATTGCCGCGCGGAGGATATCATATTCAGCCTCGTCTTTGTACTTCTGATTGGCCGGATCGTGAACTACGTTCATACCCAATATTTCACCGATCTGAGTAATGCTCAGTTCTTCATCAACCAATAGAATTCCAATGATCACTTTGTCGAAAAGGTCGAATGATAACCCTTCAGTGCAATCTGCATTAAAACTAACGAGCGAATAATTCCAAGTAAAAGGTATGTGTCCGAGATATTTCTCGGTTATCTTCTTTTGCTGATAAAAAGCGCTGTAAATATCCAGATCTAAAGTTGATATCACTTGGCTAGTTTTTTTAGGGTCTCAAAATCAATTATTCTGCCCCTGTTCTCCATAGCACTAATTGCATTTTTGTACAAAGGTCGTCCGGTGGTATCCGTTACCTGCTCGAAAAATTCTTTATTGCCAACCACTATAAGTAACCTTCTAGCTCGGGATAAAGCAACATTCAAACGTTGAGGAGATTTAGCAAATCCGCTGTCTTTATTATCTGTCGTTTTCCCCCCAAATTTCGTTTGCTTGTCACTTCTTACAGTGGAAACTACTATGATGTTTCGTTCCATACCCTGGAAGCGGTCTACAGTATCTATTTTCAAGGGAATACCTATTCCGGTCAGGCTTCTCTTAATTAGCCGTTTTTGCGCTCCATAAAAGCTGATGATACCCACCTGTTGTTCCTGTTGCCGCTTGAAATCATCTTTCATATACTCCCAATGCTTTTGTAGCGAAGTGAATCCGGAAGCTTTCTTTAAAAGCTGCATGACCATTTTGATAGCTTGTATCTCTCCTTCATTAGTTACTGATGTCCCTTCCCTGGTTTCTGGAGTTTTGACATTAACCCAAATAGTATGGGTATTTGGATCTATGAATTGATCCAGGTACAAGCCATGATGCCTTGAAAAAGGATTGGAAAGCTCCGGTACATTTGCATTTTCCAATAACTCAGGCGATGGCTCCAATCCACCCTCGTCTATGTAGAACTGTTTGATTACTTCATTAATGTCAGGATGCATCCTATACTGAATATTGCATCTGGATATGATTGTTTTAGAAACCTTGGGGTTTAAGATCATCCGCTCAAACTGAGAGGTCTCAGTAAACTCCCTATCAATCTCATTAGACAGTTCTTCTGCACCGGCTTCTTTCAATGCTTCTTTAAAATCCTTTTCATTGAGCATCGGCGGCAGCTGCCGGTGATCCCCGATTACTATCGAACGTTTGCCAAAGCATAATGGTAATAACAGTTCGGGAGGCGTGGCTTTACTAGCTTCATCCATAATAACGGTGTCAAACTCGACTTTCTCTTCAAAATATGGGGCAAAATGCTTTTTGCTATATTCTGTAAGCTTTGCAAAAGAAATTAGCCGTTTTGTGTCAGCCAGAGATTTTATTGGTTTGTTGTCTATAGTTGGAAAAGATTTCGCGGGTAGCGCTTCAGCCTCACTCCCAGGTGTAGCAAAATGCCTTTTTATATATTCCTCCTCAGCTCCGTATTCTCTCCAAAGAACAATGTATGGTCTTATAATATCATCAGAGAGATTAAGGTCTGATACTGCTGTCCTGAATTTCCTGCTAGCAGGTGCTTTCTGTGCCAGTCGGTATAAGCTGCCCAATACGTCAACATCTTTATTCAGCATGTATTTGGCATAATCCCACATAAAATTTGGGCTACCGGCAGAGCTACATGTAGAGCCGACAATATTGGAGTACTCGAAATACTTGTCTGTAAAGAGCTTCTTAACCTGCGGTGTTGGCATTGTGAGATCAATAGCCCAATCTTTGAGCGCATTTGCATACTTAGGATCATTGTATTTGGCCCTACCCGCAATGCGGGTCATCCAATCCTGCACAGCGTTATTCTCTGGGTCGTTTTTTTCTACGTTTTCATCGTCTGAAGGATCGTTTTCATCTAGGGTCGCTACATATTCCTGTACTGGTACATCAGCTTCGCCTGACCATTTTAATATTCTTTCAGCGGAATATTTTGCTCCTTCCTCGTCCATCTTCAGCATCCTGCCAAAACGTAGCGGCTTTATAATGGTCGTGTAGCGTACCAATGAAGGATTGACACCTTTTGTATTCAGCAGCCTGTCCAAAGCATTATCTACTGCAAGGTTAGTTTCCGAGGTAAGCAGTATTCTATGTTGTGGATTATTGCTGATAATCTGCCAGATCATCTCTGCGATAACCGTAGTTTTACCCGTTCCTGGCGGCCCTTGCAGCAAAGCAAGGTCAGTGCAGTTGATCGCTGAGATAACCGCTTTACGCTGACTTTCATTAAGCTTTAATAGTTCATTGGCTTTTACAGACTGGTACGCTTCCGAATTTTCATCCAGCTTGCGCTCATCAAATATTGGATCGGCTTTAGAAGTATCAAAGATGAACTCACCCAATTTCGCGTTTATCGGCTTCCCGTTCGGAGCTTCTGTCGGTTTGGTTATTTTGCTCACGGCGAACTCCAACCAGCTCATTTTGGCGGCATCTCCCGTCAGATTTGCCCTGATACTGGTTATTACCGGTTTTTCCTCGGCATTCAGAAATTTAAGTACTTCTTTTGCTTCTCTCTTTTGGTCTGGGAATACGCATGGGAGATTAAGCACTAGCTTTTTTAAGTCGGATTCAAAACCATTGATTGCACCCAAGTATTGCAAGCGGGGTTTCTTTTTATCTTCCTCTGCCACTTCAACCACAAAGTCGGCTCCACGAAGCATTTTCAGCTTTTCGAGAAATAACTCTTGTTGTGATTTTTTCGCGCTGGCATTGACGCGAACTTTAAATTTGAAGTCGTCTTTTAACGGGGAATAAACAATGTGAACATAGGTAAGGTTAGTGAGTACCCGCACCTGTTCTCGTAGCTGCTCTTCATCGTTGTATTCAAGGTATACAGTACCGGTGTCTTCACTGACTGCATCTTCGAGATTATGCATGTACAGGTCTCTTTTAAGTTTTGTCCAGAACTGCTCCGCACTAGTCTCCCGTTGCGTAGTTAGTTTTTCTTTGGGTTCGTACACACTCACCTCGGACACTACTACATTATCCCTGCCATATATTTTACCCAGCCCATTAAGGGTCCATTTCAGTTTGCCCGGATCAATTTCCTTCCTTACGAACCTATTATTTGTGGGCATGGGCAAAAAATATCCACCCTTACCTGTTGTTTTGATAAGATTGCCGCCGAAAGTAATGTTGTATTTTTTGTTGATAGAGTCATTTTTTAGAATGTCGCCATGATTAATGATTTCGAAGGTGGTAAGGGTATATTTGTGATTAAAACCAGCATTGTCAATTGCAGCTTTTGCAGCATCATCGATAGTGCCAGAAACACTTAGAAGGCGTTTATGTTCGTTGTAAATAGCATTAATTCCCTGGGGTAACTTGTTTTTAGCGCTAACCGATTCATTAACGGGCTTAATAGGTACAATTGCGGCAATAGTACTGTTCCGCTCAATACTATCTGGAAACTCTCTTCTGATTACGGCATCGAGAATCTCGATCTCATTCTTCGTCAACAAAACAGACCCTTCATCGCTGATTTTTACATCAACATCGAGTGTTTTTAGTTTCTGTTCCAGAAGATTGTATTCAGGAAGTATTTCATTAGCATGTTCAAATTTGATAGTATAACGAATAACATTTCCATTACTGCTTTTCACCTCACTTACCTTATAATTACTCTTTACCTCGTAAGGTTTTTGCAGGCTTTCCAGTATTGCCTGTTGCGCCTCTATCCACTTATTCCATATCGCCTGCTGGTTGGCGATGTTTACGATAGAAGCAATAGGCAGGCGATCTATCTTCTTTTGAAGGGCTTCTAGTTCATCAGATGTCCGATTGTTTTTCCCTGTTTCATTAATGTCTATTATCCTTATAGTGCAGGTTTCAATAAGCCTGTCGGTATCAGGCAATATTATCTTAGCGGTGTAGCAGGTCTTCAATTTCTGCCGAACGATAGCTTCGTAGGTGCCGGTCATTTCATGCTCACTCACCGCAAGTACTAGGAAGCCCTCATTTAGCGGAGCTATAATGCGGTGCTCTCGCTCACTGACCTTCTGGAAATAGCAAGCTGTCTCCTTACCGCTAAGTTGTGATTTGAGTTGATCTATTGACAACTCATTAAGCTGATTAAAGGTATTTACATCTTCACCTTTTATGCGAACAATTATTTCAATTGGATCTAATCCAAATTCTACTTCTTGCATAGACTCTTTGAAAAAAGTAATATACTATAAAAATATTCTCCACACAAAGTTGGAGATGCATAGCTTGTATGGCATCAGGGAAAATACCCTCTACCAGCATATACTAGTGTGGATAGCGGCCAAAAATGCGAGCATTCTATATTGTCAATTATTTCTGCCATTCCGGTCATACTAACTAAGAACGGCGAAAAGAGACAATAAGTTGTCCAAGTCTAACTGGATATTACCAGTTGCAGCCTTTAATGGCAGAAACACCAAACTGCATCCACCATGTCCGGCAATCTGAAAATTTCCTTCGACAACCCCGGTGGAACCAATTCCAGGGTAAACTAAGGCGCTTCGATAAGACTTCTTATATAAATTGTAAGCAAGCATTTGTTTAAGGTCAGCGTCATCCGGTTTGTTGCTAGCGGGTTGCTTCCACTTGGTGTCTAAAACAAGAAATGCTTCGTCGGCTCTGGAACTTCGATACACAACTATGTCTGGCCTGATTGTTTTAATATAACCCGCCTGTGGTTTCCAAAAACCAGTAGGTACTTGCTCTTTGACAATATATTCACAAGGGTATTTTTCGCCTAGTGCTTTTTTTAAAGTGCGAAAAATATACCGTTCCCATAATAGATTCATGTCAAACATGAGAGCAATTACATTGTTGCTACCTCTTCGTACATCAGGATGATAATTTAACAGAAGGAGTCTTGCAATATTCATTGCGTTTCTATAACCATCAGTTTTTCGGTCGAATACGAGCTTAGTGAATGTGGACTCACTAATAAGCATATCACTACACTCCGGTAAATCAACTAGAATAGACTTCGCTTTAGCACCTATTGAAGGTTTTCCGATAGCTGCGATCAGCTTTACAGTTTTTACTAAAATACCATTGTAAGTATTGTCGTAGCTGTAGTTAGAATTTCTGACATAAAATCTTTCAGCATGAACTATGTTTTTTGACACATGCTTGCCAAATATCAAGTTGCCTCTAAGCGAAAAGCTATTGCGTTCGGTAGTTCTATATTTTTTTACCAGTCCGGTCTGCAGCAAATATTTCGCTTCTTGCAAAAACAGTAAAAAGTAAAGATCGAGTATCGAATTGCCTATTATTTTCAGCGAGGCAAAGCCGGTTTGCTCAATATCAAGCATTCCCGTTTTTCTGAGCATAGTAACGAGGAATTGTTGCCAAGTATTTTTGTCATCTGAAGCATCGGTTTTTGGCAAAACTTCAATAATAAGGTTTCCTACTTGCAACACCCCAACATATTCACAGAACTTCACGCCATTATTGATGAGAGTAAAATAAGGCGTTCCTTTTTCTCCATGATATTCCTGCAACAGCCTTAATTGAGATGGAGTGATTTTCACCCCATCTTCAGCTCTATCAGTCCGCAATGACCTATGCTCGTATATCCTTAAGTATATCAATCCTATTTATTAAGCAGGGTAGCTAATGCGGTAGCAAATTCTTGTTCGGTAGAGATTTTTTTCAGCTCCCATACTTGTTTTGCTCTAAAGTCATCGAGGGCATCATGAGCTGCGTCGGCAAAGAATTTGTCGTCATTTTCATCAGATAAACTTGCATTAATGTCAACAAATCCCTTCCCGAGAACCAAACACATTTTTGCATAATCACCATAAAAATACTCTTGCAGCAATGGTATTATTTTGTCCCTAAAGACGTTCAGATAGAACAGCCATTCTTCGTCTTTTGTACTCATCAAGTAGCTATGTCCAATCTTGTGATCTCGACCGGCTAGTTTCTCTAGTCTCTTGTTGATTGAATGCAGCACTTCCTTGAAATCGATATCCGTACCGGCCATATTTACCTTTCGTATGTCCTTAAGATCTTCATCCGGCATCATCTCTTTAAATGAAAACCGCCTCCTCAAAGCTGTATCTAACGCTTCAACACTTCTATCTGCAGTATTCATGGTGCCGATGACGTAAAGATTTGGGGGTGCCTGGAAAAACTCATTAGAGTATGGCAAAATGACGCCTAACTCTTCGTTTGTTCCTTTTCTCTTCGACGGTTCAATTAACGTGATTAGTTCGCCGAATATTTGCGACACATTTCCTCGGTTAATCTCATCAATGACCAGAACATATGGTTTTAACTCCGCAGTGCTTATAGTCGGAGAGTCGCTATAATTGAACTGTGTTTTCATAAACTCTCCAATCGCGCTTGTATAGGGAACCCAATCTGGAGCTATCCCTGTTTCTAAGTATGCCTGCAAAAACTCTTTTCTTATTACAGCTTCATACGCCTTTTCAGTATTTGCATGAAAGCGTATGTTGTTATTTCTATTGATAGAAATTGTAAATGGCTTTTCTCGCTTCAATGTGTACAAGATATGTTCTCCATTGGTCTGTGAGGAAATAAAGCTCAGTAGTTTCTGATACACTGTTTCAAAGCCGGGATTCTTATTAATGTCCGGTCCGATCTGCGCTATAGTGGACATGTATTTAAATAAGCCGGGTTTTACTCGATATGCCAAATCACCTTCTTCGTCATCTGCAAGTTTTGGTTTTATACCTTCAATAAAATCCTCGTACGATAAACTCTGGTGAAAAGTTATAAATCCAATTCGACCGGGCTGCGGCTCCAAATCTAAGTCCCTGATCAGCAAGGCGTCGAAACGGCCTTTTATATCCTCCCAAGGCTCCTTCTTTAAGACTTCAACATCTTTGCCTTCTATTATACTCAACGCATGATAGATCGAATTGTATGTTTTACCTGTACCGGGTGGCCCGTATAAGATCAGATTAAGGGGATGACTCATATTCTGAGTTTGTTTTTTAGATTGAAGAACTGGTAATGCTGGTTGCGCAATGACGTTATCATCATCGTCTGAAATCGAAATATCAGAGTCATTCTCTTTAGAATCCAGTAACGTATAAAAAACGTCTTGCGCAAGCAGAAGATGGTTGGGATCAGGGTAGCAGTCAGTTTCCAGATTATCCATTTCCCATTGGAAAATATCAGGGTGGTTGCCCAACTCTTTCAGTAAATCCGATACCATGGAGTAATAATGGAGCAATTGTTCGCCGGTAGACTTCGGCTTGATACCAAATGACTTGCTGAGCGGTGCATAAAATCCATATTTGAATAGGGTGTATTTATCCGGATACCTAAAGGTGAGAAGGGTCGCTATCGTACGCTCGTCTTGTCCTGTATTCGGCCCCGGCCTTACAACAGTTTGATAAACCTCTTTAAATTCTTGGATGTATTGCGGTATTCTCTCTTCCAAAGGCTTCGATTCATCGAAAAGAAGATTCAACAATTGCTCGAGCTCTGCAGGCCGCTCACGGGCTACTTGTCCGAATACCGTTGGCACCAGTCCCATGTATACGAGATTGCCAAATTGCTTTCCGTCCATTAGGTTTGTAATACTTAACTGTCCAGCTTCATACTTTCTCCAATTCTCCTGAAACGACTGTACCAATCTATACTTGTATTTTTCATCGGCCAGGTTTTTAGGCATTTGCTGTTCACGATAGCGCTGTATGTAGTCGTCGTAGGTGAGATACTGATGGTTGATGAGTATTTCTTCGTTGGCATTTAAGCTTATTTCGAGTGCGCCGGGGAACTTATTCTTGAATTCCGATCCCGTTTCATAGGCCGACCTGAGGTCACGAAAAGGTGCGCTGTCCTTGTTATATGTACACTTGCCACCCCAAGCTGTGAATCTGCCGGCGTAAGAGCCACGATCTCCGAGCGAAGTAATTTGACCGGCAGGGTAGCTAACTTTTAATAGACCCTGTGCATCCATTTTTTTGGCTGCATCGCGTAATATCTTTTTCCAGGCTTCGGTGTAAATATTTTGGGGCATAAAAAAATAATTAATAATGCTGACCTCGTTTGATTTGTAAAGTGCAGGTACCTGCAGTTGCACACGGGGTAATTAGGTTTAACGGCCTCCGTTTTAATGCAATGTGACCGTTCTTAGCTCGTTTTTCTGGCCCCCATCCTCTATTGCTGTATTTTATTTCTGCACCTGAATGTGAGTGCCCATGTGTATTTTTCGTGCTACCGATTTGACCATAAGAATATGCAATCATTTTATGTCCCGCGGCTATCGGTGGGAGATGCTTTTTGCCTGTTACACTGCCGTTAGCGCCATGATGACTTGCGACGAGCGCAATTATTCTGCCGGTTGTGATAAATGGAATAGCTCCAAATCTTGCGTCTCCTGGAAGTAGTACATATTCCAGAGGTTGATACTCAACAAACAATGCGAGCCCACTGTTATTTTTATTGTTAATAGAGCCGGTACACTTTGAAATAAAATTCCCTTGAAAATTATATGGACTTACAATAGTGCTGTTCCAGCAGATCAAATTGCCGTTTTTAATTAATCGGTTCGCAAGATGATATGCAGTGTTGCTGAGCTTTTGCTTCGGAACCAGCCATTTAAGCGTCCAAGAGTATGGTTCATTTAACGCTAGTTCAATATGGTCCTGATCCCAATGAGACAGTATCACTGGAGGGTTTTGGCAGAAACATGCCTTAATATTAACGGGATAGGTGAACTTATTGGCATTACAACCTCCCCCCAAATCAAAATATGCTTTCACAACGTTATTCTGATCAACTAAGCCATTGCAGTTGCCTTGTCCAACATCATAAACATTTACGTGATCAATCACAGCAAGATTCAAGTTGTCTAGGAAATCTGTAACATCCTTAACACCTGACTCGTGAAGCAACGTAGCCCTAACGATCTCATCTATTTTGTCTGTTTCCAAAGGTCCAAGATCTTGTGGGGTTGTAATCGCAGTTACACCGTAGTTGCCTTGCGTTCCAGCGCTTAGACTGGTAAAATTGAAATGTTGATCGGCTACTTGCTGAGTTTGCCCTAGTTCTGTTTTGATAATCATCCAGGTGCTTTCCAAGTCATAAAGGTTTTGCCCCCCAAACAAATTATCTATCTCTGCTGTTTCATCTGAAATTTCAATAACAACGCTTGGAAAGTCAAGTATTGTTTCTGAAGTAATTTCTACTTCGTTAGCTCTTAGGATATCAATACAGTCGAAGCGAACAAAGTATCTACCTTCTATCCTCTCTACAGAATCCAGATACGCATAGTAAGATGCGTTTGTCAACTCAGGTAATGACTCTTCCTTGAATAGTTTATGCTCAGGTTGATTATCGGCCATAAGGAACTATTGTGCTAGAAAAATTGCATTATATAATTTGCAATATACATAACCCTTCCCACCTTAGCAACGTAAAAGACGGAATTACAACTCGATGAACCGGTGGCGGCTCTCAAAAGGCTTATGTAAACACTGGCGAAATCCTAAGCTGCCACGTTCTCCTGCCTACCTTTGACCTTAGTCAAGGTCTTCCCATTGTAGTTGTACGTGAAAACAAACGGCTCTGTCTCTGCTGTTATAGTATCAAGAATACGAGGCCATAGCCGAAGCAAAGACAAAGAGAGGTCGAAGAAATTGATCTTATCAGTCGAGTTTAGCTTAAAAGCGAAAACACGGTAGCCTGCTTCGAAGTGCTTTTCGGTAACAACGTCTAATCCCTTTTTACTTTGGTCAAAAAGAAATAGGATAGAACTAGCAGCATCAGCTTCCTTGATATCTTGTGTACGAACTATCTCAATCGCTTGCGGCAACTGCAAAGCGTGGATGAGCCGTAATGCCTCAGCCAGATTTTTGGGATAGTTGGTATCAAGGTAAACTCTCATCACACGCATCAATTACAATACTCAATGGCTGCTGAAATTTCATCGTCTGTAACATCATACTGATCCCTGATAACAGGCATTGAGGCAGGACCAGAATAAGACATAGCAATGGTTTCTGCCCAAACACCCTTACCATTTACGACTGCCTTTCCTCCGCCTTGTTTCGGATCAATAACGATAAGTCGCGAGTCAGTTTTAAACAAGCGCTGCGCAATGCCATTATTGTCAAACTCTATATGTTTGAAGAAGTCCTGTATAAATGCAAGGTTATACTGACCTGAGCCATTAAGAGTGACATCACCAGACTCAAAGCGAAAGACCAAGGCTTTACCGGCAATTTTCAAGTTATCTCGAACGTTATTCGTCGCAAAAGGATAATTCTTACCGGTCTTTTGTTTAAGGTCATTTCGCGCAACTAATATGGCCTTTAGGCTAAATTTATTTTCTCTCAGTGTATCAATAACGACAACTTCTATAAGCCCATGGAAGCTTACACGCATGTTATCTACGTCACTTTGCTGGCCGCCAGTGAGACCTTCATATTGCTCTGCTGACAAATCCTTGAACCACCTTCGTACTCTCTTTGCCGGTATCTGAGTAATATGTGCAACATCCTGAATGGAATATATACCCTCGTCGAGAGAAAATTCTTTCATGGGTTCTGAAATTCGGGATAAATCTAATGAATTTATTGATTTTTTATCTAAGTATCCCCAAGCCTCTAATACAAGCCTTCTTGTTCGATATTCGCCATATTGGCGTATTTCTTTGTCTTTGAGGACACGGAACGTTTCACCGGGAAAATCTTTGCCATAGACTTCCTGAGGATCTAGTATATAGCGAAGCTCCTCCGTGGAAAAGCCATATAGATTAGCGTAGATCGCATCTAGTTCCGCTTTGAGCACTGCACGCCGGTCTTCATCCCATTTGAATGGCGGTAGGGGGCAATAGGAATTAGTTATCTCGCACCACTCCGGCGGTGCCCACTCATGACCGCCGGTGGCTTCCTTATTTAATTGCCATTGGTCCTCAATTGCAATTTTCAATTCTGCATCCGCTTCTTGCCATACTTCGTCTGCAAAAGCTTTAATATCCCAAGAAGTAAAAGTTAGCTCAAGAACTAATGGTGCTATTCTCCTAATGTCAGCTGCATTAAATTGCGAGGGTAGTAATACAGGAAGTTGTTCGATCGTTCCAGCATTTAGATGTAACCCTATTATCTTTTGCCTAGCGAAATAGTCGAATGGAATAGAGTTCAAGTTGCCAACTAGACATAGGATTTCCAACGGGCTCGAATTACTAAAGATGTTCCTACAGTTTGTATCACAAGCTGTTCTAGGAAGAATTGAACAAATACAGGTTCGCTCGTTCGTCGCGTTTGTGACGTCTCTATAACCTATAAGCCAATTTGAAGGCTTCTTGTCTTTTAATCTATTTTCTAATTCAACCTCGGGTACATAATATTCAGTTTCAATAGTGTATTCTGGATCGCAAAGCTCTTCCGTTGAACTCTCAATAATTTTCCCTTTTATGTGGCTCGCAAATCGGTGGTTGTATTGGAAAATGTTTTTGCCACTATAAATTCTTGAACGTTGTTTCTTTTCTGCGGTTGACAACTGAAAGTTCTTCTTAAAATCAACTCCTGCATCCGACAAGCTAAACATCCGTTTTACTGAGGCTGACCATCGGTTCTTTTCATTTTTCTTGTCAATGAACACGCCAAATTTTTTATACGCTTTTTGTGCTATTGCGTAATCGTGGGAATTGTGAAAAATCGGCGGTGCGAGCGTTGACGGACTATATAGCTCAAGTTCTGAGAATTTTAATGATATACGCCTTTCATTGTTCAACAAATCCGTTAATTCATGACCGAAGTAAAAAAAGTCAATGCTGGATGGGGTTGCATTTATACCCGTAAGCGCAATAACGCAGAACCGCTTGCTCCGGTGCACCCCTGGAAATATTCCTTTAGAATTTTCGAAATCGAAATAACACTTCAATCTTTTCTCTCGGACAATTAGGGAAAACAAATCTGAGTTGTATGCTCCGGTAGCAATATCAGATGGTACAATTAAACCTGTTATTCCCTTCGGTGAAATAACTACCATTGAATTTTCCACAAAAAGCGGATACAGATCGATCCGTCCTTTTGAGCCATTGGGAAATCGACTTGACTCCTGAATGAACTTTCTCTGGCTATCAAAATCATGTCGAGCGGCAAGATATTCCTGATAAAGTGAAACGTTTTCTGTTTTCAGGTTGTCAATAAGCGATTTTCTGATTTGATCAGATTCCGCATCAGCTATTTCTTTGTTTCTAGTCTTAAAAAATTCCTTTGCATTCAACTCGACGATCTCCCACGGCGGATTACCTAAAATTACATCGAAACCACCTTGGCTCCATACATCTGGGAATTCGAGCGGCCAGTGGAAGAACTTATGTTCTGCCTGAAGTGCATCAGCTTTGCCAATCATAGGCCCGTACGCAGCTGCAGGGTTTTGTAAATACTTTTGTAAGCGTTCACTGTTAGGCGCAGCGTTTTCGGCTTCTTCTGTGTAGGTGTAAAAGAACGCAGCAGTCCATAAATTACATGCTCTCCATTCCTTGTACCATTCGGCATCGTTACGAATGTGATCGAATTTTTGTTTTGCCTTTTGAACGGCGGCTACGTCATCTTGTGTTATGTCGTCAAGCTCATGATATTCATCACTGAATATGTGTGTATCCGGTATTGTTACCGTACTGTCAAAAAGATTGCCGATTTTGGTCTTATTAAACGTAGTATTGTCTTTCTTAAGTTTTTTGCATACATCCTTATCGTCACCTGTCACAGGGTTAAATGCTTCATCAGGTATTCCTTTTGTAAGTACGCTGAGATCGGTGACTCCCACTAGACTGTTGCCATTGCGCACTTTATGATCTAGGAAACTAAGAGGCTTTCCACTATTGTGGCCTTCTAGCCACAGAGCAAGCTTGCATAGTTCCACTGCATCAGGATTCATATCAACCGCATATACGCAGTGTTGTATTACCTCCCGCAGGCAGCTCCGGTATGCGCTTGGCGCAGGGTTCTCTTCGCCTGTTTTTACTTGTGCCAAATACCACGCTATCGTTCGTGCTGCTGCCAGTAACATATGACCGCTGCCTGCTGCTGCATCACATACTTTAAGTTTCAATAGTGCCTTGGCCTGCTCATTTTTGTCGGCATGTTCACTCAGCCTGGATTTTATAACTGGTATTAGCGCAGATTTTATTAGCTCATTCACCAAATCCGGACGAGTATAGTACGAGCCGGTTGTTTTGCGATCGGTCCCACCGTGAAATGTGAAATTAATTTGCCTTGGGTTATCTGCATCGAGATATTCTATTACCGGGTGAAGTTCGAGAAGACCTTCATATACACTGCCTAGCTCTTCGACATCAAGTGAACGATAATTAATAGATACAAGATTTTTTTTGTCATCCTCAAACTCGTTCATGTTGCGCACACACTCCAATAATAGATTATTACTGATATAGCTTTGCTCGAGGTGCGGAAGTGCATTACTATTAAATAAATCTCCGCCAAGGGGCGATATACCTAGCTTTCGTCCGCCACCAGTCTCATCGAATAGTTGAAACGTTTGAACCAATCCCTGCCAGAGGTCACTGAATTGTGGTTCATACAAATATTTATTACGGCTAAGTTTGCGAAGGCGCACTAAACTGTAATACTGTAAGTATACACGCTTCTTGCGTAGCATGTCGGCGGTTTTTTCTTCAGGGTCATAAACGAGATCGCGCTCCTCAGTGACCATTAGAAACAAGAACCGATAGATGAGCCGTAAAAGCTGGCGATTAAGGTCTTTTGTTGTTAATCTGCCGCTTTTCAAGCTGTCTCTAAGGGAAGTATTGTACTCATGCTGCAAAAATCCCTTACCAAGAGCCAAGAGAGATTCTTTTACAGCTGTACTAAGCCCGTCTCTTATACGGTTACCTGTTTCGATACTCTCTTGGTAATACTTTTCAAGCAGGCAACGGTCAGTTTCTTGGATATTTCTAGGAAAACGACTTGCGTGAAGCATACGGTATAGCAATGTAAACTCGCTATACCGGTCTTCTTCTAATAAACGCTTTAGGTCAAACTCAATGTAAGTTAGCTTCACAAGCCGACCACTATCCCTAAGTAGTCGCAGATACAAACCGTTAGTTGCTATGCCGTAAAGATGCTCGGTTACGTTAAGGTATTCTTGAACTAGAGCATGAGGAGACAGCCGTGTTGTGCCGCCACTAGCTTTCATGTCAAGTGTATTGCGGTCGGGATGATGTGGATCAAAGAAACCTACAACATGAATCGGCAAGTCATCAAGGTTACTACTGGTATGGCTGATGTTATAGCCTTGTTTATTCTCGCCGACAAGCGAATTTTTCTGATCTTGTAACTCAAACCCGAGAGAACTAAAGAAATTCTTCATCCACTTACGAGAAAGCGATGTGCCGTATTGGTCAGTGGCAGGCAAGTTTTGCATTCGCTCACTAAAATGTTTCCAATCGAGCTTTATACGGCTCCATGCATACTCGATTTCGCTACGAAGGTTGGTGCCAGGCTCTAACCCAAATTGCTCAGCCGATTGCCCATCCGCAGTCGCATTTTCTATTTTCTGAAGCAGTTCTTCAGAGATAAGGTTGCCTTGTATATTGATGCAAGTATACTTCATGACTAATTAACTACGGGTAATAAAATGTAAACGCCTAATACGTCCATTGGAAGTATAGGCTCTACTACCTTGAACTTATTTCCACTTACCAATTTTTTAAATCGAAGATGAGCTTCCACAAGATGATTAGCCCTTTCCAGTGCCACCTCGTCTGTATAGCTTCTAAAAAGCACTTCATCGTTTATCCAGCCTGCATCTTCATCCAGCCAATATGCCTGTTCGCCCATCTCCACATTTTGACTTGCGCTGGTATTAAGCAGTAACTGCATCGCTTCTTCCTTGTGCAAATACTTTTTATCAGTAAGCCCGCCTTTGTAGCCCCATAACCACATCTCTTCAGCAACAATCTCCCTGTTGCTTGGTTGCTCAGCGATCACATTTCTTACCCTAAACTGGAATAGCACAGTTTTCTCCGCAACATCGGCGGTTCTCAGCACTGCCGCCCTCGCAGCACACCCATCAACATTACTTAATGCATTGTTTATTATTGTCTGCGACAAGTGCTCCACAAATGGATGGTTTCGACCAATATATTTGAAACCAGACGGAGTAGGTGACTTAAAGCATATGAGAAGTTCGCTTTTATTCGTAAGTAATTCTCGAAGACGTTGCGGGAGGTTAATGGTAAAAATTTTATAGCCTTCCTGATGTGCCGTTAGTTGGACATTCAAAAAGCGTAGTGCTTCAATAACGAAAGTTTCTACCGCCTTCACATCGCCAATCGCTTCATCAACCTCCTTTAGGTCACTTTCTATTTCCTGGGCTTTAATGGTATTCTGTGCAAAAATGCTTCTTGATGCTTTCTCCCTCTGTTCAGCCTCATCTAGCGACTTAGCTATACGCCTTTTCTCCATTTCAATTTCCTCTGCCTCAAATAAAGAGCCCTGCCGGGGTATATCAACGATAGCTACCGCAGGTTTCAAGAGTACGGCGTTCATCACAGCTTCCATTACTGTTGCACTATCCTCCGGAAAAGGAATGGAAATTCCGGTAGACTTTCTAATCTCTCGTGCTTTCCTAATTAATACGTCCAATACCACCCCGTCTATGGGATTGTTACTCCCATACAGTAACGCTATCTCTACAACTGTTGATTGCTGACCAAATCTATCAATTCTCCCTTCTCGCTGTTCAATGCGATTAGGATTCCAAGGCAGATCATAATGCAAAAGTGAATTAAAGCCCTCTTGCAGGTTAATACCTTCGCTTAAGCAATCTGTGGCGATTAGTAACCTTCTCTTTCCTTCGCCATTCATTGCCGCAATCTTTTCGCGACGCAATTCATCATTTAGCTCACTTGTGATAACTTCTATGTGGAGATCTTTGTATTGCTTGCCGGTAAAATACTTCTTACATAATTCACCTAGATAATTGGCAGTGGGGATATACCGGCAAAACACAATTGGATTCAAACCCCTCTGGTACCAGTCCCGGATAGTGGCAACTGTTTCGCTGGCTTTATTATCCTTGTCAAGCACTGCAATGCCTTTTAAGCGGGCAGCATAACCCATCAATTTTTTAGATTCAGAATCTGACGTGTTACCACCTTTTCCTATTACAGACGTTGGAAGATTGTCGTCGGCTGAATAGTCCGTATCCATCACGGTGTTCGCCTCACCTGCCGCATTCTCAACATCCAACTCATCCTCTTCATCATCCAGTCTCTTTTTAAGGGCTTTTTTCTCGAGCATGGAAATGCCGGCCCAAGGACTGCTCATTACGCCGCGCAGTAGCGCTAGTGCGTCCCAATAGTTATAACGCTGCTTCCTTTTATCTTCGCCGCTTTCTTTTACAAGGTCACGAGCGTATTTAAGTATATCATTGAATATTTCAGCATAGTCACGCCCGACTTGGTAAGGCTTATCGGGGTTTTCCGGAATCCGTTTCGGAAAATTAGTTTCTTCCCCGAGCCATTTTATTACATCACCACGCCGCCTTTGAATGAAATGTTGTGCTATTTTCTTGCGTTCATCTTCTGTGGCCGTCGAAATGTTGATCCCCGCGTAGGGTTTTCGCAACAACCCAAGCAAGGATTGAAACTCTTCCTGTTTTCCACTGTGAGGTGTCGCTGTAAGTAGAACAAGGTGCTGTTCATTCTTTTGGCTTATCTCATTGAGTAGGTGAAAGCGCTGCTGTTGAGAATTATTTGCACCGGCTGGCTTTGCGCAGCTATGTGCCTCATCTACGATGATGAGCTCAGGGCAATGATCAATGAACACCTGTCGCTTGCTACCTGACTTAATATAGTCTATGGAAATAATCTGGAAAGGATATGCCCGGAATATATTTTCATGCGTCCTTATCTGCCGTTCAAGGCCGGATGCCGTACCTGAGCGAATAATTACAGCCTCAATGCCGAATTTATTCTTCAACTCATCTTGCCATTGATCGCATAAATGTGGAAGACACACGATTGCAAACCGGTTAATTTCCTTACGCTCATATAGCTCTTTGGCAATTAAGAGCGCCTCTATTGTCTTACCAACACCTACGTCATCGGCAACTAATAGACGAACAGTATCCTGCCGCAAAGCCATAATCAATGGAACCATTTGATAAGAGCGAGGGCGAAATGACAGCTTGCCGAGACATCGAAAAGGTCCGGCGGCATTTCTGAACGACAATCTTGCCGCATTATAAAGTAGTTTCGCCGACTTGAAATCGCCAAGATTTTCTGCTGTGGGCTTTACAAAGTTGTAAGTCTTGGGTTTATCAAGCGCACTCGCCAGAGGTTTGAATATACCGGTAATTTCATCTTCCGACCCTCCTAAAGGTTTCACTAAGAAAACGTCAGCATCGTCAGAAGGTAAGACCACCCAAGGTCTGTTTCTAAGCGTTACAAGGCTACCGGGCTTAAATTCAAATTCCATTTATTGGAGCTATTTTACTTTTTTAAAAATGTCAGGTCGTTTTGCAATAAATTTTTCTAATGGGTCTTTATAGTGCCATGAAAGCACCTGAAAACCTGAGCTTTTTAAGGTGTCTCGCTTTTTTAGATCGTCGTCATTGACAAGCACGTCATCGTGCGGAGCGCCGTCACAAAAAATGTACACATTGGGCTTGTAATAAAAGTCTGGCCTTATATACAGAGAATCTACCTTGGGCTGTGCCTCGTCGGGGAGTTTTAAACCATTACTGTATAGATGTTTTAAAAACAATTCTTCGGTTGAACTATTGTGGTCTCTTGATGCTTGAAGCAATTGGTATTGTTCATCATAACTGCCAAACGATTTATTCGCTATTACTTCCACATTAGCATCTCTCAGCCTTTGCAGTGCTTCCCTAATTAAATTCCTGTCTATACGCTGATGATAGTACTGGTTATAGTAGCTGAGCAGATCATTGTACGTTGCAGGCAACACTTCGCCTTCTGTTTCCATCCCATTGTCATAAAAGCAGAGCTCGTATGCCTCTTTCATCACAGTCTTGTATGTTTCAGGGTTGTCTACAATTTGCGATAAGACCCCTAGACTGCCTTCCGATGCTTCATATATCAAAATATTTGGATGGTCACCTTCACCCATGATAGTCGCACCAATTTCATTTGATTCAACCTGGAAATAATTTTCAATTGCCCGTTTTAATGCAAACATCAAAGTAACAATTCCATTACCACCTCCTAACAAGCCAAGCGCAGCAATTGGTTGTATATACAGTGCGTTAGCGGTGTCACTTGTGTATAGCTTCACCTTTTTGACCTCATCTGCTTTTCCTTCCTCTAGTTCTTGTCTTTTTGTTTGCCAATAGCCATTTTTTAGATTCAATGCATATCCACGTTCCTGAGCTGTTCGCCATTTAAAATTTACTTGTACCAATTTAGCTGCGGGTATAGAATGAATGTGCACAAGCTTTTCACCAGCGAGCTTAATTTGAGCCTCGGCTGTGCTATCAAAACTTCCGTCAACGTAAAAATAGGTTCTGATATCATAGCCTTTTCTTGTTCTTTCTTCTTCCTGACAGGTTATTCGCTGAAGTTCGTATGCGCGACTTTCCGTCATTTCAACGAAATCCGTATGCGTATATTGATCCATCCCATGGTTCAGCTCCTCATTTGTTATTGGGTCTACATTATAATTGTATTGGTCATTCATCATAATATAGCCGGTATAAGGGCTAATTTTTGCTTTATCAAGCTTCGTTTCGGCTTCGCTTAAAATAATTCTGTTGACTCTATATTTTGAACCGTCGTGATAAACTATATTCTGTGGGCCAAACTCATTGAGAGCAATAAAGCGTGGTCGGGACACATACTCGCCTCCCTGATCCTCATTTTCCATAAATGCCCGGATAGGTAAACGTGTGAAGTTATAACCCGGCAGAAACCCCTCTGCAGCGAGATACCTATAAGGATAGAACTCTGATTGATCTTTGTTTCTTCCACCGGTATTACCCTTCTCATTCATGTCATTTAGCAGTAAATCACGCTGCCTTTCCGCTTGCCGTAATATTTTGTAAGCTTCTCTTTTTTTATCGTGATTATCCGCGTAGATTCTGTTCTCTATTATTGATGTTGCGGACTTTATTTGAGACTGGGCTGCCTTATAAAGTTTACGCCATCGATTCAATGCCCGGTCAAATGCTGATTCAAAATCGTCAATCTTGTTCGCGATCCAATTATCATTGAACCAAGACGGACATCGTAATTTCAACTCCTTGCCAAAATAGTTGTCCTCTATTATCTTTTTAAAATTCGCGATAATTGCTTTCTTGTCATTGTCGTTGAGTTTCAGCGTCTCAATAATCTCCTGTCTCAAAGGAAGTCGCTCTGTATCGTCCGTTATTAATATGTCCCCAATGGAATTGTTCAATCCAGAGAGCGATTTCCTTGTAAGAATAGACGCATGAAGATGACTATGAAGGAGTTCTTCATTTACCAAATCTATTCTTGGCGCAGTCACGGTACCGGCAACCATTTGTGCAGCATTATTAAAGTAATGCCTATCATGCGAACTATAGTTGGAACAGTAAATAAGAACTAACGCAGCTTGACCGCTTCTACCTGCTCGCCCGCTTCTTTGTGCGTAGTTGACGGGCGATGGTGGCACATTGCGCATGTGTACAACTGAAAGATCTGATATGTCTATCCCTAATTCCATTGTCGGTGAACAAAATAAAGCAGACACTTTGCCGGCACGAAAATCGTCTTCTCGTTGTTTCCTTTTCTCAGCATTAATTTGGCCGGTATGTTCTTTGCCCTCTATGGGCTTTATTGCGTGAAAATTTGTGGTGTAAAATTTTTGAAAGTAAAGGTTAGGCTTAGGAACAACTGGCTTGTATGATCGGTTCTTTATAATATCTGGCTTTATAGACACGCCATCGCCTCGCTTCCAGAGGATATTATCAACCTTTAGTTGATAAATGCGTATATTCTCATTTTCTGAGGATTTCGCAACTTTGCTTGATAACCATCCGGCATCACACAGAAAATCAAATAGCCGATAAAGAAATGCTGTGTAAACGTCTTTATTTCTTAAATCGATATCATGTTGCCAAGCTATCTTTTTTATGTACCTACCGAAAACGCTGAGATGTCCTGCACTTTCTGTGTACAAGTTTAGTGTATTACTCGACAGCTTTTCTGCCCTGATGTTTGACGTAAACTCAATCTTCTCCGATTCGTCTAATGTCCACGGATATTTTAGCTTCTCTTTTATTCTTTTCGAGTTTTGGACTATTATACCCGGTTCCAGCATTGAGAAACTCAGCGAATATGATTTTCTAAAGAAGTCAAAAACCTGATGTAAGAAGAGCTTACGCTCATCCGCAGTCATGCTGAACAATAGCTCTATCGGTTGCCAAAGGGCATGATCATTCACAGACTCGGATAGGTGTTTATATTCTATTTCTAATAGCGCACATTGCTCAAGGTTAGGCAATACAACTCTCCAACTTCTCCTTAGATCATGCAGTATCCTGTATAAAATAAAATCCTTAAAAGCGTCTTCATTTTCTTTCTTTGGTCCCGGAAAAGTCGCGGGCTGTTTCGAGAATTGATCTTGCGGGAGGTTTAAACAAGCAAATACCTTTTCGGCAATATTTGTATAATCAAGTTGACCAGTTACCTCCAATGCCTTCCATATCGCCGCACGAAGCTGACCAACTTTAATAAAATCATTGAAGTGACCAGCTTGTAACGATGCATCCTGCCTATTGTCCGTGAAACTCAATAATTTTTGTTTTTCGGTCGGTTCATTAAAGGCATGAAGCTGAGATATTGCTTCGAAAGATAAAACGGTTGTAGCTGTGCTTCGACCCTCACCGCCTAACTTCATTAGTTTTGTCCACTCCGCCGTTTGCGAGTCAAATATTGCGCCAGATGTTGGGTCGAACATCAATGGAGAAGGCATATACCAACCTTCATATTCTTTTTGTTCGTGAAAAGAGAAACTACCGTCCTTTGAAAAAAAGATTTTTTGTGGTAATCTATTCGCACGCTCAGCTTTGATGGACCTAGTGCCGTTCTTTTTCGGAGGGTTAAACCAGGTCTCCGGCAAATCCGGAATATCACGGTCACTATCCCAAATAAGTTCTTCGTCTTCGTTATGTTGAATAAAAATGTAACCTTCTTGAGGTGAATTTTCATCGTCTTCTTCAACAACATCGTAAAATTCCCTTGGCAATATTTTTTCTTCATTACGGTCGAGTTTTACACAAATAAATTCATGACCGGAAGTACGACTGAACATTAGTGGAAACAACATTGTGTTTCTATCATTAGCGTATAGACCAGCATTTAAGAAAAACTCTCGGTTTTTTTGATCACCCAAGGTTGTGTAAACCGATCCAGTTTGCGCGATAAACTGGTGTAGCCGATATGGTAGGTAACTCTTTGACCTAGTGTCATCTGAGTTTAATATGTTCGCCCATTGCAGGAGTAGCTGCAAATGCTTTGTGCAATTATCAAGCGACTCATCCGTTTTTTGGGCTAGTGAATTAGCAATATCCGATATTTTCTGGGGCTTACGCCTTACCCATTGTCCTTCCTTTTTCTCCAAAGCAACTTCATCTTCGATCCATCGCGCTGTGGGATGTTTTTCGAATTCTCTTGCTGAAGCATCAAGCCCAATCGGCTGTCGGATTGCATTTTTAAGCTCAGTAGTTGCCGGTGCAGAATTCATTGTCAGACTCTTTACCAAATATTCGTTGACAACTTGACTGAAGTCTATTGTAGTTCCAAATATAGTTGAGGCAATAGAAGCTACTTTCTTACGTTGTTCCAACAGCGTGCTCGTATCAGACGACACCATGGTCGCGGACGTTCCAATGCAAACGACTTTTTTTTGGGCAGCGGCCTTTATCCTTCTAATGAGCATAGATACGTCAGAACCTTGTCTTCCTCTGTATGTATGTAACTCATCAAAAACTAGGAATTCAATGTTATTAAGAATACTCTCTCTAATTTCTATATCCTTTCCACCACGCGTGAGAATCAACTCTAGCATCATGTAATTCGTAAGGATTATATTCGGAGGAGTGGTTCGCAGTCGGTCGCGCTCATCTTCTGTCTCCTGACCTGTATATTGGCCAAATGTTATAGGAAATTGGGTTTGATGGTTCTCTTCGTAACGACGTTTGAACTTATCAATTTCTTTGTACTGCGAGTTTATTAAAGCATTCATAGGATACACAACCACGGCCTGCACTTTGCTCTTGGCGAGGTCTCCCATTTTCAGCACTTTATTGAAAATTGTCGCCATGTATGTTAGCGATTTACCAGAACCAGTCCCAGAAGTAACAATAAATTCCTTTTCTTGGCTGCCGAGTAGTATCGCCTCCTCTTGATGTTTATATAGTTTGTATCCGGAAAATATCAAATCAATTGCCGGATGCAGGTAGCCATCTTCGACCAGTTTAGAAATTGAATTGCCATTTTCAAACGTAGGATTAAATTGAACCAATGGTTCAGGCCATAATTTTTTATTATTTATCTCTCCGTCCACAAAAGCAATTATCTCCGGATCTTTAATGTTCAAGAAACTTTGGATATAGCTTTGGTAGTTTGAGATTATTTTATCATGGTAGTTTATTAAATTCATGTTTCAAATCGATATTGTAATACTAACGTTTAAAAGTACTTAAAGTCGGCTGCTTTTATTAATAAATGCGCGCCTTCATCTCAGCATTTAGCTCCCCTCGCTCGTTTATCCATTCTGGCAAACAGTAATAATTTCCGCGCACACCTTTTAATTTATAGGGTATCAATCGTTGATGTTTCATGGCAGTGTTCAGGAATGCAGACAAATATTTCTCAAGGCTGGTCTGTTTTTTTATAATCGATGGTTCTCTTGTCTTTAAAAATTGTAGTATTTCCGATGATCGTAGTGGTTTATCAGCTTGTGCGATAAGAAAAGCAATTTTTGTGACCATGCTCCATCGTTTGTTGTATCCATCATCTGGATTTTCATACTTCGCAACTCGAAATTTCAAATTTTCTATTTCCAGAAGTGCTTCTTTCAACAAACTTCTAAGCACATTGTTCTCTTTTTGAAGCAATTCGACCGATTTTTCCGCGTGAGAAGCGGCGTTTTCTTGTGTTTTTGTCATGTTATTCAATGTTCAACCAAATAAGAGTTAAATCAAAGGCAAACCGAAAGGCATCAAATCTAAGTGAATTCTATGATTTTGTTAAACATGACACTTTGAGTTCTAAGTGCAAGAACCGGTTTAGTTGACCACCTGATTCCGATTTAAGCTGTACAGGGTAAACCGGTTCAAATTGACCATCCCTCACCGGCGCAAACTGACCACCTAACGAAGGCTTAAAAGTTCATGCTTATTGGACACCAATCGTGTTAAGTTGCTCAAAACTTGACACTGATGGCGAACAATCCGATAAGCATGATTAAGATTAGACAGATACTCCGTTTACACATTCAGGGACGCAGTAAAGTGCAGATCGCTGCACAAACAGGCATCTCCCGCAATACACTGAAGAAGTACTTAAAAGAGTTCGAAGCCAGCAAATTGACCTTTGCAGAGATCAGTGAACTGAGCGACAAAGACCTTGAAGATTTATTCATAAAGCCGGAGGATAAGCCACTCAATGACAAGCTACAAATCCTGTTCAGTCTTTTTCCTACAGTTGATAAGGAGCTAAAGAAAAAGGGTGTTACCCGGCAGATGCTCTGGGAACAATACAAGCAAAAGAACCCTGATGGTGTAGGCCGCAGCCAGTTCAACTTCTACTATGCACAATGGAAAGACCAGGTTAACCCAACTATGCGTATGGAGCATACGGTTGGCGATAAGCTCTTTGTTGATTTTGCCGGAGAGAAGCTAAACATTGTAGACAAACAGACTGGTGAAGTGCAGCAGGTTGAGGTGTTCTTAGCCATACTAGGTGCCAGCCAGCTTACCTATGTAGAAGCTGTAATGACACAGCAGAAAGAAGACTTTATTGCAGCCTGTGAAGGTGCTTTGTATTACTACGGTGGTGTTCCTGCTGCCATTGTGCCAGATAATCTGAAGTCAGCAGTAATCAAGAGCAGTAAGTATGAACCCACCATAAATGAGACCTTCGCAGACTTTGCAGAGCACTATGGCACAACCATACTTCCGGCCAGAGCTTACCGGCCAAGGGATAAGGCTCTGGTAGAGAATGCTGTCCGGCTTAGCTACACCCGCATTTACTCCAAGGTCAGAGATCACACCTGTTATTCTTTGGAAGAACTCAATGCTGCTATCAGAATACCGCTGGAAGAGCATAACAATACTTTGCTCAAAGGCAGGAACTATAGCCGCAGGCAACAGTTCGAGGAGATAGAACGTGCAGCGCTCATGCCGCTTCCACCCTTACGGTATGAGATGAAGAAACAACTTTTTGCTACAGTGATGAAGAACGGCCACTTATCACTTGGGCCTGATAAGCATTACTACAGCGTTCCTTACCGTTTTATCGGTAGAAAGGTGAAGGTCTTATACTCTCGGCACACTGTAGAGATCTACTATAACTACGAGCGTATTGCCCTGCATACACGCACCAAGAGTGCCTACCACTACACTACCGACAAAGACCATCTAGCCTCTACTCATCGCTTTGTAAGCGACTGGACACCGGAACGGTTCATCTCCTGGGGAGAGAGCATCCATGAAGATGTAAAGTTGTTTATACTGAAGATACTGGATCGCAGGCAACATCCGGAACAGGCATACAAGTCATGTATCGGCGTATTAGGCTTTGCAAAGAAGGTAGGTAATGAACGGCTTATCAAAGCCTGCCAGAGAGCTTTAGGGTATGGTATCTACAACTATAAAACCATACAGAACATACTGGAGAAAGGCTTGGATCAGCAGGAGGAATCGGGCGAAACTGACCACCCCCCAATGCCTTCACATGACAACATTAGAGGAGAGAATTATTACAGTTAATCTAAACAACTAAAACAACCAATTATGAACGCACAGACGCTAGAAAAAATGCGCAAAATGAAGCTCTACGGTATGCACCGGGCTTTTAAAATCAGCCTTGAATCAGGCAAAGAAGAGAAGTACACACCCGACGAGATCATCGCTCACCTGATAGAAGCAGAGTGGGAAGACAGGCATAACCGAGGCATTGACCAGAAGATAAAAAATGCCCGCTTCCGCTATAAAGCTGTCATTGAGGATATGTATTATCACACAGATAGAAATATCGACAAAAACCAGATAATGCGCTTCACAGACTGCTCCTTTATCGAGAAGAATGAGAACATACTGATAACGGGTAGCACCGGTATAGGCAAGAGCTATATAGCCTCAGCACTAGGTCACCACGCTTGCAGCATGGGGTACAGGGTCATCTACCACAACGTACCGAAACTCTTTGCTAAGCTGAAAATGGGAAAGGCTGATGGTTCTTACATCAAGGAGGTCGGCAGGATAGAGCGACAGCACTTGCTTATCCTCGATGACTTCGGCATACAGCCCTTTGATGCACCAAGCAGAGCTGCATTAATGGAGCTTGTAGAGGACAGGCATGGCAAGGGAGCATTGATTATTACCTCACAGTTACCGATAAGCAAGTGGCACGATGTAATAGGCGAACAGACTGTAGCTGACGCGATCCTGGACAGGATAATCCATAATGCTCATCGTCTAGAGCTGAAGGGAGAATCGCTTAGAAAACGTCGAGTTGGCAATAATGAGCCGTAATATTACATTTGTAACGATAACAGCCTGCCGGCGGCTCCTCATTGGCAAATGATATTTTTTGCAACTTAGGCAGCAGCATTAGGCTTTTATCAGAAAAAATATCATTTACCAACGAGGTAAAAACACTGAAAAGAACCATTATAATTATTAACTATCCAATGAGCATGAACTTCAAATCTTCGCCAGCACAAATGGTGGTCAATTTGCTCCGGAATTAGATGGTCACTTTAATCGGTTTACGCAAAAAGGGGCAGGAGAGACTCAAAAAAATCTTTAAGAAGTTTATCCTTCCCTAAATGAATGACATCTAAGGGTATCGTCTCAGGTTGATTTTTTATTTCTTTTGTTTGCTTTATGAAATCCGATATAAAGTCAGGGAATAAATAAAAAATAATTGACTTAAAATCCTTTCCGTTTTTATCTCTGAATTTTTGGATATCTAGCTTACTGTGCTGTTTTATAAGGACAACTTCTCCCGTCTTAGCCTTGACTATAGAATTACTAGATGAAAGGACCGTACTCCCTGATTCAACATAATAAAGCGAATTTGCGGCAAAAAAGACATTTTTAAAGGTTTCTTCCTGGCACACTTGAGTAAATGCAATCTTAATATTGCCTAAGTCAAAGTGCTTATATCCTGATATTGATTCCCTTATTAGCATTTAGCAGTCTAATATATGAAATTATGGTAATTGCCTCAATCGATTAATCTTGGCGATCCCAGCCTCTTTTATGCTGGTGGAGATCCATGACAGTGCATGGGTTCATCTACCGCGACTAGCCTGAAGCTTGTATGAACTTAAGATGGTATTATTCACTTTCTTAATTGTAGTGTTTCGCTGTTGTTTCACCAATTCCTGTCTGGATATGATTATGCTTCGAAGGAAATCTTATGTTCGGATCTATTAAAGAGTAGAATAGAGTGATAGAAAAAGAAAAAAAGTTTTTGTTATATAGCAAGCCGGAAGAGACTATTTCCTTAAAGATAAAGACCTAGGGGACAATTGTATATTAGCGATAACAAAAGCCCACAGTCTGTTTACTTTAGAATCAAATTATATTCCTCATCGATCAACATTTCATTGCACGTCCCGGCGATGTGGTACTTTATGCAATTAGCAGTTTTGTCGAATGATGCATCAGACTGAGTCGGAACCTGACAGTCTATCGAGCGGGCAAGATATTGGGTGTCATCAATAATTACGCGCCAGAAAAAATCTGTTTCGCCGTGGGCGGTATTAAAACGCAATTTGAACTGGACTGGCCCTACGATCTTAATAGGTTCGGACATACAGGCGATTTTATTCTCAAAAATAGAAATTTTGCCTGTCTAATAGGAAATAATAAATTAACAACGAAGTCAAATTAAAATTTGGAAGTTTCATATTTCTGTATTAGCTTCGATTTCGATATTAGACCTTTAGCATTTTTCACTATTACATTCGCCCGGAAATGTTTCTTATCTCAGTACAGCGCAGCGTAAGCCAGGATTTTTTGTTTAGTATCGGCTGAAACATATAATAAAACCAACTAAAAACATTATTCACTCTTCAAGCTTTTCTTATGGCCTTTGTCATTGCAGATGGCGCACCAGGCGGATTAGGTAACAATACTTGTCGTTTGGGTACTGGAGCAGGATTTTATAGCGCTTACGGCAGTATGCTAGGGGGCACACCTGCAACCCACACGCTTTGCCAGGAACTGGCAACAATTGTAATGGGCGACAGTAACCTGATACAGACCAATAATGGCTACACAGGTTGCTTCGGTGCTATCCTCAATGGGCTTAGCAACTCAGTATATGGCTGCTATAACACGATACTGAATGGCAATAAGAACAGTTTCGCTACGAACAGCCTGGGTGCCTTCGGCACTATACACAATGGCAAGTTCAACAGCATCAGTGGTACCAACAGCAACTTCAGCGGCATAGTAAACGGTTACCGAAATGCAATAGGCAGTAACGGCGCTTATAACTTCATAGGGACAGGTGGTAATAATGCAGTAAACACCGGTACTAATAACAGCATTATTAACGGGTGCTATCACAATATCGACGGCAACTTCAACAGTATATCGGGCGGCGCATGCAATACGGTGCGGGCGAACTACTGGAGCATAATTGGCGCGGGCTACTGCAACCGCCTGCTGAGCGCACCGGAGGTGAATGCCCAGTTTAACCATATTGGCGCAGGTAGCCACAACGATATTACGGGCGCATGGAACTCGATATCGGCAGGCTACTGCAATATTATTACAGGAAGCCGCGACAGCATAGGCGCGGGCTGTTGCAACACGATAACGGGCACCTTCGGCAGCATAGGCGCGGGCGGCTGCAACACAGTGACGGGCACCCATGACAGCATAGGGGCCGGCAGGTGTAATAGCATTAGCGGGGGCTACGCAGGTATAGTGGCCGGCTGCTGCAACACCATAACGGGCAGCTTTGACTCAATAAGTGCGGGATATAAGAACAGCATATTGATGGGCAGTAACGGCTCATCGATCAGCTCGGGCGCTGAGAATACCATCACCGGTGGTGCATCATTCATAGGTGCGGGTAACCGCAACAACATAAGAGACCGAAACGCAGCAATAGCAGCCGGTGCGAACAACAACATCATTTTAGGAAATGACGCCTTCATTGGCGGGGGCAACACCAATACTATTTGCTGCGCGGAAGCAATGATAGGTGCGGGTGTATTTCATACTAACTGCGGTGGGCAATCGCTGATAGGCGCCGGGTGCGGCAACCTGATCAAGGCCAGCGCATTTGCCGCTTCTGTGGTGGGTGCGGGTGTATATAATTGTATCGTTAGCAACGTGGCTACTTCGGCATCGGCCATCGTGTCAGGGCAGTTGAATACTATCAACAATAACGTCAGTCACTCCTTCATAGGAGCGGGCTACCATAATCTTGTGTGCGGCTTCCACTCATCGGTGGTCGGCGGTAGGGTTAACGCGGCTGCCAGCAACTGTACCTTCGTGGGTGGCGGGCAAAGTAACCTGGCGCGGGCAGACTGGTCGGTGATAGGTGGCGGGCAGACCAATAATATTGCCCCGGCAGGCGGAGCCACAATAACACATAGCTTTATAGGCGGCGGATGTGCCAACACGGTGTGTAGTACCAGGTCTGTGATTGGTGGGGGTTCCAAGAACATTGTATGTGCCGACCATTCAGCCGTGGGCGGTGGTGAGGTAAACCATATTACCCCATCGGGCACTACGCCGATAACACATAGCTTTATAGGCGGCGGTCAGAACAACGTTATCTGCAGCAGTTTTTCGGTGATAGGCGGCGGATACAAAAACATAGCTGCAGGCGTTTACTCAACTATAGCAGGTGGTTACGGCAACAGGGACAACGGCGTAAGCTTCAGCAACATAGGTGGCGGCAAGAACAACAACCTGCATGCTAACTTTGCGTGATAGGTGGGGGGCAGGCTAATAATGCATCGAGCTTCGGATCGTTCATAGGTGGTGGCGGCGGGCATATCACAGCATCTAATTATAACTATAATAGTATCGTTGGTGGCAGCGGCCATTGTGTTAACAGTAACTACAGCTCGATATTGGGCGGCCACTCAAATACGATATTGACGGGAACAGATTTTGCGGTGCTTGGAGGGGGAAAACTGAATATCATTTGTGCTAACAGCGCGTATGCCACCATCGTTAACGGAGAAAACAACTGCACCCACAATGCGAAATTCGGCTTTGTGGGCAATGGCTTCAAGAACTGCTCTGTGAGCAACTACGCCGTAGTGGGCGGTGGCTTTTACAATACAGCCAGTGGAGCGAACTCGTTCATAGGTACAGGCTTCCATAACTCGATAGGCGCCTCGGCTACCTGCTCGTTCATTGGCAGTGGCTATAAGAACTGCGTGCTGGGCCTGGCCTCCTTTGTAGGTGGCGGTTACTGCAATGTGACCAACAACGGCTACTCGACAATAGTGGGCGGGGCCAGCAACTGTATAACCGGTACGGGCAACTCTGTATCGTTCATAGGTGGCGGCAGCTTCAACACCATATCGGCCACGCATAGCGGCCTTGTGGCCGGCAGGGGTAACTGCGTGGCGGCCGACCTAGCCGGCATTGTTAGCGGTTGTGCAAACGTGATAGGCGCCTCCGCAGACTGCACTTTTATAGGCGGCGGTAATGCCAACTGTGTTACAGCTGCATATTCTGCCATATTAGGTGGTAGTGGTAACTGTGATAATGGCAAAGCTTATGCAGGATTGTTTGGATGTAACTTAACAGGCACGTTAAGTTGCGCTATGCACGCTAATAACTTTGTTGCGCAAAATATTCCCACAAGCCCGGCTGGTTTGCCTCATGGGGCGTTATGGTACAATCCGTCAACTTTCAGTGTGTATATCGCTCCATAGCATGTTTAAATATTTATCGATCGTTCTGTTGTTTGCATATTGTACGGCTACGAATCGTGCGTACGGACAATTAATTTCAACTTATGCTGGTAATGGGACAGCAGTGGACAGTGGAGACGGAGGGCAGGCAGTGAATGCTGCAATAATCTATCCCACAAGCGGAGCTTTTGATTCTAGAGGAAACTATTATTTTGTCGAACGGCTGGGTAGTAGGGTTCGAAAAGTATCAACTGACGGCACAATCTCAACGTATGCAGGAAGCGGCACTAACGGTTTTGGTGGAGATAATGGCCCGGCATTCAATGCATCATTAAACAGTCCGATATGGTTGGCAATTGATAAGTTCGACAATATTTACATTGCTGATATGGGCAATAATAGAATCAGGAAGGTGTATTCCACTACCGGATATATAACGACAATAGCGGGAAATGGTATTGCTGCATCGACGGGGGACGCCGGCATGGCAATTAATGCCTCAATTTTAAATCCTATTAGCGTTGGTGTTGATGGGTCGGGAAACGTATATATACTAGAAACCGGTAAAATACGCAGGGTGTTAGCCACAGGAATTATCGAAACATTTGCCGGAACTGGAACATCAGGATATAGTGGAGATGGCGGGCTGGCCGATACATGCAGAATTAACGCGCAAAGCATATTTGTTGGGTTTCATGGAGACATTTGCGTTTGTGACTGGGGTAACAACAGAGTGCGCAAAATCGACTCGACAAGCCACATCATTAGTACCATTATTGGAATTGGGACGCCTGGTTATAGTGGAAATGGCGGGCCTGCGATTTCTGCAGCAATTAGCCACCCCACAGCGGGCGCTGTAGACAAACAGGGCAATATATACATAGCTGAAGTGGGAAATAATGTAATCCGAAAAATAGATGCTACTGGGGTAGTGTCAACGGCTGGAGGAAATGGTTCGGCGGGATTCAGTGGAGATGGAGGTATTGCGACTAATGCACAAATATATAGTCCAGAAGGTTTAGCCGTGGATTTTTGCGACAATGTATACATCGCCGATAAACAAAATAATCGAATCCGTAAGATAACCTTTCATCCTACCTGCTTCCCAGAAAATCTAGAAGAGGTAAGGACTGTAAACAATATAAATACTTACCCCAACCCTGCGAAAGAGCAACTAACAATAACAGCAGGCATTGATATAAATGAAGTGGTGGTAGTCAACACCATAGGCCAGGTGCTGATAGCACAAAAGAACTACAACACCAACAAAGCGATAGTAAACGTGAGCAGCCTGACAAGCGGTGTGTATTTTATAAAAGTGAGTGATAAGGATGGGAATGTGGTGACGAAACGGTTTGTGAAAGAATGAGGAGAGGTTGATAGGTTGAAACGTTGATAAGTTGATAAGTAACCAGTAATAGAAAAAATGAAGAGTTCTTTGACATATTGGGTTAGGGTAAATGAAACAATAGGCTGCGCCTCATTTATTGGCAGCGGCTATTGCAATGTTACCAACAACGGGTACTCGACGATAGTGGGTGGGTCAGGCAACTGCATTACGGGCACAGGCAACTCGGTATCGTTCATAGGCGGTGGCAGTTACAACACCATATCGGCCACGCACAGCGGTATTGTGGCAGGAAGGGGTAACTGCGTTGCCTCTGACTTTTCAGGAATTGTTGCGGGTTGTGCCAATACGATAACATCCAGCGCTGACTGCGCCTTTATTGGTGGTGGCAATGCAAACTGTATTACAGGTGCGTTCTCGGCTGTTTTAGGTGGTTGTGGTAACTTTGATAATGGCAATGCCTATGCGGGGTTATTTGGGTGTAACGTTATAGCGGTACAAGCCTGCGCGATGCACTCTAACAATTTTGTTGCACAAAATATTCCTGCAGCGAGTACTGGAACTGTCCCTCCCATAGGTGCGCAACCAGGGTCACTTTATTATGTTTTAGTCGGCGGTTACAAACAAGTATGGATAACATAAAATGAACAAGAATACATTTATAGTATCCATATTAATCATCATTATCCCAATTACGAGTTTTGCGCAATTGATCAAAACTATTGCGGGTAGCGGAACTTCTTTAGGAGACGAAGGCCCCGCAACTGCTGCTCAGGTGATTGGTCCGTACTGTGGTGCATTTGATATGTATGGCAACTATTACTTCGGTCAATCATTCGGAGCTCCGCGTATAAGAATGATAGATACTGATGGAATTATACACACTGTTGCGGGGAACGGAACAAACGGATTTAGTGGAGATGGTGGAATTGCAACGTCTGCGCAATTCAATCAAATAAATGGCATGACGGTAGATTCAATTGGGAATATATACATTTCTGATCTGCAAAACTATCGCATCAGAAAAGTGGATGCAACTACTCACATAATTACCACAATCGCTGGTACTGGGGTAAATGGATATTCGGGCGACGGTGGTCCAGCGATAAACGCAGCCATATCTCCCGCAGTGCTTTGCGTAGATAAATACGGCAATATCTATTTTGTTGATAAAAGTGAGCGGATCAGAAAGATTGCGACAAATGGAGTCATAAATACAATTGCCGGTACCGGCATTCAAGGTTTTAGCGGCGATGGTGGAAATGCGCTTAATGCAAATCTTGACTTAAATCAGAGTATTTGCATTGACATGTCGGGGAATTTGTTGTTCGGCTGCAATCTCAGAATAAGAAAAATTGATTTAAGTAGTGGTATTATATCGACAATAGGCGGGACAGGAAATTATGGATACAATGGAGATGAAATTCCTGCATCGGCTGCGAACTTTGGGAATTTTGGTATCTGTATAGACAAAAGCAATAATCTATATATTGCCGATTATGGGGGTAATCGCATTCGACAAATCGATATTGCAGGTATGATACATACGGTAGCCGGGAATGGTGTAGGTACTTATACAGGCGATGGCGGAAACGCAACTAATGCAAGTATTTTTCATCCCGAAGGTGTGGCTATTGACCAATGCGGCAACTTGTATATTGCTGATGAGGGCAATGACAGAATTCGCAAAGTAACCTTTCACCCCAACTGCTTCCCTGAAAACGTAAATCAGGTAAATGCGACCAACGAAATAACAATATACCCCAACCCCGCGAAAGACCAACTAACAATAACTGCAGGCAGCGATGTAAATGAAGTGATGGTACTAAATGCTATGGGCCAAATATTAATAGCCCAGAAGAACTACAAGGGTAACAAAGCAATAGTGAATGTAAGCAGATTGGCAGCCGGAGTGTATTTCGTGAAGGTGAGTGATAAGGATGGGAATGTGGCAACAAAGCGGTTTGTGAAGGAGTAATGCAGTTCAGCAGGCTCACAATGACAATGATTTGAAAATATTTGGAACATTAAAAAATGGAAAGGTCTTTTGCAATACCCTAGCCCAGTCTTTCTTTAACAAGCAAACAATTACAATACCTTGTGAACATTATCTTCCAAATTGACGGTGGCATTGGCAAGAGTATTGCTGCTAGTGCCGTATGCAAAGCGATAAGGAAACAATACCCAAAAGAAAAGCTGATAGTTATCACGGCTTACCCGGAGGTGTTTTTCTGCAACCCGAACATAGACAGGGTATTGAGCCATACCAACCTTAACTATTTCTATCAAGATTTCATTGAAGGCCAGGAAGTGAAAATACTAGCCCATAATCCTTACCTCGACAGCGCTTTCGTGAACGAGGAAGACCACCTGGTAAAGGTATGGTGCGAAATGTGCGGTATAGCCTACGATGGGGAGATGCCGGAGCTCTTCCTGACAGACCGCGAATGGGCATTTTACAGCAAAGACATGCGTAGCGAGAAGCCTATACTGCTCATACAGACAAATGGTGGTGCGGCCAACCAGCAGAACAAATACTCCTGGATGCGCGATATACCTATAAGCACTGCGCAGCAGGTGGTGGATGCATTTACTTACGACTACCATGTGGTGCATATACGCAGGGAAGACCAATTGCCGCTGCAAAATGTAACCCCTGTACAGATGGACTTTCGGGCACTGGCTGTGCTGATCCAGCTAAGCAGCAAGCGACTCTTTATGGACAGCTTTGCACAGCACGCTGCAGCGGCCTTGGGTAAACCCAGCGTGGTATGCTGGATAGGTAATAAGCCGGAGCAGTTTGGCTACGACATGCATAGCAATATATTAGCCAATGAGCCGACGATAAAGCCTGAACTACGATACAGTGTGTACAGCAGATATAATATCGGCGGCAACCCTACGGAGTTTCCATACCATAGTGAAGAAGAGGTATTTGATGCAGACAGGATCATAGCCGCACTTGCGGCTGAAACGTCAAAGGAAGACGCTACAGGGAACACAGAAATGCTGGTGCGGCGCAAGATAGTGCGCGAAGTGAACCGCAAAAGCATGGTAGCACAACGGCTGATGCACCTGCTGGGGCAAACCGAACTTACCAATATAAAAAGGGTGCTGGACATAGGGAGCTGGCACCTGGGGCAGAGTATAGAATTCGCCAATATCTTCGGTGAGGCCCAGATAGATGCCTTCGAACCGATACCGGAATCCTATGCCCTGTGCATGAGCCGGCTGAAGAGCCTGGCCAGGCAAAAGAAAGAAAGGATCAGGGTACATAACCTGGCATTGAGCAACGAAAAAGAAGAAGTCCCCTTCTATGTGGTGGACCAGCAGCCTGGCCAGTGGGTGGATAAGGGGTTTTCGTCATTGCTGAAATTTGATGGTCAAACAAGCTTTGTTCAACACCAGAATCAAAGAGAGATAAAGGTACAAACCGACAAGCTGGATAACTGGTGTGCAGAGAATAGTGTGGACGCAGTAGACATTATATGGATGGACGCGCAGGGCGCGGAACTGATGGTATTAAAAGGTGCGGAGAATATTTTGAAGAATACCCGTGTTGTTATGACAGAAGTGGGACTAAAGCCATATTACGAGGGGCATACATTGAAAGAGGATATAGACGCTTACCTTGGAGGACTAGGATTTAAGGAACTGGAAAGCTCATTTGAATACAACATCCAGGGCTACGAAGCCAATACTATTTATATAAAGAATTAAAACCGCAAAAAAATCATCTTATGAACATCATCTTTCAGATCGACGGGGGCATTGGCAAGAGCGTGGCCGCCACAGCTGTATGCAAAGCTATCAAAAAGCAATACCCCAACGACAGGCTGATCGTCGTGACGGGCTATCCGGAGGTCTTTCTCTGCAACCCGCATGTGGACAAGGCGCTGAACTTTAATAACCTCAACTACTTCTACAGCGACTATATAGAGGGGCAAAAGGTAAAGATGATGGTGCACAACCCCTACCTGGAGACCAACTTCATCATGGAGCAGGGACACCTGATAAAAGTATGGTGCGAGATGTTTGGCATACAGTATGACGGTGAAATGCCGGAGCTTTTTATCAACAACAGGGAGCAGCAGTTCTTCGGGAAGAACTTTTCGTCGAACAAGCCGATACTGGTGGTGCAGACGAATGGCGGCGGTGCGGGGCAGCCGAATAAATACTCATGGACGCGCGATCTGCCGATAAATACAGCTCAGACGGTGGTGAATGCTTTTGTGAGCCAGTATAACGTGGTGCACATCCGTAGGGAAGACCAGCTGGCGCTGCAAAACACTACGCCTGTACAGATGGAGTTCCGCGCGCTGGCGGTGCTGATACAGATGAGCGCCAAGCGCCTGTTCATAGACAGTTTTGCACAGCATGCGGCGGCTGCACTGGGCATGCCAAGCGTGGTGTGCTGGGTGGGCAACAAGCCCAGCCAGTTCGGCTATGATATGCATACGAATATTATTGCCCATGAGCCTACCTTGAAACCGGAGCTGAGGCATAGTGTGTACAGCAGGTATAACATTAGCGGTACGCCTACGGAGTTCCCTTATAATAACGAGGGTGAGATATTCAGTGCAGAGGAAATAATCGCTGCGTTAAGGGATGAGAATGTGACGCCGGTGGTGGAGGTAGTGGAGGAGCCCACCTTCGCTGAGGCTACGGCGGGTGAAAAAGGGAAGAAGGAGAAAGAGGCGGAGGTAGTGGAATAACAGAGCGGGAGTGAGTGCGGAGTGTGAAGTATTTCCTGAACGACATCCCCCTAACCCCCTTCGCCCGGGCACAACGGCGTCCGCACAAGGGGGAATTGCGTTGATTTAACTGCTTGCAAACCTAAACTTTAGATTGCTTCGTCGGGGCGCTAATATTTAATAGTCCCCCTCGCAATGACGCGATAAAAATTCTATGGTAGAGAAAATATTTTTTCAGAGCAGTCTGCCGAGGAGTGGCAGTACTGTATTCCAGAATCTGATGAACCAGGACCCGCGCTTCCATGCATCGGCCACGAGCGGGCTGCTGGAGCTTATTTATGCATCGCGGCATGCCTATACGGAGACTGTGGAGTTCAAAGCGCAAGACCCGGAGGAGATGAAGAAGGCTTTCTTTGGCTTTTGCAGAGGTGGTATGCAGGGCTTTTACAGCGCTATCACGGATAAACAATATGTGCTGGATAAATCGCGCGGGCATATGGCTTATTACCAGCTGCTGGATAATTTTTATCCTAACCCGAAGATCATATGCCTGGTACGCTACCTGCCGGATATTATCGCATCGATGGAGAAGTTATTCCGCAACAACCAGCACAAGGCCAACCCTATGGTGAACCATATGAACATGCAAGGCACGACCACGCCCAAGCGGGTGGATATATGGTTTAACTCGGCGCCGGTGGGCATAGCCGTGGAGCGGCTGAATGAGGCCATCAGGCAGGGAATAGATAAGAAAATGCTCTTTATTAAATATGAAGAACTATGCCTGTACCCTGAAGAGCAGATGCGGAGGGTGTATGACTACCTGGAGATAGAACCTTTCAATCACAACTTCGGCCATATAGAGCAAACCACGCATGAGGACGACGAGATGCATGGCTATACGGGCCTGCACACGATAAGGCCTAAACTGGAGATGCTGCAATCGGAAGCGGTGCAGGTGCTGGGTAAGGATGTGCATGACTGGATCATGAATACCTATAGGTGGTACAATGACTACTTTGGGTACTAGCGAGTGAAACAGGATACAATGACAGCGCCCAGGGGCCAAATTCAACAACGCTATTTGCGTTGCCTTACCACCGGCAATTTACGTCAAGACCCATTAGTGTGCAGATACATTTGTGAGTAGTGTAAGAGCACGCAAATGAAAACAGTATTTCGGGGTGCCAAGTAGAACGTACCTATTTTTCAAGATTAATTGCGGTGTTTCGTTCGTGTTCGAAGGCACGCTCTCTTTTTAAAAGTGCACGTCAATGACAGATTTATTCTTGTTAGATTTTTAGCGCCCAGCAACGCTTTCATGCGCCTCAGGTATCATACCCTGAACAAGATATCCACATTTCCATTGTTCAGAACAAAAGCCGATTTAGCTTTGTGCTGAATTTAACCCCTTAAACCAAATGTTATGAGATCATCGATGAGCTTTAAAACCTGTCATTATGCTGTTAGACGCTACACCCGGCCTGGTTGGTGGATTGGCCGAGAAAATAACCACCATTACCGTACTCGGCGTATTCCTGAGTTACTTCATGAAGGAGTTGAAGAACGTACAAAATCTGAGGGAGGCAGATAAAAAAGAGACCGACAAAAAATTCGAACAGATATTCAATCGCCAGTATGAAATTGAAAAGCAAAATATCGAAGCCATCGCAAGGCAATGCGAGACGAACATAAGGCTTACTGAAGCCATTAATAACTTGAGCGAGCGTATCGAAAACCTGCAGTCTTAAAACGGTTATGAAAATTTTATTTTGAAATTTGAAAAATCGTTTTTAATTTAGTTTTCACAAAGTCAAAACTGTATACAAACCTGTTTCTATCATGTAACCTCGATTTATCTTCACAAATACCATAATGATGTAACGACCTAAAACAAGAGCACTATTATTTAAACCATAAAAACCTATTTATGACTATTGAGCAAATCAAAGCGGCTACGGGCGCTACGGAAGCGAACGCTCAGCTATTTGCACCATCTCTAAATCAAGCCTGCGACCAGTATGAGATAAATACGCCCACCCGGCAATTGTGTTTTCTCGCGCAAGTGGGGCACGAAAGCGGCGGACTGTTCTATACGGAGGAGTTGGCCAGCGGGGAAGCCTATGAAGGACGCAAAGACTTGGGCAATACGCAGCCAGGAGACGGGGTGCGATTTAAAGGACGAGGGCTGATCCAGATCACCGGACGCACCAACTATGTTGCGGTCGGCAAGGCCCTGGGCATTAACCTCATCATTGACCCAAGCCTCCTAGGCGGCAAGAACGTAACGCGTTGTACTCCCGGACAGCTCACTTACGCCGCGCTGAGCGCGGCTTGGTTCTGGAATGGTCGCAAGCTGAACGATCTCGCAGACAAGATCGACATTAGCAAGCCGATAGACGAAGGGCCGAACCTCGAGCAATTCAAGGCCATTACGAAGAAGATCAACGGCGGCTATAACGGACTTGATGACAGACTGCACCGATATCGAACGGGACTAGGCCTGTTTGCAACGGCCTAACACTTCCTTTTACTTTTACCTTTTTCCATATCATTTTTCACCCTTAACTCAATATTGTTATGAGCAGTTTCCCTGTCCTTGACCTTGTAGTAGGAATGGTATTCGTTTACTTCCTGCTCAGCATCATCACCAGTTCGGCCGTAGAAATGGCACTCACCATATTCAAACTGCGGGCGCGTGTACTGGAAGATTGGCTATTGAAAATATTAGACAAGCCTGTGAAAGACGGCGGCAAAGAAGTGCCGCTTGGGCAGGCCATTATGGACCATTGCGCAATAACTGCCCTATCAAAGGAGGGCGATGCACCCAGCTACATCGGCGCCAAAAATTTTGTTTCCGCGCTCCTTGAGAAGATCACTTACGACCCCGATAAACCGGACAGTGTCGCAATGAGCCTAAACGATCTGGTTACCAGCATCAAAGGCTCGTCAATACTGCCAGTTGGCCTTAAGCGTGTCATGTTGTTGTACGCCAATGAAGCCGCGGAACAATATAAGCTGATGACAACAAAGACGGCAAGCGAGATCGAACTTTTTCGGAATAAAGTTGAGGCCTGGTACGATGCTAACATGGACCGGATCACCGGGACACTGAAAACTAAGTACGCAAGACCGCTGACGATCGGCATTGGCCTTGCTATTACGCTGGCTTTGAATGCAGATACGCTCGCCATCTCGAAATACCTGTACAGTAATCCGGAAGCAAGGGCCAAGGTAGTGGCGCAGGCCTACGGCTATAGCGCAGACAGCACACTCAAAAAGAAAATAGATTCACTAAGGTCCTCAGGTGCGGTTGCGGCGAAAGATACATTGAATGTGCAGCAGGTACAGGTCGAACTGGAACGACGGTTCTTAGATGTGCGAAAAACTGAAGCTGGCCTGCAGGAACATCTGCCCCTGGGCTGGTATGGCGACGAATTCAAAAATGCGAACACGTTCCTTGCGATCATCAGCAAACTATTCGGGTTCGCTGCTACAGTACTGGCGTTAAGCATGGGTGCCCCCTTTTGGTTTGATCTGCTTAATAAGATCGCAAACATCAGGGGCGCAGGCAATAAACCGCAGGCCGCCAATGCAGACGATAAAAACAAGCAGCCATTATGAGAACGAAGCTTATCATAGGCCTACTCCTTTTGTGTCTCACTTGCGGCTGTAAGGTCAGCTGGGTGCCAGACCACGATGCCGGCTTGGAAACACAAATCGTCAATGGCGCGAAAATGACCGATCGACTTTACCTGGAAATGTTAGACAAAGAGAAAACCGAAAGGATGTATGGCAACTTCAGTAAAAGTTATATCGACATCGAAACAGAGATATACTCGATCGAGTTGAAAAATAAAATACGTAAAAACAACACTGAACTATTGAAGATCACAAAAAATCTGGAAGATCATTTTAAGACCTACAAGCAGGAGCACAAACAAAAGGAGGTGCTTTCAAATGCGGAGATAAAAATTTACATGGCGGACATGCAGGGTTTCTGGGAACCGCTGCTGCTGGCGGAAAAGGGCCTCAACACAAAATAGTATTAACATGGAACAGAATCTGGACAAGACGATATCTGATATGCTCGCGGCCTTTAGGGGGGTAGTTGCAGACAGATGGGAATCGCTGAACGATACAGCTGGTGAATTCCTGGAAAGCCGTAAGGAGCGCCTTGAATTACTCACTCAGTCGAGGCTGACCGGCGAGATCGACGACGCGTTCTTTCAGGCTAGACTGGCCGATGAACGATCGATACTGGAGTCTGAGCTCAACGCACTGAATGTCATTTCGAAGGCTTTGGCACAACAGGCAGCCAACGCCGCCTTTGACGTATTGGGAAAGGCTGTAAAAACTGCGATTGGGACCATAATGTAACATGCTTAAGCACAAAAAACTGAAAATAATGGCAGCAAACAAGATCTACGCGCGCAACAAAATATATGGCTGGGTCCCGGACATCCCGGACAAGCGCGACCTGGCATACAAAGTAGCACCGCATGTGTTGAAAGCACTCCCGTCGAAGGTCGACCTTAGGGCGCAATGCCCTCCGGTCTGGGACCAGGGGCAACTAGGCAGCTGTACGGCCCATGCCATAGGTGCTGCCTTCCAGTTCGAACGGATGAAGCAAAGCGAAAACAGCTTCATGCCGTCGCGATTGTTCATTTACTACAATGAGCGCGTCATAGAACATACAGTGAACACGGACGCCGGTGCGCAGATACGGGACGGCATTAAGGTCACTAACAAACTAGGTATTTGCCCGGAACCACTTTGGCCTTACACTGTTTCGAAATTTACGCAAAAGCCGCCCGCAGGTTGCTTCAAAACTGCGCTGAAAAGCCAGGTGTTGAGCTACATGCGTGTCAACAATACACTGGATGAATTACGCGGTTGCCTCGCCCAGGGCTATCCTTTCGTTTTCGGCTTTACCGTCTATGATTCTTTTGAAAGCGAGCAGGTCGCGCGGACGGGAAATATGCCGATGCCCAACCTTAAAAAAGAGAAGAACCAGGGTGGTCACGCGGTGATGGGTGTCGGCTACGACGACAGCAAAAAGCGCTTTATCATCCGTAACTCCTGGGGCCCGGACTGGGGACAAAAGGGATACTTTACCATGCCTTACGAATACATAACCGACACTGATCTATGCGATGATTTCTGGACCATACGCATTGTTGAATGATAAAACGAATAGCAAATAGCAACTTAAAACAATAATCACATGCCTAACAAACAACAATTGGAATCGAACGCAGATTCCATCGTGGCATCTGCCGACCAGGCGGACACGACCGTAGCGCAATTTTGTATCCTTTGGTCAGGGATCATCAAGCCTGCACTTGACCTTGTGAAGAGCTTTACAGGGCCGAAGATCGATCAGCAGATCGAGAACCTGGAGAAAGCGGCAGACAATTTATGCGCAGGCACGAATCCGGACGTAAAGAACTACTGTCTATATTGGAATACCTTTCACATCAAAGCATTGCTGAAGATGGTAGAGATGTTCACGGGCCCAAAGGTGGATGCAGCGATCAACAAGTTCATTGCGATCTCGGATAGCCTTTGTGAACCGCAATAAGCAGCGTTGCAAAATGTGGATATCTCCGACGACTTTAATTTGGAGAAGGCCATATCCCTGTTTTACCTTTGTGACGGAATGAGCATTTTAAAGAAATGTAAATTCCGAAAAACGAAACAATAAAACCAATTGCTATGAAGTTAATGATTGATCGCCCGTCCCGATAGACTGAGGCCGCCTTGTTCCCTCTTGAATTACCTCGACTCCTGACATTAGAACGCTATTTTAACTAACGCTATTACAAACCTTTTCTTTTATGCGCCTTTCCTATCTGAATTTAAACGCGCAAGATATTCTTGTCAAACGCAAATTCCATTTCTGGCTTTCCTTCTTTGAACTATTCCGAACGGTCTAGTTAACGGCATCCATCCGTTATGACTTACATGTATGCTTGCCCCAAGGCGAGTAGTGAACTTATCATCTTTATTCAAAAAATATTTACAAAAACTTAAACCAAAATTTATGTCACAATTACAGATCACAGGACAAGTGTTGTTCGCGACCAGTACCTTGCCTCTAAGCAATGTACGTGTGGAGATATGGGATTCCAGCGGCGGTTACGGCTGGATCGCCAGCACCCATGCAGATGCCGGGGGCAACTTCACATTGTCCATACCCGAAACAATTGGCGATTTGATCACGGCTTCGTCACCTACCGTGGTGCCCTTGTACCGCGTGTTTAAGAACAATATCCTGGTCAACCCCTCTGCTTCGACCCTGGGCATAGGAGAAACGATACCAAGCAGCTTTGGGGATGGTGGAACAATCATTCCTTATACAACAGATCCGGTTGTCATCAGCATTACTGATCTTTACTATGATGCGCTGATATCCGATAAGAGCGATGCAACTACCGGTACTTACATAACGGTAAAAGGTCGTATCACCAACGGGCAGAAGGTGCCCGTTTCAGATCTTACTGTAAACATTTATGAGGCAGACCTGGGGGATGGTGTGCTGTTAACTTCGGCCACTCCTGATTGGGACGGTTATTATGAAGCGAAAGTAAATTTCAAAAATCTTGCAAATAGCCGCTCGTTGGCGAGCAGGGCACTTAAGGTCAATGCAGTTGATTCTGGCGATACGGTGATAGTGTCTTCAGGATTTATTTTCAATCCAGGCGATAGCATTGAAGTGAATTTGTCAACGGAAGGGACCGAATACACTCCTTCTATTTCAGAATTTGAGCTACTGGGCAACGCGATCACAGCAGTAACAGGCAGTAGCAATCCATTTGCTTCAATTACTTCAGATAGTGATGACCTTAGCGCAGACCCTTACCCGGGCATTTTTGCCTACCTCGCGAACGCGACCGGCAGGAGCGAACAAGATTTTAAAAACCTGGCTTATGCCAGAAAGTATGCGTACAGCTTCTCCGTTACTTATGGAGGGACGACAGGTCATCCTACCGTGTTCTTTTATGCGCTATGTAAAATACATGGCATTGACTTTAACCCGGTGCTGAGGCTTAAAGAAGACAGGATCAGAGACTCGATAACGATTGCAACGAACAGTAACATTATTCGGGAACACTCAAGCGGCGAAATTGATGCATTTGTTGCAGCAGCTCTTGCCTATCAGCTAACGAGTTTAAAAACCGGAGTGATCGCAGGGGAAGAGCCGGTCACACTGAATGACATGACCCTGGCCATTTTTGGAAATAGTCATCAAACTAATGCCGATCATTTTATTGCCCTGTATAACTCTTCCTACTATTCAGATATCAATGATTTCTGGACTGATTATGAAACTGCGTACGGATCGACCTTAACTGTTTTAGCAAAAAAAGGGGTCAGCATGATCCCGTTCACCGGCTTTCAGCCGGAAATGCTGGCATTTCTAATGGACCAGACGAGTGGGGCTGATAATTTCAGCGCCTTGGCAGCCTGGTCGGAAGAGACCTGGCTCGGGCATATTGAGAACCTGTGCACCGCCAATAGTAAATTGTGCATACCCAAATTCATCAAGGGAGACATTACGGATGTTGACAACTCAGAAGTAAAAGCAACGTATGCTAAACGATTAAAAGCAGCAGTACAGGAATTTTATCCATTGATGGCTGTTAAGGGTCACCTTGACGGCTCAGCTGGCGGCACCCTAATTAGCGATTCAACGCTTCGCACTTTAGTATCTACGTTCATTGGCAATAATCCGAACTTTGATCTAAGAGTTTCTTCGATACACGACATCACCTCAGATAATGAAGATATCGACCTGACGGGCGTAGATGATATTGAAACCCTAAAAGAGGCCATCGTCCCCTTCCAGAGATTGTTAAGCGTTACAGGAGGACAACCAGAAGCGATTGTGGGAATGATGAGCGATGGTATCGATTCTGCAAGGGCGATCGCAGATACCCCAGAAGAGATATTTATAGAAAATTATTCTGAGGCGTTCGGTGGCGGGTCACAAGCACAGCAAGCATACAATAATGCAAATAATATCGCGGCCACAGCAATGAACACAACCGCGACGGTATTCGCAAACCTCATGAACAACAACAATGCCGCCCAGGCGCCAAACCCTGCTCCTGGCCCGTTGAACAATTTTCCGCCACGCCCGGTACCGGTGTATACGCCGGCAATCGACCCGACCTCCGATCCAACATTGCGGAATATGTTTGGAAGCCTCGACTATTGCTGTTGCTGCCATTGCATGTCGCTCTATAGCCCGTCTGCTTACCTGACGGACATGTTGCATTTTCTCAAGGCCAACAATGTTAATGCGTACAACGAATTAATTCGCAGGAGGCCGGATTTGATCTATATCGATCTGACTTGCAAGAATACCGATACAGCTCTTCCCTATGTCGACTTAGTGAATGAGCTTTTGGAAATGAACATTATAGGAGCCACTGCGCCGAAGTCGTTCCAGACCGATGGCACCGTGTCCGACCTTGCAGGGCATCCTGAACATATTTACAAAGACGCAAATGGTGTCTATCAAAAATATACCGGCTTCACGACCGTTTACGATAGTACTTTAGCGAACGCTATCTATCCAAGCGGTCTGCCATTCAGCCTTGCACTCGAAGAATCACGCGCATATCTTAAACACCTAGGCCTTAGCAGGTTCGATGCTATGAATCTCTTTATGCCTTATAACCAGGTTACGGTCGCCGCAAATACTGCCGCCCCCCATGATCAGCTGACGCTGTTTTCTTCCTGCGTTGAATTCCTTGGCATGTCACAGACGGAGGCCGAGATCATCACAAGGACACATGCCCAGTCTAATAATTATTGGCTGCTCTATGGATTGCCAGCAAGTTATATGACTCAATATAACGGCGTTTTAGATCCCGCTAACCCGTCGCTGCTGTTAACTGGCAGTTGGGATATCGACATCCTCGGCAATAGGGTCGATGTGTTACTGCATTATGCAGGCATTACCTATGATGAGCTACTTCAGCTGCTATCTACCAATAGCCTGAACGCCAACACCATCGTGAATATTACCGCTCATGATGACGCTAGCCCCGACACATGTGATCTGACCAAGCTAAAACTAAAGGCACGTTTAGGCGGCCCAGGGGCCGTTACTACATTCCTTACAAGAATGGCACCTTTTATGCGTCTTGTTCGGGTTTCCGGCTTATCAATTTTTGAACTGGACAATATGGCCAATGCAATTGGTGCATCATTCGGATACTTCAACAACTATAGCCTGATAAATCTTACTAGGGCCTTGTCAATCGGTCAAAAGCTTGACATTGAATACGATGTTCTAAATGGATGGCTATATAGCTTTGGCGCCTCTCCGTACTATAAGTATGGCTGTGCGGATAAGGTTCTTGTTCCGTCAACATATGACAGGCTTTTCCGCAACCCTGCGGTATTCAATCCTACATTAGACATATTCGATCTCGATGCAGGGCATACTTTTGCCGAGAATGCCGCACTTGTAGCGAACGCATGCGGCTTAAAGGAGGAGGATACTCTTTTACTGTATGATTTCATCAAAATATACCTGGATCATCCATATGATTTACCCATGGCTCCTGGGTGGCCAGCTGGGTTTTACAAACTTTCCGCCTCCCCGGTAAGGCTGCACCGCTCTGCTCTAAGCCGTCTTTACACATACGCACAGCTATCGAAGAAATGGAAGATTAGTATCAAACAGCTTATTGAGCTTTTCAGCTTTCATGGTTTTGACACTATCTATACCGTAGGCGGTGCCACTGCCTTACCTGGGCCCAATTTCATGCCGCCAACTCCGGGCTGGGATACATTAGTAGACATGGATAAAAGTGTTGATTTGATCAGGAATTCTCCATTCTCGATCGACGAGATATCCTACCTGATAAAAAATATTGATGAACGTCTGGTGTATACACCAGACAGTCTGACGATACAATTGTTTTATGAGGACCTGCGTAATGAACTGAAAAAATTCCCGTTGTTTAACAACACGCAACAGGTCATGACACCGGAAGAACAAGACTTAGTGCAAAAGCTTGTAAATACGGTTTATCAAAGCTTTAGCAAGCAATTCCGGATACCTTCCGCATGGGTAGAGACGATGATCAGTGACGGTTTCACTCAGACGTCCGCCAACGCACCAGGTGGCTTTTTGGGCGATATTATTGATGACGGTTTTGTTGTTACTGAATATGATCTGTCGGAAGCCACGATTGCCACTCAGGTTTCACCACCTGCGGTTTTAACGAATTTGTACTATCAGTACAGGATATTCCACAAAGTAGCACTACTTGCAAATAAACTTGGTTTACGGACAGTAGAGTTCAATTATCTATACCAAAATCCGTCTATCATTAATTTCCATTTCAACATTTTAGTTGGCACTGAGGTGAATACGCCGGTGCTGTTCGGTACACAGTTCGATCAGTTCAGGAGATTATTGAAATGGATACAGGTAAGAGATACATTACACTTAGTTGACGTTGACTTTGTCGAGTTGTTGCATATAGCTGATGGCAGCCAGGTAGCCAATACATTCTTTGGGCCATGGAAGGAACTGATCGCCAGAAATTCAACCTGGAGCGATTTCTTCGACACGCTACTTGGGACAACAGTCGGTAATTCACCAACCGGCATTTTGAGAGTAAAGTCCCCGGACAATTTTAAGCCCAGCAATACCAGTGCTCCTGAACTGATCATGTCTATAGCGGATATCGTTTCCTGGGTCAGGAGGATCGGCTTGAACCCGGATAAAATACAAAAAGCACTTCTTGGAAATGTAGTGCTGACTGACTCGGACAAAATAATTCAGGCAGCGAAGGGCAAGCACAGGAACTCCGAATGGAACAAAATCGCTAAACCTATCCGCGACGTGTTACGGGAACGGCAAAGAAAGGCACTCGTTTCTTATACGGTAAATCATCCGGACATCTATAATCACAAAGTATGGCTTAAGGAAAATGACCTGTATGCATACTTCCTGATAGACGTGGAAATGTCACCTTGTATGAAAACTTCCCGCATCAAACAAGCGATCAGTAGTGTTCAACTATTTGTTGACCGGATATTATTGAACCAGGAGTACACTGTTTCGCCCGTCAATGCGATCACTTTAACACCCGACCAGACAAAACAATGGGATACCTGGCGCAAATGGTACCGCGTATGGGAAGCAAACCGAAAGGTTTTCTTATATCCTGAAAACTGGCTGGAACCGGAGCTACGGGATGATAAAACGCCATTCTTCGAAGAATTTGAAACCCAATTGTTACAGGCAGACATCACAGACGACCATGTTTATGACGCCATGGAGCAATATCTGCATAAGGTAGACGAAATTGCCCGGCTTGAACCTGTAGGTACCTGCGAAAGCCAGGATCCGATTACCGGAAAATGGATTGTACACGCAGTATCGAGAACCTACGGAGACCCACATAAATACTATTACAGAAGGCTTGTTGACGATCTCTGGACTCCATGGGAATACATAGACATCGACATCAAAAGCGAACATGTTGTTCCATATGTCTGGAATAATAGATTACATCTTTATTGGTTAACGTTTAAGGATAAACAAAACAAGACGATTATTACAAGTCGCATGGACGCGTCTATGACAACTGGCACCTACGCACAGCATAATGAATGGTTTTATAATCGACAAGCCGAGTTGAATATCGATGCGCCAATAGACCCTAACGCTGTACCAGATTCAATACCACGTGATCATGTTGAGCTTCCGCAAAAACAGTTGGAGATTTCGATGAATTGGAGTGAGTATAAAAATGGGAAATGGCAAAAGCACAAGATTGGAAAAGAAAAGATGCTGATGAAGTTAAATCCTTACTTAGATAGAAAACTAAAGGAGAGATTTGAAGCTGATGCTACGATTCGCAACTTCTACAGTACTATAACTAATCAGCGAACCATATCCACAACCGACATGGTTAAGTCAATGTTTTTTGTATATCCATCGTTAGATGTTGTACTTAACCATTTATATGTAAGAATATATTTCAACCATGACACAATTGTCGGTATAGGCAACAACCCTGACGTAACTCACATTCATTGCACCCACTATTTTCGCTTTAAAGATGACAGCGGCGAGCCGGAGGTTTTACCCTATTCTTTTGATAATGAATTGAATGTCATTACACCCACTGGGACGTATCACGCAAACATGCGATTTAATGAACGGCCATATGGGGGAGATAGGCCGTTAAAGCTGGATCACTATTATAAATTTGACTGGAATAATCAATATTACTCCTATATCAACGAAAATTTTGTTCCTACTCTTAAGCAGATAGGTATTGATTCCTCATCGAATATCCTAAACAGCACTAATTCAAACGGTCTATTCTCGGTAGTTGTAAAATCAAACTTTCAAACAACTCCGCTGGAAAACCAGTTTATGTTTGCGGATTTCAAAAACACTTATTTTGTTCGCCTGGCCACACCTAAGCCAAACATTTACTACATAGATCCGAATCTATACAACCTGAATCTGAATGACCCGCACACTAATTTCTTTAGTGCCACACTCATCAATTGGAAGTACTACTTCCAGACATTCTATCATCCCCATATACACACATTCGTAAAAACGTTCAATGCTAAAGGATTTGATGGGCTATTGACGCTCGACATTCAAAAGCAAAACGACACTATGAATTTTCTTGGGGACTACCAACCCAATCTCTCACTGGTGCATCCCTGGTACCCCACCGATGTTGTAGATTTTAATATTGCCGGGGCGTACTCGATCTATAACTGGGAAATATTCTTCCATATACCGCTCATGATCGCCCAGCGATTAAGCGAGAACCAGCAATTTGCTGAAGCACGGAAATGGTTCCATTACATTTTCGACCCGACCAGTACCACTATTTTAAACAATGTAGCGCCGGCGAATGCCACAGAGCAGAGACAATGCTTCTGGAAATTCCGGCCCTTCTACGACCAGGCAGGATACAATATTCAAACTCTGAACGATATCCTCATCCTGATCAATTGGGGAAACGCTGCAGCTAACGCCCAGGTAGGTGTTTGGGAGCAAAACCCATTCAATCCGTGGATCGTCGCTCGCCTTCGCATGCTGGCGTTTATGAAGTCGGTCGTAATGAAGTACGTTGATAACTTAATAGCCTGGGGTGATATGCTCTTTGAACGAAATACCATCGAGTCGATCAATGAGGCTACACAGATGTATATTCTTGCTGCTAACATTCTTGGCGATCGGCCTGTAGAGATCCCGAAGCGGGTTAATTCATCCCCGAAATGCTTCCATGACCTGGAAAACTCCCTAGATAAGTTCTCCAACGCCGCGGTGGCCATCGAAAGTTACATGCCTTTGAATATCGGTCCGGTCCTCAATCCTGGTAACAAGGCCCCTACAAAAATGTTCTATTTCTGCCTGTCACCTAATGATAAGCTGCTTGCTTATTGGGATACGGTAGCTGACCGCCTGTTCAAAATACGTAACTGCCGTAACATACAAGGGCAAAAGCAAGAGTTGCCTCTGTTCGAGCCGCCCATCGACCCCGCACTGCTTATACGTGCTACGGCAGCGGGTATCGATATCAGTAGCGTACTTAACGATATCAGCAACGTAAACCTGCCGCACTACCGCTTCAGCTTCATGCTGCAAAAAGCCAATGAATTTACCAATGATATAAAGGTATTAGGTGGGGCTTTGCTGTCTGCTTTAGAAAAGAAAGACGCGGAAGAACTGGCATTACTGCGATCTGGGCTTGAGCTAAATGTTTTGGAAAGTATGAAGCGAATGAAGCAAGCCCAGCTGGACGAAGCAACTGCTAACCGTGTTGCTTTGGATAAGCAAAAAGATGTGATCCAGGAGCGTATTGACTATTACGGCAGCAGGCCATACCAAAACTCAAGGGAGCAGGAATATGTCAGCTCGCTTAAAAAAGCAGCCGTATTACAGGAAGTCCAAGCGGCATTACAGGGTGTTGCGTCAGTACTGTCCATGATACCGCAGTTCCACGCCCAGGCTATTGCGGCGGTGGGTGCAAGTTGGGGCGGCCAACATTTGGGCCCTGCGTTCCAGGCAGCAAGCACTATCGTCGGCATTAAAGCGATAAGCGTAAGCGCTAAAGGCAACGTTGCTAACGTTATGGGTGGCTATGACCGTAGAAAAGATGATTGGGATTTCCAGGCACGAAGTGCAAGGAAGGAACTCGCCCAACTGGAAAAGCAATTGATCGCAGCTGACATACGTATCAACATTGCGGAAAGGGACCTCGAGAACCAGGAGATCCAGATAGAGAATAATCTGGCCATTGACGAATACATGCGCAGCAAATACACCAATAAAGAGCTGTACAATTGGATGATCACGCAGATATCAACCACTTACTTCCAGGCCTATCGCTTAGCGTATGAAATGGCTAAAAAAGCTGGTAGCTGTTATGACTTTGAACTGCCCTTTGCTGAGAAGAAGTCCGACGAGATTATTCAATTCGGCTATTGGGACAGCTTAAGGAAAGGCCTGCTTAGCGGCGAAAAACTGCAATATGACCTGCGGAAACTGGAGGCAGCTTATCTGGACGAGAACAAGCGTGAGCTTGAATTGACTAAACATGTTTCCCTCGCAATGCTTGATCCGGAGCAATTGTTAATCTTAAAAGATACCGGCAGCTGTACCATCGATCTGCCATTGTGGTTATTCAATCTCGATTATCCCGGACATTACAACAGGCGCCTGAAATCCGTAAGCCTAAGTATTCCGTGTGTTGCCGGGCCCTATACGACGATAGCTTGCGAGCTTTCACTGATGCAGCACGAGATTGACGACGTTCAAGATCAATTCTTCTCCGGCGGGAGTCCTGTGGGACAGTTGATAGCGACCAGCAGTGCACAGAATGATAACGGGTTGTTCGACTTTAATTTCCGGGATGAACGCTATCTGCCCTTCGAAGCGTATGGCGCAGTGAGTACCTGGACGCTGACACTTATGACAGAGCAAAAGCTAAGGCAGTTCGATTACAGCACCATTTCAGACGTGATCCTCCATGTAAAATATACGGCGCAGAGTGACGATGCGAAAGCCGTGAATGTGACCATACCGGATTTGCTTGACTTGGTTGATAACAACACGATACCGATGCCGAGATACTTCAGTGTACGTCATGAATTCAGCAATCAATGGTTCAATGCGTTTAGCGAGGTAGTGGATAACCTTGACAGTCCTCCGGACCATGTTGCCAGGTCATTTACGCTTAGCGTACGCCACGACCAGTTCCCTGCATTTTGCAAGGACAGGACGATTGACCTCGGCAATATGACATTGTTTTTGTGTCCTACTGTTGTTCCTCCGAGCACCAACTATTTCATAGACCAGGCGACGCCCGCACCGTTGAGCCCAACTGGTAACATGTTTACAGGATCTATTGCTTTGGCGCCTACTGCGATCGTCAATAATGACGACAGTGTCGATATTACATTCAATTTGTACAAGGAAGTATCGGGAACACCGACCGTCATTGACGAAGATGAATTGACCGATCTCTACTTGCTTATTGAATACACATTGGACTAACGATCAAATGATTATCATATTTTAAAAACAATTTTCATTAACCAATAAAAACAACAAGTTATGGCAGCACCAAAATATTATCCTGCTCCGCAACTGCCCGCAGATATCGCCTACCAGGATATCTTCGACGCTATCACAGACGTTGTGACCGACAAACTCCTCGGCACGCTTCATGACAATGTTAACACCCTGATGAACACGCTCTGCACCCCGGACGGCACTCTGATTGAGCCTACACGTCCAGTGATGGTGGATGATGAAAGCACTTGGGACACCTACCGTGCGGACATTGCCAGCTATTATGCGACGCTGAACTCGACTCGCAACAGCATACAGGCGGACATGGACGCGGTGACGACAGGCCTGCAAGGTATCCTGGCCATGCTTCCTCCCAATATCTGGGTGAAGCTGAGTGCCGACAATGTAGGCAGCGGATGGCCCGGTAGCGCTCCTGCTGTGTACTATGGCTATCATTCGTTTGACGCATTGGTTGGCTATCAGCCTTCGCTGCTCAAATTGCAGCCATCCCATGACCCGGAGGACAATCCGCTCGCAGACGGTGAGGATAATCCCGCCAATGTGAGGGTATTGACCATCGATTCGGTACTGGGGACCATCTCTAACTATGATGCCGATGCGCTCGCAAGAGTATTAGCCGGCGACTACACAGGAGGTTAATTGCTAAAAGCTGCCATGCCTGCCGGACAGGCATGGCAGCTTTTCTATCTATTCACCCGCTATCGGAAACTTACATTCTTCTTTGAAACCAATTAAACCGGGTCTTTATGAACCAGGAAAATAATAAACCTGCCGCTGCAGGGCCTCAGGCCGCTTCCCAGCAAAACGGAGCTAAGGCCTATCCGTTGGACACGTATTCCAACCTCAACAACGATAACAACCAGGGCGATGAAAAAAGCCCCTACTATAAATCGGCTGCACCTACCATAAACCTGCCTAAAGGCGGTGGTGCTTTGAAGGGCATTGATGAGAAATTCACCGTCAATGCCGTCAATGGCACTGCCTCCCTGCAGGTGGCCCTGCCTTTAACACCCGGACGAGGCGGATTTACGCCTGCGTTGTCCTTGCAATACAACTCGGGCAGCGGCAACAGCGAATTCGGACTTGGCTGGGGCCTGAGCCTGCCAGCGATACAAAGAAAAACAGACAAAAAACTGCCCCAATATAATGATGCCGCAGAAAGCGATGTCTTCCTGCTGGCAGGTGCAGAAGACCTGGTGCCTGTTTCGTCTAACGATGTTGATTATGGCTCTCCAGCTATTACCTACCACGTAAAAAGGTACCGTCCGCGCATTGAAGGATTGTTCGCCCGCATAGAGCATATAACCCACGATGATACGGCAGGCAGTTGGTGGCGCGTTACGACCCGCGACAACGTGGTCACTTATTACGGTCTGACCAGCGATGGCCGTATCAGCGACCCGCAGGACGAAAAGCGCATTTTCAGGTGGCTGCCTCAGCTAAGCTACGACCACAAGGGCAATATGCAGCTGTATGAGTACATGGCCGAAGACATGGACAATGTGCCGACCAAAGTACACGAACGCAACCGTCTGAACTATCCGGAGACATTCACCAATAGATACCTGAAACGCGTAAAATACTGCAACCGGGATCCTTACATGGATGCAGGCATAGACGTATACATGCCCGAGCTGCCTACTACGGACGTGTTCTGGATGGAGGCGGTGCTGGATTATGAGCATCACACCGGAACGACTGTAGATACCTTAACGCCCTCGATCAACGATCACTGGCCCTGCCGTAAGGACCCCTTTTCGGACTTCCATGCAGGGTTTGAGATACGTACTTACCGCCGCTGTCGCAGGATACTCATGTTCCACTATTTCCGTGAGATGATCACCGGCAGCCCACCGGTCGATCCCGAAGCCCGTCTTGTCCGCTCTCTGGACATCGTGTACCACCATGACGATACCCCGGATGAGTACGCCGAGGCTGACTTCATCACCTCCTTCATACAGAACGGCTACAGCGAAAAGGACGGAGATTACATAAAACGTTCCTTACCGGCCATGACCATGGACTACCAGTTGCTCGAATGGGACACGCGGATTCAGAACGTATCTAAGGAAGATGCAAAAAACGCGCCGCAGGGCCTTACAGGCGCCTACCAGTGGATAGACCTCTATGGCGAAGGTTTACCCGGCATTTTGACCGAACAGGCCAACGGCTGGTTCTATAAAACGAATCTCGGCGATGGTCATTTTACCCCTGCCTTGGCTGTTGCACCAAAACCGTCCCTTAACGGACTGGGCAGTAACCTGCAATGGCAGGATCTCGATGCCGATGGCCGCAGGCAGGTAGTGAGCCGCACAGGCTCCCTACAAGGCTATTACGAACTAGATGATGACCAGGAGTGGCAAAGCTTTCGCCCATTCAAAAAGAACATCAACATCGACTGGAACAGCCCCTACACCAAAATGCTGGACCTGAACGGTGACGGCCGTGCCGATGTATTGATCACCGAAGACCGGGCTTGGACCTGGTATGCGAATGAGGGAACCGATGGCTTTGATATCGGGGGCAATGCACAAACTTTCTTTGATGAGGAAAAAGGCCCGTGCCTACTGCTCAACGACCAGGTGCAAAGCATCTTCCTGGCCGACATGAACGGTGACGGCATGACAGATATCGTGCGCATCAAGAACGGAGAGGTATGCTACTGGCCCAACCTGGGCTATGGCCGCTTTGGTATGAAAGTGACCATGAGCAACGCACCGATCTTTGATCGCCCGGACCTATTTAACCCCATGTACCTCACCGTGGCCGATATCAGCGGCACAGGTGCCGCCGATGTCATCTACCTGGGCGGCAACAAGTGTACGGCGTGGATCAACCTGTCGGGCAATGCGCTCAGCGATGCGACGGTCATCAATCCTCTGCCGGGCACCGACCAGTACAGCAAGATCGGGATCATGGATTTTCTTGGCAATGGCACAGGCTGTATCGTATGGAGCTCGCCCTTGCCGCAACACCGCTATGCGCCTATGCGCTACATCGACCTGATGGGTGGTAATAAGCCTTACCTGATGACATCCTATCGCAACGGGATGGGCAAGACAGTGGCATTGACCTACAAAAACTCAACAAAATATTACCTGGAAGATAAATCAGCGGGCGCGCCCTGGGCTACGCGCCTGCCCTTCCCGGTCCATTGCGTACAGCAAATAACTACTTCGGATGATGTAAGCGATACATCCTATACTCAGACCTATACCTATCATCATGGATATTATGATCACGAAGAACGGGAATTCCGTGGCTTCGGCCGGGTGGAAAGTACAGATACTGACGTTGCCCATCTGGATGAAACAAACCAGCTCGATCAGTATCCTGTACTTACCAAGACCTGGTATCATACGGGTGCATGGATGCTGGAGGGCACATTGCTGGAAAAGTTCGCAACGGAATACTACAACAGTGATAACTGGAAACTGGATACCGTGGCCGCTTTCCCGGACGGCTTGAGCGCACTGGAATTACGCGAGGCGCACCGAGCCTTAAAGGGACAGGCCCTGAGGCAGGAAGTGTACGCACAGGACGGCAGCGGGCTGGAAGGCAAACCCTATATGGTGACCGCAAACAGTTATATAATAAAACTGGTGCAAGCCCAGGGAAGCAATCGCTATGCCTCATTCTTCAGCCACCAGCAGGAAAATCTGGTGTGGCATACGGAGCGGATCGACAGCGACCCGCGCATACTGCATGACATAGTGCTGGAAGTAAATGATTTCGGAGACGTGATCGCCGCTGCAAAAATAGCTTATCCGCGTAGCGGCAGCTCCGGCGTTACAGAGGTGGACGATACCGAAGTGCAGCAGGAGAACCTGGCCACCTATACTGCGACCAAATACACTGCCGATATTTTTGATACGGATAGCGACTATCACCTCTGTGTCCCATACCAGGTAGATAGCTACCAGCTTTACAGCGCCAATTTCGGCACAGCTATCTGGGTACCGGACCTTGTCAGGGACGCAGCGGCGGCGGCCACTACCATCAGCTTTGGTACGGCGCCCTCAACGCCCGTAAGCCCACCGGACAATAGTATTCATGAAAAACGGCAATTGTCCTGTGTCCGCACCTTGTACCTGGATAACGATGCCGTTACGCCGCTTTCGTTGGGCGACTTCGACTCGCTGGCACTTCCATACAGGCAATATACGCTCGCCTTCAGTGACGGCAACCTTGTGTCCGGACACTATTTTTACAACGATGACAAAATAACCGAAGACATGCTGGACGAAGGGGGCTATTTGCGTTCAGGTCATGTGACCTATATGGCTACTGATCTTTTTGCAGGTTCGCCACCTGATCCTGATGATTGGGTATGGTTGCCCGGTGGTACCCAGCAATACGATGACCCTACTATCCAGTTCTACACGCCGGTCGGTTTCTTCGATCCCTGGGGTAACCTCACGCAGGTGTCCTGGTGGTTCAACGGTACCGAGAATTATTACCTGCTGCCCCAGAGCGTTACCGATGCAAAGGACAATGTAAATACCGTACTTGCATATGACTGGCGCTGCCTGCAGCCCAGCTCGATGCAGGATATGAATGAGAACATTAGCGAGATACTGTACGATGGCCTTTGTATGCCGGTAGCTATGGCCGTAAAAGGCAAAGGCAACGAAGCCGATGAACTGGACGGCATAGACCCCGAAGATACTACGGATAAGAGCAACCAGGCCGCATTCTGGATAGACCCTAAATCGTATGCAGCCGACCTATTGCAAAACGCAACATGGCGCTGCGTATATGATCTGGAAACGCAGCCTACCGCGGTTGCTATGATCGCACGTGAACTGCATCACCAATACTGCGTGGATAACAGCATAGACAGTCCGCTGATGATGCGCTTTACCTATACCGACGGGCTGGGCAGGCTGGCCATGCACAAGACACAGGCCGCGGACGACCCTGATACCCATGACCCACGCTGGATAGGTAATGGTAAAACGTTATACAACAATAAAGGGAAGGCAGTGATGCAGTTCGAGCCTTATTTCAGCAGCACACATGCCTACGATAGTAACGAGGCAGCGCTGGCGGTGGGTGTTAGCCCTAAGATACATTACGACCCCTTGGGACGGGTAGAGCGCACAGACCTGCCTGACGGAAGCTATACCAAAACGGTATGGGACGCATGGACGCAAGTCACTTATGACAATAACGATACCGTACTGGATAGCGACTGGTATACCGCACATGCGGCAGGAAGTACCGAGGAACAGGATGCAGCAGCGAAAGCAGCCGAGCACGACAGCACACCAACTACGGTGTACCTCGATACCTTAGCCAGACCTTTCTATACCATCCAGCACAACCGCTATATTGTAGCCGCGGTATGGACCGACTTCTATTACCACAGCTATGTGGACCTGGACATCATGAACGACAGATTGGCGGTGCATGATGCGCGCGGCCTCACCCCGCTTACCTATGACTACAATTTGGTGAAGGCGGTACTGAAACAAATAAGTGTGGACAGCGGCACGCAGCATATGCTCACCGCTGCCGACGGCCAGCCCCTATATGCCTGGGATGCCGACAACAGGCAATTCCACTTCACTTACGACGAATTGCGCAGGACACTGACCAAGGAGGTGGATCCCGGCACCGGCAACAAGGTGCTGGAAGTGATGCTGTATGGCGAAGACCAGGTGGATGATACCGACCACAACCTACGCGGTAAACCCTATATAATATACGACGGTGCGGGTAGCCAAACTATGCCGGATTACGACTTTAAGGGTCAACCATTAACGAGCGTCAGGCAATTTACAGGCATATTTACCGAACACCCTGACTGGAGCGATATTGGCCTAGTTGGCATGGAAAGTGACACTTATACCACCGCCATAGCATATGATGCACTTGGACGGCCCATGAGCGTTACCACGCCCGATGCCGGCATCACTACCTACACCTATGAGAACAGCGGCATGCTCTACCATGTACATGTAGAGAATGCCGGCAACGTAGGCACATTTGATACCGATATCATCAATGCCATTGAGTACGATGCCAGAGGCCAGCGCACCAAAGTGCAGTATGAGAATGGCGCAACCACCACTTATGAGTACGACCCCAATACCTTCCGTGTTACGCGGATCAGGACGACCCGCAGCAGCGATAGCGCGGTGCTGCAAGATCTGAAATACTGGTACGACCCTGTAGGTAATATCACGTTGCAGAAGGAATACGCTCAGCAAACTGTGTATTTTGACGGCGCAGTAGTCAGCCCCGATAACGACTACACTTATGATGCTCTCTACCGGCTCATACAGGCAGAAGGGCGCGAGCATACAGGCCTCAGCAGTCCGCCTGGCCCCGATGGAGGCTGGAGCGATGAAGGACGCATTGGCCTCAGCCCCCTGCCTAGTGACTATACCGCCATGCGCAGGTACGTGCAGTATTATAGTTACGATGAGGTAGGTAATATGCTGGAGATGAAGCATACCTGCACAGATAGTTCACAAAACTGGACAAGGGAGTTCACAATAGGAAGTGGCAGCAACAGGCTGTACGAAGCCGATGTGCTGTATAGTCCGGTAGTGACCGAAACCTATACTTACGATAATCGTGGCAACCTGATAGATGGCATGAGTCATTTAGGGAATGCACTGCTCAGCCCGCCGGAAAATGCGATGACCTATAATGAGCTGAACAGGCTGGAGAAAGTGATCGTGAACGGCGACATTACGGCATACTACCAGTACGATAGTAGGGGAGAACGAGTGCGCAAAGTGAAGGTGGACGATGGCGCACACTACACGCATGTACGGAAGTACGTTGGCCAATGGGAGATGTACAGCAAGATAGACACAGCAAGCCCTACCAGCGCAATACTGTTTGAGCGCGAAACCTTGCATGTAATGGATGATACCGCAAGAGTTGCATTGGTAGATACGCCAACTTATGATCCTGCCATGAGCGGCGAGGTGCAGGTACTGCGTTACCAATTCGGCAGTCATTTAGGCACAGCATCTTTAGAACTTGATGATAGCGCCAATGTAATAAGCTACGAGGAGTATTATCCCTTCGGTAGTACGAGCTTCCAGGTGGGAGATACTACAGGCCTTGTTTCGCAAAAACGTTATCGATATACGGGAAAAGAACGGGATGAAGAAACGGGATTCTATTACATAGGAGCCAGATATTATATGCCTTGGCTGGCGCGATGGTGCGCTGTAGATCCTGTTAACTCAGAAATATACAATGCCTTTAACGAACAACCGAGCAGAAACCTGCAAAGAGAATCTATAGATCTCACAGCTTCATCATACGAGTACTGTTATAATAACCCGATCAGGTTTACTGACCCAACGGGTGAGCAAGTACCATGGAGACAAATTGGCGAGGAGTTAGGAAATATACCCCAAAAGTCAGTAGAAAGGGTTAAATCTTTTCAAAATTCGGTAAGAAAACCAATAGCCAATGCTGCGGAAGCGGTTACCCAGTCATTAACCAGAATGGCAGGAAAATCCGCAGTTTTCAAAATAAACTCAGAGATACAAGACATGAACGTATCTCGCAACGGCTTTCAAGTCCCAAAACTGATTGGAGCATCTACTACACAAAAGAGGGATAGTATAAAAACAGACACCGACCCGTCTTCTGCAAACAAGTTTAATTTGTATGTACATACAAATACAATGTTTCATGTTAGTGAATCAAATGCCAATAAATTTGCGAACTATGAGTTGGGAGTTGTAGCTGCGTTGATGAATAATTTCGTTACAGGTTTGGGGCCGGAAAACTATTCATTTCCTGAAAATGGTATTATCAGCAATAAGTTTATCGAGAATAAAACTAAAGTTCTTAAAGAGGCACTCACGGATTTTTTAAAGGATACATCTAAGCCAGTAAGTAAACAATTTGAATTTGGCGGAGCGGGATTAAAACAAGATTTTAAACAATCTGGCACTTTATTTAGTATTACTGGATTGGTAGGTTCCGCTTCCATCAATATTACCAATGATGCCCGAAGAGGGGGTGTGGCAATTAGTATATTCAATATTACTAGCCTTACTTCAGGAGCGCTTGGAAAAGAGCTTGGGCCCGAATCTGCGTGGCCTCAGTCATATATGCGAGATGGAGAAACTCGAGTACCTTACGGAAACATTAGCCAGACATTCAGTATATTTATCCCTTACGGCAACACGGAAGTAACTAAATATATTAATGTACAGAATGTATTAAACCAAATGAATACAACAAAATGACAATAAGAACCGTCATAGCGATTATGCTTTGTGCATGTTTACAATCTTGCTACAGAGCGCCTGTACCTAATTACGTAGGCGTATATCAGCTGGACATTACAGCCTCAAAATTGGGCAAGTATGCGACAATTGATTCTATACAAGATTTAAAACTTATCATTAGCAAGGACAGCACTTTTCATTTCTCTAAAGATGCACCATTCATTTTGCAACAAAATGGGACATGGACATTAGAGTATCGTAAACCGTTGGATCTACCGCCATATTATAGATGTAGTTTTTATTATGGAAAGAATCACCGTGATGATGATTTAAGACCTATGGATGATGGAGTAATGGTGTTTTATTTCAATTACCCTTTATCTAAGGATAGTGAAGAATCGGTTGAACAATTACAATTCGAAAGAATAAAGTAAGGTAGCTGCAAAAATGTATGAGTAATGACGGGATGTTTGTCCGCTAAAGTGGCTAGTGTATCAAATGTGATTTTAAGTTCTTATACTTGCAAGACATTGATTAACAATAAGCTCACAAAAAAGTAGAATAAAAGCAGGCAGGCACTAATCTGCCTGCTTTATTTTTCGGTACTTAAGCCAATACCTTATGGCTTTATCACTTCCTCGTGTATCAAATGTGTGTGTGGCATTGCGATGAAGCAGGAAATATGCTGGAATTTTTTGATTTTGATCTTCTATAGTAGCAATAGCCGCACATCAGTATTTCTTATTGCTGATATACTTATAGTGGTACAGGCTCTCGCTATCACTGCCTTTTTCTCTAGGTAGGGCTGCAGTGCCATACTATAGGCTCAGTTCTTCGCAAACGTAATGTTGGTGAACCCGCCTTCAGTCCCAGTTCGCGCCTCACGGAGTTCAGGTGGTTGGGGCAGCGGTAGTAGATATTATTCGCCGTATACCAGCTTTTATACCGTAGAGAATACTTCCATACCTTTTCGCTCTTGCCATTAGTGGTGATAATACCTTGTATCCCCCACATAGTCTATACCCGGGTTACTTTGTATACAGTTCAGTACCAGGTCCATGTACTTTTCATGCACCATATCATCGTCATCTATAAAAGCAATGAATTCGCCTTTTGCCTGTTGCAGCAGCGTGTTCCGTTTGGCGCCGGTAGTGCCACCTTCGCCATTAAGTAGTATTTCCACGGGCTTGCCCTCTATTTGCTTTTGCAACATATTATGTAGCTCTTCAAACATAGCAGCGCGCTGCGGCAAGGTACATATCAAAATGGATAGTATCATAATGGGCAGGATTTTAAAGGATGTTCAATGTCGAAATTCGTTTTCTTACGTTCTGTAAACAGTATCTTTCCTCCGGCCATTGTCTTATCATTCTCAATATTAAGTGCATCACGCTTCATGGCGCCTGTAGTGTAGTGCCGGTGAGGAAACAATATATCGAGGGTGATCGTTCGCTCCAGCATATGCCCTACACAGCTCATTTCAGTATCGCAATACATATGCTTGTAGCCGGGGTAAAAGATATATCCGAAACGGTTGTAGTACGCCCTGTCCATTATAGGCAGGGTTATGATAAATGGCTGCAAGCCATCGTTGGTCTTTACCAGGAAATCTTCCTTGTCTTTTAGTGCAGTAAGCAATAGCTCATCCCAGTGCTTCGGGCAATCAAAATCGTCTGAGCTAACCAGCAATATCCTGCCGCTGCTATGCAATGCCGCGGCATTAGTGGCCTCAACAATCGATGTGCTGTTCTGCTGTATTATTTTGACCTTTTCGGCAAATGGAAGAAAGATTTCCCTGTATTCACCTGCGGTTTCGTCGCTATCGTCAAGCGAAAGGATATATTCTACATTGTTCGCGTCACGGCAGTTATCCAGCCATTTTAAGGCCGGTTCAGCAGCCATCGCTGGCCTGCTCCGCGAAGGGTGTATAACTGATATCTCCATAAACTAGTTTTCTTTCAGGAGCAATTAGGTACTATAAAGGCCTAGGTCGTCCGCTAATAATTCCGCCACTTGCCGCTCATCAGCCGGTTGCCACCTCGCATTGTTTACATGCTTTGGACTGGTATTGCGCTGATGGACCATGGCAACAAAGCCATCTGCATAGTCGTGAGCTATTGCTTTACCTTTTGCCCCCCAAACAAAATAATTGTCTTCACCTACCTGTACCTCCCTAAACGGCTGTTGTTGCCACAGGCTTTTGCGGCAGGCCATTGTGGCGCCGGCTACCCAGGGCTTTGCCGTTTTAGGATAAACATATTTCCAAGCTTTCTTTTTTAACGGGTCGTAGAACAATACCTGGTCCAGCCCGCAGATATCTGCACCGCTATCTTCCAGCGCTCTTACCTGGCAGCTCACCCAATCGCTTGCATACCAATCGTCATCGTCCCAATGTACTATTATATCCCCTTTGGCAGCCTGGCAAGCGATATTCCTTTTAGCTCCTATGACGGCCTTGTTATTCATTCTTAGGTACTGGATGCCATCGATGTCCGGTATAAGGTGTTCAATAGGCTCGCGTCCATCGTCAACTATTACCAGTTCTTTATTCGGATAATCTTGCTTGAGGAAATATCGTATCGCGATAGGGACAAATTTTTCCCTATTTGCAGTAGGCATTATACAGGAAACGAAGGGTAGTTCGGTATTCATAGTAGTGGTTATTGGCAAAATGAAATTACCGAAATACTGCCAGGCAAGCTACGCTAAGAAGGAAATGTGGATAAAAGACCTGACACCTAGCATAGTTTTTTGTTGAACAAAGTGGTCCGGTTAAAAGCCATGGGGTAGGCTCGCGTCATAGTAATTCACTAAGGCGTTCATCGGTTCAATCCTAAGTTTTCTCCTGAGCCGGAGGAGAAATTGGAATTGTCGAATGCACCTATCAATCTTATTGTGAGAACGAGACATTATTTTTGAAAATAATTTTCTGCATCAAATTCTGTTTTGTTTTTTAAAATGAAATGTTCGAATGTTGTATCTTTAGGATCAGAAGAAAAATTGTTGTCTAAAGTGTTTCTCTATTGTGTCACCAGGGTTATCGAAATATACTAAAAGTCTTTCCTGGAGCGGGTTTGAGCCGAAAGTTCGAATTCAATCCGGATCACTTCTTTGGACAGACTGGCAATATCGCCAGTCTGTCCTTTTTTATATCCTTTCAAAGTAGCTTCCAGCGTGCATATCATCATTACAGCCTCATTGATTTTAGTGGTTCGATAACCATTTTCTGAAAATTGCAGTTTGTCGGTGAATATCGAACCAAGGATTTGTCGCTTTGTTTTTATATCTGCTTCCAAATATCTTTCGTCTATATACGCAAGATTATATAACGCTTTGTCTAAATCTTTTTCTATATCATTTTCCTGTTGCTGCGGAGCAGTGGCAGCAAGTTTCGCTTCCAGTAAATTTATTTTCCGTTCACATTCAATTTTGATAGCCTTGTATTCAGCGGTATCTAATGCATCAACTAATAAGAGTTCCCTTGCCTTTGCCAAACGGCTATTTTGCTCGTTTATCTGCTGTAATAGCTCCTTTTTCTGTCCTTGCTTCCCTACATATACCTGATGATATACGTCTAAAATTACCTGCTTGTAAATCGAAATCATTGCAAGTGTCGGTTTATACTTCCGTAATTCTTGTATAAGAGCCTCATTTATATGCTCGGCTTTAAATCGCCAGCCACACGACGAAACACAATGATAATAGTTATAATACTGTGTCCGTCCCTTAGAACGGCTTGCCGTTATCAAACGTCCGCATCTGGGACATACTAAGAAATTGCGGAGGGGAAATTCTTCACGAACGGTTTGTTTAATGGTCTTAGGCTTTTTCCTACCACATAGCACATCCTGAACTGTGTAAAACAATTCTTCCGATCCAATTCCTGACGAAGAGCTTGTTAACAGGATAGTGTTAGGTGAAAAGCAATTATTTGAACACCTTATCCGTAAATATAATCAACGCATGTACCGGATAGGTATGTCTGTTTTGGACAATGAAGCCGAGACAGAAGATGCGATGCAAACCGCTTATATCAACGCTTATGAGCATTTGACAGGCTTTGAAAATCGCTCTTCACTCGGAACCTGGTTGACCAGGATAATGCTTAATCAATGTTATGAACAAAAACGTAAACTACAACAGGCAGTTTCCCATCTAAAAGAAATCGACAATACTGTAAATATGAAAACTCCGGCCAACGAGTTAACGAATAAGGAGTTGGGGTACGTGCTGGAACGTGCCATTGCGCAACTGCCGGAGAAATATCGCCTGGTCTTTATTATGCGCGAAGTAGAAGATATGTCTGTACGGGAGACTTCTACCGCATTGAATATTGAAGAGCCAAACGTTAAGGTGCGCCTGAACAGGGCCAAAACAATGCTTCGTGAAAATCTGAACGGTTATATAAAAGACTGGGTATATAATTTTCACCTTAACCGTTGCGACAGGATCGTCAATAATGTGATGCAGCATTTAGGCATTTTATAATCACATTTAAACGATAAGGAGCAGTAGTTCTTTTTATTCTTTATCCTGATGCGTTTGTCATCTGTTTTGATCCACCCAGACGCTACCCGCTCTGTGAATCTCTTGAACACGGTCTCATAAGTAGTCCCGGCATAAGCCGCAATATCCTTCTGTCGGTGAGCACGAAGCCCTGGACGTTTGTGTGCAGCTGATGGGAAACTTGGCGTTGAGTGTTTGCTTGTTACCGATGCTGATAATGACACTTTTGTAAAAGGAAAGATCACTGCTATGGATATAGTGAAATATTACAGCGCGAGTAAAGAGAACGACCAAAGATTCAGTGGTCCTTTACGCACGAAGAGATGGATGGTTTATACCAGGCAGGTCATCAAATCCCGTAAGTAAGGTATTAAGCATTATCAAAAATAATGATTGTACTATCATGCAATGATTCATCGACAAATAATTGGCAACTCAAACGTATACATGGGTCAATAATACCTTGTTTTGATAATGTGGAAGATTCGTTTCTGTCCATGCCGGAAATTTCTTGTGCAGTAACCACTCGTACCATGCAGGTAGCGCAGCGTCCCATCCCGCCACATTCACCAAAACCATCAGAATAAAACCTATCTTTAATGAGCGCCATCAGGGAACGGTATTCATTCCTGTAGGTATTGACTGAATGCTCGCCCCCTTCGCAGATTATTTTTAAGAGAATCTCGTTGCGGTTATCCATAACTGCTTTTAAACCCAGAATTCATCAGGGTAATCGTCTTTTTCACGCGTCGGGTGTAACTCCTGTAATTTCTGTCCCAGGACAAGCAGTTGGTCTTGTGACAGTTCCTTTTCCAGATGAGGGAATAGTTTCCGTTCCTCAAACCGTATATGATCATCCACAGCGGTTGCTAAAGTGCTGAGATCCGCAGTCTGTACGGGTTCCTTTGCGAGAAGCTCATTTGCTAACTGTTCGATATGCTTATGTTCTGCTATAGCCTGATCAACTAAAGTATCCTGCAATGCGGCAAAGAGCCAGGTCTCCTCCTCTTTAAAATGAGGCTTCAGATGATTGTCCCAGAAATATTTCACATAGGGCTGGATGCGCTCGGGAGCCACCTGCTTTTTAAGGGCTTGTCTTATCTTCCAGCAAAAGAGCAATCCAAAATGGTGTTCCCTGGAAAGGGCTACTATACTTTCATGCCTTTTCATTAGCTCGTTTATTTTATATGCCTGTGTAAATGCTCGACCAGCTTGGAGGACCTATAACCGAAGTCTGCGCCAAAACTATTGATGACCAGACCTTTTATATTATAAGTCGGTGAAGAGATCGCAAACACGATGCTTTCATCTGCAGGATCGCTTAAGCCTTCAAAACGGTATACCTCATCTATGGTAAAATTTTCAGGTGGCAATTCAAGAGAATTGTCTTTACTTAAGAGGCACTCCTTTTCTTCCTGCAATAAAAAATCAGTTGTATAACCTCTTTTGATGAGGTCATCGACTGCTTCGCTGAGCGTATCATAACTATGCTGAGATGGATTATTGTTCATAACAGATAATTTAGAAACCAAATTTACCATATACTTTAAGCAAATGATGATTCCAGCTCGACGGATTTTGGGAACAGGATGTTATTCTCCAGGTGAATATGCAGGTGCAGGTCATCCTCAAATGCCTGTAAGGTAGCATAAGCTGCCCGGTAGGTATTGCAGCCATCTGAAGGAGCCGTATATTGGTTGCTTAATTCTTTTATTTTCCGGAAACGTTCACCTTCCGTATCATGTTCATGCATCATCATGCGTATAGGGTTCTGCACCGTACCGAATGGTGCTGCCAGGTCTTTCGTTTCTGCTTGTTTGGCCTGCACCATTTTGCGAATGAATGGAAACAGCATTAGTTCTTCTTTCTTCATATGCGCGGTTAGCTCTTTGGCGCAGGCATCGAAGTGCGCTTTGATCTCCGCAAGTTCCGGGTGGCGGCCTCCATGTACACGGACGATCTTTTCCAGTAAAGATTGAATGACCGGTATCTGCTCAGTCACATAGCGATGATGCTTTTTCTCGATGAAATCGGCAAGCAGGTCCAGTGGCCATGATTTATAATCACTGACTGCGTCTTCTTTTCGGGGAGAGGCATCTACCGTTTGCTGTAAACGGCTGACTAGTTCTTCGGCCCCGATATTTTGTACCCGGCAGGCTATTTCTATACTGCGGTTACCGTTACAACAGAAGTCAATACCGGCTTGTTCAAATACACTTGCCGCGCGATAATCTTCCGCTACTATGACACCAATGGTACTCTCTTTTGAAATATTCATTTTAAACGTTTTAAATTTTCTCTGCAATGATGGCAACAGCATTCATCTGCCTGCCATATTTATGAAATACCCTGCGCATGGCAAGCAGGCGTTTGCGTGCTTTCCCATTCGTAAGGATGTTAAATGCAATCCTTGCTGCCCTTAGCCATCCTTCATCACCGACCATACGCGTCGGTTCCAACAGGTGCATAGGCGCTTTCATTGCTTTTTTTATCCTGAAACTGTTCGCTTCCAGTAATTGCTGCCATTCCGATACCGTCAGTGGACGGGCATTGACCTTGATCGCCAGGGACAGCTCTTTTTGAATTTTCGCTTTGACGGCTTCATCCAGATTATCCGGCATCAGCCCTAATTCATGAATGCCATACAAGCCGCCTCTCTTCAAAATCCGTTCAGCCTCTTGTATGATCTCCGCCTTCTTATGGTCTGCCTGCATGGTAAGCATAGCTTCTCCATATACACGGTCCTGGCTTTCAGTAAGCACAGGTATGCTTGCTGCATTACCTTGTAAGAAAGTAATATTGCTTCCCCTGAATTTTGACTGCAGCAGCTTTATGGCGTCTTTGTCCATCTCCACACCTATATAGGAAAGCGGATGATATTGCAGGACCAGTGATGCTGTAAAGCCTAAACCGGGAGCAAATTCTACTACATTGTGCGCCCCCGTGATCTGTAGTTCATGAATTAGTTTTTGGGTCAGTTCTTTGCCACCGGGGCGTAACACCTTCTTACCCATCCTTGCCAACAGCCAATGGCCGGGCATCTTATCGATATCTTGTCCATCGAACATACATGTAATTTTATGATGTGGGCATAGAGCCTGATGTAAGTTCGGTGCCCCAGTTTTTAATCTCATCTTCTGCCCATAGCGAGGGAAAGAATTTACGCTGCTGGAAATGTGGATGCAGGTATTTCTTCCATTCAGAGCCGCCGGTAGCAGCCTTGTTCTCGCCCTTGCTGTCTAAATAATGCTTTGCCGTATTCAAGTGTACTAATGGCCATTCAATATTGTAAAGACGGTCAAATTCACGGAGGATTTCGCGTAATGCATCTGAAGGGTGTGACATGTTATTAACGATCTCTTCAATGGTTTTGCCCGTGACCTTCTTCGCCAGCGCTATAAATCCCTCTTCGTACTTCTCTTCAAACTGGCGAAGGGTCAAGGTCTTCTCACCGGTAGCATGGTTTAAACCTGCATCTTTCCAATAGATATGCTCGAAATATTCTTCTATTCCCGGTTCAGCAGACAACCGCTTTTTCCCTTCTTCATTGATGAGGTTTTCAATACGGGTGCAATAGATCTCGATCAGCCTGAACTGGGCCGACTGGAAGCCGCTGGCAGGGGCCAATGCCGAACGGAACGTGTTATAATCATTGTAGTCCATACCATCCCGCATCACATCAAAAGACGTGATCAGCATTTTGGTATAGCGGTTCATGCGGCTGATCTTTTTTATAAGGAACCATTCTGTTACCTCGCTTGCATTGACTACCTGTTTTATCTCATGGAGCAATAGTTTCAGCAGCAATTCCGTCACCTGGTGGTACATGATAAATATCTCTTCATCGGCAAAATCGGTACGTGGTTTCTGCAGCGACAACAAAGTGTCTACCTGCACATAGTCCCAATAGTTCATGGGCTTTGCCTGTAATAGGCCTTTCAGATAGGTGTCAGGATTTTCACCCAACAGTTTGTATTTATCACGGATAGCATCTATGATCTGTTCCTGCTCCATATTTATGATTGTTTAGAAAGTGAGATTGCAGTAATAAATAGACCGATTACTTTAATGAGTTCGGCACCAACGAACCAGATATGCAGACCAGACGATGGCACAGGTTTATCCTGCATATATAGTTCTGCCCGAGCGTCCAGTGCAGGTAACAGCCACATGGTTTGCAGCACGAGAATAATGATTATGAGCAGGAGCAAAATATTAGGCAGGGTAAAGATGGCCTTGCTATAAATGATGGCACTGGTGGTAACGACAATGGCAAATACCCATTCTATTTTATTGAGTGCACCAAATACCAGCCTGCCGATGCCCAGGCCGATAGGAAGGGTTACGCCCGGTGCACGGAATTTCAGCCATGCTTCCATAAAGCTGATAGCACATACAAAGCCTATCCAGGTGAACAGGCAGGCAATTGCTACAGGTTGTTGTACGGTCGTGTTCATAACAATGGTGTTGCTGAATTATTGCGGTAATAATCAATCTTGGAGAGGAACATAACCGCCATCTTATCGCCCCGCCATTTAGCCTCGTCCGCCTTTGTTCCTGTAAAATGCTCATCGATGGTCTCATGCCATAGCTTCAGCCAGGTGTCGAAATGATGCTGTTCTATAGGCAGCTGCGCATGGGGAGGGAACGGACTTCCGTAATAGGTATGTTCTCCCAGCAATACGGTCTGCCAGAAGCGGTACATTTTTTCAAGGTGTTCCGGCCAGCGGTCTTTGATCACTCCATTGAATATGCCTCCTAATAAAAGGTCCACCCTGATCTTGCCATAAAAGCTATCCACCAGCAATTTGATATCTTCCATCGATGTGATGTCCTTTCTTTCACTCATACCTTTTGTTATTGTCCCATTGAAAAATAAGTGAACAAGTAGTATAAGGCCCATCCGGCAAAACCAATGATGAGCGTCCAAACCCACCAGGGAATACTTTGTGGTGTCTCACTGCCTTCGATCAGGAAAGACTTCTGGTCGCCTTTACCATAGGCATTGATCATCAAGGGCAGCACACCGTCCACTACGGCATGTTCTTTCATGCCCTCTATGGCAATGGCAGGCCCGTTACGCACTTCAAAAGGGATCTTACGGATACCTTCTTTTCCCGTGGGGTCTTTGCTGACGATCTTCAGGACGTGGTTGCCATCTGTCAGCTTGCGTGTATCCAGTTCGAAGCTTACCGGGGATTGCACTTCGGCAATAGGCTTGGTCTCATCGTCTATGAAAATGAATATGGTACTTTTGTCGCTCATCTTATTCGTTGTTTAAAATGAATCGTTTTATATGGCGGTCTGATCTTTCACCGGGGCGTATCAGCCATTTGATGGAGAAGAAAAGTGTTGCTGCCACAATGATGATCGCTATCCATACGATCACGTAATCCCATTTGCTTTCAGGGCCTGCGCCGTGCGTAATGCCTCTTAATATCTTAGGCTGGTTCCGTTCACAAACCGGACATGTAAATGCCTGGATAGTGGCAAACAACAGCAACACGCTCAGAAATATCTTTTTCATTATTTAGCTGCTTTAAGTTTTACGAAATCGATGATCTTTTTTACTTCCTCTGGTGTCACCTTCTTACCGTTATTACCCCAGCTGGTACGTTCGTAGTTGATCAATGCGGCTACTTCATGTTCCGTAAACTGCATATTGGTACCCACAGGAGGCATAACGCCAAATTCAGCTCTTGCATCATACCCGTTCATAATGATGTCCACATATTTTTCGAGGTCGTCTCCCAATACAACAGGGCTTCCTTTTAACGGTGGGAATGCCCCCGGCAGGCCTTCGCCATTTGCCTGGTGACAGCTTTGACAATTGGCAGTGAATATGGCTTTGCCGTCAGGTTCTGCACCTGACGCACCTGTGACTTTCTTTTCTTCCCTTTTATACAGGAATGCAGGCGCAGTAGTTCCATCAGGTAACTTGGTCTGCTTCAGCGATTGCAGGTAAGCGATCAGGTACATGGCCTCTTTGGTTGCCACCACTTTACCTTCCTGTCCATTGAGGTACTGTGCAGGCACATTGACCACTATATCTGATTTGGAAGGTTCCTTTTTAATAGCAAATAGCCATGGGTAGGCAGGCATGATGGATTCCTTTACCACTATGCGCGGATTATATAAGTGCACCAGGTTCCAGTCCTTACTGGGTTGGCGGTTCCCTATGTCTGTCAGGTCCGGCCCCGTCCGTTCCGTACCCATGAGGGTGGCAGTATTGCGCCATACGTCGATACGGTGAATGTCTGCATAGTCGGCGGCAAGGCTTGGACGTGATCCCCACATCTTGTCCATATCTACATTCCTGACCTGCTGTGTATGACAGGCCACACAGCCATTGGCGACAAACAATGCCTTACCTTTTACGGCTTCAGGGCTCAGTTCCTGGGCACCCGGTAAGGGCTGGTTATTATCCTGGTTCCTGATAGCTGGCATGATGGCTACCAATATGGTCAATCCCACAAAAAATAAGGTGGCGGTACTGAATAGCTTTTTATGATTATCGAATAGTTTCATATTATGTGTGAATGATTTTATGCAATGGGATGAGCTGATGATGAAGTGTCGTCCAGTTTCTGAATAGCTGTTTCCCGCACATCTACGACATACCTTCTTGCCAGCATTTTGTACATGTTGTAGGCGAAGAACAAATGGGACAGCCACATCAGGCTGCCACCGATCGCCCGCCATAACCAGTAAGGCGCCATCAGTACCACACCATCGATGAAGGGCTTGCCTTGCATCCACAATAATCCTTTCAGGGTGCTGCCATACATCAGCGGAATAGTGTAGAACATCAGCCCGATAAGTGCCAGCCAAAAATGTGCACCGATCGTTATCTGCGGCGCTTCCTTACCCGTCAGGCGCGGTATGATGGCATAGATACCCGCCCATAAAAAGAAGCAGATAATACCATACATGGTCAGGTGTGAATGGGCAACGGTAAAATCAGTAAAATGCCATATCAGGTTGGTACTGCGGAAGGCTTCTGCCGTCCCCTGCATGGAGCCGGTGAAGTAAAAAATGATCCCCACGAGGAAGAAAGGAAGCGTATAGCTGTCTTTTATCTTATACCAGGCACCTTTAAAGGTCATGATAAAATTTGTCGTACCCGCAATAACGGGGATTACCATGCCTGCACTGCCTACAATAGCTACCGTCTGTAACCACCAGGGAATAGAACTGAATACAAAGTGGTGTGTGCCTATGAGTGTGTAAAACAATATCTGTGTCCAGAAAGCAAGGATACCCAGGCTATAAGAGTATATCGGCTTATTGAGTTGCTGCGGCAGGAAATAGTAAACGATGCCGAGTGTAAAGAGCATGAACCACATGCCTACGCCCTGGTGCATGTAGTAACCCTGTATGATGGTCTCGCCTAAACCATTCTGCCAGTAAGGGACATAAGCCACCACCGTGATAACGATGGCAAAAATGATAGCCGCTACAATATACCAGTTGGAAATATAGATCTCTTTTGTGGTACGCCTTGCGATCGTTTGCAGGAAGTTGATGAGCGTCAATACCACACCGATAGCAAACAGCAATGTTACCGGCCACACATATTCACGGTATTCACCACCTCCGTTGTTGATACCTGCCATCAGGCAGACAGTACCCAAAATAACAGCTGCATTGATCAGCCACAATGCCCACCAGCCGTACTTTATATTGGCTAGCTTCGTATTGCTGACACGAGGTACTACATAATATCCCAAGCCTAACATGCCGAGGGACGCCCATCCCCAGAATACGGCGTTGGTATGCACGGGACGCAATCGTCCAAAGCTTAGCCAGCTTACATGATCTGCATCAGGTGCTACGAATTTTATACCGACATACTCACCGATGGTCGTACCGAACAAGAGCCAAAAGGTAGCGCAGCCTAAATACCATAAAATAAGCCTTGATAATTCCGGGTCAATATTGGGGCGCGGCAATGCTTTCTTTTTAAGCGCTACGATAGGAAGCCCTGTCTGTCCATTGACCTGTAACAAGCCCTTTTCATCTTCCGCAGGCTGGTTCCCGGAAAGCTCGTCCTGCTTCAGGCGATAATCCAGCGCTGCCTTGCGCCTTTTCAGATGAGTATTTATTTCCTCTTCCGGCAATGTACGCAGGTAAGCGGCCAGCCGGTCCGCTTCTTCCAGGTTCTGCTGGTTCCGGGTCTGATTCACAACATTGATGACCTTTACGATCAGGAAAATGATAGCAAACAGTATCGGGATCAACAGGAGAATAATGGTAATAATAATTCCGGTCTCATTCAAAAGAGAGTCTGCTGGTTTACTGGTTTCCTGTGCCCACATGCTCGTTCCCGGGAACACGGATAATATTACTAACAGTACAATTGTATTGATAGACTTACGTTTCTTATAGTCTGACAGTTTACCGATTTGTTTACTGTTCAGGTTACGGGTATGTGCCTGCAATACACGTTTCTGTTCCTCTTCGGTTTTTACCTTATTGCTGTCTTTTATGCCATTAACTTTTTGCTTTAGCACCAATGCTGCGAAAAAGACGATCAGCAGCACTATGAACAATACCCAGGTCAGCGCCGCCGCTGAACTAAATGAAAAATCAGATGGCGTGGCAGTTTGCGCCTTTGCAGGCAACACCTTCAGCAACGATGCTGCTAAGAGTAATAGTGCTCGTGTTATTATCTTACTTGGTTTCATTTTGAGGATATTAATACCTTTTTATCTTTTATTTTATTAAAAAAAAGCACTACCGTTTCAGGAAGGTCAGGCTCTTTTCCAGCTCTTCCGTAAATGCTCCCAGCTTTGCATTTTCCAGCATTGTCTGGATACCTTTTCTTACTGATCTAAACTCGTGGTGTATCGGACAAGGGTGCGTCTCTGAACATTGCTTTAGTCCTAGTCCGCAGCCGGTAAACAGCTTGTCTCCATCTACTACCTTCACGATATCGGCCAACGAGCATTGCAATGATTCGTCATCCAGGTAAAAACCGCCATTAGGGCCCTTTACCGATTGCAGTAATCTCTTTCTTCCTAATTCCTGCAAGATCTTGGCAATAAAATGTTCGGGGGAATCAATCCCTTTGGCAATCTCTTTGATACCTACCTTGCTGCCATCCTTTGATTTTTGCGCGATGAAGATCATTGCACGGATCGCATATTCACAGGTCTTTGAAAACATTTTAGTTCTTTACTCCGCAAAGATAAAACAGCTTTTCCAAATAAAAGACATTTTTATCTTTTATTTATTTGCAGCTGTCGTTCATGATCATACGCTTTTTAAAATCATTCCTGATCAATAAAAAATGACCCGACCTATAACTGGATGAACTTACAACTGGGCTGCATACTGCTGACGTTGATAAATTGATCACCCAATTGAATTTTCTGGTGGACGCAGGTAATATGGTCATCATGGTAGAACACGATATGCACGTTATTGCTTCCAGTGATTGGATCATTAATCTGGGATCCGGTGCGGTAAAGAAAGTGGCAAAATTGTGGCAGCAGGCACCCCCAACAGGTAGCTGAAAATAGAGATAACAAAACCGCAAAATATCTGAAGAGGTATATATGATAGCAAAATGAACACCCCAAGCCAATGTGCGGCTAATTATAGATATATTTCATACTTGTCCCGATCGAAGCCTAAATGGGTTGTTCAAAGAAGGTAAACGCTTATAAAAATAGGTCATGATGATTTACATTTACTCCACACAATCCAAGGCGATAAGATATATTTCAAAAAACAACATGATAGCGTATTAACTATTGAAATACATGAAGAAAATATTTTTGATAGCGGTGTTGTTTTTCACCGCTACTATTACCTATTCTCAAAATACGGACAGCCTGCTAACGCTCATTTTTAAGGAGAAACAGATTCTGCACGCATTAGCCGTTATTACAGTTTCTATTACCAGTTATCCGATGTAGATCCGGTAAAAGTTATCAAGATGCAGCAACAAGTGCTGGCAACAGCCAAAGAACAAAAAAATAGGAACCTTGAAGTCGCAGCGACAGCTGAATTAGGTTACTTTTTTTATGCTTGCGGCAGTACTGTGCAAGGGACACGAATGATACTCGATGCTTTAAAAATGGCTGAGACGACCAATGATCCGCGGATTATTGGTATTGCTTATCAAAACCTCGCTGTTACGTCTATTGACGATGAAGCAAAAAGCCGGGAGCTTTACGAAAAAGCTTTAAGTTATTCCACTTCAGCCGGGGACAATTTTTTTATATGTACCGAGCTGTTGGGCTTAGCGCAGTTTTTTTATACGCGTCATGTCAACCCAGACTTAGATTCTTCATTGTATTATGCTGAAAATAGTTATCGGCTGGCATTGTCTAAAAATAACGAAGTTCTTCAGTTGTTCAGCTTGATAGCGCTCGCATCCATACATCAGCAATTAGGCAATAATGGCCTTGCATTAGAATACATTCATACAGCTGAGCGATTGCCCATCAGGCAGCATAATAGGCTTTTTTCGTCCTTGATATATAATTCTTATACTAAGTTTTACCAGATCACCGGTCAAAGAGATTCGGCTTTTGTTTATGCCCGTAAAAGTCTGGAGAACGTGCAGGGAGCATTTTTATCCCAAGAGATCAAACCGGTGACTGCCCTACGTCAATTGTACACTGGCGTAAACAGCGATAGTGCACTCAAATACGCCAACAGGTATCTTTTTCTACTATGGTGGATATTACGACAACAATCATCATTATCTTAATTATGTTGACAGTTTGAACAGATGGGAAAAGATTCACTCGATTTGTGATAATCCAGAAGAATTTATCAAATTCTGGAAGTCGAAAATCAGCACTCCCAACACCACTGTACATGGATATTACGATACATTTGATACAGATAATTATATAGAACTTGCCGCTGAATTAGGTGAACATTCCCACGAGTTTTCTTCAATGGGACAGCTTTTGAGTTATGCAACGAGGTGGACAAGGGTAGAACCTTGCATGATCGGAACGAAAAGGCAAGCCGTTTGTATAAAGAGTACCACAATCATTTTAAACGCGTCGCATCGAACAAAACGTCCTTTATAACCAAATATACGCTCCTTGATGTCTTACTAGTTTGGAAACTAGGAAAATGGATCAATGGCTTGGGAATGCCAAGGCATCGAAGATATATCTTCTCAATATGGTCCAGGGAAAGGTTGAGAAAATGTTGCTCCCTGACCTGTTGAGTTGTTTTGTTGTTTACGATAAAAATATACCATATTTCTACGAAATCTTGGATCGCCAGAATATTT
>JAFDXN010000004.1 GCA_018267915.1 Bacteroidota bacterium | reverse complement strand
CCCACTTCGACGGTTTCTGACATATCGCCTCCAATTTTCATAGTGTTCGTAGATGCCGATCCACAGTAGAAACACACTCCTGTATGTTTCTTGTAGCTGCAGAACACCATGGACTTCCACACCTCCGGCCACCACTGAGCTTTGAATGTAGTGTCCAGCGAAGCAACGAAAACCTTTCTGTGCTTTTCTTTGCAGTTTTTCTTCACGAATTCGAACAGATCAGGGAAAAATTGACCTTCGTCGATGCAAACAACGTCATATGATTGAATGTCAATACTGCAGAGCGTCGGAACCACTACTGCATCAGCCGAAGCACCATCGTGACTTCGCACAATATCAGAACGCCCTCCTTTTGATTCTTCTCTGGTATCGCCTGCGTACTTCAGCATAATGGCCTTTTTTCCTCCGTGACGCGCGTTGTTGAATTCACGGATGATTTCTGAGGTCTTCCCAGAAAACATCGGACCCAGGTGGAATTTGATTGGATGGGTTTTCGGCATTTCTAAATAGGAGGCTTCGGTTTTTCGTTGAATGGAAGAAGTTCACCACCTCGGATGTTTTATCGTAAGACGTGAAATAATAAATATCGTGAACATACCAACTACTGCAATAAAACGAATATGAATTATTTCTTAAGTAAAAACAATTTTATGTTCAATCGGTATGCAAATACTACATTCTCTTCCCCTTGCTCCTTCCAGAAACAGTACTCGTCATGAACATTTTTACCAATTTAGGATCGGCTGTTTTTTCTGTGGTTCGTGGAGGACCCGGCAACGCCTCTATAAGTTCCAGGGCTTTTTGTTCCTCGGCTTGATTCATGATTTCTTCGAGTGTCTGATTCGCCCCAACCGAAGAGTACTGGCTACTCAGAGCGCCCGACAGCGCTTCTGAAACGACGTGAAAATCCTCTTTTCCCTTTTCCATGCGTTCTGCAAGGTCGGCGACCTTGATCGGAGTCAGAACTTTGTTGAGATCGGCCATTGTGCCGGCAGAAATCACACCAGTTTCTGCCAGGGCGACGGTGTTCCTGCTCTTTTCCACTTCATTCAACTCTAACCTAATCAGGTGTACAGTATTCTGTGTGTTTTTGACGAGGATTTGCTGTGACTGTATGTTCCTTGCCAATCCTTCTTTTTCTATCGTAGACAAGCCACGCTGCTTGATTTTCGCCTCAAGCTCTTTCAACGCGAGAATTTGATCCTCCAGGGCAAATTCCTGTCTCATCAGTTTTTCCCTGATTGTGTTGATTCTTTCTCTAATGGACTCGTCTACTGTTTTTCTTCTGAACAAACTCATTGCTGTAACGTATGTTCGCTTAGAACGAAATTGACAACAACATCAAACCAACGAATTGAGGTGGCTAAGTTCTGCATCTGGTTTATTTTACCAATTCAACCATTGAGCTTCAGAACAGGCTCGCTTGGTAAGGCCTGCATAAGTATGGCGCATACTAAATTTGTCGCACTCCGATGCGCTACAATCCTTAACGTTCTTTCCAGAAATAAAATCGCCAGAACAGATCCTGCATGCAGAATAGGTCCTGACCATTTGGCCGACATTGGATTTGATGGAATTCACGAGACGCAGACGGGGTTCTGTAGTTTGCTGCTCCAGCTGAAGATTGCTCTTCAGAACCATACATGCATTGCACAACATAAGTCCGTGCTTGATCTTATCCGACACAGTTACAACCATCATGTCAGGCCTGTTTTGTCGCACGATGTTCGGGAGATCGAAAGACTCGAAAATAACTTCGTATCCAGAGCGGTGCTCAACAACCTGTGGCCGAGGAATTTCGTAATCGTAGTGGATCTTTCTGCTCCTTATGTAATCTTTCTTTTGCAGAGGTTCATTGTCCAGCACGGCGTTGCAATTCATACACCTGTTTTGATAATCGTGATTCATAAAGTTCATGATTCCCTGGTCCTTGAATGTCAGTTTCTTTACACCTATACGATCAATCTGTTCCTTCCAAAAGTAGTTCAGCATCTTCTTGGCGCTTTCAGGAGTCAGGGAAATCCTGTGGGATTCCATTTCGATCACCATGGGTACCATGGGTTTTTCCAGTGCGCTACATAAACGCTGTACTGACTCCATACGATCGTACTGCATATCGTTCTTAATTGCGTGATACAGCATCTCCGTTCTCAGCGTCACTTTCTGCTGCTTGGACGTGGTCAGTCGCAGTTTCCCGATTTCTGTCGTGGGCTCTTCTACGGTAATAAAACGAACTCGAGTGCCGGGCATGACTACAGTGCCGTCGCGCGTGTACTGTTTCATGGCAGCAGACATGGCCTTGGTGAACGTCACACAATTCTGATCCAGAAAGTTGCGCTTGAATGAACCGGTGGAACTCATCATGTACAATGGCACCTCTCCTGTCAGGATTTCTCGCATGAACTCCACGACAACGCGCATGACTTCATCGTAATCCCTGGCGAGGATCAGACCACAGACCGTTTTCACAGCCCTGGCCACGTAGGCAATGGTATCGCGTCTGATGCCACTGCACCCCTTCAGCTCCGTGTACGGTTTCTTGAACTTTTCAACGTGCGTGCCAATGTACATCTTTGGTCCAAAGAACGTAATACCGTTCATGTAGATCTTCTCGGGAGTCATAAACAGCTTGGACTTGAAGAAGTTCGTCATGAACGCGCCCATGAAGTCCAGCATGTTGAAACAGAAGATGGGGTCCTGCGAGTAATCATAATCCATGTCGTCGAAGAACATGTCGAATGTAGAATCAGTGTCGATGTAGACCACTCTGAGATTGAATGGCCATCCGTTGGCTTTGCAGAACGTCTTCTGGGTCACCTGCTGTGCCGTGACAATGACGAATTTACCAGAGGCTGTAACGGCGTAGGCCAGAGCCGGCAAGGACCATCTACCAAACTCCCTTTCCTGGCCAAAAATTCCGTAAGTCGAATTTCCAATGAGTTTGAATACCAGTTGCTGAAGCTCTGCGCTTTTAGCACGTTCTTTCTTCTGCTTGATGGTTTCTCCAAATGAGTCTGCGGTTATGCCAGATGCCAGCATTTGGTTGACTTCCTCCTCCAACGATTCTTGAACCTTCTTCACCTGCGATCGCAGCTGCTTGAAGTAACTCAACTTCACTGGAGTGATTCCATTTTGGACTTCTGGAGTGACAAACGCCGGCGAATTCTCTGACACACTCTCGACAATATTGTACTCAATGAAACCATCTACAGACGTCCTGTGAAACTTCCTATCAGGTATGATGTTCATATTCACGCCATTCTGCAGACCCAGTTCTTCCGCCACACATCTAAATACAAAATTGGAGTAGCAGAAGTTTTCCTTGATCATCACGGAGGGATACAGGGACTGGAAGTCCAGCACCTTTGCTATTTTGTGTGGGTACGTTCGAACCTCCGGATTTTCTACTAAAGCACCATCGTACTTTGCCTTCTTCTTGCTAAAGTCGACGTTTGGATCGAGATAAAAAGCTCTTTTTGTGGGGAACAGTGGTAGTGATGCATCACCGAACTTGCCCATCATTTCTATACATGCGGCGCGATTGTATGCCACAATCCTGCATTCTAAGCCATTAGAAAGCATCTGTTCTTCAGGAGTGCTGCAATTGCGGCATAGATTCCTCATGAAGATGGGGATTTCCAATTTCTGCAAGATCAGTATAGGCAGGATACCGTCGTAGTAGGTGTATGCAGCCAGACGGGCGCGGCCGTCGGCTGTCTGCTGTAGCATTGGAATCAGCGAGTACGGTAGTTCCACCTTGACATCTCCAAGCAACTCACGAGAAACCGTCTGCAGATTGTGCTGTGGCAGCTGCGCCTTGTATTCTTTGCATATGGGATAGGTGTCCCATGCAATAGTTCCCTCGTGGTATGTTACAAGATCCCTCTTCTTTCCGGAAGATCCGGGCCGCCAAGACACGCTACAACCTTTGCGTATACACAAGAACGATCGTCCTTTCTTGACATTTAACTTGTGGCATCTAGCGACGAAATAAGGTATGTCAAAGTTCTTGATATTATGTCCCGCAATGCGTTTTGGTTGTATGATCTCTGTCAATAAACACTGATGATACAGTACTTCGTACTCCGTATCGAACGAAATGACTGTCAGTGGACAGTTTTGACGCACGCGTGGATTTACACTGATATCTTTGAGCGTAAACAAAACCGCAGACATTTCCCTGGTGTCAGGTCTGTAGATGACGTTGATGATCTGAATGATCTCATTCTCCTCTGGAACAGGGAACCTGTCGTTGACTGTCATCATTTCCATATCCACAGAAAGTACGTTCATCGTGGGATAGAGATTCATCAACGTGTTCATTTTGTTCCATTCGGGCGTTCGCTGATCTGCAGGAGTCTCAGGAGGATAGAGTTTCTTCAAAGGTATCATATCCTTGTAGTAACACTCGATCTCTATATCAGCATACGTCTTGCGATCGTAGTGGTCTGCCGGAATCACACGGTACTTGCCCTTGGGAACCATGTAATGTTCGCAGGGAAGATGTGCTTCGTCTATGATTTTCACCATGATAAATTGCACATCGGCATTGTAGACCGTAAAGGACGGGAACACACGAATCACTCCAAATTTACTCCTGAAATACTGTTCATTCTTGAACGGCATTTCTGTATGTTCTGCATTGGGAAGAGGTTTTTTGTCTATTGTCAAATCTTTACAGCCCACCCTGAATGGTCTACACCAATTCTCATATGGCCTGACAACTTTTTTAGAGTTTCGATCAAAATGAGAACGTTTTCTCGATTTTTTACCGCCTTTTTTTGGTTTTCTATCTCCATCATCTTCACACAGAAACTCGTTGAAATCAGCATCGTTCTGTTCTTCCACAGCCCAGCTCTCCGCAGTGTCGTTGTAGTGGTCGTCTTCCTCTTCATCGTCAGACTCCTCCTGTGTCTCATAGGTCGGCGGCACATACTTTTCAAACTTCGCCGGGTATACCGCTGTATAGTCCGAGTAGCAGAATGGGCAACGCGCGAAATACGTATCCTCCAATGTCTCGAATGGACACGCGATGCGGAAGGCCATAGCACTGAAACGCATACACTGTCCGTGAAAACGAGCGGGACAGTCGTTGTGGTGTTTGACTACATCATGATGGAACTGCAGAAATTTTTCACGTATCTCGTACGTATTCTCAGGGACATACTGCTCCTTCGACACACCAAACAGAAGTTTGGATGAATTCTTTTTGTTGCCTTTTTCAGCATCGTTCAAATCCTTCTGTTTTTCTCTCACAAACTTGCAATTTGCATGGCGCTCGCGCAGCAGGTTCATGGCGTCTTCCACTGTTCTCGGATCGTCCTCATTTTGCCAGCAATGTTTCCTGTTCGCGATGAACGGGTTTGTCGAGGAACACAAATAACACAGATCGCTTGCGCTTCCGTACGGATTCCAAAATAGCTCGCGAACATACGGAACCAGCTGAGGCGCTGCAACTGTAATTTTCAGCGTGGGTACGTGGACGTTGTTACCTCGGTATCCAAACATATCGTGTGTTTTGTAATCAATCACATCTCCCGCAAGCTCTTTTTCTGTCAGAGGAAGAATCACATGACCTATTCTACTTCTGTCGTCATTGATCAATCTCGTAAATTTGGCATACCGTCCATAGTGATGATTGCTCAGTTTCAGGTAGTTCATCGCTTGGAATCTCATGTACTTATGCAGACGTATCGCCAGCTCTTTGTGATTTTCTCTGGGAACGGCATTTAGCCATGCAAGCGGCATGCCCACATAGAATCGCGCCTCCATTCCAGTGGCGCGCACGGTGACGGAATTGCCGTTCACGGACAATGCATGTTCTATGATGATCGGGGCAGAGTCCTGACGCGATTCGTACGAGTAACTGTCTGGATAGAAAATGAAATCATCTGCCAGTGGGTCTGGTATTGGGTCTCTTTTCAGTGTATTGAATCTCTGATATTCGTGCGTTAGGCGCTCTTCGACAGTCATCACATCAAATCCATATCCATTCCTGTATTTAGGCACAGGAATGTGCTGGTTCCTGTCGTCTTCTTCTCGTTTCTTTTTCTCCTCCTGTTCCACCTTCTTCTGCTTCTGCATCGCCTGTTCATGATCGCTCGTTTGGGCTCTGTGGGCGATTCTGATACTGATCCCGAAATCAGTCAACGTTCTTTTCGGAAGCTCCTTGCCCTTCAGCGCTTCTTCGAGCTTGGTCTTTTTCTGTTTTTTGACCGTGGGTTTTTGCTTCCTGCGTTTGTTTATCTCATTGGCCAAATCCGCGGACTGCGAGTTGCGCTTCATGGCGCTTTTCGGTCGAAGGAACTCACGGAATTTTTCGCTCTCATGGTATTTCGGTCAATTTATTGAATTTCCAAATTTAGAAAACATCTAACGATCTTCCAATACCACATCCGGCAAGTATTCCAACTGAACCAACTTCTTGCGTTCTTTTTCTGACAGAGTTTCCAGACTTTTCCAAACGTACGCGGCCGCTGTCTGTTTGACAGCGAACGTTATCGCTCTCAGCAAAGGCCCGCCTTCCATAACTGCCAGCACACACTTGATCTCGCCGTCTTCGGGGAAATACATGCTGTACTTCTTCATATAGTTCAGGAAACTCAGCAGGTTCTCTGACATCGCGAGGCGATCTGGATCCACAGGCGTGCGCACCGGCGCTCCTGATGCGTCATTATGGACATCAAATAACTCATCCGTGCCATCGTCCGGTCTGTTAACGACGTTCCGACCTTCGTATATATGTGTAAAGTACGGGTCGTTGTAAATGTACTTTCCTGCGGCGAATGCTGCAAAAGGCCACTTTCCAAGCGAAAACACAGCCACAGGTCGGCTGCTGTCCGATCCATTCGGGTTCTTCGTGAACACACAGAATACCGAGTTCATCAAAAAGAAACGCACTCCAGCCCCAAAACCCTTTTTCTTGAAGGACACCGATTTGAACATGGTTTCGTCTCTGAAACGCAACGGACTTTCAGGAGACAGTCCGTGTGCGTATCTGGTGTACAGACAAAAATCACGCAACAGAAGCTCCTTCACGATCTTGCTATCGAATACAGAGAAGGAGAAGTTCGTCAGACTTCGTGCCACGTCTTTTGCATCAGGCAGTGGGGGCGTTGGCTCGTTTGTTGTCGGATTGACTTGTTCCAATAAGTCACCGTCTTCTGTGACGATGGAACAGGACTTTTCCATACTTGCGCATAAAACATCAACGACGCGTTCATCCTGTTCGTATAATTCAGCTGAACTTTGGCTACTCATTTAAGTTTTTGTTACTGGCCGATCGTTAAACTACATGCATACGCCTGCTGATTATATGTACACGAAGTGTTTGATTATGTGTATTTATTAATTAATATAAATGTGTTTTGGGGACGGACGAACTTTTTGACCAACTTTTTTGGCCCAACATTTCCTTTTTAGGAAGGTGATGACGTCAGCAAAAAAATGTGTCGTCATTTTCGAGGATATGCATTTTTGAGAGAGGTATATTTTGCTGACGTCATCACCTTCCTAAAAAGGAAAAGTTGGGCCAAAAAAGTTGGTCAAAAAGTTCGTCCGTCCCTATAGTACACAGGTAGGTTAGCTGGCGTCGATTTTGAGAACACTTTTTATGAAAAAATATCATCACAGGACGGCGTCATTTTGAACAGCTCTTATGGATTATAGGGACGGACGAACTTTTTGACCAACTTTTTTGGCCCAACTTTTCCTTTTTAGGAAGGTGATGACGTCAGCAAAAAATACCTCTCTCAAAAATGCATATCCTCGAAAATGACGACACATTTTTTTGCTGACGTCATCACCTTCCTAAAAAGGAAATGTTGGGCCAAAAAAGTTGGTCAAAAAGTTCGTCCGTCGTACCATAACCCTAAATCATACAAAATGATACGTTATGTCTATAGCGTGATAAAAATTCAGATGTAATACAACAGTATTAGTAAAAATACACTTTTGTTGACAAAGATGTAATTTTGTACATATAGTAGATACAGCTCCTAAAATTGTGTTTACGATGGACATGAACAATCTTGCCAAAGAATGTTGGGAGCATCGAGAAAATTTATCTCATGCATCTCACTCACACATGCGGCAGGTTTTTAGGCGAACTGACCATGAAAGTAACGTAGCCATAACTGATATGGTCATGGATGTCTTATCCAAAAACAACGCGTTGTATTTTCTTGGCACTGCCGAGGATGGAAGAAGAATACTGATCAAATACGTTCATAACACAGTACTTTTCGATGACGACCGGTGTACGGCGATAGGTAAATCAATTGATATTGAAACGTTGGGACTCATGCAAACACAGGGATGGATGTTCAGCATGAATTTGATTGTTCTTGCTCCAGACAAGAACAGGCCGCCTGTTGTACTATACAATCATTCCGCCAGGTTCGATTACAAGGTCCTCGGCTATATGGAAACCGAGGTCATGCTAAACTGGTCCATAATGAACTATCTATACGCGCATGTATACAATGCAGATTATAGAACGCTGGCCCATGTGTGGTTGTGGCTAATCAGATCCACTGGCGTCTGTCCCACAGAATTGTATTACCGTCTTTACACGGACAGACATTTTGAAGAATTGATGGCGGAATTGTTTCTTGAGGTAAGAAACGCTTCGAGCGAGGTCGCAGACATTTTTGCTGTCATGTATGTCATGCGCCACTATTACTTGGCGCCAAAGACATTCCGTCACCGAGTTTCTCGACGAGATCCTCCAGATTCTGTGTACTTGGCACCTGAGGTAGCTAGATGCATGGGCATGCTGGTGCAAGGCATTCAGATTCTTCTATGTCGTGCTCGAGATGATTTAGCCAGAGAAACCGCAACATATATTCACGATTTCGTAAAAATCCACAGACTTTTCTGGGTCGAGGACTTGATTTCGTGGATAGATCTTGAAGAAGGTATTCTCCGGGATCCAAAGATGCCAGGAGCGAAGCGAATGCTGTTGAGTCGTCTCATCCTTGGAGAATTCAGGGAAATGGCTGAAACTGGATTATTCTTCGATTTGAAACTCGATGTCATTAATGTATCGAGGCTAATGACAGCATCTGGCGTGGTTTGGACTCCGATGTCAACACGCTCATTATTGTACAGGGGTTCGCCTGGCGTACCCGTGTTGGAAGCAAGAGCTGATTTATCAAATATGACCGAGACGTCTAGCGAAACCATGGATGATGAAGTTGAGTATTCTCGAGAGATGTACGATTTCGCGATGGAAAATATTGGACGTGTATGGTTTGATTCGAGCCATATTAATGCCCTGCCTGACGAAGATATGCTTTTCAAAGAAAGTAAGACGCCTAAAATCAGGATGATCGAGCAGAATTTGTAAAAAAAATGAAATGAATTAAAATCATTATGTAGTAGTTATTCGCGCATAAGTTAGTATCTACAAAACTTAAATGAAAATCATACCAGAAAGGAGAATGTTTTTGGACTATATACTCCGGAGTCAGCGTTGATGTTATGTATAGTATTCACACCAGCGTTAGTTATCCTGTTCCTGTGATTGTAGTAGGACGGACGAACTTTTTGAGCAACTTTTTTGGCCCAACATTTCCTTTTTAGGAAGGTGATGACGTCAGCAGATATACCTCTCTCAAAAATGCATATGCTCGATAATGAAGACCTATATTTTATGCTGACGTCATCACCTTCCTAAAAAGGAAATGTTGGGCCAAAAAAGTTGGTCAAAAAGTTCGTCCGTCCCCATAACACACAAGGTTTGGTTAAACAACACCATCCTGTGATGATGTATTAACATAAAAAAGTGTTCATAATATCGATGCCAATTAACAGGGCTTAGGGATTATAGAGACGGACGAACTTTTTGACCAACTTTTTTGGCCCAACATTTCCTTTTTAGGAAGGTGATGACGTCAGCATAAAATATAGGTCTTCATTTTCGAGGATATGCATTTTTGAGAGAGGTATTTTGCTGATGTCATCACCTTCCTAAAAAGGAAAAGTTGGGCCAAAAAAGTTGGTCAAAAAGTTCGTCCGTCCTAAACCATACTATAAAACGTACATCTAAGCCAGAGACAACCGCGCTATTTAATATACTCTTCACATAAGTGTTAGTTAGGCTATTCATATGATCATAATAGGACGGACGAACTTTTTGACCAACTTTTTTGGCCCAACTTTTCCTTTTTAGGAAGGTGATGACGTCAGCAAAAATTATATTCGCAATCTGTCAGGAGAATCATTGAACTCGCCATTGAAGTCATATTTTTCTAACGAAAAATTCGATATGTACTGTGATGGTTTTTATGTCAAAACATTCAGCTGTGCTGTGTACATATTGCTGATGAATTGTTGTAAGTGTTCCAGACCCATACCCGCTACGAGATTTCCGCCTTCATTGAGATCTTGTTTAATAGAGTCGTTCAAGTGCAGTAGTAGATCTCTCACCCTTATTTCGGAATGGTGAACGTGACAGCGGTAAAGTATACGTTCGCAATTATATTTGATGGTAGAGTTTTCATCATTTCCGACAATTCCATGCATATCAAGTCCGATGTAATCGCAAAACCTCTGTTGTCTGTGTCGCGTGTTCAGAATTTTCTTCAATGCTTTGCGGGCGTCTAAAGTATTGACGAGTTTCGAGACGGTCATTCGCTCTGGAAGGGGCAGTCGATCGCCTGCAATATCGGACGTCATGTGATGTGTAAGACTGACATACCATGGTTCTTTTTCTGGATCATCGAGCATTACGTTTCGTTTTTTATATTTTAGACAGATTTGCAAAAAACTATCATAAGTGGTAAAATGGACCGATTCAGAGTATTGTTTTGTTATTTATTCACTTTTGTTCACAGATGGTCGCTGCCTGAAGATATTGCTAAGTTGATTCACTAGACCAGGCGGGTCTGTGGCCGAAGTGTGGAACGTGTCAGGCGGTTCTGTCTTTGCGACGAAAGGCAAGGAAGGCGATTTTTTTGTTGTTTTGGAATTGCCGGACTTACGCTCCCAGAAAATACACAGGGCTGTTGCTGCCACAAAAACTGCCAGTATCCCGAAGACAAGCACGAGAAGAACACTATACCGGACGGAATTGTCCGGCAGGATCAAAATGATCTCGACAGGCTCCAGGTAGGACTGGCCCTCTGTCTTGCTGAAACGAATAGCCACCTGAGACTGCTCGTCGTTTGCGTCGCACTCAAAGTAGTGCAATGTATCGGTTTCGTTGTCGGTCATGAATATCTTTCCAGAGAGTATGGTTTTTTGGGAAGCAGAGTCGGGATCTAAATACCACGGCAGAGCGTCTGATAGTGAATAAAAGTGAGGGTGATGATATGCAGGGCGGTTGGCAACATGAAACATGGGCATACAGGTTATTGTATAGCCCGGTTGCTGCTGACATTGCTTTACAGGATAACCCACGACCGGAATTATGCATCGAATGGGAAGGATCGTTTTGTGGATTGACGTATT
>JAFDXN010000049.1 GCA_018267915.1 Bacteroidota bacterium | reverse complement strand
GTACCAAAAAAATTTCCTTTTTGGGAAAGAGGACTTGATAGGGCGGAAAAAATCGGTCAAAAAGTTCGTCCGTGTCATACACGTATAGCCCCATACAAACTCTGTGATCTGGTGACAGATAAAAAGTTTTTGTTTTTGCAGTGAAGTGTGAACATGAAAATACCACAAAACTCGCCACAGTATACAATTGTATTCTTGTATACACCAAAAAAGGAAATAAAATATTTGGTCAATTATATGACTAATTTCTCTTAGAAAGTACGATAAAATTACAGATATCCAAAACTAACATATTCAGTGGAATAATGCAGTCGAATAGTGATGTTAATTACGATTCAAACGCAACGATGATTGACAGGAAAACGTATATTCGCTACAAACGATCATTGTTCTGTGTTTTACTCAGCCTCTGCTTCCTGTTCTTGGTTCTTATGTCTGCTGGTATGATTCCGAATCCGTTCAGGGTGCAGCATTATACTCTGAAGGAGGTTATTACGCCGGTGGCTATAGCCACGGTACTGACTACCAACGATTACTTTGATGGGGTGATGACTCTACATCGATCGTTTCTGATGAATACCGACGAGGGTTTCAGGGCGTTGGTGGATTTTGTAGTTCTGTATACGGACAACGTTTCGACGATTTTCATTCATCAGCTGCAGCTCAATGGATGTAAAGTGCGTAGAGTGCCGTACATCAACAACGTATACGACGATCATACCAGATTCGACGGCTCGTTTGCAAAGTTGCACATATGGAACATGACGGAGTACCGTCAGGTGGCATACCTCGACGCAGACTGCCTGATCCTGAAAACACCGAGACTTTTGTTTGAGTGCGATGACTTTTGTGTCCGTCAGAACACTCCACAGAACGGATACACGTTTCGGTTCAATTCAGGAGTGATGACCGTTGTGCCGAATCCGCACATTTTCAGGCAGCTGACGGCGACTTTGGCTTCCAGGATTCTCCGCAGTGCGGATAGCGCCGATCAGGGCTTTCTGAACTCGTATTTTTTCTACTACTGTTACGAGATAATCGACGGAACAGAATCGGATCAGTATCTTGCCACTACGCTGCAAAAATGGATCGTGGATAGAAAGACGGAATATTCTTTCGTTCATTACGACTTCCCGCCCGTAACCGATCCTGGCAATCATCGATGTAAACTGTTGCCATACGGATACAATTACGATGTCAACGCCCACGGAATGTACCTGAACAATCCACTGGTCTCAATGTTTGCTAAAGAAAAACCGGTCATTTTGCAGTACACCGGAGCGTTTAAACCATGGGATTGCGGGGACAATGTTGATTCGAAGTGCAAAACCTACACGCAGGAATTATACGATCGGATTCAAAAGGTCTGAAAGTTGATGATATCAATAAATTTTTATAGAGAATGGCTCGGATGGTTTTATTTTGGTTTTACAGCATTTTTCATACTCCACAAACAGAACAGCAACTCCAAGACAATGACCAATATTTCTGTTATGCCGAAAATGTTGAAAAACACAGCCACACCCATCATATCAAACGTGGATTTGGGCGGTCCAATGAATTCGGCCAGAACATACCCGATGTAATAGCGTATTACATTAGTGTACGTCAGTCCGTTGCGAGGCACGCCACAGTCGACGAACTGGAGCGTTTCTGGCCGTTGCTTGTAAATCTCGGTGACTGCCTGTTTGACATGTCTATGGACATAGAATATCATAGAAGATGTGAATAGCAGGCAGATTGCAAGGAACATTTTTGTAGCACTGTACGGACACACCCCGGCAATGTGAAGCTTCAGAGTATGTGTTTGCGTCGTATAGATGCTGAATTTGTAATTTATTTTCTACAAATAGCTACAAAAGGAAATACCTAATCACTATTTATGCATATGTACTTCGAACACGTAAAATCAGTAACTAAGTGTAAAATATAACGATATTCCATACCACAGATCACTCTAATGAGTTTTGTGTTGGTATGGAGGAGACTTCAGCTACCGTGCAGGTGATACTGCCTGGCGACATATACTACGCGGAAGCTGATACTTCGAAATCTTCGGTACCAAAAATCATCGATCGTCTACAAAGCACTCTGAATCACAGGAAGAGTGATAAGTCATGGAACGAGTTTTCCAGTGGAAACGACAAGAAAGACTACAACGACCTGGTCCGCACAGGATACGAGCCTGTGTATATTCATAAGAGTGTTGGGTTTGCGTTGGTGGTCAGTGGTTTTTGGGCGGCCACGATGTTTGTAGGCATGTTCTACGGTATGATCGTAGACGGCTGGGAGACGTACATGAGCTACTTTACGAATTGGATGTGGTCTTTTGGGGCAGTGTTTTACACGATCTATGTATTGGGGTTTCTAAATCCTTCGGGATACATACATCATTTGCTGATCTTGGGCGTGTTTTGGCCGTATTTTGCCAACGTAATGGCCGTTTTGTTTCTGGCGCCAATCATGCTCCTGGAAGACAGCAGCATGATCACCGATGCAGCGAAGGACTATTCCATGGGCGTGGTGCATCTGGTTGAGTGGGGCAAGCACAGCCTACCGGCCGTAGTTCTGTTCATTTGGATCGTGTGTGTCAAGGAGAACATAACCAGCGAGATGAACAAACTGAGGTATGATACAGACGAAGACATGGACCTGTTCTGGTTCTATGTTCTTTTGAATTTCATCGCGTGTAACGCACTGGCCGTCGGATACAGTATCAACAACGATTTCCATCACGTGTATCACATGAAGCTCAACACCTGGGTGGCTATCATTGTAGTGGAATTCATATACGTTGCATTTTTGGTGGTTCCCATCATTCTCTCCAGCCCCATCTCTGATCCTTACTCGAAGAATCCAAGAACCACTATATACGACGCGATGGGATATGATGTTATGACCAACATCAGTTACGACGATGATGATGTTTGAGCGTGTTTTCAGAAGTTGTCGTGCTTGAATGTTGATATATTTACTGTACAAAATAAAAGTGTAACACTACCAAATACATCGAGTGTCCTGTCGAAAGTCTACAGCAGCGTAGGTATGGGGTGCGGAATCTGGTCTCCAATAGTTTTTGCCAGTAGACTCATCATGATCCTGGGATCCCCGCCGAGCGAAACGCTCTTCAGAATATGCGAGGCCGTGTATTGATCGCTCTCGATAACCACCTTGACAGTCAGATAAACCGCCAGCGACGCATCAGCCTGTCCTGGATTGTCGAATTTGACCTTGAAAGTCCCACTGGACTCGGTGCCGTGACGGCCTTCTTTGCGCGTCAGTTTACCGATTACCACCGGCATGCGGAACACCTCAACATCTTCTCCGCTCAGTGTGGTGAATTGGAACGAAAAAGTGTTGTGATTGGACGATTTGAAAACTACCATACGTTCCCCGTCTTCTGGACGAAACAACAACTCAACCGCATCAAGATCCTTGAGCACTAGTGTCAGTGTCCATCCGTCTTGTATGCGACGTTTTTGGAGTGTTTCCATACAATCGGTAGTGAGTGCTGTAGAGTATATACCGTTTCTGTATATGTTCTCAGCCAAGTCAGAGACTGACTTGTCGACTTCGACATACTCCGGGGTACTGATTTGACAGTATGCCACAGAATGTTGTTGGCCGTCCTTGATCAGCAATTTCCACTGATTGGGATTGTCTATTCTGTTGAGATCACAATCTCGCGAGAGCAGCGGAACTGAAGAAACAGTATCGTCGTCGTCTGATGCACTCATTTTGTACACAAAACCGATCAATCTATGAGCCACCAAAATCCAGGGGTTCGTCCTATCTCTGTACCTAATGTAATATTTATTGTATTTGAAGTGAGTTTTTGCGTTGATTGCTGACGAAAACTTAAAGAAAATCGATAATTTTATTGGATCGTTATAAACGAAACCATAAGCACATCCAAGCATCAGTACACTCACAACACACGATTGAAGTAATTCGATCGTTCCTCTTCGCCCAAGAAAATACCGACACCTTCGCAGTGGTTGACCCACACTCCTGTGGATGGGTTGTAACGTTTGGCGTCGCAGGCGGTCATAACGAATCCAGGACGCGCTGCGTGGCGATCCGACATCTGCAGCATCGCGGTGAAAGTGCCGAGCTGTCCGTCAACCGGAGCCATGCTAGCGCCTGTAACATAATCCTGGAACAGTGTTCCGGGTGTGCATGTGCGTTCGAGTTCCTGGTCTTGCTGCGAAAGAGTCAAGCCGGGCACGTTGACGGGCAGTCGTCCCGAGATGCAGTACATTTCAGGAACGATCGGGCTGCCGAAACCAACCGTAAAGACCAATCCCGATTCCTTGGAGGCCGTGGCAACACGATTCTTGGTGATGTCGTACATGCGACGCGCTGGACCACTCACCGAGCCGCTGTTTTTGGTAGCTCCAGCCTGCACGAGCGTGGTGTTCTTTCCAGCAACGACGCCGTTGATGAAGCAGCTGGGGATCACCAACGCCGTCGTCGGGTTCACGGTGGCTCGCGACGTCCAATCGACGAACCAATGCTCGTCCATGTTTTCTTGCACCACACGACGCAGATTGGGCTTCGTGTACTCGAAGCTGCCACATTCATCACGGCCGACGAAAGCGTCGTGTGTCTGGAACATGACGTTGGGGAACTCCAGAATCAGGTCCTTCACCACAGGAATATAGCTCGCCTCTGCGTTCCTGAAGAATGTATCGACGTTCACATTGACACCCAAAAGCATACACAACGCCAGGCGCTGCAGATGTGTCATGTTGCTCTCCAGAAGCTTCAGGCGGCGTTGGTAATTGGGAGAGTTTGGACGAGCCATCGGTCCAATGCAATGATCTCCGTACGGCCCATGTTTCGATGCCGCGGCCTCCACATCCTCCACGAACGAGTAGTTGTTCTGACGATACTGAGATCGGTTGTTCGATGTACCAACACGACCACGTCCGTCTCTACGAATGACACGAAGGTCCTCCGAACTGAAACCCGGATCAATCGGATCGGTCGAAAAACGACGCATCTCCGAGATGGGATCGGCGGGATTGCACGGCTGAATGCGCGAGGTTCGATGGATAGACTGCCATGTACTGCGATCCACAGAAAGATTCACCATCCTAAAATCACGAACAGGACTGCCAGTGTCATCACCTGAACTCATTGACGTTAGAGAAGTTTGTCTAGTTTCCAACCGGATCATTCTTCCACGGTGATTGTAAATCGTCTTCGGATCGAGTTTGATGGCTTCTTGAACCAACGCTAGAGTCGCCGTAATCCAATTTTGTAAATTCTCGTCCGACTCAAATACATCGCTTGTCGTGGCTTTTCGCAGCAAGTCAGCAATCACTCGTGCGATGGTTTCGACTATACGATTAAACTCAGATTCGTCCGTAACGGTTTTCAAGCTCAGCATGCCAAACAGAATGTTGTATGTTTTTTGAACAGCCTCTGATCTTGAATATGATCCTTCAGCCAACATGTCTTTTGTAGGTTCGGGGACCAAATCAATGATTCTCCACGCGGTTGCTTGGATGGGTTCGCCAGCTCTATCGTAACCTTTCAAATTGAGAGGCGTTCCAAGAATCACTGCTGCCGCTCCTCGCACAGAAGCTGGAATATCATCACCGAGAGAATTTTCTGCGTTTTGTTCGTTGGCAACAGCAACGATATCGGTCATTGCGCAGATGGGCAATCGCAAAGGCAGCATGGCCTGGATAATGGCAATGAGCGACCGATTGACACTGTTCAGATTCTCTGGTCGAGTGTAGAAAGGAACAACCGAAGGGTCATTGAAAAGACGGTTGTTCTGACCGTCGAACATGCTGGACAAACGCGAACGAATACGCTCAACAACTATCATGAAGTCGTGGAGTGTTTTGATCGTCGCAGCATGACCAGGGCTGGCTTTCCAAGATCGAGCGACTGCACTGTCGTCGTCTTCCAAAGAAGCAATGTACATAGCACCAGACGCGTTCGAAAAACCAGGGAATACTCCATCGGGAATGAGGACGGTTGCTTCATCGCCACCGACAAAGTATCGCAAGCGACGTCCTGCGCCCAAAATCGGCAGATTGTGAGAACCGAATTCGTTTCGACGAACCTGATCCGCCGGAACCGCAAATCCTGCCTCATTAATCGCAGGAGGAGAACGAGTGCCGGATGTAATCAGACCGGCCATGACCTCAATCGGAGTGATACGTCCTTCAATCAAATTGCAACTGGCATTGCGATCCAGAGCTGCCATGGCACGATTGATGATTCCGGAAATGTCACCGCTTTCGCGCTCCAGTTCGGCAGCACACACTCGCACATGATTGAAGAGAGCGTCGGAGCGCATCAGTGCATTGGGGACATCGCCCAAAAACTCTGCGATCGAAAACGCGTTGTTGTGCTCATAGAGATACGGATCGATTACACGTTCCCCGGTCTCGTGGTCCACAAACGCGTTTTGGCTGCGTGCCTGCAACAGCGTCTGGGCATTATCGGCGATGTACTTCAACGCAACGCGATTCAACTGACCCTTGGGATAGTACTGATCAGCGGAAACCAGGTGCTTGGAGCGCACTTCACGCCACGTGCTCGATCCTGCAGAATACTCCAAGAACTGAACGCCATGCATGACCGACGTGTGATAACGAGCATCAGGAGGGCTGTCTCGAATGGCGGGGATGAGGATGTACGCTCCCGAAACGATGTTGTTCAACAGCGGGTCGTACTGACGTGCTTCGTTCTTGAGCGAACGAACCACCGAAGGCATGATGTCGACATCGCCCCATCGGTAGCGGTCGACGGAAGTGGCCGACTTCTTGCGATCCAACGCTCCGGGGCCGGACTCGTTGTACTTGGTGAGGTACTCGCAGCGGAGCACACACTGAAGCGCTTGCTTGTCCATCACAATCAAAGAGGGATCTCCGATGATATTTTCTTTGGCCAGTGCAAGAATGCTGTTCATGCCGTCCGTCGGGTCCTTTCTGTTGAGACATCCGACAACGCTGTGGAAACGGGTGAAAACTCCAAGCAACGAGCGATCGCTGCTGGTGCGGTCGAAAAACACCTCATCGAAGCGGCAACCGGAGTTGCGGAACGCATCGTTGCTGCAAATTTCGGACGAAATGACCAAAACGTTATTGAGGCGTGCGAGTTGACCCTTCAAAATCTCGTTCGCCTCGGGATTTCGCGCATTACGAGCGTCCATGTTGAAGGCCTTGCCGTCGAACCTGGACGTCGTTGGGACTACCAAGCGACGATAGTCCATCGTAGACGGAAGACCCATGGCTGCCATGGGGTCAGGAACATGGTCTCCCATGATCACGTACTCGCGCTGAGCGGCGACGACAAAGTCCACCTGACTCATGACGAAAAAACGGGCAAAGTACGGGGTGCTGGTCAGCGTGTTGTACACGACCGACGCGCCGTACAGACGTTGCATGCGCTCAACCAACTGGTTGTATGTCTCGATCGACTGTTCAGGCGTTTGCGTCATGGGCTTCACAATGGGCGATGCATTGTACTGCTCCAGCGCACGGCTGCTATTGACACCAGGCGGTGATTTGCTGGTTGATGATCCCACGAAAACGGGGTCCATGGGCCAGTTTGCAGTGACGCCGCTCATGATGTTCGAAAGGATGTTCAATTGACTTTGGGAAACGTACTAACCGACGCGCCAACTGCTAACTTAATCAAGTGGTAAAATGGTTTCGCGTTGGGTAAAACACGAATATTTTTGTGAAAACGTACTTCGTAAATGCAAAATTGTGTAATACTTCCTCTGTATTTCTACCGAAACTCAAAAAACATACATAGTTTCACCAGACATTCTGTGTGTAACTGAGATTATTTGCCAACAGCCGTAACCTTTCGGCCTACACGCGAACCCCTACCCTTAATCACAGGAATGGGCGGCGTGTTTTGTAGCACGTTGGGACATAGCGGCCTCTTCGAGTTCAGTCTCGCCATAGTGGCTGTAATGTCCGTGGTATTTTCCGTATCCTCGGAACTTGCGAAACTCGAAGCGCTGTCTGGCAGTTGACAGGCGCGGCTTCCGATAGTGGACTCTACAATGACGTCTCTGGCAGCACGGTCCACACCGTCGCAATAGATTCCTACCAACAGACGTTCTGTCCCATTCAGCGATTTGTACATCGTCTTCAATTCGTTAGTTATCGCGTTGTTTTTGCGACGCAAGTCCATCATGTCCTGTTTGAGAGACTCTGAAAGTTCGGTCATTTTTGATAGCAACGGCACCAGCTCATCGTACACGGCTTTTGTGTACAGACCATCGCCGCATCCTGCCAGATGCAAGGCATCCTGAGTCGAAATGATGAGCAGCTCGCACATAGTCGAGCAAGCCCTGAATTTGGCAGCGCTTGTCATGGTTCGATCAATACGAGACTGACGCAACAAACTGTTTTCGTACAATTCGTTCATTTTCTTTTTCGTAGCCTGCGCCTTCCTGATGGTATCTTCTACACCAAGTGCGCAGCGAACTACCTTTTCTGAAGTACTTTTACTCTTCTTTTTGGCAGACATGTCCTGTGCTTATTGATGTACGACCAATATGGAAAGGTACGAAGTCATAAAGCGGAGTATTTTATTTCCAAATTTGGAATGAATTATTGGACAAATATATTTTTTACGTTCCTGTAATGGAAATTTTGTGGTTTAAAAAGGCAGCTTTCCGCTGGGAAAATCAGTGCGTTTTTCACCACTCGACAACTTCCCCGTCCGAAACATAAGCAACTTCCTCTGCGGCTTCTGTCGTTGTTGTGGATTTGTGCTTGGTGGTTTTCGTCTTCTTCGGCTTCGATGAGCCGTCAGTTCCAGCATATTGATTGAGCGTGCGAGTGTTCTCGATTTCCTGTCGATGTGTATCACAGGCGAATTGGTACAGCGCTTTACGCCGCTTCGAACTATAGCCCCAAACCGCGATCGGTTTCCTGGTTATACGTTTAGTATGAGAGTTGATATGAACGATATAAGCCTCGTCTACGAATTTCCATCGATGACCTTGACCCACACGCATTTCTTCCAGCATGATAGAAAACAGCAATTGAGTTGAAAACCTATTGAGTAACGTATCGTCTATGTCAGCAAGCGGTCCTCTGAGTTTTGGTGTGGCTGCATTCACTTGGTCGATGTCTTCTTGTCCTGTTTTGAGTTCCACAGCAATCAGGTTGCCGTCACGCACACGTCTGAACAAGAAATCGATAGCAGATGCCTTGCCGCATGCCAAATCAAACACGACGTATTCCGATCTTATTAACATCCAGCCCAGCTCCTTGAAGTGCTTCTCGAGTTCGACGGCACACGGATCCGGAGATCTATGATGCGTTTCTTCGAAGCTCTTGTATTCTGCTGATGATTTGATGAGTGCAACGCTAAATTTTGTCAACAGGTAACCCAGATCGTGGTGGACAATGATGCCATGCCCCTTTCCAAACCCATAACACCTGGCTGTGGGATGCATCTGTTGATGCGAAAGGAGCTCTGAGTCCGCCCCAAGCTCTCGAACAGCGCCGACGGTCTGTTGTTGCACTATCTTGGATATGTTGTCTGGATTTAGCGAGGATTCGTCGCGGGAGTATTCGTCCTTCTCATTGAAGATGTAGTTGGCCAAAAAGGTCGTAACACCCTGAAATTTGGTAGGTTTTCCGGCAAAACTGCCCAACCAGAATGTTTTCTTGTTGTAACTCACAAGTTTCACGGGACAGTCGAGCACGGCGTCGTCGATGCTGCGTAGGCGGTCTTCCTGACTCAGTGGTTCTGGGTCGTCCTTTTCAGGTTTTTTGTTCTTCTCGGATTCCTCGGGTTCGTCTGCAGCGACCTTCTTGCGTCTACAGCTTCTCTCTTTTGTACTTCGGTCGTTTGTACTCTCGGTGTATTTGGACGAAGACGACGACTGAGACTGACTGGTTTTTCGTTTTCTAGCACCGCCTTTCTCCACTGGTTTTTTCCTTTTCGCGGGAACGGTCTCTGGATAGTGATCTTCTTCGTAGTCGTACTCGTAGTCGGAAAAATCATCATCGTATAAATTCATGGGAGCGGTTCGTTTTACGTACCTGAGTCGAGTTCACTTAGAATGTGGGCGTGTGAGACAGATGTATGAGATTTTATAGCTGTCGTGAAATTTATTAAATACAGTTATCTGTCTCCACGGATCACAACGAAAATCCAGAACAATCACACGTCTTCATCGTCTGACATTTCCACAGATTGTTCGTTCGTTCCAGGCAGTGTCTTGACAAGTAATATGATCATGATTATCATCGAAATAACAGCGGCTGGTAGAATGATGGTGCTCGTCATCATGACGAAGAAAGTAGAGACGCATATCACTTGTATGTTGGAATGTGCCAAACGATCCGTTGGCGGATACAGTCTGTCGCAGAGGACATATGTTGAAATTGCTACTATGAGCCGAACGATCGACAGCCACGCCGCTGTATTGTACAGGCCGTTATTCCCCACAGGAATAACCATTATGACCGGCACAACCAACTCAGAACACCTCTGTAGTACCAGACAGAATACGCCGCTGATCGACGGCGCTGCATCATATCCCATGGACGAGTTGGTCTGATAGAACACGGAATGCTGTGTGTTGAAGCAAATGACAGACAGAAAAACCTTGGTGCTGGATTTATCCGATTCGCGCTTCAGCCGGGTCAGGTTTGCCGATATGTATCCGCGCAATTGCATGAACAGCACAAAAAAGAAACAGCACAAATCGCGCATCAGCTGTCCCGTGATACCCAGGAGATTTTCATCACTCTGAAAAACTACGCTGTACACGAGCCACAGAACGATTACATGGCTCAAGCATACGTCTGTGAACGCGGAACTCCACACGAAGGACATGGAAAAGAATACGACGAACACCAGTAAACACACGAATATAACCGACGTCACTTCTGGACTGATGTCGATCAATATGAACGGCCAGATCAAGAAGAAAAACGCCAAAACCACCGCCAGTTTCAGGGACCACAGCACACGAGGCCCGAACATCTGGAGAGCAGAATCTCCTGAAACGAAAAACGATGGATATGAAATTATCTCATCGATTTTCTCAGATTCGACGATAGTGTGTGGTGTATGATTCATCGGTATTTCCTTCGATCGATGATTGGTGAGCACAATAGCAGGCTCTGATTTCTTAGCAGCTGCTGAATTCCAGAATTTCCTTCCTACAGTAATCCTTCTTCCGCTGTTCATACCAAATCCGCTTTTTAACCACGGTATCAATAACAACCCACTCCAGTCTATTAATAGTCCGCAGAATACTTATGTTGTCCATATCATAATATTTTTAACAGACGATCGTAGCGACAGATGTCGGCGAAAAAACCCATGAATCACATAGAGCCCAACGAGGCATACGCCAGCGTGTCTGATAAGACCTATGAGGCATTGTTGGAGGAGGCTAGTGGACGATATGTCAAGAAAATTTCTCGAGATGTAAAATCCAGAAGCAAGCCAGCTGAAGAAAAGGAGGCTGTTCCGAAAGATCAAGAGGTGGAACAGCCAAAAAAGAAATCGAAAGACAAGAAACGCAAACTGGAGACCAAGGACAAGTCCAGAAAGAAGGCGAAACACGTTATGTCATCGGAAGAGTTGAAAGATACGATGACTGAATTCGTTGATGAAAGCATGAAAATTTTGAACGACGCTATAGAGTCTGATGACTCTATACGAAATTGCAAAATAGAACAGACCCAGGAAGAGCCGTTGGATTTTGTCATAGATCCCGACAGCCTTCAAACGGTGGATTTGATGGACCCGAGGAATTACTTTCCCACGAGAGATGCGGAACTCAAATCCTATTATGACTATGGAGTATTGAGCCTGCTGACGGCGGCTTTTCCTGGTTTCGACGACATTCTGAAACAGCATTTTGTGGATCGCAAGAAGGGCGGCTTGTCAGAAGATTTGGAGATGTGTATTTCGATGATTCCGGCGGCGATACAGTTCGACATCTACAGGGCCAAGTTGCTGACTGCGCTCATTTCCAACCTTTACACCGGGATAAACAACCAGCAGTCGATGAAGCAGTTGCAGTACGGTCATGACGCGGAGAAAGCGCTTGCACATCCTTCCGAAAAGAAGACGAAATCCTCTCAGCAGACACAGCGCATTGCCATGCAACCCAATTACGACGACATGCTGGACATCGTGTACAAAATCAGAATGTGCGACACAATGACCTGTATTTCGTCGAAGGAGTCCAGGGAGAAGCAGACTTCCGGCGACAACTTCGTGTGCACTTCGTGTGGAGTGAGTCTTCGAAGCAACGACATCTACACTCTGGTTTTCGACGGAGTCAAGCGCGATGGAAAAAACTGCAGTCAGTGCAAGAGTTTCTACAGAGCTTGGTACCAGATGTGGCACATACAACGCACCATCAAAAAATCAGCCCAAAAAATACTGATGGAACTCACCGCGAAAAAGAAGGCCCGAACAGACATGGGAATCCCGGAATTGCTGAACATGTTTGCAACAGAGGATGCACCAAAACGCGCAGTGACGAATCTGATGAACAGCTTCGTCAAGGAAGCGCTGAACACTCCAAAGAGTGACGGAATGCTGTCCTACTCCATCAGCAACAATTCGGATACCGTCAGAGAATTTTTCAACGACATGTATCCTCTGTACCAGAAGGAAGATCCGAGATTCATCGAGAACGTTGACGATGCCATGTCCTGGGTTACGAAATGACGTATTTCCTTATTAGTGAAGTAGGCATTTTGAAAATGGAAATTTACGCACCAGCATTTTTACCAAGTAATAAATATTACGATCCAGAACGGTATTGATTCGTTTTTCATTTTTTGTCTGTTTTTCGCTGTCTTCGTGTACATTTGCGTTATAAAATTCACGCGCCTCATGAACAATTATATAGTTACCACAGAATCCTGCGACCCATGGAGCAATAACTCGGAATTCACACAACGTGTACTGGACATGGCGCGAGAATACTGCACCGACGTGTTTTTTCCAGAGCATGGTTCTAATGCAGTGATGATTTCCAGATATGGAAAGAAAAGATATCCTGATCAGCAAGATTTCCATTATTGTAACGTATTTAAATTTACGGCTACAAAAGAGAAGAACCTCTGTAAACTGCAAAGCATTGGAGCAAGTTGTGTTAAGTGGATCATACAGAACATCATGGCTGGAAGTAGCCGATTATTTTTGGACGCAGTGTTCCCTGTTTGCGCTATAAGCGTCGGACCATTATATGCTATGCAGCATAAAATGATGGTAGACTCTACATTGCTGCAGGCGGATCAGGTGTCGGATCAGCGGCTGGTCGGATTGCGTCTTCTTTACCCATGTTGTGTACTGCCGACAAACACCATTCTAAAAACATGGAAGACGGAAGAGTACATATCAGTGACAGACAGAAGGCTTTTGGCTAGCAAAACACCAGAAGAAGTAAAAAGCACCATTCTGTCTGAGAAGAAGCTTCCACCGCTGCATATCAGCCCATCGTGTATAGGACTGGCCGGTCCAGCGGAGTTCTCCCATGATATGAGTGTCGAACAACGAACGGACATCTTGAATCAGTGTCATTATGTGTATTTATTGGACGGTAAATTCGGCATCTATCCACAAGAAATTGTCGATGTAATTAATGTTTTTCCGCTATTTCACCATCTTCCTCCAGAAGAGACGCTGACGCACATACGAGAGAAAACTTTCCTAATTAGGACTTCCAAATGTGGACATCTGGGAGAACTTGTAGACAATATTCGAGGAACGTCCGTCCAAAAATGGAAATCTGCACAAGGGATGGAATTTATAACATTTTCCGAGCTTCTGGTGCCAGTATTTCCTGCTTGGGTGACCGAGAATCTATTTTTTCACTGGTGCGAAAAGAAGGAGCGCGATAAATCCAAAACCATCACCGAAGTTCCAGTTGTCGACTACTTTGCGTCTGCTAGAAAGAGGTTACTGTCAGAAACACAGACATATTTTGGAGAGATGAGCAAGTTTATGAAGAAACAATCCACTGTCAAGTTGGTTAATGATGAAGAGGAGGATCAGGACATCCTGAAGGACATGCTGAATGATGAAGGTAGCGATGTTGAAAAGGATGACAACAACGAAAACGCCGAAGACTCGAGCGACAGTTCCGACAGCGACGAGAGTATTGATCTTGCGAATGAGCGTGGTTCTTCGGCCGAGGAAGATGACGATGATCAGGAAGAGGAGGAGGAAGAAGAAGATGAGGACGACGAGATGACGCAGAAATTGCATGCGACTGTGACCAATGCCGGTAAAGTCGCGGGAAAGAGTGTGCCTGGTCTTCAGCAGAAGGTCTCTGCTGCTGCCACTGCAGAATCCAAGAAAAAGGAAGTTGCAAAGCCGGCCACGGTAAAGTCGACCACGTTCAACAAGACGGAAAACGCTGCCGCTGAGAAGAGCAAACCCGCTGCGTCGAAAACCAAGCCGGCGCCCAAGGCTGATCTATCGAGTCTGCGCATGGAGGTCACTAGCACGTCGCAGCCCTCTGACGAATCGACGGTGAGTTTCGACGATGTTTCCCCCGGATCTGCCAAGCGTCTCAACGGAACTAATGCATCTGGAAAATCACAGGGCAAGACGGCGGCCGCTTCTGCTGAAAAGACCTCGGAAACCACGACAACGTCCGAAGCGCACGACGTACCTGACGGGATGATTGCATTGTCTGTGTTTGGAGAACACCACAAGATCAACATCCTGGCACCGCCAAAGATTGTTATGGCTCCCCGCGAGCCAAAGGATGGCAAGAAGAAGGACGAGGCAGAATTTGACCGTCGCATGGCGTTGTACAACAAGTACAAGGAAGAAAAAGCCAATTGGGAGAAGTACAAGAAGACCTCCATCGAAACCGAGAAGAAGCGTTTGAAGGAGCAGGAGCCAAAACGCTTGGAGGAATTGACCAAGTTGATGGCCAAGGACAGGAGTGCCGAAAAGGTATCCAAGAGCGCCGCATCTGTTTCTGCGACTTCTTCTGAACGTGCTGTTGCTAAGGCTGACGGACCCAAACCGATGGATGTACAGGCCGCTGCACCTATCAGCCCCAGTCCTTCCAAGTCGACCAAGAAGCGTCGACTAGACGTCATTGTGGAAACCAGTGGCGACTCTTCCGATGCCACCGAGCACGTCAAGAAATCCTCAAGGAGCAGCAAACACGCCACGGCTGTTCATGGGAATGTCATAGAGACGAATGACATCGCGGTTCTGGAGCGCTTGAAGAAGCAAACCAACGGCAATGTCACACGCAGCAAGCTGACTCAAGCAGCCGATCCCGCTGCATACGAGAAGGCCTACAACAACTTCACGTACAAGTCCATGAATCGTCAGGATATGCAGAAACTCATGGCGCACTACACTATTCTGTTGTTGGCCAGCGAGAATGCGGCAAAGGTCGATCCTGCGTCTCTGGAAACATACGTCGAAGATAGGGACGGCCGTTACGAATCCCTTGCTTCGGTGGTGTTCAACAGCTGTCCGTGGTTCCCGCAATTCGGATTCAAGCCATCGCCGGAGTCATTGAAGAGCAAGCAAGAGGACGAGGAAGAACTGGATGACCTGTAATGGTGGATTTGTTTTCCATAAATCATTTTTACTCAAATCTGTTGTTTGTAGTATGCTATAGAAAGCAGCTGGTTTTACAGAATTCAAAAATATGGATGTCTTGTAGTATATGTTTTTACCTATACGGTCAATCTGTATTGATTTTGGTGATCATGAGTAAAAAGCACCGTAAAAAGACTGAAATACCAGAGACTGATGTAACAGACAGAATTGCCGATATTACGGGATTCACCAAACAACATTTCCCGGACTTGCTGGCAATGGGTTGTTTTTTGGACGCTTGTAAACGCTACGCCTCTAAATCACATCTTTTACCTACCGCCAACACCATCACTGGAAAGAGAACTGCAGACGGAAAAACGAAGGTGAATACCATTGCCTGTCGGTGGTACGGGAAAAACGCCAGACCAGAGTTCATTGTAGGCGACTTTCACAAAATACAAAGATTGGATCAAATTCAGCACGATCGATTCGCGGTGGAAATTGGAGATGAATTAAAGAGAGTAGAGGATCTTGAAAAAAAACAAGAATTTGCACGAAAGATGAAGACCGCTGTCACGGGATGGATTCAGAAACAGCCTTTTCTGTACCGACTTTACCAATCTCCGAACAACCATGTATGTGACGTCAGAACATGCAAAAAGCATTTCGTTAAATTGTTCATCAGAGAATGGCAATCGCGTGATGGTACGAGAACACATGTGTGTGTCACCGACGCTAACAAACAGGCAACATACTGCCTCTGGAATTGCGATCCACACGGTCACGGCACGGAGTTGAACTTAGAAGAGAACATCTACGTCTGTATGAAATACGGACATGTACATTGGTGTCGCGATAAGTGTCCGTTCATGACACACGAGTACGGTTATTGCCTGACCTGTCCCATCAGCGGAAGATCGATAGAACATGAATCGAAACTCAGACACGTCGGTGATGATATCAAAGACCAGCAAAACCGATCTGGGGCGGGAGGCAGCATGGAACGCGATTACGCGGTGGCTCGCATTCAGAAGAAGGATCCTGTTCAGAGACTCGATTGGACAGACCTCAAGGACACCTGGACGGTGACGCTGATCAATCATGCACTGGCAGAGGACATTCACACGTACAAACAATCTACTGCACCCACTCCGGACAAAACGTCGCAAATTAACATATGGGCTGAAATGGCGTGTGACGTATGGTGTTTATTTTGCTTGGAGAGATACGACCGAGAAGAGAAATACGAGTACAGCAAAATGGATGCGGCTCACATCAGCGGAATCAGGTCGGTCAACAAAACCAAGACCAAATGGAAGGAGGTGTACAGAAGCGGCGGCCGTTCGGGAGTCATCGAACATCTGTCAACCATAGATATTGTGACAAAGTTCTACTCAAAATCCAGGCCACGTATGATTATGGCACCGTTGGATCAGCGGAACGCCGCGCGCTATCTGATAAGCATAGTGGACACGCTGAACCGCATACGCAACGTATTGTCTGAAGAATGCAGACTCAGGAACATCGACTTCATCCGTGATTTGCCGGCTTTTACTGTTGGAACTGTCTATCTTATGGCCAGTGGTGTGCGTCTGCCCTCGGTTGTCAGCGGAGAGAGCAATAAACAGTTGCTGGATCAACACGAAACTCTCAAGGACATGCTACCGCCTCAAGAAATCGCCTGCGAGCTGACCAACGTCACCAAGAAAAGAGCCACTACAGCAGCGAACATCGTCAAGGACCTGATCATCCAATTCGGACAGAAAAATCTGCCGTTCGTTACCAGACTCAACACGCGGAGCGAATTTATAAGAATTGAATAATTGCCTGACCTAATTTGTAATGTTCTCTGGGTTGTGGGCAAAAACCTGTAAAACGAAAAATTAAACCACCTTCACAATATCACTTCCAGAAGATCCTGACATAATTATTTTGCAGTCGACGTTCGCACATTGACTGATTTGTATCTTGATACAAACTTTTCTTGATCGTACAGCCATCTACAGGCTTGAACACTTAATACCCGGCATGGCCAAAGCAGCAAAACCAAAAACTCCGAAGGCGAAAAATACTCAGCCTCGAAAAGCCCCAAAAAAACACCAGACTGTAGAGCAGCAACAGGCTGCTGAACGCCGCAAGAGCAGTTTCCTCACTGGGGCAAATTTGAAAATGTTCAAGAGGATCAACTTTGTCAAGGCGATGGGCAAGGATACACTCACCATGTTGAGCAACAGCACTGATGCGGAGATTGCCAACATCGTTCGTTACCTGTGGTATTACCTGATTCTGAACAAGAAGCATACAGTGACTCCTGACGCGGTTCGAGAGGCCTATCGCACAGCCACTGGAAATGACATCATTGGAGTGCCATTGAAGAAGAAGCGCCGCCAGAAGAAGGTTGCTGCTGCCGAGTAGAACACACACGAACATTGCGGATCTTCTATGTTTTTTGTGATCTGGAAATTCTATGAAACGTATTCTGTGATCTGTGGGGATGAAATCAATACAAATAAATCAATTTCTACGAGACATGTACTTTGTTTTGCTCAACGCATCATTTTTACTTCTAAAATCCATACAAAGACGCCTGTCATCATCCAGTACAGCTACGTGGTCTACAAAAATAGCGTTGATCGCTAAGACTTGACGACCTTGATCTTGTTGGGACCGGTAGACTGAACGTGATAGATCTTTGTCTTTCCAGTCGAGCGGCTCGCGGTCGATGATGCCTCGCTGGCTTCAGGAGCTTGCGTCATGCCAGTGGATCGCTTGGATTTCTTGTCCCTCTTCTTCTTTCCTTCGTGAGATTCGGAGTGAGAATGCTTGACGAGATCCAATCGGCCGTCGCTGTTGAAATCATAGGCCTTCGTGTCCTCTACTCGACGGCCTTTCTTGGTACGCACTTCAACGAATTCAGGGTTCCCATCTCCATTGCGATCGACAGCAACGCCTGTTGTGTCTCCACGGCGAACGAAGACAACTTTACCATCAGCGCCAATTCGCTTGACAAAAACCTCCTCGACGTCGGAATCGGAGTCGGAGGAGCTGTCGGAATCGGAAGAAGAATCGCTATGCACAATTCGTGCCGACAACGTGGGTTCTGGCTTGGTTTGGATGAAAACCAAAGCCTTGTTGCATCCATGACAATGAGCGGCGGCGTGTTTGGCTTCGGGTTTCGGGGCAGACAATTTGGAGCCGCACACACAATTCACGACACCGCCAAAGTCAGGCGCGCTGGACCCGGCAGCTCCGGCCTCGCGTCCGGGTTTGACGGAAAGTTGTTTGGCTACAGAAGGGGTTTCGCTGGGGGTGCTGGCTCCAGCGGTGCGTTTGGAACTTTCAGATGGAACAGATGCGTCCGCCTTGGATTTTCCGGGCGCTCGACGACGATCGGTAAGCGACATTACAAATAAATTGGATGACCAACGACACAAAAAACGGCAAGAAAAACTCCCAAAAGATCACTCTAACAGGAATAGGAATAATTTCGAGTTGTGCAATATTTTCGCTTATTTTTAGCACAAATACTGACAAAGTTTTTTGCGAGGGATATTTTCGATCAGCATAGACCAGAGAAAAACAGCAATGGATCCTGCTAACATTACACCAGTGGATAAGACTGCATACTTCAACGCCATGGAGTTTATGGGCCCGCTTTGCATTTCCACCATTAAAGTGCAAAAGGAAGCACTGAGTATACAGCACAAGACTGGCGGATTGACTTTTGCAAAAGACATTAAAGGTGGCGGAGAGGGATCCAAGTCGTTTCTGGTCGCCGGGCTTCGTAGTTTCTTCCACGATACGTATAAGAAACAGCTGACGGATTTTGAAGAAGCCATAGAGAGTAAAAGAAACGGTCGAATGAACGCCAGAATCACTCAGGGGCTCGAAACCTGCTGCTACTATGAAGTGGTCGACACAGAAGCAAACGACCCTGGAAGGGCCACACCCTGCAATTTGGCATTCGATATAGAATTCAAACCGCACCTGAATCCGACAGGCCCGTCATTCGATGAGCGCATGGCCATGTTTCTTGCAGTGGTGGAACTCATGTTCGAAAGAATCGCGAGAGTTCCTGGAATTTCCAGCAGGTGGCATATCGTTCAATTAGACTCCAGTAACGCAGAGAAAATATCACGGCACCTGGTCATTCATTTGCCGGACAACATGATGTTCTACAACTGGTTCCACGTCGGAGCTTTTGTGCGGCGCGTCATTCTGTTATGCATGAAACTTTATGGCCATCCGACAGAAAACCCCCTGTTTATTGTAGAAAAACCAAACGCAAAATCCCCTGTTCCGTTCATAGATAGAGTGGTGTACACAAGTTTACGAAATTTCAGAATCATCGGTTCCACGAAGTTGAAGGATGCGCTGGAGAAACCAAGACCGCTGTTGATGATGAAAGGAGAAGCGTCGGAGGTGTACAGACTGTCTGAAATAACTTACGAAATGTTCATGAGCACCATCATACAATATGCGTACAAAAAGGACATTACTCAGCTGGTGCTGCTGAAGTGCAGAGAGTATTTTGGAGGCGAAGCGAGAACGGACAGAAAAATAGCGGGAGAGCAGTCTGGCGTGTTTACTGTGGATATTGGTCGTATTTCCGACGATGGAATGTATGATGATATTGCCACGAAAAACCGTATGTTCGCGGGCATCGCGCTGAACAGGGTTACGGACCCAAATCAGCTGTATTTTGACGCAGGAGATATAGATTGGTCTAATTTGAAAGACAAACTGTCTTTGGTGACAGCATACTTATCACAGCAAATTAGGGCGTTCTATCCTGAACTGGTCATAAAAACACCGATGATAGACAACAAGTTAGAGTGGTCGTTCAGAACGTACAAACAACGCTGTCCCATTAAAGGAGATAAACACACCAGCAACAACCAGTCCTACCATATAAGGCTTGGATTTTTCGACAAAACATCATCCACCTGGAGGCTCGTTCACAACCCCAAGCTGAGAGTGTGGTGTTTTGATGATGAATGTGAAAATGCAGTAAAGTCCATGGACGGTGGATCTGCAGCCGGCCTCATTCTGGATCTGCCTCCATTTGACGAGAATTTCAGGAATTTGATGGTCAATTTAGTGGAGGACAGACAGAAGCAGGACATGGTGCTGGTTTCTGGTATTCTAGGACCTGTCTTGAAATCTAGTGATGATGAGCGGCGGTGAAGCACCCAATCGTAGCGTTTTGTTCTTTGTATGCATAAAACGAAAAATAACCTGTACAGAAAAGAATGCGACTTACAATAAATTGTAACAATTTTCGTGATTCGTGTATTGGTTTTTGTTACTGTACGAGATTCTGCTGATCTTTTCGTTCAGTGCAGTGCATAATTATATACGCGTTGATGGCTTTAGCAGGTCTTCCCGTAAAAACCAAAAAGAAGCATGTTTTATCACATAATACCACCGTTCTGGATCGCACTGTCCTGAGCAATGTCAAGTTATCCTTCGTTTGTAGAGTTACTCCCATACCATCAGAGAGGAAACCTGGAAGTGATTTCGATCACTTGACCCGAGAAGACAATGAGGCGTTGGTATCCAAAATCGTTGGCACACCGGTATCTTACTGGCATGGAATATCGAAGGACAAGATCTTCAAGGAATCCGAAGACTACAAGAACTCCTTCGAATTACAGCACAGCGTGGAACATGTGCCGATCGTGGGTCGTCGCAGACTGGATCTTGCCAATGGGAGATTTTACAAGTACAACGACATGATGTACGAAAAACCTCCAGAACCCATCGGGAAAATCACAGAAGCCTGGCTGGACGATCTTGGGTGTATAATGTGCAGGTTCATCCTGGAGCCATCGGCTTTAGGCATATTAGAGGCGTCAAAAATAGCCAACGCGATCCGGCCTGATGTTTCGCTCTCTATCGTTGTTTCTGCAGACGTACAGTCGGATGGTTCCATTCGATTCGGTTTCGACCCACATCACCTGTCGATATGCAAGTACGGCAGAAAGGCAGGAACGCACATTATCTCGGCAGAATGCAGTGGTCCTGGCGTTCCCGAAAATTTCAGTTTCGAGAACAGAGATCCTTCGAGACCCAAAACAGGAGTTTCCGTGTACAACCGAATTCCGTCAACTGCGAACTCTATGACATCAAACGCAAAAACAGACCAGGAAAACACCGGCACCGTTTTAGAGGACGTTATGAATACCGTGAGCGCAACGACTGACATGAGCTCCACTCAAGTACCAATGGACAGCGCACCCGCTGCACCCCAACCCGCTGCGCAAACGGGAGAATCAGTTCCCGCAAAGACAGACGCGCCAGCAGCACCTACCACGAACCCCACGGAAGCCCCCGTCAATCCGTTCTCTTTCGCCAACGACGAAACTCCCAGGAACGAGGAACGCATGCACTGGATCAAAGTTGTGAAGGAACTCAAAACGACCAACAACGCGCTGGCGTCGAAGGTTTCCGATCTCCAGAGCGCTGTGTCGAACCAGCAGGCATCACAGGCCCAGTCACTGGAACAGGCTCTCGAGGCCGTTCTGGCCAATCCTGACAACATCAACATGGCCACAACGTATGCCGGAGTGAGCGAGGAAGAGTACAACAATCAAGTTGGATGCTTCAGGGAGGCCCTGAAAAGCGGAGGCGTGTTGGAAAAGGCACAGGCTCCGCTGATGGTTTTGATGCAGAACAGCCACAATGAACAAAAGAAGGCCATGGAATTGCTGCAGAAGGCTCAGAATGTCATTGACGAGCGACAGCAGCAGCAAGTCACCAGCGAATTGGCAAACTTGATGCAGCTCTGGAACGCCAAGCCCGACAGCAGCAGCAAGCGCTCCGGTGTGATGGCAATGACGTTCAATTCGATGCCGGTCAACAAGCCGGCACCCGCTGTGCAACAACCTCAACAGCAACAGACTCAGCTGCCGCCGCAGGTGTCGAAAATCCCAGGATTCTCCGAAGAAGTGATGAATTTGGCCGCGTTTTTTGCCGGATCTGCATGAATCGTCGTTTGTTGTTTAAAGAATTACCATTAAAAAACGGTAGAAACAGAATAACTTTTAAATGTCTTGGTATATTGGACGATAGTAATCAGACAAAAACGACGTTTTTTATTTATTTTGCATCGTCCAATGCGAGTAGATACGAACATAGCACTTGACCTGTCTTCGGGCAGAGGAATTACATATAACAAAAAATACCAAAGAGCTGTTCAGCTGTTCAGCAGGCGTGTGCCGCTTCCCGTATGGATTCTGTTTTTTCTGTCTCTTGCATTGCTTATCACTCATGTGATCATCAGTTCTGTTGTTGCGGCGGAACACGTCAACGTGATGCATCCTCTGTGGTGGGGTATTTTGTGCGACTTTGAAGTGGTCATAAACTGCGCCTTCTTCGGAGAAGTGGGAAATCGATGGCCCGTTCTACCGATCCAGCTGCGACTGACATTCTGGGTCATGTCAATTGCATCGATTTTGATCTCCATATGCACTCTCATGGGCGTCATTTTCACGCTCTTCTGGAGTACCAAGATATATTTCATCATCCTCACCATCGGATGTGTGAGCTACATCAACATCGCAATAGCAGGCGTTCTGCTGTTCCAGGTGTATCTCGAGTACCGCACGAAGAAGAACATTTCCGTTGAATTCAAGAAGCACAAAAAAACTACAGTGTAAGTTGCCGTCGCGGATGTGTTTTAAAATGTATTATTAAATCATACAAAAAGACAACAAAATACTGCATTTTTTTGTTAGCTACTGGAAGTTGAAGATACCGATGTTCTGTGTTATAAGCGCTGCATCCGCTGCAGATTTTCGTTCCGAAAACGATTCTCCAGATTGTCATGGTGTTGCTTCAGGAGCAGCCATAACCATGGCTGTTTATAAGATGATGACGCCAAAGAGCAGTCCGATCTACACCGAGGAACTGCTGAACTGCATGTTATTTTATGGGGGCTCTATGTGCAGCGCCGCATCGGATTACAGGACCATAGAATCGGCTGTGTACAAAGCATACGTGGGTAATTCCGAGACACAGTCCACAGAACCTGTGTTTGTCCCATCTAACAACACGAGCAAAATGATCAGAGAATGGACGGAGTTTTTGACAACAGCCAAACCGGTTAAAGTTTCCACAGTGTCTCAAATCCTTCAATACTGTCCTTTCATTCAAACAGATGCGTTGTCGTCGGTGTTTTCCATTAGAAAAGCGCGAAAACCGCTCTGTCTGGATGAGAGTTACAACCAACTACACCGAAGTCTGGCGTTTCTCTCATGCATAAGCAGAGGCCATCAGTGTCATCGGGTTTTCACGAAACTTACTGCCGAGCTATCCGAAATACAGAGCCATCCAGACCCAAGAGAACATATGAAACATATAGAGCGTCTCCTGGAACCATGGAAAAAAATCAAGAGCATCGCCGAGGCCATATCATTGGATCCTCTGCTTCAGGATGCTATAGAAGAAGAAGTACATGATGTCAATCTCGGTGTTTTGGTTTTTCTATCGCATAAAACAGATCATGCTCCGCTGAAAAAAATGATACTCACAGCCGGACTGCGCGGCCTGACACATGCTCCTGCGGATATCGTGGAGAGAGTAGAGCGTTTATCTTGGGCAAAGTCGACAAAAGTGGAAAAGGTCATAGAATTGTGTTACGAAGCAGAAAATTTCATGAAGGTATCCAGCCTCATCAGCAAGAAATCGAGAACAAAAAACACTTCTGAGACCTTGAGCGTTTTGGATATTGAAACGGTTACCGTGTGTTGTTTAGAGGACTTAAAAACGATTCTTATGGAGCAACAAACAGCGGCAATAATTACTTCCGATACAGGCAATGTCTGTGTTGTGTGTAGGTCACATTCGACCGATGAGTGGTTGGTCTACTTTCCATTGTATCCAATCACTTCTCTTCAATCGGAAGAACGGAAATTCGATTCTAGAATGTACAAAATTCCAGAGTTTTGTTTGTTGTGTTCTGTAACACCGACACAGTTCCTGTATTCTTCATGTGATATACTTATACTATCACCTAATGCAGAGATGATGCAGGAACATTCGACATTCGAAACGTGCCTCCAAGAGTGCCAAATGGACCTGCTCACCAAAACCGGCAAAATGGCCTCATGTGGCTTGCTGACTCGATAGCTAAAAATGGACCGATTTGAAAAATGTAAAAATTAGTTTTCTTCTGCAATATAAATTTTGGTCCAGCGAAGTACAGTTCCATTTTCCACTCGAGTGTTGCAAACGTTGCTAAGAAAACTCCAGCAGAAAAGATGCCGCCGAAACTGAAGACCAACAGACCCGATTCATCAAGTTCTTCCGCCGACCCTGCTGCAAAGCAACCGGCCAAACGAGGACGCAAGCGCAAAGCCGAGGACCAAGGCGGCAAGAAGCGCTCCAAGAAGAAAAACAACCGCAGTCTGCTGCACGTCGGAAACTACGAACCAGGACTCCGACGGATGGTGAAGGCTATGTGCAAGCTTTACGGCATCACCAGAATCCAGAAAGGCGTCATCGAGTTGCTGGGTCAGTTGGTGTCGGTGTACGTCAACAAAACCGTCGACGCCATCCGTCGATTCCGAGATCCGGAAAACAAGCACAAACGCATCACCTCATACCATGTCGAGGCCACCGTCAACATCTCGCCCACGGTCTACATGATCGATTACCTGAAGGGACAGATCCAGAAGCACAAGGCGTTCGAGCAGAACGAGGACTGGAAGCATCGCACGCCGGAAGACCTGCTGATCGAGCAGTACGGCAATCGCACCGAGGAAGAACGCCAACTGGACGAAAACCAAAAGCGTCTGCAAGAAAGCATGGCCGCCGCCCTGCAAAAGAAGGACGCCGAGAAGTCCAACACAGAGGTCGAGGACGAATCCATGGCCGAATGGAACGACGATGATGAAGATGCCGAAGAAGAGATTCAAGACGATGAGGAAGAGGAAGAAGAGGAACAGGAGGAGACTACGGAAGATGCCGAACAGGAAGAGGAACAGGAAGATCCTGAAGTTGCAGAAGATGAGGAATGATTCACTGGATGATTCGACGGATGTTTCGTTCGTCAACCAGTGACGATTTTCGTTCTTTTATTCGTCTCTAAGAAATATAATAAAACTTACATTCATGAAGTTTGAAAATATTTTATACACATCACTTAATACATATACTAACAATATAGTTATTGTTGTAATAAACACAACATACCCCGTGTGATGGTTTACTTCTATACATATTATTATAGGACCGACGAACTTTTTGACCATTTTTTTCTGCCCTATCAAGTCCTCTGTCCCAAAAAGGAAATTTTTTCAGTACTTGGTCTCGTACTTCCTAATTAGGAAGGTTTCCTAAAAAGGAAATTTT
>JAFDXN010000048.1 GCA_018267915.1 Bacteroidota bacterium | reverse complement strand
GTTTCGCCGGCTCACGGGGTGGTGACACGCGACGGCCCGGCAGGGCATACAAGGTGGACCGACTCAGGTCCCATTCCTGACAGACCCGGACCACACCATACGGACGCTGCGTGGAAGGCGACGGGTGAAGTTACCCCCGTTTTTTGGACAGGTCGTGACGCCAAGATTGTGGTAAAACGACCGTCGCAAAAACCGGGAGACACACATGGCCCAGAAGCGGAAGACACATGCGGAGGAGTTCAAAGCGCGGGTGGCGGTGGAGGCGATCAAAGGGGTGCGGACACTGAGTGAATTGAGTGCGGCCCACGGGGTCCATCCGACGGTCATTGCCCATTGAAAGCGGCAGGTACTGGACGGGGCGCCGGAGGTGTTTCGGCGAGGGCTGGCGGGGACAGGACGCAGTGAGGAGGTGGTGACGGCACCGCTGTACCAGGAAATCGGTCGCCTGAAGATGGAGCTGGAGTGGCTCAAAAAAAAGCTGTGAGCGTGTCGCGGGCGGACCGACGCGGCTGGCTGCACGCGGCGTGCACGACGGTGTCGATTGCACGGCGGTGTGCGTTGGTGGGCCTGGCCCGCTCAACGCACGATGACGAGCCGGTACCCGAGCGGGACGAGAACCTGATGTTGATGCGGGTCATCGACGAGCTGTTCTTGGAGCGGCCGTTTTACGGCGTGCCGCGGATGACGGATTGGTTGCGCACCTTGGGCCATGCGGTCAACCACAAGCGCGTCGCCCGCCTGATGCGCCTCATGAATCTGCAGGCGGTGGTGCCGGGGCCGCACACCAGCCAGCCGCATCCCACGCACACGGTGTACCCGTATTTGCTGCGGGATCTGGTGGTGGAGCCGTAAGCTCTCTCGGCATAAACGTGAATTAATCAGACCTTCCTTAATATGATAGTAGGTATGGTTGTAGAAGGAGCTTACTGTCCTGCGAGAGGCCGTGAAAGCAACCGTTCATGGTACATCCGTTCAATTGGAGAGAACACTTGTCTAATCGGTGCAAAAGAAAAATCCTGTAAAAGTGCACGCATTCTACATTCCGTTTTATCTAAATTAAGATAATGCCGCAATTGTGACAGCAAGGATCCCTCCATTCTCGGTTGATCTGGATCGAATTCCCACGGATGCATGTACATGACCAACGAAGAACCTTGTCCTTCTAGCTTTTTCAAGAATGCACGCAGAACCATATAGGGATATAATCGAAAATATCCCCCCCCAGCGATAGGCAATCGAACTCCCATGTATTTAACGGTCGAGGGAGGCACTTCCCATAGTAGGCCGGACGCCGTCAAAAGCTGATGCACCTCCGGATTGGCAGAGGGCACCCCATAGCGATCGTGCAGCACTGGAAAGATACTGGAGTCATATCCATACCCTTCTTCGACAAGAATCTGGGTGGCCCACATTGTAGCCTTTGTAATGGAAAAGCTTGGCGCGCGATATCCCAATATCGGTCCCGAAAGAATATTTTCCAGAATACCCTTGGCCTTCCGAATATCTTCACGAAAAGCGACGGGTGTTTGGCTTGTAATAAGCTCATGTCCATATCCATGCGATGCAACTTCATGTCCTCCCGATGCAATTCGTCGAATCAAAGACGGATACCGTTCCGCCACCCATCCAAGGACAAAGAAAGTTGCTCGCACTTCGTTATCAGCCAATAGCCTCAGTAGCTTTTCGGTGTTTTTTTCTACCCGACTTTCAAATTGCCCCCAATGTCGTCGGCGCATCGGAGATTCAAACGCCGATACCTGAAAATGCTCTTCGACATCGAATGACAAGCAATTTTTAGGGCTCATCACAGCCATATGCTCGCTACCGCGCCCCTTCACCCATGAACATAACCTTCACAGTATAAACAACGATTCGTAAGTCAAGAATTAATGACAGATTCTTCACATAGAAAAGATCGTACTGAAGTTTCACATGAGAATCTTCTTTCGAAGCACCGTACCGAAAACGCGTTTGCGCCCAACCAGTAATTCCTGGTCGAACGGTGTGTCTTAAATCATAGTATGGTATTGTATTTCTCAGTTCTTGTACGAATACAGGACGTTCAGGTCTTGGACCAACCAGGCTCATTTCACCCTTCATAACGTTTATCAACTGAGGCAGTTCATCCAATCTCCACTTTCGGATCCATCGTCCGACCCTGGATATGCGTGGGTCTTGTGTCGATGCCCATCTTGCCCCACTTTGTTCAGCATCCTGACGCATGGACCTGAACTTCCAAATCATATAAGGACGGCCACGCAATCCCACTCGCATTTGCCTATAGAAAACAGAACCAGAAGAATCGAGTTTGATGAGAATTGCTAGAAAAAATACCAACGGTAGAAGTACCACCATCCCCACAATTGAAATTAAGATATCCAGGCAACGCTTCAAAACCATGGTGACCAATCGACGACGAAACCCTGTCGAAAAAATGAGAGCACTCGGCTTGAGATGGTCAATCGAAAGCCGTCCAGACTCTTCTTCATACAAGTAGTGGCCATCGACAACATCTCGGCCCATGGCCTTCATGTCCAAGAGAGTTTGGACCGGAAGAACCGCACGACGGTCTTCAAGACATACCGCCACCGTATGAACTTGATACCGTTCAGCAATCTCAAACAATTGATCGTATGTGCCGATGATGCTCGGATTGACCAATCGTTCGCCGATACGACTCGTATCCCTATCAAGAAAACCGATTACTTCTGTAAATCCTGTGCGCTTCGACAACAGAGTTTGGCACAGATCTCGAGCTAGGGGTCCAACTCCAAGAATCAATACTCGGCGTTTTAACTTAGGAAAGCTAACCGACACTGAAACCAAAGGTTGTTGAAGTGCTATCCCCTCTACCTCAATTTCCTGTTCAGACCTACTTGAGCTGTTCATGATGAGCTTCTCGGTAATACTCTTGCTGCATGTAATAGGGGGTAGTATGAGCATCTAAGCCATTCAGAATAATTCCGACATGAGCGGTATCACCAATGGCCTTCAACGCTTTTTGTACAACATCGCGACCTGTCATGCTTGCCTTGACGACATAGGCAAGAACATCCGCCATGCTCGCCAGTACATGCATATCTGCAAGCGGTAACACGGGAGGAGCATCAATGATTACATAGTCAAAATTTTCTTTCAGTTCTGAAATCAAATCAGCCAGCTGATGCATCTTGGATAAAGCCAACGGGTTATCCCCCACTCCCCCTGCGGTAAGGATCCATGGTCCTACCTCACCCAGTCGCTGCATACAATCCTCAACGACCTTAGTTCCACGAAGTACTTCCGCCAACCCTGGCTGCTGCCAAACACCCGCATAGATATGTTGCATAGGCCGCTTGAGGTCACAATCGATCACGACGGTTCTGCGATCAAGGTCTTTCGCCAGAACGTACCCAAGATTGAGCGCTGTGGATGACTTTCCTTCACCCATTACGGCACTTGTAACAACAATTGCCGTACTTTTTCGTTCACCGGTCATTAACTCAAGACGCGTAGCCGCAACCCGATATTGCTCTGCCACAAATGAGAGTGGCCTCCACATCGAAACCAATTCAAGGCCTGGGGTCGGGTTATGTAACTGACCACTCTGACTTCGATGCTTTCCGGTTGTAGCAATGGGAAGCCCTCCCGCCATCTGAAAGTCCTCGTCCTGCCTGTTTTGTCCGGATAACAACAATGCAGACGAACGATTCTTTTGTGAAAGCGCTCGTACAGTCTGCATGGTGCCCCCGAATGCGCTTTCATATAGCGGAATAGATGCAATAACAGGAAGGCCTAATGTGATTTCGACTTCTTCAGCAGACCGGAATCCTCGTCCCATGAGTTCAAGACCCACCGCTCCCCCAAACCCTAACGCACAACCTAGCGCGAGACCAGCGAGCATGATGAGGGGAATGTTAGGGACAACGGGAACCACCGGAGTATAGGCTGGATCTACCACGCTAAATTTTGCGCCCTTACGACCCTGAGCTAAACTTTTTTGCATTCCTGCACTAAGCTTTTTGTCTAACAGCGACTGATAATTCTTCTGAAGGTTATCGTAATCCCGCTCCAATGTCTTTAATTTTTGCTCTCGCTCAGGGGTTCGCTCCACCCTTCGCTCATATTGGGACATTTCCATAGAAATGTGTGCTTGACGGCGCTTCACTGCATCCATTTCAAGGATTACGTCCTCTCTCTGCTTCAATAGTTCGGCATGATACGGATCAATTACCTTCCGTTTGAATTTTTTCTCAGTAGGTAGCTCATCACCCGTCTCATTATCAGGCAATAAGTCACGATACTGCGCTGACGTCATCTCCCTAAGCTTCTTGATCTCTTCCTTGACTTGCACAAGATCAGGATACGTTTCCTTATATGTTGAAGAAAGCTCTACCAAACGTCGTTCCAATTCCTTGATCCGCGCCAAACGAGGATCTTTATTGCGTTTGGGAGAGTTCCCAGGAGAATCACTGACTTCTCCCGTCTCCTCATAATCTTTAATGGATTTATCAATTTGGACCAAGCGGTTGGCTAAATTTTGAGCTTGCTCACTCTGCGACTTCATGTCGTCTTGAAGCCTGTCCAACTTGCGAAGATTAGCGTCAATTTGTTGAGGAAGCTCTCCTAAATGTTGTTGTTTGAACTCCGAAATTATTTTCTCTTTTGCTTCTAAGTCTGCTTTCGCGTGTTTAAGCTCCAACCCCAGAAAATCTTCTGCAGCTTCAACCCCTCGCTCCCGATCCTTAAGTGTTTCTTCAATGAACAGATCGCTAAGTCGCGAAGCTACATCTCTGGCAACAATGGGGTCTTCATTTAAAAATGACAGCGTAATAAATAACTTGTCTTTGGTGGGATCAACCTTGATGGATCCTCGCATGGCTCGAATGGCATTCTCAGACTGCGCAGCATCAGGAAGGTCCTTTTCATATCCAAAAAGTCCAAACTCCCCGGCAATTTGCCCGAGTGTTTTTCTGCCCATCACAAACTGCCGTACTTCCATAACACGATCCTCGAGAGTGGGCGCGTATGGTCCACCTGCTGGGTGAGGGCCACTCACAATAGACTCTTGTATCTTTGCACCCTCAAACCACATTTTCGTGCTTGACTGATAGATCTTTGGCATGAGCGCACATACCACGCCGGCGATGCTAATCGAGACAAGGATCGAAGAAATAACCAGCCACTTCCGGCTGGCGATTGCTCGCCAATAGTCCTCTGGGGCTAACGTACGTGTGTTCATTTTTTTGTATCGCCCCCTCCTCCTAGTTCAGATTTTCCGGTTGTCGAAGACGATCCTCCAGATGGACTTTCCCAAAAAGAGCCAGACCTAAAAAAATCACCGCGCGGTGCATACGCATAAGTAAACCCGATGAGGACGACATGCTTGGAAAAACTCAAGTCTCCCACGCCGGCAGTATTCACCTGATTGTCGAACATTAGCCATCGATGACTGATCATTGCAGTCAATGCAGGGGTGATGAGGTAGTTAAGCATAACCGTAGTGCCGTAACTGTTGAATGTCGTACCGATATTCTGGCTCGTAAAACTACTATGCGAAAAATTGAGAAGTGCTTGTCCGGTCAATCGATCGGTAATGCCGGCAGCCCCCCCTAAACTGACCACATGGCTATAAATAGGTCCGGCTGACTGAACAAAACTGGGATATACCCCCAAATTATACATAAGCGTTGCACGATATGAACCTGATGCGGCAATCCCTCCTGGAATATTCATCCCGGACATAACCGGAAGAAAGCCTCCACCAGTTAATCCAACCCCTCCCTGCGAACCGGTAGCATCCTTAATTTCACTGCCAATCTTTCTGAGGAAAGATGACCCGGACGCATAGCTCACAGAAAATCCACCCGTTGGGATCAACGCCGCCGGCCTTCTGCCCTGACCTCCCGAAACACTCGAATCGGGAACAGGCTCGATAAGTGCCGCTCCACCGTTGATTGTTGAACTCAATTCTCGCGTCCAGATCCTTCCCCAGGCGAGGGCTGCATTGTGCGTGGCAAAGTCTCCAAACTGCGCTTGAGACGTGTGATTGTATGTATACCTAACATTCAACATATCTGCAGCTGAGAGCCTCGCTGTAGGACCAGCACTGATTGAATGTGCGGTAGTATCGAATACCGTATTTCCCGTCTGACCAGAAGAAGATGTGACCGGAGTAAGAGATCCTCCAAAACTCATTTGTGTATAAATATAGGTGGTCTGAAAGTCTGTAGTCGGTGAAAGCGCGTATGAATTGGCAAATCCTACGCTGTACATGGAGCTTCTAATACGCTGGGTGATCTGTCCCGAGTCAACAGGTCCTGCGACGCCAATGCCACCGCTCCCGAACCCTCCGAAGCCTCCCCCCCCGAAACCACCACCAAGGCCGCCAAACCCTCCACCACCGAAACCGCCACCTCCTAGTCCATTTGCACCAAAGGCCGAAGTCGACGGCGAATATCGATAGGTGCCTAGCAGGCGAAATGCCGTCATCCGTGGCAGAAGACGATGTACCACCTCGGTCAAGTCCACACCTGTACTTGCAAAAAGCCCCACGTTATCAAGTCCTGAGTTATGCGCAAATTTTTGAATGACCGCTCCCGCTGACAGATTTGTCTTCACAAGCATATTGCCTTGAGACAAGTTCAATTGAGGAGTAAATGTCGTGATGAGGTCGTCTGCTTTTGTTCCGGCAGTGAGTTGTGATTTGGGAGCAAAAAAAACGTTGCTGTCATATTGTTCCATAATTGAAATAGATGGAACAAGACGAAGCTGCTGAGCAACAGAGACGGTTGCCCCCCCCCACGACACAACAACCAGTGCCGAAATCCAGAAACTAACTCGATAAACCTTCAAGAACTGGTCACGGCACAACAATGACATCACCAGCCTTGAGGAAGAAATTTCCCTCCGAATTTTTGCCTTGAATAATATCTTCATAGGGAACAGGAATCTGAATCTGCTTTGGTTGACCCTGACCATTCGGGACGACCCGCAGCACATGAATCTTGTTCCGGGAAGCAAATGTCGTAAAACCCCCAGCTAATGAAATACCTTGTAAAACGGTCGCGTAGGACTTTAGTGGTACCTTCCCTGGCTTTGAAACTTCCCCCAACACATAGACATAGTAACTATTCACCTCTTTGACTTGCACCGACACAGTTGGGTTCGACATAAATTCTGCCAACCCATCAGCAATTCTCTTAGCCAGGACATTAGCCGTCATTCCTGCAGCCTGCACATCACCAATCAACGGCATTGAAATTTTCCCATCAGGGCGAATGATCACTTCCCGCGATAACTCTTGATTTCGCCACACATTTACAACCACGATATCCTCTGGTCCTAGCAAAAATTCATTCGGAGGGATATAGGTAACATTAAAATCCACTTGTTCATTGCCCATCCAGCATCCTGAAAGGGCCAGAAGAACACTAAGAGCAATACATACCCTCCCTTGCAACCTTCTGCAACCGAAAGTTTTCAATTTCCAAACTCCTTTTAGTTCTCTTCTACGGACGTCGTAGGCCAAATCATACTAATGGTCTTTACCTCGAGGGCAACACCACCATAGTTTCAGAAGGCACGACAATTTGATCTCCTGGTTTCAATTCTATGTTTTGATCAGAGCCATCCCTTAGGACAATATCGTCATAACTTGCCTTAATCTTATTTAATCCTTCACCATCTTTCCCAAATCGAAAGACTACAATCTTATTGCGTGCAGCCACTTGTGTAAAACCATGCGCAATCGTAATTGCCTGCAGTAAAGTGGTTTTGCTTTTGAGTGGATATTTACCCGGCGCATTTACCTCGCCAAGAACATAAATTTGATAGCTGTTCACCTCACGAACCAGAATCGAAACTGTTGGATTTTCCATATAGGATTTCAGCCGTGCCGAAATTTCTTCGGTTAACTGCGCGGCAGTCCGTCCGACTGCCGACACATCACCAATCAGCGGCAAAGAGATTCTTCCATCAGGCCGAACCTGAACTTGCTTGGAAAGGTCTGCGTTTTTCCACACCGTAATTTCCAGAACATCTTCTGGACCCATAATGTAATCTGGCGTTACCGTAAGAGAAGATTTTTCTGCTCCCTCTATTCCATGCCTCGTACCGGAGGGGCTTGTCCCTGAGGGCGATCCGGCCACCAAGGTCAATCTGGGCATCTGGTCCAATTGACCTGCAAACACTGCGTTCGTCAAACTGACAATAATAATGCTCCCACAAGAAATTAACACTTTTGCATTCATGACTTATTCTCCTGAAGAAATTCGAACGAGCCACTTTCAATTAACATTTGCAACTATCTGTCCCCCATTGAGAATAGAAATTTGAGCCCGACAAAGTAAAACTTATCGCTCGCAGGTGGGGAAAACGGCAATTTTCTCGTCCACCGAACCTCCGCCAAAGTTGGAGTTTCAGCGAGCGCGACAGGGGTCGGCACATGCACCTTCATCACTTGATCAAGTAATGGCACCTGATCCATCAGCACCAGCATCCCTCCACTACTGATATTCAATGATAATGCTCGACCATGAATCACTCTAGCCGATGCCTCGCCATTAGGAATAGATAGTTCATATGGAATAGGTCGAAGAAGCGCCATTCTTTCGGCATGATTCTGCTGGGTTGGGACAATGGGCCAACCCCATTCTTGTTCTTGTCGGGCTAAAGAATTACTTCCAGAACGAAAGTCATGCATCACCACTGGACTCCTTTACTCATGCAATAAATTCACTTGCTCAACGAGATGGAACATTAACAGATACCAATTGTTAAAAAAATCCAGGCTATTCATTGCCTTACATGAAAAGCCTCGGCGAATTTTATGGTGATATGCTCTCTTAACCAATCAAATGGGATGGAATCTGGGAGGAGCTGATGTCTGTTAGGATCAACATCTTAATTTGATTTTCTTTGTACCGAGTATAGAAGCAAGGGACTGACCGGACAATACCAACGATGCAGGAATATTTCCAGCAAAAGTATTATTTGACTCCCTCAAAAGTATTATGTAGCATTACTAGTAGAATCATCACGCTTCAGGATATCAGAATTAGTCCAATTGTCTAGCGAGGTCAAGGACCTTGGGGAGTAATGTCGTGACTCAAAGCGCAATCAACTCTCAGGAACCGGTAGATAACCTGGCCGACCAACGTACAGGCTCAGGAATCGTTGTTCTGTCTTCTTCGATGCAACTTTTACACATGAATCGCCAAGCTACTGAACTGTCCAAGCTCATCAATATGGCGGAAAACGGTGGAAAACCCGCAAAAGCTGCCCAAGGAGTACTCCCCTCAGCCCTTACCGAACTTTGTGCTGAAATCATAAAGGCCCTGCAAGTTCGCACCGAAGCTAAAGATTGGGAACAATTCGAGATCAAGCGGGTTGCAGGGAATCCAAATCAACCCGTGCTCCTTCGCGGCTTTGGCCTTCCTGACCGAAGCGGAATACAACATGCCCGACTGGTTGTGACCTTGGAAGAACTCGGGCGTCGCCAACAGCTTAATACGGATCAGGCCAAAGAACGGTTTCAGCTTACGAACAGAGAACAATCGGTGGTCGAAAACCTTGCTAAGGGTTGGACCAATAAGGAAATTGCAAACGCCCTCAAAATCACCGAACAGACCGTCAAGGAACATATTAAACACATCATGCGGAAAACAAATTCCACAACCCGCACAGGAGTTCTGGTTCAGATCTTCCGTTCTTAGACCTCCCAACAAGCCCCTTTGGACGCTTTATCGATGGAACTCCCCTCATTTAGTTTGGTAATTAGGGCGAAACGTAACCAAAGAAGCACCGCAAGAAGAGTTTGAAGAGGTTTTCTTTGCGGTGGTTGAAGCGATACTCAATTTCCTTCAGATACATCGGGAAATGATATTTCGAGACCCCTCGGTAATTGTAGAGAATGTGTTTGGCAAATGACCAGAAGCCTTCAATCCCATTGATGTGGTTCTTGGTCCGACGATCGACAAGACTCTTGCTGTGATTGACCGTATGATGTTTGCCATAACGCCGCAACGATTGATAGCCGCGAAAGGCATCCGTGTAATACACGGTCCTCCGCCCCACGATTTCCTTGGACACACCATTGGGGCATACTGCCCCCTGCTGAATGGAGGTGTTTATGGCGAAATTCAAGACGGAGCGAGGCCGGTGTTCCTCGCGGAAGAAGATGGCGGTCGTGCTCCGC
>JAFDXN010000047.1 GCA_018267915.1 Bacteroidota bacterium | reverse complement strand
GTTGGTATCAAGTCCATTGCTCATGGAAGTCAGTAGCATGATTAACATAAGTGCGTGAATCATCCTTGTCCGTTCTCCTTCTCGCGCAAAAAGAAATCCAGCCGTGCAACAGGAGAGATTCGTTTCTGTCGTCCAGTTTTTTTTTCCCGGATTGCGATTTTGCGCGTATTTCTGTGAAATCCCAAAGATTGTTTGTTTTTGCATTTGAACGTTGAGAGAATGACCTTTAATTGGCAACTTTTTTCAAGCGTTTTATTGCTGTAAGTGATTGGGAGGTTTTTGGTTGAGATGGTATTTGTAGGATCACCCTTTTTTTTTCTTTGCTCTGTTGTAATGTTTGCTTTTGGCGGGCATCCTGACGCTGGATTTTTACTGACAATCTACTCTTGCTTCTGCAGATTACTGGTTCCTGTCGTGCTGTACATCTGCATTCTTGTCATACTTTCAACGTCGCGCTGTTGTAAAGGCTGCAGTGATGATCGGGACGCCACAGAAGACGCTGCTTCTGCGTTGCTCAGTCGAACGGATCGTACTTCCTCGTGGTCATCACTCAATGCGCGATCCATGGCTCGAATGGACCAAGCTGATGGCGACGGAGCAGACTTGAATATTCATGGTGAGGAAGACGAGCAAGACGAACTGCGTTCTTCGCCACTGGCTCCCGTGCTAGAAGAACCGCTTCCGTGGGTTGGCTTAGCCCAGCGACTGTCGACGCTGTTCACGTTGTGTGCACCACTGTTCTTCTTGTACTTTGCCTCCTATAGTCGCTATCATTATGGAATATCAATGCTGGAAGCGTTACTTCGAGCGTTTCTCCTGTCGTGGATGGGCGAATTGTTGCCTGCAGTTGCTACTTTGTATTACATTGTGCGTTCCTTCACGTTAGTTTTGTTGTTGTTCTTATTATTATTTAGTTGTTGTTGTTCTTATTATTATTGGTTGTTGTTGTTGTTGCAAGATACTGGCTAGTGTGTTGACTTTTTTTTTATTATTCTTTTTGGCAGCTGCGAGCACGATTTCACAAACACCTTCTTGCGGCCTTGGTCAGTTCTTTGCTTGGATTTGGTGCTAGTATCACCTGGTATTACTGCGGCTTCCGTCAGGTGTACGACCATGACCCTTTTGTTCGGGCGGCCTTTGCTTTATGCGCAGCGGTTCTGGCTGCGTTGCACGTGCGCCTGCTGCTGCCGGCCTTGCAGCGTCTCGTAGAATCCACTTCGCGTGGCGACTGTGCAACTTCGCCAGACGACGATGTGACGCACTTGGGCGTGCATGTTGCTGCAGCCCTGAGCTTGGCCTACATGACGGTCTGTGCCCTGTTGGAGCTTTCCAGCGTGCTGAATTGGCCAGGACGCTGGTACTACTTTTCGCGTTACAGCATGCGCTTGTGTTTCGGCGGTGCCTGGTACTTTGTTGCATTGTCCAGCTTGTTCGGCGTGCGCTATCTGCTGTCGGTCGCAGCGCCGCTGTGGGACTACTGCTGTGGCAAGCGGCAGCAACACCGCCGACGACGCAGCTGTTCGCCATTTTGTGCTACGCTCGATGCAGACGACGAATGCTCAGCGCTTGAGCACGGCCGCCTCCCCCACTTCCGCGTGCGTTTGTTTGCCGCCGACCCAGCCGCGCTGCAGTACGCCGTGGACTGGCTCGTGGGTCTTGTGACTCTGGGCCTGCTGTACCCCGCCGTGCGTCTCGCCACTGTGCGTCAGCAACTGCGACTGGTGCGTCTGCGCCCCGGCACGACGCTGCAACTGCCGCCGCACGACGCGCAAGGACTTCTGTGCCATGTCGGCTGCCCCAACTTTGCCATGTCTCTGGTTTCGTGTGGCCTGTGGCAGTGTCTGGGATTTGCTGCCGAACGCGAGCATGCATGGCTCGACGACCACTTGCATGTGGTGATTGATTCGTCATCGTCATCGTCATCGTCATCGTCGTCATTGTCCGACCAACAACAACTGCAACCGTTGCCAACCTACGGAGAGCATCACCGTGCACGGTTCTTTCGCGCTCACGTTCATTGGCTGCAGTTTGCCACCGCCCTGACCAGTCTACTCACCGCAGGTCTCGCCTACCCGTGCCTCGCCGTCTACACTGCCGCCCAACGCGCTCAGCGTACTTGGCTATCCGTCGACTCTCCCTCTGCCATGACGACTACACCGCTACCGGCATCGCCCCCCACCACCACGATGCAGTTGAACGCTGACGCCCGGCTCTTTGTCGACCACGTTTGCTGCCCCAACCTCGCCATGTCGCTCATCACTTGTGGCCTATGGAGCTGCTGCGGTTGTGCGGAACAGCGCGCCGCCCGATGGTTGGACCAACGTACTTCCACCCGTTGGTAATGCATCTGGTGTAAGGCAATGATGACGGCCTTCCTGTTGTAGCTCATTGAATCAGTTTTTGCATACAGTAAAACACAAATGACGCTTCCCCTACATGAACTGTAGCGTCTCCCAACACCACGAGAAAAAAAAACCGATGTGTTAAAAAGAATAAATATAATATAATACAATAATACCTTGTTGCGAAGTCCATCATTTTCACGAACTTGTATTGAGAAAATACATATAATAATAATAATCTTGATCAAAAAAACACTGAACTTGACCCAAGTCGTGAAGTCCATCATTTTCACAAACTTGTATCAATAAAAAGAATATAATAATAATAATAATAATAATAATAAATATATAATGATACCTTGATCAAAAAACACTGAACTTGACCCAAGTCGTGATAATACAATAGTACCTTGTCGCGAAGTCCATCATTTTCACGAACTTGTATTGAGAAAATACATATAATAATAATAATCTTGATCAAAAAAACACTGAACTTGACCCAAGTCGTGAAGTCCGTCATTTTCACAAACTTGTATCAATAAAAGAATATATATAATTATAATAATAATAATAATAAATATATAATAATACCTTGATCATAAAATCATTGAAGTTGACCAAGTCGCGAAGTTCATCATTTTCACAAACTTGTATCAATAATAATAAATATATATAATAATAATAATAAATATATATAATAATAATACCTTGATCAAAAAACATTGAAGTTGACCAAGTCGTGAAGTCCACCATTTTCACAAACTTGTATCAATAAAAAGAATATATATAATAATAATAAATATAATATAATAATAATACCTTGATCAACAATTCATAAATACCTTGATACCGAAAAAACGACTGACCGTGACTGTCAGCCTCAAAGCTGTAAAAAGTTACAAACGAGCGGTTTTCGCAATGTTCCGGAATATTCGACTGCACACCACACCGACTTTGCCATTTTTTTGGTGCGCGCGGCCGCAGACGGTTTTTCCGACTTTGCCATTTTTTTGGTGCGCGCGGCCGCAGACGATTTTTCCGACTTTGCCATTTTTTGCGTGCGCGCGGCCGCGCAAACTGTGCAGTCGAATTTTCAGTGATAAGTCTCGAATTTTCGACTGCACGTCATGGGCACTCGAATTTTGGATCACACACTATGTTCACACTTCCATGCAAACACTTGCCTTCCATCACTCGCAAAATG
>JAFDXN010000046.1 GCA_018267915.1 Bacteroidota bacterium | reverse complement strand
TTGCTGGAGGTCGTGATCCTCAGCTTTACCAACTTCGTCAAAAGACAGGTCGGTCCGGAGCAGCGTGGCGTAGAGGTTTGCGTAGTGCTGGTTCCGAAAAATTGGTTGGCCCCGGCCATCACCTGGAATGTGAATTCGTACGACATGCCGCCAACCACCGGCAAACTCAAGTCCATGATCGTGACGTTGTTGTTCAGGCATTGCAATGACGGTCCGGCTTCACTGGAGAATAACGCACACGAATTGACTACGTCTATGGAATTGATTCGAGTGACGGGAGATTGACATCGACAACACAGGAAATACAGCGCGAGAAATAAACAAAGTACAGTTGTCTTGTTGGTGGCCATTCCGTAAAACACACCAACACCAAAAGTACAAGCATACCAAATACATTCACTGTATTTAAAAATCTGAAAAATGTTTCAAGTTTTTCAAGGACGTTCTTTTTGCAATTTTATATCAAATCATCAAAACTAACTACACAGTACATTGTTCGTTGATAACACGACGCGCATACGATGAACACAGTTCAGGTGGGCCGCCTTCTGGAGGAGAAATGAACATACATACATCTAAATTGGGAAGACACCGTACTGGTATGTACATAGGAAAACTTGATGGAACCTCACCCACTGAAGGTTTGACGACACAAACAATGTATTGTGGGTAAAAAATGCGAGTATAAATTGTTTCCATAAATTCACCGAGTTTTATCGCACGATTCGTCTCAGGTGAATAAGGTGCGCTGTATCCCAGTAGTTTCGAACGATATTTTTCGCAATACATACGAACTTTCACGTCAGACATTGGCCCTGATAACATCCAACGAAAGTGGTTGTGAATTAAAAAAATGCGTGTAACAATGTTAACAAAGGTATAGAAATGATTTGTACTTATGTAAAGTAAAATTCAGACTCTGTCATTTTTATATTTCCTTAATAAGAGATTTATGTTTCCTTAAAAGGAAATTTATTACATACATTAACGAAGATCCATGTATATAGCTGATATAATGGAATCAGTTGTGTATCCGGAAATGCTGACCACCTCAGGGTCTGTGTTTGTTTTCCAATCTCGTAAAATTACCCGTTAGAATGTAGGTGGATATGGACGGTCCGGATTCGCTGAAGTAAAACCCGCACAAGTTGTCCATGTATCCGGAAATTGGCGATTTGATTAGATTAACTTGGGTTTGACATCGATATTGCAAGAAAAATAGGACAAGAAAAAGTAGGACATAAAATCTGTTGTTGGTCATTTTGGAAATTACAACAGCGTCGGATTACAAAAACACACAAAATGATTTTTGTTGTACTGCTGGAAAACGTTGTGTAAAATAAAATACAGAAATAAAAATCATCCGTTTTATATTTCCTTAGGAGGAAATTTATTACATACAATAACGGAGAACGATGTATATTATAGCCAGCAACAACGCCATGCCCAGGATGGCGGCTGCTATGATGGATATGGTTATGTAGCCAGCGGTGGTGTTGACCTCAGGGCCTGTGTTATTCTCTGATCTGGTAAAATTACCGGTTAGAGTGTAGGCTGATATGGGACTCATGGGAAGTGCGGATGTATTTCCAGACACACAACCGAGTCTGAGTTCGTCCATGATCAGACTGGTATTGGCCGCGAAACTCGGGGTAGCATCAGCCGAAGCGACTTGTATGGTGCAAGTGTACGTTCCTCCGATTACCAAGTTTCCTGTGACGATCAATTGCTGTTCTAGCGTAACACATTCTCCAGAGGCCAATGGTTGTGGTGTTACAACTCTTGCTGGAAATTGAGGCACTAACATGCTGTCTACGTCACATGTGGTGTACAAAACAAAAGTTCCGGGCCCTCCTGATGTTGCGGAGTTACAGATTCTCGCAGAAATGTAGGCACTATTGTCCGATGCGCTGATATCAGCTCCACAAAACGTAAGAGACTGATCTAGCGTGGCAGACGCATAACCGGCTGGATTGATAACCCCAGCGAAATCTCCTGTAAAGTAAGCGGTGTATTCGAATTGAAGGTCGTTGTTCTGTGGCATTTCTATGTAAACCCGATTTTCTTTCATCCACAGATTCGGTCTTTCGCTGTTCCACCATTGAGAAAGATATTGTGTGGTACGTCCTTCTGCAATGAATGTGTCTCTGCGAACGGAACTGTTGCCGCTGTTGCGTTGTAACAGGTAATTCAGCGCGTCACATGGCGACGGCGGATTCAAACCCAAAAAGGACGCTCCGAAGCCAGGTACACACGTGTTGATGTTTGTTACATTCAGCAGTTGTTTACAGGGGAATGCTGTGTCATCTGAAAAGATGTTCAGATAATTCTCAAAATACAGTTCTTGTGGTGCATTGCTGTAGATGTCCGGATCAACGCCATAACAGCCGCATCCTGTACAGTATGCCGGTGCTAGTGTTTCGTTGATATGCAAGAAAAAGGCCCTGGAATAACTGTCAGAAACTGGATTGGTCGATTTTCCGTTGAGCTTCAGGATAGTTTCTGGTGTAGGAACAGCAAAGGATCGGTCTTCTTCAGACAATTGATCCCATGGATTATCAATGGGATTCCATCCTGCGGGGGTCATATCGATCGGCTCGATGATATTCGGACCCAAATTCGATGCGTTTCCGCATACAAGCCAGTATCCGTAGTCAATGGGATTTGTGAATTGCGATATGCTCTGCAAACCGAGATTTCTCAGCATCACTTTTCCCTGAATGGATGTTTTGGCCTGGTTGTATTCTCCGGAAGTGAACGTCACTTCTTGAGTTTCTCCGGTTTCTTCGTTGGTCAGTCTCGTTGTTACATCTGCGACGATCTTGCCACGGCCTCTGGCTTTCAGCACCGAGCAATGGGGGATTACTGGGAAGAATGCGGCGGCATACTGAACGCTTTTTTGGAACAGAACATCCAGCGCCATGGTATAGACCAGCATGCTTTTTCCTGGAGTACCCAACTGGACTGTAGCGTTCCATGGTTGATTGCATGTAAACAGGCCATTACTGTTCTTGATTTTGTTCATCAAAACATCATTTTCCGATATGGACGTCCCGACAAAAATGCAATCTTCTGTCGTGACGGATGGCGAAAATGCCTGTTTGTACATGTACGAAAAAGGAACCTGAAAATTCAATCCAACCGGTTCCAGCTCGAATATCACGACAGGTTTACTGATTTCCATTTCCAGGGTGGTTTGCTGGATGGCGAGACAGCGGCCCTGCGCGGTCTTCTTAGTACACATCGTCGTGGTATCTTCCTGAACGACAGTACTGCTTGGAGGAACACTAAGAAGCGAGAGCTCGAATTTGTTCGACGAGCTCGAACCGGAATTGGCCAGGAAGTTGACTATGGTTACAGGGGTCGTGGTTTCTTCACAGGTAAGGTGTGTAGAGCCCACCATAACAGAAAGGCATGCCGTCGTGACGCTAACTGCCTTGGGGACGATTTTCGCAGCATCAGCCTGAAGCAGACAGGCGGCTGAGACAAGGGCAACATACAGAACGAATCTTGTCATCTGCATGGTACTACACCGCAACATACATTAAAATCAGTGACGACCTCTTCTGGTTCTAATTGCTAATTAAAAGTAAACGTATATCACTACTGATAATACTATCAAATTATCACAATGTCAGTAGCTTTTTTAACAAAATTTTTGGTAATGCCCATGCTACAGGATGTAGTGAATACCGAGAGATCCTGATTTTGTGACGCGTTCATTGGGGGAATCAGTGGTGTTCTGTGTTTTCTACAAACAAAACACAATTTCTGAGCGTTTCCAGCGTTTGCCAATCTTGAGTGGTCCGGTTTTGGATAGTATTTTTGGTTGATTGTATACACTTAGAAAATGAGCGTTCGTCAGGAAAAACCTGAGTACGAAGTTGTTAGTGTCGAAGATGATGCTGGATTTGTCAAATGGACCAGCTGGGCATCGGACAATGTTGCTCGATTGGATGTCGTTGTGACAGCTTTCATTGTCGTTTTTCTGTTGTTCGCCGTCATCTCCGGATGTGTGACGTGGTACAACTACAAGTACCAAGGTGCTATGGGCGGTATGTTGCAGACCGCGTGGAAGTTCGATAGCGGAAACTACGGTTTCGAACTCATCAGCCATCGCATGTCAGGCATTGTGCCTTTCTACTTCAATTTGAATGTGTCTATGTTCCAGAACCTCAACATGGAAAACGGGGCCGGGCTTCATTTCTATCCCACGGCACCACCAACACATTCACGAGGCATTTTGCCTTCGACCCATCAGAACGGCATTTTCATGCATGCCGGAATCGACAGCATCATCGACATGGATGGTGGAAACATCATCAACGTGCACGATCTCATTGCTGATTACATTTACGGCAATGTCGCTTCTCGAGTGAACGGATCCACAGAAGACAACATTGCACCAGGACTGGCCGTTGGACTTCTTCTCAACGGTAACGTCAGTGTTGGCTTTTCTCCAAATCCGGGAAGTTATCCCGAAGTGGTGAATCAAGTCAATGAGATTTCTACGGGTTCGTTCACGCTCTACTCTGTGGCCAGAATCGGTGCTTCCAGAAGCATTACTGCGTTCATTGCCGATGACGGATCTGTAATGGCGTACGCCAGCACCAGAGACCCCGTGTCTGGAGTTACCACCAACACGGTCCCTGTGGAAATCTTGGCAACCGGTTTGGCAGTGGCACGAACGATCAAGTTGGTCAGTCTTGGTTTGGCAGACGGAAGTACTGCCAACTCTACTGCGCTGATTTATGTGAAAGATAGCACCAGCGACAACATTTACGTGCGTGTTATCGACTTTACGGATCCGGAAGTTCCCACGTTCCAGGATCCTTTTGGCACGGTCGATCCTGGGTTCGGAGTTCTGAAGAACATCAATCCAGTCGTTCAAGATGCTGTTGCCATTCCGCATACGCATGTTGCTGGAGAACCAGCGAGCAGTCGATGGATTATCTTGGCATTCTCCGATACTAGCGGCAACAATACTGCCGTCCCTCTAACTGCGAACGAAACCGCAGCTGGAACTCCGGTTTTTACCAATGTCAACGGCGGCTGGGTGTATGGTTTCAACGTTCTGGCCGATGTTACGGCAACATACACGTTCCCGTTTAACCACACGTCTCTGCGTCAAATCGGAGCCGTGACTGGCGCCACTGACGAATCCACGAGTACCGATCTGGCAGGTAATTGTGCCAGTTGCATCAAGCTTCAATTTGGTGGTGTCAATCAGCAATACGGTGTGAGCTCCAGGGCCGGTGGTTCGCTCGAAGGTCTGCAGTTTGAGATGGAACAGCTGATTCTGCCAGCTAAGACGCTCAATCTCACAGCCAACGGACGTTATCTGAACTACACGCTGGATCCGACGAAGAATCCAAATGGAGACACGGTAATTTGGGATGCTGCGCTCGGTAATGTTGACGGAAGCGGTGTTCAGTACTATCACACTGCTTATGGTATCGGACTGAGCCAGTTTGGTGGATTGTTCAGTTTGCGAGTGGCCAGTGGAGCTTCCACGACGGACAGTTACAGCGGCAAATTCGGCAACATGGTTTTACAACCAGACACCAGTTACACTGGATCTCTGATCAGTGTTGCGGCTACGTGTGCCGACCGCCTCATCATCACGTACACTACGACTACTTTGGAGCTTCTTCATACCGTTTCGGTACTGATATCATCCACCACACCGTCGTTCTGTTCTCCTGCCGGATGTCAATACACTGGCACTCCTGTATACGCCAGTGCATACGAAGCCTACTCGGCGCAAACTGTGTGGCAGAATCTGGCGTCCACGGCTTATTCATGTTCTTCTCTCACATCCTTCTTTACGACCTATGCTGCGTACGATCAAACAGCAGTTTACAACACTACCATCCACTCCGTCACTGGAGAAGTGGGCGTGTACACCCTGACTTATGCTACTCAGATCAACCCCATTGTTGTCGTTGGAGTCAGCAGTGGTTTTACGAACCTCACCAGTGGCATCATCCAATACCAAACTTCAGGGGTGCTGGATCTCAGCACCACCACGTACGGAATCTTGGGTCGCACCTGTCCATACGAGGCGCCCTTCGATGTGTATGCCTGTGTCAATGGATCCTTGACGGGTTCCCAGTTCTGCGACAGCATCAGCGCCCTGAATCCAAGCCCGAGAGTGGGTCGCGCCAACGTCGACTGCACGCTGACCATTGAAGTGTAGCGGCCGTAGGTCTGTGAAACACCTGCCGGCTCCAGAATGTTTTGGTTGTGATCTGCTATGTCTTAGTAGTAAAGTAAATTTTCCTATCACTATATTTTGTAGTTTTTTGTCAGAACGATGATTCAGAAAAAATGTCTTTAATGTATCTATTTTCATTCTACAGTGGACGATAGGTCGGCTGGAGTCAATTCTACAGCCTTCATTTGTTCAGCAACAGCCTCTGCTGTTTTAGTAGCCTGTTTTGCTATTCTGGCGTCTTCTTTCTTTCTAATTCCATACAATTTGATCACGACAGGAATGAACAGAATGATGAATGTAATTACGCTCAATGTCAGCGGAATGTATAACAGAAGGTTCACTGGAAACATCCAGAACTTCCTGTAATGACCAATGCACGTTCCGTATGTAATAGCATACCATTCACAAGTGTATCCCTGTTTCGGAGAGGTGATATTACCAAGGTTAAGATCTCGTGAAGCCAGAACTTTCCCGATGGTTATGGTGCATGCTGTAGTCACTTCGTCCACTTTTTGATATCCATTGATTCCGTTGGAGTTTTCGCTCACTAGAATCCAGAGACTCAGCGTGGCTGTGAGTTCGTTTGACGCTGGTCCGGTGTATCGTAAATCAAATTGTACGGGAGCGGATTCTCCCGCAGGCACGCCAACGCTTGTACCGACCACCCTGTAGACATTGGCCCCGTTGGTTATTTCCGTCACAGGATCTGAGTAGGCGATTCCCGATGCATTTCCTCGGGGTCCCACGGCAACGTTCACTGTAACAAAGTAAAGTCCCGGAAGATTCCCTGTGTTTTCTATGAAAGCGGCCGTAGAAGCAGGACCGCCAGCAACTGCATTACACAACATGCTTTGGTTATTGAATTTTCCGGAACTCACACTCACAACTTCGCCCAGGAACTCGGCATTGGTGTAGATCGTAATAACACTCTGAATGGTATTGTCTCCTACAGTTGATGTTAGTAACGTAGCTCCACCCATCCACCACTGAGGGTTCAGAGGGTTGTAGTTGTTTGGAACATCTGTAACTCCAGGCCAGGTGTAGCGTTGATCGAATGGAGTGCTTGTTGTGGTTTCCAGAACCTGTTCGAAGCTCTGATCAACCAAACAAGGGGTTCTTGTGAGGGGATTTTTGATCTCGTTAAATTGGATGTAATTCGGCACGCATTCTCCAGAAACGGCCTGCGTGCACTTCTGCGTCGATCTGGCGGCCGCAGAACACATCTGGCTGGCAGTGATGGGGTTGGCGAACTGCTGAGGAGTCATGCCCTGAGAATTGCACTGAACTCCGCTATACTGGGGCATGATGTTGTTATCCACCTTGTACCACCAACTATCTTCTGTATGTCCAGGCGGAAAATAGCTTCTGCATGCAGCTGCCGGTAAAATGCATCCGTTGGCAACGGCATCACCCGTGAGGGCTCTTCCTGTACCTTGCTTTGTATACAGCCATGGGTTGTACAGATAGGTATTGGGATGTGGAAATGATGTTGTGGTGTCTTGTGGTGGCATGTCATTGACCACGTTCAGGACTTGCGGATTTCTAGAGCACGTAACAATTCCACCAGATTCTGCCGGGGGTACGGAACCTTGCGACGATTGTACCGGAGACATTTGAGCAATCAAAGGAATGTCGCCACTCTGTTGATATGCTCCAGATTGTCTACTGCTTAGCTGGATGTAATTGGTGCTTATAGCCGGCGTAGACCCTGAATTCCCGGCTTTATACTCAAAGCGTTTGATAGTAGCTCTGGCTGTCATAGTCCTGACGCCAGCGGGGTTGATTCTCCACAGAGAACACTGCGGTCCCTGTACCCCAACAGTGATTGCGCTCCACGAATCGTGTGGCGTTTTCAGGACCGCTTTGGGTATTTTGCAGTAGATGATAGGGCAATTTCCTCCAGCGCTGGACGGCTTGTTGCTGTCCGGTCCAAAGTAAAAAGGTCTACTAGAAGACCTGGATGGACAAATCTCCTTATCGCAAGTAGAAGACAGTCCAACTACATTGGTAAGTTGGATCCATCCTGGTTTTTCCACATTGCTACAGGTCACCAGACTGGATGCAAAAGGAACTCCGTTCAAGTTCAGGGTGGAGTTGGTCGATCCTTCAACGTCGTATTCTGTGTTATACAGAACAATATAGGCGTAGAAGTAGTACGATGGTTGCTTGATTAAATCATATTGTATCGTAGCGATGCTGCTGTCAAAAGATACAGTCATGGGTTGCTTTAGCAATAGGCATGGTGTGCCTTTCGGAGTTCCTTGACACGACAAGGCGTTGTCAGTATCTGCCAGAGCCGAATCCGACAAAGAACCTCCTACAGGAGGTATGCTGTTGAGCGAAAACACAAGATTGTTTACTCCAGCAACAGATTGCTGCTGCAATGTAAACTGCAGCACAGTAATTTGTTCCTGACCAAGAACAGAGCATAGATCTACGGTGCTGGTCCCATTGACCAAACCACTTGTGTTTAGCTGACCGTAGCCTCCGTTGTCGTATGGCGAAATGACAGACGCATTAACCATCGCGGCGTTGCATGAACTGTACGTCCACGCCCCTCTGAGCTGAATTTGTTGGAATTGAGCAGAAGTGATCGAAAACAACAGATACAGTACAGCTAGTAACATGCTAATGCTACGTTCTTTCTTACAATAGAGATTATTATCATGCTGTATGCAAAAAGCTTTCTTATTTAACGTAACTTACTTTTTGTTCAACATTGCCACTGTTCTTCATATTGACATTATCAAATACAAGCGAATTGTGTTTCTGAACCAGATATTTTTTCATGCTGAATCAGGATTGTGCCGCGAGCCTTTGTACCAAAAAATGGTTGATTACGTTTCGGCTGCAGTTCCCTTTGCGTTTTTTCTGGTTGTGTTGCTACAATGCGTCATTCTCGGCGAGGTAATTGCCGATATTGTCAGAAAATGGCCGTACAGACACATCATGGCCAATTTGAACGCCTGGGCGAGCACTGAGCAGAACAAGGATCGGACAGGAGTCAATTGCGCCAAGTACTTTTCGGTCAACTTTGGATCCAAGGCCACCCTGGCACAGGCCGTGACGGCCATTTCTCTGTCTCAGAAACGATTCCAGCAAACCGAATGAATGTCCTTCGTGAATATGTACCAATGTATATTTATGAATGAAATGATACATCTGAGATTCTGAACAAAAGATACTAAAAACAACTGGAGCGGTACGACAATTATTGATGTGAAAAATACTTCTTAGTTCCTCCAAAAAACTCGACAGCATGTGGTGCACAGTACCTGCGTACTATCTACCGGAAAATTATGGCTGGAGCGTAGCTGACGCATGTACCATGATCGGAGCTTTCGTGCTGATGTGTATTCTAATCGGTATCGCAGGCGGTATTGATTACTGGCTCACCAGAAAAGAAGTCCGTAGCAAAGGAGTGATAGCTGTTATGATGCACTATGCACACACCCCATTCGCAGTAATAGCCGCGTACGATCCAAATGATCCAAAAGGTTTCCAACAGAGCGCGTTGGATATTTTAGATGGTTATCCCGGAGATCCTCTACCACCTGACGTGGAGATGATGTACGAGAATTACGAAGTTTACTTCAAATTCAACACTCGATTTTACAACGAAAGAACACGTACCGTTTCTTGGGATGCATTCAGCAATTTTGCTGGGGGCAAACAGTTGTCGTATGACGAAGATACGTACACTGAATTTTCCAATTACATGGATAATGTATTCTGAGCACAAGTATGTTTTTCGTAAAAAAATGTAACATAAATTCCACTAAACCGCTATGATTTTTATAATGTACTGCGCAACTACATCACAGTTCGTCATCTTCATGGATGTAAACGTCTGAAGCAGTCATGACTTCTTCAACGCCGGTTTTCTCCGCCAGTTCGTTTGCATCGTTTTCGACGTGTGTGTAACGTTCTGGTTTCGGTTTTCTCGCCCATTTCTGAACGCAGTGCCCAAACTTGGTCTTGTAGAACCACAAAAGAACACATGCAAACAGCCATACACTGATGGCTACAAACGATAGTATCCCAAGTACCATGAAACCCAAATCTGCTTGACATGAATTGAACAGATAGCATGTGTGTTTACACGCTGTGCTGCTAACGTCGGTGACGTATTCCGTGTAATCTCCGAGAGTGGGGAGTGTTGTGTTTGAAGCGTCTTCCATTACGACCTACTGAAAATATATCATACGGCAATATGAATCACACTGATCCATACACAATCGTGTTCATTACTACATAACATCGAAAGTCTTTAAAATAAAATCTACACTTCACTCAACTATACAATGGTAATCGCTACAATAACGAGCTCATATAAACCTCGTAAGCAGCCTTATCCATGGGCCCCGCAGGTTGTTGTGCGTTTTCGAGCAAAAACATGGCCAAAGACAGTACTTGTTTTGCCCTTGTGATCGATATTTCATAGTCTTCCTTATTTAAAACCTCGTTCAATTGCCATGCCCTGGTTAGAAAGGTATAGTGCAGTTTGTATGTATAGTTGTACAGGGCCATTAACATATTCCGACGCAATCTATGTCGATACGACAGCAGGATCATCAGACAATAGATGGTGCGTAAGATTCCCATCCTCCAATTCCACATCATCACACCAAAAGTCTTGGGAATATGAAATCCATTGAATGAGAACTTGCATGTGTTTCTGTCCGTGACGATCCAATTTCTGAAGCTCTTAACGCCCATGATATTGAAGCAGTTGATGGCGTTCTGTGTGTGGTCATCAAACGACTCCCGCTTGATGATGAGCTCAGGACGTCCGGCGAACAAATGAAACGAGAATTCGCTATCAACAGAAAAATCCATGGAATCTATCAGGACAGTTTCCAGCAATTGGCCGAAAGCAGCGCTGGACGTCTGCTGCAACCAACAGTTGGCTACGGACGTCAATATTGGCTGCGATATAATGAAATTACAGAGGTTGTAGGTCAGAAACAAGGTGGACGCCATATTGAGCCACTTGGTTCTGCATTGTGATATAAAATCAGCTGTAAATACACCATTGAGAGAAAATTCTACAAAAAACATCTCTTTGTCACTCACACGTTTCTTAAATACAGTTGCCATGGTCGATCGAAACATGAGTTTCATGACGGTTCTCTGCATGCTATTGGTGAGTGTGTGGAAATGGATTTTGTAAACGCATTTTCTCATGTCTTTAAAAGGCAGGAACGTGATGTAACCTGTCCTCAGTATTGTGTGCCACAGAAGCTGGACTTTGAATTCCATGGTATTGAGCAGTTCCAGTAAATTGGGACCCAAAAGAGACCGTGCTGCTTCGTCTGTGGCGTCAGATACCGCGGTCGCTAGTATGCGGTCTATATTCGTGTAGGAATTCAAGTAATTCACCAAACAGCCGCTGAACTCCGACGCTAGTTTGAGACCGGCATCAGGTTCCGTCGCCTGTGCAGTCATTTTTATATGGCTTATTACGCCCGAAGATGGTATTCTTCCATTACGTGCCGCTGTGTTATAATTTTTAAGTTTCTGTGCTAATAAACCCAACATCGGCGATTCCGCTTTTTGTTTTTGAGTTTTCCAGCATGGACCAATTCACGGATCGACGGATACATGTCCTGAAAGAACATGCTGTATCGTCTTTCATGTCCGACTTCATGAGAGGTCCCAATGCGGAACGCGAGAAAAATCCTGCTTTTGCGGCGTGTTTCGAAGACAGCACTAAGAATCCGGACCTTCCATCGTCCTATATGTTCTCCAGATCTACAGAGCCACAAAACCCCACCGACAGGTTGACTCCCAGTGATTTGATGGACATAGAAACTTCGGCACATCTGGAAGCCGCAAACACTCCAAGCCAGACGTGGGTGGCCAGCATGTCCAAGGTCAAATTGAAGAAAGTCCGACACGACGTTACCAAGAGTCAGGATCATCTGCGCATTCCTGTCGTGAGAGTCAACGAAGATTTCGGAAAACCCAAGAATGCCAACGTACCTGCAAAAGACATTTTACAGCAGTCGTCTTCATACAGCACATCGGGTTCCCACTCTACACACACAGCAGCGAATGATTCTGATACCATCCAGCAGTTACTTTCTAGAGGTGCGGCAGAACCGTCCGCTGTCGGCGGAAACGCGATTTCTGTCAATGAGGCCGTTGGCAATGAACCGTGCCCGAAAGATCCGCTTTCCAAACATCCTGTAGGATCCATCCTTCACCACTCCACTGCAGGATTCATCTCTCAGCCAAAGGATGTCACATGCACTGGCAGTGGAGCATTGACTGTAAGTGGTTCGGAGGGCGGTGGCAGAAAAAGCGCAATCATGACTAGAACAGTGGCTGCCATGCAGAATGTCCCTCTGTACACTCTGAGCGTCACTCCGGAGGACAGGAGAAGAGTACAAGATGAACTTTTCGAGCGGAATAAGCCGATTACGCGAGAGGTCAATCTGCGATTACTGGAACATCAAACAGCTATAGCCAATGGACAGCCTTTTGTTCCAAATATATCCTCAAGTATTTTGCAGAATCAGGAGGTCATTCCATTTACTATGATAGTTCCGCTGGAAGTCGTGAGATCGTTTCTGAGAAAGAACAGTCCCAAGGAAAAGGCGTGTATAGCGGGACCCAATTGCTATGGTATGCAGTATGTCAGATCTACCGAGCGTTTCCCGCTCGTCAGTTTCTATCTC
>JAFDXN010000045.1 GCA_018267915.1 Bacteroidota bacterium | reverse complement strand
CGATTGTTCTTTGAAAACGATGAATAATTTTGAAGAGAGAGCGGGCATTGGCAGGTCCCTGCGCTGAGGGTTGGTTTACCGACCTGAAAGACGCAGACGACGTCTGTCGAAGCCTCGAAATCGATTCAATGAGTAATTCTTAAAGTAGGAGCTGAATACGCCGTGAGGCGCATTGGGTTCTGAACCAAGAGATTCTAGACCATGGGGGCATAGCCTCCACGGTCAGCAACAAATAGCGGTAATAACATACTAGCTAGCTGTTCAATCGAGCATTCGGGTTTAAGCAGCGGGGATTTATCGGCAAGCGTAAGCTGGCCGAGGGTTCTCGCATCGCATGCTGTTTAAGTAGATTTGCTGCGGCAGGGTTCTTCGGAGCTCAGCGCGGTAGTAAGTTAAAAAAACAAACATGAGAGTTTGATCCTGGCTCAGAGCGAACGCTGGCGGCGTGCCTAACACATGCAAGTCGAACGTGAACGGGAGCAATCCTTAGTAAAGTGGCGTACGGGTGAGTAACACGTAGGTAATCTACCTTACTGTTCGGAATAACCTGCCGAAAGGCGGGCTAATACTGGATAGAGCGACGGGAGTCATAACGACTCTTTCGGGAAAGGGAGCTCGATAAGAGCCTTCGCAGTAAGATGAGCCTGCGTCTGATTAGTTAGTTGGTGGGGTAAAGGCCTACCAAGACGATGATCAGTAGCTGGTCTGAGAGGATGATCAGCCACACTGGAACTGAAACACGGTCCAGACTCCTACGGGAGGCAGCAGTGGGGAATCTTGCGCAATGGACGAAAGTCTGACGCAGCCACGCCGCGTGAGTGAAGAAGGCCTTCGGGTTGTAAAGCTCTGTCACCTGGGACGAAAATGCTTACGGTTAATAGCCGTAGGAACTGACGGTACCAGGGGAGGAAGCACCGGCTAACTTCGTGCCAGCAGCCGCGGTAATACGAAGGGTGCAAGCGTTGCTCGGAATTATTGGGCGTAAAGGGTTGGTAGGTGGTCTTATTTGTCTGAGGTGAAATCCCATGGCTTAACTGTGGAAGTGCCTCAGAAACGGTAAGACTAGAGTCCTAGAGGGGTTTGTGGAATTCCCGGTGTAGCGGTGAAATGCGTAGAGATCGGGAGGAACACCAGCGGCGAAGGCGGCAAACTGGATAGGCACTGACACTCAACAACGAAAGCGTGGGGAGCAAACAGGATTAGATACCCTGGTAGTCCACGCTGTAAACGATGGGTACTAGGCTTTGTGGGAATAGACCCCTGCAGAGCCGGAGCTAACGCAATAAGTACCCCGCCTGGGAAGTACGGTCGCAAGACTAAAACTCAAAGGAATTGACGGGGGCCCGCACAAGCGGTGGATCATGTGGTTTAATTCGAAGCAACGCGCAAAACCTTACCTGGGTTTGACATCCCCGGACCGCTGTAGAAATACAGTTTTTGTAGCAATACAACCGGGAGACAGGTGCTGCATGGCTGTCGTCAGCTCGTGTGGTGACATGTTGGGTTAAGTCCCGCAACGAGCGCAACCCTTGCCTTTAGTTGCCAGCATTAAGTTGGGCACTCTAGAGGGACTGCCGTGGTTAACACGGAGGAAGGTGGGGATGACGTCAAGTCCTCATGGCCTTTATATCCAGGGCGACACACGTGATACAATGGATGACACAAAGGGAAGCGAACCCGCGAGGGGGAGCGAATCTCAAAAAGTCATTCTCAGTTCGGATTGGAGTCTGCAACTCGACTCCATGAAGCTGGAATCGCTAGTAATCGCGGATCAGAACGCCGCGGTGAATACGTTCCCGGGCCTTGTACACACCGCCCGTCACACCATGGGAGCTGACTCAACCAGAAAACGATCAGGCTAACCGTAAGGGGGCCTTCGTTGAAGGTGGGGTTGGTGACTGGGGTGAAGTCGTAACAAGGTAGCCGTATCGGAAGGTGCGGCTGGATCACCTCCTTTCTAAGGAAATATTTTCGGCTCTGGTTTCATGAGACTTCGGTCTTCATGACGACGAGTTCGAAACATTCTTAGGTCTTAAGTCTCTAGGCGAGACGAAGTACGAGAAGAGAGCAACGCAAGGCTCTGAGCTCGGATGGATTGCCTGGATGACGACTAAAAAATAACGTCTCGGCGCAGACCTAGTCTGCGCTGGGGGTCCGCTCTCTCTTCAAAGTTGTTCATCAAAAAGTTTAATTGAAGTTGCGCAGGTAGAAGCCTGACTGGTGATGGGCCTGTAGCTCAGTTGGTCAGAGCACACGCTTGATAAGCGTGGGGTCGGAAGTTCAAATCTTCCCAGGCCCACCAAGTTCAAGCGCGCGCTTCAAAAAAAGTTTGATCCTTCGGGATCAAAGCGATCTTTGAAAAATAAATAGTAAGTAAAGTAATTCACAAACAGACGTGAAGGTCATGGGCGGCTTTTGTCGTGAGACAGGAGAGTGCCACGCGAGTGATTGGAAGCGTTTGTTCTCAAACGAATTGCTGAGGAAAGTTTGGTCATTCACGCGAGTGACCAAATAAGGTCGACCGCAACTGAGCGGTCGGCACGCATGTAATGACATTGATTCTCAACACTGAAAATTAAGTCAGGAATGCGGCTCAAAAATATAAATGATTAAACATCTAGTGATGTTCCTACGAGTCGTAAGACTCGAAAGAATATCCACAAAGAAACGGTCGAATGAGCGCTGTGAAGCGAGAGGTTGTCGCAAGACGATCTCGATCTTGTTTGACTGGGTTTAAGCAAAGGCGCTGAACGTTTAACCGACGTTTAGTGAAAAAATATATTTGAGACTCTGGAAGTTCTGAGGCGGCCACGGCCGCTGAAAGGCTCACAGAGATCTGCGAATAGGCGAAGAAGTAGGATGAATCAGGGTTGTGGGATCGATCAGTCTTCGGACTGCGAAGTGAACTCAATTTTGATTCGTAATTACTGATAAGCGACTCAGGGCACGAGACGGATGCCTTGGGACATGCTGGCGAAGAAGGACGGATAAGGCCACGAAAGACTGCGGGGAGCTGCCAAATAAGCTTTGATCCGCAGGTGTCCGAATGAGGAAACTCTCCAGGAGTAACGTCCTGGAACGGTTAGCTGAGTAAAGTAGGCTGATCGAGCGAACGCGGGGAATTGAAACATCTCAGTACCCGTAGGAAAAGAAATCAAGCACGAGATACCCCAAGTAGTGGCGAGCGAAACGGGTAGAGCCTAAACCAAGAGACATTGTCTTTTGGGGTTGCGGGAGTCCAATGTGCGACTTGAAACCATAACAGAACGGTCTGGGAAGGCCGGCCATAGAGGGTGAAAGCCCCGTAAGTGAAATGGGTTCAAGCGCTAGGAATTTCCCAAGTACCATGGGGTCGGAGGATCCCTGTGGGAATCTGGGTGCACCATCATCCAAGGCTAAATACAAGCATGTCACCGATAGCGCATAGTACCGTGAGGGAAAGGTGAAAAGAACCCCGTGAAGGGGAGTGAAACAGAATCTGAAATCCCGTGCCTACAAGCGGTGGGAGCACTATGCCCGAAGAGGGAAATGTGTGACCGCGTACCTTTTGCATAATGAACCAGCGAGTTAGTTTCTGTAGCAAGGTTAACCCGTAGCAGGGGGAGCCGTAGCGAAAGCGAGTCTGAATAGGGCGAAAGAGTTGCAGGTACTAGACCCGAAACGTGGTGAGCTAGACATGACCAGGTTGAAGCGTCCGTAACAGGGCGTGGAGGACCGAACCGGTGCCCGTTGAAAAGGTCTCGGATGAGTTGTGTTTAGGGGTGAAAGGCCAACCAAACTACGTGATAGCTGGTTCTCCCCGAAAGCTATTTAGGTAGCGTCTTGTGGAGAATTATTGGGGGTAGAGCACTGAATGGGCTAGGGGCCTTACCGGGTTACCAACCCCTATCAAACTCCGAATACCAATAAATTTAACCCCACAGGAGGCAGACGGCGGGAGATAAGTTTCGTCGTCAAAAGGGAAAGAACCCAGACCGCCAGCTAAGGTCCCAAATTCTATACTGAGTGGGAAAGGATGTGATGATCCCCAGACAACCAGGAGGTTTGCTTAGAAGCAGCAATCCTTTAAAGAAAGCGTAATAGCTCACTGGTCGAGGATCATTGCGCCGAAAACTTAACGGGGCTGAAGTATAGAACCGAAGCTGCGGATGCGTATGAACGACGTTCATACGCGTGGTAGGGGAGCATTGTCTAAGCCGGAGAAGGTGGAGCGTAAGCACCACTGGAGGTATGACAAGAGCTGCTGCTGGTATGAGTAGCGATAAATTAGGTGAGAATCCTAATCGCCGTAAGCCCAAGGGTTCCTGCACACGGCTCGTCCGGGCAGGGTTAGTCGAGACCTAAGCCGAGGCAGAAATGCGTAGGCGATGGAGAAGGGGTTAATATTCCTCTACTCAGTTTGAATCGTTATTAGCTAAGTCGGGACTGCGTAAGTTCCTTAGAGCCACTCATCGGTTGCAGTGGTTTAACCAGGTAGGGTTGTGGTGTAGGCAAATCCGCATCACAGTTAAAACCCGAGACGGGAATACGAAGGCCGTAACAGGCCATGAAGTCTAAGGCACTCCACGTACAAGAAAAGCGGCGTAGTGAGATTCAAATTGACTCGTACCGGAAACCGACACAGGTGGGCGAGGAGAGCATCCTCAGGCGCGTGAGAGAATTCCAGCTAAGGAACTCTGCAAATTACTCTCGTAACTTAGGGATAAGAGAGCCCGATTGTATTTAAGGTGGATTTACTCCATCGAGGAGAAGTCGGGGGCAGAAACTAGGGGGTATCGACTGTTTAACAAAAACACAGGACTCTGCTAACTCATATGAGGAAGTATAGGGTCTGACGCCTGCCCGGTGCCGGAAGGTCATGGGGAGAGGTCATGGGGTAACCCAGAAGCTTCGAACTTAAGCCCCGGTAAACGGCGGCCGTAACTATAACGGTCCTAAGGTAGCGAAATTCCTTGTCGGGTAAGTTCCGACCTGCACGAATGGCGTAACGAATTCCCCACTGTCTCGGCTGGAGCCTCAGCGAAATTGGAGTTGCGGTGCAGATACCGTATTCCTGCGGCAAGACGGAAAGACCCCGTGAACCTTTACTGTACCCTGGCATAGAGCACTTGGGGATTTTGTGTAGGATAGGTGGGAGACTTTGAAGCTTAGGCGCTAGCCTAGGTGGAGTCGCCGTTGAAATACCACCCTGAATTCTTGATTGTTCTCACCGTAGGTCGTCTAACCGGCCACGGGACGATGTCAGGCGGGCAGTTTGACTGGGGCGGTCGCCTCCCAAAGAGTAACGGAGGCGCACGAAGGTACCCTCAGGCTGAGTGGAAACCAGCCGTAGAGTGCAAGAGCATAAGGGTGCTTGACTGAAAGACGGACATGTCGATCAGGTACGAAAGTAGGTTCTAGTGATCCGGTGGTTCTGTATGGAAGGGCCATCGCTCAACGGATAAAAGGTACTCCGGGGATAACAGGCTTATCTCCCCCAAGAGTTCACATCGACGGGGAGGTTTGGCACCTCGATGTCGGCTCATCGCATCCTGGGGCTGGAGCAGGTCCCAAGGGTTTGGCTGTTCGCCAATTAAAGCGGTACGCGAGCTGGGTTCAGAACGTCGTGAGACAGTTCGGTCCCTATCTGCCGTAGGTGTTGGAGAAGTGAGAAGAGCTGTCCTTAGTACGAGAGGACCGGGATGGACGGACCGCTAGTGTTCCAGTTATCACGCCAGTGGTAGTTGCTGGGTAGCTATGTCCGGACGAGATAACCGCTGAAAGCATCTAAGTGGGAAACTCTCTTCAAAACAACTTCTCCCGGGACGTTAAGTCCCCTCGAAGTCCCCTTGTAGACGACAAGGTTGATAGGGTGGGTGTGTACGTGCAGTAATGCACTTAGCTGACCACTACTAATCGGACGAGAGGCTTATCTTCCTACTATTCACCTTCTATAAACGGAGGTGATGACTTCGCCTATTCGGAGCTCTCTAGCTGGCCGACCTAAGGTCGGACGTAAGAGTCTCTGAGCGGGTGATTGAAAGAAGATTCAAGCACTATTCGCACGTGAGGCTAAGCCTCACGTGAAAGACCGATCGATTCGTCGATCGGCAAACGCAAAACTGACTACGAGTCAGGCGTTGAAATCAAAGTCCGTTATAAACGGCAAATTTTCTCAGCAATTCGTTGGAGAACAAAACTCCGTATGTTTGGGGGTGTCTATAGCGGCGGGGTTCCACCTGATCCCATCTCGAACTCAGAAGTTAAGCCCGCCAGCGGCGAAAATAGTACCGAGGTAGCTCGGCGCTAACATAGCACGATGCCCCCATTTTATT
>JAFDXN010000044.1 GCA_018267915.1 Bacteroidota bacterium | reverse complement strand
AAGCGTTTTGGAACCCCCCAGGTACTCTTTTACTACTTGCCGGCGTAAAAGCCAGCTGCGTCTTTGATGGTTTCTTGCCATATATTACACTTTTTTAGTGTCAACCTATGGCAGGACTAGACATTTCATGCCTGGTTTGCCCGATGGTTTAGGGTTTAATATGTCAAAGAACTTCAATGAGCTAAAGCATTTATGAATAGTTAACCTCATAAAACGATCAGCTCACTTGCAAGTTACGATAGCAGCAAGCCCCTTTCCAAAAAGTGGGGATAAATAGTCGTAAAATTTTAATTGTTAATTTGTGTTTAGGGTGGGTGTTATCATTTAGGCGTTGTTGCAAATGCTGCCGGTTGCAAACCTCCGTTCTATCATGCGTTCCGGATACCTTGCAGAACATCAGGAACAACGGGGTGAAAAAAGTGATCAACTATTTTCTGAAGATAATAAAAATAGTATGCAAGTAGATAAAGGCATATTAGAAAACAAGAAAACTTCTGAACTTAAAGATGATAAGGGGATTGCATATTCGACCATTGACCAGTATTCATCCACAAATACGGGACAAATGAAGAATATGTTTGAGTTTGTTGCGAAAAATTCTGACGTTGAATGGCAATTATGGAATTTGGGAGAAGGAGGGTTACTGCCATCCTCATATTTAACTACATCACATAACGAGAATGCATCTGCAAACAATTTCGAGCCCATATTTTTTCTTGGATTAACAAGCCATACCCATTCACACCCAGGTGGCAATGACGCACCATCTGGTTCTCAAGTACCGCTTGATATGCCCGAACTTCGTACCCAAGGCGATATTGGCTTTATTCGTTCCGTTAATTCCTATATTACTAAAACAGTAAATGAAAATAATGTCAGATCAAACCTGTTTAATACACTCAAAATGGATTTGAAATTACCAAGATTTTTTATTTTTACTCCTGATGGGAAATATAGAGAATACAATGAAAATACCTATACTGATATGGAAGTAATCATTAAAGGCGAAAAGAAAAAGTGATGAAATACATTTATGCTTCGTTGTTTCTGTTTATAGTAAACATGTCCTACGGACAGTCTTACATAAAGGATAGCGATAGTGTTGCTTTTGAAGAGCTTCATACTAACCAATTAAAGGTAAAACAATTTGACGCAACAAAAAAACTGAAAAAGATGCTCGAGAGGTTGACGGACAATTGTCGAACCATGACGAATACGAGTAGTCAAGAGGTTTCTTATTACCTGCTATCTAAAAAAAACGATAAAGGCTATCAAATTTCTATTGCCCCTATTATCGATCCTACTTATGAGCAACTTAAAAAAGCCTTTGGTATTTTGTTTGTGAAGGGGTATACTTTTTATTGTATTGGGGATGTCCCTTCAAATCTAATTCAACCACTTGATGAGAAATATTATTATCCGAGGTTAAGACATGAAAAAGCTGATGAATATGGGTTTTCATCACCCAAAGCTAACTTACTTTTTGATTTGAATACTCAATATGAATTCCATTCTCTTTTTATAAAAAAAAATGTGTATGATATTTCCATTCAACCTTGTCATAATACCCACTTTCATCGATAGGAAGCCTGAAAGCGAGAGTTATTTTGAGTAGTGACAAGATGACCCCAGCTCGGCGTAGACTCTGTCTACGTCGAAGTGGTAGCCAATCTCCCAGCTCGGCGTAGACTCTGTCTACGTCGAAGTGGTAGCCAATCTCCAGATTGGCGAATAAAAACTAGTCAAACCAATCGCAAAGCTGCAGCCTAATATTCCTGTTTTCATTCAGCGATTTTGCGCTGCTGTACACATAGTCGTTTTCTCCCTCAACCCATCCAGCACGTACCGGGTTTTGATGAATATAGTTTAGCTTTTGCCTGAAGAAGTCTTCTGAGTAAATATGGATAGCATGGTTTTCGTGCGTCCAGACCTGGTGGTCGCTGCTGCGCTTATTTTGATCTGCATTCCAGGCAAACCGATGCAGCAGCCACTCGCGCCTGCTTTCGGGTTCATTTTGTATCGCTTCCAGTATTTTTCTTGCAGTATATTTCTTTAGGTCGCGCACTGTGTCAGATAGTGCTCCGCGCTCGCTTCGTGCTATCAGATGTACATGATTGGTCATTACCACATAGCCGTATAGCTTCAGCTGTTTATTTTTTATGCAATAATCAAGAGCGTCGACAACGATGTCGCGATAGTTTTTCCTGCTGAAGACATCTACCCAGTCGACAATTGTGAAAGTGAGAAAATAAGTGCCGTATTGGTCCTCTATTTGGTAACCTGTGCTCATTGTATTTCAATATACCACGTTTTCGCCAATCTGGAGATTGGCTACCTTTACGACGTAGTCAGAGACTACGCCGCAAAGGCAATAGCAATAGATAATTCCCATATGAACCTCGCAAACCATACTATTTTTTGGACTGTTAGTTTTCTGTTTTTTTTTAGCGGATGTAAAAACAAGTGGTCTGAAAAAAAAGTCTTTTCCGCTGACAGCTCAAGATATATTAAGTATACTTTCAAAGGGGACAAAATATTGTCCGAACAGGAATTTGAAAGGAATGAATCATCGCAATATGTTGCTCAGGGGTTTTATAGGGAGTATTACGAAAACGGGAAAATCGCAAGAGAATTTTCGTATTATAATAACAGATTGAATAACATTCAAAAAGAATATGACCGTAATGGGAATATTCGTAGGTTGTCTCTTACAAATGGCCATGGTGCAGAGGGGTTCAAAATGAAAATAGGTAACACAGGAGAAATAGAAGATATTACCGGAGTCCCGTTGCATGTGATACTTAGTGATGACAAAATCGTTAGTCGTTTAGATACACTTACCATATACTGCCAGTTTATCACAACAAAAAAAATATCAAGTAGGTTTAGTTTCCATTTTATTCATCCCCAAGGCGACACATTACTTAAGTATGTGAACGATTACAAATTCGGGGATCGCGATTTTTATGTGTTTAATGCAAAACTCGGTGTTCTCGGAATATACAGGTGCCTATTTGAGATAGAATTGCTGGATTTGAACGGCAAGGTGTTTTATCACCGAAATTCGGAGTTGCACGTGAAGTGTGTTGAAAAAAAGTAGATACGGGGTTCAAAGGCTATATGCAAAACAGTTGCTACTTCCAGACGGATAATTGATTGTTGTGATTCACCCGCTCGGCGTAGACGGAGACTACGCCGAGCGGGGAATAAATGGGCATTGAAGTGTTACGTGAGATTGCTTCGTCGCGGCCAGGCACAGTGCTGATGGCTCCTCGCAATGACGCGAGCGGGGTATGGTGGCAGGCTTTATTTAAATCACTTCCCCTTCCAGGTCATAATCATAAGCCTTAGTGATTCGCACATTCACAAAGTCGCCAATGGGCAGGTCTTTGTCGCCGGCTATGATCACTTCGTTGTCTACTTCCACACTGTCAAATTCGGTACGGGCCAGGTAACGGCCTGCTTCTTTTTTGTCGATAAGCACTTTGAATTCTTTGCCTACCTTCTCCTGGTTCTTCTCATAAGATATTTCCTGCTGCACTTCCATTACCTCCTGCGCACGAGCTTCTTTTTCTTCAGCGGTCAGGGTATCGGCCAGGTCATATGCTGAGGTGTTCTCCTCGTGCGAATAGGTGAAGATACCCACGCGGTCGAGGCGCACTTCTTCAAGGAAAGATTTAAGCTCTTCCACATCATCCCTCGTTTCACCGGGGAAGCCGGCTATCAGTGTGGAGCGCAGGCATATACCCGGCACGCGTTCGCGCACAGCAGCAAGCAGGTCATATATCTCCTGTTTGTCCATCTGGCGTTTCATGGCCTTTAGCATATTGTTGGAGATATGCTGCAATGGCATATCGAGGTAGTTGCAAATGTTATCGCGCTCGCGCATCACATCCAGTATCTCCAGCGGAAATTTGGAAGGATAGGCATAGTGCAGGCGTATCCAGTGCAGGCCCGGCACGTCTGAGAGATGCTTCAGCAACTCGGGTAGGGCACGTTTCTTATAAATGTCCAGTCCGTAGTAGGTAAGTTCCTGCGCTATGAGCATTATCTCTTTCACACCCATCTGCACCAGCTTCTTCGCCTCGGCTACTACTTCTTCAATGGTCTTCGATACGTGGCCGCCACGCATCAGCGGTATAGCACAAAACGAGCAGGTACGGTTACAGCCTTCCGATATTTTAAGATAAGCATAGTGCTTAGGCGTTGCCAGCAGGCGTTCGCCCACCAGTTCCTGCTTATAGTCGGCATTGAATTGTTTCAGTATCAGCGGCAGTTCCATAGTGCCGAACCAGGCATCCACTTCCGGTATCTCATTGGTGAGGTCGTGGCGGTAGCGCTCGCTCAGGCAGCCGGTCACATATACTTTATCCAGGCGTCCTTCCTTCTTCAGGTCCACCTGCTCCAGTATGGTATTGATGCTCTCTTCCTTCGCCTTGTCAATGAAGCCGCAGGTATTCACCACCACTATATTATGGTCGAGCCTGCCATTCTCGTGCACCACTTTGATGCCGTTGGCATTGAGCTGACCACTCAGCACTTCACTATCCACCATGTTCTTGGAGCAGCCAAGCGTTATGATGTTTACCTTATCGCGTGTTATCTTCTTCGTCTTCACGTTATCAATTCAAAAGTCAAAATTCAAAAGCAAAAAGTTGTACCCTATTTTTTCCTGAAGAAAATTCTAACCGGCACACCGCTGTAGTTGTAACGTTCCCTCAGCTTGTTCTCTAAAAAGTTCTTGTAGGAGTCTTTGATCGCATCAGGGAAGTTGGCAAAAAATGCAAAGGAGGGCACTACCACAGGCAGTTGCGTTATGAACTTGATCTTCACAGCATGACCGCGCGATATGGGGGGAGGGTAGCGCTCTATCTCGGGCAGCAGCACATCGTTGAGCTGCGAGGTAGGTATGCTCCGCTTGCGGTTGTCGTACACTTCCAGCGCTTTCTCCATGGCCTGGAAGATGCGTTTTTTATCTTTCGCTGAAATGAAGATCACGGGTACATCGGTAAAGGGTTCGATCTTCTCTTTCAGTTGCTTTTCGTAATCTCTTGCCGTGTTGGTTTCCTTCTCCGATACGAGGTCCCACTTGTTTACCAATATCACGATACCCTTACCCTTGCGCGCCGCCAGGCTGAAGATATTCACGTCCTGCGCGGTCATACCTTTCTCTGCATCTATTAGCAGCATACACACATCAGCCTCGTCCATGGCACGTATAGCGCGTATCACCGAGTAGAACTCAAGGTCCTCGTTCACGCTCTTTTTCTTCCTGAGGCCCGCAGTATCGATGAGGGTAAACTCTTTACCGAATAGCTTATAGTGCGTGTGTATGGTATCGCGCGTGGTACCCGGTATATCCGAAACGATGGTCCGTTCTTCTCCCACCAGCGCATTCAGCAGGGTCGACTTGCCTGCATTAGGCTGGCCGATAATAGCAAACTGGGGTATATGGTCAGCATCCTCTTCTTCGGCCTGCTCTTCCGTGATGTGTGATGTTAATTCGTCGAGCAATTCCCCCGTGCCGCTGCCGGATATGGAGGACAGGAAAAATACGTTTTCCATACCGAGGGCATAGAACTCGGTGGCATAGAGCGCGCGTTCGGCATTGTCTACTTTATTCACCACCAGTAACACCGGCTTTGACGAACGGCGCAGTACATCGGCCATCTCTTCATCCTGGTCGGTAATGCCGGTGGTGGTATCCACCACAAAAAGCAGCAGGTCGGCCTCGTCCAAAGCTATCAACACCTGTTTCTTGATCTCGCGTTCGAAAACATCGTCCGATTTAGATACAAAGCCCCCCGTATCAATCAGGTTAAAGTTTTTTCCATTCCATTCGGCAATACCGTACTGGCGGTCGCGCGTAACACCGCTCTGGTCATCCACGATGGCCTTGCGCTGCTCGAGCAGACGGTTAAAAAGCGTCGATTTTCCTACATTGGGCCTTCCTACAATCGCTACGGTAAATCCGGGCATACTAAAATTTTGGCCTGCAAAGGTACTTCATTATATGCAGCTTTTGTTTATCAATGTTAAAATAGTGTTACCACATAGTCTATTTTAACCTTACCTTTAGCGCCTGTTAATTAATGTAATATAACGATGAGGAAACTGATTACTTTACTGGCTTGCACTTTCTTTTATCTCGGAGCAAGTGCGGCGCCTGGCGATACCACATGGGTACAGGCACACAACGGCATCTGGCTCGACGGCTACGGCAGTTACGACACCGCCGTTACTTTTCCGAATGGTGCTACGAGCTACCGCAAGATATACATGATCTTTACCCTCGGCAAGCACCAGTGCCCGGGCAATCCCCAATATTGCGGCGACTGGGATTATACCATTCAAAATTACCTGATGACCCCCACCGGTGACACCCTGGAACTGGGAAGGTTAATAAGCCCTTACGCTAATGCGAGCGCTCCCAGGACACCATGGACATGGACACAGCATTATGTTTACGATGTTACCGATTATTATCCTGTATTGAAGAATGCTGCAACGATCCGTATATTCTATTCGGGCTACAGCGGTGGCTTCACTGGCAATATTAAGTTTGCCTTTGTGGAAGGCACACCGGAAAGGGATGTGAAGGGCGTTCAGCGCTTATGGAACGGTAGTTTCGGCTTTGGCGGCGCAACAGCTATCGATACCTACTTCCCCCCGATATCGAAAACGGCGCCGGCCGGCACGCAGAATGCTACCCTTAAGTTTACAGTGACGGGCCACGGCAGCGATAACAACCAGTGCTCGGAGTTCTGCTCTAAATACTACGATGTGCTGCTGAATGCCTCGCAGGTGGACCATAAAAACATCTGGCGCAGCGATTGCGGATCCAACGACCTGTATCCTCAATCGGGTACCTGGCTTTATGAGCGGGGCAACTGGTGTCCCGGTGCCCTGGTACGCCCTAACTTCCATGATCTGCCTGGTGTGGTAGGCGGCAACAGCTACAACGTGGATATCAATTTTGAACCCTATTCGGGCAACGGCGGGGCCAGTTATACAACCGAGGCGCACGTCTTCTACTACGGCAGCATGAACAAAAATCTGGATGCTTCGCTGGATGATATCACTGCACCTACCAATTATGAAGGGCATTTCAGGGCCAATCCCAACTGTGGCTCTCCTTCTGTACATGTAAAAAATACCGGAAGTACGCCTATCTCGGCTATACACTTCAGGTACGGCATGGACAACCAGTCGCTTTCCGACTTTACCTGGACCGGAAGTCTCAATTCCTTGCAGGATGCAGAGATAGCACTACCCCCTTTCAGCGACCTGGAGAACGTGGCCGACACCCTGCTGCATAAGTTTATTGCAGAGATCGTTGACGTAAATGGCAACCCGGATGCGGATGTGCACAATGATACATTGACCTCTTATTTTAAACCGGCGCCGCAATGGCCTAACAAGTTTATTGTCAATCTCAGTACGAACAATGAGCCAGACGCTAACAATAGTAACTACAGCGAAACCTCATGGCAGATACTGGATATGAACAATAATGTTATCAGGCAGCGGGTGCAAAATGCCATAAGCACCACCTATGCCGATACTGTGGTGGTGGGTGCAGGTTGTTATAAACTCGTTGTGAATGATGCAGGGTGCGATGGCCTCCACTGGTGGGTAGGGGACCAAACCGGCATAACTGCAGGCTCAATAAGGGTACGGAAAATCACACAGGTCCCCGTTTATATTACCCTTGACGGCAATCCAAGCGGTGGTACTTACCATGACGACTTCGGTTGCGGCTTCACTCAGTACTTTACTACACTTGGGTTCCCAGCAGGGGTTACCAACTTATCGGCGGTGCCGCAACAGGTCGAAGCCTTCCCGAACCCTGCCAAAAACACTGTTGCGGTTAATATCAGCGGTATAGCGGAGGTTTCAGGTACTTTACAACTGCTTGATGCGTTGGGTAGGGTAGTGCTGCAAAAGGAATGCAATAATATTTCTGAAAACCTTGAAATATCGCAATTGCCTAATGGAGTTTACACGCTTGTTTTCACGGACAAGAATAATGCTTCGGCAAAGCTGCAGACGCGTCTGCTAATAGCTAAATAAAAACCTACCCCTTACTTACATATACCCCATAAGGCCGCGCAAGCGGCCTTATTTTTTAGCATTATGTCTTAGCCTTTACTAATTTTACGGCCTTATGAACGATAGGATCGAAAAGCTGAAGGAATTTCTCAAAACAAGTCCCGAGGACTGTTTTCTCAATCATGCCCTGGCATTGGAATATATAAAGGCAGGTGAAGACGGTGATGCAAGGCAGCTTTTTGAAAAAAACCTGCTTCACGATCCCGCTTATGTGGCCACTTACTATCACCTCGGTAAATTATTGGAGCGCCAGGGCGACCAGGATAAGGCTATCAACACCTACGAACGCGGTATGCAGCAGGCAAAGGCGGCCGGCGACATGCATAGCTATAACGAATTACAGGGCGCTTACGAAGACCTCGCATATTAATATGCCGCTGCTACAGGATTTTAAAGACAACTGGCTGAAAAAGCATTTTGCTCCGTCGGGACAGAAGGTACTGCTGGCTGTAAGTGGCGGGGTTGACTCGATGGTAATGGCCCACCTTTGTCTGAGTACAGGTATTTCATTCGGCATTGCCCATTGCAATTTTCAGCTACGCGGCACAGAGTCCGATCTTGATGAGTCGCTGGTGCGCGACTGGGCCACGCGGAATGACATCACGTTCCACCATACCCGCTTTGAAACCAAACAGCGAATGGAAGAATGGAAAAAAGGTGTGCAGGAGACAGCGCGCATCCTGCGATACGAGTGGCTCGACATGATCTGCAAGGAGCATGGTTATGCCTTTCTTGCGACGGCCCACCATGCCGGCGATAATGTAGAAACCTTGCTGATGAATCTCTTTAAAGGCACGGGCATTACCGGACTGCATGGCATACCTGAGCGCAACGGAGATATCATCCGGCCATTGTTATTTGCAAGTAAAGACTCGATACTTGAATATGCCAAAGATCACAACGTGCCTTACCGCGATGACGCATCGAACAGCACTGATGTTTACCAGCGGAATGCGATAAGAAACAAGATCATTCCTGCTATAGCGGAATTTTTTCCGAACGTTACGGGGCATATCAATGATAGCATTGTACGCTTTGCGCAGGCCGAAACGCTGTACAAAGAGGCGGTCGGGCTGCATATAAAGAAGCTGATGGAAAAGCGTGGCCAAGACTATTACATTCCTGTTCTAAAGCTGAAAAAAGAAGCCGTGCCGGAAACGGTATGTTATGAAATGTTCAATCCATATGGTTTCAGTGCAGCACAGGTACCGCATATCTTGCAGTTAATGGATGCAGAGACGGGGCGGTATATCAGTTCAGACACCCATCGCATCATTCGTAACCGCGACTTCCTGATATTAACAGCCTCACCTGCCGGTGCAACAGACCTGGTAGTGATAGAGGGTGCTCCATGCGAGGTAAACCTTGGCGCACGTCATTTCACTTTCGCTATCGAAGATAAGCCGGCGGCTATTCCCGCTGATCAAAAGGTTGCCTACCTTGATATGAAAAATATCGAGTTCCCGATTTTACTCCGCAAGTGGAAGCTGGGTGATTATTTCTATCCCTTCGGTATGGGCATGAAGAAGAAAAAGGTGAGCCGCTATCTCATCGATCAGAAAGTGCCGCTACACGAAAAAGAACATGTCTGGCTGCTGGAATGTAACAAACGCGTCGCGTGGCTTGCAGGCATGCGCCCTGATGAGCGCTTTAAAGTAAAAGAAAATACCGGTAAGGTACTGGTGTGCCGCCTTACTGCATTATCTGCTGAATGAACATCTGCCCGTGTGTGGGCTCTACAAGTAATGTGAATACAAAGCCAAATACCGAGCCCCAGAAGTGTGCGCCATGGTTGATATTGGTGCCACCACGCCTATCCATATAGGCACTGTATGCGAGGTATAATATGGCAAAGATGATGGGCTTGATGGTGATTCCCGGTACAAATAGCAGACCAATGCCTCCCGACCAGGGATTGAAATATACGCTTGAGAACAGGATAGCAGCAACACCGCCTGATGCACCCAGCGAACGGTAATAGGCATTGTTCTTATGCTTCATGAAAGAGGGCACTGATGCGACTACGATAGCCAGCAGGTACAGCACTACGTACGCAAAGCGCATTCCTATCGCCGCGAACCATTCTTCAGATATACTGCCAAACGAATACAATACCCACATGTTGACAGCGAGGTGCATGATATCGGCATGTATAAATCCCGAGCTGAGGAAGCGATAGTATTCCTCCGGCCTGTCCATTCTCTTTGGCCAAAGGATAAGCCTGTCTTTCAGTTCATCATTGCTGAACGCGATGACCGAAATAATGCAGGTAATTATGATAAGAATGATGGTATAGCTCATATATCCGCCAATTGACGGCGAAAATACATTTTTATGAATGATGGTAAGGCGAATTGTTCAGGATGCTAAACGCCCTGTACACCTGCTCGGCCACAATTAAGCGCACCAGTTGGTGAGGGAAAACCAGCGCCGAGAGCGACCAGACCTGCTTAGCCTGCTTCTTTACTGCCTCGGTAACGCCAAAGGCCCCGCCTATCAATATTACCAATGTTTTAACACCCGTGTTCATCATCTGCTGCATTTGTTGCGACCACTGTATAGAGTTAAGCTGCTTGCCGCGCTCGTCGAGTACCACCAGGTAGTGGCCGGGCTGCAACCTTTTTAGAATCAGTTCCTCTTCACGTTTTTTCGCAAGTTCGGCATCTGTTGTCTGGGCTTTCTTAGGCACTTGCAGCACTACCAGTTCTACGTTGTTCCAGGGCTTTGTTTTAGTGAAATAGTAGCGCAGTCCTTCTTCTATAAAGGTCTCGTTCGCCTTGCCCACGCTCCATATTTCGATATTCATATTGCAAGTATAAACTGTTGCTGCCGATTGTCGCAATTTAATAGCTAATTTGTGGCAATGTCTCCGTTTAGGTTGATACCTTGTTTTCTCTTTTTATCGTTCGCAGCCTGCCGGGTTGGAGCACAGGAAGCGCTCATCAATAGCGACTTCCGCGACCAAACCTGCGAGATGATCTGTATGAACAGTCTCGAGGGTTATAATATGGGCATCGGACTCCTGTCCGGTCGCCTGCCCGGCGATAGCCTCAGCCAGGTCAAATATTTTTACGAGCACTATGCTTACGATCTTCCCTGTCGCAGTATGACGGTAACTATGGGCAAAAGCGCTTGTCAACATAAGGAATTAAATTTCCTGCAGACAGCCATTAACGATATGGCCGATCCCATCGTTGCGTTCATCATCACGCAAACAAATTACGACCTCCACCATAAGCTGGCTTCGGGCAAAAATACAGTACAATGGCTGGAGGACAAGATCAATTCCGGCGACTATCCCGACGCGACCTCTAAAAAATACTACATGCGCATTTTAGAGTTTATGAAGCACTATAGCGCAGGGAAATAAGATTGCCGACACAAATTTTGCAAAATAGGGGCAAATGCCCTACATTTGCAGTCCCAATTAAGGGATGGCCTTGTAGCTCAACTGAATAGAGCATTTGACTACGGATCAAAAGGTTTCAGGTTTGAATCCTGACAAGGTCACGAAAGCCGTTCTGCCTCCAGGCAGAGCGGCTTTTTTTTAATTGGCTAATAGCTTGTACACATCCGGGTAATATACCACCTGCCCGTTTTGTACCCCCACCGGCATATATACGGCAAATACCGGCACCGGCTCCGCCAGTTTTATTGTAGTTGGCTCCTGGCCTGTCAGGCATTGTTTTAAAAGTTCGCCGTCGATTTGTCCCGGCAGCAGCAAATCGCCCAGTTCCAATGGCTTTTCCAGCCTTATGCATCCATGGCTCAGGTAGCGTTTGCTGAGTTTAAAGGCCCCTTTATAATCGGTATCGTGCATGTAGACGCTAAAGGGATCGGAAATATTGAATTTCAATACCCCCAGCGAGTTAAAGCATCCGGTCTTCTGCCGGAACCTGTAAGGAAAATTGTTCTTGCTGTAGTCGGCCCATTTAATCGTTGCGGGGTTTACAGCCTTTCCGCTGTTATCTATCACTTCCATATGGAGGGCCCTGAGCCTGGCGCTGTTGCGCTTCACATCCGGAAGTATCTCCCCGGTGCCTATGTCATCGGGCACGTTCCAGTAGGGATACATTACTTCTTCGTAACAATATGCGCTGAACCTGGGTGTCATTTTTGTGGGTTTACCAACTACAACCTTCATCTCAAGGGCGGGCACACCATTTTGGTAGTATGTCAGCATCGCTTTACAGATATTCACCAGCACGTACTGGTCAAACTTGTAATGGTGCACCCTGCGGTAGTAGTTGACTGCGACGTTCAATGCCCGCACTTTGCCGGTGGCGCCGCTAGCTATTTGTTGACTAAGTTCTCCTTTAAGCACCTTATAGTTTTCATCATCCGGTTCCAAAGCTTGCGCCAGGGTTTCCAGTTGTTCAGCCGTCTGTACTCTTGCTAGTTTATTCACTATATAGTCTGCTTCACTTTGCTGGTGTTTACTATTTACTTCGTCGTATTCCATCAGTTCCTCTCCAAGATTACCGGCATATATATCCTTCAGCATTGCAATTGCAGCGTCTGTGAACACACGGTCGACTTCCATATCGTTCGCCACATCCGGTGCGCCCCTTATATATTGGTAATGATATTTCTGTTTATCAAGCCCCAGTTTGGCGGCGTTGTCAAGCATTCCTGCCAGTTCAGCTCGTAACCGTTGAGCGTCGGAGCCGGTACTTGTCCATATGAGATTGTTTGAATTGGCCGTATAAAACTTATCTACCAGTTGAGGATAGCGCAATGTTTCTGCTACCGCTCGCGGCGATGCACATACGCCACTCCATAATGCACCAAAATAGATGATCAGTAACTTCAGACTTTTCCGAATATGTAGCGAGGCAGATCCTGTCATATCAATAACTCCACCAGGTGGTAAGAAAATATCTTGCCACCGGAATTATTGAACGTTTAAACCTCCTGTTATTTCAGGATATGATAGATATCCTCATAATACGCCACAGCCCCATTTTCCACATCGGCCGGCATATATATTACAAACACAGGTACAGGATCGGCTATTTTTACTGTCGTTGGTGTTTGAGATCTTACGCAGGCCTGGAGTAGCGATTTATTGATCTTGCCCGGTAGCAGGTAGTCGCTCAGTTCCAGTGGTTTTTCAAGGCGGATGCAGCCGTGACTTAAATACCGCTTTTTTAGCTTGAACGCATTTTTATAGTCGGTATCGTGCATGTAAACGCTGTATGGGTCCGAGATATTGAACTTCAATACTCCAAGGGCGTTGTCACATCCAGTCGATTGCCTGAGGCGATAGCCGGCCAGGCCGCCTGCAAGCACCGATGGATCCATCACATGGCCGCGGCTATCCACCACCTGCAGGTTGAGTGCGTTGAGCGCAGCCTTGTTGCGCCGGTATTTGGGCAGTATCTCTTTTACCGCAATACTGGCAGGTACGTTCCAGTAAGGATACATGATGGCCTCATAGCAAAAGGCGGTAAATCTGGGCGTCTTTGTCTTTGGCTTGCCCACCACCACTTTCATGTTCAGCATCACCTTTTCATTCTCGTAGTAGTTGAGCGATGCATTGCAGATATTGACCACAATGCATTGTTTGAAATGATAGTTATGGATCTTCCGGTAATAGTTCAGAGACATTTCGAGCATATCGACTTTCCTGCCTGCCTTTGCTTTCCTTTGGGTGGCAAGCTCCTGTTTTAACAACAAGTAGTCCTGGTTGGCCGGTTCAAGTAAACTAAGAAAATTATGCAGGCTACCTACATCCTGTACCTTTAGCAGGCTCTTCAGCAAGTATTCTTCCTGCCTTGCCTGGTAGCGTGGCTTCACGCCATCATATCCTAGCATGTTACCTTGCATTTTGCCCATGTAGATATCTGCCGCAAGGGAGAGAACCGCATCTGTAAATATTTTGTCCGCACCGATGTCATTATACAGCCGTAGCTCCCGCGTTATATAGCTATAGTGATAATCATCCTTATCCAAACCGAAACTAGCCGCGCTGTCTATCCATTCAATCAATTCTGCTCTAAGCCTTTCCGAATTTGCATCAGGTCCGGTCCAGATCAGCCGGTTCTCACCCATAGTGTAGAACCGGTTTGTAAGTTGTGGGCGTATTAGTCGCTCATCGGCTCTGCTTTTCGTAATGCAGGAGCCTAAAAGCAATATTGTTACGATGCTTGCGAGGCGGCGGATGACCATATTCAAGGTAATTGTTGAGGCGAAATTGTTATATCAGGTATGCGCGATCAACAAGGGCAGTTGATGCTCCTTTATTATTTCGTTCATAAAACTGTGTTTAAAGAGCATCGATGCACCTGAACGTCCATAAGCCCCTGATACAACCAGCGCATTTTTATGGTTGACGAGCCAGGTGTCGAAATATACTTTCGGGTCCAGGTCCAGCTTCATAAGCGTAAGATTGCTGTAGTGCCTGCCCGCAAACTCTTCAAGCAGGTCTATGTTCGGTAGCTCTTCGTCCTCAGTGCTGCCATATACCAGCAATGTTTCTTTATTGCACAGTTCGGGGAACACATAAGCAAATTGTTTTAGCGCATACATCGATTGCCTCGATCCGTCGTAGCTCAGAACGATCCTTTCGGGGAAGGGGCAATTTTCCGGCAAAAGCAACACCGGACATTCCGCATCGTGTAAGATCTCTTTCAGGTATTCTCCAGGGGTGTTAAGTTCCACATCTTTAAAGAAAGTCTCGCTTCCCAGTATTAAGGTGTCGGCAAAGCGAGTCTCCTTTTTTAAGGTGTTCAGCGCTTCGCCACCAAGGTCGTCGTGTACCCTGTATTCCAGACCGTTCCTCTCGCAATAGCTTTTGAAGTAAGCCACGTTCTTAACGAACAGGTCATTGTCATACTCAACTGCGGTGATATAGCTGGGAGATGCAAATGGATAGCCGAGTAACACCTTATAGTCTATAGAGCTCAGGAATACACCGGTTAGCAGGAAAGATCCATTTAGCGACAGGCTTTGTACGAAGTCAAGCGCTGCCGGGGAAAAGTTGTAGCCGTCAAATACCACTAATATTTTTTTCATGATCTTTATTTTAGAAATTACAAGTTTTTTGTTGCATAAATAAAACAAGCCCCCGCCCTTGCGGCAGGGGCTTGCCGTTCTCTTCGTTACGGCTTATTTAACCGCTATCGATTTTCCGTTTTTCTTTGTTTTTGTCTCTTCCTTAGGCAATGTCAGCGTCAGTACACCGTTATTATAGCTGGCCTCTATTTGGTCTTCTTTTACGCTCTCTGGTATGCTGAACGAGCGTGAGAATGACGAATAATTGTACTCCTTGCGGGTGTAGTTTTTTTCTTTCTCTTCTTTGTTTTCCTCGATTTTCGCGCTAATGCTCAATGTGCCGTTTTCTACGTCCACTTTAAAGTCATCTTTTTTCATTCCCGGTGCAGCCACCGTCATGGTGTACTCTTTGTCGCTTTCAGAAATGTTCACCGCCGGCGATAACATTGGCTTGTTCCAGAACGCATCGTCCAGCCATTCGTTCATTGGTTTAAATAAATCGTTGATCGTTTCGGGGAAAGAGCTGTTTGCCCTTAGCAGTGATTTGAGTGACATATGATCCTCCTTTTTCTAAGTGTGTTGAATATTTGTTTTCAATTTCAGGTCAAAAGTATCCTGCCCTTTCATGACTGTAAATGACTATGGTCAGCCATTATTGTGACTTTCATCAATGTCCTTGCATGCCCGCTGTGATACTTTTGTGTTACTATGTTACCAACTTATATTTCGGCCATGGATGCGGTATCGCTCGTTAAAAGCGGCGATCGTGTTTTTATTCATGGCAGTGCTGCTACACCGCTTGTTTTGTTCAATGCATTGCTCGATAGAGCAAGTGAACTCCGTAATGTGGAATTAGTATCCATTAGTACCTATGGTGATGTAAACTGGAATCGCCCGGAAGTGCTCGACAGCTTTTATCTCAATTCGCTCTTTGTATCCGGCAACGTCCGTGATTGGGTCAATAGTGAACACGGTGACTATGTGCCGGTCTTCCTCAGCGAGATACCACAACTCTTTGAAAGGAAGATATTGCCGCTCGATGTAGCTATCGTTCATGTTTCACCGCCCGATGCGCATGGCTACTGTACACTCGGCACATCCGTCGATGCTGCGCTCAGCGCGGTACGGAATGCAAAAACAGTTATAGCCCAGGTTAATCCCCGCATGCCTCGCGTGCACGGCGATGGCATCCTGCACATATCGGCCATCAATGCCATGGTATGGACTGAAGCCGACTTGATTGAGCTTGACTATTCGGCCAAGGCCGATGAAATAAGCCGCAAGGTCGGTAGCAATGTCGCGGCTCTTATTGAGGACCGTTCCACGTTGCAATTAGGCATTGGTGCTATTCCAGATGCGGTCCTTGCCGCGCTTAAGGGCCATAAAGGACTCGGTATTCATACGGAGATGTTTTCCGATGGCGTAGTGCCCCTGGTTGAGAAAGGCGTGATCACAAATGAGTATAAAAAGGTAGAACCCGGCAAGATCATAAGTTCATTTGTACTTGGCACGCGCAAGGTCTATGATTTTGTAGACGACAATCCTTATGTCAATCTCATGGATGTGTCCTTTGTCAATGACACGAGCGTCATCCGCAGCAACCCTAAAGTGGTTGCTATCAATAGCGCTATTGAGATCGATCTTACGGGCCAGGTCTGTGCGGATTCGATCGGCACTTATCAATATTCCGGAATAGGAGGCCAAATGGACTTCATGCGGGGGGCTTCTCTTTCTGATGGTGGTAAGCCAATTATTGCCATGCCATCTGTTACTAATCATGGCGTTTCCCGTATCGTGCCTGTCCTGAAGGAGGGCGCAGGCGTGGTCACCACACGGGGCCATGTGCATTATGTAGCCACAGAGTATGGAGTGGTGAATCTGTATGGGAAAAATATGGAGCAGCGCGCCCGCCTGCTTACCGGTATTGCCCACCCCGATCATAGAGAAACACTGGAAAGAGCCTCCCGCGAGCGGTTCGGCACGCCTCTTTGTTACTAGGATTGTTTTTCAAACCTTCCCGTTATCTTGGTAAAGGCTATTTTGTAGAATATCGGCACTTCGAACGATGCCATACCTTCATGCTGGCGCTCTGCCTGCGTTTCCGGCGATGAAGGATTTTTGCTCGTCTTCATATCAAGCATGTATTCAGAGAAATACGATTTCGCTTGTTTTATTTCTTCTTCATTCGTTAGTTCTGTGTAAGTACCCCATGCTATCACACAGCGCCAGTCGTTATAGCTTCGCACTTCATCCACTTCGAAGCATACAGACGGATTCCTTCTCATCATCTCTATCTTCATCCCCATATGCGAATGGCATAGGGCATTACCATCCACTATTACATAGCTCACAGGCACTACGTACACATTGCTGCCGTCAGTACATCCAATACGGCCTATTATATTATTCTGCAGTATCTCTACTACTTCCTCTTCATTCAGATCGCCTAACATATCCCTGATTTTCTTACACAAACTTAGTACGAATACCCGGTCCGGAAAATAACCGTGGTCATCACCATTAATTTTTCATATATTTAAAGGCAACGGGGCAAGTTTGGCACATTATATGCTTACTTTAAAAAGATATTTTCTTAACCCTATAAGAAGCATTGATATTCACAGCATTAAATTGAATTTATGAAAAAAGGCTTACTCTTAATTGTGTTGATCTGCTTTGCGGCTTTTGCTACCAAGGCCCAAAAGGTGAATGAAAAAGTAGAAATTCAGCATAGCGGCGCCTGGTATCCCGGGAAGATCCTCAAAACGGAAGGCGATAAGTATTTCGTCAGCTATGATGGTTGGGATGATAGTTGGAATGAGTGGGTCGCGATAGACAACCTGCGGGGATTCGCAAAAGCGCAACCCCTTACCAGGTTCAAAGTGGGCGACCATGTGGAAGTGGAGTACGGGATGATACCTGAGCCTGCCACTATTAGCGAAATAGGCGATAACAAATACCACGTCAAATACGACAAGTCGGTTTATGGCGACAAATGGGTAACCGAGAAAGAGATCAAAAAGCTATAATATTAGGAGGTCAGCGCTACGCGCAACCTTTAAGACTCCGCTTTTCATTGAGAGGTGCGCATTAGTAATTTCAATTTTATATCCCTTTATCCACAAATTTTGGCTGGATGCTGTTAGCGGTTGTACCTTGCTATGGGCTGGACAGCCTGGGTAGATACCCTGGCCTGATAGCGCGATTGAAAATGGGAAAAATCCGGTAAAAATGGCTTGTAGGTGGGGAAAAAGTGGGTAAAAAATGGGGAAATTTTTCGAGGTAACCTATTGATTATCAATAAAAATACGGGGGAGTAATTTTTCCGGATATCCTCTTCCGCATTTGCAAGGTAGCAACGGTATTTCCCCTCAATTTTCACCCTCATATATTTAATAAATGGTGGCATACGGATTGGTTTATTTGTACATTTGTCCCTTCTAAAAAATCATCGTAATGAATTTTAAGCACACACTTCTTGGCGCTGCGGCCATATTGGCTATCAGTTCATGCCAGCAGTCAGGTGGCAACGGTAGTTCAGGCTCAGCCATAAAGCTGCTTGATCCTGCTAACCTGGATACTACTGTTAAGCCCGGCGACGACTTTTTCCAATATGCCAACGGCGCATGGCTGAAAAAGAATCCTATCCCGGACGATAAGACCCGCTGGGGTAGCTTCGACCAGCTGGCTGATAATAACTATAAGGCGCTCAGGGAATTACTGGAAACCGCTGCAAATAATAAAAGCGCAGCCGCGGGAAGCAATGACCAGAAAGTGGGCGACTTCTACCGCAGCGGTATGGACAGCGTAGCTATCGACAAAGCCGGTATCGCACCACTCAAAGATCTTTTCACTCGTATCGACGGTATTAAAGATGGCGCGGGTGTGCTGAACGAAATAGCCATCGAGCATACTGAGGGCCTCAGTCCGCTCTTTGGTTTCGGTGTATCGCCTGATGATAAGAATGTGACGAAAGAGATCTGTCAGTTCTCGCAAGCCGGCCTGGGTATGCCCGATCGTGACTATTACTTCGAGAAGGATGAGCGCACAGCTAAGATACGTGACGCGTACAAGGCATACCAGGTAAAGATGCTCACCCTTATGGGCGAGGATGCTGCCACTGCCGCAAAAGATGCTGCGGATATCTACAAGCTCGAAACTGCCCTTGCCGGCGCGTCAATGACGAGGGTCGATATGCGTGACCCTTACAAACTGTACAACAAGTATAACATCGATGGCATATCTAAGCAGACCCCGGGTATGGATTGGAAAGCACTGTTCCAGGCACTGAAAGTAGGCGGCCAGGACAGCATGATCGTTGGTATGCCTAAGTTCTTTACTGAAGTAAGCAATCAACTAAAGGCTACGCCTGTTGATGTTTGGAAGAAGTATCTGAAGTTCCATCTCGTTAACGAAATGGCGGGCTATCTCAGCCGCGACATCGACGAAGCGAGCTTCGATTTTTATGGTCGCACTGTTCGTGGCCAGAAACTGCAAAGGCCACGTTGGAAGAGGGTGTTGAGTGTAATTGACGGTTCCATCGGTGAATTGCTGGGCCAGATGTATGTGGACAAACACTTCAAGCCTGAAGCAAAGAAGCGTATGCTGGACCTTGTGAACAACCTGCAGCAGACCTATGCTGAGCGCATCAAGCGCCTCGACTGGATGAGCGAAGGTACCAAGCAAAAAGCACTGGCCAAGCTCAATGGTTTCATGAAAAAGATCGGCTATCCCGACAAGTGGAAAGACTACAGCAAGATCACGATCGTTGGCAACGACTATGTGAAGAATGTGATCGCCTCTGCACAATGGGCATATGACTATAACATCAATAAACTGGGCAAGCCTGTTGACAAAACAGAGTGGGGCATGACACCGCCTACAGTGAACGCATACTACAATCCTGCTTTCAACGAGATCGTGTTCCCGGCCGGTATCCTGCAGTATCCGTTCTTCGATGCAGATGCTGATGATGCCGTTAACTATGGCGGTATAGGTGCAGTTATCGGTCACGAAATGACACACGGCTTCGACGACCAGGGCCGCCTCTATGATGTAGATGGCAACCTCAACAACTGGTGGACATCAGACGACTCTGCACACTTCATGCAGAAGGCTAACATGGTAGTTGACCAGTTCAACAAAATGGTAGTTATCGACACTACGCATGCAAACGGCAAACTGACTGAAGGAGAGAACCTTGCCGACCTCGGCGGTTTGAACATTGCTTACGAAGCATTTAAGAAGACCAAGCAAGGCCAGGGAAATGAAAAGATCGACGGCTTCACACCCGATCAGCGTTTCTTCCTGAGCTGGGCCCAGGTGTGGCGCGCCAATACCCGCCCTGAAGAAATGGCCCTTCGCCTGAAGACGGATCCGCACTCACCGGTAATGCTGCGGTGCAACATGCCGATAAGCAATATGGAAGCATGGTATAAAGCATTCAATATACCAACCACCGCCAAAATGTATCGCCCGGAGAACGAGCGTGCAAGGGTGTGGTAGTATGATTTAATAACTGATTGCCAGGCCTCGCGATAGCGGGGCCTGGTTCTTTAAAACCCTACATTACCACGAAAGATCTTAACAGCAATAGCAAGCAGTATCACCCCAAAGAACTTGCGGATTATGGAGATGCCGGATGGCCCCAGTATTTTTTCGATCAGGTTGATAGAACGGAGCGTGAGAAATACAAAAACCAGGTTGATGAGGATGGCGATCAGGATATTATAGGCATTATAGTCGGCCTTCAGCGACATTACGGTGGTGAGTGTGCCCGAGCCTGCAATGATCGGGAACGCTATAGGCACCACGTTACCCGACTTGCTGTCGTTCTCATGCCTAAAGAAGTCGAACCCAAGTACCATTTCCAAACCCAATATGAATATGACAATAGACCCTGCTATGGCAAACGAATGTATATCCAACCCCATGAAATTGAGCATCTGCTCACCCACGAAAAAGAATGCCAGTATCAAAGCGCCTGAGACCAGGGTCGCCTGCGTGGCGCTGATGTCGCCCATCTTTTTCTTCAGCCCAATTATAACGGGTATGGAGCCCAGCACATCTATCACCGCAAAGAGGGTGAAGCTGAGCGTAACTATCTGCGAAAAGTCTAATTTGTTGCTCCAATTCATCCCGCAAAGGTACACCTTCGTCAGCGGTGTCTTTATAATCAGAACCTATCGCATGATTTTATTAAGCTAATCCGCTATTTTTACGCCCTCAATTGAACGAAATGTCTCTCGATAATTATAAACATACAGTAGCCGATCGCTTTATGCGCTATGTGCAGGTAGATACCCAGAGCGATCCGGCATCGCCCACACAGCCATCAACCATGAAGCAGAAGGACTTGAGCCGCATATTGGCTGAGGAGCTAAAGCAGATAGGCATCACAGATGCAGAGCTCGACGAGCACGGATATGTGTATGCCACTATTCCGGCAACTACCGACAAGCAGGTGCCCGTATTGTGTTTCTGTTCACATGTGGACACGGCGCCCGACTGCAGTGGCACGGGTGTGAAGCCGGTGTTGCATATGAGCTATGATGGGAAAGACATCGTGCTGCCGGATGATCCGACAGTGGTGATCACAACTAAAGAACACCCCTACCTCAAAGAGCGCATTGGCGATGATATTATCACGGCATCGGGTACAACGCTTCTGGGTGCGGACGATAAGGCCGGCGTGGCGATCATAATGGACCTGGCTGCCTACCTTATTCAGCATCCTGAAATAAAACATGGCAAGATCCGCATTCTCTTTACGCCCGATGAGGAAGTAGGCAGGGGAGTGGCTAAGGTGGATATGAAGAAGCTGGGCGCCGACTTAGGCTATACGCTGGATGGCGGAGAGCGCGGGCATTTGGAAGGCGAGACCTTTTCGGCTGATGCCGCGACGGTGACATTCAATGGTGTCAGCGCGCATCCGGGTTATGCAAAGGGCAAAATGGTGAACGCAATCAAGGTGGCATCCGCTTTTATAGATAAGTTACCGCGCAATGAATGGTGCCCCGAGGTGACGGAGGGTAAGCAAGGCTTCGTGCATCCGGTTCATTTGGAGGCTGCACTTGAGCGGGCCACAGTTCAGTTCATCGTTCGCGATTTTGAAACGGCACAGTTGGCGCATCATGAAGAGCGCATCAGGGAACTGGTGAGCAAAACCCTGGCTGAATTCCCCGGTGCTACTGCTGATGTAGTGATCAAGGAGCAGTACCGCAATATGAAAGAGATACTGGACCAGCATCCCCAGGTGATGGACTATGCGGACGCTGCCTACCAGCGTGCGGGCATAAAGACAGAACGAATGAGTATCCGTGGCGGTACCGATGGTTCACGACTTTCATTCATGGGCTTGCCTTGTCCTAACCTCTTTACCGGCGAAATGGGCATACACTCCAAACAGGAGTATGTAAGTGTACAGGATATGGAAAAGGCTGTAGAGATATTGGTGCACCTGTCACAGATATGGGAAGAAAAAAGCTAACCTTGAAATAAAAAGATCATTTAGATAATATGAATCCGCAATTAAAGACCATCCTGCTGACAGTGCTGACGCTGTCATGTTTTGTAATAGCATTGGTAGAACTCAGTGGCGTAAGCCAGACTGCCCTTTTTAATAAGTACCATATAGGCAGTAGCAGCACAGGCATGACTACCAGTGAGGCCGACAACCGCATACAGCAGGCTGCTGCTATGCCAAAGACCACAATCCAATTCATAGACAGCTTTTATAGCTTCGGTAGTATTAAAGAAGGCGATGTGGTAACGCACGCATTTCGCTTTAAGAATACCGGAACAAACCCACTGCTGATATCTAAAGCAGATGTGTCCTGCGGCTGTACTGTGCCAAGCTTCAGCAAGGAGCCGATAGCACCAGGTGCAGAGGGTAAGATCGACGTACAATACAACAGTAAGGGCCATCCCGGCCACCAGCATAAGAACGTGATCGTGCATTCCAATGGCCAGCTCGAGGCGATCTCAATAGGTTTTGAAGCGGACGTAAAATGAGCACAGTAAGCATGCCGGTATTGCAAAAAGTCAGGAACTACCTGTCGTTGATCAAGTTCAGCCACACGGTATTTGCTATGCCTTTTGCGATGATAGGTTTTACACTCGCGTGGTTCAAATACCCGCATCCCTCGCTAAACTGGCCGTTACTGCTCGTCAAAGTGGTGCTTTGCATGGTCTTTGCGCGCAGTGCCGCAATGGCCTTTAACCGCTATCTCGACCGCAGGTATGATGCGCTGAATCCCCGGACTGCGAAGCGAGAGGTACCGGCGGGTATCATCAAGCCGGAACATGCATTGACCTTCACTATCGTTAACTGCATACTGTTCGTTATCACAACTTATTTTATCAATGTCGCTTGTCTTTATCTCTCATTTATTGCCTTGTTTGTAATACTATTCTATAGTTATACCAAACGGTTCACTGCGCTTTGCCACATCGTGTTGGGTGTCGGGTTGTCACTTTCACCCATCGGTGCATTCCTTGCAGTATACGAGCATTTTGATATTGTTCCGGTGTTGTTCTCGCTATCTGTAATAACCTGGGTTTCGGGTTTTGACATTATCTATGCATTGCAGGACGAAGAGTTCGACAGGACGAACAAACTACATTCGATACCGGCAGCCTTAGGGACTCGTAATGCACTGCTTGTATCCACGATATTGCATGTGTTTTCCGCAGGCTTTATTATTTATGCCGGAATTATCGGTCCTTTTCATTGGGTTTACTGGATGGGGGCTATCTTCTATGTTTGCATGCTCACCTACCAGCACCTGCTGGTAAAGCCGAATGACCTGAGCAAAGTGAACATGGCGTTTGCCAATACTAACGGTATCGCCAGTGTTATTTTTGGAGCATTCACTATACTTTCATTACTACTTTAGATGAACATCGCACTGATAGGTTACGGTAAAATGGGGCACGCTATCGAGCGCATTGCCACCGAACGTGGGCATAATGTTGTGCTCCGTATCAGCTCATCAAACAAAGATGAGATGACCGAACCCAACCTGCAAAAGGCCGATGTTGCGATCGAGTTTACCCGTCCCGAAGCGGCAAAAGAAAACGTGCTGAACTGTCTCGAAGCCGGTGTAGCCGTTGTATGTGGCACTACCGGATGGAACGAGGAGGTGGTGAAGGCAGAAATGAAGGCTGCTGAAAAAGGTGTCGGATTTCTCCAGGCGTCCAATTTCAGTATCGGTGTGAATATCTTTTTCGAAGTAAATAAGCTGTTGGCGACCTTAATGAGCGAGCATCCCGAATACAGTGTGTCGATAGAAGAAGCCCATCATACGCAGAAGAAGGATGCCCCCAGCGGCACTGCCATTACCCTGGCAGAACAAGCCCTTGAAAACCTCAAGCGCATACAACATTGGGTAAAAGGCGAAAGCAATGGGCAGGATGTAATGCCCGTCATCTCGCACCGGATCGAAAACGTTCCCGGCACGCATAGCGTCAAATACAGTTCCGCGATCGACGATATCGAGATCATCCATACGGCCCATAACCGTGATGGCTTTGCGATGGGCGCAGTTCTCGCTGCAGAATTCATTGCCGGCAAGCAGGGGATATTTACGATGAAGGATGTGCTCGGGATCAAGTAATAAATTAGTACATTCTGATAATAATTACACCGTCATAACCTATGAAACCAGTTTTTGAAGCCATTCTCAAATTTGTGGGTAGAGTAATATTCGCTATCATTTGTGAATACCCTGGCGCATTGATTGTCTGGGTTATCACCGGACGAAAGCGGTCGTATTCGGAGGTGTTGAATCACGGAAATTTGATGTTAAATTCCTTTGTAGGGCTTTTGGTAATTGCCGGTATGGTAAATATAATTGCATACTTATGGAGACATCTTGCCCACTAGTGGGAACGATGCATTCATGTTGTCCTAAAAACGTCTTAATTGCGCCTACTTCAAATATTCGTTAAAATAATCCGTGATCTTCTGCATCAGGTGCACGCGGTCTTTGCCGCGCACATTGTGCTCATAGCCCGGGTATACGAAATAATCCACCTGCACGCCTTCGTCCACGCAAGCTTTCAGGAAACGGATGGAGTGCTGCCAAACCACTACATTATCCTGTGTGCCATGTATGAGTAAGAGCTTGCCCTTCAGGTTCTTCACTTTGTCCAGCAGGTTAGCCTGTTCGTAGCCATCGGGGTTGTCCTGCGGGCGGTCCATGTAGCGCTCCGTGTACATGATCTCGTACATCTTCCAGTCCATCACCGGGCCACCGGCGACTGCGGCTTTAAATACCCCCGGATGTTTGAGCATGATATTGGTGGTCATGAACCCACCAAAGCTCCAGCCGTGCAGGCCCATGCGATCCTGGTCAACATATGGTAGTGAGCGCAGGTAGTCAACGCCGCGCATCTGGTCTTCCATCTCTACCTCGCCCAGGTGGCGGAAGGTAGCCTGCTCGAAAGCCATGCCCCGGTTGCTGCTGCCGCGGCCATCCATGGTGAACACCACGTAGCCATGCTGTGCCATGTACTCGTACCACAGGTTGTTACTGGCCGGGAAAGAGTTGTGCAACAGCTGTACGTTAGGCCCATTATAGAGGTACACGATCACGGGGTACGTGCGAGCAGGGTTGAAATGGGTAGGCAGTATTAGTTTGCCGTAGAGCGGTGTGCCATCGCTGGCCTCGAGCGTTACGTTCTTTATCTCAGGACGATCGTAGTCGGCGAGCGGATCGGGGGCGTTGAGGAGCACTTTGTTGAGTTTACCATCTGTGCTGCGGATAACAGCTTTTCTGGCTACATCTTCATTGCTGTACACATCGTAGATAAATTGTCCGCCTGCATTTGCAGCGATGGTGTGCATGCCTGCTCCTTTGTCGACACGTGTCATTTCGCCGGTTTGCATGTTAACGATGTACCCATGCTTTTCCATCGGGCTTTCTTTGGATGCGGTTATCAATATGCTGTTACCGCCGTTCGCAAAGCCGAGAAACTCGTTCACCATCCAGTTGCCTTTAGTGAGCTGTCTTACCAGTTTGCCCCCGGTATTGTAGAGGTAGAGGTGCCTGTAGCCATCACGGTCGCTCCACCAGATGAATTGTTTATCGTCGTTCTGTGTGAAGGTGAGCGAGTGCTCCGGGTGGAGGTATTTTTTGTCGGTTTCCTCAAAGAGTGTTTTGATCATTTTACCGCTACGGGCGTCGTATTGGTTCAGCCACAGGTGGTTTTGGTCGCGGTTTAGTATGGCTATGTAAATGCTTTTGTCGTCAGGGGCCCAGGTTACGCAGGTCAGGTAGTGATCTTTTGGCTCACCTGTCTGCAGGGTAACCGTGTGGCCGGTAGCGGGGTTGTAAACACAAAGAGTTACATGGTGTGATGTGCCGCCGGCCATAGGATACTTGATCAGGTCGGCAATGGCGGGTACGGTGTCCCATTTTATGATAGGATAGTCCTTCACCGTGGTTTGGTCCATGCGATAATAAGCAAGGTACTTACCGGAGGGCGAGAAGAATATTCCGTGATCGATCCCGAACTCCTCTCTGTGCACTGATTTGCCGTTCACAATATTCTTATTGGCATCGTGAGTCACCGCTTTGGCTATGCCGTTGTGCACTATCCAAAGATTATTATTTATCGTGTAAGCAGCTTCACCGCTCTTGTCGATCGCCAGATTTTCGGCCTTTGCAGGTATTGTGATCCATTTCTTCCAGGTTGTACCTCCCGGTTGTACCACGCCTTTGTATAGCGTACCATTGTTATTAATGTAAACGTGCTCTTCATCGAGCCACTTGATGGCGGGCATAGCCTTAAGATCGCTGTGCAGGGCTGAATTGATATTGCTGAGCGTAAAAAGCCGCGTGGTAGTGCCATTAGGGTAGGCGGTAACCTGGTACACCTCTTCGTTGCCATCTTTTATTACCTGCCCGAACAAATTGCTATTGGGAACCCATGCGGCCTGCTTCAGGCTTTGAGGGGCCAGGGTGGTGGCCACACCGTTGGTGGCCTCTGCCATTGTGAATTTCTTTTGGGCGTTTGCCTTGATGCAGCAGGGTAGTAACAAACCAACCACCAGTACTTTCTTAGCCGTGAGCATGCTCGGATATTTAGACCGGCAAAATAAACGTAATGGCGTAAAAAAGCCAGTATTTACCGGCTTTTAGCTAAATATCACCCTTTTGAATTCTACTTTGTGAGCTCTGTAATGGGAGCACCTATACAGCCACTGGGCATTTGTATATGCAGTAAAGCTGCGAGTGTAGCTGAGATGTCGGTCATGTGAACCGTACGGCTGGTTTCGCCATGTGGTATATGCCAGCCATACCAGAGCAGCGGTATGTGTGTGTCGTAAGGATTCCATGTGCCGTGCGTGGTGCCCGTAGGACCATAGCCATCGTACCAGCCCGAGTTGAGTATCACCTGGATACAGCCACTGCGTTTGGCATTGTAGCCGTTCACCAACATTGTTTTTATCGGCTCGGGGACACCGGCATTTTCCATATTTTCCATGTCCACGGCGTAGCTAACCTGTGGCTGCTGGCGAAGCCATTGTACTATCGCTGCTTTTACTTTATTGCGGTCGAGTCCCGAACGATTTATTTGCAGCTCGTTGAGATAAACCTGGTAGTTGATATATGATTTAACCAATGAGTCTTTTCCGAAATGCTGCTTCAGGTAGCTGGTCATGTCCTTCTGCAGGTTTTGCTCAGATTCAAAGCCGCCGGGTAGCTTGATGTCCTGCAAGTATTTTGCGTTGTGCGCAGCGCCGTGATCGGCTGTCAGGAACAGGAGATAGTTGTCTTTGCCAACATGCTCATCCAGGTATTTGAAGAGGTTGCCAAGCGCCGTGTCGAGCCGGAGGTACATATCTTCCACTTCCACTGAATTTGGCGCATATTGGTGACCGGCGTAGTCGGTGCTTGAAAGGCTGATACAAAGAAAGTCGCTAGTGTTTCCTTTGCCCAGGTTCTCACCTTCCATACAGGCTTTGGCAGCCATCAACGTGAGCGTGTTGCCCCAGGGTAAGGAACGTATTGCACTGTAATTTTTTGTCGGACGGTCTTTTGCAAGGTGGGGGAATATTGCACCTTTCCCTTCATAATTATTTTCATCAGGGAGGCTGGCCGTGTACTCGGCGGCATTGTGCATCAGGTTCCAGTCTTCCTTTATGAAGCCATCAGGGTAATGCTTGCTGTTGAATGTATTGAGCCAGGCGGGCAACTGACTGGCATAATAAGTGCTGGTGATGAAGTTGCCGGAGCTGTCATCGAACCAATAGGCCGCATTAGCCAGGTGGCCTGCGGGGAGTATGCTGCCGCGGTCTTTGATAGCCACGCCAAACACGCGCGAGTGAAAATTAGTTGCCAGCCTCAATTCATCTGTAATGGTGCTCACCAGCAAGTTCCTCGGGCTCATCATGCCCGCCGCAATGCTGCCGCTTACCGACAGAACTGATGTATCAGCAGCGCAGTAGAGGCCACAGCCGGTCATATTATCTATCCAATCGTTTGCCGCAATGCCATGTATGGATGGTACCGATCCCGTATATATACATGTGTGCCCCGGGCCAGTAAACGATGGCAGATAATTTATCATCGCCGTATTACAGTTGAAGCCGTCGTTCAGTAAGCGCTTAAAGCCTGTATTGCCGTAAAGCTCGTTGTAACGGTAGAGATAGTCCTGCCGCATTTGGTCGACAACGATACCTACCACGAGCTTTGGGCGTTCGAGACCCTTGTGCTGGGCACTGGCATTAAAGGAAGCAAACAGAACTAAAAAAGATAAAATACGTCGCATGTATAGTGAGTATGACGATACAAAAATGCAATACAATATTCATTTGGCCTGTTATTTTTTTATAATTTCGCGGCATCGCAAAACGAACAGAGACATATGGATATTTTTGCCAAATTTGAGAAACGCCTGGGCCCGATCGGAGATTATGCAGAACAAGCGCCCGGTTACTTTGCCTTTCCGAAACTGGAAGGTGAAATAGCAAACAGGATGAAATTTCGCGGTAAGGAGAAGATCGTGTGGAGCCTGAACAATTACCTGGGCCTAGCCAATCACCCTGAAGTGCGTAAGGCAGACGCTGAGGCTGCAGCCGCGTTCGGACTAGCCACACCGATGGGCGCGCGCATGATGAGCGGCAACTCGGATAACCACGAAAAACTCGAAAAGCAACTGGCGGAATTCATTGGCAAGGAAGATGCTATGCTGTTCAACTATGGATACCAGGGCATGGTATCGGCCATCGACAGTCTTTGCGGCCGCCACGACGTGGTGGTTTACGATGCGGAATCGCATGCGTGTATCATCGATGGTCTGCGCCTGATACCCAGCCATCGGTATGTGTACAAGCACAACGATGTGGAAGACTGCGAAAAGCAACTGCAGCGCGCAACGAAGATGGCTGCCGAAACAGGTGGCGGCGTACTGGTAATAACCGAGGGTGTGTTCGGTATGTCAGGCAACCAGGGGAGAATTAAAGAAATAGCAGCCCTTAAATCGAAATACGAGTTCCGCCTTTTCGTGGACGATGCACACGGTTTCGGTACCATGGGAAAGACAGGTGCAGGCATAGGTGAAGAGCAGGATTGCATCAATGAAATAGATATCTACTTTTCGACTTTTGCTAAGTCGATGGCCAGCATAGGCGGTTTCCTTGCTGCGGATAAAAAGATACTCACCTACCTGCGTTACAATATGCGTTCGCAGGTATTTGCCAAATCGCTGCCAATGCCGATAGTGGTAGGCAACTTGAAAAGGCTGGAACTACTCCGCACACATCCTGAGTTGCGCGAGAAGCTGTGGCACAATGTGAACAGGCTGCAGAATGGCCTGAAGGAGCGCGGATTCAATATTGGCACCACCAATACCCCGGTTACACCCGTTGTGATGGCAGGTGGCCTGTTCGATGCTACCCAGCTGATATTCGACATGCGTGAGAACTACAACATATTCTGCTCTGTGGTGGTATATCCCGTAGTTCCGAAGGGCGTTATTATCCTGCGACTGATACCCACTGCCGCACATACCGATGAGGATATTGACCTGACACTTTCCGCCTTCAGCGCGCTGCGTGAAAAGCTGGAAAAGAAAATGTACCCGCAGGAGATGCCCTCTATCAATGGACCGGCAGCAGTGCCTGCATAAGCATAATACAATATTTATTGAAGCCATCCTTGTGATAAGGATGGCTTTCGTATTTTAGCGACATGAGAGTTTTTATAGCAGGTGCATCGGGACAGCTAGGTGGTAATTGCATGAAGCATTTCAAGGAAATGGGATGGGAAGTGGTAGGTTCGCATTTCTCTTTTGCCACCGAAGGGACGGTGTTTTACAATACACTGGAACCGGGCAATCCTGACAACTTTGATGTGGCAGGCTTTAAGCCCGATGCAATCGTGCACTGCGGTGCGATGACCCATGTGGACTACTGCGAAACACACGAAGACGAAAGCTATACTAATACAGTGCAAAGCACCATCAACCTGGCAGCCCTCGCTAAAAGCTGCAATGCTAAACTCGTCTATATATCAACCGACTATGTATTTGACGGCAAACAAGGCCCATACCGTGAAGATGCAGCAGTGAACCCACTAAGCGTATATGGCCGGCATAAGCTGGAGGCCGAGGAAACAGCACTGCGGAATGCTCCGAATGCTTTGGTATTGCGGGTGACGAATGTATATGGCAACGAGATACGCGGCCGCAACTTTGTGGCGCGTATAGTGGAGCAATGCAGGAACAAACAGAAGCTCACTCTGAAACTGCCTTATGATCAATATGCATCGCCTACCAACTCATGGGATATAGCGCGCGCGATGTTCATGCTGCTGCGCGATGGTAAGAGCGGCATCTACCACATCGGCGGTACGGACTATATGAACCGGGTGGAGCTTGCATTGAATGTGCTCAAGTATTTCCCCGATGCTGAGTACGAATTAATACCGGTCAGCACTGCTGAGTTAAAACAACCTGCGGCGAGGCCATTGCTTGGTGGTTTCGTGAAGATGAAGTTCAGTAACGAATATCCTGATTTCCTGTTTGGTAACGTAGACAGCTACATGAAGGAGCTGATGAACAGCTAGTGCTCGCGCGGCTTTATTGCTGTGTATTTTCTGTGGATAAAGGGCAAAAAAGAACCGTCCGAACAATACGCCCGGACGGTAGGACTGTACTTACTAACCCATCGTAAGTATAGCAAATATCTGAAAAAGGTTTGGGAATTGGAAATAAAATTTTTCAGCATTTGTCGCCTGGGAGGTTAAATAATTCCTAAGCCAATGCATTATTTTTTCACTTATAAGAGGCTCAATTTCTGGGTTAGACGAGCTCCTGAACATCTTTGTCAATAACAGAATGGCGTTCCGTTTTTGACAAAATGTCTTTAAATTATCTCTTATTTTGACAAAATGTCTTGTTTTCTAGCCTGGTACAGGCTTTGAACAGGTAAAGCATAACCAAAAAAACTAAAAATTTTAAAGTTTATGTACCACAAAAAATATGGAATGATGCCAAGGGCATTCAACGGATTGATGGAAGACATGTTCTCAAACAACTGGAACCGCGTCTTTGCTGACGACAAGGGTGCGCACAGTTTTGTGCCGGTAAACATCAAGGAGACCGATGGTGCTTACGAACTGCATGTGATAGCACCGGGCCTGAACAAAGAAGATTTTAAGGTGAACCTGGAGCAGGATATCCTTACTGTATCTTTTGAGCAAAAAGAAGAAAATAAAGAACAGGAAGGTAAATGGTTGCGTAACGAGTATCGCTTCCGGTCGTTCAAAAGGAGCTTTACCCTGAACGATAAAGTGAACGCGAGCGGTATTAATGCTAAATATACCGATGGTGTGTTAGCCGTGACCCTGCCGAAGAAAGAAACTGCTGAGCCGACCAGCCAGCAAATAAATGTGGCTTAAGATTGACAGAGTGGAGTAGGTTAAAAGGCGGTGCTTCTGCGCCGCCTTTATTATTTTATGTTGTTTAATTGCTAGCGTATGTAACCCAATATCTTCAGCATGCTCTGGTAGCTCTGTTCCTTGGCGTACAGCCAATCTTCAGGCTTGCCATTCTTACCTATCTCTACTACCACGTGCTTGGGTGATGGGATCATGCAGTGTTTGATGCCGCCATAGCCTGCCAGTTGATCCTGGTAGGCGCCGGTATGGAAGAAACCTATGTAAAGCGGTTCGGAACCTTTGTCTTTATCGAGCTTTGGTAGAAACACGGCATTGATGTGTTCTTCGGAAGTATAGAAGTCGTGGCTATCGCAGGTGAGGCCGCCGAGATGTACTTCCTGGTATTCTTTCTCCCATTTATTGATAGGCAGCATCAGGAATTTCTCGCCGATGCCCCAGGTATCGGGCAGGGTAGTGATGAAAGAGCTATCGATCATGTACCATATCTCACGGTCGTTCTGCATCTTATCATCAAGCACACTGTATATCACCGCGCCTGACTCTCCTACGGTGAAGGAGCCAAATTCGGTATAGATATCAGGCGTGTCCACCTTATTGCGCTTGCATACCTTCTTGATGGTCGATACGATCTCGTTGACCATATAGTTATAATCGTAGTCGAAACCGAGGGAGTGCTTGATGGGTAAACCGCCGCCGATGTTCAGGCCTTCCAGTTCAGGGCATATCTTCTTCAGCTGGCAGTAAAGGTTCAGTACTTTGTTGAGCTCGCTCCAGTAGTAGACATCGTCCTTAATGCCTTTGTTCATAAAGAAGTGCAGCATCTTGAGGTTAAACTTGCCACTTCCTTTTATCTTGTCGACATAAAACTCGAGCACGTCGCGGCTGCGAATGCCGAGGCGCGAGGTATAGAAGTCGAAAGTGGGCTCTTCTTCACTGGCTATACGGATACCGATGTTTACCGGGTCTTTCGCGCGTATCAGTCGCTTGTAATCCTCGAACTCGTTCTTATTGTCGAGGATGGGTATTACGTTCTTAAAGCCGTCGTTGATGAGGCGGGCTATGTTGCGGGTGTAAGGTTTGGTTTTAAAGCCATTGCAGATGATATAAGTATCCTTTGTGATTTTACGCCTCTTGTATAGCTGCTTAACGATCTCAATGTCGTAAGCGAAAGAGGTTTCGATATGCACGTTGTGCTTCAGTGTCTCCTCTACGATGAACGAGAAGTGAGAGCTTTTAGTGCAATAGCAATAGAAGTACTTACCATCGTACTTGTGCTTTTTTATTGCATCATTGAACATCTTTTTCGCCTTTGCGATCTGCATGCCGATCTTGGGCAGATAGGTGAGCTTAAAGGGTGTGCCATATTTGTCGATAAGTGCTTTGATGTCCACCCCGTTGAACTCGAGGTAGTTATCATCATTTACATCAAAACCCTCTTGCGGGAAGTGGAACGTCTGGTGGACGAGATCGTGATATGTATTGTTCATCTACTGATTGACGAGGCGAAAAGTCAACGATAAATTACCATTTAGTAAAGTGCAAACAAAAGTAATAATTTGATGCGATGCAAGACACTTTTGCCCGACAATATTAAAAAATCATTAGCATCGGGCCTTTTGGCTATTTTGCGCAGCAAACCGAGGTTTTGAAGAAAGCGCTTTTGCAGATACATATAGCTGTTGTGCTTTGGGGATTCACGGGAGTGCTGGGCAGGGCGATAACGCTTGGTGCGCCGGTGCTGGTGTGGTACCGCATGCTGCTGACAGCCATTTTCATAGCTGTGATCATTTTCTACCGGAAGCAATGGGTGCGTATTGCAAAGCGGGATATCGCTCAGTTGGCCCTGATAGGCAGCCTGATGGGACTGCACTGGGTGGCTTTCTATGGAGCTATTAAGTTTTCTAACATTTCAATCGCCCTGGTGTGCCTATCGACGGCCAGCATATTCACTTCGCTGCTGGACCCGCTGGTGAACAAGGGTAAATATGATATTAAGGAGTTGTTGCTGGGCGCGCTGGCCCTGGCGGGTGTTTACTTCATTTATCGAACCGAGTTAAGCTTCGGGATGGGTATTTTCTTCGGGGTAACGGCGGCTATATTAAGTTCGGTATTTACGGTGCTGAACAAGCGGATCGCCAATAAGTATCCTACCAGGCCGATGGTGTTTTACGAGATGGGCGCGGGCTGGCTGTTCATCACTTTGATGATGCCGCTGCAGATCATGTATCAGCCGGATACTGTGCTGCTGCCCATGGGGATGGACTGGGTATGGCTGGTGTTGCTTAGCCTCTGTTGTACGGTTTGGGCGCAGTCGCTGGCACTGAGCTCGTTAAAGCACATCAGTTCATTCACCGCCACACTGAGTGTGAACCTGGAACCGGTGTATGGCATATTGCTGGCCTTCCTGTTTTTTAACGAGAATAAGGAGCTGCATGGTGGGTTTTTCATAGGCATGGGGTTAATATGCCTGTCGGTTGTGTTACAGATGTTACGGTTACTGAAGCCAAAGGATACGTCACCGGGGTATATAAAGGAGAAAGGCGCGATAGGCGACTAACCTTTTAGTGACATCAATGCCTTTACAGCCTTCTGCATATTGATACCCTTTCCGATCACCGGCTTAAAGATGTCTCCTTCATTCTTCAGGCGATCGACTGCGTTGAACATATTGTGGTCGCTGAGCTTGAGTCCCTTCTTAACTTCTTCCCAATGTAAGGGCATCGAAACAGTAGCGCCCGGTTTTGGTCTCACGGAGTAGGGTGCTGCCAAGGTAGCCTGTGGGCGGTTTTGCAGGAAGTCGATATACATCTTACCGCCGCGATTGGCGGTCAGCCGCTCTATGCTGGTGAATTTTGGCAACTCGCGATGCACTATCGTTGCTATGGCGCGGCCAAATTCCTTTGAATGTTCGTAATCATATTTTGCGCCAAGTGGTATATAGATATGCAGACCGGTTGAACCAGATGTTTTGCAATAGGATGGCACGCCGATGCTCTCGAGCAACTGGTGTGTTACCTGTGCGCATTCGATTACCTGGTTGAAGGCGTTTTTGTCAGGATCCAGGTCGATGATGCACCAATCGGGATTGTCGGGCGACTGCACGCGGCTGCTCCAGGGGTTCATCTCTATACTGCCTAGTGAAGCCATGTAGAGGAGATCTGCTTCGCTGGTGCAGACGAGGTAATTGCGGTCACGGTCATCGGCGCTACTGTGATAGGGGAAGGTCTCGATCCAGTCGGGCACTTTGCCTGTTACGTCTTTTTGGTAAAAGCTTTTGCCTTCGATGCCGTTGGGGAAGCGGTTGAGCGACTGAGGCCGGTCTTTAAGATAAGGCACCATATAGGGCGCCACCTGGTAGTAGTAGTTCAGCAGGTCGCGCTTGGTGGCCTTTTCCTTTGGCCAGAATATTTTGCTGAGATTGGTGAACTTGATCTCATGGCCACCCACCTCACGGACCTGTGTCTCGTCGGTTGGGTTAAGGAGCGTCTTCCGGACTTTTTTGCCGGGGGGAACTATCACCTTTTTTTCCTGGAGGGCTGCAGTCTCTTTGAGCGCTTTGCCGGCGCTGGTGGCCTTTTCGTAAATAACATCAGCTGCACCTTTGTCGACACGCATACCTTCAAACGAGGGGTGACGCATTACACCGTCGGAGGTCATTTCGGCATAGCTTACTTCGCACACCAGCTTAGGCTTCAGCCAGGTTGCTGTCGCCTGGGGTGGATTGGGCCTGAAGCGCGACGGTTTATTGATATCGGGTACTACTGAGAAAGGTGATTTATTTGTAATAAGCGGTTTGAATTGCTTCATCAGTTCGGTTTGGGTTTTCACCGTGAAGCCGGTCCCGATCTTACCGGTGTACTGCAACTGACCATTTTCAAAGACACCCACAAGCAGGGAACTAAACAATTTACCCGAGCCTTCGTTGTTGGTATACCCGCCAATGACAACCTCTTGTCGCTTTTGTGATTTGATTTTTAACCAGTCCCTGCTGCGGTCGCCGGTATGGTATATACTATCGGATTTCTTAGCAATAATACCCTCAAGGCCCATTTTCTTCGCAGCATTGAACAGGTCGAGTCCGGAACCGTCGAAGCTCTCGCTGATGCGGATAAGATCAGTAGGTGGCAGCAGTTCCTGCAGAATGGCTTTACGCTCTGTCAAAGGAAGGTTGGTAAGGTCATGGCCATCGAGCCACAGTATATCGAACACGTAATAGATCAGTTCACCATCGGCCTCGCTACGCCAGCCCTGCAGAGCTTCGAATACTGATATGCCGCTCTCGTCGAGCGCCACTATTTCGCCATCCAGCACCACATCTATCTTCCATTTCTGCAACGCTTCATAAATGGGGTAGAACTTATCGTTGAAGCTTTTATTATTGCGCGACCAAAGCTGCACTTCACCTTTATTGACAGAAGCAAGCGCCCTGTATCCATCCCATTTCACCTCGAAGAGCCAGCCCGGATTATCGAATGGTTTATCGACGAGGGTGGCCAGCATCGGTTTTGCAAAAGCAGGGAAGGTACCCGCGGGTGCCGTGCTGAGCTTTTTCTTTAAACCCGCTTTTATTGCAGGTATTGGTTTGTTTGTTTTTGCAGAGGCAGGCATCTGTTGAGATTTAAATAAAGTTCATGCAATAAACTTTGGTTTAAAATTGTGCCAATGGTAGAGATAGTGTGAGGAACCACCATATATTAATTCATGGTGGTTTTTTTAGCATTTAGCCATCTTTTTGTATCTTAAACCTCCCAAGCTATTACCTTTGCAAACGGATACAATAGCGAAATAGTATTATATGTTGCAGCAAGCTACGACCACAAAAGAAGCGAGGCTATCGTTCGAAGAATTTAAGCAGGAAGTACTGGATGACTACCGCTTGGCGGTGGCCAGCCGTGAGGCAAGCCTTATGGGGCGCCGCGAGGTGCTGACCGGCAAAGCCAAGTTCGGCATCTTTGGCGATGGTAAGGAACTGGCGCAAATAGCTGCTGCCAAGTGCTTCAGGCCAGGCGACATACGTTCGGGCTACTATCGCGACCAGACCCTGATGTTTGCTACCGGCATGAGTAACATGGAGCAATTCTTCGCGCAACTGTATGCCAACCCGGATATCGAGCATGAGCCGGCATCGGCAGGACGTATGATGAACGGTCACTACAGCACCCGCTGGCTGGATGAACACGGTGAGTGGAAAGACCTGACCAAGGATCCGCAATCTAGTTGCGATATATCGCCCACTGCAGGGCAGATGGTACGCGCGTTAGGTCTGGCCTTTGCATCTAAGATGTTCCGCAACGTAACGGAGCTGCAACATGGTTTTGAGAGATTTTCTGATAAGGGGAATGAAGTAATATTCTGTACGATAGGTGATGCCTCTACTTCCGAAGGTCTCTTTTGGGAGAGTGTAAATGCTGCGGGTGTGCTGCAGGTGCCGATGGCGATATTCATCTGGGATGATGGGTATGGCATATCGGTACCGCGTAAATACCAGACAACGAAAAACTCGATATCGGAAGCACTTTCGGGCATGCAATGGAATGACCGTAAGGGCGGTATCAATATTTACACCGCTAAAGGCTGGGACTATGCCGGGCTCGTAGAGACCATTAGCCGCGGTATAGATCGGGTGCGCGAAACACATATACCTGCCATATTCCACATACAGGAAGTAACACAGCCACAGGGCCATTCGACGTCGGGATCGCACGAGCGGTACAAGAGCAAAGAGCGCCTGGAGTGGGAAAAGGAAATGGATTGCCTGGTGCGCATGCGCGAATTCATTGTAGCCAATGAGATAGCCTCTGAGAACGAAGTAAATGACATAGAAGAGCAGGCCAAACAGGAAGCACGTGATGCCAAGCAACGCGCCTGGAATGCCTTCATAGCACCGATACGCGAGCAAATACAGCAGGCAACTACCATGTGCAACCAGGTGGTGTACGAAGGAGGTGAACATGCTTCGGAAATAGCACAGCTGGTGCAGGACATGAATGCCCTGAAAGAACCCATACGCAAAGATGTGATGCAAACAGTGCGCAGAGTATTGGGCATGGCAAAAGGGGAATCGGATGCTGTGCGTGCATTACGGAACTTCTACGATTACCTGATGCAGGACAACAGGGATAAATTCTCATCGCACCTGCATTCGGAATCGCGCCACTCGGCGATGAAAGTGCAGGAAGTGCCGGCAATGTACCTGGCGGAAGCACCGGTGGTGAACGGCTACGAAGTGCTGAACAAATTCTTCGATCATACTTTCGGTACCAATCCCGCGGTATTTGCCTTTGGTGAAGACCTGGGTAAGATAGGCGACGTGAATCAGGGCTTTGCGGGCCTGCAGGATAAATATGGCGAGTTGCGCATTTTTGACACCGGCATACGTGAGGCATCGATCATCGGGCAGGGTATAGGTATGGCCATGCGCGGCCTGCGCCCGATAGCGGAGATACAGTATCTCGACTACCTGATCTATGGCTTGCAGCCCTTGAGCGATGATGTGGCAACGCTGCTTTACCGCAGCCGTGGTGGACAGAAATGCCCGCTGATAGTGCGCACCCGCGGCCACAGGCTGGAGGGCATATGGCATAGCGGATCGCCGATGGGCATGATACTGAACAGTGTGCGCGGCATGTATCTCTGTGTGCCCCGCAACATGACGCAGGCGGCAGGTATGTATAACACACTGCTGCAAAGCGATGAACCCGGGATAGTGGTAGAGTGCCTGAATGGCTACCGCCTGAAGGAGCAATTGCCTTCTAACCTGGGTAAATACACGGTGCCTTTCGGTGTGCCTGAAGTGACACGCGAGGGCAGCGACATAACCATAGTTTCTTACGGATCTACGTTGCGCGTTATCGATGAGGCAATCGATAATTATCTAGCTCCTGCCGGTATATCCTGCGAGGTGATAGATGTGCGTACGCTGTTGCCATTCGACATAAATCACATGATCGTTGAGTCGCTGAAAAAGACCAACCGCATCGTGTTCGTAGATGAAGATGTGCCGGGCGGCGCCAGCGCTTATATGTTCCAGCAAGTGATGGAAAAGCAAGGCGGTTTCCGCTGGCTGGATGTAGCTCCGCGCACAATAACTGCGCAGGCGCACCGTCCTGCTTATGCTACTGATGGTGACTACTTCTCAAAGCCAAATGCTGAGGATATTGCAGCGACTATTGAGGAGATGATGGCAGAGTAGTTCTTCACTTTTCCATATTGGCATTATACAGGCCTATACGCTTGATGAACTTGTATTCATAGAAGATCCATGCATACTTTGCTTCATTGCTGTCTGGCACCTGTACCAGCATGCTCCTGCAATTAGGATAAGTACCACCTTTGTAGGTATATTCCGTCAGGTTTACGCTTTCCTCTAGGCCTTTGAAGTCCATGAAGTTTTGCTCATTTAAATTCTTTAGTATCAGTCCGTCTATGAGGATCTTGTTAGGACTCGAAGCAATTAGCGAACGATCAACCGAGCTTGCATCGACGTAGCTTTTTGATAGCAGCACGCTACGCAATGCCTGCAGACTGTCGATTGGGATCGATGAGATGAAGCTGAAGCCGACCGCTTTTACGATGGGCGTACCGTTTTCAAAACAGATATTTGCAGCAGTTTGCAGGTGGGTGGTGTCGTCGAACTCAAGTAACAGCCGACCGTGCTGGTAATCCTGGTCAAGTCCTTTTAAGTCTGTCTTGATACAGCCAGCAAAAAGAAGGCAGGCTGCCATGATGGGGAGTAACAGTTTCATTATTGGTCTGTTTTTATTCTAAGACATATATAGGGGCTGTGCGGTTGGCTCTATTTTGCCAAATAACCACCGTCTACAGGGTAATAACCGCCTGTCGCGAACGAAGCCTTGTCCGAGCTCAACCAGATCACCAGTTCAGCCACTTCTCTTGAGGTGCCAAAGCGATTCATTGCATGCCAGTTGGCAACATGCTTCCGCGCGGCTTCGTCCATGTGGCGTAGTAAAGGCGTATCAGTAAAGCCGGGGGCTACCGCATTGATACGTATGCCTTTTGCCGAGTATTCAAGCGCAGCATTTTTCGTAAGGCCCACGACGCCATGTTTTGAAGCTGTGTATGGGGCAGAGCCGGCAAGGCCAACTGTGCCCAATACAGAAGTCATATTCACTATCGCGCCGTACCCCTGTCGTTCCATTTGAGCGAGCTGGTACTTCATACAGTAGAAGACGCTGCTCAGGTTCACACTGATCACCTTATGCCATTCTTCGATGGTTGTGTCCGCCATGTTGCTTATTTCGCCTCCAATGCCGGCATTGTTGCAGGCAATGTCGAGTCGTCCGTATTGCGCCACTATTTTGTTAATGAGGGCTTCTACCTCTTCATGTTTGCTTACGTCCGCTTGTAAAAATATGGCTTCGGCGTTTTTTAGTAATTCCATTGTTTCATTGCCACGCTTCTCGCTCATGTCATTCACTACCACGGTGGCGCCATGCTCAGCATATAGCAAAGCCACAGCCTGCCCGATACCCGAGCCCGCACCTGTTACCAAGGCAATTTTTCCTTGCAAATCCTTTTCCATTAAGGCAATATACGGCTGTCGGCCTTACATTTCGTATCTTTTCGGCCGTTTTCATGCCGATACAGAAGATAGATATCGAAGCCTTCCTGGCAATGGCAGATGAACATCCCGTTCTGGATGTTCGCAGCCCCGGCGAATATAAACATGCACGTATTCCAGGCGCCTTTAGCTTACCGCTTTTTACCGATGATGAGCGCAAAGTGGTGGGAACCACATACAAGCAGCAGAGCAGGGAAGACGCGATCAAGATCGGGCTCGATTATTTTGGGCCGAAGATGCGTAGGATGGTGGAGGAAGTGGAGGCAATAGTTTCGGAACGGCAGAATGAAAGCAAGACAGTGCTGGTGCACTGCTGGCGTGGCGGCATGCGTAGTGCCGGCGTTGCATGGCTGCTCGACCTGTATGGTTTTAAAGTGTACACGCTTGCAGGCGGCTATAAGGCTTACCGCAACTGGGTGTTGCAACAGTTTAGCAAGTCGTATCCTTTTGTGGTACTGGGAGGCTATACAGGTTCCGGCAAAACCATTGTTTTGAAAGAACTACAGCGCAAAGGTGAGACCATCATCGACCTTGAGCAGATCGCTTGTCATAAAGGGTCAGCATTCGGCGCATTGGACATGCCGGTTCAGCCTACGCAAGAGATGTTCGACAACCTGCTGGCGACAGAGCTGAGAAGGGTAATGCGCTCGAATCCCGACCGTATATGGCTGGAAGACGAAAGCCAGCGCATCGGTTTGACTAATCTCCCCAAGGCTTTTTGGGATAACATGCGCAAAGCATCAGTGTATTTTCTCGATGTTCCTTTCGAAGTACGGCTTGATCACATCACCGGGGAATATGGCAGGGCAAAAAAGGAGGAGCTGGTGAATGCCGTTATACGCATACAAAAACGTCTTGGCGGACTGGATACAAAAAATGCGATCAATTTCCTGCTGGAAGATAACCATAAAGAAGCCTTCAGGGTACTGTTGAGGTACTACGACAAATACTATAACAAAGCATTGCAGGCCCGTGAGCATTGGAACGAGTTGGTAACGAAGATCACCTGCGAAACCGTAGATGCAAAAACAAATGCGGGCTTAATTCAAAATCTAAAAGTGAACATTCAAAATTGAGACAGGAGATAAAACTTACGCAGTATGCGCATGGCGCAGGTTGCGGCTGCAAGATAGCGCCGGCAGTGTTGGAGGAGATATTAAAGACAGATATGCCGGCAGCGGCAAATGACAAATTGCTGGTGGGCAACAGCAGCAGAGACGATGCTGCGGTATATGACCTGGGTAATGGCACCGCCTTAGTTTCGACAACCGATTTTTTCATGCCTATCGTAGATGATGCTTACGACTTTGGCCGTATCGCCGCGGCGAATGCCATAAGCGATGTGTATGCCATGGGTGGCAAGCCGGTATTGGCCATCGCTATACTGGGTTGGCCGGTGGACAAATTGCCCGCCAGCCTGGCCCAACAAGTACTAAACGGTGCCAGGGCTATATGTGCCGAAGCAAACATTCCTTTGGCGGGTGGTCATAGTGTAGATACTACCGAGCCGGTATTTGGGCTGTCGGTGAATGGATTGCTTGGGATTACGAACCTAAAAAAGAACAACACCGCTAAAGCAGGCGATTATTTATTTCTTACAAAAGCATTGGGAACGGGTATATTGTCTACTGCGCAGAAACGCGGACTTATCAAGGAAGATGAGCTGGAAACACTTACGGCACAAATGTGCAGCCTTAATAAAGTAGGGGAGGCCCTTGGTAAAGTAAAAGGTGTTACTGCCATGACCGACGTAACCGGTTTTGGGCTGCTAGGGCATTTGATCGAGATGGCTGAGGGAAGTGGCTTTTCAGCTGAGATATATTATTCGCAGCTACAAGTACTGCAAGGTGCCAGGGAATATCTTGCACAACGTGTAATACCCGATGCCACTTACCGCAACTGGAATAGTTATAGCTCGAAAACAGGTTTTGAGCCAGGTGTGAACGTAATGGAAGCGTTCAGTCTGTTGCCTGATCCGCAAACAAACGGAGGATTGCTTATCGCAGTATCCGAAGATGCCATGGAAGAAGTAAAAGAGTTGCTGAAGGAAAATGGATTGTCGCAGTTTACGACACCTATCGGGCTGATCCAGCCACCGGCAGAGAAAGTCATTACTGTAAAGGCGTAAAAGGAAAAGGCTGCTAATTAGCAGCCTTTCTGTATTGTGTGTGTTTATTTTAACCGTTGTTATTCTTCAATATGCGGCCCGCGCCTGCAAAGAAGCGCTGCCAGTATTCCTCGCCAAGGTTGCTGATCATTACTCCCTGGCTTAAAGAAGCATGCACGAAGAAATTGTTCATGAGGTAGATGCCAACATGCGTGATGCGCTTGCGGCTGTGTATTCGGAAAAACACCAGGTCGCCTTCGCGGAGGTTTTCGATACGGCGTGTCAGGCTTGCGTTTTGGAATTGCTCGAACGCAGTGCGCACCAGGTTGGTATTGAATACTTGTTCGTACAGCCGTTGTACAAAAGCTGAACAATCTATACCGTCTTTGTCGGTGCCGCCATAGCGATAACGAACTCCATACCATTCGTCGATGAACTTATACAGCGAGTAATTGCAAAGCATGTTGGGCAGTACACCCAGGATGCTCGCGTATTTCTTTGTCAGGGTATTTCCTTCTGCGGGTTGTATTTTGGCCGTTTCGCGATCTTTGTCACGATTAATGGCCGCCATACCGGGTCCTTTTGCTGCCGGGGCAGTCATGTCCTCACGATCCACGCCATCAAGATCCGCATCATTTAGGGTGTTTACCACATGACGATCAATGACAGTATTCATAGAAATACTGTTGTCGCGCGATGAACCCATTGATATGTCGTTGATAAAGTGTGGCTTATTGGATGCTACATAAGTTTCATCTTCATACCCCAGGAAAGAAGTTAACGACTGGTCGGTACGGCAGCTTGCGGCTGTCATCAGCACAGTAATACATGCAGCAGCAAGGCCTAGTCTCATTTTATTCATCAGCATGTTTTTGATTAACGTTGCCAAAAATAGTCAATTCGGGCTGTCCATGCAAGCTTTTTGGCAGCTAAATAACATTTAGTTAATAGATTCTGAGCCAAGCTATTATAAAAAACAATACCTGTTCCATTGCACATGAAACAGGTATCGAATAATAAATTATGTTTTACTCTGCGACGAAATACTTGTGATAGGCATAATCGGTGCCATTCACTTCATAGTTACCCGTTACATCAAACTTGGTATCGTCCATGTACACAAAGAACCAGTCGATATTGTTGCCCGGTACGCCAAAGTCTTTAATATAGCAGTAGCGTTGATCGCCAGTAATGGACCATGTAAAGTCGATCTGGGTAGGGGTAGCGCTCGCTTTGTGAGCACTTCCTGCACCTTTAGTGGTATCAGTACCGTTATTGTTCGTCGAATCAACCACTACAACCTGGGTATCTCCGCAAGTCACGTTGGCTTCGTAGCCATACTCATCGGCTTTGAACACCCAGTAGTTACCTGCTTCACAGTCGGATATAGGTTGATCGACGCCATTGATCGTCTGTGATACAAGCTTCCACTTGTGGTTACGGATGATCTCAAAGCGCTTATTTATTTTCTTTTCCTCACCCTTGTGGCAAGAACCGATCACAAAGGCCACAGCTACAAGCAGGAATAATACTTTTTTCATTTTGGTGAAATTTTGCGGTTAAAAATATATAAACCAACGATACAATTAAAGTTTCTTTAATTCAAAAACAAAGCGTTAACAAAAGAGCTAAAAAGTTTGAGCCACGTTACCATCCTGCTTTTTTGCAAAAATGTAACGTGGCTCTCCCTTAGTTGTAGCGAGGACAGGGATCGAACCTGTGACCTTCGGGTTATGAGCCCGACGAGCTACCGCTGCTCTACCTCGCGATGTGGACGGCAAAGATAGCGCAATATGCCGAGAAAACAAGACGAAACTTGCTTTTTATTTAGTCCTGGACATATTACAGGCTATGGCCGTATTTTTACGCTCCATGGCCGAAGCGCATAAATCAGGTTTTGTAAACATTTTTGGTCCGCCGAATGCGGGCAAGTCCACCTTGCTGAATGCCCTGCTGGGCGAGCACCTGGTTATTACATCGCATAAGGTGCAAACCACCCGTCACCGCATATTGGGTATCCTGACAGAACCGGATTACCAGGTAGTGTTCTCGGATACTCCGGGCATCATTGAGCCTAAGTACAAGCTGCACCAGCGCATGATGCAGCAAGTGAAGAATGCACTGGAAGATGGGGATGTAGCATTGGTGATGCACGACATCACGGAGCCAGCCGAGGCATTGGAGATCGTTGCCAACATGCTAAAGCTGAAGGTGCCCACTTTATTGTTGCTCAATAAGGCTGATCTTTTAAAAGATAAGAAGGAGATAGACGAGAGGATTAAGCTCTATGCAGAGAAATTCCCCGGCTGGAAGATATTGCATGTATCCGCAAAGACTAAGTCGAACGTTGATAAGATACTACCGTTCATATTGCAGCATTTGCCCGAAGCACCTTCTTACTATCCCGAAGACAGTATGTCTGACAGGCCCGTGCGCTTCTTCGTAAGCGAGTTGATACGTGAGGAAATATATAATCTCTTTCACGAGGAGATCCCTTATCACGCTGCCGTCATTATCCAGTCGTTTGAAGAGAAAGAGACGCTCGATGTGATAAAAGCAGAGATAGTAGTGAGCCGGGAAACGCAAAAAGGCATTATAGTGGGCAAGGGCGGCAGCATGATCAAGCAGCTGGGCATCAATGCGCGTAAAAAGATAGAGGAGTTCCTGCAGCGAAAGGTGCATCTTGAGCTCTTCGTAAAAGTGCGCCCCAAATGGCGCGACAACGATACCTACCTCCGAGAATACGGCTATAATGGATGAGTCGAAAGTAGTAGTACAATCATTGAATAAGGGATGGTATGACGGGAAGGTCGCAGCAATAGATATGCTTAGGCTCGACCTGATAGACTCCGTCGTCTCCGGTAATAAATGGTACAAGCTGAAGTATAACCTTCAGTATGCACAGCATAACGGGCATAGCACGATCCTTACATTTGGAGGAGCCTATTCCAATCATCTTATTGCAACTGCAGCAGCGGCAAATGAATTTGGCATAAAGGCCCTTGGCGTTGTACGGGGCAATGATGGCGGTGAACTGAACGAAACGCTGAAACAATGTGCGGCATATGGCATGCAATTGCATTTTGTCTCCCGTGAAGATTACGCCAGGAGGAATGATACTGCCTGGCTGCGGTCGATAGCTGCACAGTTTGGAGACCCATTCATAATACCGGAGGGAGGCGCGAATGAGCAGGGTAGGCTGGGCGCGGAGGAAATAGCACGCATTATACCCTCAGGTTATTCGCATGTTGCAGTGTCTGTTGGCAGCGGCACCACCTTCATTGGTTTGCATAACGCGCTGCCAGTATCTCAAAACCTGTTGGGCTTCGCACCAATGAAAAATGGCAGGTATCTGGAAAATGAGATCGCTCAACATCTGAGGGCCGACCAGGACGACAATTGGCAGCTATTCGATCGTTGGCATTTTGGTGGTTTTGGTAAATGGAATGATGACCTGCTTCATTTCATGAACTCGTTTTATGAAATGAATGATATTCCATTAGATATAGTTTATACTTCCAAAATGATGTTTGCCTTAGATGACATGCTCAAAGAGCATTTCTTCCGGCCCGATGCAAGCGTGTTGTGTATACACAGTGGTGGCTTGCAGGGCAATAGCTCGGTTGCTGCAAAGCTGGTGTACAATAGCCGCATTTAAGTATTATCTTGTATTGTTAATGCAAATTCATGACAGGTATTAGTTCTGCGAAGGGTAACCGGCTCACTTTATACATTCTTATCGCGCTGGCGGCAGGCATTGCCCTGGGCTTTTGGTTCAATAACGGCTATGTGAAAAGCGAAAACAACCAATTGACCACAATCGAGTCTTCACTGCGATCGATCCAGGGTCAAATGAAGGCTGCAAAAGACACCACGTTACAGAGCTACCATAACCTGCTGGCCTTCAAAGCAAAACTTAGTGAGACCAAAACGAAAGTGTTAGAAGCCCGGGATAATAAACTGGAGCCGTTCTCGCTGATGGCCGAGTTATTCCTTCGCTTGATAAAGATGATCATAGCACCCTTGGTTTTCACAACACTTGTGGTGGGCGTGGCGCGTCTTGGGGATATCAAATCAGTCGGGCGTATCGGGGGCAAAACCCTGTTCTGGTTTATCTGCGCTTCTTTTGTGAGTCTTTTCCTGGGAATGATGTTGGTCAATTTCTTCAAACCGGGGGTATCTATGCATCTGCCACTGCCGGATGCGCTTGCGGATACCGGTGTGAAGAAGACCGCCCTCAGCCTTCGGGAGTTTCTCTACCACGTTTTCCCTACGAGCGTGATAGATGCTATGGCTAAGAACGAAATATTGCAGATCGTGATCTTCGCCTTGTTCTTTGGGGTCGGCACTGCGGCGATAGGGGAGAAGGGAGCGATCATCATTAAATTCATGGACGCGGCTGCAAATGTGATATTGAAAGTTACAGGTTATGTTATGAGCCTGGCGCCGCTCGCTGTGTTCGGGGCAATCGCGGTAGTAATAGCCAAGCAAGGCTTAGGTATCCTGTCAACTTATTCTATTTTCATTGGTGAGTTCTATTCAGGGCTGTTAATTCTGTGGATCATCCTGTTTGCTGCAGGTGCGCTATTTATAGGTAAGCGTATTGTTGCCCTAATGCGTCATATCAAAGAACCCGCGCTGTTGGCTTTCAGTACCAGCACCAGTGAGGCTGCATTTCCTAAGCTCTTGCTTGAACTGGAGCGCTTTGGTTGCCCTAACAAGATCGTGAGCTTTGTATTGCCACTTGGTTATTCTTTCAACCTCGACGGTTCCATGATGTATATGACCTTCGCATCGCTGTTCATTGCGCAGTCCTATGGCATTCATTTGGACCTGGGCACACAACTCACCATGCTGCTGGTGCTGATGCTTACAAGCAAGGGCATTGCTGGCGTGCCCCGCGCAGCCCTCGTGGTTATTGCGGGTACACTAGCCACATTCAAAATACCTGAGGCCGGCATCGCCTTGCTGCTCGGCATAGACCCATTGATGGATATGGGCCGCAGCGCTACTAATGTGATCGGCAACAGCATCGCCACAGCAGTAGTCAGCAGATGGGAAAAAACCATCGACTGATAAATTTTAGCAGGCAATACATATTGTCTTTTATGCTTTTATAACCCTGTGTTCTGCATAATTTTTCCTATTTTCACCTCTTCAAGCAATAGAATAAGGATGCACTCGATTTTGGAGCTATTTAAAAACCTGACTGATCCGGTTTGGATCAATAGTCATGGTGGGCTGTACATAGTAATGTTTATCATTTTTGCCGAAACCGGTTTATTTGTCGGTTTCTTTTTACCGGGCGATTCACTTTTATTCATCACCGGTATGATCATCGCTAATCTTAATGTTTCCCTCGGCGCGGATGTCGGCAATCTCGCATACTGGATCACCCTTATTTCGGTTGCGGGTATAATAGGTAATATGGTGGGCTATTGGTTTGGCCGCAAATCGGGGCCGCTCTTATTCGAAAGAAAAGAAACATGGCTCTTCAAGCGCAGGCACTTGGTACAGGCAAAAGAGTTTTATGATAAACGCGGCGGTACAGCCATTATCCTCGCTCGCTTCCTGCCAATTGTCCGCACCTTTGCCCCCATAGTGGCAGGCATTGTCGAGATGGATCGCAAGAAGTTTTTCTCCTATAATATTATCGGCTGCATTGCATGGGTGGTGAGCATGACAATGGCAGGCTACCTACTTGGCGAGAATGTGTGGGTTAAAAATAACCTTGAGAAAATAGTGATACTTATTATTTTTATCACTACAGCGCCGGTGCTCTTCAGGATGTTCTTTGTAAAAAAGAAACCGACTGTTGGCGGACCCAACGACAGCGCTTCATAATATCCGATGGAAAATACGCGCAGCATATTTCCCCCCAAGACCAGCACTTTATCTGTATTAAGTATCCCTGTACTGGTAGCAGCGCTAGGCTACTTCGTTGATATCTACGACCTGCTCCTGTTCAGCATCATTCGTGTGAAAAGCCTGAAAGGGCTTGGGCTTACAGATGCTTTATTGGACTCGGAAGGTAAGTTCATCATAAGCGTACAGATGTACGGACTGCTGATCGGTGGTATCATCTGGGGCATCATGGGCGACAAGAAGGGTAGACTTAGCGTATTGTTTGGCTCTATCATTCTTTATTCACTCGCCAACATCGCTAACGGCTTTGTTCAGAATGTTACCCAATATGGTATCTGCCGCTTTGTAGCCGGTATTGGCCTTGCGGGCGAGTTGGGGGCCGGTATCACTCTTGTATGTGAGCTGATTTCCAAAGAAAAACGAGGTATTGCCACCTCTATCGTAGCGGGCGTCGGTCTTACGGGAGCTGTTGTGGCTTTTTTTATTGCAAAGCAGTTCGACTGGAGGGTGTGTTATTACATTGGTGGCGGACTTGGCCTGTTGTTACTCATACTTCGTATCAGCGTTTTTGAGTCGGGCATGTATAAGAGCATCCAGAACACCAATGTAGAGCGTGGCAATTTTTTCATGCTTTTCAGGAAAGGCCGCTTTAAAAAATACCTTTTAGCCATACTTATCGGTCTGCCCACATGGTATGTGATAGGTGTGCTTATTACTTTTTCTAAAGAGTTCGGCGAACATTTTGGTATCAATGGGGCTGTAGACCCCGGTAAGGCAGTGATGCTGGCTTATGTAGCTATAGCCATCGGCGACCTGCTCATCGGCTTCGTCAGCAATGCGCTTAAGAGCCGCAAAAAAGCGCTTTATATATTCTATGTGCTTACGGTCATCAGCATTGTGCTGTACTTCATGCAGCACAACGGTAGTGTGAGTACGATGTACGCCATATGTATGTTTATGGGTTTTGGTACGGGCTTCTGGGCGCTATTCGTAACGATGGCTGCTGAGCACTTTGGTACCAATCTCCGTGCTACTGTGGCCACTACAGTACCCAATATGGTGCGCGGATCATTACCACTCATTATCATTCTCTTCAACTATCTGAAGCCTGCTTATGGCTATATAAACGCGGGCGCTTACACAGGGATCGTTGTAATGGCCGTCAGTATTATCGCCGTTTTACTTACTGAAGAAACCTTTGGTAAAAACCTGGACTATATCGAGGAATAATTATAGCGATAGCTCCGCCAGTATCTTATCGGTTGCTCTGGCATTTTGCATAAAATACTGCCCCGTTTTCACAGCGATCGCCTTTCGCATCACTTCATCCGCAAGGAATGTTTTCCATACTTTTTGCAGTTCATGAGCATTTGAAACATTGACCGCTGCGCCGATATGAAGCAGGGCTACAGCTTCATTGTATTTGGCATATTTGGGGTCGGCGAATGTGATGGGCTTGCCATATACAGCCGCTTCAAGGCAGTTGTGCAGTCCACCGTCAAAACCACCACCTATATAACTCACATCTGCATAATAATACAGTCGCGACAGCAGCCCGATGGTATTCAGCACCAATACTTGCGCACCGGCTTTTATCCCCTCGGTATATAAACAATAGTCGAGCCGGTATTTGCGCAGTTTATCGGCGGTTACATTAAGAAGATCGTCTTTAATATCGTGCGGCACCAATATCATCTTTACATTCTCACTCCGAAATTTGTCGAAGGCTTCCAGTAAAAGGTCTTCGTCCTTTGGCCACGTACTCCCGGCAACGATAAGCCTGCTGTCGCCTTTGAATTGTTCAATTTCCGGTATTGGTTTGAACCTGTCCCTGATCTCCATTACCCTGTCAAAGCGGGTATCTCCACAGACCAGTGTTCTGCTAATGCCTATTGATTCTAACAGTTTTTCCGAAGCAGCATCTTGAACAAAGATGGTCTTGAAGCTTCGTAGGGCCTTCCTGAAAATGCCTCCGTACCATTTGAAAAAGACCTGTTGCGGCCTGAAGATGGCGGAAACGATATAAGTGTCGATATTTTTTTCTTTCAGCACATCGAGGTAGTTAAGCCAAAACTCATACTTTACGAATATGGCCATCGCTGGTTGGATTATATCGATAAAGCGATGTGCATTCGCTGCTGTATCCAGCGGCAGATAGGATACAATATCCGCCGCTTCATAATCCTTTCTTACCTCGTAGCCGCTGGGTGAGAAAAAACTGAGCAGGATAGCATATTCCGGATGCCTTTGCTTAATAACTTCTATCAAAGGCCTTCCCTGCTCAAACTCGCCTAGCGAGGCACAATGCAGCCATATTATTCGCTTGCCGTTAACTGCTGCTGCCTTTTGCTTTAATTGTCCCTGCCAGTCACGCCTGCCGTTGACCCACAGCTTAGCTTTAAGATCAAAACCTGCGGCAATACGTATGGCTAAGCCGTATAGGTGAATGGCAAAGTTATAAAGCATTTTGGCTATCATCAGCTATTTGTCTCCGGGTACTTAGGCGATAAAGATATTCAGAATTACCGCAATTATTCACTGCCGGCATTCGCTCGATGCACCTCAACTGGCAACGTAGGCTGACCGCATACCGGCCATATTATCTTTTCCACTGTCTGATACAAATGGACTTTTTCTGTTCCTTGTAAAGCACCTAAGCTTGCCTATTTTTGAAGCAGGATATGAAATGGGCCGTAAGCACGAGGTACAAGTATTTTGCTTTGTTTTTTTGCATTGCCGGCTTCCTGTTCAACTATTACTCCTGCTATCCCGGCTTTGCATCCCCCGACACAATAGATCAATACCACCAGGCACTCGCCGGCCGCTATACTGATTGGCATCCCCCTGTGATGGCCATGCTTTGGCATTTGCTCAATTATATTGTGAAGGGGCCACAGATCATGCTGCTATTGCAAATGCTCCTGCTCTGGGGCGCTTGCTGGCTGCTACTGACGCAGCGGCAAAGTGTAAAGTGGTATATCTGTGTTATTATGTTTGCATGGGCACCGTTTGTTCAGAACTTCTCCGGTTACATTATAAAGGACAGCCAGATGGCCCTGAGCCTGCTATTGGCTGTTGTGCTGATGCTGCGGATAGGCATTAAAAAATTTAGCGAAGCAAAGTGGGAGATAATGCTTTGCGCCATACTGCTGGTTTACGGCAGCATAGTGCGTCCCAACGCCCCGCCGGCGGCATTGCCGCTATGTTTCCTTTTTGCCTGGGTGCTGTTTCGCGATAGCAGACGCTTTGTGAAAGTTGCCGCTGGTGTGAGCTTCATGCTTTTCATCGTCCTCTGCAATTCCCTGCAGTACGGGGTAGTGCACGAAGATGACATGCAGTATCCCACCTTTAAGATATACATGTATGATCTTACCGGTATATACAACGCTACCGGCGATAACGTGTTTCCCTCGTTCCTGTACCAAAATCCGCGCTTTGATACAGCCTATTTACGTACGCACTACATTCCCGCAACTTTTGATGATATATGGTGGAATGCGGACAGCGTTGAAGTGATACCGGAAGGCACAAAAGAAGTGAGTGTAGCATTGAAAGCAGCTTGGCTGAGCGCAATAAAAAAACATCCTGCCGCATACATGGCAAACCATGCCGATGGTTTTTTATACTACCTGCGTCTGAAGCGGAGAAATATCAACTTTCACTACTATTTTCCATATGCATGTGCTGAACTGCCGGGTTATCAAAAAGGCAGGGACTACTGTGGCGAGATCCCGTTCGAAGCGATCAGCTTTCAGAGTTTTATGCCTTATATGGCACCCTGGTTCTGGTTTTTTGTCAACTTTATTTTGTTATTGTTCATACCCTTTGTGGCCAAAGGCGTGCATCGTTGGCTTTATATCGCCCTATGCCTCTCCGGTATATTTTACCAGTTGCCGTCTTTCTTCGTGTATCAAACTGATACCGACTTTCGCTATTTCTACTGGAATTGTATCTGCTGCAGCCTGGCGCTTATCATTCTCATCGGTATGAGAAGGGCAGAGTGATCACAGATGCAGAAGCAATACAGTAACCAGAGTTATCTTGTCCGGGTGACTTAAGTCATAGATATCGCGGCGGTATCTATGTTCCTTTGTAGTGTTGATAATAAACCGGGGTACCAGAGCGACACACAAGAACTTCCCAAGGCAAAAACATTTTAACTTCCATTCTCCAGGCTGCACATTTTCGTATTCCGGTTTATTATTCTACTCTTCACGCTTCACTCATTAACTATCTAATCTGCTATCTCTATCCACACTGGGGCATGGTCACTGCTCTTTTCCCAGCCGCGCACATTGCGGTCCACACCTGCGGCCTTAAGGCGCTTGTCCACGTTGGGGCTTAGCAGGAAGTGGTCGATGCGTAAACCTGCATTGCGCTCGTATGCATTGCGGAAATAGTCCCAGAACGTATAGATCACTTCATCCGGGTAGAGCTTTCGTATAGCATCTGTCCAGCCCTGACCGATGAGCTTGTGAAACGCCTCACGGCTCTCCGGCCTGAAGAGCGCATCATTTCCCCAGCGTTCGGGCTTGTACACGTCTATCTCCTGGGGCATTACATTGTAGTCGCCTGTGAGAATAGTTGGTGTTCCTGCTTTCATCAGTGCCTCTGCGTGCAGGTTCAAGCGCTCAAACCACTGCAATTTGTAGTCGAACTTAGGCCCGGGGTAGGGATTACCATTAGGCAGGTACAGGCAACCAATGTGTATGCCGTTCACCAGCGCCTCGATATACCTGCTATGCAGGTCTTCGGGGTCGCCGGGCAGCACACGGCCCACCTCCTGGATATCGAGCCCACGGGTGAGTATAGCTACGCCATTCCAGCTTTTTTGCCCGTGCCATATGGCCTTGTAGCCGGCGCCTTCGATAGCTTCTAAGGGAAATTTCTCATTGGGAGCCTTTAATTCTTGCAGGCAGGCCACATCGGGCTTCGATTCTTCAAGCCAGCGCAGCACTATGGATAAGTGTCCGTTGATACCATTTACATTGTATGTAGCAATTTTCATATGAGCAGTTTTAGCTTTTAAAGATAGGAAAGCCGGAAATGCAATGAGACCCCCGTTCCACAAATTCCCAACATAATTTATTAACTTAGCGCTCTGATAATTTACCCATTTTGAAATTGCATAATATCAAATAGGTTAGGGTAAAGCATAATATGAATATTTACCGGATTAAACACACAAACAAACATGGACAATATGAGCCTTGCCATCACCGTAGGGGTGGTGGCTATACTTATAGGTATCTTTTTAGGCAAGATGATCTTTGCCAAAAATACCCGCAAGCAAGTTGAAGAAGCTGAACAACAAGCAAAGAAAATAGTAGACGACGCAACAGTACACGCAGAGACGCTTAAAGAAAAAAAGATTTTAGAAGCAAAAGAGAAATTTTTACAACTTAAGAGCGAACACGAAAAAGAGGTTTCACAGCGCAACCAGAAATTATCGGAAGCTGAGAACCGCGTAAAGCAGCAACAGCAAAGCGTTAACGACAAGAACGGCGCCCTGCAGAAGCAGATACAGGAATATGATCAGCTGAAGCAGAACCTCGACCGCCAGCTGGAGGTTGTAAATATCAAGCGCACCGAACTGGAGCGTCACCAGGAAGAGCACATCAAGCGCCTCGAAAAAGTGGCAAGCCTTTCAGCAGAGCAAGCCAAGGCCGAGTTGATGGAAGCCATTAAGGAAGAGGCACGCACACAGGCCCTTGCCTATGTGAAGGACATCATGGAAGAGGCTAAGGTAAACGCTACCAAGGAAGCCAAAAAGATCATCATCCAGACCATACAGCGCACCGGCGCGGAGCAGACCATCGAGAACGCCATCACGGTGTTCAACCTGGAGAGCGATGAGATCAAAGGCCAGATCATCGGTCGTGAAGGTCGTAACATCCGTGCCCTGGAAGCCGCCACCGGCGTTGACTTGATCATAGACGACACCCCTGAAGCGATAGTACTAAGCTGTTTCGACCCGTTGCGCCGTGAGGTGGCGCGCCTGTCGCTACAGCGCCTGGTGCAGGATGGCCGTATACACCCCGCCCGTATCGAGGAAGTGGTGGAAAAGACCAAGAAGCAACTGGAAGAGCAGGTAATGGAGATAGGGGAGCGTACTATCATTGAACTGGGCATCCACGGCCTGCATAAAGACCTCGTGCGCATGGTAGGTAAGATGCGTTTCCGTTCGTCTTACGGACAGAACCTGCTGATGCACTCAAAAGAAACAGCTAACCTGTGTGGCATTATGGCGGCTGAGCTGGGCCTCGGCCAAAAAGTAGTGAAACTGGCAAAACGTGCCGGCCTGCTGCACGATATAGGCAAGGTGCCCGATGAAGAAACAGAACTGAGCCACGCACTGCTGGGCGCCAAGCTGGCCGAGAAAGCCGGTGAACACGCAGCGATAGTGAATGCGATAGGTGCCCACCACGATGAAATGGAGATGACCTACATTATTTCGCCGATAGTGCAGGCCTGTGACGCCATAAGCGGCGCCCGTCCGGGTGCAAGGCGTGAAATGATGCAGAGCTACCTGCAACGTATCAAAGATCTGGAAAGCCTGGCGATGGCCTATAATGGCGTGGAAAAGGCATACGCTATACAGGCCGGCCGTGAGCTGCGTGTGATAGTGGAAGCCGACAAGGTAAGCGATGGCGACAGCGACAAACTCTCATTCGAGATCGCTGATAAGATCCAGAAAGAAATGCAATACCCGGGCCAGATCAAGGTAACAGTGATCCGCGAACTGCGCGCCGTGAACATAGCAAGATAATACTGTTGCATAAGCAACTTATATGAAAACTGTAGCAGCCCGGCTGCTGCAGTTTTTTCATTTAACGCACATAATACCCGCATGCAGGTTCTTGCATCGGGCATCAGTTTTCACCATACTGGCATAGCTTTTATCTCTTTGACGTGTTTGCATAAGCGACGTAGCTTTGTATTATAAATCACTGTATTATGACTTGCAAAAAGATAGTGATACTGGGTGCAGGTTTCGCAGGCCTGCAGTTAGCGAGGAGAATAAAAGATACACAATGCGATATCACAATTATCGACCAGTATAATTTCCATCAGTTTCAACCCCTGTTTTACCAGGTAGCCACTGCAAGGCTTGAGCCCAGTGCTATTTCATTTCCCCTGCGGAAGGTCTTTCAGGGACGGAAGAACGTACACGTTCGCATAGCCGTTGTGGAGCATGTGGACACCGATGCCCAACAGGTGATAACCACTGAAGGCGTTTTCGACTACGACTACCTGGTGATAGCAACAGGCTGCACAACAAACTATTTTGGTAATAAGAATATTGAGCGTTACGCCTTTCCCATGAAGTCCACCGTGGACGCGATCGCTCTGCGCAACCGCATACTTTTGAATTTTGAAGATGCCCTCAAAGCAAAGCTGGAAGAGGTGGAAGGTATCATGAATATAGTGGTGGCGGGTGGTGGTCCCACAGGCGTGGAACTTGCGGGAGCCCTTGCTGAAATGAAAAAGTATGTGCTGCCGCGCGACTATCCTGATATGGATTTTACCAAACTCAATATATTCCTGGTAGAGGGTGGTCCCCATACACTCGCGGCCATGAGTGAAGCTTCGCAACGCAAATCGCAGGAATACCTGGAGCGCATGGGCGTTAACGTGTGGAATAATTCACTGGTGCAGGATTATGATGGCGTAAAGATAAGTCTGAAAGATGGCAGGACCATACCCACGCGCACACTTATCTGGGCCGCCGGCGTGAAGGGGAATGTGCCCGATGGTATTCCCTCTCAGTCTATAGTAAAAGGCAACAGAATCAAAGTTGACAAATACAATGCTGCCGAAAGCATCGCAAATGTCTTCGTGTTAGGCGACGTGGCCTACATGGAAACGGACGGCTTTCCTAAAGGCCACCCTCAACTGGCCAATGTAGCGATCAACCAGGCTAAAAACCTCGCAGACAATATTAAAAATATGCTCCGGAATAAGCCCATGCAGGAGTTTAAGTATAAAAACCCCGGCACCATGGCTACCGTCGGCAAACGCAAAGCAGTGGTTGACTTGCCTTTTCTTAGTTTCCAGGGCCTTTTTGCCTGGTTTACATGGATGTTCCTGCACCTGATGCTGATACTGAGCGTAAAGAACAAGCTCATGATATTCATTAACTGGGCTATCAGCTACTTTACCAACGATACTACCCTGCGATTGATCCTGCTTCCCACCCGTAAGCAAATGGAAATGGGTGAGGAGCACCATAGCCTCGAGGAGGCGGCTCACGCTTAACACGGGATATTTAGGCCCAAATATTTCACTTCTGTAACAAAAGCAGTACCTTTTACGATATACTGTTTTTCAAGCGCTCGTATGTTACAGGTAAAGAACTTATCAAAGACCTACCCCAACGGGGTACAGGCACTCAAGGACGTGTCCTTAAATATCGGCAACGGCATGTTTGGCCTTCTGGGGCCCAACGGCGCGGGGAAATCTACGTTAATGCGCACCATCGCCACCCTGCAGGATGCCGACTCCGGCAGCATCACATTCGATGGGATCGACGTGATGAAGCAAAAGCACGAGCTCCGTAAAGTGCTGGGCTACCTGCCACAGGAGTTTGGCGTGTATCCTAAAGTTACCGCCGAGGAAATGCTGCATTACATCGCCCGGCTTAAGGGAATAGACAATGCCAGGGAAAGGAAAGAACTGGTGAACGCCCTCCTGAAACAGGTGAACCTTATCAACCATAAAAACAAGTTCCTCGGGGGTTACTCCGGTGGCATGAAGCAGCGCTTCGGTATCGCGCAGGCGCTTATCGGCAATCCCAAGCTTATCATAGTCGACGAGCCCACCGCAGGGCTGGACCCCGCCGAGCGCTTACGTTTTAATAACCTGCTCAGTGAGATCGGCGAGAACATTGTGGTAATACTGTCGACCCACATCGTTGACGATGTAAGTGAGCTTTGCAACGACATGGCCATAATAGCCAGCGGGCAGGTGGTGCAGTGTGGCAACCCGGAAGCGCTGGTAGCAGATATGCGCGATAGGATATGGAGCAAGCGAATCAAGAAGGATGAAGTAGCTGCATATCAACAGCAATACAATGTGATATTGTCCAAACTATCGGCGGGGGATGTGGTGATACATGTGCTTAGCGATCAGGACCCTGGCAGCGGATTCGCGGCAGAACGCGTAAGCCTTGAAGACATTTACTTTTCAAATATCGCCTAAGCCATCAATTACATGTTCGCACACATATTTAAGTTTGAAGTAAGGCGTTGGTTCAGGTCGATAGCCATGTACGTATATATACTGGTGCTCTTCCTTGTTGCCTTTTTTACAGGATTACTGATAGCCGGCACCTGGCCCGGCGTCAGCGTGAATTTCGGCGGAGAAAAAATATTCGCCAATTCGCCCGCTATTATCGATGCGATGTTCGCCGGTATTAATAATTACGTCGGCCTCATCATTATCGTTGCAGTTATCGGCAACTCGGTATTGAAAGATTTTACCGCTAATACTTCGTCGCTGATATTTACTACGCCCGTTTCTAAGTTCAACTACCTCTTTGGGCGCTTTTTCGCTTCGTTATTTATCGTGCTCATCATACTTGCCGCAACCGGCCTTGGTTTGATGGCAGCCTACGCTACGCCATGGGTAAGCGCTGACCGGATGGAGGCCTTCCACTTGTCTTACTATATTACTACCTATTGGCAAACGGTAATACCTAATGCGTTGCTCGACGGTGCTATATTCTTTGCCGTCAGCCTGATAGCCCGGGATATTTTTGTCATCTGGTTGTCGCTCATCGTGTTTTTCATTGCCATCGGTGTATCTAATTCCTATTTTTCCTCGCTCGAGCACGAAACACTTTCCGCACTTATCGATCCCTTAGGCGCACATGCCAAACGTGCACTGGCAAAATACTGGACAACTTACCAGAAAAATCATTTTACCTATCCTATGACCGGGCTGTTCTTAATGAACAGACTGTTGTGGATGGGTATCTCCTTTATCATACTCGGTATCGGCTATTCATTTTTCTCTTTTACGGCCACTGCCAGGCGGCTGTTTGGTAGCAAGGTGAGGCTTCGCGAAAGTAGCGTCCCGGTATTTAAGCGGTCCGACCTCAATATGGACGCGTTGCCAAAGGTAAAGCCTGTATTCAGCACGGGCATCTATCTGAAAAACCTTTGGGGCCTGTCGGTGAACGAATGCCGTGCTTTGCTGCGCAATACTTATTTCCGCATTATCCTGCTTTTTGGTATGTTGCTGCTGTTTCTTGTCTCCATTCAGCTCGGCAAGCTTTACGATACCGCTACATACCCGGTTACCTATATGGTTGCGGAGTATTTCGAAGGCACTTTCCACATCATCATAGTCGTTATCACGTTCATGTTCTCGGGCGAACTGGTTTGGAAAGCCCGGGATTTCAGGATGAGTAATATACTTGATGCGCTGCCTGTGCCCAACTGGGTCTTCTATCTCAGCAAGCTGGTTGGCCTGATGTTCATGCAAGTGATATTGCTGCTGCTTGTTATGATATGCGGCATGATCGTGCAGGCTTTTATGGGTTACACGAATTTTGAGCCCGGCGTGTACTTAGGTTTCCTGTTTGGCTTCAAATTGCTCGACTTATGGTATCTGGCAGTGCTTGCCGTGCTTGTGCAGACATTGGTAAGCAATAAATACGTAGGCTATTTCATCCTGGCTATCTTTTATTTGTGGAATAGTACTTTTGCTCTGCTTGTTTTAAAGCACAACCTGTTTATCTACATGTCAGATCCGGGCGTAGAGTACTCGGACATGAATGGTTTTGGGCATGCCGGCTACCCGTATCTCGTATTTAAAGTATACTGGGGTGTGCTGGCACTTTGTTTCGCTGGTCTTTCCAGCCTTTTGTGGGCGCGCGGCAGCGAGACGGGCCTGAAGCGCAGGTGGCGGAACGCCCGCTTAAAGGAGATGCGGGGCGGCTGGGTAGTTATTGTAACCGCTTTGATGTTTTTCATTGGTTGTGGCGCCTATGTTTATTACAACACAATGGTGTTGAACAAGGATCTCAGCGACTTTCAGCAGGAGGAACTGCAGGCGAAATACGAGCAACTTTATAAGAAATACCAGCATGCGCCGCAGCCTAAGATCACATCCGTAAAGCTGAACGTGGACATTTATCCAAGGGAAAGGAATCTCTATGCCAGCGGCACTTTAGTACTCAAGAATAAAACCAGTCAGCCTATCGACTCCATTCACGTATTATTGAATGACGATGCTAAACTGCGCGAAGCGAAATTCAGCACCGGCCTCAGGCATACCTATTACGATTCCGTAGTTGGTTACAGGATATATACGCTGGCACAAGCCCTGCAGCCGGGCGACTCCCTTCAATTTTCTTTTAAAACTGATCTGACCAGCAAAGGATTCAAAGAGAATTTTACCGGGCTTGGCGCGCCTATATACAATGGCACTTTTGTCAATAACACTTCTTTTGTGCCCTCCATTGGCTACAACAGGAATATCGAGATCGCTGACAATAATAAACGAAAGAAACACGGGCTGGGCTACCGTCCCACCGAAAATCCGATTACAGACACCCAGGCATACCAGGTTAATGAGTTGGCCTCGGACGCAGACTTTATTGATTTTGATGCCACGGTAAGTACAGTGCCCGACCAAATAGCTATAGCGCCCGGCTACCTGCAAAAGGAATGGACTACCAATGGCAGGCATTATTTCCATTACAAAATGGATAGCCCCATACTTAATTTTTATTCTTTCCTTTCCGCAAGGTACAAGGTGAAGAAGGAGATGTGGCACGATGTAAGCCTGGAGATATATTACCAGGAAGGTCACGAATACAACCTGGAGCGCATGTTTCAAGGCATGAAAAAGGCGCTGGACTATTATTCCGTGAATTTTTCTCCTTACCAGCACAGGCAGGTACGCATTTTAGAGTTTCCGCGCTACAGCACTTTTGCACAGTCATTTCCTAATACCATCCCATTCTCGGAAGGCATCGGGTTTATAGCGAAGGTCGATGATAGCAGCAAGGAAGATATAAACTACCCGCTTTATATCACTGCTCACGAGGTAGCGCACCAGTGGTGGGCACACCAGGTAATAGGTGCAGATGTTGAGGGCTCTGTGATACTGGTTGAAACAATGGCGCAATACGGTGCCATTATGGTTATGCAAAAGGATTACACACCAGAGAAACTGCATAAGTTCCTGCATTATGAAATGGACCGGTATTTGTCGGCTCGTTCCAATGAGGGAGAAAAGGAAAAGCCGCTGGCTTACATCGACCAGGCGCAGAGCTATATCAGGTATGAAAAGGGTGGGATAGAGATGTACGCCCTAAGTCACTACATTGGTGAGGACAGCCTTAATCATGCATTGCAGCGTTTTTTAAAACAGTATGCATTTAAAGGGGCGCCATACCCAACCTCGCTCGATCTGATACGCTATATAAAGCAGGTGACACCTGACTCGATGCAATATTTTGTAAAGGATGTTTTCGAGAATATCACGCTCTATAACAATAAGCTCAGCGATGCAGCTGTAACGGAAACCCCCGGCGGGCAATACACCATCAACTTTAGTGTGGCTTCTCAAAAACTGTATGCTGACAGCTCAGGCTACGAGAAAGCAGTGCCTTCAAATGATTATATAGAGGTGGGTGTTTACAATGAGAAACGGAAATTGATTGGTCTGCAGCGATATAAATTGCCGGGTGGTACCTCCAGACTTTCAATTGTCGTTGCTGAAAAGCCGGCAAAGATCGTCGTAGACCCCAACCTGTTGCTTATCGACAAAGACCTTAACGACAATGAAAAGCGTTTGACCGTCAGTGCACCGCATGCAAAAAAGTAGATACTAGGCTTCCAGCTGTATTTGCCTCACCAGCATCCGCTTTGCCACAGGCAGTAAGGTCTCATCCAGCGGTATTTGCAGCGGAGATTCGACACTGTAAACTGCCGGGTTGGGCAAGGTGCGCAACTGGTTGATGAGGTTACGTTTTATCTGCTCGTACGTATTGGTTAGGTTTTTTGTCCAGCTGTCGATATAGGTCAGTTTGATCCCTCGGTATCGTGCAGCATGGTGCTCGAAAAAAGTTATGTTATAAGAGTATGCCCTTGTCTCGGAATGATTGCCGTAGCGCAGCAGCATATACCCCTCATTCTTGTAGAGCGGCATTATACCAACCGGCTCAATGCGCATCTGCTTTTCTATCAGTTCATATATCTCGGCGCCATTGTCAATCGTCGCCTTCATTTCATCCAGCGCATATTGCGTTATCCGTTCCAGTTCCTGCATCAGTTCGTCGTCCTGCAGCATCTGGCTGTATACCACCTCCAGTTTTTGCAGGTCGATATTATTGAGCTTTTTAGGAAAGTTGTCCTGCAGTAGCTTTTTGTTATCCCTGAAGCTTACCAGGTTATTGTAGTGGAATACAACATCGGACAATAAAGGGTATAGCTTGGTTTCTTTAAAATATTTGTTCACCTCTTGCAGGTAGGCCAGTAGACGGTATTTCTGCAGCTCAAAATCTATATACCCTTCTATGAACCATGTTTCGCTCAAGTTCGTCATAACCAACTATTTACAACATAAGTTACAAAAAAAGTGCCGAAACAGCATAGGAAGCGCAAAAAATATCACCGGGCCTTATACACACGCAGTACCGTGCTATTAAGAACTTTCACATTGTAGACTGTATTAGGGAAATTAAAGTCGTCCGGGTGGCACCTGAAGTTGGTCATGTAATAGTCGTAGTCGTCGCTATTCTCCATCAGCTGAATGCGTTTTTTCTGTTCTTCGGTCAGCATCAGGTAATTGTTATAAAGCGGCTCGTGCGAGTAGCTGACCTTTATAAGCGGACGGGTGTCATGTGATAGGATATAATCGTAGCCCTGCTTGGTGGAAGCTCCCCAATAATCGAAATCAAAGTTCTTCCTGAGGTACTCGTCCTTATGTGAGATCAGTTCGTTGAAGTATACCTGCTCAAAAGGATGATTGCGGATAATAAACCACAATAACAGGCAACACTGGACTGCCAATATCCCATATGCAGGTGTCTTTAGGCGTGTTTGAGCCAGCATGTGGAATGTATAAATGCTTAGTAACACCAGGCAGGGATAGACAAAGTACATATGTCTCCAGTCGTCGTAGATATTATAGTTGTAAAAGACAACGAACAGCACCGGTAGTGAGAAGCAGGCTATATACAGGCTGAAGTTACGTTCCGGCCGGTTGAGAATGAAATTCAACGGTCGCTTAAAGAACGCTACGATGATCAAAATGATACTCGCAAAGGCGGCAGGCAACAACAGTACTGGCACGGTAACAGCTATCCAAAAAGGCAGGTATGATTGAGGCAAATGCCCCGGCTCCACGTATGCGCCTTTAAAAAACACACCCGCATACGCATTCTGCGAAAAGGTGTCGTATGAGTATCGGAGGCTCGCAATAGGATCGTGCCAGATAAAGGGCCACGCTATATATACCGTAGCCACCGCTGCCCCGGTAAACAGTAGTAAATTGACCAGTGCTTTCAGAGGTTTTTGTTTGCCCACAAGCGCAGCGACCAGGTCGATGATAAGAAATGATGCGAAGATGTAGAAATACATCAGTCCCAATATTCTTATGCTTACGCAATACCCGCAAAGCATACCCAGCAGGATATATAACGCACTCCGGTTTTTTTCAAACACATATTGCGCTGCCGTAAACAGGATGACTGCCATTGCAAGGAAGGGTATATCCTTTGTATTAAAAAAGGAGTGGGCATATAACCGGGGAAAAAGCACCAGCAGCAGGAAGGCAGCGCAGCCCAGGAACCTGCTGCGAAATAGCCTGTAGCTGAGTACATACATACACAGCGCACTAAAAAGAAACAGGATATGAGTAACGATATGTCGCGCAAGATAGATGCTTCTTGTAGTCTGCAGGTGCAGCACTTTTTCCATCGCGATCAGGGGCAATTCGTAACCAACGCCATACACCCGGTTGCCAAATCGCATTAGACTGTCGTCATTACGCACCACATAGTTAAAGCTAACCGTGCCTATCTTGCGCTGCTCAGGCTCATCGAAAGAAATGCCATAGTCCTTGTAGCACAGCAACGCCGCAATGAGGAATATCAGGAACAGGATAATGCCGGGCCGGTATTGTTGCATTGTATTGCCTAAGCTTGTTTATTTGCACTACTGTTCTCTCACGCAGGTCAGTTGGTATGTAGTGGAGTCCGTGGTCTCCACACCCGGGTTTTCCTGCTCCAGTGCCACTATGTCCTTATATGTTTTGTCGCAGTACTCACTGCTCCTGGTTAAGGTGTGTGCCGGTATCGTGTCCTTTACCCTGTAAGTCACCTGGTAGGTGCAGGTATAGCAAAACTTCGCGTCCTTTTTGTTACAGGCAGCCAGTGAACCGATGGCGATGAGCATGAATATTATCTTCTTCATAAGCGACATGAAGTTAATCAATACAGGCATAAAATAAAAGCTGTGGGTCGCTTGCGGCTTTTCCTGGGCCGGGATTTCAGAAAAAATGTTCGTTTCACAGTATTTTCGTTGCCTTGATCTGCAATAAAACACGCATAGCGCCCACGCCAAGCGGTTACCTGCATATAGGCAATGTGCTGTCTTTTGCCATCACTGCAGAGCTGGCAAGGCGTTCAGGTGCATCAATATTGCTGCGTATCGATGACATGGATCGCGAGCGTGCTGAGCCTAAATACGTACAGGACATCTTCGAAACGCTCCAGTTCCTGGAGATACCTTGGCATGATGGCCCCCGCAGTTTCGAAGAATTTGAGGCCAAGTATTCGCAAGTGCATCGTCTGCCCTTGTACAATGCAGCCCTTCAGCACCTCCGGGACAGTGGACAACTTTTCGCCTGCAATTGTTCAAGAACCCAAATAGCCGCGGCAGGCCCGGGCGGCTATCCCGGCACATGCCGCGATAAAGGTATTCCGCTAGATATTGAGAATGTTAGCTGGCGTCTGAGGACAGACGACAGGCAATTGGCTGTAAAACACTTTGATGGCACCCACACCATAAGCAGCCTGCCCGACACTATGCGCGATTTCATCGTGCGGAAAAAGGACGGCTTTCCTGCCTATCAGCTTAGTTCCCTCGTCGATGATCTCCATTTCGGTATCGACCTCATAGTGCGCGGCGAAGACCTTCGGGATTCCACGCTGGCGCAGCTTTATTTGTCATCACTTTTGCCGGAGAACAGATTTAAAGACACCACATTTTATCATCATGCTTTATTGAAAACAACTACCGGCGAAAAGCTTTCAAAAACAGCAGGAGATATATCCGTTCAATACCTGCGAAAGGAAGGGAAAAGCAGTATTGAAGTGTATACGATGATAGAACAGATGCTGGGAGCGAAGCTTCGGATTAATAGCTATACTGAATTAGCAAGTCTTGTGTTAGGATCAATGAATTGAAAGGACAACAGATGACCCGGCCCGACAATACAAAACCCGCGCAAAGCGGGTTTTATTTTCCCGTTCCTCCGGATGTTCGCTTGCGGCATCCGGTGGTACCAATAAAACCCCTTCTCTGAAGGTCTTCACATTGCTGCTGCTTAATGATATAAAGTACAGAAATCTGGGCGGTTGCCTGGTTTCAATATCTCAGGGGTTTAGTAATTTCCTCAGTGTTATAGGTTTGACTACCTATTTCAAATGGGCTTTCTGTCTGCACCACTGGATGCCCTACAAAACACCGGAGGAACGGATCAGTACACCCAACATAGTGTTTGCCGTTGGCAAGTTCAAGGATGTAAACGTAGTACCACATACAAAATAAAAATGTCCAACAAAGTACAAACTCTGTTGAACATTGCCTGTGTTACTGGGCGGCCCTCCTTCGCGAACTACTGGCGGACTTTGTCCGCCGTAGCCCGCTTCGGCGGGCGAAGGCGGAGAGAGAGGGATTCGAACCGACTCTCCTAATATATTGATTATCAAATAAGAACTTAATTTCTTCAAAGCTCAACTCACGTTTTACTCATTCGAATTAAGAACTGCATATGGATAAAGTTACTACAATTTTATTAGCCCGGTGGTTTAATTTTTTACCCACTTAGAATTTAGAATTCTGGGTATTGAGAGAAGTTAGCTTCATTTTTTTTTTTTAAAATAAATAAAATTTAGTCTTGGCTAGTAAGTACAATCCAGTAGGACATAATAAGATCCTATGTCTTTCGTAATTTTCGAAGGTTCGAGTCCAATCCGGATCACTTGTAGCATTTTCAGTAGGTGCCAGAATCCCACAATTCATTGTAATTGTGGGATTTATAATTTCGGTAAATAACGATAGTATTCACTTTCGGACGGATTTTGTTTCACCATTGTTTCACCGGGTGAACGAAATTGTTTCACCAAAAAGCAGAATGTTATGAGCCGGCCTACTTTGAGTCTTTATCCCAACACGCCCAAGCAAAATCCCAAAACGAAGAAAATCCCCATGTACATCCGGGTTACTTTTAAACGGCAAAAGTGCGAAGCCCGGCTACCTGTCGAAACTGACCAACAAAGCCTGGTAAAATGGGATACCCGAACAATGCGGTTCAGCGAACGCAGCAACCGACTGAATAGCTATTTTTCCAGTCTTGAGGCGCGCTTCAACGACTTCCAGGTTTTGCACGGGTTCAACCTGGAGCGTTTCAATGCCCAACAGATACTGGATTTTGTCCTTGACCGGAGAACGCGGTCAACCGAAACTGTTTTGGCTTTCGCGGAGCGGTATATTGACGACGTCATCAGCCCCAACCCGGGGTTAACTGAAGGGACCAAAGTTAACTATCGGAAGTCCTTTAATCACCTTAGGCGTTTTCTGGTTTTTGACAGGCAGACTAAAATTACTCTTGGGGATTTTGGTCCAAGCATGGCAATGCGCTTCAAGGACTATCTGATTTCCGAAATCCCAAGCGCCCAAAAGCATGCAATGACCGAGGTATCAGCAGCAGCTATTATCAAGAAACTGAAACCGGTGTTTGAGCGTGCCGTCTGGGATGAATTAATTAGCCGTAATCCATTCGACCGTATTAAGCTTAGAAACCGATCGCCTAAAAAACCGAAGCTCACCATTCAACAGGTCCGCAAGATATATGAACTGGACCTGTCATTATACCCAAAGTTGTCCATTTCAAGGGACCTATTTCTTTTTGGCGTTTTCACCGGTCTCGCCTATAAGGATATGCAGTGTCTGACTATGGCTAATATTTTAGATAGCGGTCAAAACGAGTTGTCGATTCAAATAAACAGGCAAAAGACGGATGTCTCTACACATCTGGTTCTTGTTAGTTATGCCAGACAATTAATAGACAGGTACAGGAAATCTGGTTGGTCAGTCAAGCCATTTATCTTTCCCAATCGTTCCAACCAGGATCTAAATAGAAATCTGAAATTTTTGGCTGAAAAAGCCGAAATTTCAGTTTCGATAACTACGCACATAGCGCGACATACCTATAGACAGTTGTTGGGAGAGGCCGGGATAACGGACTATGCGCTTGTCAAAACCATGATGGGACAAACGCTCGCCCATGACATCGACAGTGTCTACTACACTGTGACCACTGAACAATTGATTAAAGCCAAGGGGCAATTTCAGAAATTTTTAAATAAGCACCTCAAATATGATTAATCCGGAAAAACTTTTGGCTGAGCAAGGGGCTCTTTTTGAAGAGTATGTAACTCAAAAAAGACAGCAGTATCTGATGTCGAAGGAGCAATTTTTATTCTGGAATTTTAAAGGTGCACATTATGACTTGAAATTTGCAATCCAACTGTACAATTTTAGCAAATCTTTTATCTTTTTTATGGATGAGGAGATAAAGCAAAAGATGAAAAGGATGCACTTCTTTCCAGAACGAAACGACTGGTTTATTTCAATTGACAACATTAGACAACAGTTTCAAGATATTGAAAACGCTGGTCTCAGGATTTTCAAGGTGTATGCACTTTTGCTATTGGATATATATCTGCAATCTAAGGTTATCAACGAGATTATTGACTCGTACGATCTTAGAACCTTGCATGATCGGAACGAAAAGGCAAGCCGTTTGTATAAAGAGTACCGCAACCATTTTAAACGCGTCGCATCGAACAAAACGTCCTTTATAACCGAATATACTCTCCTTGATGTCTTACTAAGTTTGGAAACTAGGAAAATGGATCAATGGCTTGGGGATGCCAAGGCATCGAAGAAATATCTTCTCAATATGGTCCAGGGAAAGGTTGAGAAAATGTTGCTCCCTGACCTGTTGAGTTGTTTTGTTGTTTACGATAAAAATATACCATATTTCTACGAAATCTTGGATCGCCAGAATATTT
>JAFDXN010000043.1 GCA_018267915.1 Bacteroidota bacterium | reverse complement strand
GGTTGTCACCCTGAGCCAAAGTTCCCCTCTTTTTTCCAAAGAGGGGTGGATCGCTCAAACAGATGAGTTTCCAATAAAAAGAGCGAGACGGGGTGATTAGTGCCCTGCGCTGGCCAATCGCTGAGTGACGCTACTAAGCTCAATTACAAATCCTCAGCAGTAATGCCTGCCCGACTGACTAGGCGGGCCTGCCCGTCCGAACAGGCAGGGACTCGACACGGCTCACCATGACATATCTCCATTCAACTTAATTAACTTAATCAACCTATTCAACTACACAACCTCTGGTCAACTTATTCAACTAAATCAACCTAATCAACTAACATTATGAAGCAAAACCCGAAGGCAACCGCCTACGATCTTTACTTTAAAACCAATCTCACCCAAGCCCAGATCGCAGAGCGCGCAGGCGTCAGCACCCGCACCCTCTACGACTGGATGAAGCAGGGCAACTGGAAGACCCTCAAGGCCAACTCCCGCATAATGCCCGCACAGATCGTCGACGACATCTACAACCACATCTCCCACCTCAACTGGAAGATCAAGACCCGCGACTTCGAAGACCGCTACCCCTCTAGAGAAGAAGCGGAAACTCTTCGCAAGCTTATCTCCACCATACCTAAAATAAAGCTCAACGTATCCAAAGGCGAAAGCGCACAATCCATGATCAACTTCGTAAGTTGGCTGCAAACCCGCAACAACGATGCGGCGATATTCATCTCCGACTACATCGACGAATACCTCCACGCCGGAAGAGAAAGAGGCATGGAGCCCTACGAATTCGAATACGATGCCGACCAATACTACAACCCCACCGACTACCCCTGGCGAAAAGAACACACCTTCGAACAACGCGTCAGCGACGAAACAAAAACCCCTCCCCTCGCGTCATTGCGAGGAGCCAGCCAAGCCCCTGAGCAAAGCGCGACAGCCTGTCCCGATGAACTATCGGGATGGCAACCTCGTCAAAACACTGAACAAGAAACCCAGCCCGAAGCGCCGGACACCCCTCCCGCGTCATTGCCTGCCCGGCCTTTCGACGGGCGAGAAGCCAGCCAAGCCCCTGAGCAGAGCGCGACGAAGCAACCTCGTCAAAATACCGAACAAGAAACCCAGCCCAACGAAGCAGAGCCAACACAAAACACGTCCTTGCGAGGAGCCTACCAGGCCACCGGGCAGAGCGCGACGTGGCAACCTCGTCAAAATACCGAACAAGAAGAAAACCAGCAAAAACAAGAACCAAATCAAAGATCCCGACAAGGGCGGGACCAGAACCAAACAGGAAGTAAACCAGAAGCGACACAACAATCACAAAACCCACCCAAACCCGCTAATAATCAACCACCTGACCTCAAAAAACTCCCCGACCCTACTTCCGAAAATAAAAAGTCAAAGATCCCGACAAAGGCGGGACGAAAAGTCGGAAAGGAAGAAGAAGAGATAGACCGCAACGACCCCGACTACGTGCAGAAAGTATTCGAAAGCTGGAAAAAAATGGCAAAACGCGACCGTAGGCGGTAACGGTCCGGTCATTATTTAAATTGTATTTTAGCTGCAATGAGAAAACTACTACACCTATCTGCCCGGCTCGGCGTAGTCTCTGACTACGTCGCAAAGGTAGCCAATCTCCAGATTGGCGAATCAACTATTCATCCTGAAAAGAGCTTCTTCCCAGATAGATTTGCCAGAAAGGAAAAGTGGGACAAATAAATGAGTAGAAACACTAAAAAGACTAGTAAGATAACCCCGCTACCGAAAGTCTGTGACTTGTGGTTACAAATAATAGCAGTTTGCAACTGCCTCATTGATTTCTTTGGGCAGATTTTTAGCTCTCATTCCAATCATAATTTCCCAGGCACTGCAATACATAAAAGTATTTGCTGAAGTCTGGTATGATCTCTTCTACAGCGTATTCACTTAATTGGGTTAATTGCTCTTCACCAAGGATATAGCCGTCAATAAATTCCTGGTCGTCTTGGGAAGGGGTTAGAATTTCCATCAATTGAGAAACCGTAACATTTAAGACAATATCTCTTAACCTTTCCTCAGAGGTAACATTATATATACCAATTGATCTTTCGCTACTTATCAGTTTCATATAAACAGTTAGACATTAACACAAAAAAATCCAACTAATCTCTGGTTCCTCGGTACTCTCCGATAAGACTTTAAAGGCAATAAAAACTAAACATCAAACTCCGCGCAATTGTCTTTTTACCTGCTCGAGAAACTCGATATGTCCATTGTTTATCCAAATTAAATAACTCGTATCGTCGTATATTGGAGTAAAAAACACAGAAACATTATTCAAAATTTCTTCAGCTATCTCGTCGTCAATATTTTGACCTTGGGTTATCTTCTCAAAGTCTAAGCTCGTGAGAAAGGGAAAAAAGCCGTAACCTCCAAAATAACTGAATACCTTGCGAATATTTTCTTCTTTCGCGCCTTTCTCTAGTGCATAAAAAATAATATCATTTACTAAGTAATAATGTCTTTTAGAAGAAACAAAAAACGGAGAAGTCGCATCAAACATACCATCTTCCGCAATTAGACAATGATTACTTCCGGAGCTAAGGTATTTGACAACGTAATTAATAATTACATCTTCCGGGTCGGGGAAAATCTGAGAACTCTTTGCAGTGTTAAAATCGTACACCTCCTCAATCGTGCTGTCGGATGACGCAAAGCAAAAAAACTTTCCTCTTTCGTTACATGATTGATCTACAATTTTAGAAATAAAGTAAAGCCAGCCACCAAAACGATCAAGCAAAAAGGCATTGCACTTTTCCTTATCCAATTCAAAAATACTTGCGTTCATCTTGTACCATTATTTGTTTATGAGTCCGCCGGTTCCATAAATACCGTGTACTCGCTTTGCACGAGGTCTTGCATTGTTTCGATATCTGTTAATGCCAATCTCATTAGATAAATGTAAAAAATCCATGGCTATTTGTTCAGCAAACCGGCATCTTGACAAAGTTGAGACATGTAATTTCCAACCCATGCTCGACTTCCCCCACATAACACGGGGGCGCTGGCCATGTCCCCCAACCCAACTGGTTTAAGTTTGTTTAACTTAAATCTAATAATGAAACGAAGGGCTGCGCCCGGCACCACATGCACTAAAGCCCAATCAAGGCAAAAAATGTGGATATCCTTATTTGCATCGCATTTTATCACCATCGTACCTTTGTCCAGAATTTGATATTTTAAACTATAACCTATGTCACCTTAAACTAAATGAAACTAAACAAAGCGCTCTTTCGCGCTCCTCTCTCGCACTCGTCTTGGTTGTCACCCTGAGCCAAAGTTCCCCTCTTTTTTCCAAAGAGGGGTGGATCGCTCAAACAGATGAGTTTCCAATAAAAAGAGCGAGACGGGG
>JAFDXN010000042.1 GCA_018267915.1 Bacteroidota bacterium | reverse complement strand
TTTTTTTGTGCTGCGGAGCATTTTGAACTTTAAATTATAAAAGAGATTGAAACATATAGGACTTTTTGAAGGAATAGGTGGTTTTAGTTTAGCGGCTCGTTGGATGGGTTGGGAAACTATTGCTTGGTGTGAGTGGAATGAATTTGGACAAAAAGTTTTACGTTATCATTTTCCAAAAGCAAATGGACATGGAGATATTACAAAAACAGACTTTACTATTTACAGAGGACAATGCGACATCCTCACAGGGGGTTTCCCATGCCAACCATACAGCGTTGCAGGAAAAAGAAAAGGGAAAGAAGATGACAGACACCTCTGGCCTGAAATGCTTAGAGCAATACGGGAGATTCAACCGACATACATTATTGGGGAAAATGTTAGTGGAATCGTTAATTGGAATGGGGGAATGGTTTTCAATGAGGTGCAAGCTGACTTGGAAAATGAAGGCTACGAAACAATCCCGTTTATACTTCCAGCTTGTGCCAAAAATGCCCCACATAAGAGAGAAAGAATTTGGTTTATCGCTACCTACACCAAAGGCCGGAGATTGGAAAGACAGGGGGAGTTTACACCGACTAAAGGATTTGAGGGAGAAAAGCGGACAGTATGCTTTAATGAGGGAATTGGCAGCAATATTAGTACCCACACCAACGGCATCGGACAAGCCGAACGATGCAAACAGCTTGAGCCAAATAGACAGGGACAATTTGGGGGCTTTGGCTATAAACATGACTGGACAGACTGGCCAACTGAATCCCCGATTTGTAGCAGAAATGATGGGTTTCCCAAAGGATTGGACGGAATTACCGTTTCAAAATGGAAAACAGAAAGCATAAAAGCATTTGGTAATGCTATCGTTCCGCAAGTGGCTTATGAAATATTTAAAGCGATTGCGGCAGTAGATGTTGAAATTCGGAACGTCCAGCCGAACAATGAGGTGCAGTGTGGCGTTGGGGAAAATAACATATAACGTCAACTGCTTTACGAAGGCAGGGCTTTATTGCACTTCGTTCAGCACATAGATACAGTTCATTAAATAACTAAAATCCGACTAACATTCGTCTGCCCTGCTTTTGTAAAGCAAATGTTAGCTGCTGCCTTATTCAGTCAGGGGCTACGAATAAAAATATTTTTGAAAAAGTATTGCAATATCAAAAAGAGTTGTATATTTGTAATACAAAATCAAAAAATCATGTCAACAATTAAAATCGTAAACGGCAAAAGAGGCTACCATTTAAAAGTGAATGGTTTGTTTATTTCACAAGCATTTGGTGGCGACATTAAAGCAATCAGAAACGAAGTTGGTGTTCCTTACGGAGCTACTGAATGGGTATCTGTAAAAGCAATCAAAAACTTTTGGCATAAGTATATGCAAATAGTAGTTGCCGCTACAAATAAGCCATATAGAAGCGTATGGGGGCAACTTCAATTTATTGCTGAATGAAAAAGAAAAAAGAAACCCGTGGCGGCTCTGGCAGGGGTCAGGGTCGCCATTTGAAATACGGTGAAGAAACTGTACCTGTTGTTATCCGTGTACCTGTATCAAAAGTTAAAGAGTTTCGTCAATACGCTGCTCTTAAACTTTCGGAGTGGTTGCAAGGTAGCAGCTAACGGTTTCGGGCTTTACGCTCGGTGGCGTTTCAAAGCACTCACTTTCAATTTAGCACTAATGATGATAGAAGCACAAATGTTCAATTTACTACTGCACCGACACTGGCGTAAAACCCGTGTTACAGGCTGGTGCGGATTAGTAGCACAAACTTTCAATTATGCACAAAAGTAGTTTTAATAATTTTTTGAGCGATGGCAAAAACGGCTTTTCAGAAGCCGAAGGAATTACCGTGTTATCGCTGTTTGACGGTATGAGTTGCGGACAATTAGCATTGCAGAAACTTGGAATAAAAGTGAAACAATACTATGCAGCCGAAATAGATAAACACGCTATTCAGGTAACGCAACACAACTTCCCTAATACAATACAGCTTGGCGATGTAACAAAAGTATATGCCAAAGATTTACCAAAGATTGATTTACTTATAGGTGGATCACCTTGTCAGGGATTTTCGTTTGCAGGAAAACAACTTGCTTTCGATGACCCACGAAGCAAGCTATTCTTTGAATTTGTACGACTGAAAAACGAGTGCAACCCTACTTACTTTATGTTGGAAAACGTGAAGATGAAAAAGGAGTTTGAGATAATCATTTCAAAATATATGGGTGTTGCTCCAATTGAAATTAATTCTGCTTTACTATCTGCACAAAATAGGGTAAGGCTTTACTGGACAAACATTGCTGCTGAACCTTACGGATTGTTTGGAGATATGCAGTGTATGATACCACAGCCGAAAGACAAAGGCATATTGCTTCGTGATATTTTGGAAAGTGATGTGCCGGATAAATACTATTTGAGTGAAAAGATGTTGCAATACATTACACAAGAAGCTTCAAAAAAAATAAATAGAACAAGATTGACTTATCCTGAACAGGCTAAATGCGGTGCAATTTTAGCCAACGAATATAAGCAAGGCACGGACAGTAATTTTATTGTTTCAAGCAGAGGGCGAGAATCATCCGTATTGACCCCAAAACGTACTGAATATGGCAAACAGATAAGAAAAGATTATGAAGCTGGAAAAATAAAGGAACAACGCAAAAACATTCAGCAATTAGAGCCACGCAATGACGGCAAGACAAATACCCTTACGAGTGTTCAGAAAGACAATTTATTGCAGATTGGTGATAAGGTAAGGCGTTTGACTGAATTGGAATGTGAGAGGCTGCAAACCGTTCCTGATAACTATACAAACCATGTAAGCAGTACACAGAGATATAAAATGCTTGGCAACGGTTGGACGGTTGATGTAATTGCTTACATTTTTGGATTTATGAAGTCGGAACTGGCGAAAAGTGCAGAGTGGTAATGCTTGCCGCTAACG
>JAFDXN010000041.1 GCA_018267915.1 Bacteroidota bacterium | reverse complement strand
CATATCCGGATCAAAGCGAGCAAGGTTATAGTTTTCAGTGATAGGGATTTTATTTAATTTTAAACTGTCAACTTCAGACAGGATTATCTAACCTAAACTGTCAACCAAAATCAGGACGAGACACAAAACGCTTCAAAATGCCCGGATCGGGTACAAATCGGGCATACTGTTCTTCAGTTATTTTATTGACTGTCAATCCTTTATTTAAAAATCAATGCCCGATGTTTGTTTTGTGCCCGACCGGGCATCCCGCCGCAAAGCAGGCCGAAGGAAACAGGCGCAACTAACGTCTTATTAAAAAGTCCAAACCAAAGCTTATGAGGAAAATAATTGCGCTTGCATCGCTAAGTCTCTTGTCGCTAACTGCCTTTGCGCAGGTAGGCCCCGAGATCACTTCATGGGTCCGGAACACCAACAACGCGACCGGATACAATAATATTCCGTCCAACTGTCAATTGGTGCAGTACTCTACCAGCAATGTGTACGTAAGCTGTACCTGCATCCCGGGTTACGACATCGGTCCCTGGACGGGCAACCCGAACGTGGCCTCCAACCAGAATTTTGTCTATAAGATCACACGCAACCCCCAGCACAACACCGGTACGCCCACGGCCATCGGCCTGGGTCATATAGGGGTATGGACCAACGGCGTGAGTATCTTCAATGCCGACGACGCACAGACATATAATAACCAGGGCGTTTGGCATCGCAACGCTTATTTTTTTGAAGGCCAGGGGTTCGATAGCTGCCTGGGTCATCCGCAGCAAAACGGTGAATATCACCACCACGTAAGCCCTAATTGCCTCTACGATAATGCCGATAACACACACCACTCGCCCATCATAGGCTATGCCTTCGATGGCTTCCCCGTTTATGGTGCTTACGCTTATACAAACACAAACGGCACCGGCCCCATAAAAAGGATGAGGCCCTCTTATCAAAAGCGCGTAATGACCGACAGGACAACTTTACCCGGTGGCGGTCCGGCTGCCAGCGCTGGTCCGGCTATTAGCGCCACTTATCCCATTGGCGCCTTCATCCAGGATTACGAATACGTCGCAGGCTCCGGGGACCTCGATTCTGCAAACGGCCGTTTCTGTATTACTCCTGAATATCCCTCAGGCATCTACGCCTATTTCGTAACTATCGACTCTACACTCACACCGGTATATCCATACACGCTAGGCCTTTACTATTATGGTACGGTACAGCCTGGTAACACCGGCCCCGGCGGCGGCCACGTAACCATCGGCGAAACAACCACCGTTTACAATGGTCCGACTGCTGTAAATGAGCTGAACAAGAGCATTAAGTTCGATGTGTACCCAAATCCTGTAAAGGACTATGCCTATATCTATTTTGATCCTTCAAGTGCTAACAACATTACCGGCACAGTATTCGATCAGCAGGGCAGGATAGTGAAGCTGGTTGAGAACATGCAGCCGAGCATATCCTATACGCTCGACTTCAGCACCCTGCCTGCGGGTATCTACACCCTCCAGTTGCTCTGCGATAAAGACAAAGTGGTGCAAAAAATAGTAGTCACAAAATAACCGATAGCATAAGGGAATGACCATTGGTTTTTTCATAGCGTGGCCGCCATTTGGCGGCTGCGTTTTTTTAAATTTGCAGACGATGAAGCAGACGATCAAATTGTTGACCTGTATCCTGTTGTTGCACAATGCAGCAATATCACAACCCTTTGAATCTATCAAACTCAAAACCGGCGATCTCATTTTTCAAAACCTCGACTGCGGCCCTCTCTGCGATGCGATCGAGGCAGTAACTCCCGGTTATAAAGGCCATAAGTTCTCTCACATAGGTCTTGTCTACCTGCGGAACGACAGCACTTACATTATAGAAGCAATGGGCCCCGGTGTGAGAATGGTATCCCTGCAGGATTTTGAAAAGCGTTCAACCCACAAGCTGTATGTTGGCAGGTTAAAGGCGCAATATCAAAACCTCATTCCGGGAGCTATCAAATATGCTATCGGCTCCATGGGCATCGCTTACGACGACGACTTCCTGTACGATAACAAAAGGTACTACTGCTCCGAATTGATTTACGATGCCTTCATGCAGGCCAACGGTGGCAAGCCTGTGTTTAAACTGCAGCCAATGACCTTCAAAGATCCCGGCACCAACAAGTACTTCCCGGCGTGGATTGCGTATTATGAAAAGCTAAAAGAGCCAATACCTGAAGGGAAACCCGGCATCAACCCCGGCGGTATTTCACTGTCCGATAAGATCACGATCCTCAATCCCGAAGGACAATAAAAAAGCTCCCCGTAGGGGCGGGGAGCTTTATACCATTTTATTGTGTTGCCTCTTTTTATAGTCTAAGGGATATGCCTCCTACAAATCCAAAGGTACTGTAAGGTAAAACATATTTCGGAATTGCGTTACCCTGTGCATCGCGGGTGTTGTATGTAATGGTCCTTTGGGATTCGGGTATGGTATTGAGCCGGTCTTCGCCATTCACGGTATACTGGGTAATAGTGGTCTCCTTAGCGTATAGCGACAATGCTGTAACATCCAGTTCCCCGAATAGCTTCACGCTTTCACTGATGTGGATAGTGCCGCCGACACCCCCATAAAGCCCAATGAAGAACTGGGGTTTGGTAATTGCGGTGCTGTTGTAGGTACTCGCCTCATCGCCGGGTTTGCCGGTAGTCTTGGCTGTAGTGGTGATATTGCCGAGAATGGGTATCGCCAGGCCGAACTTGGCAAAAGCGTCTACCCTGTCGTAGGTGTTTTGTATCACCACCGCCGGTGTAATGAGCGTGGGTAGCTTTGTGCTGGTAGTCGCCTGTACCGCACTGCCATATGGGGCGGTAAGGTTGCGCGCTATATCCAGCTTATAGCTGCCGGAGGCTACATTGGTTTGCGCGCCCAGCTCAAAGCCTACATAGTCATTGAACATGTGGCCTGCTGCCAGTCGCAATTGAATGCCTGACATGTAAGAAGCGCGCTGGGGCTGTGTAAAAGTGTTGTTGTTGGTCACCCCCGATTGGCTAGGGATTCCGGTGAAAATGAGGTTCGTCCGCATCAATGGCATGGCATACGCTACGCTCGCACGCAGGTATGTTTTGGGTAGCTTGTCTTCGCTGCTGTACCACTTTTTGTTGGTCCCGGGTACTGCGAAGGAGTGTGTTGCTGCGATCAGCAACAGCACGAGCGTAAAGATCTTTTTGCTCATAAGAAAAAAGTTTTGTGAAAGAATATATTACCTATATGTAACAGGGTCTTCGATTGCTCTCTTACCGTTTCTTTTCTCTTCTTTTATTCTTATTTCCATTCAGACTTTTATATAGTCGCGTGTACTTTAGCTTCTTGTATGCACTCCTGCACCACTGCCTTGATACGGTCCAGCTCAGCATCCGTCAGGTTAGAGCCTGATGGCAGGCAAAGCCCATGTTGGAACAGGCGTTCAGCAGTGCCATCACCATAGAATGGTGTGCCCGCGAAAACCGGTTGCATATGCATCGGCTTCCACAATGGGCGCGATTCTATGTTCTTAGCCTCAAGTGCCAGGCGCAGGCTTTCTCTCGTCATGCCGCTTTGTTCGGGGTCTACAAGGATAGTTGTGAGCCAGCGGTTGCTGAAGTAGCCTTCCGGTTCCTGCACGAAGCTGATACCCGGTACGCCTGCCATCTCCTGCATATGCCAGTTGAATATGCGCCTGCGCTGCTCGATACGTGTATCGAGGACCTGCATTTGCCCGCGGCCAATGCCTGCGCAGATATTGCTCATGCGGTAGTTGTAGCCCACCTGTGAGTGCTGGTAGTGCGGTGCTTCATCGCGAGCCTGAGTCGACAGGAAGCGCGCCTTAGCTACAATATCTGCATCGTGCGATACCAATGCGCCGCCGCCGGAAGTAGTAATGATCTTATTGCCGTTGAAGGACAGGGCCGATATTTTACCGAAGGTGCCGCACATTTTACCATTGATAGATGAGCCTAATGCTTCAGCTGCATCTTCCAATACCGGGATATCGTAGAGGTTGGCTATGGCCATTATCTCGTCCATTTTAGCAGGCATGCCGTAGAGGTGCACAGGGATAATAGCCTTTGGCTTTTTGCCTTTAGCCACCCTATCCATGATAGCCTGCTCCAGGAAACGGGGCGACATATTCCATGTCTCGTCTTCACTATCCACGAATACCGGGGTGGCGCCCTGGTACATGATCGGATTAGCAGAAGCGGAGAAGGTAAAACTCTGGCAGATCACCTCGTCGCCCGGCTGCACGCCGAGCAGTATCAAACCCAGGTGCAAAGCAGAAGTGCCTGAACTAAGGGCCGCTACATGCACATCTTCATGCAGGTAGTTCGCAATATCCTGCTCGAAGCCGTTGACATTGGGGCCGAGCGGCGCCACCCAGTTCGTATCAAAAGCTTCTTGTACAAACTTCTGCTCTGTACCGCCCATGTGTGGTGACGAGAGCCATATTTTCGGGTAGTTATTACTCATATTTCGCGTGAATTATTGATTGTGAAATTTTATTGCTTTAGCCGGTATGCCTACTGCTGTGCACTCGTCAGGCAGCGTTTTTGAAACTACTGCGCCGGCACCCACGATAGTGAAGCGGCCAATGTCTAACTGGTTAATGATCTTAGCGCCTGTGCCCACATACACACCTTCTTTGATGTTCACCTCACCGGAGATGTTTACACCCGGCATAAAGGAAGCATAGTCCTCAATGACCGTATCGTGGCCCACGGTACATGCAAGGTTCAGTATCACGAACTTGCCGATGCGAATATTGATCGTAATGATGCAGCCTGCACATATGATGCAGCCTTCACCTACCGTCACGTCATCTGTGCCAATGAGCACGTTCGGGTGTATCAGGCTCGGAGTAGAAACATAAGGATTGCTGATCCTGTCGATGATCTTCTTTTTGGTAGCGGGGCTTCCTATGGCATATGCGATACAAAGCGGTTCACTGTAAAGGTTGAGCTCCTCCCAACCACCTAATACGGGGTAACCGTTTACCATTGTTCCCTTTGCTGTACCATCATCGAAGTAGCCGACAAACTCGTAGGTCATTGAGGCGGCATTGATCTGATCAATCAACATTTTTACCTCTCTGCCAAAACCTCCTGCTCCATATACGGCGATCTTTTTCATGCGTGATTTTATTTGGTTCCCGTAAAGCGTTCCATTGTTGCGGCGGTTGCAGAGCTGATACCGTCAGACTGCAATACCTTTTTTACTGTAAGCAGGCATATCTTCAGATCGAGCAGCCAGCTCATATTGTCGACATACCATACATCGTACTCGAATTTTTGTTCCCAGCTGATGGCGTTGCGGCCATTTACCTGTGCCCAGCCTGATATGCCGGGCAACACTTCGTGCCTGCGCAGTTGCGTTGAATTATACAGAGGCAGGTAATCCACCAGTAAGGGGCGTGGACCGATGAAGCTCATTGTCCCGTTCAGTATATTGAAAAGCTGCGGCAGTTCGTCCAGTGAGTATTTGCGCAGCATCAGCCCCGTCCTCGTCAGTCTTTGCTCGTCAGGAAGGAGCTTGCCCTCGGCGTCCGTTGTATCGAGCATCGTTTTGAACTTGTAAACGTTAAAAGGTTTATTGTTTAGCCCCACTCTCCTTTGCTTGAAAATGATGTTCCTGCTTTTAAGCGCAAGCAGCAGGTAAATGCTTACACCGATAATGATCGGTGAGAGCACTATTACCAATGCCAATGCCATTGTAATATCGAACAGCCGCTTAAAAAACAGGTACATATTTCAGTTGCTTGTTGTTCAAGATCGTATTGTATATACCGTACACTTCTTTTCCCGTATTGTTTACGTCCAGTATCGTATTCAGCATCAGGTGCCCGTTCATTGCCATTTCTTTTGCGCGCTTGTAGTTGTTACGTACATCCATGATGGCCGCAGCAATTTCGCCCGGCGCGCCGGGGCGTACCAGGTAACCGGTGCGGTCAGGTATAACTATATCAGGAAGCCCACCCACATTGCTTGCGATCGTCGGCACCTCGAGCAGCAAAGACTCTGCTGCGCCACCAAGGTTTTCACTGTACGAGGGGTGCACTACGAGGTTGATGTCGGCGTACAACTCAGGCACATCATTGCGTGTGCCCATGAAATATATATTTTCCCCGCAAAGGCGCTTTCCCATTTCCATCAGTTGCAGCTCGTAATCCATAGCCCCATCCCAGGCGCCGCCAATTACTACTGCTTTCATCTTCGGGTCCTGCGCTATGCATTGAGACATTGCTTTGAAGAAATCTTCGTGACCCTTTATTCCGTGTTTCTGACCGATATATTTTTTGGGCTTGTACATATAGGCCACCATGGCAACTATGAAATCATCGTCGGCAAGGCTTAATACGCTCCTTAATTTACCTTTAGGTTGTTTTTGTATGAACGACAGATCGGTGCCATAGTAGGAAAGGAATACCCTGTCCTCATCGATACCGCCGTGCAGGTATTTATCCTTTGTCCACTTACAGGAAGCGATCCAACGGTCGTTCTTATTGCTGCTTAGCAGGTCGGCATTCCTGAAAAGGAAATGCTCGAGATGCAGAGGTCCCGGCACCTGGAACACCAGTGGGATATTAAGGCCAAAGAATGTCCTGTATAACCGGGCGAACAAGGTGGTGACGAGGAAGTGACTATGAATGATGTCAGGTTTGAACTCTTTTACTATCTTTTTGAATCTTCGCAGCGATGATAAAACCTTGTCCGGCGCCAGCGAGAAATCCATCCCGAAAACCTGTACCCCGTCTGCAGTATACTTATCAGCGAACTTGCCTTTGGGCATACACACAGCCACCTCTGCACCCTCCGCAGTTAATATTTGTATCTGCCGGTATGCCCAGGTTGCGCCTTCGCCCGTTTTTATTAGATGCAGTACCCTCATGCACTTGCTTTTAACAGGGTTGAATAAAATCCTACACGCTCCTTATCCAGCCTGTTATTGGTGTATCGTTTTGCCGTTTCAAGGTTTTCAGCCGACATTGCAGCAAGAACATTGCTATCCTTAGCCACTTTCAATATGAGATCTGCAAGCTGCTCATGATCTTCCTTTGTAAACATATATTCCTCAGGCAGCAGCTCAGGTATACCACCTACTTTTGAACCAATGCATGCAAGCCCCCGGCCCATTGCTTCGATCATTGCACGGGGCAAGCCTTCCGTGCGGGATGCCAGTACGAACAGGTCTGCATTGTCCATTTCAGACTCAATGCTTGCCCGTTCAGTTACAGTGCCTTTAAAGCTTACGTTATCCGCCAGGCCTTGTTCAACGGCCATCTGTTTTACTTTATCGAGGTTCAGGCCGCCTCCCAGCCATACGAGCTTGAATGAAAGACCTTCTTCTTTACAAATGGCCAGGGCCTTCAACAATACATCGGGCCCTTTATACATCTGGTCGAGCATGCCGATAGACAGTAAATGCAGCACCTTGCTGTTTGTCTTTTTCTTAGCTCCGGATAAGATGCTGTGTTCCGGCAGGTTGATGCTTGAAAAGAAATAAGGCTGCACCTTTGATGCGACAGGATATTTTTTGGGCAATACTGCGCGTTCAACATATGCGGCCGCGCTGGCACGACCAATAATGGAACGTGTGCGGCGTATGAACATGCTGCCGAGTGGCTTGTAAAGGCCGGGCAGCGAGTTAAACACTTCTTCGGGGTCGCCAACCATTTCTATTCCGTACGCCCTGCGGCTCATCTTTCGACTGCTCATGAAGAACAGTACGCCAATGATCGATGGCATGCGCAGTATATAAGGGTTGTCGTCGGCGGCAACTATTTTCTTGATCTCTTTAACTACTGCAGGCATATTCTTCACCAGGTTGGCGATGCCATGATAGTAGGGGATAGCAGTGAAGGTAACATGCGGCCCCGTAACTTTTTTCCAATTTTCAGCAACATCTGCGGAGGCAACGTATTTAGCGCGCGCAATAATATGCACGTCGTCGAATACCATCAGGTATCGTTGCCAGAACAGGTAATCGAAAGACGCGTCGGTGTAAACCTGTCCTGACTCGTCTTTGTAAAACCTGAACTCAAGAATAATGTTTACTGTTTTGGTTTTCATGGATCTCTCTATATGCTCAACAGTAAATTACCGTGGAAGGTAACGGACTGTAAAATTTGTTTTTTATTTCCGTTCGTACCAGACAATGACTTACACTCGATAGATTTTTAACATTTCATTATCAGTGGTTTGATAATAAAACGGACTGGCTAAAAACGAAGCCTGGAGCTGCTTTACGGTCTCTGCTTTGTCGCTGTGCCGAAGCTCATCTATAATTGTTAAAACTCGTTTTTTCCACTCGTTCTTATCCCATCCTTCTATGATCGTGATGCCATTTATTTTTGATGCAACTTCCTTATTAGGTTCTATGCCGCTTGCTACCACAGGCACGCCTGCCGATAGGGCTTCGATGATAACACCGGGTAACCCCTCCCATAAGCTGGTGGTTATCAGCAGGTCGTAGCTGCGAAGCTCTGCGGGTATGTTATTGTTCTCGCTTTGTATGATCACTTTTCCCGAATCACACAAAGGCTTTAATGAATTTACAACCGAAGGGTAGATGTTATTGTCCAGGCGGCCTGTCATAGAGCAGGTTACATTGGGATCGGCGTCGCAAATGATCTTATAGATCTCAGACAGGAAAGCGTGGTTTTTGGAAGGGTCGAAGCGGCCGATATGACCAATTTTAACTTTTTGATTGGTTTTCGTCGAGGGGTTTTCGATTACTGCAAAGCCGTTGTAGATCGGTGTTATTTTTTTGTGACGAGACCAGTTTTCGCCGAATATAGCCCGCGCCACGCTTTCTGAAACCGTTACAATATTGGTTGCAAAACGCAACATCAGCCATCTTAGGAATGTGTCTCTTACAGATCTCAATGCTGATTTATCCGCATTGCCCGTGCTGCGCAAATGGGCTATACGCACCTGCACGCCGGCGAAGCGGGCGATCATCAGGAAAAGAGCAGACACCAATAATACATGCGAATGTACCACGTCATACCTGTTGGTGCGTAGCAGTCTCCAGTATTTGAAAAAGAATTTGCGATCGAGGCGCATGTAGAGTATCTCACCACCGATCACCTGCCTGAAATCTTCATCGAGCACGCCCTTAGCCCCTGTGAGAGCAATAAAGTCGTACTGTATCGGTTTGTCTTTGTTGCGGCGGATAAATTCGAGCGTGCGTGTCTCGGCACCACCCCTGTTCAGGATGCCGAAAATGTGCAGCACTCTTTTTTTATCGTTTTCTGAATATTCCATATGTTGTCATGATGATACCCGCTAACAGTAATGTTTGCCCGGGTATGTGAGAAAAAGAATTCCTGATGAAAGTGAACAGGATAAAGGTGATGCCGCCGGCAAGAGGGTCTATGAAGATACCGCTGGGTTTCGAGTCGAAAAAATTGAGTAATAGGGATAGGAGGGCCATGAGGATCGCAACACCCAAAGCGCCTAGATTCATATAGCCTTCAGCCACCGGGGAAAATCCATATGGGCCATTGCGCTCTCCCATGGCGACGTTCATCAATCTGAAGTCCTGGTCGGCATCGACCCTCTGGCTGAGCGTTACTCTGTCCAGCATCCGGTCGAACGGTGCGATGATCGTCTCTCCATAGCGGAAATGATCTGTTCCGTCGTTGATCCATTCTTCGGCTATCACAACAGTCTGCAACGAGCCGCCAAGTTCCAGGAGACCATACAGCGGGTTGAAGCTCTCTGCGTTCACAGTTTCGTCCACGCGGAACACACGTACAAAGGAGATCAGCGACAGCAGTACTACCGGTATCACCAGGAGTACCGGTTTTTGAGAAAGTTGCCGTTGCCGTGCGAAGGTGACCAGGAAAGCGCAGGCAGGGTATAAAACCTCGCCGCGCAAACCCATAATAAAAGCAATGAGACTCCAGGTAATGAATATGATGAAGCCGACGCGGATACGCCGCCAGTCGTTTACCACGCCTAGCATAGCAAGCCCTACACCTATAGCCCAGTACACAATAGAGATAGAAGGATAGTCTTCGATGAACCTGAGATAAAATGCATAGCCGGCAAAGAGGGCCTGTACGCCCCCCATACTGAGCATGATGTACAACCAGCCGCCGATGCCACCTAAGACCAGCACATAAGCAAGTATCAGCAGCGGTTTGAAATAACGTGAGTCCTGCAGGCTTTCGGTTTCCTCTTCCGGCTTTTCGGGCAGGTGGTTAGACCGAAGAACTGTAATTAAACTAAAGGCTGCGATACCGATCAAGGCAAGTCCCTCGGCCTTAGTGTAAAAAGGGCTATCGATCCACTGCCAGAAAATATCGTTGCCCGTAACGGATGCGATATTAAGACCGAAAGCGTTGGAAAGGATAACACCGAAGTGAAAGCACCAGAATATGATAATGAAGATCGAACTGGCCGACCATAAACCACGTACAGAGTGCCGGACGTTAAGGTAGATACACGCGGCCGACACGAGCGAAACGTACAGGGAGTACGCACTGCTGCGTGCGGCAGGCGCATATAAAAAAAGCGCTACCGATGCTGCCATGGTGAGTATGGCTACTACTATCCTGTTACTGTACGACATGATGTCTATTTCCCGAAATGTTTCAGCAATGCCTTTTTCTTTTCTGCATTGCTTAAATGTTTTACTTCTATCAGCTGCGGTATCATTGCCGCTTTATATTCGTCAATTGTTTTAATGAACCTCGCGGGCACGCCGGCATACACGGTGCCTGACGGCACATCCTTATTCACGATAGACCCTGCGCCGATCACGACATTGCTGCCAATAGTGACACCAGGCAGAATGATGGCGCGGTGGCCTATGAATACATTGTCACCTATTGTAACTGGCTTGATGATGTCGGCCTTCGGGTATTCTTTCCGCATCACATCTACCGAGCCATCGTGCGTCAATATGGTTACTTCGCTTGATACCAGGCAGTCTTCACCTATCGTTATCAGGTAGGCTTCTTCGCTGAATATCTTGTACAGTGAGCCCATGATGCGGGTGCCCCTGCCCACCGTAACGCCTACCTTCTTGTAAAAGGCCTCCGGCGATACTCTAGCTAATATTTTTAAATAAGCTCTTTGGAGCAATCCCATTGATCCGCGTTTTATTATAAAATATGATGAACGAAATAGTATACAGTATGAACGTCAGTCCTTCGGCAATGATCATATTGACAACCATCCGGTAAAGTGTTAGTTCGGCATATTGCCAGTAGGTAAGCGCCGCCAGTGCTGCGAATGCCACTATGTGAATGGGCAACTTGATCCAGTGGACGCGCAGGCAGGTGAGTGCCGTGCCGATGAACACATAGAGGTAAGTGGGCAGGCAGTATACCATTACCAGGACCAACAGATCGTAGTGAGCCGCATATTCCTTAGTGTACACGAGCTGCAATATTTGCCTACCGAGCGGCAGGGCAACGAAAATGCCTGCAAGCCCAAGACCCAGCGCCAGGAGGGTAGTGCGCACCAGCAAGTTGATAAAATCGGCATAACGCCCGGTACGCCAGTAGTCAGACAGGCGAGGTGCTATCACGGCGCCCATTGGGTTGATGACCTGTGCGCCTATAGAGCGGAAGTAAATGATGGACCCAAAGATGGCTAATGCGGAGAGCCCGAGTTTGCCCTTCACGATATAATTCGGGAAGTTGGAGTAATATTGGAAGACTATCAGCAAAACTAATACCGATACGCAAACCTTGAAGATAGAAGCGAGGGCTTTTAAGTTGAAGAACCGCCCCGTTCTTTTGCCAATATGGCTGATCTTCAAAGACAGCCTGGCATCAAAAAAAAGTGCGATGATCCAAAGCGCCAGCCATAGCAAAAGGACTGTATTGATGTCCAGGCCCGCACGGATGCCGGCAAATACGAGTGCCAGGGTCAGTATACCGCGCACTATTTTCGAGTAAGAAATATAGTCCATGCGCTCCACCCGTTGCACTGAAGCGTAGTACATATCGACCTGGTTCTCTATGATCTTAACGGCGCCGACCAGCAGTATGGTCAGGAATAGCCGAGGCTGCAGCAGATAAGCAGCAACAGCTACGATTAAAAGAGACAGCACATTAGAGATGATCCGGAAGCTCTGGTATTCATAGAATCCCGGTCCGTCGGCCTTCTCGGTTACATAAAAACTGCGTAACTGCATGTCGGCCGATATTACCACCGGTGAGACAAAGGCTATTGCGAAGAGGTAGCTGCCCACCACATCCTGGGTGTAGCTCTTAGTAAAAAACATCAGTATGAGGTACTGGCAGGCCATGTAGATCATGTTGCCCGCAAGGGCAAAAAGGAAGTTCGTTTTTAAAGACCGCTGCTGGTGCACTATCGCCTGATTATTGATAATATCTTTTTCTTCAAATGAAAGTAGTTTCTATAGCCATGGTCAAGGATACCCTGTCTCCTGAATTTTAGCTGGGCAGGTGTTACCACGGCTTTACTATGTTCCTTTAAAAAGGTCTCCAATATGGCCATTTCTTTTTCGTTCGATGTGTTTGGGTGATAACATATCGTCCACAGGCCGAAGCTTTTCTTTTTAGGTCCCCAGAGCTGTTGCGGTATCCAGTTAAAGCCCATGCTGTTATAGGCTTTCATTGCATAACCGTCACTTATCGTTTTCACAGTGGTTACGGATTTTAGCGCTTTGAGGGTATTACGGTCGAAGGTGTGTGCAGGGGCTACAAATACTTCCGGGTGTATGCCGTTGTTCTCGAATATCTCCTGTGCCTTTTCGAGCTTTATCTTTTGCTGGTCATAGGGCACTCCTGCAAACTCAGACCTGTTATTGATCTTCAGCAGGCCGCCATTTTTCGATATATACACATGGTCGTAACCATGCATCGCTATGCAGTATCCTTTGCGTTGCCAATCTTTTACCTCTTGCCAGAAGTTGGGATCGGGAGCATCTATATTCAGTTTAGGGTCTTTGTTATCCGGTATCACGGCTACGATGGGCTTCACATTGTAACGGTCGAGCAAGTCGAAATATGCCCGCCATTTTTTGTGGTCCATCGCAGGACAAGCATCATCCAGCCTGATAATAAATTGTGACATGGCGAATTTTTATTGTTTACCCCATCGCACTACAATAAGCTTGCGATCTTCGATTCATAATTGCTTTCTTCTACCAGCATTCCACCAAATCCATCCTTAAATTTATTGATCCCTTTCAGCGATTCATTTTCCGTATCCTTAGCATAGCCACCGAAATCATATTCGGTGAAGCCTTCGTTTTTGAAGTACATCATGTCCATGAAGTGAAGGTAGCGGTTGGCCCGGCCTATCAGGGGTTTCAGGTTGGCATTGGCCTCATCGTACAGGGCTGAGGCCGAATGGAGCAGCCGCACTCTCTTCTTATCCTTGTCGAGTATATAGGAATGAAAAACCAAGGTCCGGTTTTCAAAAAACGCCCCGGTTATCTGCAGGTGCCCGCGGAAAGTGCTGATATCCTTCACCGATCCCAGCTGTTTTTTATCGGCAAATGAATTGTACAGTTCCAGGAAGTCTTGTTCTGTTACATCTGTCCTTATATCAAGACCTTCTTTGGCAGCGCGGCGCACTTCGTAAGCTGTATTTTTATCAAACCCTTTCAAAAGGTCTTCTTCATTTTGCTGCAGGTCAACTATCTTGGTGTACTTGGCAGTGCGCTTAAAGCCCGGAAAGTCATCTGTGCTGCTGCACTGCACATAGGCATCAAATGGGTTGAGCGAGAAGCTTGGCTTAGTGGCAAAGTAGATGACCCTTCTCCTCAGGAACAGCTTTTTTGATGTTAACGCGATCATGGTGTTACTATAATACAGGCAAAGCTGCCGGCTAGTTTTTTAAAATTCTTTTCCACCTTTTATCTTTTCCGTTGTCATTGGCATAGGCTCCGTAGCCATAGCCATAACCATACCCGTAACCATACCCGTAACCATATCCGTAGTTCAGCTTCACGTCGTTTACCACGATATGCAAGTGCTGCATTTTCTGTTCGGTTGCGATATTCTCCGGTATCTGTAATTGCGGTTTCAATGTGTAGCCCTGGCGTACAACGTACAGGTTGGTGTCGGCAAACCTTGCCAGCAGCTGCGCATCCGTTACCAGGCCTATCGGTGCACTATCGATGATCACATAGTCGAAGTCCAGCTTCAGTTGTGCGAATAGCTGGTCGACCCTTGGCATCATCAGCAGTTCTGCAGGGTTAGGTGGTATCGGACCCGATGGTATCACATACAGGCTGTCTTCTATACCCGACGGCAGCAATATGTGTGCATATTCAGCTTGTTTGATGATGTAATTACTGAAACCGTAGCGGCTGTCGAGGCCAAGGTGTTTGGAGATTTTTGGTTTTCTCAAGTCAAGCTCCATAAGTACCACCTTTTTACCGGAGAGGGCAAGTGTAATCGCAAGGTTGATCGCAACGAAAGATTTACCCTCGCCGCTCATGCTCGAGGTAAGCAGGATCGTTTTGCCATTCTCTCCCGATGCAGTAAACTGCAGGTTGGTACGCAGGGCCCTGAATTGTTCAGAGAGAGGAGTGTTAGAGTGATTGGTGACCGCGATAGAATTGGTGCCGTCGAAGTGGCCGATCTCTGCGATAATAGGAATACTTGTAGCACTGGTAATATCGGTTTTGCTGCTTATCCGGTGGCTTAATATTTCTTTCAGGTAAAGTATCGCAGAAGGAATGAGCAAACCCAGCAGCAATGATATCATCATGATGGACGATCGCTGCGGTTTAAAGGGATCTTCTTCGGCTGCAGGCGCGTCTACAATACGGGCATTGGCTATGGTCGACGATTTGGATATCGCGTTCTCTTCACGTTTTTTCAGCAGGAAGAGGTAGAGCTCCTGCTTGAGATTTTGCTGGCGTGAAAATTCCAGGTATATGCGTTCCTTCGGAGGCAGCTGGCGCAATTTGTCGTTCATCGAGTTTGCCTGGCCGCGCATAGATGCTACACTCACTTCCATGCTGCGTTTCACAGACGCCATGCTCTCCATCAGGTCTTCTTTGATGTTGTTCAACTGCGCATCAAAGTTCTTTACCACTGGGTTGTCTTCCGTATTGCTTACCAGCATGCGCTGCCTTTCCAGTTGCAACGTGTTGTATTTTTCTATGAAGCCGGTAAGCACATCGTTTTGTATGGTAAGTGAGGCGGGTACGATACGCCCTGTGTTGTTGTTGTCCCTGAGGTATTGTTCCAGTGAGGTGATAATACTGAGCTGAACTTCCTGCCGGGATAGTTCTTTGAATGCGTCCTCGTTGCTGTTGAGCAATACTTTCGATTGCTCGCCAAGGTCTGTGAAGGTGTTGTGCTGCTTAAAATCCTGTATGTCCTTTTCTACATCAGTCAGTTCCTGTCCCACCAGTTGCAGGCGGCTGTCGATGAAGCCAATGGTGCTGTCGGCGATTTGATTTTTATCATCCACACTGGCCTGCATGTAGACTTTAATGAGTTGATCCAGGATGGCCTCTCCTTTTGCCGGCGACTCTTCATTCAATGTCAGGTTAATGATGCTGGCCTGCTTGTTGGCTATCTGCACGCTAAGTGCCGACATGTATTTCTTTACAGCCGCTTTGTAGCTCGTTACGTCGACGATGTAGTTGTCGACCGATTTTTCGAACGGGAAATAAGTGCGTTCCATTAGCACGCGGCCCGGGGCCAGGTTCAGGGTGTCGCCCCAATTGCCCTTTATTGTTTTGTCGTTTTCGGCACTGATCTCGAAACCGCTCGTGCCTTGCAATTTTACATGGTATTTATACGCTTTGTTTTTTATGGAGTCTTCGAAAAGAGGGATGAACCGCATATTGAAGGGGCGGTTGTTGAAAGATTCATTGGTCTTTACATTGCCTGATACGAGGTAAGAAACATTTAACTGCAGGTCTTTCACTACCTCGCGCATCAGCGTGCGGCTTTTGAATATCTCTACTTCGTTGTCAACATTCTTGCTGCCTGACGAGAGGCCAAGGTCGTGCAGCACTTCGCTGTTATCGATATCGCCGGTTTTCTTTTCGTCTTTTATCAGTACTCCCGCGTGTATTTTGTAGACCGGTGTGCTGTAGCGCATATAGAGGTAACCAATAACAAGTGCACCGACAATGCAGATGGCATAAAGCGGCCAGTGTGCGAGTACCTTGGCCAATACTTTCTTGATATCAAAATCTTCTCTCTTAGGGTTGGGCTTTACTGCCCCATTTTGCGCGCGTAGTTGTCCCTGCATCAGCCGGTGTTTTTCAATGGTTGATATTCAATGCACACTATTGGTTAGCCATACAAACCTGTGGTTTGCGGCATACAATAGCACACACCAATGTGCGTCCTCATTTAACCAGGGTAGATAAAAGTGTTTTGTTTATAATCTCGGGTGCCGTGCAGAATGCAGGCCTGCGTCCTCTAAAGAATATGCGCAAAGGTATGTCCAAAATCGCTCATAGACAAGCAATAGTATGGAAAAAATAAATGTAATTAGAGGCCGTAAGGAGCGCTTGACTTGTGTTTTGATCAGGCGACCGCCGATCCGGAGACAGTGGCTGGTTAAAGACTGGTTAAACCGGCGTTTCCGAGAGACAACCATTTAACTTTTATTTAACTTTGCATTATATCTTTTGATATTGCATTAAGGAGGGAGAGAGCAACAATTTGATATGCTAAATAAGCTCAGGAAGAAGATATTAATAGTAGAAGATAATAACGAAGATTTTAGCCTCCTTTGCCAGCAATTAGTGGACATCGGCTATTCCGGTAGCGATATCCTCAAGTTCAGCAGCATAAGTGACATACTATCCGTTCCTGATGAAATGCTTAAGGTCATTTTCATCAATCTCTCGCTGATAGAGCTAAAGCCGGTGATTACCTTCAGACAGCTGCAAAAAATATTTGCAAGGGTGCCTGTTATTTTGCTTACGCGCCCGCGCAATGTAAGGTCGGCGGTGGAGCTATTGCAGGATGGTGCTGAGGACTATCTGGTGAAAGGAGCCTACGATGCAAAAGGCCTGGAGCAATGCCTGAACTCCGCTATAGCACGCAAACAATTCTATAATACACTCGAAAATACTAAGACGGACTACCTGAAGCTCTTTGAAGATAGCCCGATGCCTATGTTCATTTACGACAGTGCCACGCTTCAGTTCCTGGCGGTAAATGCAGCAGCTACAGATACCTATGGCTATACGCGGGATGAATTCCTTTCGATGGACTTGCCGGGCATAAGAGCCGCCGATGATGAGTTTACCCAGATGGAAACAATAAAGCTGCCGGCTATTAACAGCTTTTACAATAGCGGCAGGCGCCGGCTGGTAAAGAAGAACGGTCAGAGCTTCTATGCGCAGGTGTACATACACAATACCCGTTTCGACGGAAAGCGGGCAGGTGTGATGCTGGCCTTTGATATTCACAAGAAGGTACTGATGGAGAAGCGGAATGAGGAACTGAACGAGGTCATCAGGCAGCAGAATGAGCAGTTCGACAGCGTACTTTCCGCTACCGAAGAGGTGATATGGTCTTGCGATGCAGCGGATTTTTCGGTGCTGTTCATTAATGAGGCGGCTTTCCAGGTATATGGCTATACGCCGGGCGAGATCATTAATGACAAAACCATTTTAACCAATATTATTCATCCTGAGGACCGTAAGGTGGTGGCTGACACCTTTAACCTGCTGCCGGTGGTAAGCAACGTTTCGGTGGAATACCGCATACGACACCGGGACGGCTCGCTGAAGACGGTCGTGACGCGCGCGGTGATGAAAAAAGACAAAAAAAGCAATACTAAAGTGATTACAGGTATAACCCTTGATGTGACCCAACTGAGATCGGTAGAGAACAAGCTACGGGACAACGTAAAAGAGATGGCGGCGATACTGGAGAGTATTACCGAAGGTTTCTATTCTGTTAACACAGACTGGAATCTTACCTATATCAATAAGCAGTTCGAACGTATACTGGGCATCAAGCGTTCGGACATTGTGGGTAAGAACCTGTGGGAGGTGTTTCCCGGCCAGGAACAAAAAGAATTTTACAGAGCCCAGCAGCGTGCTATGCTTGAGCAGGTGGATGTTTCCTTCGAAGATTATTACCCGGCCTTTGGTAAATGGCTTTTCATTAATGTGCATCCCGCAATGGGCGGACTGACGGTATACATGCGCGATATTACCGACGAGAAGAAAAAAATGCTGAAGATAGAAGCACAGAACGAGGTGTTAAAGGAAATAGCCTGGCTGCAGTCGCACAAAGTAAGGGGGCCGGTGGCGAGTATCCTGGGCCTGGCGCAGCTATTCAACTACAGTGATCCTTCCGACCCGATGAACCAGGAAATATTGGAGGGCATTAAGTTTGCCTCAACAGGCCTCGATAACATTATCAGGGAAGTTGTGGATAAAACCAGCAGTGCCGACCTGAAAAGTGATTTGCCCGGCGATAAGCGTCCGATGACTTAGGAATCGCGTTAAGGCAGTATCCGCAGATTCCCGGTAGTAATAGTGTCGCTGTTGTTGCCGGCCCTGTCCTTTATATAGAGTTGAAAGTGCGTGGTATCCCCATGGAGTATGTGTGCAGAGTCCTGACGAGAATAGATCAAAGCTCCTAGTATCTTAAACACACAGGTGCCTGTCAAGCCCTTGGAGGGATCTTCAATGGCTGAGGCAATCTCAGGGAAGAAATAGCCCTGGAAAGTATCATTGCGCGCATCCTTTATGTAAATATCGTATTCTGTAGAGGTAGCGTCCCGGTTGCCAAGATCAGCATCGCCGTCTGCCAGGTTGAATTTGATATAAACTGTATCTTCGCCGGAGCCTTGCTTAATGCTGTCGGGCGTCATTGATATCAGCGAGATAGACGGAATATTAGACGTGCTACTTTTCTTTTTACAGGCAGCAAAGGCGAATAAAAAAGCGAGAAAGAGTGCAATAGAACGTTTCATATGTATCAAAGTTAACAAATTGGATCACAAAACACAGTTAAATGGGCCTGGTTTTATCAGGAATATTAACGCGGCCAACTTTGATCATATTGCCCTCGAAGCTTTTCGCTACCAGTACGAACATAATAGCTTATACCAGTCATTTACAGATGCGCTGCATATAATTCCGGCAACGGTAAAGCGTATTGAAGATATCCCGTTCCTGCCTATATCCTTTTTTAAAACGCATAAAGTGCTGACTGGGCCCGAACCGGAAGCTTTGTTGATATTCGAGAGTAGTGGTACAACGGGCGAGCAGACATCACGTCACTGTGTTACAGACTCAGCCCTTTATGAAGAAGCCCTTTTAAGAGGCTTTAATGAATTTTACGGCGCGCCCTCGGGCTACGTTATTCTTGCGCTCTTGCCTTCTTACCTCGAGCGCAAAAATGCTTCCCTTGTGCATATGGCCTCGGTATTGATGAAGGAAAGCGGCCAACCGGAAAATGGCTTTTACCTGGACGAGCAGGAGAAGCTGCAGAAAACACTGAGAGCCCTGGAAGCAAGACAGCAGCCTACCATACTCCTGGGAGTCACCTTCGCATTGCTCGACTTTTCAGAGCGCTTTCCTATGAAGCTGAAACATACTATAGTGATGGAGACTGGGGGCATGAAGGGCCGCCGGAAGGAAATGACAAGGGCCGAGGTGCATGATTTCTTAAAAAAGAACGTCAAAGTAAGTGAAGTGCATTCAGAATATGGGATGACGGAACTGCTATCCCAGGCCTATTCACAAGGGGAGGGTATCTTCCGGTCATCGGCTACTATGAAAGTGCTGGTTAGGGATGTGAATGACCCATTGGACGTCAGGACACAGGGGACAGGTGGGCTAAACGTTATTGACCTGGCCAATATCAACTCTTGTTGTTTTATCGCTACAGAAGATATAGGCACTGTATATGAAAAAGGGGAATTTGAAGTGCTTGGTCGGATGGACAATGCCATGCTAAGAGGCTGTAACTTATTGATATTATAGGGAGGGGGGATTGTTTTTGTTAGTTGTATCGATTAATTTTATGTAATATTATTTTTACCTTTTTTAGCAAATTTGCGTCCAATGCAATTTACAGAAGCGAAAAGTTTCATACTCAACAAGCTCAAAAAAGAACTGCCCAAATACTTATCCTATCACAGTATAGCGCACATTAAGGATGTGTACCAGGCGGCCGATATGCTGGCAAAGGAGGAAGGGATAAAAGGTGAGGATAGAAAGTTGCTATTGACCGCTGCATTATTTCACGATTCAGGCTTCCTGGTGCAGCAAAAGGACCATGAGCGTATCTCTTGCGAAATTGCTGCCGAGCATTTGCCACGCTTCGGCTATACGGCCGAGCAGATAAAAAAGATATCGGGCATGATCATGGCCACTAAGATCCCCCAAAAACCACATACACAACTGGAGCAGATCATAGCTGACGCCGACCTCGATTACCTGGGCCGCGACGACTTTTTTAAAATAGGCGATAACCTCTTCGCTGAGATCAATATGTATAGCTACATGGATGAAAACCAGTGGAACCAGCTGCAGGTGGACTTTATGAGCAAACATCACTATTTTACGCCCACAGCCATTAAGCTCAGGAAGGAGAAGAAGGAGAAAAACCTCGATCTTGTGAAATCCAAGTTGCCGGCTTAGTCAGCATGAAACAAAAATTAAGCATTTCACAAACCCTGCAGGATATTATCTATACCGTGCTGGGTATCCTGTTCAGCGGTTTTGCCTTAAAAAGCTTTCTTGTACCCAATGAATTTCTTGATGGTGGTATCACCGGTATTTCCCTGCTTATTCATGAACTGGGCCACGTAAAGCTGGCTTTTGTGCTGGTGCTGGCCAACATTCCACTGCTGATAATGGGCGCTTTCCAGGTTAGCAAGCGTTTTGCATATAGATCGTTTGCCGCAGTTGTTGGTCTCGCTCTATGTTTTGCATATTTGCAGTACCCGGTGATCACTTCCGACCGCTTGCTGGTCTCCCTCTTTGGTGGTTTTTTTCTTGGCCTTGGTGCCGGCCTTTGCATGCGTGGCGGCAGCGCCCTGGACAGTATAGAGGTATTGGCACTTTACACCTTGAAGCGCAGTAGCTTCTCCGTAAGCGAGATCATATTGGGTATTAACGTGATCATCTTCCTGGTTGCCGCCCTGCATTTTGGACTTGAAAAAGCCCTTTATTCGATGCTTACCTATTACGCAGCCTCGCGCACGCTCGACTATGTGATAGAGGGCTTGGAAGAATACACCGGCGTCACCATCATATCGGGCATGAGCGATGATATAAAGCGAAAGCTGGTGATGGAATTAGGCCGCGGTATTACCGTCTACAAAGGGAAGCGCGGCTATATGAAGGATAGCTTCGATATAAGCCATGATTGCGATATTATCTTCACCGTTATCACCCGCCTCGAGGTGCGCAAGCTTACACACCTTGTTCACGAGGTAGATCCCAAGGCATTTATCTTTACCAACACTATCAAAGAAGCCGCAGGCGGCGTGCTGAAACGCAAGGCAGGCAAGCACTAGGGCCATTTTTAATTTTTTGTTTTGCCATTTCCAAAAAACATCTACATTTGCACTCCCTGAATGCCCAGGTGGCGAAATTGGTAGACGCACTGTGTTCAGGTCGCAGCGTCCGCAAGGATGTGATGGTTCGAATCCATTCCTGGGCACCACAGTGGAAAGGTAGGAGATAACTCCTTCCTTTCCACTTTTTGTTTCCGGCAAATCCGTGCTGGGCGTGGATATTAGCCGGAGTGCATAGTTATCTGTAATGGTTCGATAATAGTTTTTCTCGAAAACCATTTTATCTAAAAATATTGAACCTACGATGATTTGGCGGCATGTTAGGTCAGATTTAGCGTAATAGCTATCAATATTTCTTAATAGGTAGAAACCTTTATCAATGTATTTTTGGTAATCGTCATTGGAAGATAAGATGTCTACTTTCTTCCTTTCAAGCTTGTCAATATCGGGCATCAGCTTGTTCTTAATGCCCTTGTATTCAATAGAGGATATTTCGGCATCCAACATCAATATTTGTGCATTCTGTATACGCACCTTCAACTTTTCAATTTCGCTATTTAGCTCCTTAACCTGCTTTGATTTGTCCGTGCCGTTCTTTTTATACAATTCGGACATAACTTCTTGATACAGGTCTAAAGATGTTCTATTGGTTGCAATCTTGCTCAAATGGTCAAGTAAAACATCATGTGCTTCTCCCGATCTGAAACGCTCTTTACACTCCTTTGCGTTTTGACAATGGTAGTAATAATATTTACCACCGTTACCTTGCGAACCGCTTCCTGTAATCGGACGACCACAGTTCCGGCAAACTAAGAAGCCCCGTAATGGCAAATTCTCGTCTTTAGTACTGCGAACCTTAGTTTGCCTTTTTCTGCCATTGAGTACATCTTGTACCTCGTCATACAATCCCTCGCTGATTATTGCTTCATGGATGCCTTTCACATAACAAGCATCCTCTTCTTTATATGCGGCTACAAACACCTTCCCGCAATAAGTTGGGTTATGCACCATATTCCAAAACTGCCCTCTCTGCAAGTCAAGCCCTTTTTCCTTCGCCATTCGCCTCACTGTTTCGATATTGTGAATGCCTTTAGCCAATTCTTGAAATACCCATTTTACGCGAGGAGCATTTTCAACATCAGGGATAAGGAGCGGTTTATTCATATCGTCTTTGCCATTCAAATACCCTCTTGGGGCTGGCCCTAACCATCGTCCCTCTTTTCTTGCTCGTCTCATACCGACCAAGGTATTTAACGCCCTCCTGTCATTTTCCACTTCCGGCGCTGCTAAGTAAAAAGCAAGCATCATTTTATTTTCGGGAATATCCAAATCAAGGGGCTGTTCTATTGCTTGTGGCTCAATCCGAAGTTTTTTAAGCTGATTAATCATGCTATACGCATCTCCAGCATTTCGAGAAAACCTGTCCCATTTTGTAAAAAGCAATAAATCAGCTATCCCTTTGTTCTTCTTTGCGAATGTTAGGAACTTTTGAAATTCAGGACGTTCAAAGGTTTTAGCTGAAAAATCCTCCTGAAAAGCTGCTACAACATTTATGTTGTGCATTTCGCAATAGCTTCTCAACCTCTCTTCTTGATGTCGTAAGCTATATCCGTCTGCTTGTTCATCAGTGCTTACGCGGTAATACAAAACTGCTTTTCTTGATGTCATCATTCACTATTCGCTTTTAGTTTCGTTTAAAGAATTTTCCCTGGCCATCTTTTCATTCACATAGAAGTCAACTATTGCCAAAGAGTAAAGAAAGTCTCTTATTAGTAGTGCTTGCTCATCGGTATAATTATGTCCGTCAGCATTCAATATCTTCTTACACTTTGTTACAGGTATCCTATCGTCATAAATGTCTTTTACTGGCAACTCCAACTTCTTCTTGTCCATTTTTAGCTTTATTTTCTTAAAGCTACATTCGCTGTATAGCGGTACTTTCCCTCTTTGGGCTGGTTAGAAACGTTCGTGCCTAACAATCCCTCAATTTCCCCCGTTGCTACACTTCCTGAACGTCTTTCGGAAATCCAAGCCTCCTAAAAATGACTTCCATTTGCTTTACGGTGAAATAACGTCCATGTTTTTCACCTATTTCTTCCATGAAGGGTGTAAGCCACGTTTTAAACGTGCGCTGGCTCACGCCGTAAAGGGTTATAAGCTCCTTATAACTGTACGGTTTTACGCTAATTTTAGCTACAATTTCATTTGCTACCATATTATATCGTTTTAAGAATTTACTGTTCATCGAGGGTTGTGAATTGATTGAGCAAGTAATTCTATCCATATATTTCAATAAACTCGTCTGTATTCAAATGAAGGAAGCCTGCCATTCCTTTAGTGTCCAGTTTCAGCTTTGACTTTACCTCCGCTATCCATTTCCGAACCAATACAGGCTTTTCTATGGTTATATCCAGCTCAGTAGGTTCACGTCTCCTGAGTTTCTGTTCATTAAACTGCTGTAAGAGATAGCGTTTTTGGTTAGGTGTTAAATAGCCCAGATCATCTGCACGATACAATAGGGAAATCATTGAGACTTTCCATTTAAGTTTTAAATCTGCCAAAAGAGGCACTGTAATTCCATTTTCAAAGTCTGACCGGATGTCATTTTCTGGCATTAAAAATTCAGCGGCAAACAAGTTCGCTTCGTGACTGATGTCTCTATCGTGAGTTAACTTATAAGGCATGTGCATTAGCAAATGCCCCAATTGGTAGGATAGTGAAAACCTTTGCCTATCGCCCAACAGAGTACGATTAGCTATAAGCAATGGGTACTTCTCTTTGGTCAATACACATTTGCTATCAACACGCTCAGTACCAAAGTCGAACGAGCCAATAGCAATGCCTTTGCTTTCCAGCAATGCCGTTATGTTGTCTATAACCGGACTTTTAATTTTCCATTTATCACGCAACGCAGTAGCAATTTCAAGAGGGGAATGAGCTTCATCAACTTGTTGAATGGGCAAAATAGGAGCAGTTATATCTAAGGCTTTCAAAAGGTATTGTAGATGAAACCTGATAATATTTGTTTTCGCATTAATAGGTGTTAGTATTCCCTGCGCAACACTATCCCTTTTTCTAATTGCGAGAGGTTCGGGAAATACTTCCTCATCCTGTCTAAAAAAAGAAATGGGATAGCTGGTAGCATCGGCAATGGCAGTTAAAATATCTTCTTTAACTCCAATATCGCCATTTTCCATTTTGCCGATATTGGTTCTTGACATGCCGATTTTCTCCGACAACTCAAGTTGAGTTATACCTCTTGCTTCTCTTGCTAATATTATCATACTGTTGTTTATCACGGTACTGAATTTGATGCAAATGTAATGCCATTTTTGTAAATGTTACAAATAATGTTCAAAATGTGGATAAATATATTTCTAAATTTCAGGAGAATAATTTTGCTACACAATGTTTTAGAAAGTTGAATCACTTTTATACTGGCTTTATTTTTATATCCGTTTATTTATCAAGTTTGATCTGATGGAAACCTATGCATTTATAATAAACGCTATTTTTTATTGCGCATTAGTTACCCTTTCTCTTTTGTTGATAGGCTTGAAGAACCCACGTATAATGTTACAGGACTATCCGAAATCTATTCAAAATGCAACGCACCCCAAAACGGCATTGGAGAAAAAGCAAGGCATAATATATGGGCTGCCATTTTTATTAATATTTATCGGCTACCCTTTAGGTATAGGGTTGTATGCTGCATCAATTGATAGCCAATATTGGGCGATATTTAAAATCGTTTACTCTATGTTATTTATTGGAAACGCTTACGATTTATTAGTTCTTGATTGGCTTGTAATCTGTTACATAACTCCTGATTTAGTAGTTATTGCTGGCACGGAAGGAAATCCCGGTTACAAAGACTACAAATTCCACTTCTATGGGTTTCTTAAAGGTTTGGTAATAACTTTTGTTTTGGGTTTAATTATTTCGGGCATAGTAAAACTGATTGTGTAAATAACTATTTTTGACATCCAAAATGCGTATAACAGCTTTTATATTAGCCATACTCGTCTTCATCCTCAGTTGTCTGCCTTGTGCAGATACTGATGCGGAGGCTTTGGACAATGTAAAGACAGAGACGAGCAATACGACCAGCCAACAGCATAAGTCTGAACATAGAGACTTATGTTCTCCATTCTGTCATTGCGCCTGTTGTGCAACATATTGCGTAATTAAAATTCCTTTTTCTTTTACGCTTACACATTGTGATATAAGTCCTCGTATTTATACCGTGCATTTCTCTGATGAGGTGCATGACATCTCTTTGCCGATCTGGCAACCCCCACAATTAGTTTAGGTTCCTGTTGCATTTGACTTATTGATTAGCCCGTAATGGGCTTAGTCTGCATTTTGGTACACTTAAACTATTTACATGCTAAATAAAATAATTCTTTTTTCCATAAAGAACAAATTGGCTATTGGCATTTTTACAACCGCGCTAATAGTATGGGGCATATATTCTTTAATACAACTACCCATTGATGCTTTACCTGATATTACTAATAATCAGGTTCAAATTATTACTAAAGCCCCGACACTTGCGTCACAGGAGGTAGAGCAATTTATTACTTATCCTGTCGAACGTTCGTTATCTAATCTGCCTGATATTGTGGAAATGCGCTCCATGTCACGATTTGGATTAAGCGTAATTACAGTTGTCTTTAAAGAGAACGTAAATATCTATTTCGCTCGCCAGTTAATCGGGGAGAAACTAAGGGAAGCGCAAGAGAAAATCCCAGCCCAATTAGGTAGACCTGAATTAGCGCCAATCACAACAGGATTGGGCGAAATATATCAGTATACCATCCATCCTAAAAAGGGAAGCGAAGCAAAGTATTCTGCCATGGATCTGCGCACGATGCAGGACTGGATCGTGTCAAGGCAGCTTTATGGTATTCCAGGTGTAGCAGAGGTGTCAGGCTTCGGAGGTATCTCAAAACAATATGAAGTCTCTATAGACCCTAATAGGCTGAAAGCAATGAATGTCACTATACCGGAGATATTTATGGCATTAGAGAAGAACAATGAAAATACAGGTGGTGCATATATAGAAAAGAAGCCCAATGCCTATTTTATTCGGGGAATTGGTCTGATGCGCAATGTGTCTGATGTGGAGAATACACTAATAAAAAAACAGGCTAATTCAATTCCCTTATACATTAAAGATGTTGCTTCTGTAGGATTGGGTTCGCCACCTCGCTACGGCGCGATGACCTACAATGGAGAAAAAGAGGTGGTAGGTGGCATTGTGCTCATGCTTAAAGGTGCTAACAGCGCCGATGTAGTTAACAGGGTTAAAGAGCGAATGGCTACCGTTCAGCAATCGTTGCCAAACGATGTAGTAATAGAGCCGTTTCTTGACCGGACTAATCTCATTGATCGTGCAATTAGTACAGTCAAGAAGAACCTTATAGAAGGAGCATTAATTGTAATTTTTGTTCTCGTAATATTTCTCGGTAATCTGCGTGCTGGGTTAATTGTAGCTTCTGCCATCCCTTTGTCTCTTTTGTTCGCTTTAGGTATGATGAACCTATTTGGTGTAAGTGCAAACCTCATGTCTTTAGGTGCAATTGACTTTGGGCTTATTGTAGATGGTGCTGTTATCATTGTTGAAGCAGTTATGCACCATCTGGAAGTACAACACAGAACGTCCGCATTATCACAGGTTGAAATGGATGAAGAGGTATATCAATCATCCTCTAAAATCCGAAGTAGTGCTGCGTTCGGGGAGATCATAATTCTTATTGTTTACATTCCCATTCTCACCCTGATAGGGATAGAGGGTAAGATGTTCAGACCGATGGCAGAAACGGTGAGCTTTGCCATTATTGGAGCACTTATTCTATCTCTAACCTACATCCCGATGATGTCAGCGTTGTTTCTGTCAAAAAAGCCTTTGACCAAGAAAAGCTTTTCAGATTTAATGATGGCTAAGTTGCATAAATTGTACAGCCCGATGCTTGAATTTGCAATCAAGCAAAGAACGATTATTGTGGTTGTCTCGGTTTCGCTTTTGCTGTTGTCCGGGTTTGTTTTCAGCCGTTTAGGCGGTGAGTTTATTCCTCAACTTGAAGAGGGAGATTATGCTATTGAATTTGTATTGCCACAAAGCGCATCGTTATCACAAACAATAGAAACGGTAATGCAGGCTGAAAGGCTAATACGGCAATTTCCTGAAGTCAAGACAGTTGTAGGTAAAACTGGTAGTGCAGATGTGGCTACAGACCCGATGCCGCCAAATGCTTCTGACCTGATGGTAATTCTTAAAGATAAGGATACATGGACAAAAGGAAGGAGCTTCTATGGTTTGGCAGACGAAATTCGTGCCAAACTCGAAAACATACCCGGTGTAATAGCTGAACCAAGCCAGCCAATTCAGATGAGGTTTAATGAACTAATGACAGGAATAAAGCAGGATGTCGCCGTTAAGATTTTCGGAGAAAATATGGACTCATTAGGACTACTTGCAGAAAAAGTAGCTGCAAATATAAGAGGCATAAAAGGTGTCACATTGCCACAAGTAGAAAGAATAAATGGTCTGCCTCAGATATCAATTGAATACGACAGGGCTCGCTTGGCGAATTATGGAATAGACATTGCCGATGTCAATAAGGTTGTTAGCACCGCATTTGCTGGATATGTTGCTGGAGCTATATATGAAAATGAGCGAAAATTTGACTTAACAGTCAAGTTGGATAGTGCATATAGGACGACGATAGAGGATGTTTCTAATCTGAATATTCCCATCAATAACGGTGTTCAAATTCCTTTATCACAGATTGCTAAAGTTACATATCAAACAGGCCCAGCACAAATAAGCCGCGAGAATGGAAGGAGGAGAATTGTTATTAGCTTTAATGTTAACGGGCGGGATGTCCAAAGTACTGTTGAGGATGTACAGGCAACATTACAATCTAAAGTAAAATTGCCTGTTGGCTACTACTATACTTATGGCGGTGCTTTCGAGAACCTTCAAAGGGCTTCGGACAGATTGAAGATAGCTGTTCCTATCGCATTGGTACTAATTTATGTTTTGCTCTATCTCACCTTTAGGTCATTTCGAAACGCCACGCTGATTTTCACGGCCATTCCTATGTCTGCTATTGGTGGTGTTTTTGCTCTGCTAATAAGGGGTATGCCATTTTCCATTTCCGCTGGTGTTGGCTTTATTGCGTTATTTGGGGTCGCTGTGCTAAATGGCATAGTGCTGATCGGAACATTTAACCAGTTGGCAAAAGAGAGTGGTCAGGATATACTACAAAGGGTCAGAGAGGGGACGCGGATACGTTTACGTCCAGTTTTAATGACAGCCACAGTAGCATCTTTAGGGTTCCTACCAATGGCTTTATCTACGGGAGCAGGGGCGGAAGTTCAAAAGCCATTAGCAACCGTCGTAATTGGTGGGCTTCTTTCTGCAACACTTCTTACACTTTTCGTTCTGCCTTTGCTATATATCATTTTCTCCAAGCCCAAGAAAATATCATCAGGCATTGTAGGCGCAACATTAATAATGCTCTGTTGTATTATACCAACGCAGAACTATGCACAAACTACCAATAATCGGATTTCATTCAATGAGGCATTCGATTTGGCGTTGAAGAACAACCTACAACTAAAAAGTAATGAAATTGCTTTAGTACGATCTCAGACACTTTCAGGCACATTTTTTAGCATCCCTAAAACTGGATTATTTGCCGAAAATGAAGACTTGCGGCCTTCTGACAATAAGGGTATTTTAAAAATTGGTGTGTCTCAAAGTGTTGAGTGGCCGGGAGTTTACACTGCAAGACGAAATTTACTGCAGCAACAAGTCCGCTCATTAACCTACACCCAACAGCTACGTGTGATTGAGTTGCGACGTAATCTTTCCACCGCATATTACAATCTTTGGTATCAGCAAAGCAAGCAACAACTTTGGTTGCAATTGGACAGTTTTTATCAGGAAAGCGCGAGGATTGCCCGTTTAAGGGTACGAACAGGAGAAAGTGCAGGGTTAGATAGCATAGCTGCAAGTGCAAAAAGCATGGAAGTTCGCATACAACTACAAACTATTCAAAATGATATACTGATACAGCAGACCGCTTTAAAAGCGCTGATAAATACGGATGTCATTTATTTACCGGAGAATGGGAATGTTCAGAAAATTACAGCCGAGTACGTGAGTAATGCTGATGAGCATCCTTTTTTATTGGTTCAGCAGCAGGCAGTAAACGTAGCACAAGCTGACTTACGTATTACTCGCCTAAATACAATGCCCGATTTTTCAGGACGTTTTTTCTCACAAAGGCTGTACAATCTCCCTAACCCCTATTCAGGTTTCTCTGTATCTGTAAATGTCCCTTTATTGGGCTTAGGCAGTTATAGAAGTAAAGTAAAAGCCGCCAACTTGGAACGAGACTATCAGCAAACTTTGTATAACTACGAAAGTCAACAATTCGATGCCCAGTTAAAACAAACAATACAGGCATTAGAAAAGAATAAACAGATGTTGTTGTATTATGAAACAACCGGATTGGCTCAGGCAGAACAAATCTCCAAAGCGGCGTCTCTTGCTTACAAAGGTGGTGAGATCAGTTTCGCTGAGTTGTCTCAGTATCTCAATCAGGCGACAGACATCAGAAAAAACTACTTAGAAGCACTACAACAATACAATCAAAACGCAATTCAGCTAAACTATTATCAAAACAAATAACAATGAAAATATATAAATCAATTTGGGTTGCCTGCATTATGCTAATAACGGCATGTGGTCAGAAAAATAATACCCCCAGCGAAAAAGAAGCTACAGAGGAACATACTGAAGAATCCAATATTGTATCGCTTTCCAGCGAACAAATGAAAACTGTAGGTGTCGAAATAGGCAAAGTGGAAATGAAAAACCTAACTACATCTATTAGCGTTAATGGCACATTAGCTGTTCCAAACCAAAATAAGGCTTTTATTACTTCGATAGCAGGAGGAACACTTCAAAGTCTTAATGTTCAGCCCGGAGCTTTCGTGAAGAAAGGGCAGGTTATTGGCACAATAGCTAATACTGAATTATCTGGTATTCAGCAGCAATTAATCTCTATAAATGCACAAATAAAATTTAGTGAGCAGGAATTAAAACGCCAGCAAGAACTTGTAGAGGGCAATGCAGCGCCATTAAAAAATTTGCAAAAAACTGAAGCGGAACTTAATGGATTGAAAGCTCAACAGGCAGCACTTAAAAAGCAGCTTGCAACTATGGGTGTGCCTTTTGGAAGCAGTATTTCTTCAACACTCAGCATTACAGCCCCTATCAGCGGGACAATTTCAGAAGTTAAAGCTCAAATTGGATCGCGGATAGATGCTAACTCGCCTATAGCAGAGATAACCAATAATTCCGATCTGCACCTTGACTTATTTGTATATGAGAAAGACTTACCTAAAGTAGCTACAGGACAGACAATCCATTTTACTCTAACTAATAACCCAGGTAAAGAGTACGATGCGACAATCTATTCTATTGGAACTGCATTCGTCAATGAGACCAAAGCAATTCCGGTTCATGCTAAAGTTGTTAACGAAAGAACAGGACTTATTGAAGGAATGAGCGTTACAGCCCGTATTAGCTTAGGTAAAAACCTTTATCCTGCTGTTCCAGATGAAGCAATCTCTAACAACGGTGGAAAAGATTTCATTTTCACCGTTAGCACGAAAAAGCCAGCTCATACATCAGAAGAAAAGCAAGAACATCACACTGGAAACGATATGACATTTGAGCGTGTACAAATAATCAAAGGAGCCTCTGAGGTTGGTTATACAGAGATAAAGCCAACGGTGGAAGTACCATCAGGAGCGCAAATTGTAACAAAAGGTGCTTTTTTTTTAATGGCTAAAATGACAAACACCGGAGAACACGAATAGCATACCTCTCATCTTAAACAACTAAAACATGAAAAAGACCAAAATCAACCTCGATATATTATTGCCGGAAATTCCAAATGAAAAAGACCAGTGTGTTGAAAAGATAATTAACACACTTCAATACAAGCGGGGAATAGATAAAGTTCACATTGTAGAAGGCAAGCAGAACGATGATGCCCAGCTTTGCTTTCACTATGATCCCGACAAAATCTCTATTGATGAAGTGGAAACGCTTGCAAAAGAAGCAGGAGCCAAAATAACTGAGCAATATGGCCACCTTCTTATACAGGTAGATGGCATCAGGCACGCACGTCATGCAAGGAGTATTGAATCCCGAATAAGAAATTCTTCGGGAATAGTGTCAGTATCGGTAGCTCCCAATGGGTTCATTCAGTTGGAATTTAATAAGAGAGAAGTAACTCAGGAAGACATTGCAACAAAGATTGCAAAAGCTGGGCTTGACGTGCGAAATATTGAAAACTATCATGAGCATACCGATAGTTCACTGTCAAAAGAGCAGGAAAAGAAAGAAGAGCATGACCACAAACATAGTGACACGCACGATCATAAAGAAGGCGAAGAACACAATCATTCGCATGGAGGTGTTTTTGGTGAAAAGACGGAGTTGATATTTGCTATTATCTGTGGCGCGTTAACTGGTATTGGATTTGGGATTTCCTTCATGGGTATATCCTCATCCGTTTCTATAGCATTCTATTGTGCTGCATACTTTTTCGGAGGTTTTTTTACAGCGAAAGAGGCAATTCAATCTATAGCCAAGGGCGATTTTGAAATTGACTTTCTCATGTTGGTGGCCGCAGTTGGTGCAGCTGCTCTTGGGCAATGGGTAGAGGGTGCTTTGTTGCTGTTCTTATTTAGCATGGGGCATTCATTAGAGCATTATGCTATGGAGAAAGCAAGAAAATCTATCGCAGCTCTTACTGATTTAGCCCCTAAAACTGCTTTGCTGAAAAACGGGGAAGGGATAAAGGAAGTGAATATCTCTGATTTGCAAACCGGAAATATCATAGTTGTTAAACCAAATTCAAAAATCTCAGCCGATGGTATTGTTATAAAAGGAAACAGCAGTGTTAATCAAGCACCTATAACCGGTGAGAGCATTCCGGTTGATAAAATAGCTGTAGATGACCCTAATATTGATATTGCAGGTGCTGACAAGCTGGATAGCAAATACCGCGTATTTGCTGGCACTATAAATGGTGGCGAAGGATTAGAAATAAAGGTGAGCAAAATTGCTGCTGACTCCACAATATCAAAACTTGTTAAGCTGGTGAATGAAGCGCAAACTCAAAAGTCGCCTACGCAGAACTTTACAGACAAGCTGGAAAAATACTATGTACCTGCTGTCCTAATTTTAGTTGTCCTTCTTCTTTTTGCATTCCTTGTGATTGACGAGCCATTCAAAGCCAGCTTTTACAGAGCAATGGCAGTTCTCGTTGCGGCAAGTCCATGCGCTCTCGCTATTTCAACACCGAGTGCTGTTTTAAGTGGTGTTGCAAGGGCAGCGAAAGGTGGCGTTTTGATTAAAGGGGGCAAACCACTTGAAGAACTTGGAACGCTTAAAGCAATAGCATTTGACAAAACCGGAACTCTTACGGAAGGAAAACCTAAACTAACTGGCATATATCCTTTAAATGGAGCTACAGAGGAACAACTTTTAGAGGTCGTGATTGCCGTTGAGAAATTGAGCGATCACCCTCTTGCTGCTGCGATTGTTAAAGGAGGAACTGAAAAACTAAAGCGTGATATTCAGGCTGCCGCGAAAGTAGAAGCAATCACAGGTAAAGGAGTTAAGGCCGAATATAACAACACTACGATCCACATAGGTAACATGAAGTTATTTCTTGAAAAGGACAAGCAAATACCTGGCGATGTAAAAAGGCAAGTAGAAGACCTCGAAGCTAAAGGAAATACAACAATGCTGGTACAGCAGGATAATAAGCTGTTTGGTATTATTACATTAATGGACACTGCGAGAGTTGATGCTAAAGAAGCATTGGCAGCATTGAAGAAATTAGGGATAAACAAAATGATTATGCTTACGGGTGATAATCAAAAAGTTGCTGAGGCTATTGCTAAGGAGATTGGAATTACAGATGCTATGGGAGGATTAATGCCCGAACAAAAGGTAGAAGCTATTGATAAGCTGCGCACCAGCGAAAAACAAGTCGCAATGGTAGGAGATGGCGTTAACGATGCTCCTGCAATGGCAAAAAGCACCGTTGGGATTGCAATGGGTGCCGCCGGAAGTGATGTTGCCTTAGAAACAGCGGATATTGCACTTATGGCTGATAAATTGTCTAATCTCCCTTTCGCAATTGGGTTAAGTAAAAAGGCAAGTAGAATAATAAAGCAGAACCTCGTCATCAGTTTGGGAATGGTAGTAATCCTAATACCGCTGACAATATTAGGGATTGCTCATATTGGCCCCGCAGTTATGGGACACGAAGGTTCAACTCTGATAGTGGTATTTAATGCGCTACGCTTGTTGGCTTACAAAAAATAATCAGTACCTAACAATTTCAATTAAAAATAGCCCCATCTTTCAAAAAAGGTGGGGCTATAGTTTTATTTGACGCTAACGAAACTGTCAGAAAGGTCTATAAAATCCAGTAAAAAGCACTTAGTATTAAGAAATCAACCTGTAATCAAATGGCAGGCAAATGGTTTTCAATTAGGATTCGACTATTTTCAATGTTCAGGCAAATATTTTCAAATGGTTTTTAAACATTTTCAAATGGTTTTCAAATGGTTTTTAACTCGCGAGTTCCAAAATTTTCGCTTTCAGTTGTTGTAGCGATATGTTCTTGGGCAGGAATAAGTCTATCCCATATTCCTCGACCTTGGTATAATTCCGTTCAAAGAGCGTATATGCTAAGATATTCATGCTTGGATATTGCTGCTTTATCCTCCTCGCAGTAGTGTATTGGTGGATAGTTGGTGTGTCAATGTCCAAAAGACAAAACCCAGGAACGACGCTGCCAATTTGCTGCATAAAATCATCACCATTTTTTGCTTCAATTATTACCTCAAACCCCATCTTCTGCAACTGTTGGCTGAAGGCTACTCTTATGAGGTCATAGCTATCTATTACGGCAAATATTGCACACATAATATTAGGTTTTTCTGATGCCGCTATCCTTTCTTATATCCCTTACACTATTATTCGTCAGCCAAGCAGTAAATGCTTCTATGTCCTTGGGGATAAAATGGGTGAGCCTCCCATTCTTTAGAGAAATGATAAAGGTGTCTATCGTGAATGTATAGGCTGACAGCTCTGCAGCCGGGTAACCAAAATCAGGAAACATAAGCACACTCGTTTAGTCACAATCTATTTAGGTGGGAACAGCGCATAAAAAGAGGCGCGGAACTACACCTATGGACATTGAGGTACTGGTATACCCGACTTCACATAAGTAAGCCCGCGCCTTTGGCGCGAGCGTTTGATCACTTATGTCCCGAAGTCTAAAAATTACCAGTTTTCAATGTCAGGACTTAAAGCACAAAACGCTTCAAGAATATTTTACTGCTACAAAGGTATATTAATTGATCTTACATAGTTATACCCTATGATGTCAATAGTAGTCGAGCAGCAACATATTGACAATGTAGAAGTTAATTAAGTATTTTTGCTATTAATGAAAATGGCGCTGGACTTGGACGTAATTAACAGCTCGGAAGACTGCATAGCGGCTTACGATAAAGATTTACGTGTTTTAGTATGGAACAACGCCCTTGCAACCAAATACAACATTCCGCCCGATAAAGCAATTGGAACTGGTCTACTTGAACTGTTTCCGCATATCAAAGATGACTTTCGTGTAAAATGCCTGAAAGATGCCATAGCCGAAAGAAAAACCTTTTTCTTTCCGAACCTGCCATACCATTACGAAGAAATGATCTACACCCAATTGATCACTACAGTTGACGAACCGTCTTTGGGGCTTTGCGTTATCAGCATTGTCAAAGACCACAAAGAAGGAGAAATCTTCAAGCGTTCCCAGCTTCTGTCCTCCGCTGGACTAAAATAATTCCCTTCAAACTGTCCCAAACAGGCAGAAATCGTTCCGAAACGGCAGAAACATGCACAAACGTGCAGAAAACGTCACTTTTTGCACGTTTCCTTACGTTTCGTGCAGTTACCTGCTATTTCCTGCTATTTGATGACGTTACCTCACGTTACCTGCGCTAACTGGAAAGTAGCCCTTTGCGGCAATAGCATCTTTGTGTCGAAAAAAGTCAAAAACGGACGATATGAATACAAAGATGAAGGAGTTGATGCCGCCGAAGAAAGAGTTCGGGCAACGCACTATGAACGTGTACTACCTGAGCAAGGTAGCATGGAATTTCGCACATGCAATATTGTGGAATGAGCAGAAATTCACCGATGATGAGGTGAAGCAGATAAAGGAACACCTGCTTACCTATTTCCGGGAATCTAACCACAGGAAAAAAGCATTGGTCGCTTTCTGTGAGCGCATCATTCTGACAGAAAAGCACCTGCAAACCAAAGAGGTAAAGACATTGCCAGCTCCCGGCGTTTGGTTCAATCCAAAGTATTACTCCGGCTTCGCAGAAACAAAATCATGGTATGACGGCATACAGGAAAAGCGTAACGAGATACCGGGCTATCTCAAGCACTACACGGTACTTGCGCTGCATTATTACCTGTATGCTCTGCATCCTTCAAAAGCCATTCTCAGCCAGTGCCGCGAGAAGCTCATGCAGCTAAAAGCAAAGACCGTACTGGAGCTGTTCTATAAGACCATCTATCATTTCAACTACATCAACCAATAGTTATGGAAACCAACATCAAGGCGAATGAGGACACTGGAGAAGTGAGCTTTACAGCCATGCCTCTTTCCTCTAACCAGCTTGCCAAGCTTTATGGCATCAGCCGCAAGACCTTGTACAAGTGGATGGCTCCGTTCTGCGAGGAAATAGGACAAAAGAACGGCAGGTTCTTTACCACAGCACAAGTAAAAACAATAGTGCAAAAGCTCGGAATGCCTTCCGAAACTATCAAAGGATAGTGCCAAACGGGGGATTGTGCGGCATATCGGGGGAATGTGGAGCACAAAGTGTCCTGACTGTCCCAAAGAGGGAAAGCAGCGTTTTGGAGCGACCATACCTTTAATCAAATCAACAACGGATTTATGATGAAAACAGATACAGCGGCTACAAGCCACTTCAGCAACGTATTGCTTACAGGGACGATACTACTTGCCAATGTGGACGTGAACGGGCTTTTGGATTATGGCCTCAAAGCATTCCTTGGCGGTGCTGTTTGGCTCGGCTACAAGCTGACGGCGGAATACCTGGAACGGAGACGAAAAAAGAGGAACAATGAGCTTAACTAAACTAATCGCGGGAACAGTTGTCGGGGCAGGAGCAATAGCTGGCATCTACTACATCAAGAACCTCAAAAGGGCACAGGTGCAGTTGCAGGTGATACCCAACGCAAATATCTACAAAGTAAGCCTTGACGGTCTGACGATAAAAGTAGATGCGCTGCTAAAGAACCCAACCGGAGCGAGTTTCAAGATCAAGTACCCGTTCATCGAGATAAGTCATAAGAACATGCTTGTCGGCAGTTCGCAGGTGGTCAATAAGGACATTAAAATACCTGCATACGGACAAGTGCTGATACAGGACATGATGGTAAAAGTGCCTGTTCTTAGCTTCTTCTCGGCGATGTACGATGTAGTGAAATCATTGCTCAATAACAAGGCTATCGTGTTCACGGTAGGTGTTATCACTACGATTGACTTAGGGTTTTCCCAGTTACCCTACGAACACAAACAGGATTTGACGTTAAAGCACGAAAGCAATGGAAGCAAGAAAACAGAGGACGATTAAAAGCGGAACGGAGTATGACCATTTGTTTCCAGCGGCGAATGTGGACACGCATACTGTGATGAAAAATGCAGGTGTTGGCGATACGGTGGCGTTTATACCCAAGGTGGTACATAAAACACTTGACCACACAAAGAAAATAGCCGGCATCCTCAAAGGCAACAGCGACTACGAGACCTGCCGCAACATCTGGCATTTTGTGTACGGGCATATCGCCTACCGTAAGGACAGGGAGGGCTATGAGCAGATAAGAAGCCCTGCAAGGTCATGGCATGACCGGAAAGCAGGTGTGGATTGCGACTGTTATACAACGTTCATCAGCAGCATATTGACCAACCTCGGCATCAGGCATAAGCTGCGCATAACGAAGTACCACAGGGACTATTTCCAGCATATCTACCCGGTAGCGGAAGTGCAGGGCAAGCAGGTGGTCATTGACTGCGTGACAGACAAATTCGATTACGAAGTACCATTCAGTGAAAAAAAGGATTACAAAATGGATCTACAGTATTTAAACGGTTTAGACGGATATAGCGATGGCTATATGGATGGCACGGGTGGTATGGAGGAACTCGGCAAGCTGTTCAAAAAGAAAGCGAAGAGCGGCGGCTCATCAGGTGGCGGCGGCAAGAAGAAAAAGGGCGGCATCTTTAAAAAGATAGGTGGCGCGGTAAAAAAGGCCGGACAGGGCATCAAGAAAGCAGCCAAGAAAGTGAACCTGAAAAAGGTACTGAATGTGGTCAACAAGTTCAACCCTGCTACAATAGCCCTTCGTAATGGCGTATTAGCCTCCATGAAGCTGAATATAGGCAATGTAGGCAAGCGGTTACGCTGGAGCTATATCACGCCGGAACAGGCAAAAGCCAAGAAGATGGATATGGCTAAGTGGAACAAGCTGGTGGAAGCCCGTAAGAAGCTGGAGAAGATTTTCTATGGTGCAGGCGGCAAGCCGGAAAACATGAAAAAGGCAATCCTGAACGGCAAGGGCAACAAGAACCATGAGGTGCATGGGCTGGACGGTTTCGGCGCATTATACGACCACAGGAGCGGCAGGTTTCACCGCCCGATGATGGCAAACCATGTACGCCACATCAGCCCTATGCACCCACATCATCCGGTAAACAGGCTGCATAAAAGAATGCCTGTAAGAAACGTGATAGGTAACGAGATGTTTGAATCGGAAAATCCGGTCGGTGAGCTGGGTGAATTGGGAGAGCCGATAACAGCGGCAACGATAGCGGCAGCATCCGGTGTCATAGCGGCAATCGCCTCCACGCTCAAAAAGATAGGCGACATATTCGGCGGTAAGGGAAAAGGATCAGAGGACTTCGATGAAGAAGCCAATAAGGAAGCTGAAAAGGAGATACCCGAAAGCAAGAATGATGAAGATGCAAAAGCGGCGGCAAGCATTGAAAGCGGCGGCTCTTCTGACGAGGGTGGTAGCAGCTCAGGTGGTTCATCCAAAGGCAGCGCCAGTAGCTCAGGCGGTGGTGGTGGCTCATCTGATGAAGGCAGTAGTTCAGGTGGAAGTTCCGGTGGCGGTGGTGGTAGCAGTACCGAAGTAGCTACAACGGAAAGCAGCGGAGGTGGGGATGATGTGAACGGCGGAGCGGAAGCACCTACTAAAGCTGTTGCAAAAAGCAGCCCAGGTGCGGAAGCGGATGATGGCGGAGGAAAGGATAGCGGAGGCGGCAGCTTCATGGAGAAGAACAAGAAGTGGATCATGCCTGTAGGTATCGGATTGGGAGTGATAACGGTTGGCGCACTGATCGCCAAGGCTATGAAACCGCCAACGCCTGCTCCATCCGCATCACGGAAGCCGATGCACGGTGTACCGCACAGGAGAGCCAGCCATAAGCGCAAGCCGAAAGCGGCGGCAAAGCCTAAGCCGAAACCAAAAGCGAAACATCATCATAAAGCAAAGCCAAAGGGCAGGAAAAGAGGCAAGCTGTCAGCTATGACAGTATAACAGCAAGTAAAACAAATAATAACTATGGCAAAAGGAAAACATGCAGCAAAAGGCAAATCGAAGAACCGCTATGCCAAGAAAGCGCACAACGCCAGCTTCGTATCTCACCTGACGGAAACGCTGGAAACGAAGGGTGACGTTAAAAACACAGCAATCGAGACGGTGAAAGATGTAGCGGTCGGTGTTATCGGCGGCGGGCTGATAGGAGCAGCAATAGGCAAGCCGTCCCTGCTGGTGGGGTTAGGCGTAACAGGCGTAGGACACTATACCGGAAATAAGCTCGCCACATTGTTCGGAGTAGGTATGATGGCGGCCAACGGCATAACAGGTAAGTCGGTATCAGGTATGGATGGGTTGAGTATGGATGCGGTAAAGGAACGTATGTCTTCTTACGGTCATAACCTCAAAGAAAGGCTTTATCTCGATAAGGTGCCATTCCTCAACAAAAAGCAGGCAGAGACAACGGAAGGTATCGGCGCACTGCAATTCTTCAACCATCAAAGCGATATGAATGCCCGCCGTGAGTTGAGCAATGAACTATCCGCACTTGACCAGATAGAAAGGCAGATAGAGATGAGCGGTCTTGAACACATGGAAATGACAGGCATCGGCATGGGCGATATGGACGGCTATGATGAGGTCGGAGAGGTTGACGGCGCGGACGAATTTGGCGAACTCGGTGAAATGGGTGAACTGTCGGATGTAAGTGAACGCAATTTTTAGTAGCAAACAACAAGAGTAAAACAACAATCAATTTTTAAAAACCAAAAAAACAATTATGTACGGATTTGAAGGAGTAGAAGAGTACAACAACACAGGCGCATTGCTGGGCTTTGATGGTATGGACGGTGATGAGCTGCTGGGCGCGCTGCGCAGGATGAACCCTATTGCAAGGGCAAAGACGATCAACAAGCTGTCCAATCCCGGCTCACACAGCCGTGGCTCACGCGCTGAGATGGAAAAGCACTTTGGTGAGCTACCGCCCAACATCAAGGAAGCTCTTGTAAAAGGTGAGCTTCGCCTTGCGGACAATGTTATCTATTCTATCAAGCAGGTAACAAGCAAGACAGTAAAGATGTTTGAAACGCAGGACAGCAAATCCGTAGGTATCTGTAACGTATCTAACGCCAAGCTGCCTAAAAATCAGGCATTCCTCGTAAGCGGTATTACCCTGCTGGCAGGAACGTCCGCTGACCTGACGAAGGACAAGATCATGGCGACCAACTTTACAGGTATCGAGACTTATCCCGCGCTGGCAACAGGAGAAATAAACCTGAAAGCCAACAAGAAGCAGATATTGCCGGAAACGAGCTGTAGCATCTTCAAGACAGCCAACTATCACCTGAAGCCGCTGGGCTACTACAAGCTGGCGAACCCGCGCCTGATACTGGACGATGTGCTGATAGAGCTGACAGTAGAGTTGGGTACAACAGATGGCCTGCAAGCGAATACACACATCTTCGCTGCGATGCACGGCACCATTACCACGCCGTAGTAGTATTTCACGGTATGCGGTATAAAAAGCCGCTACCATTAAAAGCAGCAATATGGGCGACCTGTTCAAAGAAAACTGGAAGTACATACTTGCCGCACTCGCAGCACCCGCTTTGGTCATGGCTATAAGCGCCAAGCTCAAAGCACAGGCAATGCCTAAAAGCAATGTCTATTCCAATCTGCGGGCATTCCTGACAATGATACAATATGCCGAAGGCACGTATGGAGCTAACGCTTACCGCATGTTATACGGCGGGCAGCTATTCAATAGCTATGCACATCATCCACACGTTGCCATTACAAAGGGCGGTATCACCAGCACGGCGGCAGGAGCGTATCAGATCCTGTTCAGGACTTGGCAGGGTGTCCAGCAGGATTTGGGACTGACCGATTTCAGTCCCGCCAGCCAGGATCGCGCGGCGGTGGAGCTGATAAGGCGCAGGGGCGCACTGGAAGATGTTATCGCCGGAAGGTTTGAGCTGGCTATATACAAATGCAGGCAGGAATGGGCATCGTTACCCGGTGCAGGGTATGGACAGAGTGAACGCAGCATGGCATCCCTTGTACAGGTGTACCAATATGCAGGCGGACAGATTGCGGCATAAAAACAAAACAGATGGAAAATGTAAACGAAGCAATCAAGCCGATAGCAGGGCTGATATTCAAATGGTTTGACATCAATGTTACCGAAGCGGACAAGACCTATACTGTTTCCTATGAGCTGGATAAGACCATTGGCTTTATAGCAGGTATAGACTTCACGACCAACAGGGACAAGCTGATGTACCAGCGGGGAACGCACAGGCTTGAAGTCAATCGCTTCGAGGTGTTTCCTGAAGGTTTTCCGACCAAGAAGGTTTATCACCTGCCGGATGTGGAAGCGCACAAACGCTTTTACAGGCGAGGCGGTAAAATACCCGTAGGTAACGGGATAGTAAAAGTAGAATACAAGGACACCAACGATGCAAGTACGCCATTTGAACCGTACAGCATCCGCGTGGTTCTTGATTGTGAACTCAAAGACAGCTAAACATGCAGGGCAATATCATAGCGGTGGACATACCGATATACAGAAAAGGGGAAATGAATTTCTTTCAGGTGAACGTTCCCAACGATGTCAAGTGTATAACAGGGATTGTCGCCGAGATAAGGGGGTACAGCATTGCGCCTACTCCGGGTGTGCGCAATCTTGCCGGAACGGTGAAACTGCAAACGGAACAACTGTCGGGCATCTGCTATAGCTGCCAGTTGTTCACGGGTGAAAGTGCCTTTGAAACGGGGTTGACGTATGCAGGTGGCAGTGTCGCCGGACTATATACGATCAAGACATCCGGCAGCACGTTCAGGGGCATACAGCCAGTACGCATACCCAACACCTTTGTATTGTTCGGCTGCTTTGAAGACAACATCGGCAAGCTGATGAATCAGGATATATCGTATCACGTAAACCTGCTCCTTTACACGGAATGGAACTAAAACAATGAGCAATGACGGCAGAATTAGCGCATGAATACATAAAGCGAAGAATGGAAGAGTTAGGCCATGCACATTACCATATCCGCTTCCGGCAATTCAACCTGAAGCCGAAAGAGCAGCGGAGTATCGAAGGTAACCGGCAACTGTTTGTACTGACACAGCCAAACAGCAGTATCAGGGTACAAAGCGAGATAGGCATATATGACCTGACAGACACGGCAGCCAATGAGCTGCAATATGAGCATCAGGGGACAATCGGGCTGACCAACTACAGCCAGTTTGCCCAACAAGTGAAAATGATACAAGTGATCTTTAAAAACAAGTAAAAATGCCAGTAATAGAAGAACGGTACGACCAGAATAAGATAGACGGGCTGAAACGCTACCTGAAACGTGAAGCGGACAAGGGAAGGAGTAAAGATTTCGAGATAACTGTAGATGGTTTCAAGGTTGTCTCCCGCACGGATGACGTGGAAGAGTTTGATGACTATGAGGATGAGATAAAGGCTACTACCCGCAATATCTCTATTCTTATTTATGACGGACCCGGCACCAACCGCAACACCCGCTATTCGTTTGTCCTCAACCAAGATGGCAGCGCGATACCTTCCAAGCCAATGAATGGTGTCGGCAGCCTCGGCGAGATAGACGAGATCATACAGCAGCGGCTGGACGAGAAGGACAGGGATTACAAGATCACTAACCTTGAAAAGGAGCTGGCGGAGACACAGCAAAAGCTAACGGAAGCGGAGGAATACCACCAGCAGTTGCAGGACGAGATAGACAGGATGAAAGTCGAAAAACCAAAGCCTTCTGCATTGGGGATTACCCTTGCCGATTTCGGCACAACATTGCTGGACGGCTTGCTGAAAAAGAACATGCCGCAGCTTGCCGGAGTGCTGAATGGCCTGATGCCGCAGCAAGGAGCTGCACCAGCTACCGAAGCAGAGGGTGACGCTACTTTTCAAAAGCAAGGTGACGGGCTATCCCCTCAACTGACCGAAAAGCAGCTACAGTATCTCGGCAACCTGGAAGCGATGGAAGAAGCGTTAACGCCGGAGCAAATGGCAATTGCAATGGTCATTATGCGCACGTTTATGAACGACCCCGACCAGCTCATAACTATAGCCCAATTGTTAAACCTACACAATAGCAATGAACAAATATAATTACACGATAACGATAGCCGCAAAGACGGAAGCAGAGGCTGTAGAGAAGATGAAAGCTCTTACGGTATTGGCATCGAAGCTCACCAGCAAGGAACTGGCAAAGCTGGCGCATATAGTTCAGCACGACCCGGTAAAGACGGCAATGGCAAAGAGCTATTTGGGCGTGTAAATGCAATCTTAACGATCAAAAACAGCAGCAGTGGAATACGCACAGGAAATGGAGACGGGACAATATTATCCGCAAGACGGATTGACCGTAAAAGAAAAGATACAATACTCCTTGCTTGGTATCATCGTGGTGGGCGGCGCTGTTATTATCGGAAGGAATTGGATACGCAAAGCTCAGGCAAACCATGAGGAGCTGAAAACACTGGATGAAGGGAATGCACCGACCATTGCCAAACAGATCAAGATGGCATTTGAGAATGATGGCTGGTTCGGCACTGACAAGGACACATTAAGACTGGCTATAAGAAGCATACCGAGCAGAGCGGAGTTCAGAAAGGTGATGGTGTCCTATCAAAAGCTGTATGGCAGCAGCCTGTTAGGAGATATGCAAAAAGAGCTGAAAAGCTCGGAGTATAACGAAATGCTTTATATCGTATCTGCCAAGCCGGAAACTTATCATGCCAGCGAACAGCAGCAGTTGACAAGCGCAGACCTGCAGGGATGGGCAAAACGGTTGAATGCCGCGTTCAATATCTCTTACGGGCCTTTTCCCGGCACTGATGAGCCAGCGATAAAGGCTGTGTTCCTTGAGATACCTACACAGGCTGTTTTTACACAGGTGGCGGCGGTGTATCAATCCCTGTTTGGCAGCGACCTGATGGAAGACCTCAAAAGTGAGCTGGAGCTATGGGAATATGACCCGATGATGCAGATCATTAACAGCAAGCCAAAAAACTAAGCAAATGGAAGCTAAACGAAAGAGAAAAACGACAAAGCCAAAGGGCAGGAAGAAAACGAAAGGCAAAGGTTTGGGCAAGGTAAGCCCACCCAAACGAAAATCGCCGCCAAAGAAAGCTGTTGTAAGAGCGCGGGGAGGTGACAATTGGTTCATGCCCTCCGCTGTGCCGCAGAAAAGCAGCACGCAGAAGATCATACTGACAACGCTGACCATAGGGGCGGCTGGTGTAGTGGGTTATCTCGGCTTGCAGCTTTGGAAGAAGCATAAGGCACGCAAGGAGACCAATCTGGACAATGAGCTGGATAAGATACAGCCTGCTCCGGTAAAGGAGATCAAGATAACACCTGTAACGCCGAAGCCTGAACCGTACACACCACCGGTAACGCCGAAGCATGAAACGCATACGAGCAGCCGTAACGATGACTTCCCGCTAAAAAAAGGAAGCAAGGGTGATGCAGTAAGACAGTTGCAGCAGGGGCTGATAGATAAGTATGGCTCATCCATCCTTCCGAAGTATGGCGCAGACGGTGATTTTGGCAATGAAACACTGAATGCGCTTAAAAAGAAAGGGTTGCCTACGGTAGTTACAGAAAGTGCATTTAATGTCATTACCCAAGGTAATGACAGCGGTTCGTCTAATCTCGGACTGGCAGATCAACTGCATAAGGCGGCAGAGAGCAAGAGCTTTAGCAGCGTTCTCAGCCTTTTGAAGAAGATAGGCAACAAAGACCAATACCAGCAGGTAAGCAACAGCTTTATGCAATCACGCCTGCATGGTGTACGGCAAACACTGGTCAATGGTATGCTCAGTAGTTTCAGCGATGAAGGACAAAAGCAGCAGATACGGATGGAGTTTATCCGCATGGGGCTGCAATACCGGAACAATAAGTTCAGCCTGTCGGGTTTTGACGGCAGGCCGCTGGTAACGAAGAATGCGGCAACAGTATGGTCATCACCCACAGAAAGTGTTCAGGTGCCTGCTATGATGGTGATAGGCAATGAGGTAACAACAAGGCTGGACTACACCTTGTTCGAGAATAACGGAAAATACTTTTTAATAAAAACAGAAGCAGTAAAATATCTCTGATGAAGAACTGGAAGAAAAAAGGCGGCAAGAAAGGGCGCAAATTCGCAATACAATACATCGTAGTACACCAAACAGGAACAAAGCCCGGAGTGGTACTACGCGAGCTGGACAAGCTGCCCTACCATTACGTCATCACCAAATCGGGCAAGCTGGTGAATGTACAGCCAATGAAACCTAATGGCAGCACTATCGAAGTTGCCCTTTCAGGTGGCATGGACAGCTATGGCAACCACATGGACGGCAGGACAGAGGCACAAAAGGAGACCCTGTTCAATACACTGGTCATGCTGACCGAAGCGTATCCCGATGCACAGATCATCGGAGCTGACGAGCTGTATGTTTATGGCTTTCCTAATCCCGGCTTCAACATCAAGGTATGGCTGGCCAATTACATCCCTGCTTTCCTCGCGGCATAGCCCACATTAACTAACCAAATCAAATAGAATGAAAGAAAAACTAATAGCTGCCCTTATGGGGCATGGCTACAGGCTGTTTACGCGCCCGTTCGAGCTGAATATCATCGGGCTGAGAAGTGAGCATTTGCTCCCGAATGTTTTTAATGACACTATAAATATCCTGTACAAGGACGATAAGGGAGGCTGGCACCACCACTGCTACCATGCGACTACCGACCCCGGAACATATTGGCTCAAAAATCCGCTGAACCCGCAAGGAACAGCAATACTCAAGGAAGGGCAATATGTAAACTCCCACATGATAGGCTTGCACAGGCAGAAATACGAAGCTCTTGTACAGCACAATCCTGTAACGGTTATCAGGGACGTAAAGCGGGATGGCATGCTCAATATGGGCGGCAAGGAAGATACAGGGCTGTTCGGCATCAATATTCATCGCGCACAGCAAGCCGGAACGACCAAGCTGATAGATAAGTTCTCGGCGGGGTGCCAGGTATTTGCCAACGCAGAGGATTTCGGGGTGTTTATGGAGCTATGCCAGCGGCATAAGCAACTCTACGGCAATGGCTTTACCTACACATTGCTACGCGAAGATGCTATGCTGAGTATGGCAGCCTGAAAGCACCCGCTGATAGACATAGCGGGGCTGCTTTTAGCCATATCGCTGGGCATATTGACATACCAATTGATAACCTTTTTAAATCAGGATGATGAAACAGTTTATTCAACAGTTGCTCAAGGACAAATTGGGTAGCTACAGCATGAGGGAAATGGTGATAGCGGTATTGCTGGCAGCTCTCATCATTAGCTGGATAGCCAAACAGTTTTTCGGTAAGGACGTGCCGGAGTTCATGTTCTATACGTTTGGCAGCCTTATCGCCGCTGGTTGCTTTGGGTACACCTTCGAGCGAAAAGGAACACCGCCAGAAGCACAGTAGAGTGCCTATGAACCCTATCACTTTTTTAATCAATCAAAAAAACAGATCAGATGCAACAAAAATTGAACAGGATAATTTTCTTAGTGCTGGGGCTGATAATGGGTATCGGCGGCACCATATTCTTGAGCGGCAGCAAATTGCCAAACGCAGCTCCCGTTATCGCATTGCAGTCTCCCACAGACCAGAAAAATGCAAGCGTCATCGTAGAAGCCCATTTTCAGGGCAAGGTTGATTCGCTGATGCAGACCAACAGCAACCTGAACAAAAGGGTGACCAACTCCAAAGCAGAGCTGCAAAAGGCGAAACAGGACAATAAAGTATTGCTGGAGCTGGTAGATACCTTGCTGGCACATTCCTCCCAAACCACAGATACCGCTACCAAGCTGGCGCAATGTGATAGCCTGAGCGAAACTGTACAGGAGCTTATTATTACTTCTTATGTAAAGGATAGCCTGTACGAGGATATGGCAACAACGCTACAGGCGCAGGTTAGCAATAAAGACACTGTTATCAGTACCCAGCATGAACAGTACAACGCGCTAAAGCTGTCATTTGACCTAAGCCTCTCGCAGCAAAATGTATTGGCAGGAAATAACCTGTTACTGGAAAAGCAGGTCAAAAAGTTCAAAATAAAAAACAAGCTGTTATCTGCCGGAATATTCATACTCTCCGGCATAGCCGCTTACCAATTACTTCATCATTAACGCTTATGAAAGACAAAACTATTATTTCAGCGGCAACGCTTGTTACATCGCTCCTTGCCTATTGGTATGCAAAATCATCAGAGAAGGACACAGGCCCAATGGTCATGTTAGGTGGTTTTGTCGGCTCTATAATAGGTGAGCAGATCGTAGAGCATTTACAGAAAAAGCAAAAGCAATGACGGACGTTTCGGTAAAAACAATAAGAGAGGCTATGGTGGCAAATAAGGTGACAATCAAGGACGGGGGTAACGCTATTGCGCTGACGTATGATACCAATTTGGTTTGGCTGAACAAGCCACAGATAGCCATTATTGAGGTAATAAAGAATGATACAGTCCGTATTGAGATGGGCAACGGAGAGACAGGAAATGTCTATATCAAGGTAACTGATGTTATTGTCCCCGTTGTTGCAGACGCTTACGCATTGCGGGATGCTCTTGGTGCAATGCTGGCAAGTGTACCATCGGAAAATGGGGATGGAGGGGATTGCGCTTGTGCGCCTTTGATCGAGGCGACCAATACAGAGTTGCAGAATGTTACTGCCGCAGTTACTCAGGGAAATGCCAAGATCGAACAGACTAAACAAGTTCTGTCCGACATCTACAATAATGGCGTAGTAATTAATCAGGCAGTATTAGACAGCAGCGCGGCAAATACGCAGAAGCTCAATGAGGTATTGAATGAGACCATAAAGGTCACAGCCAATACAGGTATTGCAGGCAACAGGCTGGACAATATCATGCAGTCCACCGCTGGCACTGCAACGAACATTCAGTCTACAAACCAGATATTGGCGGACAATCAGGTTGCGGTGCTGCAATCGCTCGCAAGCCTCAAATCGGAGATACTTAACCTGAATGCAAAAGTAACAGCAGGCAATGACCAGCTTTCACAGGTCAATCAGGCTAATGCCAGCATTGTAACAAACGGCACGAATGGCAACCAAACGCTTACCAGCCTCGACAGCAAGTTCGGTAACAACGCCTACCTGGGCAATATCAGCAGGAAGCTAAAAACGGTTACTGTTCAGCCAGCGATCAGCACCGTAGCTTATGCTGTAGGGCAGGTAATTGGCGGGGTTATGACACTCACAGGTGCATTACGTGCGGCGATCATGAGTGGCACATGGATGGGTGTTCAGGTAGTGGAGAAAAGTACGCAGAAAGCGCCAATGGATATTGTGCTGTTTACCTCTAACCCAACCGCAGCCAATTTCGCTGATAAAGCAGTACCAATATGGACGAACGACTACGATAAGATAATCGGCATTACCAACGTAGTTGCCGCTAACTATTCAACATTGTCCACCAGCTCAGGTGTGTGCTTAGGCAATTTGTGTAAGAGGGTGACCTCCACAACGGGTAACCTATATGCTATAGCTATTTGTAATGGCACTCCGACGTATGCTTCTGTCAGCCATTTATACTTCACATTTTATTTTGAACAGGACTAAGATTTATGGAAACAATGGTAATCATAACCAGCCTTCGGGAACTGCTTACTCTGCACCGATGGCTGCTCGTAAAGTTTGCAAAAGACCCGAAAAAAGCGACAGCAATTTTGCGTTTGATGCTTCGGGGGAATATCAGAAACCGTCAAGCAAATAGAAAAGTAGCTGTAAAGGTGGAATAGAGCTACAAATTGTCTGATTCCTGAATGACCACATAGCAATTAAGCTCTTCATCGGACAATAGGTTATTTATCACGGTTGAACTTATTAGCTCAATATGGCTTTTTGCAGGCATAGTATCAATACGATCTAAGGCTTTAAAAATTTGAACTTGCTTGTGGCCGGGGTCACCGACAAATTCATCGTTTATCCTTTCTCTGATTTCAAGATGTGTGTATCCTTTTGAAATCAAAGCATTGTGAACTTCCCTGTTAAAACTAACAATCTTCATGTGTACCAAGTTTTTCAAGGAATTAAAAATCCTTGTAGCGTTAACAATAAAACATCAACATGAGCGCATTTGTATTCGCGGTGGAAGCTGAATTAATGCTTAAAAGAAAGCACAACAAAACGTCTATCGAAAAATTGGCAGCAACTTATGGTATAACCGATAAGACCGAAGTGAAGGAATTGACTGAGCTGGCAATTGTTAAGCAAGCACGGAAAATAGCTAAAAGCGATGGTACCGTGAAGCAAAGGTACTGGCAAATTGTCGAATTATATCATTCTCAGGTTAATTTGTCCCATCGTACAAGCCAATCCATATTGTTGCAACAGTATTCAACGCCAGCACCAATAGGTTATATATCGGGAATATTCTGCAAGTTGGATAAGTTGCATACTACAGGAGGATATGGTTTTGAGCCTTCCGCAGGAAATGGCCTGCTTACAGTTGCGGGAAAGCCTGAACGCATCTACGTCAATGAAATTGACCGTTTGCGCAACAATAGCCTGAAAACACAGGGGTTTGCAAACGTATGGCAGCGGGATGCTACCCATCCTTTTTTTGATGTTCAACGCAATTTTGTTGCAGTCATCACCAATCCACCGTTCGGCAGGCTGGATAAGCCTGTGCTGTATGATACTTACCGTATAGAAACCCTCGATCACCTGATGGCATTGCGGGCATTAGATACCATGACCAATGATGGCATTGCGGCAATTATTATCGGTGGCCATACGCGCTATGACGAGAAGGGAAGGATCGAGCGGGGAAGGAACAGGATATTTTTCAACTATCTGTACAGCCGATACAATGTAGCTGATGTATTGCAGATAGACGGGCATAAGCTGTATTCGAGACAAGGGACGGCATTTGACACACGCCTTATCCTGATAAACGGAAGGAAGTCAAAGCCGGAAGGAGCAGCACCTGTGCAGGATGCAGAGCGAGATAAGGTTGTTAGCTCATTCGAGGAACTATTTGATAGGGTAATGACGGCAATGGATAAGCCAAAAGCGGAAGAAAGCATGAAAAGAATAAATGAACTTGAAGCGGAAGCACTGGCGTTACAGGAGATGCTTGGCCTTAATGGGCTGGGCGCTCCTTACATGCCAGCCTCTGAAAGCTGCGTAGTTCTGAATACCCAAGTGCCGGACAGCATGGCGTTTGAAACACAGGCAGCGGTAGCACAGATAAAAGAAGAAGTAGGCGGCGACATAGATAATTTCGTGCGCCACAGGCTCAAATTCCCGACACATGCTTCGCTCTGTAAAGCTCTGTCAGCGGAGCAGATAGATGCGGTAGCAATGGGTATCTACAACATTGAAGCGCGTGGGCAGGGAATGATTATCGGTGACCAGACCGGAATTGGTAAGGGGCGCATAGCCGCTTCAATGATCCGCTATGCGGTATGTCAGGGTTTAAAGCCTGTTTTCCTGACTGAAAAAGCCAATCTGTTCTCCGATATATACAGGGATTTATCTGCAATCGGTTCAGGGCATTTAAAGCCCTTTATTGTCAACGGCAGGGAGCCTAAAACGGACATTAAGGACGAGGATGGCAATGTTGTGTATTCTGCACCTGCGATAACGGAGCAGCAGTCCATATTTGCATCCCGCCGCATACCTGATAAGTACGATTTTGTCGTGGCCACATATTCGCAATTCAATAGCCCTGAAAAGAAGCCGGAAAAGCCTTTGTTTCTCCAAGCAATAGCAGAAGGTAACATCTTCATTATGGATGAGGCGCACAATAGTTCCGGTTCGTCGAATACGGGTGAGTTTTTACAGGGTGTTGTCAGGAATACCAAGGGTGTGATATTCCTGTCAGCAACGTTTGCCAAGCGGCCTGACAACATGCCTATCTATGGCATGAAGACTGCAATAGCGGACTGTAATATGAGTAAGGATGAGCTGGTAGATGCAATTACAAAGGGTGGCGTAGCATTACAGGAAGTGCTTGCCTCCCAGCTTGTAGCCGAGGGGCAGATGTTACGCCGTGAGCGGAGTTTTGAGGGAGTTGAGGTCAACTATATCACACTTGACGACAAAACAGAGGAACACAGGGCAATTGCGGATAACATCACCGCTATTCTCCGTGACATAATTGAGTTTCAGGGTAGGTTCATCAATGAAGCTGTTGAGGAGCTGGATAAAGTTGCGGTAGCGGAAGGAAAAGAAGTTGAGCTGCGCGAAGGTACTTCTCAGGCTGGCGTAGATAACCAGCCGTACTTCTCCAAAGTGTTCCAGGTGATTAATCAAATGTTGTTTAGCCTGAAAGCAGGGGCGGTAGCAGAAAGGGCAATTATGCGTTTACAGGAAGGTAAAAAGCCTGTTATTGCCTTTGCCTCTACTATGGGCAGCTTTATAGAGACATTAGAAAATGAAAAGGGTTTACCCGTATCAGATGGTGATGTTATCAATGCAGACTTTTCCGAAGTACTAAAGCGCGGGTTGGATGGCATACTTCGCTATACAGAAAAGGACGTGGATGGTAATTCGGTCTATAAAAAGTTTGAGGTGTCGGACTTGCCACCAGAGGCACAGGTAGAGTATTTGCGGCTCAGTGAACGAATAAAAGCTATTGCAACAGGCATTACTATTTCGCCTATTGATGTTATCGTTAAAAGGCTGAAAGATGCAGGTTACAGCGTTGCGGAGGTCACAGGGCGTAAGTATGAGCTGCAATTCAATGGCAAAGGCAGTAAAGCGTTGATTGCTTCCCGTAAAAAGCTGAACACAAATGATGCTTTCCGCCAGTTCAACAATAACGAAGTAGATGTGCTGATGATTAACCAATCCGGCAGCACAGGGGCATCGGCTCATGCGATACCGACAGCAAAGGTTCGTGCAACTGATGTAAGGCAGCGGGTCATGATAGTGTTGCAGGCAGAGCTGGACATTAACACAGAAGTGCAAAAGCGGGGACGTATCAACCGTACAGGGCAGATACTCAAGCCTATTTATGACTACGTTACTTCGGCGATACCAGCAGAAAAGCGGTTAATGATGATGTTGCAGAAAAAGTTGAAATCTTTGGATGCTAACACCACCTCCAACCAAAAGCAGTCCACTAAGATTTTGGACGTGCCGGATTTTCTGAACAAGTATGGTGACAAGATCGTAAAGGAGTATTTGCTCGAATACCCTGATATAAACCGGATGCTGGACGACCCGTTGAAGCTGGAAGATAGTAAAGCGGATGGCGACAATGTAGGAAATGCCATTGAGGATGCAGCGCATAAAGTGAGTGGACGTGTTGCAGTGCTTTCTACCAAAATGCAACAGGATTTTTATAATGAGGTAGCAGAGCGGTACAACGATTACGAAGCCTACCTGCGGCAAATCGGTGAATATGACCTTGAAGTAGAAGCCATGAACCTTGATGCGGAGACTATCAGCTCACGGGTGGTCAAAATGGGTAAGGGTTCGGACAGCGCATTTGGTGAGGATAGCATATTGGAGACGGTCAGGGCAAATGTGCTGAAAAAGCCTTTTACACGCGCGGAGCTGAACAACCTGCTTAACGAGAGCCTACGGGAAAAAGATGCGGCAGCGATACAGGCAGAGCTGATAGAAGAATATCAGAATGAAAGTAAGCGCAGGTTATTTGATGAGGAGCAGGATGTGGCAGTAAGGTATGATGAGCTGGTGAAAAATATCCCTAATGAGAAGAAGATAAAGAAGATTGTGGGGGAGCAGGTGCGGCAGGATGCGATCAGGGAAAGGGAGAAGGAACTGGAGGCAGCAAGGGAAGGGCAATTAAAAATAATCCGGGCTAAGGCATACAACCGTTCGCAAAGCCTTGACAAAATATTTAAGTTCTTCTATGTTGGCAGAAACCTCCGATATCCTATTGAAACCTTTACTTCCGGCAATGAGCTGGTGCCGTGTGTGTTCATCGGGTACGGGATTGACCGGAAAAAGAAGAACCCTTATGCGTCTTCACAGATAAAGCTACGTTTTGCTATTGCAAACAGCAGCAAGTACCTGTCTATTCCGGCTTCTTATTCGCAGGATATTATGGCTATCATAGGTGCAAGCTCCGATGTCAGGCAAACCGACAAGGATACCTTGTTGGCTTTATGGGAAGACTATACACGTCAAAACCATGTGGACAGGAAGGTAAGGCATACGATAACCGGTAACCTGCTACAGGCGTTTAGTGATTTTAAAGGAAAGCTGGTCAGCTATACTACGTTAGATGGCAGGACGGTAAAGGGCATTCTTATGCCGGAGAACTGGAATCCGGGCGATCAGGTACAGGATAAGGTAGTAGTTCCGATAATAAAGGCGTTACCGCTTATCAGATCGCTGGTAAATGGTGCGCACATCCTTACGAATAACGGCATATCGTTTTTCCGGCAAGGTCAGTATTTCAGGATCATCGTTTCTGCTTCACGGGCAAAGGGAGGTGATATATACCTCGACAAGCAGATCCTTGAGGTTGTTGAAAAGAACAACTTTGAAAAGGTGTCGGACAAGATGGCGGCATTGGTTGAGGAAAGGAATATCGGTAAGCTGGTCGAAATATTGCAAGTGAACCATAGCTGTGCCATCACCGTCAACTCCACGCAGCTCAGGCATTTGGAAAAGGATAGTCAGCGGTACAGCTCAAGAAGAAAAATCGAAATACCTGCAAAGCAACCGGATATGCCTGTAGTTCAGGAAAGCAACATTATATCCCTCTTGGAACTGGAAGCGGAAGCATTGGCGTTGGAACTTGAATTATTAGCGGCATAAAAACGGGAACATGATTACAGTAAATAATTATCACGATAAGATAGCAAAGGTTGATTTCAGCACTATGCCGGAGGCGATACGCAAAGGGCATGAGTTTGTCAAGAAGGTAACCAGCAATGGCGCAAGCTGGGATAATTACCATGCAAGCGACACGATCAAAAAGACAATAGACACTTACTTTGAAAAGTTGGCGGCACATTTGAAGCCAACCAAGCAGCAGGGTCATAAGGTAAACCGCTTCAACAAGAGTTCAAATGAATGGGAAGATGCCGCTAAAAAGCCAAAGAAGAAGGCAAAATCAAACGGTAAAACCCCTGACTTATACCAGCCATCAATGGTAGAACGCATACCGGATGAAATACGTTTTATCAGGCGTTTTGTCAACATGAACGGCAAGACGAAGACTAAGGACGATATTCTTAGGTTCGTGAATAGCCTGCAAAAGGCAATACTTGAAAAGCGCATTCGCAAGGGCTCAACCCATGTAGAGCAGATAAGGTTCATTCAGGACACATTGATAGATGCCTACAATAATATGGGGAAGTCCATAACGATCTCATTGAAGCCTGATACTTTTGAAGCACTGAAAAAAGCGGCAAATGACGAGAAAGTAATGTCTTCGGTTGGTTTCATAAAGCGTTATATTAACCTGAACGGCAAAGTGGGTACAAAGGAAAAGGCAAGATTGCTATTGGGGCAGATCAACCGCGCATATGAACAGAAGAAGATTACTGACAGAGACCCTTATGTGGTAGAAATCCATGAGATAAAGAAGAATTTGGAGCATTTCTTGTCTGAAAAATCTGCAAAGGCACTGGAGATTGAAAAGAATGCCTTAAATGGTTTGCAGGGGATTATCAATGGATGTTCTTGTCAAAACCTGAATGGCTTTGATGGCGCTGAAGCAACAACTGCTCCAATGGTAATGAATAGCATGGACTTTGCCGATATGCAGTTCGACACGCTTGGGCTGAAAGGTAAATGGCTGCAGCTCATTGGCGACCCGTCCACGAACTTTTCAGTAATGGTTTACGGGAAGCCTAAAATGGGCAAGTCTTACCTGTGCGTTGACTTTGCCGGCTACCTGGCTCGTAATCATGGCAAGGTACTATACGTGGCAAGGGAAGAAGGTTTGGACAAAACGTTACAGGATAAGCTGAATGATAAGGACGTTAAACACCCAAACCTGTATGTGGCATCCACCATACCGCCGAGCCTTACGTTCTACGACTTTATCTTCTTAGATAGTGTCAACAGGCTGGGGTTGAAACCGGAAGATTTGAACCGATTAAGAGCTACGTACCCTGAAAAATCGTTTGTTTTTATCTTTCAGACGACTAAGGATGGCAAGTTCAGGGGGGCTAACACCTTCCAGCATGATGTGGATAGCGTAATAGAAGTGCCGGAAAAAGGAAAAGCTATCCAGTATGGGCGTTTCAATCAGGGAGGGGAAATGTCAATATTTTAATAAAATAAGGTTGGGCAACTTTAGCCCAACCTTATTTTATTTAGTTCTTACGCTGCTAACTACTTGTGTTGTGTGACATTTTAGCAAATAAAAGTGTATTTCGGTTGATTTGCTACAATTTATTTCATAAAACTGACAAATTGACCCAAAATAGGTTTTGGTCTAATATTTGACTTACATATTATATAAACACATACACTAATGACAATAGCAGAAAAAGTAATTAAGCCTATCAAAGCAGGGATTTTTAGATCCGTTTTCTTGTATACCGGACAAGGAGAATCTACTTTAATGGCAATACCGACCGGCCCAAACGTAGATGACTACAAATACATTCTGGTGGATTGCGATAGAGATAAAGAAGAAAACGAAGTTGACTTAGTATCTCTTCTGAAAGACCTATTTAAAAATAAAGGTGAACTCGAAGTTTTTATTAATACCCATCCCCACGATGATCACACAGGTGGCATTAAGGAAGTATACGAGGCTGTCGGACTGAAAGAAGTTTGGCATTCAAATCATAAGCCCGGAAAAAAACATGCCGATAAATACAAAGACTTTCAATACGTAATAGATAAAGTCGGAAAAAAGAATGAATACCACCTGAAGGGAACCAATGATGAAAATAAAATAAGAACAACTGACGACAAAGAGGTTACCAAGAAATTGGGGGATATCGATTTTATTGTTTTGTCCCCGGCAGAATATCTTTGTGATGATATTGATGATGCAGGCGCAGATGAGCGATATAGAAGAATTCATGAACAATGTGGGGTTATTAAATTTACTTATGGTACTGAAGCCAAGAGTATATTAATTACAGGCGACTCAGACAAAAAAGCATGGAAGGAGCATATTACCGACTATCATAAAGATAAGCTACCAGCATATGTTCTTAGTGCCAGCCATCATGGTTCTCGGACATTTTTTAAAACAAGCGAGGAAGATGAAGACGTTTATGAGGACCACATAAAGGCAATCAAACCAACGTATGTTATTATAAGCGCACCAAAACAAGCAGACAGCCCTCACGGGCATCCACATGACGATGCTGTTGAATTATATGAGAAGCACGTAGACGAAGACTGTATACTGCATCTCGGAAAAAATCCAGAATCCGTTATTGTAGACATTGACGATAAAGGTACTATCACCGTTACCGTTGATAAAGAGCTTATTGAAGAATATGGTAAGTCTGATGATGACAACGATGGAGATGATAGTAACGGCTCAAAAAATGAATCCGTAAGAAAGGCTTCAGTAATCGGATCGCAAACTACTCGTATAGATCAAAAACCAATGGGCTAACATGGTACATTGGTTCAAAAAGTATCCTGAATTCTTACGAGCTGAGAGTTGGGCTTTATCACATGACAGCAACTACAAAGAGCTGTTTCAGAAACGGGATCAATTATTCGTTTCTCACGGGAACATTCTGCTCCGTTTAGACAAAGTTTATAGGTTTCCCATCCTAATTGTATACTCGTTTGCCACGCCTTACGTACTACCATACGTATACCCTCTTACTCGAGAACTGACTGAAGGCGAAGTCATAGCGGTTGCTTCAGATTATAATTTTAAAATTCCGCAAGGATCAATAAATTTTTATCACAATCTCAGACATCAAAATGGTTCTGGATCGTTGTGCTTTTTAGAATGGGATGCGTTTGATACCGGAACTCAATTTTATGGAATAACTTCAATTATATCCCGCGTTAAGGACTGGTACCGTGGACATATCACTGGCGAATTTCCTCCCGATAGTGAAGAAGTAGCATTATTTAACCACTTCACTACTATCAATAATCAGTTTCACATACTTTACCCGGAGTCATTTGTTAGTACATCTCATATTGTTCAAGGTGAATTTTATGCTTCAGTATATTTCCTTTTTGCCAACGATATCCGCTATTCAAATATCGGATCAGCCTATTTGGGAACTTTTATAACAGGAGTAAATGAAGCTGGACTTTCAACGGATGTTCCCGTTGATTTAAATGTTCCTGAACATATCAAGGATGAAGGTTTGGTTACTTCGTTAGACCTACAGACAAAACCAGATACAGTTAGACGACTTGTGGCTGCTGGTCAAATAAAAGAGGGTATTTGGTTTGACGTTGATGCTGAACCTGCACCATTTCAGTATTTTTCGCAACTGGTAAAAATTATTGGTAATGGAACAAGTGATGAAGGAGTCAAGCGTCTAAGTGCGATAGGATTTAATAAATTTAAATCGCTGCCTGATGAAATACTTATTGCTATTCGCTATCCAAATAGACGTCAACAAACTGAGTTTCAGTCATTCGTTGTTCGTAAGGTTGCGCCAACTGAAATAACTGCACCTCCGCTTTTTTGTGAACCAATTGAAACCATGAAAATTGTTGTAGAGAATTATTCTATAGTTGAAGCAGTTGCTTGTGAAAAATTCTCCGAAGAGACATTTTTTCAGCGAAACGCAAAAAGAGCTGATCGGGGAGTACTTAAAAATTGTACGGCAAATATATTAGGCGTAGGAGCTCTTGGTAGTGAGATAGCGGACAGTTTGGGAAAAGCAGGAATAGGAACACTACTCCTTGTTGACAACCAAAGAATGAATGCCCATAATGTTGTGCGTCATGTTGCGGGATTAAGGCAGGCTGGTCAATTTAAAGTTGATGCGGTACGCAGTCAAATTAAAGAGCATAATCCGTTTGTACAGGTGTTGGCACTTGCATATAGTGTAACAGGCTGCGATATTGGCACAGAGTTGCCAGAGGATTCAATAACTGTTTCAAGTATTGCTGACGACAACACAGAAGGCTATATAAATGAACAGTCGGTTATCATAAATAGACCAGTATTCTATTCAAGAGCGTTACGAGGTGGAAAAGTTGGAAGAATAATTAGGGTAATTCCAGGTGTTGACGCTTGTTTAAATTGTCTAAGGTTATACAGACAGAGCGGAGACGAATTCATAGAGATTCCCACTGATGACAATTATCCAACACTTCGCAACGAGTGCAATAACCCCATTCTTCCTGCAAGTGCCGCAGATCTGAAATTAATTGCTGCGTTGACATCGAGATTAGTCATTGATCACCTCCAAAATGGGAGCGCGGACGTAAATCAATGGATATGGTCATCTGAAATTGTACCGGACACACCTTTAAATCAATCTTATGTCGTAAATGAGCAGTTTTTCAAACCCCATGAACACTGCCAATTTTGCAATAGTAATTCAGTTCCGAATTTTGTAAATATTGATGGAAAGGTATTGCAAAATATGGTGGAGCAAGTTACAAGTAAGGCTGGAACTGAAACCGGCGGAGTGCTGGCTGGGCATATTGACGCGAACAAGAATATTTCAATTCTTTTCGCATCTGGCCCTGGCCCCAAGGCTGTACAATCTCCAACAAGATTTGAAAAGGATGTAGAGTTTTGTCAAAAATTTTTGGATGATTTATTTGTCGAACACGGCAACAAAGCGTTATATCTGGGGGAGTGGCATTCACATCCAAATGAAAACAACAAACCCAGCAATGTTGATTTACGGAGCTTGACCGACATTTCAATTCAAAAAGAGTATTTAACTGATCAGCCGATAATGATAATATTCACCAAGACAGGTTTACCGTCGTGTACAATTCACCCGGCTGGTAAATCTTATAGACATATTGATCTAAGAATTACTGAGGAATAGACTAAATATCAAAAGTTCAAATACTAAAATCACTTGCGATGAAAAAAACATTTACTGTCATTATTGCTATTTTATATTTATTGGGTTTGCTAATAACCTACACAATATTTGGCTATAAACTACTATACGAAACTGTCTTTCCTAAAGAAGACTTTAATCTATTATTCGAATGTGTAACTATAGGCGGTATAGGCGGCATATTGTATTGCCTCCGAGGCGTATATCTAAATTTTTGCGTCAAAAAAAACTGGGATAATGATTGGATAGTGTGGTATTTAGTTCGCCCCATTGTAAGTCTTATATCTGGTGGGGTCAGCTATTTATTTTTAAAGGCGGGATTATTAGTACTTGAAGCAAAAAAAGAGACAGATGCGTCTAATCTCGGATTCTTTGCACTGGCATTTATAGCCGGATTAAATGTAGACAAATTTATAGCCAAAATAGAAGAATTGGCTAAAGCAACTTGGGGTATTGAAAAATCAAGGTCATCAGACAATTGATGATTTGACACAAAATAAGATAGTATGGCAGATGCATTAGAAATAGATTTTCTTCCCGTAGGTGAAAATTCCAAAAGTGGTGACGCGATTGCATTTCGTTTTGGCAACTACGAAAATTCACAATGGAAAAATCAGACAGTTTTTATTATTGATGGTGGAAACAAAGCAAGTGGTGAGGCTTTGATAACACATGTTAATCAAGTATACAAAACTGACAAAGTAGATCGTGTTATACTAACTCATCCAGATGGTGACCATGCTTCAGGTTTAAGATCTGTAGTAGATAATTTAGACGTCGGTAAAATCTGGATGCATCGTCCTTGGAATCATTGGGCTGATTTGAAAGACTCAATCAAAGATGGTAGAATAACAAAAGCAAGTTTTGGAGAACGTCTTCGTAATGCTTATCAATATGCTTACGAAATAGAGCAAATTGCTGTCAGAAAGAAAATTGAAATTTTTGCCCCACATCAAGGTGCTTACTACCACGAAGGAGACGATGTGCCTTTATTACGTGTATTAGGGCCAGGAAAAGAGCTTTATCTCAATTTGTTGCAAGCATCAGACAAAACGCCTCAAATGGGGGTTTCTGAAGGTATTGCAAAGTCTTTTTCTGAAGCAGAAGAGGTTACGGCGTGGGAAGATATGAATTTTGACAATGAGCATTTAGGTGAAACACCGGATGATACTTCTGTTGAAAATGACATGAGCTTAGTATTGTATCTTACTGTAGCTAATCAAAAAATACTGTTTACTGGCGATGCTGGCATTTTGGGTATGTATAACGCAATTCGTTACTCAATTGGTAAAGAAATTAATTTAAAAGACTTGAATGCATTTCAAGTACCGCATCACGGAAGCAAACACAATTTATCAAAGGGAATCTTGGATTACATATATGCCCCTATCGGAATTATCTCTTGCGCAAAATTAGGAGAACCTGTTCATTATTCTAAGATTGTGTCAAATGCTCTAAGGCGCAGGAAAATTGTCCCGTACAAAACACAAGGAACCCTTCTAAGATACCACGGTGGAAAAGCTCCTGATAGGGCTGGGTTTTCGACAGCTACGCCAATTCCATTTCATAATGTGGTAGAGTTATAATATGGAGTAAATTTCTTCATTCTTTTTCTTCGGTGATCTGTTCTCAAATAAAAATAGTGCTAAACGTAAACAGGAAAAAAATATTAAGAGAGGAGCGTAGTATTAATCCCCAACATCCATCTGTACAGCCATGAATAGATGCATTTTAGCGACAGAAAAAAAGACATAAATATTTCCCCCATTATTCCAGTTTTTCCACAAATAGGCTGTTTAATTCGCAAATGCGCCTCAAAATGGTCATTAATTGGTTCGATATTGTTCCAGTATGGGGCACAAAAATGAGAAAGGGAGCGGCAGAGCGAAGAGCGATGTGCTGCTCCCTTTCTGATTTTTACCTCTTTCTTCGCTCTGTTCCCCGCTCATTCCTTCGAAAGCCCCATTTCAACTATCTTCGGGAAAATATCTATTATGTTTCCCTACGAAAACCTTGAAGTTTATAAAAGAGCTTTTACCACCAATCAGCAAGTATACCGTTTCCTAAAAGGTAACAAGGCGATTCCTGGTTATGTAAAGGACCAGTGGGGACGTGCGAGTTTAAGCATCATGCTCAACATAGCCGAAGGAAGTGGTAAATTTGGCAATAAAGACAGGAGAAACTTTTATGTTACAGCAAGAGGTTCTTCATTTGAATGTGCATCATTGACAACATTCTTGAGGGAAGAGCAAGAAATATCGGGTGATATAGCAAATACACTACTGTCTCATTACGAAGAGGTTTCACGAATGTTATTCACAATGATCAAAAATCTGGAAGAATAATTTACCCGCTCTCTGAGCGGGTTTTTGCTTTATACCAAGAGTGGAATATTGAACCCAAGGACGTTTTGCATATTTGTCGATAGCATGAACAGGGTAAAAAAAACACTTTACCGCAAATACAATAAACTCGCAAGAGGTTTTCATCACAATTCTCTTGGTGGCGAGTTTCGGCACCAGCGCAACACCAAAGGGTTGAAAAACTTAGAAGGTTCCCAGATGTCAATTGGCAGAACGAGCGAAGGTTATGACTATACACCGCTGTTTAGGTTCTTGTTATCTAGGGTGGGACGAAACTGGGACGAGGTCTTCTCGGAAGCTGTCCAAAGACTGGATAAGCAGGAGCCAATATTCTGGATTGTTGATCTTCATTTTGAACAAGGAGATTATGGAGTAGTCAGAATTGGCGAAAGTTCACATTGCTCGAAATTAACTGTTCAAAACGATCTGTTAGTAATAGCCGATCCGGAAGCTACCGCTCCTGCTAAATCATGTACTTGCTGCACGCATACGTTTAACGGGATCGCTTACTAAAAAGCATTGCAAAATTTTTCCATTTTATGCCTGTTTCTCCTTCAAGAGAGGGTTTAATTTACATTGCGCCTCAATATGGTCATTGATTGGTTCGATATTGTTCAGTGCGGCCAACTGCTGGCGCAAATCCCCCAATTATTGTCGTTTTCGCACAGCGTGTAATTTCATTTTCCTTTGGATATTTACATAAGAAAACAACATTAAAAACGATAAAAGCTAAACTCAATGGAAACGCAAAACGCAACAGTGATCACGGTACAGACAACTGTGAATGCACCGGTACAAAAGGTATGGGACTATTTTTCGGCTCCTGAACACATTGTGAAATGGAATGCCGCATCGGACGACTGGCACACTACAAAGTCTGAGAACGACCTGCGCACCGGCGGCAAGTTCTCCGCCCGCATGGAAGCCAAAGACGGCAGCTTCGGCTTCGACTTCGGCGGTGTGTATGACGAGGTAAGAGATAACGAATACTTTGCCTACACAATGGGTGATGGCCGCAAAGTACAGGTAACTTTCGAGCCTCATGCCGGGGGCACCAAACTGACCGAAAGTTTCGAGGCGGAGGGCACAAATCCTGTAGAGATGCAGCGCGGCGGCTGGCAGGCTATACTGGATAATTTCAAGAACTACACTGAATTGAACTAGCTGATATGAAGTGTTGTAAAGCGCTGCCCCTAAGGGTGGCGTTTTGTATTTATTGGCGTGCTGACTGGTGGTTTCCGACAACAAATACATTTTTTACCCCATTTTTGGAAAACACGGCAACATTGATTCTAATTTTCTATTCCTCTAAAAGTGCTTATTGTCCAATCAAAACGTTCTTCCATGAAGAGTTTCCTTACCGCCTGCTTTATGCTGGGTATATTTTCTGCCGCAAATGCGCAAAATTCGCTGGCCGAAATGGGCTTGAAAGGAAATGTCAAGAATTTGACAGAGACTACCTTCGACAATAGCCATGGGAAGGCCGAATTTGAGTATAAAATGTGCGCCGAATACGATAAGCACGGCAATTGTATTAATTACGGAGATACCTACAGTAGTGGCACCTCTTTTAATTCTGACTTTAATTATAAATACGATGCGAATGGGAGTAAGATCGAAGAGATAGAAACCTCATGGCGAACGGTTTTCACTAATGACAAAGCCGGCCGGCCCATAGAGGCAAAGAGGTATCCGCTAGAAAAAGATGAACTTGTGCAGACAACTGTTTTTACCTATGATGACAGCCGCAACTGTATGCGGGAAACCGACTACGGGGAAGATGGCGCTTTCATAATGAGCACGCTGCACAAATTTGATGATCATAACAGGTTAATAAGCAGGGTGATTGATTCTACCACGATTGATATAATGAAAGGGAATAAGCTCAGCTACAAATACGATGAAAATGGGATAATGACAGAGGAAGTGATCTATGAACCCTCTATCGGCTGCAAGCACACAAAAACGTTGGTTAAATACTTCGACACCCGGATTGATAGCCGTGGTAACTGGATAAAACGGAGTGCGGTGACGTTCGACGGTGAGCGCACATTCAAATCATCTTATGGGCGCGAAATAAGCTACTATTAACAGCCCGCTTTCTTATATTTGCTTTACTAATCATCAGGCTATGTCATTACTCTCAGGAAATAATAAGAACAATAAAAAGGGCGGAAAAGGAGCAAAAACCAACCAAGCCGGTGCCAAGGGTGCTATTAAGGGCGCAAGCAAGCCTGCCGCCTTTGCCAAGAAGCCAATGAAGACCGGCGGCACAAGGGGCAGCTAAGCCTCATTTGCCTATTTAGCGGTACTTTTGCAGCTAAACGATCCCTGTTTGAGCGCTCCCGTTTTTTTGTTCACCCCGCCTTTTACGCAGCTTAATACGCCTTACCCGGCTACTGCGTACCTAAAAGGCTTTCTCAATACCCGGAACATTGCTTCCTTCCAGGCCGACCTGGGTATCGAGGTGACATTGGAGCTCTTTTCTCAGCAAGGATTAAAGAAGTTATTCGCGCATATCAATTCCGGGCAGCCTGATCTTTCCGATAACGCCCGACGGATCAGAGCGCTGCAGGACGATTACATCAAAACCATTGACGCCGTCGTAGGCTTCCTGCAGGGAAAAAAGCCAACGCTGGCACACCTCATCTGCAAAAGGGATTTCCTGCCCGAAGCATCACGCTTCGCGCAGATCGACGATCTCACCTGGGCCTTTGGCGCCATGGGCATACAGGACAGGGCCAAGCACCTGGCCACCATGTATCTCGAAGACCTCTCCGACCTGGTGGTGGAGTGTGTTGATCCGCATTTTGGTTTCAGCCGATATGCGGAAAAGCTGGGCCGCTCGGCTAATAGCTTCGATGAGCTCCATGGGTTACTGCAAGGCGAGCCTACCTTTATCGACAATATATTGATCGGTCTTATGGCTGCGCATATGCAGCATGTGCAGCCCAAACTCGTAGCTATATCGGTTCCCTTTCCTGGCAACCTTTATGCAGCATTCCGGTCGGCTCAATGGATAAAGCAAAACTATCCGGCCGTAAAAGTGGCCATGGGCGGCGGCTTTGCGAATACTGAGTTGCGTTCTTTATCAGATGCCCGCGTTTTTGAGTTCTTCGATTTCATTACGCTCGACGATGGCGAATGCCCTATGGAGCAACTGGTAAAGCATGCAGAGGGCGCCATACCCGTTGAGGACCTGAAGCGAACTTTTGTGCTGGCGGATGGCGCGGTAAAATACATCGACAACCAATCCTGCAACGATTATAAGCAAGGCCAGATAGGTACGCCCGATTACAGTGATCTGCTGCTCGATAAATACATATCGGCAATAGAAGTGGCCAACCCCATGCACAGCCTGTGGAGCGATGGCAGGTGGAACAAGCTCACCATGGCACATGGCTGCTATTGGGGCAAGTGCACCTTCTGCGATATCTCGCTGAACTATATCAAGAATTACGAACCGCTCACGGCCAGCATCCTGTGCGACAGGATGGAAGAAATAATGGCACAGACGGGGCAAAATGGTTTTCACTTTGTTGATGAAGCCGCGCCCCCGGCATTGATGCGCTCACTCGCTTTGGAGATCATCAGGCGCAAGCTGGTGGTTAGCTGGTGGACCAATATCCGTTTCGAGAAAAGTTTCACCCGCGATCTGTGCCTGTTGCTCAAAGCCTCAGGCTGCATAGCCGTATCGGGTGGCCTGGAGGTTGCTTCCGACAGGTTGCTGGAGCTGATACAGAAAGGCATCACAGTGGCACAGGTCGCGAAAGTGAACAAACACTTTACCGAAGCCGGGATTATGGTGCATGCTTACCTGATGTACGGTTTCCCCACACAAACTGCGCAGGAAACGATCGACTCGCTTGAGATGGTTCGCCAGATGTTCGCAACAGGTATTTTACAATCTGCCTTCTGGCACCAGTTCACCATGACCGCTCATAGTCCTGTGGGTCTGGAGCCGGCTAAGTATAGTGTGCGTAAAGAAAGCGAGCTCGTTGGCACATTTGCTAACAATGATATTGTGCACATCGACGAAGTAGGCGCGGATCATGAAGCATTTAGCTATGGGCTAAAGAAATCCCTGTTCAACTATATGCACAATACCTTCCTCGATCAGCCCCTGCACAAATGGTTCGACTTCAAAACACCGAAAACCACCGTAACGCCAGATTACATTGAAAAGGCACTGACAGAAGAAGAATACCAGCCAGGCAGGCCTAACACCAAGGTTGTGTTCCTCGGCAAACAACCAAATGTAGAGATAGTCACCAAATCGAAGAAAGGCAGCCAATGGGAGATGACCTCACTCACGTTCCAGACCGGTCGCGAAGCACTCAACATCAAGCTGGACAAAGCCCAGGGGGAGTGGTTAGCAGCCATCCTGCCAACTTTGTCTGTCGACAATCTCAAGCCAATGACCTTACAGGAATTGCAAAGCAATTACGAGGCTGCCGGGCTAGAGGATTTTGAATTGTTTTGGGATAACAAGCCGGTGAATACCTTGTATAGGGTGGGGTTGTTGCAGTTATAAATTAAGCTGCGCTCGAGGTATGATGTTTAATTAAACTTAGTTCTTTTCCTTTTGCTATCTGTTCTTCTTCAAGGTCATAATCATCCTGCAGGCCTAACCAGAATTTTGCAGAATTACCAAAATACTTAGATAGCCGCAGTGCCGTGTCCGCAGTAATTCTTCTTTTACCTTTAATGATCTCTGAAAGTCGCGTTTGAGGAATGCTTGTATCCTTTGCGAGGCGGTATGCAGATATATTGAGTTCCTTCAAAAACTCTTCTTTCAATATTTCTCCGGGATGAATATTTTTTAACTTGCTCATATCTTTTTTCTTAGTGATAGTCCACAATTTTTACTTCCGTTGCATTACCATTGTTCCATTTGAATATTATTCTCCACTGATCATTGATACGTATGGAATGGTAGTCCTTCAAATTCCCCGTTAGTTTTTCAAGCCTGTTCGCAGGCGGTGTTTTCAAGTCACCGATATTTTGCGAGTTATTTAGCATTCTTAATTTTCGCCTACCTATTTCCTGAATCTCGTTCGGTAATTTACTGATTCGCTCACCGTTCCATATTTTTTCTGTTTCCTTTGAGCCAAATGACAGTATCATGCTAACGTAATGCGTTACTTACGTTAAAGGTAAGTAAGATTATATTCTTTGCAAAAAAACTATTTTCCACACGAGATTTTTCATACATTTGCAGCCCTGGCAAGTCTTATACGGCCAGCTCCCGATGAATCCCCCAGGACAGGAATGTAGCAAGGGCGTTCGGTTGTAGCGGCGCGATGTAAGTAACTTGCCAGTTTTTTTATTTGTGATTGTTAGTATTTGTGATTTGCGATTCATATATTTCTAATATGAATGCTCAAGAACTCAGAGATCGCCTAAAAACATTCGCTTACAGGTCTATCAAAGCTTGCGAATCTTTACCCAAATCACTCGCCGCACAGATTATTTCCAAGCAACTAATGCGGTCAGCTCTGTCAGCAGCAGCAAACTATCGCGCCGCCAAGAGATCTCAATCAAAAAAGCAGTTTCTTGCCAAGCTGAATATAGCGCTTGAGGAAATTGATGAATCTTCGTTTTGGATTGAAACTTTAATAGATTTGCAACTAATCTCGGAACAAAAGCTAAAATTATTATATGACGAGTCAGTGGAATTAGTCAAAATACTTTCCGCCACAAAAAATACAACTGTTAAGAATTTAAAGAAATCGCAAATCACAAATTAAAAATCGCAAATAAATGAAATTTTTTATAGATACAGCCAATCTTGATCAGATAAAAGAGGCTCATGACTTAGGCATACTTGACGGTGTCACTACCAATCCATCTCTGATGGCGAAGGAAGGCATCAAAGGTCACGATGCGATAATGAAGCATTATGAAACCATCTGCAACATAGTTGATGGACCCGTAAGTGCTGAGGTGTTTGGTACTACTTTCGAAGGCATTGTGGAAGAGGGCAAAAAGCTCGCTGCAATTCACGAGAATATCGTTGTAAAGGTGCCGATGATAAAAGACGGTATTAAGGCTATCAAGTGGTTTACTGATAACGGTATCCGTACCAATTGCACGCTGGTATTCTCAGGTGGACAGGCAATACTGGCTGCAAAGGCTGGCGCAACATTTGTGTCTCCTTTCCTAGGCCGCATCGACGACAGCAATTGGGATGGCATACAGCTTATCGAGCAAATAGTAGGTATCTACAATGCGCAGGGGTACATGACCGAAGTGCTGGCAGCATCTATTCGCACACCGTTGCACATTGTACGTTGTGCAGAGGCCGGTGCTGATATCTGCACTTGTCCGCTTAGCTCCATCCTTGGCCTGCTTAAGCATCCCCTCACCGACCTGGGTCTTGCCCAGTTCCTGAAGGATGCTGAATCAATGAAGTAAATGATTTAGTAAGTATATCAAAAACAAAAGCGGAATAGATATTCCGCTTTTTTGTTTCTTAACATCTCCTCTCCTTTTGGAGAGGCCGGGAGAGGTTAAAGTATTGTCTTCTTTACATTTTCCAGTATGTCCGCAGTCTCTTCTTTGCTGTTGCCTTCTGCATACACCCGAAGCAGTGGTTCCGTGCCAGATGCGCGTAACATTACCCAGCCGCCGTTTTCCAAATGGTATTTCACGCCGTCTATCGTCTCCCTTCGGTTGAATTTGTACTTGCCGAAGGCTGGGTATTCGTCATTTTGTGCTTTGGTAATGATGGCGTTCTTCTTGTCGTTATCTATATGCAGATCATTACGGTCGTATACGAAGGTGCCTACCACATCATATACTTCCTGGCAAAGCTCCTTCAGTGTTTTGCCGCTCTTGCTCATAAATTCATATAGTGCCAGGCCGTCGTATATGCCATCGCGCTCCGGTATATGTCCTTTTACTGCTATGCCCCCGCTTTCTTCGCCGCCCACCAGCACATCTTCTTTGGTCATTATCTCGCTGATGTATTTAAAGCCTATCGGTGTCACTTCCACAGGTAGTCCATAAGCCTCACACATACGCTTTACGCGGTCTGTAACCGAGAAGGCAATGGCCACTTTGCCGGTCATGCCTTTATACTTATGCAGGTAGTGTATCAGCAGCAGTAGTATATGGTGCGCGTCTACAAAGTTGCCATCCTCGTCATAGAGGCCTATGCGGTCTGCATCGCCGTCCGTTGCCAGTCCTATCTTTAGTTCCGGTGTTCTTTTTATTACCTGCGATAGTTCTCTCAGGTTCTTATCCAGCGGCTCGGGCGCCTGCCCCATGAAGCCGGGATTGTTTTCGCAATGCAGCAGCACAGTGCCCGGCAGTACGCGGCGTATCACATTCTGCCCTGCGCCATACATAGCATCATATGCCAGCTTAAAAGGTGATTTGGACAGGGCGTTAAAATCAAATTTCCGGCGTAGGTAGTCAACATACATATCCTCAAGGTCCACGTATTCCAGCAATCCCTTGCTTTTCCAGTGCTCAAGCCCCTCACTGGGTATATTCACTTCTTCAGGTATCAGCGCTTCCACTGCTGCAATATCCGCGGGGTTCGACGGGCCGCCATGTGCACCTTTCAATTTGTATCCGTTGTACGATGGGGGATTGTGCGATGCCGTGATCACTACGCCCTGGTCGGCCTTTAATTCCAGTACACCGTAAGATATCATTGGGGTACTTACAAAGCCTTTGGCCAGCAATACTTTTACGCCATTGTTGCAAAGTACCTTTGCCACTGTTTCGCAAAACAGCGCACCGCCGAAGCGGCAATCATGCCCGAGCACTACAGTAGGCTTGCTATTACTTTTCAAAAGCCAGGTGGCCAATCCCTGCGATACGCGGCCTACATTATAAACCGTAAAGTCCTGTGCTATGATGGCGCGCCATCCGTCCGTTCCGAATTTTATTTTATCAACTGTCATGTACTTAATTTCAACTATTTGCCTGCGATATTAATTATTTAACACCAAATTATAAGGGTATCAAAAATAATAAAGCTTTAGTAGCAGCGCTCTTATTTAATTTTGGAAAAAAATAGACCAGGCAATGTCATCAGTTCTTACTTCGATCAATCCCGCAACAGGTTCGGTTTTAGCTACTTACGATATTTCAAATAAAGACAAGGTAAAGAAAGCACTGCGGCAGGCCCAAAAGACCTACGGTGAATGGCGCTTATTTTCATTCAAAGAGCGGGGAGCTGTATTGAAAAAGATCGCGGTGGAACTGCGCAGGCAAAAGCAGCAACTGGCCGAACTGGCCACTGCCGAAATGGGCAAACCGATCCAGCAGAGCCTCGACGAAGTGGAGAAGTGTGCAAGGACATTTGACTTTTATGCAAAGGAAGGCCCTAAGTTCCTGGCTGATGAGATAGTGGAAACCGATGCGCGCAAAAGCTATGTTTCATTTCAGCCGCTGGGTGTGGTGTTGGCTATCATGCCATGGAATTTTCCCTACTGGCAGGTGTTTCGCGCTATGGGCCCCGCGCTCATGGCGGGCAACACAATGATATTGAAGCATGCATCCAATATTAGCGGCTGCGCGCTGGCTATTGAGAACGTAATTAAAAAGGCAGGTGCTCCGAAAGGCTTATTTCAAACACTGTTATTGCCATCTTCTGAAATAAAGAACCTGATCGCAGATCCCGCTATAAGTGCTATAACACTCACTGGCAGCACTGCAGCCGGTAAAGAGGTTGCCGCTGTAGCTGGCGCTCATGTCAAGAAACAAGTGCTTGAATTGGGAGGCAGCGACGCCTATATAGTGCTGGAAGATGCCGATATGGCGCTGGCAGTGAAAACAAGCGTCGATGGACGCCTTGTGAATAGCGGCCAGAGTTGTGTAGCTGCAAAGCGCTTTGTAGCCGTAAAAGCGGTACGCAAAGAATTTGAAAGGCAGATGGTCGAAAAAATGAAGGCTGCGACCTTTGGCGACCCCATGGACCGCAACAACAAGATCGGTCCCCTGGCTCGTGTCGACTTGCGTGATACACTACACGCCCAGGTGCAGAAGAGTATCGAAATGGGTGCAAAGCTGCTTTGTGGTGGTTATATACCTGAGGGAGAAGGTGCGTTCTACCCGCCTACTGTTTTGACCAATGTAAAAAAAGGCATGCCTGCCTACGATGAAGAATTGTTTGGCCCCGTGGCAGCTATCATTGAGGCTAAGGACGAGAAAGACGCGATCCGCATCGCTAACGACAGTATATATGGCCTTGGCGCCGGTATCTTCTCTAAAAACAGGAAGCGTGCTGAGGCTATTGCAGCAAAAGAACTGCAGGCGGGCAATTGCTTTGTGAATGCTTTTGTCCATTCCGATCCGCGTTTGCCATTCGGCGGCATTAAGCAAAGCGGCTATGGTAGGGAATTAAGTATATTTGGCATTCGTGAGTTTGTAAATGTGAAGACCGTATTTATTAATTAATACGGAACTGGTCAACTTAATCAACCGGTCAACTTAACCAACCAAACAACTTGTCAACTGAATGCATACATACTTAGCCCTTGGCGACTCATATACTATAGGCGAGCAAGTGCCGATGCACGACAATTTTCCGCACCAGTTGGTGAAGAAACTCAAGGAACAGAAAATTGATGTTGCAGATCCCGTCATTATTGCAAAAACCGGCTGGACAACCGATGAATTGGCCACTGCCATCCGTGAGCACAACGTTCATGAGACTTTTTCTTTTGTTACACTGCTTATCGGTGTAAATAATCAATATCGCGGCAGAGATTTGGATAACTACAAAGAAGAGTTTACCCAACTGCTTACACAGGCAATTGTTTTTGCTAATGGGCATACGCAAAATGTCTTTGTGGTATCGATACCCGATTGGGGCGTTACCCCTTTTGCAGAGGGACGAGACAGGCAAAAAGTAGCCCACGAAATTGACGCTTACAATGCAGCCTGCCGCGATATCAGCCTGGCCCACAAATGCAACTTCACCGATATCACCGACAGTACCCGCCACAACGGTACTAACGCCCTGTTCCTCGCAGCCGATGGTCTTCATCCTTCCGGTAAGGAATACGAGATATGGGCTACTCGCCTGGTACCACACGTGGGAAAAGCTTTAAAGCCATGATCGGCGTTGTTAAAGTATAAGTTATGACCATAATGATATAAGTGGGTATAAGGCCCAAACCGTATCTTTGTACCACAGTTCATGAAAAGGTTTTTAGCCATACCGCTGATGTTCATCTACCTGCTCGCCATGTCGGGCATTATGGTAAATGCTCACTTCTGTGGCTCAAAACTGGTGTCCTGGAATGTGTACCTCCGCGCCCCGCTGTGTGGCAGCTGTGCCGACGACAATTGCACTAATGAGGGCAAAAAGCCCATGAAGTGCTGTAAAGACAAGGTAGTTGTAGCCAAAGTGCAGCAGGACCAGAAGAATGCTGACTTCTATAAGCTGCAGTTACGCGCGCCTGTTTTTGCCGCTGCTATATTGCCGCTCAATCCCGGCATCAACTATTATTTACCTGCAACGCCTGTGGCATCCTTGCCGTCGCGCTCCAACGCACCACCCGGTAACTGGCAGGCTATCCCTTTATATAGGTTACACTCCCGTTTTACTTATTACGGTTAAGAGTTCTTATTGCACAATAGCAATTAGACGGTCTCTTTTATTTCTTAACCTCAATAAGTAATTTTTTATGAAACGGTTTGTCGTTTTTTTTCTATTAGTTATATTTTCCTCTTCTTTGGCCTTTGCACAGGCAAAGGATATAGTCACCGAGCATTATAAAGTATCAGGCAACTGCGATAAATGCAAAAAGCGTATCGAGAATGCGGCATACATTAAAGGCGTAAAGCGCGCCGACTGGGATAAGAACACGGGCGACTTAGCTCTTACCTATCGGCCCTCGCAAACTTCTGCACAGGCGGTGCTGCAGCATATTGCCAAAGCCGGCCATGAGTCTGCAACGGTAAAGGCGGATGAAATGGCATACAAAAATCTTCCGCATTGTTGCGCATACAAACAAACCGGTAAACACTAAGGAGGCCCATGATGATCTATAGAAACAAACTGCTCTTAAGCAGTTGGTGTTTGCTTGCCGGCATCTCTGCCTTCGCGCAAACTGACAGTGCACAGACAAAAAAGCTGAAGGAGGTTATAATCAAACAGCAAATGAGCACCACCCGCACCAGTCTCTTAAAACCTATGAAGGTGGATGAGATCGGTAAAGGCGAACTACTCAAGGCAGCCTGCTGCAACCTCAGTGAAAGCTTTGAGACGACGCCGTCGGTCGATGTGGCGTTTACCGATGCAGTATCGGGGTATAAGCAAGTACAGATGCTGGGTCTCGCTGGACCCTACACGCTCATCACCCGCGAGAATATACCCGACGTCAGGGGGGTAGCATCGATAACCGGGCTCACGTACACGCCCGGCATGTGGATAGAAGGTATGCAGCTAAGCAAGGGAACGGGTAGCGTAGTGAACGGCTATGAAAGCGTGGCAGGGCAGATCAATATTGAATTGCTCAAGCCATTTGAAGATGACAAGCTACTGCTGAACCTCTACCAGAACACCCAGGGCCGATCAGAAGGTAATCTATACGGCCGTAAGGAGTTTAACGAGCACTTGTCAACTGGCTTGTTCGTGCACGGCAGTTCACAGTGGCTGAAGGTAGACCAGAACAGCGATGGCTTTTTAGACCAGCCTTTGAATAAACAATTCATCCTGCTGAACCGCTGGTTTTACCAGGCGCCAAAGGGCTGGGAATTCCAGGCGGGCATCAAGGGTGTTTATTCCTCCAATACAGGTGGACAATGGGGCTATAGCAGCGGTGGTGAGCAGGTAACAGGCCGGCCATGGGGCTACGAACTGAATACCAAACGCGCCGAAGGCTGGGCCAAGATCGGTAAGATATTCCCGCAGCAAAAGGCTACCAGTATAGGGCTGCAATTGTCAGGTGTTTACCACGATCAGGACGCGCATTTTGGTCCTCGTATCTATGATGCAACCCAAAAGAGCCTCTACGCCAATCTCATCTTCCAGACCATTATCAACAATACCAATCACGTGATCAAGGGTGGTCTTAGCACAGTGCTCGATGACTACAATGAGCGCTTTGAAACGATGCCCTTGTTGCGTACGGAAGTGGTGCCGGGTGCTTTCGTAGAATACGCTTACAATTACCTTGATAAGTTCAATGCTGTAGTCGGCCTTCGCGGCGATTATGACAACCTGTATGGCGCGTTCATTACCCCGCGACTGCACCTGCGCTATGCGCCATTCAAAAAGACCGCCATTCGCGCTTCTATTGGCCGTGCACAGCGTACTGCCAACGTACTAGCCGAGAACATGGGTTACATGGCCAGCAGTCGTGGGTTTGCCTTCCCTGTTTCCGGTAGCGTATTCAACCTGCGGCCGGAGATAGCCTGGAATTTCGGTTTGAATCTTACACAGAAATTCCGCCTGAACTATCGCGATGGCGCTATCGGTGTTGATTATTACGATACCCATTTTCAAAACCAGGTGGTAGCAGACGTGGAACAGCCGGGACAGGTGTCGTTCTATAATCTTGTGGGTAAGTCCTACGCGCACAGCCTGCAAGCCCAGCTCGACTATGAGCTGATCCATAACCTGGGCATGCGCCTGGCCTACCGTTGGTACCAGGTAATGACCGATTATACAAGCGGGCTGAAAGAAAAACCTTTAGTGGCCGCAAACCGCGCCTTTGCCAACTTCGGCTATGAGACCAATAACAACTGGAAGTTTGATTACACTATACAGTGGGTGGGACCGAAGCGTCTCCCGGCATCTTACAACACAGGTTCGTACTACTCGCCATCTTTTGTTCAGATGAATGCGCAGATCAGTAAGGCGTTTAAGAATAACCTGGAGGTATATGTGGGCGGTGAAAATCTTACCAACTATATGCAGCGGACCCCGATCCTTGGCGCGGGCGACCCTTATGGTAAAGACTTCGACGCGTCTATGATATGGGGGCCTGTCATGGGGCGCAACATTTACGCCGGTATCAGGTACGCTATCAAATAAAGATCAAACGCAGGTACAGTGTTGCACTGTGCCTGCGTTTATAATTTAGCATGCCAGTCGCACCAGAAACCATAGTACACGGCACGGTCCAGCGCATGGTAGTCTTTGCGCTGCTTCAATATCATGCGTTTAGCCGTCTCGTAGTCATACCATTCGCCTTCCACCTCTTCACCAAACGGTCCCGATGAATCTCTCAGGAAGGTATAGCCGGTCCGGTCTTTCAGGTGCTGGAGATATGATGGCAGCTTACTGAAGCCCAGCTTCCTTTTCAGGAAGCGGACCCCCCTTACAACAATTGCAGTACTTGGTGCAGGGGTGTTGAAGTAGAACTGTTCGTCGGGCGCCAGGGGACTTAATGTATCCTGGTCTACCAATTTAAATTGCCTGTAACCCAGTTGTTTCAGCAATTGCAGGTTGAGAAGTGTATCCGGCTCCTGGATGCTGCTATTGTACGGTACCATCTCCGCCTCTACGGAAATGTAGGGCGGCAGGCTGTCTTGTGCCAGTGTTTGCAGTGCGATAGAGTCATGGCCCTCTATGTCGATCTTGCAGTAATGGGGCACACCGTGCTCCGCAAAGAGCGTTGACAGCTTTTTCGAGTGCACTGTTACCTTCTTGCTGATACCACCACGTTTTGCTGCGCCTTCATCCAGCGAACTGAATTGGTCCTCCTCGCTGATGGTAAACGAGACTTCAGCCTCCACGTCCGATATCGCCACGTTAAGCAGTACCAATCTGCCCTCCCTTATCGCTGTAGCATATTTCTTTTCTGCCCTCCTGATCATCACGGGGTTGGCATCTACCGCCACTACGTTATAGCCTTTGTGCAGGTAGTAGTCAGTATCCTTCCCGTCATGCAGGCCAATATCGTATACAAGGTTTTTCGTAACGTTCATGGCTTAAAATTAATCATTGTATCCGCTCGTGGTTGTATCTTTAATTATGGATTTTGATAAGCTGCGCGATACCTGCCTTTCTTTTCCCGGTGCTACCGAGGGCCTGAAATGGGAAGATCATCTCTGCTTTATGGTGGCAGAGAAGATGTTTGGCATTACGTCAGTAAACCCGGAAGAAGAAGGCGTCAGCCTCAAAGTGACACCGGAAGATTTTGACGAGCTTATCGCAAGGCCGCACATCTTTCCGCAAGCTTATATGGCGCACAACAAATGGGTGCGTATCGAAAAGTATAAAGCGCTTAAAGAAAAAGAGTGGCAGTACTACCTGCGCCAGTCTTATGATATTATTCGCTCCAAATTGCCGAAGAAAATACAGCGGCAACTCGACGAGCAATAGGGTTAGGTCTTTCTTGGTTTTTTCTTCGCGGCTGGGAAAAGCACATTGTTCAGTATTAGCCGGTAACCTGGTGAGGTAGGGTGCAGGCTCAGGTCGGTGGGCGGATCGCCGATTATATGCTGGTAGTCTTCCGGGTCGTGGCCACCGTAGAAGGTCCAGGTGCCTTTGCCAAATTCCCCATGTATGTAGCGCGCTTCGTTGGCTGCTTTGTTCTCACCCATTACCAACACACTTGTTTTCAGCCTATCCTTCCTGAACGCTGTTGTTTGGCCCATGAAGCCCTTAACAGTAGTTGTATGGTTCTGCGTGAGCATTGCGGGTACGGGATCGAATTTGGCAGAGAAGGAGAAGAGGGTAAAGTAGTCGAGGTCCATAGGCACCTTACGGAATGTGGTGTTGTCAATATCGGAGAACTCATTATCGTAGGGGTTGCTCACGATATTGAAATCCTTGAAGGCAAAGCACTGAGTATAGTCAAGTTTTTGCTGGGCATCGCCATCTACGGGGTCACCGTCGAAAGCTACATCGCAGATGTCGGTGTTCTGGGCAGCCAGTGCTATATCGTACGTATCCGTAGCGGTACACATGGCGAAAAGATAGCCGCCACCAGCTACGAATTCACGGATGCGTTTGGTTACAGCCAGCCTTAACTGCGATACTTTTTTAAAGCCATGTTTTGCGGCCAGGGCTTCCACTACATGCACATCTTCCTGGTACCAGGACGTGTTGCGGTATTGCGCCCAGAATTTGCCATACTGCCCGGTAAAGTCTTCGTGGTGCAGGTGCAGCCAGTCATACTCCGGCAGCTTGCCATCCAATACTTCGTCGTCATATACTTTGTCGTATGGAATTTGCGCATACTCCAGCACCATGGTCACCGCATCGTCCCATGGGCGTTTATTAGGGGGCGTGTATACTGCTATTTTCGGCGCCTTCTCCAGTTTAATGATATCGCCGTTAAAATCGGGGTTGCTGATCTTTTCCAGCACACCCAGGTACTGCGCATCGCTCATTATCTCGTAGGCCACTCCGCGCAGTTTGCATAGTCTCTCAATACTCTCAGCCTGGTCCATACCGAAACTGCCGCCCTTGTAATTCAGCAGCCAGTCGACAGGAATATTTTCTTTAAGGGCGGCGAAGGCAATGCCGTAGGCCTTGAGGTGCTCGTGCTGGCCTTCGGCATCCATGGGTATGAACAGCTTGGCTGCACGGCCCGGCAGGCAGCACAGCATATATATACATGCGGTGAATACAAATAATCTCTTTCTCATTTCCTTGCTCAATGGTTTGTAATTTACATATTCCGGCATTTACCCGAGGCGAAAATATTCATACGATAAGTTAAATTATAATACTCGTCGCTGCGGTACAGAGCCCTCTCCTTTGGCTGGGCTGCCTGTTCCTGTTACATTCCCCTTATCTTTGCCCTTGCAAAACCGTATATGGCCACATATAGTAACGCCCGCGCTATGCGCGCGCTCATAAAAGCCAGCCTGCAGGCGATCTTCAAAAGCCCATCGGCTATAGTATTCAGCATCGCTTTCCCGCTCATATTCATATTGGTGTTTGGCTTCCTGGGCAATAGCCGCGGCTACAGCATTAAGATAGCGGCGGCACCGGGCAGCGACACCAGCAATGTGATATACGGGATACTGCACAAGGTGCCGGTGATAAAGTGGGTCAACAAGGACAGCGCCGGGCTAATGAAAGACCTGCAGGAGGGTGATGTGGCAGCACTGATCAGCGTAAAGCAGGCAGCAGGCGGCGGGCCACCGTACAACATCCTCATAAACAGTACCAGCGGACAGGAAGATAAGGTGCAACAACTGAAAGGGATACTGAAAGAAGTGGCGCAAGGCATGAACCCCGACATAGAAGTGCAGACTGAAAAGCTGGCTAAAATTGATGTTCACATCGAAAAGGTGCGCGACTACAAGATGATCGATTTCATCTTGCCCGGCCAGTTGGGCTTTTCACTATTGGCATCGGGCGTTTTCGGAACGGCATTCGTATTCTTCAATATGCGGCAGACGCTCGTATTGAAACGCTTCTTTGCCACACCGGTGCGCCGCGAGATCATTGTGCTGAGCGAGGGCATAGCGCGTATGATATTCCAGATGATGGGCGCCATCATAATCATATCGCTTGGTCACTATGCCTTTGGCTACACGCTGGTACATGGCTGGGTAACGTTTTTCGAAATGCTTTGTTTATGTGGTATCGCCATGATGGTGTTCATGGGCTTTGGCTTTATCATCAGCAGCGTTGCTAAAAGTGAGTCAGCCATACCTCCATTTTCCAACCTCATTACATTACCGCAATTTCTGCTGGCAGGCACATTTTTTCCCATCGATAACTTCCCGAAATGGTTGCAGCCGATATGCAGGTTACTGCCGCTTTCTTACCTGAATGATGCGCTGCGCAAAATAGCCTTCGATGGTTACAATATATGGGATGTGCGGATGGATATCCTGGTATTGCTTATCTGGGGCGTGGTTATATACGCAATAGCTTCCAGGATATTTAAGTGGGAGTAAAATCCCAACCCATGAAGGGGCTCAACGAAGTAGAGTAACCGTGCCTGTGATATCTTCCTCGTGGCCGGTGTAGCACCTGGCATGCACGCGATAGAAATAAACATCGGCATTGCATTCCTTGCCACGGAAGGTGCCGTCCCAGGCTGCACCTGGATCATTGTTCCAGAACAGTCGCCTTCCCCAGCGGTCAAAGATGTCCAGTTCATAAGCCTGCATATTGCCGATTACTAGTGCTTTGAAGCGATCGTTCTTCCCGTCCCCGTTTGGAGTGAAGGCATCGGGGTAGCTGAACTGGCAGCAAGGGTTCACTTTGTCGTATCGCAGTTTCAGCGAGTCCTTGCATCCAAACTCCGATTGTGCATATAGAGTATACTCCACGGGTTCAAACACGCGGATATACTGCCTGCCATTGCGGTCGGTGTTTATCCTGCTCACAGGTTCCCAATCATAATTTTTGCCACCTGTCGCTTCCAGGTAGATGATCTCTCCTATACACACCGTTCCTTGCTCCGATAGTATTGTGATGGGCGGCTTGTCATACACATGCACCGTCACCTCCTCCTTTTCAGATAGACAGGGCCCTATCTGTTCAGTTACATACCAGGTGTGTACGCCCACACTATCCGTAGGAGGTATGGGCGCTGAAGGCAGACTGTCGCCATTGGTATTGTACCACTGCACAACGGCCCCTGAGTCGGGAGTAGCAATAAGTAAGGTCGCCGAATCGTTTATGCAATAATCATGCACGGTGCCAAGCGACGGACCGAAAGGGTATGCCCCGCTGTCGACCACCGAAAAAGCGAAAGGTGCCGAGCAGCCGCTCAATCCAGGTGCGGACACTACACCTGTATAGTTGCCTGCAGGTAATTGTAAAGCAATTGTGTCGCTGTTGCCGGCCACAGAGGTGAGTGGTATGTTGTTTTTTGATACTGAAATGGTAGCCGGCAACGCGCCGTTTTTGATAATGACGGTTACTGTCGCATTATAATAGCAATGGGTAGCGGTTTGTGATACCGCAACCACTTCATATGGGTTTACTACGTTGACGGTATAGGCGATCGTTTGAGTGGTTGAGATCGGGCAGGAGTTGATCTTATAATTAACAAAGAAATTGTAGATGCCTGTCGCTACACTCACAGTATTCCAGCTGAAGTGGAGATGTGGGCTTGTCGTGTTATTATTTTGCAGGTTAAGCGTGGCGCCGGCAGGCAGCGGAGTGTAACTTACTATCACCGCATTGCCTGCAGTGTCCACAGGTGCAATATCGAAGTCTACACTGCTGGCTCCTTTACATATGTTCACTACGTTGTTACCGCTGCTATACCCTCCGTTTATATTAACTGCTTCCGTATGCTGCACATGGTCCTGCACAAGGTTGTCCAGCACCACAAATGTCATTTCCCGCACACTGCTGCCTACGAACTGACCGTTCCGGTATTCGGTAACCTTATTCACCACCAGGGCATCCTGCAGCATGTTCGGGGTGAAGCTCAATTGCCCGTTAATACTGTTGAACAGAAATGCTGCGGAATCAGTCAGTAATGGTGCGCTGGCTGTCAGTGGCGGCACATAGGATACCGGGCTTCCCGATGCACCGTCTATTGCTTCGACCAATGAGAAGGATAGCGAATCATTATCACCGTCCACCGCGCCCTGGTTATACTGCTGGGGCGTATTCACCGTGTAGAAAGGTGTCGGGATAGTAGTGTACTGTGGTGAAGAGTTTGGCGCAAGAACATTGTTAAGTACTGCTTCAAGGTACACATATGTGCCGCCCGCATTACCTACATTCGTAATGCTGTGGCTTCGGCCGGCGCCTGACGAATCGTTCAGGGCTCCGAAGAATAAGAAATGCCAGTTATCTGATGTTCTGGGAAGTGTGACAGTATCGACATATACAAACTTTGTGACACCCGGCAATGTACCTCCCCGGCAGGTGGTATTATTGATCTGCGATGGGCACACGGGCGATACCTCGACGCCAATATTTGGCACCGGTTGGAGATATAGGTGCACCGAGTCCTGGTAGTTATCGTGAAACACGTAAACCAGAGGTGTCGAGGTGTAAAGGCCCTGGAAAACGCTTTGGTTAGGAGCGCCGCAATCGCCGTAAAGGGTTAGCGTAAGTGCATATGTGTTGCCCGTTATATGCTGGTAAAGCAGTTCGCCTCCAAACACATGGTTGGCAAATGTGCGGATGTAGCTACAACTGGCGCCTAAAATAAACAGGGTGGTGAATAACACTTTCCTCATGACATGATCTCCGCAACGCGGCTAACAAAGTTGAGGTATATTCTTTATTTGAAAAAATCGGAATGGAGAAAAGGATCTCAACACCATCGGGCGTTCGTCATTTTTACCGCCACGTGACAATTTTAGCATTAAATAAAATATCCCCCTATTTTTGCGGGCAAAATAATACGCCGGATGAACCTGGAATTTAATAAGAACGAGGATGCGATGCGCCTGGCGGTGAGCCAGGTAAAGCAGCGCCATGCGCAGATAAGCCTGGGTGGTGGAAAAAAGGCCATCGAAAAAGCTAAGGAAAAGGGGAAGATGACCCCGCGTGAGCGCATCGCCTACCTGGTGGATAAGGACAGCGTCTTTACTGAAATAGGTTCATTCGCGGGCTACGAAATGTATCCTGAGCACGGTGGATGCCCTGCCGCAGGCACTGTTGCAGGTCTTGGTTATATACATGGCCGTCAGTGCATGATCATTGCCAACGATAATACAGTGAAGGCGGGCGCATGGTTTCCCATTACAGGCAAGAAAAACCTGCGCCTGCAGGAGATAGCCATGGAAAATCATCTGCCCGTAGTGTATATAGTTGATAGTGCAGGTGTGTTCCTGCCTATGCAGGATGAAATATTTCCCGATAAAGAACATTTCGGCCGCATCTTTCGCAATAATGCACAGATGAGCGCTATGGGCATCAGCCAGATCGCAGCCGTAATGGGCAGTTGCGTGGCCGGTGGTGCTTACCTTCCCATCATGAGCGATGAGACGCTAATGGTGGAGGGTAACGGCTCGATATTCCTCGCGGGCCCCTACCTCGTGAAGGCCGCGATAGGGGAAGATATAGATATTCAGACACTCGGCGGGGCAAAAACACATACTGAAGTGAGCGGCATAGCCGACTATAAATTTGATACCGAGCAGGAATGCCTCGACCAGGTGCGCCGCATTGTCGAGAAAATGGGTGAGCAGCCGCGCGCAGGCTTCGACCGCATTAAACCTGCTGCCCCTGCGAAGGATCCGAAGGAGCTTTACGGATTGGTGTCGATCGACAATAGCAAGCAATATGACGTAGTTGAGGTAATAGAAAGATTGGTGGACAATTCGGAGTTCGACCAGTTTAAGGAAGACTATGGCAAGACCATCGTCTGCGGTTACGCCCGTATTGACGGCTGGGCTGTGGGTATAGTGGCCAACCAGCGCAAGATCGTGAAGAGCGGAAAGGGTGAAGTACAGATAGGCGGCGTGATCTATAATGATAGTGCCGATAAGGCAGCGCGATTCATACAAAATTGCAACCAGAAGAAAATACCACTGGTTTTCCTGCAGGATGTTACAGGCTTCATGGTGGGTAGCCGCAGCGAGCATGCGGGTATCATTAAAGATGGTGCGAAGCTGGTAAATGCTGTGGCTAACTCTGTTGTGCCTAAGATCACAATAATAACAGGTAACTCATACGGCGCGGGCAACTATGCCATGTGCGGCAAGGCTTACGACCCGCGTTTCATCTATGCATGGCCCAATGCCAAGATAGCGGTGATGGGTGGCGAACAGGCAGCGAAAACATTGTTGCAGATACAGGTGGCAGCGCTGAAATCAAAAGGGCAGGAGATAGATCCCGAGAAAGAGAAAGCTATGCTGAAGGAGATCACCGACCGCTATAATAGCCAGACATCGGCCTACTACGCTGCTGCCCGTCTTTGGGTCGACGAGATCATCGATCCCCTGGAGACGAGGCGCGTGATATCCGAAGGACTGAATGCCGCTAATCACAACCCGGAAATGAGAGAGTTTAAAACTGGTGTTTTCCAGGTGTAACCGGTGAGCGCTAATCGGCAAAAAATAAGTACATTTCCCTAAAACACAGGGATTGCAGCGGTTTGCATTACAGGTATTTTGGTGTGTTCTTTTCTTTTGCATGCCTGCGCAATTGCTCGCGCAGGCAAGACAACAATTTTTTCCTTCAAGCCTCAGGCAAAAGACTTTTGCGGTACAGGATACGATATTGATCGACACGCTCTCGCTCGAAGCACGTTCGGTGCATATAGATAATGTTTCTAACGACGATTTCAGGGTATTTCCCCTTCAGGCCAGACTCGTCTGGAACCGCAAGCCACTGCGCGACTCGGTGCACATCAACTACCGCGTTCTGAACACTTCATTCACTAAGGTATACAGCCACAAGAGCCACACAATGGTCGATTCCAACTATGTGTTCCCCATCTACCATCACGATGATGACACGCGAAACAGTGGCAGCTTTGTCGACTATAGCCAGCTCGACTACCGTGGTAGTTATGGTCGCAGTATCAGCCTCGGCAACAACCAGGATGTAAGCCTTAATTCGCAATTCAACATGCAGATGAGCGGCTATATACTCGACAGCATCAAGCTGGACGCGGCTATTACCGACAATACCATCCCATTCCAGCCGGAGGGCAATACCCAGCGGCTGCAGGAGTTCGACCAGGTATTCATTCACCTTCAGAAAAATAAGCACGAGCTCACACTGGGAGACTATGTATTAGAGCGGCCACCGGGCTATTTTCTCAATTTTTACAAACGTGTACAAGGCCTCTACTACCGGGATGAGGTTAGGCTGAGCAGCAACACGACCAATAAGGCCGGCCTCAGCGGCTCTATAGCCAAAGGTCAGTTTGCAAGAAACATCTTTCAGGGTGAAGAAGGTAACCAGGGGCCCTATAAGCTTACAGGAAATAATGGAGAGCAGTTCTTCATTGTACTGGCCGGCACCGAACGTGTTTATATCAACGATGTCCTGATGGAGCGTGGTGAAAATGCCGATTACGTGATCGATTACAACACCGCCGAAATTCGCTTCATGCCCCGCCGCCTTATCACCAAGGATTCACGCATACAGGTTGAGTTTGAATACCAGGACCGTAATTATCTCAACTCACTCATCTATGCTTACGACGAATTGCAGATCGGCAAAAAGTGGAACATTCGCCTCAATGCCTATTCTAATCAGGATGCAAAGAATCAACCTTATCTCCAAAACCTGAATGGCAGTCAGAAGCGCTTCCTCTCGGGCATCGGAGACTCGATCCAGAATGCATATTATCCCAACATAGTCGCAGACACCTTCGCATCTAATAAGATCCTGTACAAGATCACAGACACCACAGTTGCATCAATACATTACGATTCTGTCTTTGTGTATACCACAAACCCCGACAGTGCGCGATACACACTTTCATTCTCTTACGTTGGCGATGGCAAAGGCAACTACATCTTGTCAAATACCAATGCCAATGGCAGGGTATATAACTGGGTAGCGCCTGTCAATGGCCGGCCACAAGGTAACTATGCTCCTGTTGCATTATTGATCACGCCCAAAATGCAGCAGGTGTTCACGCTTAACACCACCTACCGCATCGACTCGCTAAAGGCATTGAACGTTGAGCTGGCCGCCAGTAATACCGACCCTAATCTGTTTTCTTCTGCCGATAACAATACACACCAGGGCGTGGCTACCCGCCTGGTCTATAATGAAGCCCGGTGGCTTGGCAACAGCGACAGTGCAGGCAAGAAACAATGGAACTGGCAAAACAAATTGTCGTACGAATACGTGCAGGATCGCTTCAAGGCGATTGCCCCTTACCGAAATGTTGAATTCGGCCGCGACTGGAATGTGCCCCAGGCCGGCAATAAACCCGACGAGCACCTGGCAGATGTTTTCACCCAACTGCAAAACAAAAAATGGGGCACAGCCGCCTACGATCTTACTTTATACAAGCGGGGTATTAACTATACGGGCTATCGCAACATTCTCTCTTACGATTACAATTACAAAGCCGCACATGCAGGCTTTATCATGAACGTCCTCAGTGCTCAGGATACCTTCTGGAGATCGCTCTATTTCCGTCCCTCGGTATATGCGGAATACAAAATAAGACCCCTGCTTAATACCACCCTCGGTGGCCGTTACGACGGCGAGCACAACGCCATTCGTAGCAAGGCCGGCGACACGCTCATGCCGGCAGCATTCGCCTTCGATATTGCATCAGTCTATCTCCGCACACCTGACAAGCAGCCTTTCAACTGGACCATCAACTACTGGGTACGTCGCGATGAATTGTCCCGCAACGACATGTTCAGGCAGCAAAGCCATAGCCAGAATTTAGACCTTCGCCTCGGCGTAGCGAAATGGAAAGACCACCGCATCAACCTCACCGGCTCCTATCGCAAACTGCACATCGACGACAGCACATTTAATAACCAAAAACCCGAACAGAGCCTCCTCGGTCGCCTGGAATATTCCGGCTCGCTTTTCAACGGCGTCTTAAGCGGCAACACCCTCTACGAGTTCGGCGCAGGACAAGAGCAGAAACGTTCCTTCACCTATGTAGAGGTGCCTGCAGGACAGGGTGTATATAATTGGATAGACTACAACGGCGACGGTGTACAGCAATCCAACGAGTTTGTCGTTGCCCTCTACCCCGACCAGAAAAAATTCATCCGCGTCTACACACCAACAAACGAATACGTCAAGGTCAACTACGTCAATTTCAACCAATCCCTGAACTTCGAGCCGTCCTACTTCTGGAAAGGGAACAAAGCAAAATGGCAGGATTTCCTTTCCCGCTTTTCCGACCAGCTTTCCCTGCAGATAGGTAACAGGCTGCTGGCTTCCGAGGGTTTGAAGGCCTACAACCCGTTCCTGCAGGTGGCCGAAGATTCGGCTGTTATCACCACAAACAATTCATTCAGCAATACCTTTTATTTCAATCGTACCAGCTCTCATTGGGGCCTCGACTACAATTACCTCTCAAATACAGGCAAGCAACTTCTCAATTACGGTGTCGAATCTAGTGAAAGCAAACAGCACCTCGGCAGGCTGCGCTGGAATATCACCAAAGCATGGATGCTCACCATGTCAGGCAAGAATGGCTACCGTTCCTACCTATCTGCCCTCGACGACAACCGCACCTATTACATCAACAATTGGTCGGCCGAGCCATCTCTTACCATGCTTTTACACGCTGTATTGCGCCTCACCGGTAGCTATAGGTATGAGGACCGCCAAAACAAACCGCAATACGGCGGCGAGCACGCCACCATCCAAAGTGCCAATCTCGAGCTGCGTTTCAGCAAGCTGACCACCGGCGCTATCCAGTTGCGCGGCACATATTCTAATATTACTTTCAATGGCCTTATGTCCGCACCCATCGCTTTCACAATGCTCGACGCCCTGCAGAAAGGTGACAATTACATCTGGGGAATGACCTGGGAGCGCAAAGTCACCAAAGGCATAGAAGTATCCCTCGAATACGAGGGCCGCAAGGCGGGTAATACCAATATCATACACACAGGCCGCATGAGCCTCCGTGCCATATTATAGCCTGTTTGACATAGGGGCATAGTTTTATTATTTTCATCCTGTGAAAAAATGTTACGACTTTTGGTCCACAATCCCTTTTAGATGATCGAAGTAAAGAATATCAGGAAAAGTTTCGGAGATAAGGTGGTTATAGACGATGTATCGGCAAGTATGAAGGAGGGGAAGACGAATCTCATCATCGGCACCAGCGGCAGCGGCAAAACCGTATTAATGAAGATAATGGTCGGCCTTATGGAGCCCGATTCCGGACAGGTGTTGTACGAGGGCCGGGACGTAACCCAAATGGAAGTCTCCGAGCTCAAGGAGATCCGCAAGCAGATAGGCATGCTTTTCCAGGGCAGTGCGCTCTTCGACAGTAAGACGGTGGAGCAGAATGTAATGTTCCCGCTCGATATGTTTACCAACATGACCCGCCGTGAAAAACGCAAGCGCGCCGACGAAGTATTGGATCGTGTGAACCTCGAGGAAGCCCATAAAAAATATCCGGCCGAGATAAGCGGTGGTATGAAAAAACGCGTAGCGCTGGCCCGCGCCATCGTGCTCAACCCCAAATATCTTTTCTGCGACGAGCCTAACTCAGGCCTCGATCCGCAAACGTCCCTCCTGATCGATAAACTGGTAAAAGAGATCACCATCGAGTACAATATCACTACCATTATCAATACCCACGACATGAACACTGTGATGGAAAGCGGCGATCACATTGTCTATATGTACCAGGGCAAAAAGCAATGGGAAGGCTCCAACAAAGACATCATCTTCAGCGACGACAAGATGCTGAACGAATTCATCTTCGCATCTGAGTTTCTTGCCAAGGCCAAGGAAGCCAGCATGCGAGAGCAGCAGGGGAATGCTAAGTCTTGACCTAAAGACAATAAAAAAAGCTCCCGGCCGGGAGCTTTTCCTTAATGTTTTTAAAACCATAATTATCGCAGGTCCACCACTTCCACCTTCGGATGCGCTTTCGTATCGAATGTGAAATAGTTGTCGGCCAGCGGCGGGTTAGGCGTGAAGTCGCTTATTTCATATTGATAATTGTTGCCGTTCTTCTCCCATATATTGCCACCCGCTATCGTGCTGCTTGCTTTGTCCACAGCCAGTTCCAGCTTGCTTAATTGCTTACCTTTTTTGTTAGGTGTCAGCTCGATCACGTCGCAGTTTTTACCGGCCACTTTGCGTGTGCCCACATATTTGTAGCTGTATTCCTTGTCGTAAAAGTTAGTCAGCAACTTGGTTGGAGAAATCGTTTGTTCTTCAGGATTAAAGTTGCTTACCTGCACCTCGTTCGATTCTTTCATGTAGGTCCATACGGTCTTTGTATCGCATATTATTTCCTGTCCGGCTATCGTTACATGATACTTCTGGCCCTTCATTGCAAAAGCACCTTTCTTGGTTTCTTTCACTTTGCCACCCGAACCTGACAGGTGAAATGAAAAGTTTGCCTTCAACGATTTCAGGCTGTTGATTTTCTTGCTTACCGCTTCCAGTATCGATTTTGCTTTCGTGTCCTGTGCCTGCGCCATGTTCGTCGCAAACATCATCATCGTCAGTAAGCTTAAACTCAGGAGTTTTCTCATCTTTTTTGTTAATAATTATCTGATTAAAAATAAACGCGTTTTAAATGTTTAATCTAGTGTGTTCAAAAACTGTTCCAACTCCGCTTCGGTCTTAAAATATACTTCTCTCGGCTTGCTGCCCACTGCCGGGCCCACAATGCCGGCTGCCTCCAGTTGGTCCATAATGCGTCCCGCCCTGTTATAGCCCAGGTTATAGCGGCGTTGCAACATCGATGTCGAGCCCGATTGGGTTTGCACCACCGTGCGTGCGCAGTCTTCAAATAGTTTATCTCGGTTAGTAAGGTCCAGTACTTTATCTGCTCCATCGCCGTCTTCCCCTTCATATTCGGGTAGTTCGAAGGCTGACGGGTATCCGCGCTGCTTGCCGATGAACTCTACGATGTTTTCCACCTCCGGCGTGTCCACAAAGGCGCATTGCAGGCGCAGTAGCTCGCTCCCATGCGATACCAGCATGTCGCCACGGCCTATCAGTTGCTCGGCGCCTCCTGCATCCAGTATCGTCCGCGAGTCCACTTTTGCCGATACCTTGAAGGCGATACGCGCTGGGAAGTTCGCTTTGATCGTACCGGTGATCACATTTACCGATGGACGCTGTGTGGCAATGATCAGGTGTATGCCTATGGCGCGCGCCAGTTGTGCCAGGCGTGCTATCGGCATTTCCACTTCTTTGCCCGCCGTCATTATCAGGTCCGCAAATTCGTCTATCACCAGTACAATAAACGGCAGGTATTTATGTCCGCGCTCAGGGTTCAGCTTGCGGTTGATGAACTTTTCGTTGTATTCTTTTATGTTTCTCGCTCCCGCTTCTTTTAGTAGCTCGTAGCGGTTGTCCATCTCTATGCACAGCGCATTCAGTGTATAGATCACCTTTTTGGTGTCGGTGATGATGGCTTCTTCTTCGTTAGGCAGCTTGGCAAGGAAGTGTTTTTCGATGGTGCGGTATATCGATAGCTCCACCTTCTTGGGGTCCACCATCACAAACTTCAGCTGCGACGGGTGCTTTTTATACAGCAGCGATACGAGTATGGCATTTATGCCCACCGATTTACCCTGCCCCGTAGCGCCCGCCATCAGCAGGTGCGGCATGGTGGCCAGGTCCACGATGTAGTTCTCATTATCTATTTTCTTTCCCAGTGCTATCGGCAGGCTCATTTTCGAGTTGGCAAACTTCTCGCTTGCCAGCAGCGCCTTCATCGATACGATTTGTTTGTGGGCATTCGGCACTTCTATGCCTATCGTGCCCCTGCCGGGTATGGGGGCTATGATGCGTATGCCCAGTGCCGCAAGGTTCAGCGCTATATCGTCTTCCAGGTTGCGGATCTTCGAGATGCGTACGCCTTCAGCGGGCACTATCTCGTACAGTGTCACCGTTGGGCCCACCGTCGCGCTGATGCGCTGTATCTCTATGCCAAAGCTCCTCAGCGTCTGTATGATCTGGTTTTTATTTTTTTCCAGCTCTTCCTTGTCCAGCGATATGGCTTCCTGTGCGCGGTCTTCCAGCAGGTCCAGCCTGGGGAATTTATAGCTGGGCAGGTCCAGCTCCGGCGCATAAGGTTCCTTGCTCTCCAGGCTTATGTGTTCGCCATGTTTTATTGTCGGTTCATCTTCCTGTTTGATCACTTCAAACGAGAATTCCTCATCGGCAGTTTCTTCTGCTGCGCTTTCTTCCTCCTCTTCTTCAATTTCCTCCGCTTCATATTCCTCTTCCGGCGCCTCTTCTGTCAGTATTGCTGTCTCATGTCTTTCTATCACAGCCGCCTCGTTCGCATAGGTGTCATTGATCGTTTTCTGGCTGCTCTTTTCTCCAAGGGTCATATTCCACTCCCTAAGGCCGTTGGCTTCTTCCTTCAGCATCATTGGTGCAGCTGGCTCGGCCTCTTCTTCTGTTGCTATATTTTCAGCTACGGCTTTTTCTGCCTCATTTTTTTGTCTTGCGGTCGCTATCGCAGCTCCGGCGTTTGCGGCTGCGCTTCGCATACGGCGCAGCAACGGCCTGATGTCCAGGGCCAGCACCACGAACAGGAAAAAACAAGCTGCGGCGATCAGTATCATACCGGTGCCCGCGCTGCCCGCAAAGCCGTTCATATATGCCACAGCTTCATTGCCCAGCGCCCCGCCGTAGGGAAAAGGCGACTGTGGCGACAGGTAAGCCAGGGCAGGTGCAGCTATCAGCAGCAGTATCGATACCCACCGCATATAGCGCAGCAGGGGTACCACGCGTTTCCCGTAGATCATATGGGCGCCCAGCGCCAGGATAGCCAGGCCAATTGCCAGCGACGCTATTCCCGCTCCCCTGAATACCAGCAGGTGCGATAATACGGCGCCAAGCCTGCCGCCCCAGTTGGCTACTGCGCTCTTGTCATGCAGTAGAAATTGCCATAAACTGTTGCTATTGAATAATTTATCCTGGTCGGTATGCCATGTGAAGTAGTAACTGATGATAGAAAAACAAATAAAAGCTCCCAGAAGCAGCGACAAGATACCCGCCGTCAGTCTTATTTGTTTTTTCTTATCTGAATTTACCTGGCCTTCAGGCTCAGCTTTGGTGGCAGTGTTTTTTTTGCCCCCGGTGTTATTAGTATTTTTTTTACTACTGGCCATGTTACGACGCGCAAAGGTACAATATTAATAAAGTAGCAGCTTTGTTAAAAAAAAGCTGAAAAAACATTTATTTAAAGTGTATTTTTGATAATTCGGGATTTGAAGAAAAAAGCAAACTTTTTTTTCTAAATCCCCGTCTAATATAAAAACCATGAAAGCGGCAATAAATATGAAGAAATTTGTTTACGCGTTTTGTGTTATAGCGTTATCTGCATTTTACGGGAAGTCTTACGCTCAAAACTATTCCGTTATCGCTAATCAAACAGCAGATACACTCGTAGCACATTTGACCGGCGCAGGGGTTATTACGTTGAACGCTACGCTCAACTGCCACCAGCTGGCTAACGGTACCTTTTCAGGGGTTAGCAACCTTGGTATTGACAGCGGTATTGTCATGACGTCAGGTCACGCCGCTGCAACAGCAGGCCCGGCGGGTAGTCCAAGTTTTTCTAATAATTTCCCCGGCGATGCAGATCTGACTAACCTTGCAGGCCAACCGACGCACGATGCATGTGTCCTCGAGTTCGATTTTGTGCCTTCAGGTGATACCGTGAAGTTTAATTATGTTTTCGGATCAGTGGAATATACTAGCTACTCTTGCTCAAGCTTTAACGATGTCTTCGGCTTTTTCATTTCGGGCCCCAACATACCAACCCCGACTAATATTGCCTTGATACCGAATACCAATATTCCGGTATCTGTGAATAGCACTACGGATATGACTATAAATCCACCTACTTTGGGTCCCGCCGCCTGCCAGGCAATGGGTCCTGGTTCACCTTTCTCACAATACTATGTAAATAACAATAACGGTATTTATATCACCTACAAAGGCTTTACTCAGGTATTTAAAGCAGTATCAGCAGTTACAGCTTGTGATACTTATCACTTGAAGTTAGCTGTTGCAGATGCGAGCGATATGATCCTTGACTCTGGTGTTTGGCTCGAAGCAGGCAGTCTTACCTCTGGCACTACCACTATCGCTACCTTTGGCCCGGGTGGTCTCCCTTATGTTGTTAGGGGTTGCGCACCTGGTAAGTTCGTATTCACAAGGCCACAGGCTACCCCTCAGCCCAAAGTAGTGCATTACATTATCGCCGGCACGGCTGTCAACGGTACCGACTATGTTACTATAGCGGACAGTGCTGTGATACCTCCCTATCAGCTTACTGACACAGTTTATATCAACGCCCTGCCCGTGAATCCTCCCCAGGGTCCTAAGACAGTTAAACTGCTGATCCTTTCTCCATATCTCTGCAACGGCAACCAGATATCTGATAGTGCTGAGATCACGATATTGGATTCCATCTTTGTAGATGTCATCAGCCCTGATACCCCTATATGTATCGGCAATTCAGTGAACATTTTGGCCACTGGCGATAGCGTGCTCCAGTTTCACTGGACACCCGCTACCGGCCTCAACAATCCCGATACTTTAACGCCGACGGCTACGCCAACGGTAACCACTACTTATACCCTCACTGCCGATCTGCCCGGTTCAGGTTGCCCCGCCATGCACGATCATATTACCATCGACGTTAAATATCCGCCCACGCTCAGCCTTGGGCCCGATGTTACCACCTGCGTCGGGGTGCCGGTTCAGTTGAATACCACCATTTCGCCCAACAATCAGACCTACACTTATTCCTGGACGCCTACAACCTACCTGAGCGACGCGACCATTCCCAACCCGGTCAGCACGCCTACGGTGCAGCAGGATCAGACGTATATTGTCTCTGCCGATCCGGGCGCCGTTGGTTGCGCGCGCAGCGATACCATTACTATACACGAATTGCCAAACGACTTTACCTTGTCTAACCCCGATACTACTGTTTGCGTAGGCGGCGTAGTGCAGGTAAGGGCTACCGGCGATCCGAATTTCACTTATCAGTGGACCCCCTCTACCTACGTTTCTAATCCGTTCATCATCGATCCGGTGATGACCCCCGATACTACGATTACTTATACGGTAACCGCTACCTATCCTACCTGTCCGGATATGATTCACTCATTTACAATTGAGGTGCAGCCCAACCCCATAGTAAATATTCCCGATTCGGCGCAAATGTGCCAGTGGAAGAGTATCATCATTAATGCTACTATCGATCCGCCATATCCCAACTACACCTATACCTGGACACCCACAATAGGCCTCGACAGCCCGGCTTCGCCCAATATCGTCTTCACGGGCGATAGCAGTAATAATTATATACTTACTGTTACCACCCCTATAGGATGTAAGGGTTCCGATTCAACTTATATCACGGTTTTCCCGGGCAACTTCGGTACGCTGGCTCCCGGTAGCGACACCAACATCTGTCCGCGCAGCAGGGTTACCCTTCATGCTGCAGGTGGCGTAGCCTATAGCTGGACACCGGGTGGAAGCGAGGTCATCAGCGATCCTTCAAGTGCCGACCCCGTAGTATACCCGATACAGAATACGCATTACGAGGTGCTGCTCACCGATATTCATGGTTGTCACGATACCCTCGGTGTCACCTTCTACGTCCGTTCCGACGCCATTATCGATCTGCCCGATTCTGTGGAACTGTATCCCGGCGAAACATACCAGATGAATCCTCAGGGCAATGTGCTGTACTATAACTGGATGCCGCCAACCGGTCTCACTGATCCTAATATCTCAAACCCTGTGGCATCGCCCGAGGTAACCACCAGGTATATTGTTAGCGGCACCACCGAATGGGGCTGTCCCGCCAGCGATTCTATCGACGTGATCATAAAAACAGAATCTGTAATAGATATACCAAATGCCTTCTCGCCGGGCTCTTCGCCAAATTCCGAATTAAAAATTGTAAAGCGGGGCATTGCAACTTTGAAAAGTTTCCGTATTTTCAACCGCTGGGGGAACTTAGTGTTTGAAACTTCCGACATCGATCAGGGTTGGGATGGCAAATACAAGGGTCAACCTCAGCCTTTCGGTGTATATGTCTACGAGATAGAGGCAGCTACCGCTACAGGGCGCAAATTTGTAAAACAAGGTAACGTAACATTAATTAGATAACATCTATATAAGGTAAGAATATCATGGCCAGAAAAAATATAATGACCCGCTTAAGCCTGGGAGCAGTATTGGCACTTGCATTGCAAGCACCCGTGCATGCCCAGGATATTCACTTTACTCAGTTCGAAGCCGCACCCCTCACCGTTAATCCGTCATTTACTGGAGGTTTCAACGGTCAGTATCGCGCAGCCGCTGTTTACCGCAATCAATGGAAGAGCGTTACGATACCATTCGTTACCTACGCCGCTTCATTCGATATGCCCCTGGTTTACGACATTTCTCACGACGACTATCTGGCTGGTGGCATACAGTTATATAATGACAGGGCGGGCGATGGTAACCTTACCAACTTCTCAGGCCTTGCTTCAGTTGCCTATCACAAGTTCATGGGTGAGAATGCCCAGATCGGTGTAGGCGTTCAGGGTGGTTATACAGAAAAAAGCATTGATATCTCTAAGTTATACTTTGGCGATGAATTCCTGAACGGCACCTTCCAGCCGGGTACTTCTGCCGAATATCCCTACCTTAATAACAGGGTGAAATACTTTACCGTAAATGCAGGCCTTAGCTTCTCTCAGAACGTAGGTCAGAAATTCGGGTATATCCTCGGCGTGGGCGCTAACAACCTCAATCAGCCTAAGGATGCGCTCGAGAAGAAAACCAATAGCGATGTAGGTCTTGCTATGCGCTATACCGGCCAGTTGGGTATCATTGCCTTCCTGGGCGATCGCTTCAGCATCCGTCCGGCTGCCCTCTACCAGATGCAGGCATCAGCTTCTGAACTGATCGCGGGCAACGAATTTAACTACATCGTTGGCAATCCCGACGTACATAGCTTTGCCACTGCTATCTTCCTCAGCGGTTGGTACCGCACAGGTGACGCAGCAATGGCCACAGTTGGGCTCGAATTCAAAGGCTTCAAATTTGGTGTAAGCTACGACTACAATTTATCTTCATTAAAAGACGCATCAAACGGTAAAGGTGGCTTTGAAATATCGCTCCGCTACATAGCTCCAAATCCCCTGGATTTCGCCCACCGCCTCGTTTATCCTTGCTCACGTTTTTAGGATTTTTAAAATATTTATCAAGAAAGGGCAAATTTTTTTTTAAAGCCCTTTCTTTTTCTTAAACCAATTTATACTTTTATACCCATTAACAACGCTCGCGAACATGAGAAAAAATTGGCTGCTCCTTATATTAGCAACGGTTCTCGTTACAATGCAATATGATGCAAATGCCCAGTCGCATAAAACGGAAAAGTATAGAAACAAGGCAAATGACCCGGTAGCGGCATTGCCCTACGATAAGAAACTTCGTTGGGCAGATAACCTATTCCGGGAGGGCAGTTATTTCAATGCGATCGATTATTATCAGCAATTAAAGCAGGAACAGGAACGTAATCCTTATCTCACTTACCAGTTGGCCGAATGCTACTGGCTCACAAGGGATTATATTCCCGCTGCTCACTACTATGCTGAAGTATACGCTTTAGCTTCCAAACTGTATCCCGAGGCATTGTTCAAAGAGGCAGTAATGGAAAAGCAATCTGGTGAATACGAAAAAGCCATTACAACCTTCAATAGGTTTATTGCTGAAAATCCTAAGACGTACAAAAAGCTGAAAAAATACGCTAAGGTTCAGATAGACGGCTGTAACAAAGCTCTCGCTTCTATAAAAGATCCTCAGCCGCAAAGCGTCATCAACGCTGGTCCTAATGTCAACAGTGCTTATACAGAGTCTGCTCCTTATCCGCTGGGCGATACCGCACTGCTGTTCTCTTCAATGCGCCAGAACGATGTTGTAGATGCGAACCCTCGTCAGCGTGGCGAGTACATGTCACGTTTCATGGTTTCTCATAAACAAGGTCACGTTTCTCAGGTCGATTCGTTCGAATGGCCTTTGAAATTCATGGATGGCAAATTCAACCAGGATAATGTTCACGTTGGTAATGGTTGCTTTAGCCCCGGCGGCGATCGTTTCTATTTTACAAAATGCGGCGAGTCCGATTCTAACAGGGTTAACTGTAAGATCTACGTTTCCGAATTTAAAGGTAGGGAATGGTCACATCCTGTAACGCTGGGTGAAGGCATCAACGATGGTCCTTCTAACTCTCAGCCTTGGATCTGTAAGATTGGTAAGAAAGAGATACTGTTCTTCTCATCTAACCGTACACTCCAGAGCCGCGGTGGTTATGATATTTGGTACTCTGTTTACGACACGCGTCGCGGCACTTACCGCCGTCCCCAGAATGCCGGTAAACAAGTTAATACCGAGTACGACGAGATCACTCCTTACTACGACAGCCGTGTGAACAAGCTTTACTTCGCTTCTAACGGTTGGTCAGGTTTCGGTGGCTTTGATATATTCTCGGCTGACGGTGGTCCTTCCCGTTACACTAACGTGCAGAACTTGGGTTACCCAACCAACACAAGTGCCGACGAACTGTACTATATTAAAGATCCGCTGGGCAAACCGGACGCGTATGTTGTTTCTAACCGTGTAGGCTCCATAGCCCTGAAAAATCCAACTTGCTGCGATGATATCTGGCGTATCCAATACGAACCCAGGCTGCTCGTAATGGGTAAAGTAGTTGATCGCAAATCCGGCGAAAGGCTGAACGACGTTGTGGTTAAAATGGTTAACCAGAACAACGACATGAAAACTTATAACTCGACTGACGGTAATTTCTCGTTCAACATCACACGTGGTAATAACTATGTTGTAACCGGCGATAAGCAGGGTTACTCATCTACCCGTGCTACCATTAATACAATGGATGTTAAACGCACTGATCCGGATGACACTGTGTATGTTACTATCTACATGGATAGTGTGATCGTTGATTTCTCCGTAACTAACGTGTTCTACGATTTCGATAAAGCGACACTCCGTCCCGAATCATCAGCTTCGCTTGACTCACTGGTGAACTTCATGAAAGATAACCCCTCTCTGAGCGTGGAAATTTATTCCTACACCGACTCTAAGGGTACTCAGAAATACAATGAAGAATTGTCTAAGCGTCGTGCCCAGTCTGTAGTTGATTATGTAGTAAGGGCAGGTATAGAAGAATCGCGCCTCGTAGCTAAGGGCTTCGGTGATAAAATGCCGGTTGCGCCTAACAAGATCGGTAAGAAAGATAACCCCGAAGGTCGTCAGCTCAATCGTCGTACAGAGTTTCGTATCGTAACCGACGTACCTTCTCGCCGCATCCTCTTCAACAGTGCTAAACCTGGCACTATGGACGAGCAGATGAAGAACCTGCAGATTGACGAGAATTCAATGAACGAAGACGAGCCGGGCAATACTGAAACTGAAATGTCTAAGCCCGGTAATAGGGTAAACAAAAAGGAGCCCAATCCTTAATTGATAATAACTTCTTGGTAAAAGAGCTTGTACTTCGGTGCAAGCTCTTTTACTTTGCACCATATGCAATACAAACAGGTCACGATACCGGTCGGTAATACAGAGCAGTCGGAAATAATACTGGCTGAGTTAAGCAACATCGGCTACGAAGGCTTTGAAGAGCGCGATGGTGTATTAATAGCGTTCATTTCCTCACCTGTTTTTGATGCCGCTTCTCTTGAGGATGTATTGATCCCGTTTAATACTTCCTGCACCCTTGCCGACGTAGAAGAGCAAAATTGGAATGCCATATGGGAAGAGAGCTTTCAACCCGTTGTAGTACCGGGTTTCTGCACCGTAAGGGCCCATTTCCATACCATGCATGTCGACACTCCTTATGAGATCGTTATTACTCCGCAAATGTCATTCGGTACCGGGCATCACGCCACCACCATGCTTATGATGCAGCAAATGCAGCATATCGGTTTGTCCGGCAGGTCCGTACTCGATTTCGGCACAGGAACCGGCATTCTTGCGATCCTGGCTGAAAAGCTGGGTGCGGCCAAAGTGCTCGCCATTGATAACGATGAATGGGCCTATAAGAACGTCGTGGAGAATATAGCCCGGAACAATTGTAGGGCCATTACGCCGCAACAGGGGTCGCTGGAGCTCGCCGGCGCTGAACAGTTTGACATCATCCTGGCCAATATCAACCGCAATATCCTGCTGCACTATATGGCAGATCTGCACAGGCATTTGCAGGATGGTGGTACTATTTTAATGAGCGGCTTACTGACAGAAGATTTCGGTACCATAAACGCCGCCGCCGCAAAAGCCGGGTTTATATTGAAAACTAGGTCGGAACTGAACAACTGGATTGTTTTATCATATACGAAATAGAATATGCTGCACTTTTCACTCTTATATTATTATGAATTAGTGTCTTAGTATTATCGTGAAAATCAGCGTATAAATAGGTTATTTTATTATTAGGATTTACCGAAGGGAAAATATAAATTTGTTCCTCTACATTTAAAAATTAAGATGACGATTGCTATTCTGTTGGTCCTTGCATACTTAATTGGTTCTATTCCTACTGCGGTTTGGGTCAGCAAAAATATTTACGGTATAGATATTCGTGAGCATGGTAGTGGTAATGCAGGCGCCACCAACACCTTTAGGATACTGGGTTCAAAAGCCGGTTCCGCTGTGATGCTGGTGGACATGCTGAAAGGTTTTATCGCTGTAAAGCTCTCGATCCTTTCTCCTTACCCGTGGACCAGTGAGCCGTTTGTCAACCTGCAGGTGTTCCTGGGCCTTGCAGCTGTGCTGGGCCACATCTTCCCGATATGGGCCGAATTCCGCGGTGGCAAGGGCATAGCGACGCTCTTCGGCATGATACTGGGCATTCAGCCACTCGCTGCAGTGAGCCTGGTAGGCGTGTTCCTCCTCATGCTTTTCCTGACGCGCTACGTATCGCTGAGCTCTATAAGTGCCAGTGTCGCCTTCCCGCTGCTGATACTCTTCATCTTCCATGAGCCGGAGGTAAGCTATAGGATATTCGCGATTGCTACAGCCTGCCTGGTTGTGTTGACGCATCATAAGAACATCAGCCGCCTCATAAACGGCAACGAGAATAAGGTGCCGCTATTCCGCAAAAAACGGATGCGCCGGCATGAGTAACCAAAGGGCGACCGTCACCATCCGCCTATGAGGAAGTTTTACCTTTTCTTAAGCGTTTTATTAAGCTTCTTTCACCCGGTAAGGGTGCGCAAAGGCTCCAGCAACGAAAATCCCGTGTTGGAGCTTTTTTTGTACCGCAACCGATGGCAATTGGCTACATCCGATGCGCTCTACTCAGACGGTCATAAATACCGCCCGCTTGTAATGGCATATAAAGAGCTTGTCGGCAGGCTGCCTGACATCAAAAATGTGCTGGTATTGGGCGCCGGCCTTGGTAGCGCGGTATCAGTAATGGATAAGCTGGGCTTCCACCCCGCCTTCACGCTTGTTGACAATGATAAGCTGGTGCTGAAATGGGCGCTGGAAAAGCTGTCGGAACATGGCGAACACAATATCACACCCGTTTGCGATGACGCCCGCGGCTACATGCAAAAGAACACCCGGCGATACGACCTTGTGATCATCGATATCTTCAGTGGCAGAGTGGTGCCCGATTTCGTGGTGAAGCCCGCTTTCCTTGAGTATTGTAAGAATGCTGTATCACAAGGGGGAAATGTGGTGCTCAACTACATTGTCAATCATCCCAAAGAATGGGAGGAGCTTGAGGCTGCCTTTAACAGCGTGTTCCCTGTAAATAAAGTGCTTAAGAACTACGACAACCGTATATTGGTGGCTACAGTTTAGCGCTTTGTATGCGCAGCACTTTCCTGTTCTTCTTTTGCACACGCATCTTCTCAGGCACCAATGCCAGTATCTCATCCATCAGGCTTTGCAGAAGGCTTAGCTTAACAAAGTGGCCGCTGGTGACCAATGATATCTCGCGCACGGGCTCCGGATCTTCGAAGTAGCGGATCTTCTCCATCTGGTCGTCGTTGAACTCGAGGGTGGCCAGTTCGGGCAGTATCGTGAAGCCCTTGTTCTTATCCACCATCTTGCGCAGCGTCTCCACATTGCTCGACTCGTAGCGGTAGGCACGTTCGCTTTGCAGGCGCTGCACCTGGTCGCTGCAGAGGTTGATGATCTGGTTGCGCATGCAGTGCCCCTCGTTGAGCAGCCATATACGGTCAAGCTCGATGTCGGATGGGCTGATGAGCCTTTTCTTCAGTGCCTTTTCACCCTCAGAGAAGTAGGCAACAAATGGCTCGTAGAAGAGGGGATATTCTTTGATGTCGTTTTCCTCGAGTGGCGTGCTGAGCAGTGCGGCATCTATCTCGTTATTGCGCAGGGCGGTGATGATCTGGTGGGTCTCCAGCTCTTTCACGTCCAGCTTTACGTCGGGGTATTTGGTGGAGTAGTGCTCCAGCAGTCCCGGCAGTATATAGGGCGCCACAGTGGGTATCACTGCAAAGCGGAACTTGCCCGCGAGGTTGTTTTGCTGCAGCTGTATCAGTTCATTGATCTTTTCGCACTCGGCCAGCGCTATGCGTGCCTGCTCCACGATAGCTTCGCCCATGGCTGTGATGGCTATGGGGTGCTTATTGCGGTCGAATAGTTTCACGCCCAGCTCGTCCTCCAGCTTTTGTATCTGCATACTGAGCGTGGGCTGTGTGACAAAACATTTTTCGGCGGCCGAGACGAAACTCTTATAAGTGGCTACCGCTACTACATATTCAAGTTGTGTGATGGTCATGTGCGGACAATTGGACTACAAACCTAATACATCCTGCTGATATAGACTATATCTATAGCGTTTGTATTTGGGTTAGCTTATTGTTACGCATATTACCGTCTGATAATCAATCTTGTAGTTTGCTGGCTTTCAGCGGTGCGGAGTTGCACCAGGTAGATGCCGGGGGCTAATTTGCCCGCTACATCCCTGAAATATTCGGTATGATAACCTTTTTCATAGCTATTCCTCCCCTGGGGTAGCACTTCACGGCCGGTCATATCACTTACCGAAATAATAGCTTCCGTATTCCTGTTCAATGAGAAATTGAGCATGAAGTCGCCATTGGCCGGGTTAGGCGTCAGGACAAGTTCGCCAGCTTCGGTGGCTTTAATATTAGCGACATCTGTGGGGTGCCAGGGCAGGCCCACGCTATCGCATACACAGGCGCTGCGGCGGTCGTCGTGGCGGAACATGGTCCAGTCAGGTCCCTTGCCTGCGCCCCAGCTCATGCAGTAGGCCCTGCCGTAGTCGATGACGGTATTTGGATACCTTGTCTTGCCGCCTACTATAAAAAGGTCGAGTGTATCATCGCCATCAAAATCGGCAATGATGGGAGCGTTGTCGATCTCGAAGGTGTCCTGGTATATGGTATTCATGTTCACCTGGCGGATGACCGTGCCCAGGTGGCCGTCGAGCGAGATAACCTGGCCATCGCCGGTGCCGAAGGTAACATCGAGATAGTTGTCGTTATTCACATCGGCCACTGCTACGCCGCGGAAGGAACCCTGTCCGGATAAGGGATAGGACCAGAGTGGCGACTTATCGTGCTTGCGGGCTATCACGCTGGCGCCATCACAATAGATCACGTCGAGGTAGCCATCGTTGTCGAGATCGGCGAGGGTGGTGGGGGCGCCCACGTATACATAAGCGGTGTCTTTCCACACCAGGCTGCCATTCTCGGCATTAAGGCACCATGCATAGCCATCATAGTCGCCGATGGTGAGCTCGTATTTGCCATCGTGATCAAGATCGCCAAATGCAGTGCCGTGGTAGAGCAGGTTCTTAGGCATGCGGTTTTCCCATACCAGCGAATGGTTGCTGCCGCGGAAGCAGGCGATGCGGTTGCTGTCGTTAGTAAAATCCCAGGTGGCCACGGTGAAGTCGAGCGTACCGTTATGCTCTGCGTCCATGATTGCCGGCTCGGTCTCTATAGCCGCATTGGTATCCACCAGTACCTTCCAGTTGATAACGCCTGTTTTGCCATCGAGGCAAACTACATGGCCATCGAAGGTGCCGTGCAATACATCGAGGTCGCCATCGTGATCTATATCGGCGCAGGAGGGTGGCGAATCGCCGCCGCCGGTCACCGTTTTCCACTGCACATAGCCGCTGTCGGCATCGAGGCAAAATGTGGTGTCCATGCAGGAGCCGGGTATCACGACTTTATAATTGCCATTGCCGTAGGGATCGATAATGAGCGGACCGGCATCGTTGCAACCGCCCAGCGGGCCGGGCATTTTATGTTTCCACTTCAGCGTGCCGTTCTCGGCATTGAGACAATAGGCGTTGCTATCATTCCAGTAAGTGCTGAAGATGAGTTCGAGCTTGCCATCGCCATCCACATCCTTAGCGGCGGTTTGGCCGAAGGATACGTCGTGTATGTCGTAGTACCACTTGACATGCTGCGCATGCACCGCGTGAAAAACAGTGAATGCAAATATGAAAACGACGAGCTGCTTCATAGAGATAAAGTTAATTCTTTAAATGCTTGTTTTCAGCGCCGTCTCTTTTTTGTCTTGTCGACCTTAATCCTGTAGACGGCATCGCCGATTGAGTAGAACTGGTATTCGTCTTCGCTCTCTTTTTTCTGTTTCATGGCGAGCTCGTAGAGGACATTGGGGTTGGAGAAGTCGATCTCGGAGGCGGGAGGGAAATTAATGGCAGTGGACAGTGGCGGCGGGCTGTCTGTAGGATGTTCGTTAGTGGCAGTGGACGGTGGCAGTTGGCAGGTGTCCAAGTTATTTCCAGCCGTTTCGGATGCCCGATTATCGAGGGAATTATTTTCGGGCATTGGATTGTTTGGAGTTCCTGTTTGTTCCGATTGATTTTCAGTTGGTTGGAAGCTTATTTCGAGTTGTATTGGTATGCCCGAATCGTGCCCTGTTTGTGCCTGATCCGACGCGATAGGGGCCTCACCCCGGCCCTCTCCAAAGGAGAGGGAGATGTTGCTGTGTATAGTTGATGGGAGGTTGAGGTCGGTGGGCCATGGAACGCGCGCTGAGCTTTCTTCCGGCGTGAGTAGTGCCTCACCCCGGCCCTCTCCAAAGGAGAGGGAGATGTCGTTGTGTATAGTTGATGGGCGGTTGGGGTCGGTGGGCCATGGGCTGTTGTTCGATGCGAACAAGTTTGTGCTAGCGTGGGGTCCTGAAATAAATTCGGGATGACGGGGTTTGGGATTTGTGCAATTGGGATCAATGGGCCATGCATGGCTGCTCAACTGAACACACCCCTGGCCCCTCTCAAGAGGGGAATTGACCTGCGCGAGGTTACCCGTGCTAGCGTGGGGTCCTGAAATAAATTCAGGATGACGTTCTTTTAATTCTTCATCTTCTTCCTTGACTTCGGGGTTGGGGTATTCTATGTCGTAGGGGTGAAAGCCTTGTACTGTGTTGCCTTTGAGGAAGGCGGAGCCGTAGTTGGTGAGCAGATCGGCGAGGTCCTTGTTTTGGGGCATGACCCAGTCGATGAAGTTCATCATGAACTCGATGTTTTGTCCTTGCGATGTTTGCTTCTTTACTTTTTCGATGCAGTTGATGAGCCTGTTGATGGTGAGTGATTCATCTTTGCCGGGGTGGCGGCTGCCGCGTTCCCTTTGGCTGATATTGTAGTTAATATCGTCGAGCTGGGAGTAGATATTTTCGACCAACACAGATGGCATTCGTCGCGTGGTGGATTTGAGTTGGCGCCAGTGGCCTTGTTTTATCCAGCGGTAGAGGGTTTTGGGGTCGATGCCTAATTGCTGCGCAATTTCTTTTTGGGATTTTTCTGTGTTGAGGTAGAGGTGCTCTGCTTGCTTTTGTTGATCGTTCATTTTCGACAGGGTTTAATGACTGGTTACTAAAATTGTTGCTTTATCACTCTCCTCTGCTTGTTACTTTCTTTTGTCTTGACACAAAAGAAAGTAACCAAAGAAAAGGTCAAGGCTGTTGAAAAGAAAGCTAAAAATATTTGGAGCGCCCTAAAGGGAAAAATAAGTTCGAGCTTCGGAGATATCCCGGTTTCAGCAGGACTTTTGTACGTCCTATTTTCTGTGAGCTTCAGCAGACGGTTTTCCCTTCTTAACGGTCGCTCCAAATATTTTCTTAACGCTTTGTTTTCAAATGCCGGTTTCGTTTATTTTCAAGGGCTGGTTCCACACTTTCCGGTGTTAAGGTTTTAGGTCATTTTTTTGTTTGCTTGTTACTTGTCTTGATACAAAGACAGGCACCAGAAGAATGCTATTTAGCTCCTTCACTCTCCTCTGCTTGTTACTTTCTTTGTCTTGATACAAAGAAAGTAACCAAAGAAAAGTTATTCGCAGTCGCAATGATTTTCAGCGGCGCTCATGAGATCGCTACGCTAAGTTCAAGGCTGTTGGAAAGAAAGCTAAAAATATTTGCGAAGGCCTAAAAGGTGGAATAAGTTCCAGCCTAGAATATATCCATGCGATAGGAGGACTTTTATGCTCCATCTATCTGTAAACTTCAGTAGACGGTCCACCTTTCTTAACGGCCTTCACAAATATTTTCTTCACGCTTTCTTCCCAAAGGCCGGTTCCACAGTTTCAGGTGTTAAGGTTTTAGGTCATTTTTTTGTTTTTTGGTGTAAAGTTCTGATGCGGGTTTGGGATGGGGAAATTGAGTTTTTATGGTACCCTTTAAATGAGGGTATGATACCCTTTATTTTGGGGTACCATACCTTTATTTTGAGTTAGAATTCAAAAGTCAAAATTCAAAAGTGATTGGTTTCGTTTTGGTTGTGGGATGTGTTGTGTTAAATGTTGGAGCGAAAGTTTTTTGAGGGATTTTTTTCGTTTTAAGGCCGCGGGCAGTTGCAAACTGCCGTTACTTGTTACGACAAGTCGCAGACTTGCGGCAGCGGGGATTTTTGAGGGATTTTTTTCGTTTTGACAGCGCGAGAGGCACAAGTTCGCTGCGCACAATAGCCGGACGGCAAACTTGCGCCAACAGGGGAGTAAAATGCCGATGACATTTATAATGAGCAATTTAATGACTGCCTTCTTTCAAAATTACTTAATATGTATAAATCCAGTACATTTTTCATAAAAGGTTATGGTACGCCTGTAATAAACCACCAATACCCATGACTAATATTCCAAACAACAAAAATGAAACAGGCATTTATACTAGTGTTAGCTTTCTTGCTTACTATTAATACAAAGGCGCAGCCGCCCAGGGCCTTCGAGGTGAAGGTGACGGGTAAGGGGCAACCTATAATATTTATTCCCGGCGCTACCTGCGGTGGCGACGAGTGGGACGAGACTGTGGCGCACCTGGGCGGCAAATATCAATGCCATGTGCTGACCCTGGCTGGCTATGCCGGTACAAGGCCACTGGAGAATGGCCCCTACCTGGAGACTTATAAGAGGCAGATAGAGCAGTATATAGCTGATAATAAGCTGGAGCATGTTATAATAGTTGGCCACTCGATAGGAGGCTTCCTGGCGATATGGATGGCTTCCGAAATGAAGGACAGGCTGGAGAAGGTGGTGGTGGTAGATGCCCTGCCCTTCTATGCGCTGGTGATGAACCCCAATGCAAAGGCGGGATATGATGAGGCGAAAGCGCAGGCGACTTATGAGCGATACAGCAAGATGGACAGTGCGGCATTGAAAGTGAACCAGAGCTTTATGGCCCGCTTCATGTGCCTGGACTCGACACGCTGGAATAAGATAGTGGCCTGGGGCATGCGCAGCGACCGCAAGACAATGGCCTACACCATGACGGAAATGATGAGCAATGACCTTCGCGAGGCGATAGCCAACATTAAAGTGCCGGTGCTGGTGATGAGCGCCTGGGCGCCTAACCCGCAGTACCCCGCCTTTACCAAAGAAAGCGGCCTGAAAACCTACGAAGACCAGTACAAGGCCTGCAAGAGCTGCACTATACACATCACCGACCATTCGAAACACTTCATTATGTACGACGAGCCGCAATGGTTCTACAAAGAGTTGGATACTTTTATAGCTGCGAAATAAGCAAGCGTGCAGAACAAGGAAGCCATATTCAACCAACTGCTGAAGGATAACCATGCGAGCATCTACCGCATCTGCATGGCCTACCTCTACGACCGCTCGCATGCCGACGACCTGTACCAGGAGATACTCTACAACATATGGAAGAGCCTGGATGGCTATAAAGGTAATGCACAGCTGAGCACCTGGATATACAGGGTGGCGGTGAACACTGCTATAAGCTATAACATAAAGCAGAAGAAACAACAACATGCCGCACTGCCCGAAACGCTGAACATAGCGGCGGAAGAAAGGAACACGCAGGAGGAAGTGCAGCTACAACAACTGCGCTACTGCATACAGCAACTGGAGGCGCAGGACAGGCTCATTATATCGCTGGTGCTGGAGGATAAGAGCTACAAGGAGATAGCGGAGATAACGGGCAGCAATACCAACAATGTGGGCGTGAAGATCAATCGCATAAAGGCAAGATTATTAAAGCTAATGGAAAACAGGGCGGAGCATGAACTTTGAGGACATACAAAAAAGCTGGAAGGCACAGCAGGTGGCGGAACCCGCGGGACTGCAAAGACAGCAGGAGGTGAAAAGCCGCTGGGAAAAGCAGCAGCGCAGGCTAAAGCTCACGAACATAGGCGTGACGCTGGCCTTTATAGGCACGGGCAGCGTGATGACATGGGTGTACCTCGCTTTCCACGAAGGGCATAGCCTGTTCTTCGGCGGCAGCATAATGGCTATGTGCCTGCTGATGTTCCTGTACCTGGGCCTGATGTGGCGGGGAATGGCCTATAAGAAAGAACGCATGGACGTGAGCAGCAGCGAATACCTGGACTACCAGGTAAAAATGCTGCTATGGCAGCGCAAGGTGGCATCAACCTACAGCCAGTACTATTCCTTTATACTATGGGCCTGCCTGATGCTGTATGGCTGGGATGTGACGGCGCCGGGAACAATATGGTTCAAGCTGGCCTTCTTCGGGCTGACGAGCGCGTATATATTCGGCATGCTGATTTATGTGAACAAGACCAAACGAAAAAGGCAACTCAAGAGCCTTGACGCACTGATCGCTGACCTGCGTGAGCTGAAGGGGAGTATTGTAGGTAGTGAAAGTCGGGAAATGCTCGAGTAATACTGACGTGATTTTTATATTTTTAAACTCGTACAGAATTGCAGTAAACGAAATGACCTTTTCAACTGGTGAATATAACATAGCGGTATATACCGATGAGGTACCTGTAATACTTGAATACTGTAGACAAAGGGCAATTTTCGTGGATGAAGATGGCATGAAGAATGATGGTACTTTAGTCTATTTGATTATCTCGAAAGGTTTTCCACACGCCAGATACTGCATTATTGGGTTCAACACCCCGGTCAATTTTGCCATATCTGCACCAGCGATATATTATGAACCCAGTACTCAAGTTCTCTTTATTGGTGCCGGCGCTATAATAAAGACTTTCGATCTCGCTGTTTACAAAAGGGTGTTTGAGAAAGATGGCTTTATCGGTTTTTGGGGCTGGAATAAATATGGTGATTACGTAGTACACCAGGAAGAGCTTTCCGTTGGAATATTTAACCTTCATGGTGAGCAACTTTGGGAAGCTTTTGTAGAACCGCCTTATGACCTGGAATTTGACGGAGATACCATTACGTTGAAGTACGAGGGTATAAGCGATAGAAGAAAACTCTCGACCGGCGAAAGCACTTGACAGTTGTGAGAAGTGGACCTGAATAATGGAATAGCTTACCTTTGCTCCTCCCAAAATGGATACAAAGACCGTAAATATATTAGCCATAGAGTCGAGCTGCGACGAGACCAGCGCAGCGGTGATACGTGACGGCAAGGTGCTGAGCAACCTGATAGCCACGCAGAAGGTGCATGAAAAATATGGCGGGGTAGTGCCCGAGCTGGCATCGCGGGCCCATATGCAGAACATAATACCTGTGGTGGATGTGGCGCTGAAGGAAGCGGGCGTGGAGAAGCATGATATACAGGCGGTGGCCTTTACGCAGGCGCCGGGGCTTATCGGTTCGCTGCTGGTGGGCGCCTGCTTCGCCAAGGCCTATGCACAGGCATTGAACGTGCCACTTATTGCGGTGCACCATATGCAGGCGCATGTGCTGGCACATTTTATCGACGATCCTAAACCTGAGTTTCCCTTCCTGTGCCTGACGGTATCGGGCGGGCATACGCAGGTGGTGCTTTGCCGCAGCCACCTGGATATGGAGGTGCTGGGTGAAACCGTGGATGATGCCGCAGGCGAGGCGTTCGACAAAGTGGCCAAGATGCTGGAACTGCCATATCCTGGCGGACCGATGGTGGATAAGAATGCACAGCAGGGCGACCCAATGAAGTTCAAGTTCCCTGTGACGGATATGGAGGGATATGATTTCAGCTTCAGCGGTATCAAGACGGCAGTGCTGTATTTTCTGCAGGCAGAGAAAAAGAAGGATCCCGAATTTGTGCAAAAAAATATGAACGACATCTGCGCATCGGTGCAATACACCATCATCAAAATGCTGATGAACAAACTGCGCAGGGCGGCGAAGGAACTGAACATAAAACACATAGGCATCGCAGGCGGCGTATCGGCCAACAGCGGTTTAAGAAAAGCGTTGCAGGAGGAAGGGGAGAAGAACGGCTGGCAGGTGTATATACCGGCATTCCAGTACTGCACGGATAATGCGGCCATGATAGGCATAACGGGCTATTACAAATACTTAAAGGGCGAGTTTGCCGATAGGAGCGTGAGCCCCACAGCCCGCGCGAGCTGGACATGAGCAACAGCTACTTCCGGTTCAAGCAATTCACCATCCACCAGGACAGATGTGGTATGAAGGTATCGACCGATGCCTGTATACAGGGTGCATGGGCGCCGGTAGAACCGCATGTGAAACGCGTGCTGGATATCGGCGCAGGGACGGGGTTGCTGAGCCTGATGCTGGCCCAACGGAATAGTGGTATCATAACCGATGCAATAGAACTGGACGCTGCTGCTGCGGAACAGGCGAAGGAGAACGTTGCTGTATCGCCTTGGGCTGGGCGGATCATTGTGATGCAGGGGGATGTGAAGAGCTATCCGTTTGCTGTGAGGTATGATATGGTGATCTGTAATCCGCCTTTCTTCATCAATAGCTTGCAGAGTGACGAACAGCAGCGCAATAACGCAAGGCATGATGTGGCATTAGGGCAGGAGGATTTGCTGGAGGTGATAGACAAATGCACGAACGAGGAAGGCTATGCAGTGATCATGCTGCCGCCAAAAGAACATAACGTATGGCAGCAGCTATGTGAAAAGAATGGCTGGCATGCGATACAAAAGCTGGAGGTGCAGCCGCGGGAGGGCAAGGATGCCAACAGGATCATTGGCGTTTACAGCAGGACGAAGGCAGCACTGCAAAGTGAAACGTTAGCCATCAAAAAAGCCGACGACAGCTATACCGAAGCATTTACTGAGTTACTTCGTCCTTTCTATTTATTTCTATAGGTACTTTTTTGCGGAAGAGGAATGAGAGCGCGATGAATACCCATCCGATCCAGAACAGGTAGAAGCCGATATGGAAGCGCTCGCCCATGAGACGGTGCGAGAAATCGTGGCGGAAATCGTGGTAGGTGAGGTAGAGTCCGCCAAGGGCAAGGAGCAAGCCAATGACGTGTGCTATACGCGCTCCGGCTTTGGAGAGCGACCTTTGCAGGACCGCATGCACGATAAAAAGCAGGAGCAAAACGCCAAAGACTGCCAGCGCACCCTGCCACCAGATATCGAGAAAGGTGTACTCTTTGTAAAAGATATGCATGCCGATATCGCCGATGAAGGAGCTGCGCGACATCATGTAGCCGGCTATGCAGGAGAGCATGGCCAGGAATATGAGTAATGGGAAATTGCGTTTCACATCAAGACTTTGAAGCAAAAATAAGGCGGAAAATGTAAGCGCTTTGTTATTTGTTCATCGCGTTGAACAGCGCTTCGCCCTTTTCGCGCAGGCTCTTTGCGTGGGCAATGGGGGCCTCGAGCTTGTCGTCTTTGATGGCCTGCATGGCCTCGACGATAAATTCGCTTACGGGCATGCCGCCGTGAGAGTGAGTTTTGTCCTCGCGGCGGTCGTGGCCCAGTTCGGTGTCGGTAGAGGGTGGGGCGATCTCGAAGACCTTGATATTGGTGTCCTTCAGTTGGTGCCTCAACGACATGGTAAAGGAATGTACGGCGGCTTTGGTGGCACAGTACACAGGCATGAAAGCCAGCGGGGCGAAAGCGAGACCGGAGGAGATGTTCATGATGGCGGCCTCCTGCTTAACGGAAAAATGCTGTGTGAAGAGGGTGGAAAGATGTATGAGGGCGGTGAGGTTAGTAGTGATCTCGTCCTGTAGTTTGGTAAAGTTGATCTCGTGATGCAGGTTGAAGGCGTACTGGACACCGGCATTGTTCATGAGGATATTGACATCCGGGTGGTTGGTGATGACCCATGCGGCGATCTCCTGCCTTTGGGCAAGGTCGGAGATGTCGCAGGTACGGGTGATGATGCCAGGATATTTCTGTGAGATCTCTTTGAGCCGCTCTTCGCGGCGGCCGCAGATGATGACCTTGCTGCCGGCGTTGTAGTATTGCTCGGCAAAGGCCAGACCAAGGCCTGATGTGCCGCCGGTAATGAAAATAGTATTGCCTTCGATATTCATGAGAATTCGTTTGAGATCAGCCTTAAATGGAAATAAAGACTAGTTTTTGTCGCGCTTGGTGTCGTGGTCTTTACCGTGGTCGGTATCCATCTTTTTGTCGCCGCCTTCTTCGCCTTTCGAGGCCGTTGCCTGTGGGTGCGGGTTGCCGTTGTGGCAAGTGATGCATGAAACGCGGTCGAGCTTGCCGCCTTCCATTTTGGCCATATAGTTGTCGTTTATGTCATTGACCATGCGCATCATCTTGCGGGCTATCTCCTTTTCCGGTTTCTCGTCGGAAGCGAAATCGAGGCCGCGGCCTTCGCCTTTAGCATGGCAATAGTTGCAGCGCACGCCGAGTGCTTCGGCATAGCCGCGCATTATCTTGTGCACCTCTTCGCCGCTGGTTTTTTTTGGCAGCACCTTAAGGTTGCGGGGGGCTTCTTCGTCGTGATCGCGCTGGGCGAAGGACTGGGCGCCTGCTATGGCCAGGCAAATGGTAAGCAGTGTAATTGATTTCTTGTTGAAGTATTTCATACGGATCGCGGTTTGCATGATGAAGATAGGGAAAAAAGTATTCTGTTGATCTTACACCAGTAATAGGTCCCAACAGCATGGCTATTGACAAATAGCAGATATGTTTTATCTTTAGTTAAAACAATAACGTATGAACAAAATCATCTTTACTGCAATTGCTGCGTCGCTGGCAGTAAGTACAAGCAACGCACAACCACAAAGTGTAGCTACATCCAGGAAGCACCTGGAGCATGCCAAGCCATGGGAAATAGTCAAAGAAAAAGATCTTACCGAACACACACGCAGCTGGAGTGAAATAGATTGTAAAGCCCGGGAGAACAACCTGTTTGCTTACTCCAGGAAAAGCTCAAGAGACGTGAACCTGATAGATGTATTGATAAGCGGTATTGAGAGCGGACGTATTAAAGTGTATGCTGACGATCGTTTTACAAAGGAGATGAGCAAAGATGAGCTGCATTTGTTGTTAAAAAGTTTCAGCCCGGCCACGGTGACCAAATACAACCTGAAAGAAGACAGGTTGGCTGCCACGACACTGACAGGACCTGTAATGCACATTGTGAGTCTCGGGCCGGTAATGGGTGACAGTAAGGAGCCTTTGTTTTGGGTATATTATCCCGAGGCAAGAAAAGCACTAGCAGAAAGCAATGTGAACTGCGATGACTATGATACACCGATAACATGGGATGATGTGATGGAGCATAGACTGTTCAGTGAACATGTGACTAAATCTATAGATCATCCCGGACAGTTTACGCTTGAAGATGGTAAAAAGAAGTAAGCAAACACCTTCGCTTACATAAGAAACGGGAGCATTCGAATGCTCCCGTTTTACATTGAATGTATTTATTGCATTCGCTTATTAGCTCTTATAATGAAGCTGTACCAGACCTGTATCGAAATGTTTGGCAGCGAGCAATTGCAGTTTTTGCTCCGGCCTGTTGTCGTTGAAGAGCCGTGTTCCGCTGCCAAGCAGGATGGGTATAATAGAGATGATATATTCGTCGATCAAATGGTCGTGTAATAGGACATTTACAACTGCGGCTCCACCATCGATGAAAATATTCTTCCCTGGCTCACTTTTTAGTTTAGTGAGTAAGTCCTTAAGATCGCCGGCGTAGAATTTTGTTTTTCCTATGTCCGGGCGCGGTGTATGTGTGATGACATAAGTGTCTTTATCGGCATGGGGGAATGCCGGCACCTGCGTCATGACCCAATCGTAGGTTTTGCGGCCGAGTATTACGGTGTCAACAGCCTGGATAAATTCACCATAGCCATAATCTTCTCCTTCCTTTTGCACTATTGATAAAAATGAAAGGTCGTCGTTGGGCTTTGCGATGAAGCCATCGAGGCTGCAGGCGATGAAGAGTATGACTTTGCGTGGCATATGAGCAGCTTAAGTTAAAAAGCAAAGATCTCCCGTAAAGTGAGATCTTCAAATTTTATTCGAGGCGAAACCAGCGTTTACTTAAGACTGCGGACCATATATCTGTATCAATGCCTTGGACATGCGATAGGCAGACTCGACCAGCCTTTGCTCGGCTATCTTCTTCGCCTTAGTGACATAAGCGTCGTTAAGACCTGAAGGCAGATTGTAATAGCCGTTTACCTTGCCGTCGAGATAGGCGTATTTGACGGCCATTGGCAGGCTTTCGTTTTTGATCCAGTTATGGACGAAAGCGCTATCGATCCTGGTTGTAACAGGAGCCGGGTGATATGTTGTCATCAGCGACCATGCTTTGTCGGCAGGCACTTCATTATCGGCAACGGGGGCTGCGTCCCAGAAGTGGTGCAGGTTTTGCACCGGTTCATCGTCGATCTTTATGGATACGGAGTTGCCGCCTTTGTCGCCGTCGGGGTGGTTGGGGTCGAACATGGATGAGCAGTGCAGGGGCTGATGCGTGTCTTCGATGAGGTGAAAAAGCCAGCAGAGGTCGATAGCCTTTTGTGCGCTGTCGGGAGCTGTGGGAAGAGTATTGAGGAATTCAACTATTTTTTGTTCGGCGTTGGGCGATTGGGCTTCTTCGCTTTTTACTTTTTTGCCGGGTACAACAAAGGGATAATCTACATAGTGCCACTTTGTTCTTTCGCCATCGCCGAGGCTGGTGCCGCGCGCATCGTCGGGGAAGGTGGAAGCAAGCTCGAACAGATGGATCTCTTTTTCCTCGCCCGTATACCGGCTAATGGCAGCAGCCCATTGTGTTTTATACCAGGGGTGATATGAGAGCGTCTTTAAAACAGCTTCGATAACCGGTCGATTGTTGGCCTTAAGGTAATAGTAAACCAGCGCGCCGGCGGTTTGATGTCCCTGCCCGTTCCAGGCGAAGGTAATGGCGGGGGCAAAAGAAAGCGCAATCAAAAAGCAAAGTATCCTGTTTCGCATGGCGATGATGTGAAAATTTTTAATTGAAGTCTGTTGAATGAATTTGCAAAATTAAGTAATCTTTGGGGTGCTTGTATAGGTGGGGGAAATGTAACATAGTTATAACATGGTTTTTTTTGCTTGCTGTCATGATATCCGGCACCTTCACTTTAGCCGGCCTTACTTTTCTTTTGCTCGTCTCCCGATATTCATCGGGACAGGCAACGAAAAAGTAACAAAAGAAAAAACGCTTTTATTCAAATGCTCCGCTGAATAAAAGTGGCTATGCGCTGTTATGCAGGCCTTGATTAAGCGATATGGCGCTGGACGGTTCAAGGTCTATTGAACTGATGGGAAGCCTTGGAGGTGTTCCGCTATCGGGCTGTAGTGCAAAACTCCACAACCTAAGGCGCCATCATATGCTGAACGTATGTTTGCTACTATCATGATCGCGGCTTTTGAGCACATAAGCGTAGAACATGCGTTCACATTTTAGAAGTGGCTTCGCCGACGAATTGTCGAACCAGCTGATGGATTTTTTCAAACGGATATACTCCTTAAAGCAGCTTCTTAAATAACAGCAAAGTATATCTTAATAGCTGGTTTTGCTGTAAAGTGTTTGATACCTATGGCCGATACGATTTCAAAAATTCAGACGGTGTTTGGCCTGTGTATTTTTTGAATACGCTATTGAAGGTTGTTTTTGAATTGAATCCAGCTTCGAAGCCGATAGAAAGTATCGTGAGGTGTTGATTATCGGGGTTTGCCAGCAAACGTTTGGCAGCATCCACCCGGTATCCATTTACAAGCTCATAAAAATTCTTGCCCAGCGCTACATTAAGAACTTGTGAGATCACGAAAGGCGGTTCACCAGATTTTTCAGAAAGGTTAGCCAGCGTAAGTTCGGGGTCCAGATACAGTTTCTCTTGCTCTACCATTCTTATCAGCTTTTCGGCTATTTTCTTCGATTCTGAATCATTGAGCCGGCTTTTTTGATATTTTAATTTAGGTACATCTGGTTTGAGATTTTGTACTTCCTCAACAGGATTTGTCTCTTGAATTTTCCTTTCATGATTAATTACTTGAACTGAAGCAATGACAGGAATATCCGTAACTACTGTTTCTACGTGAATATCTTTTTGCATGTAGCCTTTTATGGAAGCATAGTAGATATAAGCGATCAATAGCCAGTATGCCGTCATATTTGATTTTCCGATCGTAAAGCCATCTATTAAATAAGAAAGAATAAAGGCAACCAAAGCATAGCCGATCAAAGCGGCATTCCAAATCAAAAGGTTTCGGACCCAATGAAGATTATAGTGTTTGATATTGGAAAAGTTGTCGCGTATAAATGACTGATGTTGGCGAAATAAGGTTGCAGCGGCTATTATATAACCGAAGAACACAATAAATTTTCCTATGGTGATATACAGGTGCAGCGGGGAATGAAGAAGTTCTGCATGCCCATCAACGATACCTATCTCCGCCTTATATGTAAAAAACCAGTATTCTAAAGAGTATGCACCAATAGTGAGTAATACTAGATGAAGCAAGTCTTTGTTGAAAGCTTGAGGTCGGCTAAACATATGCAAATAAAAGTAGGTAGATGGGACGCTTATCCATATTAATGAGTCAGTAACCCACGCAAAATGCCATCCCATATACTCCTGAATAGAAGGAAGTAAAAGAAGGGAACTAGCCGAAAATATATGTGTAGAAATAAATATGGATTTGTGTCTGTCAAGTTTCTTACTACTCAGAAGTATGACACAAAAAATGTATCCCTGGAGGCAACCTAGTATCGGTATCAGTCTAATTATATCGCCTGAATCAATGTTCAAAAGCAGCATAATGGTCTTAATCAGTGTTTTTGCAATTGCAAGATAAGTACGGATAATGAATCTTTAAAATATAGTTATTTTATTGATTTTCAATTATTTAGAGATAACCCCAATTTATTCGTACTCATAAAAGGTGCGAACTAATTGGTGCGGGCAGCCAGGCTGAGGTGTGCAGATACTTTTGCGTCACAAACTTTTTCTATGACACAGACAAACATTCTAAACGGAAAACTCAAAACAGGCGTTATTGTCTTTTTTGTAACATTTATTTCGATGTGCGCGTCCGCACAATCATTTCAAACAGTAAGGGGGACTGTAACAGATCAGCAATCAAAGGTCCCGATACCTAGCGTAAGTATTACGATCAGCTGCAATGGGTATAGCTCTGGAACAGTCTCGGACATTGACGGAAATTATATAATAACTAATGTTCCTATAGGTAGGGCTTCGGTAACAATATCGCATGCAAGCTATCAGCAGCAGGTTATCCCAGATGTAGTAGTTGAGGCCGGCAAAGAGACAGTGCTTAATGCAGAAATGCTGGAGCAGGTCAAAGCCATGAGCGAAGTGGTTATTAAAGCCAAACGGGAAACAATAAATGATAAACAAATGGCTACGGTAAGCGCAAGCGTTTTTAATGCAGAAGACACGCGTAGGTATGCCGGCAGCAGAAACGATGTGGCAAGAATGGCCAGTAATTTTGCGGGGGTAATCAGTAACAATGATAGCCGCAACGACATTATTATTCGCGGCAATGCACCTACAGGTCTTTTATGGCGCGTAGAAGGAGTAGACGTGCCCAACCCCAATCATTTTGGCCAATCGGGCGCAACTGGCGGTCCCGTAAGCATGATCAACAATAACGTTCTGGATAAGTCAGCGTTTTACACAAGTGCTTTCCCCGCCCAATTTGGCAACGCAAATGCTGGTGTATTTGACCTTCAGTTGCGCGATGGAAATAACAACAAAAGAGAATATATGGCTCAGGTTGGTTTATCAGGGCTGGAATTTGGGGCTGAAGGCTATTTCTCCAAGAACAGCAAGGCATCTTACCTTGTTGATTACAGGTATAGTGTACCAGGGCTATTACAAAAAGTGGGCGTTATTACCGGAACAGGTAGTGCTATACCTTACTACCAGGATCTTAGTTTTAAAGTCAGTATTCCAACACAGAAAGCTGGTAAGTTTACCATATTCGGGGTTGGTGGTCTTAGTAATATATCGTTCAAGGGAGATATTGCCGATACGCAGAACTTCTATAATGACCCCTATAGTAATCTTGATTTTAAGAGCAATAGCGGTGTGGCCGGAATCACGAACACTTATTTCATTAGCAAATCATTGTCTAATAAAGTAACACTTGCCGTAAGCGGACAACAAATAAAGACCATCCAGGATTCCCTTGACGACAGCAGGAATATTTTTCCGAATTATAGGGAACACACCAATGAGTGGAAGTACACGATCACTGACAATATAAATAAGAAATTCTCGTCGAAGGACAGACTACAAGCAGGCGCTACTGCTCATGACATACATTTTTCATTTGCAGACAGTACTTCTTACGATAACAGGATGATACCGCTGCGGAAGGAGGTAGGAAGTACACAGCTGCTACAGGCATACGCATCATGGCAGCACCGGTTTACTGATAAAATTATGCTTAACAGCGGCATATTCAGCCAATATCTGACATTGAACAATTCTTACGCTATTGAGCCTCGGCTTGGGGCCAAATTCCAGGCTGGCAAGTCTGGCTCTATCAACCTGGGTGCAGGCATGCACAGCCAAATGCAGGATCTGATGCTTTATTTTTTGAAGACAAAATCGGATCACAATACATACACCGAGACCAACCACTCGCTTGACTTCACAAGGAGTGCACAATTTGTAGCAGGCTGGGAGCAAACAATTTTCAGCGAATGGCATTATAAGATCGAAGCATATTATCAGCACATCTACAATGTACCGATAGAGCAATACCCAAGTACGTTCTCTGCGCTCAATTTAGGTTCAACCTATGGCTCTACCAGGCAAGATAGCCTTGTAAACAAGGGCACAGGTAATAATTACGGAATTGAGTTGACCTTAGAGAAAAAGTTCAGCAAAGGTTATTATGTAACAGGTACAGTTTCTCTGTTCAACTCATTGTATACAGGCAGCGATAATATTGAAAGGAACACCGCATACAACAATAACTATGTGGTAAACGCACTGGCTGGAAAGGAATGGAAAGTGGGCAAATCAAATACTATTTGTATAGATGGCAAGCTAGCAGCAGCGGGAGGCAAGCGTTATATCCCCATTGATCTGCAGGCATCAATAAGCGAAGGAGCGACCAAATACAATTATGACCAGGCTTTTGAAAAAAAATATGGCGATTACTTCCGTGCGGATATCAAGCTTACGTATCGCATGAACAGAAAAAAAGCAATGCAGGAAATATACCTGGATTTACAAAATGTTACAAACAGCAAGAACATACTAAGGGAAGGATATGACAACAAATACCAAACGATCCGCACCCAATACCAACTAGGATTTACTCCTTCTGTCAATTATCGTATTCAATTCTAAACATTTACGCATGAATGCAACGATTAAATATAAGTGGCCCGGACTTTTCTTTCTCTGGGCTACTTATCAACTGGGGGAGGCTTTTATGCACTTTCACAACGATCTTTTTGCTTTTCTACTGTTAATGGGTGTTGTACCCGTGCTGGCACATTTTATTGCTCGAAGACAGGGTCTTGCAGGACTCGAGTCATATAATCTACAATGGAATGCCAATGCAAAAAATCTACTCACAACAGGCCTGTTGTCTGGAGTCATCACCTATACCCTATCTTTTATAATATCGTGGAGCACCGGCAGGGAGGTAATTACAGCCCACCTTCAACCGGGTATTGGACCGGTGATTAATACAATGCTTTGTGTTGCAGGAACCTTCCTTCCCTCGATAGCAGAGGATATCATCACCAGGGGGTATTTGTATACCGTAGCTGGCAGTAAATGGAATAGAGTCATTTTCTTGGTCATATCGTCTCTCGTATATGTACTGAATCACACTTACAAACTTGCTGCACCGGGTGAAAGTCTTCTTTACCTTTTTATCACCGGCGTTGCACTTGCAATACCACTTGTACTTACCAAATCCCTTTGGTTTACAGTGGGCTTACACTGGGCTTGTAACATAGTTTATAGAGTTACAAATGACGTGCTACAATCCACATCTGTGGGGGCATATCACCTGTCTTCATTCAGAATTTTGATGATAACTGTACTTATATCAATCCCCATTAACATTTATGTCATAAACAGAAATAGAAATACCATTAAAACAGATAAAAATTTATGAAAAAGAACTTGCTAAATGCGCAGAGCGCTGAACACTTAGTATCAAGAGTAAACAAACTGGAAGCACATTCTTTGCAACTATGGGGCGAAATGAATGCTACTGAGATGCTGCTGCATTGTAACTCCTGCAACAATCAGATACTGGCCGAAGAGAGAGGGATGCAGAAAACTTCGTTTAAACAATATTTGCTAAGAATACTGGCACTGTATATTGCCCCAGCGTTCAAAAAAGGATTGAAAAGTGAACATACTCATATTACAAAGGGGAAGATTGACGCAAAGGCATTCGAAAAGCAGAAGCAGGAATTTATACGACTGGTGACAATATTCCCAAGTATAAAAAAGGAACTTACACTGACTCACCCGGCTTTCGGCAATATATCAACTAAGCAATGGGGTATTGCAGCTTACAAGCACATGGATCATCATTTGCGCCAATTTGGGGTTTAACAAACACTTTTTACTCATAACCAAAAATGAAAAAGCTAATTATTATTCTGCAGTTTGCAATGCGAGCGTCTTCGCACAAAACGTGCAACCTATAAAAACAAAAGTAGTGGCCATCGAGTTAGGGCAAAGACACTGGTGGCCGGTGCGATCATTAGTCAGAGTCGTGCGTACTTCAACACAAGCACAAAGTAAGAACGATACTTTCCGTAAAGACTCATCTAACGTCATGGTGTCCAAAGCTATAAAGCGAACAGAAACATTTGTTTGTATCAGACCTAGACATTTCTGGAGAAGGAGCGGTATTTCTTTCTGTTTTGATAAAGCGGTCGATTCTTCGGAATAAAAGAGGGAGGTTAATGAGCATTTCCACTCTTTAGTTCGACCATTCCTACGACTAAAGTATAAAACCCTTGCTGAGCAAGGGTTTTATTACTTGTGGCTTCGCCAGGAATCGAACCTGGATCTGGAGCTTCGGAAACTCTTATACTATCCATTGTACTACGAAGCCATAAATTAAGATCGTGTTGGCTAACTCTTATACTATCCCCGTCCGAACGAAGTTTATCCGGGCGGGCATTGTACTACCAAGCCATAAATTAAGATCGTGTTGGCGACTCTTATACTATCCCTGTCCGAACGGAGTTCATCCGGGCAGGCATTGTACTACGAAGCCGGTAGTTGTCGTAAGTCGTAAGTAGAAAGTTGTAAGTCTGCTTACTGATTACGGTTGCAAAGGTATTAATCCGGGATGATTTTGGAGGAATAAAAAGTAGCTGTTATTATTACAGTAATATATCAATGCCGGAGCATATTGTAGAACGATTGAAGGCGGGAGATGAAGCTGCCTACAGGGAGCTGGTGGACAGCCAGCAGCAGCGGGTGCTCAATACTGCCCTGGGCCTGGTGCAAAACCATGAACTGGCCGAGGATATAGCACAGGAAGTTTTCATAGAGGTTTTCAGGTCGATAGAGAAATTCGGTGGGCAATCGACCTTATCGACATGGATATACCGCATTACGGTGAATAAATGCCTGGACGCGATCCGCTATCAACGGCGGGGTAAGCGCTTTGCCATCATTACCAGCCTTTTCAGGCAGGATACGGGTGAACTAAAGTACGAATCGCCGCATTTTGACCATCCCGGGGTGGCGCTCGAAAAGAAGGAAAATGCGCGGATACTCTTTGCCGCAGTGGAGGAATTGCCTGAAAACCAACGGATCGCCTTCGTACTATCGCAGGTGGAAGACCTGCCGCAGAAGGAGATCGCGGAAATAATGAATATATCGGTAAAGGCGGTGGAATCGCTGATACAGCGGGCGAAGGTGAACCTGCGAAAAAAACTAGAAAATATTTATATCAACCGAAGGAAATAGAACAAGTGAACGTCTAAATTTACGTAAGGTATGAAACAGGTACAGGACAAAGAGCAATGGATAAACGAGGTGATGGGCAGCACTGACGGCATTCAGCGCCCGGCGGGCAATCCATTCCTGTATGAGAAGATAAAGTACAAGATGGAGCGGGGAAGCGAGACTGTGCCGGTGGCCGGCAAAAAAATGGCCTGGGGGTGGGCGATGGCACTGGTTGCTTTGCTGGCAGTGAACGGTGTTGCCATCGTAAATAAAATAGCCCATGAAAAGAAGGCGCAGGCGGCGGCGGCGATCAATAGCCTGGTGCCTGAAATGAGCACACAAACCATTTATAGTTATTAAGATCCATTATAAAGTGAACAAAGTACCCGGCATATGGAAGTGGACAGTAGCCATCCTAGTGTTGCTGAACCTGGGGCTGCTTGCAACAATGTGGTTTAGACCAGCTGCGCTGCATGGACCCGACGGTGCGCGCATGGGCGGCGGTGAAAGGCCTAATGAAATGATACAGGGCAAGCTGCACTTCACGGACGCGCAGACGAAGGAGTTTGATGTGCTCCGTGAAAGACACCATGACTCCATAATGACGCTGCAGCGTGAAGGACAGGAATTGAGAAAGCAGTATTTTGATATGCTGAAACATCCTGAGGCTGCGGATAGCGGCAGGATCGACTCGATAGGCAATGCGATAGGAAATAACCAGAAGCAAATGGAGTTTGTAACTTACCGCCACTTCAGGCAGGTACGGGCGCTGTGCGATGACAAGCAGAAGGCGGGTTTTGACGAGATCATAGATGATGTGCTGCGTGTAATGTCAAGGCAACATCATTCGTCAAAGGAAACAGAGCAACGCGGCCCCGAGGGAGCCAGCGCAGGTGAAGAGCAAGGACCACCCCCACCGCAACGCTAGTGTGCCTTACCATGAGAAATTTCCTGACATTTTTATTTATCTCTTTGTCTTTCTTTTGTTTGGCGCAAGATGGCAGTCTCAAGATAGTTGTGGAGCCTGTATTTGACCAAGCGCCGTTGCAACTGGAGAATAAAGCGTATGTGGATGCGCACGGCGATAGCCTCTATATTGATGAATTCAAGTTTTATTTGAGTAAACTCAGGTTTCACAACCACGAAATGATATGGGGGGAGCAGCAAAGCTACCACCTGGTGGATGCAGGCGACAAGAGCACACAAACCTTTGTGATAAAAAATATACCGGCGGGCGCTTATTATAATTTCACATTGTTGATAGGAGTGGACAGCATGGCGAATGTGAGCGGGGCTAATGGCGGCGACCTGGACCCAGTGAAGGGGATGTATTGGGCGTGGAATACCGGTTACATCATGACCAAACTGCAGGGGAGGAGCAAAGTTTGTAAGACGCTGCATCACGCGTTTGAATTTCATATAGGCGGCTACCTGCCACCTAACAATGCAGCAAGAGCGGTGGAGCTATATACACCCGGGTTGAAAATAGAAGCAGGAAAAGAAAGTGTGCTGCACCTGAAAGCGAATGCAGCAGAGTGGTTTAAGAATCCTGAGACGGTGGACCTGGCGAAGATGAACGAAGTAAACATGCCTTGTAAGGATGCGATGAGGGTGGCCGATAACTATGCGGATATGCTGAGTGTTTATTAGAGTTCATCGTGCGCCTGAGTAATAGCGTTAACGTGACATTGCTTCGTACCTCGCAATGACGCGAGAAAAAATGAAAATGAATGAGGTGGGTTGTATATTTTTTCTTGTTTGTGTTGGGCGGGATGATGCTTGCTGCTTCGTTTGGATTTTGTCCTGACCCGGATGAGGATATACATTTCGTGGTGCCACCGGGCTGGCCCCAGCCACATTATGACTTCTCGAAAAATCAGGTCACCAAAGCGGGTTTTAATCTTGGAAAAAGATTGTTCTTCGACCCGGTTTTGTCGCGCGACAGCTCTACTTCGTGCGCTAGCTGTCATACTCAATTTTCAGGTTTTACGCATGTGGACCATAGCCTGAGCCATGGCATTAACGGCTTGAAAGGCACACGCAATTCGCTGACGCTTTTTAACCTCGCATGGGGCAGTTCTTTTATGTGGGATGGGGGTGTGAACAACCTGGAGGTGCAACCACTGAACCCCATTACCAACCCGGTGGAAATGGATAATAAGCTGGAGAACATCGTAACTAAACTCAATCGATCGGCCCTGTATAGGCCGCTTTTTTATTCGGCATTTGGCGATAGCCTGGTGACAGGGCAGCGGGTGCTTAAAGCCCTTGCGCAATTCATGGTGATGCTGGAATCTTACAACTCGAAATATGACAAGTATATGAGGCATGAGCCGGGCGGGGAAATGAGCGAGGCAGAATTGAAGGGGCTAAAACTGTTCCGTCAGCACTGCAGCAGTTGCCATGCGGAGCCATTGTTTACAAATGGCTCGTTTGAGAATAATGGATTGACCGTGGATACTGAATTGAACGACTATGGAAGGATGAAGATCAGCCGTGACCCGGCGGATTCGCTTAAGTTCAAAGTTCCTTCTTTACGAAACATAGTGAATTCTTACCCCTATATGCATGACGGGCGATTTGGCACCCTGAAGCAGGTGCTGGAGCATTACACCAATGGAATAGTGAACAGCCCGACGCTGGCGAGGCAGTTAAAAAAAAGGATGAAGCTGAGCGAGGAGGATAAAAATAATATCATTGCTTTCCTGCAAACATTGAGCGATAAGGACTTCCTGTTCGACGGACGGTACCGGAATTTCGGATACTAGGCTTTAGGACAGTTAGGATAAATATTAATGCATAAATACGTCTTTTTTAATATATAGGGTAGAAAAAAGTACAAGAAAAATAAAGACCTGAAATCAAAATCGATTACGTAAGGGGCTACTAGTCAATTTCTAACGAAAATTATTTTAATCATAATAAATAAAATGCTGCTTTGGGGGTTACTTTTTACGAAGTATTGTATTAGTGCTATTGTAAATCTTTAAAAGGTGTATTATTTTGTGCCGTAACATACGCGTATTCCAGTGAGTGCACATAGTGTATTCGCATGGGGTATAGTGTATAAATGCAATTAGTAAAAAACGTCTGAATGATATTTGTTAATAACGCACCCAAAGTGCAGTTAAGCTTAACGAAAAGACTTATGAGAACACAATTACGTAATTTTCTTCCTTCCCGATTCCTTGTGCTGTTGGTAATGTTGGCGTCGCTGTCGAATATCGCAAAGGCGACAATTACCAGTTCGGTCACTCCGACATCAGTTAGTGTCTGTGCAGGGACATCAGTAACCCTAACTAACACGGCGGCAGGTGCGGTGAACTGGCAATGGGAAGAATTTAATGGTGTCTCATGGTCGACAGTTGCTACGGGTACCTCAACTTATACCTTTACAGCAGCTGCTTTACAAAATGGTCACTCGTTTCGTTCAACAGCTGATGATGGTACCGGCTTTGGACCCTACTCAAATGTAGTTCCCCTGACCGTTACCTCTGTTCCAAGCACACCTTCAGGCTTCAGCGGAAACCAATCGCCTTGTGCAGGTACTTCTGTAACCTATTCAGTAACACCTGTTGCGGGTGCAACGTCTTATTCATGGAGCTATACAGGTTCGGGTGCGTCGTTTGCAGGTTCAGGCAGTTCCGTTACCGTTACTTACTCGACCTCTGCTACAAGCGGTAATTTACAGGTAAGTGCTTCAAATGCCTGCGGAACATCGGGTACTCTTTCGACTGCGATCAGCGTTCAACCACTTCCTTCGCTTACAGGTCCTTTGTCAGGAACTGCGGTACTGTGTGCAAATGCAGGCGCTACAACTTATACTGTAGCGGGGGATGCCAACGTGACAAGTTTTCACTGGGCTTATAGCGGTACAGGTGTTTCATTTTCTAACCTAACCGCATCGCCGTCTAACACATTCACCTTTGGACCGAGCGCGACATCAGGTACAGTAAGTGTATATGGTACGAATGCCTGCGGCACGACGGCTACAGTAACCTATTCTGTTACGGTTAATCCCGCTACACCGGTGGCCTTCAGCATATCCGGTACATCGCCTGTATGCCAGGGCCAAAATGGTGTTTCGTATTCAGTACCTGCTAATGCGAACGTGAGCACTTATTCATGGTCGTACAGCGGAACCGGTGCTAACATTACGGGTAACAATACGAATTCGATCAGCATCAACTTTAGCAATACAGCGACCAGCGGCACGCTATCGCTGACCGAAACCAATGCGTGCGGGTCAACTACCAGCACATTCGCTATTGTAGTGAACGCGCAGCCTACGCTGACCGGACCTATATCGGGTACTGCGACACTTTGCCAGAACGCGGGTGCTACAACTTATACTGTAGCAGGCGACGCAAATGTTACGACATTTAACTGGAGCTATACCGGAACGGGTGTGACTTTTTCGAATACGACTGCTACGGGATCGAACAGTTTGAACTTCGGGCCGAGCGCTACATCGGGTATATTAAGTGTATATGGCAGCAATGCCTGCGGCAATACATCGACTGTTAACTATTCTATTACGGTTAATCCTGCTACGCCGGTTGCCTTCACTATTAATGGTACCTCGCCTGTGTGCCAGGGTACGAACGGAGTGACCTTCTCGGTGCCTTCAAATCCGGCTGTGAGTACTTATGCATGGGCATATACCGGAACCGGTGCGACCATCACAGGTAATAATACTAATAGTATCACGGTAAACTTCGGTCCCACAGCGACGAGTGGTAATATTACATTGACTGAAAGCAATACCTGCGGCAGTACGAACGGTACTTTTGCGGTAGCCATTACCAACTCGCCGACGCTAACCGGGCCGATCTCGGGATCGGCAACCGTGTGCCAGGGCGTGGGTGCTACCAGCTATACCGTAGCGGGCGGTGCAAACATTACCACTTATAACTGGAGCTACACCGGAACCGGCGTGAGCTATTCCAGTACGACAGCGACCGGTACCAACAGCCTGGATTTCGGGCCGAATGCTACTTCGGGTATTCTGAGTGTATATGGTACGAATAGTTGCGGTAATACATCAACGATTACCTATTCTATTACGGTTAACCCGGCAGCTCCCGTAGCCTTCAGCATCACGGGTACATCACCTGTGTGCCAGGGACAGAACGGTGTGACCTTCTCGGTACCTTCAGTGGCAGGCGTAACATATGCCTGGGGATATACCGGGGCAGGCGCCACTATTACAGGTAATAATACTAATACTATTACCGTAAACTTCGGTGCCTCGGCTACAAGCGGTAACATAACGCTAACCGAGTCGAATACCTGCGGTAGCCAAAACGGAACATTCGCCGTGACCGTGAACAGCACACCGGTATTGACTGGACCACTGAGCGGTACATCGCCGGTATGCCAAAATGCAGCGCCGGTAACATTTACTGCAGCGGGCGGTACAGGTATCACTACTTATAACTGGAGCTATAGTGGCACCGGTACCAGCTTCTCGAATGCAACGGCTACAAATACGAACGCATTTACATTTGGCCCAAGTGCGACATCGGGTACTATATCCGTAACAGGTACCAATACTTGCGGTACTACTGCGCCGATAACAATGGCGGTGACGGTTAACCCGGCTGCGCCAACGGCTTTTTCTATTACAGGTACAGCATCTGTGTGTCAGGGCCAGACAGGTGTCAGCTACTTTGTGCCTTCGGTTGCCGGTGTAACGTATACATGGGCTTATACCGGTACGGGTGCTACTATAACAGGTAATAATACTAATAGTATAACTGTAAACTTCAGCGGCACTGCGACCAGCGGTAACATAACACTTACAGAAAGCAATACCTGCGGCAGCCAGAACGGCACTTATGCAGTGACAGTGAACGCTACACCGACTTTGACCGGTCCGCTGACAGGTACATCGCCAGTGTGCCAGAACGCAGCGCCTGTAACTTATACAGCAACCGGTGGTGCTAACATTACTACCTATAACTGGGCTTATACCGGTACAGGCGTAAGCTTCTCGAATGCTACGGGTACCAATACTAACTCATTCACATTCGGGCCAAGCGCCACATCTGGTACTATATCAGTAACAGGTACCAATACCTGCGGCACTACCGCGCCGATATCAATGGCCGTAACAGTTAACCCTGCTGCTCCGGTAGCATTTACCATTACCGGTACTACGCCGGTATGCCAGGGCCAGACAGGTGTAGTATTTTCGGTACCTTCAGTGGCGGGTGTAACTTATACATGGGCTTATACAGGTGGCGGTGCAACCATCACCGGTAACAATACCAACACTATCAGTGTAGATTTCAACGCGACAGCTACTTCGGGTAACATAACACTGACAGAAACTAACAGCTGCGGTTCACAGAACGGTACTTATGCAGTAACTGTTAATCCTGCCGCAACGCTAACAGGTCCGCTGACAGGAACCAACACGGTATGCCAGAATGCAGCGCCTGTAACTTATACAGCTAACGGCGGAGCCGGCATTACTACTTATAACTGGAGCTATAGCGGCACGGGAGTAAGCTTCTCGAACGCTACAGCAACAAATACTAATAGCTTTACATTTGGCCCGACTGCAACTTCGGGTACAATTACCGTAACCGGTACAGGCGCCTGCGGAACGACAGCGCCAATCACTATGGCGATCACAGTTAACCCTGCTGCGCCGGTGGCATTTACTATCACCGGTAACAGTAACGTATGCCAAAGCACAACAGGTAATGTATACTTCGTGCCGGCAGTTGCGGGTGTAACTTATACATGGAGCTACACGGGTACTGGCGCTACTATTAATAATAATAACACGAACAGCGTAAGCATCGACTTCAATAATGCCGCTACCAGCGGTACCCTGCAGCTTACTGAGACCAATGCATGCGGCACTCAATCAAATACTTTTGCAATTACAGTGGGTGGCTCGCCAACGCTGACCGGTCCGCTGACCGGAACAAACCCTGTGTGCCAGAATGCGGGTGTAGTGACCTACACAGCAACCGGCGGTGCTAACATCACCAGCTACACATGGGCTTATAGTGGTACAGGCGTAAGCTTCTCGAACACCACTGCAACCAACACGAACAACTTCACATTCGGGCCGAGCGCTACATCGGGTACACTGAGCGTATATGGTACCAGCACCTGCGGCACATCGCCGACGCTGACCATGGCGATCAATGTTAACCCCGCCGCTCCGAATGCATTTGCTATTACAGGTACAACACCTGTGTGCCAGGGCCAGACAGGCGTATCTTACTCAGTGCCTGCCGATCCGAACGTAACAACATGGACATGGGCTTATACAGGTTCGGGTGCGACCATTAATAATAATAACACGCACGCGGTAACAATAGACTTTAGCAATACTGCAACGGCGGGTAACGTTACACTGACAGCAACTAATACTTGCGGTACACAAAACGGAACTTTCGCGGTAGCGGTGAACCAACTTCCGACACTGGCCGGTCCACTGAGCGGTACTAACCCTGTGTGCCAGGGCGTGGGTGCTACAACGTATACTGTGGCCGGTGGTGCTAATATTACTACTTACAACTGGGCCTATACCGGCACAGGTGTAAGCTTCTCTAATACGACAGCGGCTAATAACAATAGCTTTAACATAGGTGCAAGTGCGACATCCGGTACCATCAGCGTGACAGGCACTAATGCCTGCGGTACTACAGCAGCAGTGACCCTGCCACTGGTGGTGAACCCGTCGGCACCGGTTGCCTTTACTATTACAGGTACGCCGAGCCTTTGCGCTCCGGCGAACAATGTAGCTTACTCTGTACCTGCCAATGCGAACGTAAATACATATAACTGGACTTACAGCGGTACCGGTGCAACAATAAGTGGCAACGGTACTAACGCTATAACCATCAACTTCGCAGCAAACGCTACCAGCGGTACGCTGCAGCTTGATGAAACTAACTTCTGCGGAACTACATCAAATACCTATGCCATAACCGTAACCGGTACTCCGGCAACACCTGGTGCAATAGCAGGAACAACTGCTCCTTGCCAGGGTTCTACAGGTAATGGTTACTCGGTAGCTGCAGTTGCAGGTGCAACAACTTATACATGGACTTATAGTGGTACCGGCGCAACAATAAACGGGAATGGCACTAACAGTGTAACAATAGACTTTGACAATACTGCAACAAGCGGTACGCTGAGCGTGACTGCCGGTAATGCCTGTGGTACTTCAGCCGCATCTACACTGGCGCTGAGCATGCAGCCGGGCGCCTTCCAGCCGGGCAACTTCACAACGTCGAGCACAACTGTATGTGCGGGTGCATCGGCCAATTATGTGGTACCGAATGTGATAGGTGCAACTTATAACTGGACTTACAGCGGTACAGGCGCAAGCATCAGCGGCCAGGGCACAAATGCAGTGACAGTAACGTTTGCAAACAATGCTACTTCAGGTACGCTGAGCGTAACTGCCACTACGGTGTGCGGTACATCGGCCCCGAGGTCGATAGGTGTTACTATAACACCGATACCGAGCACTCCTGCTTCTTTCCTTTCCAGCTCAGCAACAGTATGCCAGGGCCAGAGCGGTGTAAGCTATGCAGTTACACCTGACCCGGCTGCCACATCTTACCTGTGGAGCTACAGCGGCTCGGGCGCGACCATAAATGGTAACGGTAGCTCGGTAACAATAGACTTTAATAATACCGCGACATCGGGTACGCTGAGTGTTTCTTCAGTAAACGCCTGCGGTACATCGAGCGCACTGACGATGGCAATTACGGTGACCCCGCTGCCTGCACAGCCGGGCGCGATCGCCGGCAATGCTGCACCATGCCAGGGCACACTTGGTGTTGCGTACAGCGTGACCAACGATCCGAACATTGTAACATACAACTGGAGCTATAGCGGTACGGGCGCTACCATCGGTGGTGCAGGCAACTCGATCACTATAGACTTCGCAAATAACGCTACTTCAGGTACACTGACCGTAACAGGAACCAATACCTGCGGTACATCTGTAGCACGCACACTTACTATCAATGTAAGCCCGCTACCTACACAGCCGGGCAACTTCACTGCATCGAGCAATACAGTATGCCAGGGCCAGACTGGGGTGCTTTACACAGTGCCTAACGTGGCAGGCAATACTTATACATGGACGTACTCAGGTTCAGGCGTAACCGGACTGGGTAGCACAACTAACAGTGCTACGCTTGATTTCAGTGCAACTGCTACATCGGGCACACTGAGCGTGACAACAACGAATGCCTGCGGTACGTCTACTGCACGCACGCTGGCGATCACGGTGAATAGCGTGCCGGCAACACCGGGTGCAATAACAGGTACTACGCCTGTATGTGCCGGTGCAAACGGCGTGTCTTACTCGATAGCTGCTGTACCAACAGCGACATCATATACATGGAGCTACAGCGGTACAGGCGCTACGATCAACGGTACAGGTACATCGATCACGATCAGCTTCGCGAACAATGCCACTTCAGGTACCTTGAGCGTAACAGCCAATAACACCTGCGGTTCTTCGACAGCGAGCACACTTGCAATCACAGTAACGCCGATTCCATCGCAGCCAAGCGCAATCGCAGGTACTAATCCTGTGTGCGCCGGGACTAACGGTAATGTGTACACAGTGACCAACGATCCGAATGCTACATCTTATACATGGAGCTACAGTGGCGCCGGTGCAACACTGACAGGCACTACCAACAGCGTAAGCATTGATTTCAGTGCAAGTGCAACATCGGGAGTGTTGACAGTAACAGCTAATAACGCTTGCGGTACTTCGACAGCGCAAACAAGCAACATAACTGTAACACCTCTGCCAAGCCAGCCGGGCGCCTTTACTCAAGGTACACCGACAGTTTGCCAGGGCCAGAACGGTGTTGTATATACAGTGCCTAACGACCCGTCTGTAACTTACACCTGGACCTATACAGTGGGTACAGGTGCAACCATCAGCGGTACGGGTAACAGCGTTTCAATTAACTTCTCAAATACTGCAACGTCGGGCATCCTGAATGTAACTGCAACAAATGCCTGCGGTACATCAACAGCCCGCACAATGAATATCACGGTTAACCCGCTGCCAACAGCGCCGGGTGCTATCACAGGTTCTACTACAGTATGCCAGGGCCAGAACGGTGTGGCTTACTCTGTAACAAATGATCCGACCGTAACTTATACATGGTCTTACACAGGAAGTGGCGGTAACATCACAGGTAATGGCAACAGCATCCTGATCAGCTTCAGCAACACTGCTACATCGGGCGATGTAACTGTAACTGCAACGAATGCCTGCGGCACGTCGACTGCAACTACGCTGACAGTGACAGTGAACCCGCTGCCAAACCAGCCGAGTGTGATAAGCGGCTCTACTACAGCCTGCGCAGGTTCGAACGGCAATGCTTACTCAGTAACTGCTGATCCAACCATCACTACATATAACTGGAGCTATACCGGTCTTGGTGCAACAGTGGTAGGTGCAGGTAATGCAATAACTGTGAACTTTGCGAACAACGCGACTTCAGGTGACCTGACAGTAACCGGTACGAACACCTGCGGTACTTCTATCGCAAGGACACTGCACATCACGATTAATCCGCAGCCTAACACACCAAGCGCTATAACAGGTGCCGCAACTGTGTGCGAAGGCTCTAATGGTAATGTTTATTCAGTGACCAACGATCCTTCTGTAACATATACATGGACATACAGCGGTGGCGGTGCCACTATCAACGGCAGCGGCAGCACGGTGACCATCGACTTCGCAGTTGGTGCTACTGCTGGCACGCTGAGTGTAACAGCAACTAACGGTTGCGGTACTTCGACTGCATCGACACTGAACATTACAGTGAACCCGATACCTGCAGCACCGGGTGCAATAAGCGGTAACGCAACAGCATGCGCAGGCAGCCTTGGTAACGCTTACTCTGTAACTAACGTTGCGGGCACGACCTACAACTGGACCTACAGCGGTACGGGTGCTACCATAACCGGTAACGGTACCAGCGCCATTTCAATCAACTTCACTAATAATGCAACAGGTGGAACGCTGAGCGTGACTGCAACAACAGCTTGCGGCACGTCGACAGCCAGCACACTGGCAATAACCATTAACCCGCTGCCTGCGCAACCTAGCGTAATAACCGGTCCGACACCGGTATGCCAGGGCACTAACGGTAACACTTACTCAGTTACCAATGATCCGACCGTAACATATACATGGACATATAGCGGTGCCGGTGCTACACTGACACCTGCGGGTAACACTGTAAGCATCAACTACAGCGCTACTGCAACCAGCGGTACGCTGACAGTAACAGCAACCGATATCAACGGCTGCGGAACTACAACAAGGACCAAGTCGATCACGATCAATCCGCTGCCTGCAGTGCCCGGTACCCCTGTAGGTACTACGCCTGTATGCCAGGGCCAGAACGGTGTACTCTACACTGTGCTGAACGATCCTACTGTAACATCTTACACATGGAGCTACAGCGGTACAGGTGCAACGATCAACGCAGTTGGTAACAACGCGAGCATCAACTTCAGCGCCACTGCTACCGGCGGTAACCTGACAGTGACAGCGACAAACGCCTGCGGTACATCGGCCCCGTCGAACCCGCTGGCGATCACTGTGAACTCACTGCCAACTACGCCAGGTGCTATTACAGGTACATCGCCTGTATGCCAGGGTCAGAATGGCGTTGCTTACTCAGTGCCTCTTGATCCGACTGTAACTTATACATGGAGCTACAGCGGTACAGGAGCTACCATCAACGGAAGCACCAATGCAATAACAATTAATTTCTCTAATACAGCTACATCGGGCAACCTGAGCGTGATCGCTTCGAACGGCTGCGGTACATCTTCACCCAGCACCTTCACGATACTGGTGAACCCGCTGCCAAACCAGCCGGCTGCATTCTCTGTATTTACAGATTCAGTTTGTGCCGGTACAAATGGTGTTGTTTACACAGTGCCTAACGACCCTTCAGTAACGTACAACTGGAACTACAGTGGTGGCGGTGCTACCATCAACGGTACAGGCAACTCTGTAACTGTTGACTACTCTCTGGCTGCTACAAGCGGTACGCTGAGTGTGACTGCTACCAATACCTGCGGTACGTCGATAGCCAGGACAAGGAACATCACGATCAAGCCGCTGCCTGTGACTCCGGGCGCTATCACAGGTCTGGCTACAGTATGTCAGGGCCAGAACGGCGTGGTTTACTCAGTGACCAATGATCCGACCGTAACTTATACATGGACATACAGCGGTACAGGCGTCGTAATGAATGCTGTTGGTAATACTGTTACTATTAACTACGGTGTGACTGCCACAAGCGGTACGCTGAGTGTGACTGCAACCAACAGCTGCGGTACTACAACACCATCGACACTGGCGATAACCGTGAATCCACTGCCGAGCCAGCCGAGCAACATTACAGGCACGTCGCCTGTATGCCAGGGCCAGACAGGTGTGGCTTACTCAGTAACTCCGGACCCGACGGTAACTTACACCTGGACTTATAGCGGTACAGGCGCTACCATCAATGGTACTACTGACGCCGTGACCGTAGACTTCAGCAATACTGCGACAAGCGGTACGCTGAGCGTCACTGCCACCGCAATCAACGGCTGCGGTACATCAATAGCCAGCAACTTCCCGATACAGGTGAACCCGCTGCCTGCACAGCCTGCTGCGTTCATCACATCGAGCGCTACAGTATGCCAGGGCCAGAACGGTGTAGTTTACACCGTACCGAACGATCCGACTGTAACTTATACATGGACATATAGCGGTACAGGCGCCACCATTGCCGGTTCGGGTAATAGTGTTGCGCTGACATTCAGCAATACTGCAACCAGCGGTACGCTGAGCGTTACTGCAAACAATGCATGCGGCGTATCTACCGCACGGACAATTGCGATCACAGTGAATCCGCTGCCGACAACCCCGGGTGCTATTACAGGTACAACACCCGTATGCCAGGGCGATATCAACGTTGCTTACTCAGTGACCAATGATCCGACGGTAACTTATAACTGGTCTTACTCGGGTCTCAATACTTCGATCGTTGGATCGGGTAATGCGATAGGACTGACATTCGGTACCAATGCAACCAGCGGTACACTGAGCGTGACAGCAACCAACGCCTGCGGTACATCAAGCGCCAGCACAATGGCGATAACAGTGAACCCGCTGCCGCTGCAGCCGAGCACCATCACAGGTCCGGCTACGGTATGCCAAGGCCAGACAGGCGTATCTTACCAGGTACTTAACGATCCGACCATAACATCATATACATGGACATACAGCGGTACAGGTGCTACTATCACCGGTACTACCAACGCAGTGACCATCAACTTCAGCAATACGGCTACATCGGGTAACCTGACGGTAATTGCCAACAACTCATGCGGTGCGTCACTTGCAAGAGTAATGGCGATAACAGTGAACCCGCTGCCAAATCAGCCTGCGGCCTTCGTAACGTCTACTAACCCTGTATGCCAGGGCCAGTCGAGCGTGATCTACGAAGTACCGGATGATCCGACCGTAACGTATACATGGACTTACTCAGGTACAGGTGCCACCATTACAGGCACTGGTCACCTGGTAAGCATTGATTTCAGCAACAGTGCTACTTCAGGCAACCTGAATGTAACTGCAACCAACGGTTGCGGTACGTCGATACCAAGGACACTGGCTATAACAGTGAACCCGCTGCCTGCTAATCCGGGCGCATTCACTGCAGGACCTGTTGCAGTATGCCAGGGCCAAAATGGCGTGACCTACACAGTGCCTGCAGCCGCAAACGCTACCAGCTACAGCTGGAGCTACAGTGGTACCGGCGCTACATTCCCTGCCAGCACAGTAACGCCGACAGTAAATATCAACTTCAGCACAGTGGCTACTTCAGGTACCCTGAGTGTGGTAGGTGTGAATGCCTGCGGTACATCGCTGGTGGCACGCACAATTGCAATAACAGTGAACCCGCTGCCGCTGAAACCGGATGACTTCACTGCATCGAACGATACAGTATGCCAGGGCCAGAACGGCGTGGTTTATACCGTTCCGAACGTGGCAGGTAATACTTATACGTGGACTTACAGCGGTACAGGTGTAACAGGCTTCAACACTACCAACAGCGTGTCGCTCAACTTCAGCAATACAGCAACATCAGGTACACTGAGTGTAACTACGACCAACGGTTGCGGTACATCTCAAGCACGTACACTGGCGATACAGGTAAATACGCTGCCTACGCAGCCGAGCGTTATAACAGGTTTAACTACTGTGTGCCAGGCACAAAGCAATGTGCTCTACTCAGTGACCAATGTACCAACTGTAACATCGTACACATGGACCTATAGCGGTACAGGTGCGGTGATCACAGGCACAGGCAGCAATGTGAGCATTAATTTTGCGGCTAATGCGACATCGGGCACGCTGAGTGTGATAGCTAACAACGCGTGCGGTGCTTCTACTGCAAGAACGCTGGCAATAACCGTGAACCCGATACCTGCCCAGCCGAGCACCATTACCGGTCTTGCAACCGTATGCCAAGGCGCAACGCAGACTTACTCTGTAACGAACGTGCCGGGCACAACCTATAGCTGGAACTACACTGGCACAGGTGTTACGGGCTTCGGTACGGGTAGCAGTGTGAACCTGACCTTTAGCGCAACTGCCACTGCAGGCACGCTGAGCGTGACAGCAAACACAGCCTGCGGCCAATCAATACCAAGGACACTGAACATAACAGTGAACCCGCTGCCACAGGTTCCGGGCAACTTCACGATCATGTCAAACCAGGTATGCCAGGGCCAGAACAACGTGGTGTACCAGGTGCCACTGGATATAACAGTGACAGCCTATAACTGGAGCTACACAGGTGGTGTGGGCGCTACGATAACAACAGTACCGCCGAATAACACGGCTAACGTAAACTTCAGCAATACGGCTACTTCAGGTACAATACAGGTAACAGCTACTAATGGTTGCGGCACATCTGCTGCAAGGACAGTGGCAGTGACAGTGAATCCGCTGCCAAACCAGCCTGCCGCATTTACAACAAGCACTGCTGTTGTATGCCAGGGTCAGAACGGTGTGGTTTACACAGTGCCTAACGATCCGACGGTAACTTATACATGGAGCTACAGCGGTACTGGTGCAACCATCCTGAACAGCAATACAAACACAGCGACCGTGAACTTTGCAACAAATGCGACGAGCGGCACGCTGAGCGTAATAGCACATAACAACTGCGGCAACTCGACGGCAAGGACGATCAACATCACAGTGAACCCGCTGCCGAACGAGCCGCTGCCGTTTACCAACTCGACAGCTACGGTATGCCAGGGCCAGACAGGTGTGATCTACACGGTTCCTCTGGATCCGACAGTAACTTATACATGGAGCTACAGCGGTACCGGTGCTACAATAACAGGTGTTGGCAATAGCGTAAGCATCAACTACAGCAATACAGCGACCTCGGGCTTACTGAGCGTAACTGCAACAAACGGCTGCGGCGTATCAACACCGCTTACACTATATGTGACCGTGAAGCCACTGCCTGTACAACCGGGCGCTATCACAGGTCCGACACCAGTATGCCAGGGCGACCAGTATCAGACCTACAGCGTGCCTTATGACAGCTCGGTGAGCTACACATGGCAGTACAGCGGTACAGGTGCTACTATTCTCGGCACAGGTAACCTGGTGGTGATAGACTTCAGTACAACAGCTACATCGGGTACACTGAGCGTAACTGCTACAGCGCTGAATGGCTGCGGTACTACAGCGCCAAGCACACTGGCTATAACAGTGAACCAATTGCCAAGGGTGACATCTTCACCGGTTAACGCGGTGGTTTGCGAAGGCTTTGATACTTCATTCACAATGACAGCTACCGGCACAGGCCTTGTTTATCAATGGCAGGTGGACAGCACCGGTACAGGCTTCGTGGATATCGTGAACAATGCCACTTATGCAGGTGCAACAACTGACTCACTGCACATTACTGCTCCAACGGCTTCCATGAACGGATTCAAGTACCGCGCATTTGTTAGCGGCACCTGCTATCCGGGTGATACAACAGGTGTGGCCATACTGACAGTGAATACATCACCTGTGCTCACCAGTCAGCCTGTTAACACTATAGTGTGCGCAGGTAGCAACGCCAGCTTCAGCGTAGGCGCCACAGGTACTGCACTTACTTACCAATGGGAAGTGAACGACGGTACAGGCTGGGCCAACGTACCTGCAGCTGCACCATACAGCGGCGTGAATTCGGCAACACTGAACATCACTGCGGCTACAGCCGGAATGAACGGATACCAGTACAGGGTGATCGTAAGCGGTACCTGCGCACCATCGCAGACATCGGGCGCGGCGTTCCTGAACGTGAACTTCCCGCCGATCATCACGATCGAACCAAGTGCTACAACTGTAACATGCGCGAATGCACCGGCTGACATCAGCGTGGTAGCTATCGGTGCTAACCTGGCATACCAGTGGCAGGTGAACAACGGAACAGGTTGGGCTAACATAAATAACCCGACCCTGTACACCGGCGTTAACAGCGCTACACTGCACATCAACGCTGTTGGTCCGACAATGAGCGGCTTCCAGTACAGGGTGATAGTGAGCGGCGCTTGCGCACCACCTGACACATCGAACGCATCAACCGTATCGAACCAGACACAGGTACAGTGGACCGGCCTTGTGAATACGCATTGGTCAGAACCGGGCAACTGGGCTTGCGGTGTGCTGCCAACGGCAACAACTGTGGTTACCATCACTGCTACCGTACCAAATATGCCAGAGGTAGACATACCGACAGCGATTTGCGACAGCCTGATCATAGATCCGGGTGCTAAGGTGAGCTTCATCGGCACAGGCAACGTGCTCGAGATCAAGGGTAGCATCGTCAACAACGGTACGTTCGACGCATCGCTTGGTGAGGTGAGAGAAACAGGTAATGGCACGCAATCAATACCTGGCGGTTCTTATGCTATCATCAGGCTGAACGGCAGCGGTGATAAGATGATCAACGCAAACACGACCGTAACTCAAAACCTGGTGCTGACAAACGGCTACATGACGATCGGCAATAGCGACCTGACCATAGCGACTACCGGAACGATAATGGGTGGCAACACAGCATCGTTCGTGGTAACTAACGGTACCGGCCGATTGATCAACACTAATATCGGTCTCGGCGGAAGGGTTGGTGCTGTTCTGTTCCCTGTGGGCACTGCAAGCACATCGTACACTCCGCTTACAATGATCAACCTGGGCACAGCTGACGACTTTATGGTGAATGTCCTGGATGGAATCTACTCTGCTTATGTGAACAATGTGCCTTCCGGCCCGTCGCTGACAAGTGATGCCGTAGGCAAGACATGGATACTTGACGAAGCAAATCCGGGTGGATCGAACGTGGTACTGACCCTGCAATGGAACTCAGCAGATGAACTGCCGGGCTTCAACAGAAGCGAATGCTTCCTGTCGCACTACACAGCTCCGAACTGGACACCGGGTACAACCGGTCCTGCATTCGGCTCGGATCCATATAGCGTAACACTGTCTGGTATCACTACCTTCTCACCATTCGGTGTAGGCAGTGCAGGCAGCCCGCTGGTGGTTGGCAATGTAACAGGTAACGACAACGACGATGTGATGACACTGTATCCGAACCCTGTAACCGGTTCTGAGATCTATGTGAAGTTTGAGAATGCACCGAAGGGTGATGTGGTGATACGCATAATGGATATGCAAGGCAAAGTGATAGCCGAGAACAAGGTGAACACTAACCAATATCCGGGCGGCGTGATACCGGTGAAGATCGAAGATCTGGCACATGGTGCTTACATGATGCAGATGGCTGACAAGAACAACAGGCCGATACAGTCTATCAAGTTCAACAAACAATAAGGTAAATTAGCCTTTGAATAAAGAGCGTCCCGCATGCTTGCGGGACGCTCTTGTTTTGTGCGTGTACCCTCAAATTCTTAACTTCATGCTATAATTTTTAGGTAATGAGAGGCTGCCTGTATGTCATTGCTGTTCTGCTGGTGATCGGTTGGTTGCTGGGACTGGTTTGGTGGAATGCCGGTCATCTTATTTATGTTCTGTTGGTATTGGCGATCATATCCCTTTTGCTGGGTCTTATCAGGGGAAGATGAGGTAAAAGCTTGAGTTTGAGTTACGCATTTTTTGTGTTTGCCAGCCAGTGTTCAGACGTTGAACGCAGGGCAGCGACGGGGCTTCAAAGGAAGAATCCGGGCAGACGGGTTCTATTGTGCAAAGGTCAGTTCAGCGAAGGGATAACCCATTTTACCAACACGGCGGTCTTCCGGTAATCATATAGGAACAACAAAATGATAGCCTTTGCCCTTTAGGGTGATGATCTCGATGCGCGGATCTTCTGAGAAATAATCGCGCAGTTTCCGGATATACACATCAAGATTGCGGGAGTTGAAAAAAGAATCGTCGCCCCAAACGGAGGTCAGCAACCGGCGCCTGTCTGTTGTTTTGTTGATATGGTCGCAGAGTACATTCAATACTTCTGACTCTCTGCTGGATAGCTTGATGACAACGTCTCCGACGCGTAGCTCATACCTTCCGGGATGGAATTGATAATTACCCAGGCGGACCTCCTCGTTAAGCGTCTCAGTCAATTGGTTGCGCTTCGCATTCAGCCTTAGCTGGTTTTCTATGCGTACCATCAGTTCTTCCATACTGAAGGGCTTCTTAAGATAATCAGTACCGCCGGATGAAAAACCCTTCAGAACGTCTTCGGTCTGGCCTTTAGCAGTGAGGAAGATAATAGGCAACTGTGCATTGGCGGATCGGATGTCCGTCCCTAATGTATAGCCGTCTGCACCGGGCAGCATCACGTCGAGGATACAAATGTCAGGAGCAAAGGAACGCACGGTTTCCATGATCTTGCCGCCATCCTTCTTGTGCAGCACTTCGTAGTCCTTCAGTTCGAGGGTCTCCTTTACGATACGCGCCAGGAAAGGTTCATCTTCTATGTAGAGTACTTTCTTTTTCACGCAGTGAACTTGTTAAAGGTGAGTGTGAAGACGGCTCCGCCGGCCGGGTCATTGCCTACTTTGATACCGCCATCGTGCTGCTGCATTACCTGGGCCGCATAGCTAAGGCCAAGACCATAACCTTTCACGCTGTGTTCATTGCCGCTGGGTACCCGGAAGAACTTCTCGAATATCTTGTCGAGATACGCAGCGGGGATGCCGGGGCCTTTGTCGGCTATGGTAACCTGTACTTTTTGGTCCAGTTCCTTAATGAGGATATCAATGAAAGGGTTCTGGCCTGCGTATTTAAGGCAGTTGTCCAAAATGTTGATAAGCACGCCTTGCACATGCAGTTTGTCGGCCTTGATAAAAAAATTATCGCCACTGGAGTTGTAATGAACATCGGCACGCTGCTGTGCAAAGCGGATCTTCATAATGTTCAGCACTTCGGCGATGAGCTTCTGCAGGTCTTCTGTTTCTTTGTGGAACACAAACCTGCCTTCTTCCATCAATGAAGTGTTAAGGGATTGGTTGATGAGCAGGTCTAGTCTTTTCATCTCCGTGTTGGCCATTGCGAGGTACTCCTTTGCTTTTTCTTTGTCCTCAAGTACATCGTAAGTGTCCAGGGCTTCCAATGCTACCTTTATCGTGGATACGGGTGTTTTCAGCTCGTGAGACATATTGCTGATCAAGCCATTCCGGATACTGCTCAGCGCGGTTTGCTCCTTAAGTCCCCTATAAGCAAAGCGGAATGCGAAACCAGTGATCAACAACAACAACACCGTAAACAATACCTGGGGAGATATCTTACGCAGCAGATACCAGGAGAAGTGACTTACTTCGATACCATAAGAACTGGTAAAGTAGTCGCTTTTGATAAAGATGCGTTTCGTATTCAGCCGTGCTCCTGTACTGTCATTGGTCCATTTGAGCTTAAAGTTCCAGCCGTTCTCTTTCATTTTCTTTGCGAAAAGGTCATTGAAAAGTACTGTGTCGCGGGTGAAAAGGAACGACTCATTCGAGTCGACAAAGCCGTTTATCTTCCCAATGACCACTTTCACGTTCACATCCTTCCTCAGGTGCAGGTGGCCGCTTGTATCATTGATGTTTGCTGAGTTCAGCACATAAGTTTCGCCCGCTACAGGCCCGCCCGGTCTTTTGATCTCCTGGGTATGTATTACGTCGAAATTGTGATTTCCTTTGGTATTGAGATCGAGATCAAGCGGTTCTTTTGGATGCACATCGATCGTTTCCACCATCGAAGATCCGGGCGTTAAATTGATATTGACCAGTTGCTTCAACAAAAGCGAATCCGATATTTTTCTTTGCGACTCCTCGAACTGGCCCAACAGCGCCTTCTGAAAATCATCACGGCTACCATTGTATTGCGTGTAGAGCCAGTAGCCCATAAACGCAAGCAGCAGTAACTCGCTGAGCAGCATGAGGTACTTTACCCGTTTTAATTTCCTGTCCGTCTTCACGCTGTCAAAATTACAATATACTACGAGGCCCGCACCAGTTCATTAACCTTAATTAACCTTAATTGGCCGGGCATTAACCAGGCTGAGACAGGGACAGGATTATTTTTGTTCAAAACCAAAAGAAATGAAAAGAACGCTACTGGCATGCTGCCTGCTCTGTACAATAACCATCGGTCGGGCACAGAATACGTCCGGGAAGATCAGCTATACCGAAACCGTGAAGTTAAATATCGACCTGGGTGGCGGTATCGATATGCAGTCGAACGGGGCGGTAAATTCTAACGATATACGGAAAATGATTCCGAATGAGCAGCGCTTAAAAAAAGTGCTCTATTTCAGCCCGGATGCGACACTCTATATCGCCGATAAATCGAAAGAAAAGGAAAATAATGATGCAGACCAGGGCAATGGCAATATGCACATGAGGATACATATGGATGTGCCGGAGGATATTACCTACAGTTCCCTAAAGGATAGCAAACTCATTGAACAGCGCGATTTTATGGGAAGGAGATTTCTTGTGACATCGGACATCGAAAAGGCAAAATGGAAGCTGACGGGCAACCAGAAGACCATATTGAACTATCCCTGCCAGGAGGCCGTAATGCAAAGGGATAAGGATACCATCACCGCGTGGTTCACGGCTGCCATACCGATCTCTGCCGGCCCACAAGGGTATTCTGGCTTGCCGGGGGCAATACTGGAGGCGAAACAAAACTCGAACATGGTGATCGAAGCTGAGGCGGTGAGCTTTGGCGACGAGAGCAATAAACTGATAGTAAGGCCGAGAGAAGGAAAGAAAGTAACTGAGTCTGAATATAGGGGAATAGTGGCAAAGAAGACGAAAGAAATGGCACAGGAGTATGGTGGTAACGGCAATGGTAATGTGATCATCAAAATTCAGCACTAGCTATGAAGCGTATATTATTGTCACTGTTGTTACTGGGCGTATGTGCTGCTGTGCATGCGCAGCAATATGACCTGAAAGGCACTATTGTGGATAAGGCAGGTAAACCTCTGTTATATACCTCTGTTGCCTTGCTGCATCCCATGGACTCGACCCTGGCCTTCTTTGGTGTGTCGAACGAGAATGGCTTTTTTGATGTGAGGGGCATAGCGCATGGCGACTACCTGCTGCAGGTGGCGTTAATGGGTTTTAAGACCTATTACAGGACGGTGACCGTACCTATGACCAAGGGGGACAACATCGGCGACATAGTGCTGCAGGAGGCAGATGTAAAACTGAATGAGGTGCAGGTAAATGGTGAAAAGATACCCTTTATGCTGAAGGGTGACACTGTAGAGTATAATGCAGGAGCTTACAAGGTGAAGCCTGACGCCAGCGTGGAAGATCTGCTAAAAAAACTGCCCGGTGTACAGGTGGATGCCGCGGGTAACATCAAAGCCCAGGGTAAAGACGTGCAAAGGGTGACTGTGGATGGTAAAGACTTTTTCGGTAATGATCCCAAAGTGGCCACTAAGAATCTGCCTGCCGACGCTATCAACAAGGTGCAGGTGTACGATCGCCATTCAGACCAGTCGGTGTTCAGCGGCATTGACGACGGTGAGCGCGATAAGACGATTAATCTTACGCTGAAGGACAACAAAAAGCATGGGTACTTCGGGGATGTGCAGGCTGGTTATGGCACAGACAACCACTATAAGTTCAACGGCAGGATAAATAAGTTTGGAAAGAAAACGCAGTTCTCGGCCCTGGGTATGCTCAATAATATCAATGAGTTTGGCTTTACGTTCTCGGATTATCTCAATTTCTCAGGCGGCATGCGGGGACTTATGGATGGCAGCGGTGGGATATCGATGAACATCAATAGCAACATGCCGGTAAACTTTGGCCAACCTGTGGCCGGCCTGATCACGTCGGGTGCAGGTGGACTAAATTTCAATTATGAGCCACGCGATAATAATCGTTTCAACATTAGTTATATGGGCAATGGTGCGGGTAAGAAATTAGATGAGCAGACCAACACAAAGAACTTCACGGACAATGGCTCTTTTGTAAAGGATGATAACTCGAATGCGCATAGTGAAGACTGGGGACATAGGCTGAACTTTAGCTGGAAGAACCAACTGGACTCGACAAGGCAACTGCTGCTGAACGGCGGCGCCGAGCTAACAAACTCATCGACAAGGCGCGATCTCATGTCATCGACCTATGTGCGCGATGTGATCTTTAACAGGCTCACAAGCCTGACGAATGACAATGCCAATGGTCTGGGTGCAAATGCCAATGCCGTGTACACCAAAAAATATAATGGAGGCTGGCCTGTGGCCAAGGTATTTGCAAGTGGCAACTATGAACGAACGTTGACCAAAACGCAATGGAACAATGCCACCACTTATTTCGATAGCCTCAGCCTGCCGTTTTACGATAACCAGTACCAGGACAACCGTAACGAGAAGGTCAGCTATTCAGCGGGTGCATCGATCGTGCGCAGGCTGGGCAGGGGATATTACTTAGAGCCACAACTGGAACTTGGCAATAATACAGATCATTTGACTCGCACGCAGGGAGCTATGCCGCGTGAGGCAGGCATTATAGATTCCCTGAGCCCGGATTATGATCGCACATTCGCCTGGGCAAAGCCGGGCCTTAGCTTTAGGAAAAGCACAAATAAGATACAATTCAATGCCACGGTGAATGGTGAGATCGCAGCCTTGCAAAGTGCTTTGCCCGGTACCACTGGCCAGTCCAGGAATTACTTTTACCTGTTGCCTTCTGCTATGTTGCAAGATGAATACAGACAAGGTAGGCACCTGGGCATATCTTACAATTCATCGGTAACCGCGCCCAACGCAAGGCAAATGCTGCCGGTGGCTAATACCTCGGACCCTCTGTATGTCACGACCGGTAACAGGAACCTGAGACCGGAGTATAGCCATGTTTTTAATATCAACTGGTTGCGCTTCGATCAATTCAGTATGACTTCAATATTCGCCAACCTGACTTTACGCTATACGCACGATAAGATCAACTGGTCACGAAGTGTAAATGCCGGGTTGGGACAGACGGCCACACTCGTGAACGTGCCCGACGATTACGACCTGAGGGGCAGGGTGGAGTATTCTACACCCATCAGGGTGCTGGGTATAGATATCAATGCGTCCTTCGACGAACAGTACAACAAGGGCCTGAACATTGTGAACGCCGTATACAATAGGAACAATACGTTCACCCATGGTTTTGAATTGGACATTAACAACAGAAAAAAGGAACATTGGGACGCATCGGTCACCGGCTTCATCAAATTGTCAGATGCTAACTATTCGCTCGAAAAGTCACTTAATAACACCTTTTACAACTATGGCGGTAATGCCATGATGAGCTACAGACCCAACGACCATTGGTATTTTATGATGAGCGGAGACCTGGATATATATGACGGCAAGAGCTTCGATAACATTGTGACCATACCCTTGCTGAAGGCTGAGGCCTCGTATTACTTCCTGAAGGCTAAGCGCGGCGTGCTGACGCTAAACGGCTTCGACCTGTTGGATAAGAATACCGGTCTTACGCGCAGCAGCCAGCTCAACTATCTTATAGAAAAACAATCGAACATCATTGGCCGCTACTTTATGCTGTCGTTCAAATACCGCCTCAGCAGGACCGGTAATCCTAATCCTGGTGCTATTGAAATAAAGATGGGACAATAATGTGCCTGGGTAGTTGATTTACTGCTATTTGGTACAGGTACCCGCAAATCGTATTTTAGCTACGGAATTATGGCAGTTTTTAAGGGAACGGAATATACAGTGCTGGAAACAGAACGCATGCGGCTGATGGAGGTCAGCCCGGCCATGGCCGAAACATTGTTTACAAAAAGCACTGATGATGAGATCGTAGAACTGCTAACACTGGAGTCGATGGAGGACTTCGAGGTAGACAGGCAAAATTTTTTGCGCGGGATCACTACTTACCGGACATCATTCTGCAACTTTATTCTGATAGACAAAGTACGAAACAAGTTTATCGGCCGTTGCGGTTTTCATACATGGTATGTGCCGCACTCAAGGGCCGAGATAGGCTACCAGATGAACAGTGATGCTGACAAAAAAATGGGCTACATGAGCGAAGCAATGTGCGCTATCCTGGCCTACGGTTTCAGGGAACTAGGCTTGAACCGCGTCGAGGCCTTCGTGGGGCGGCATAATCCGGCATCGCAGCGGCTATTGGAGAAGTTCGGTTTCAAACTGGAAGGTGTGATGCGCGAGCATTACTGCAAGAATGGCGTGATAGAAGATTCGCTGTGCTACTCGCTGTTGAAAAATGAATACCGGCCTACATAGGTGGTGCATTCTTCTTGTGCCTGGGCTTTGCTACCTTCTTCGCCTGCGGCTGTTTCTTGATGCGTATGTACACCAGCTTATTATCCCCGCGTTCTGATTGGCGCTCGTCGACCTCTACATTGTCAAGGCTCTTGATGAGATGAGCCAGTTTTTTGAATCCATAATTACGCGCATCGAAGTCAGGACGCTTTTTGAGGATCAGGTTACCTAGTTCCCCAAGGAAAGCCCAGCCTGATTCATTGGCCAGATCGCTGATGGAGGAGGATATTACATCGCGGGTCTTCTTGTCGATCCTGGTAATGGATGAGGACGCGTTGTCTTCTTCCTTTTTGTCTTCTTTCTCTTCTTCGGAATGCTTCAGTATCTCGATGTAGATGAACTTATCGCAGGCGGATATAAAGGCCATCGGCGTTTTCTTTTCGCCCATGCCTATTACCTTCATGCCGGCCTCGCGCAGGCGTATGGCCAGGCGGGTAAAATCGCTGTCGCTCGATACGATGCAGAAGCCGTCCACCTGGCCTGTATAGAGTATGTCCATGGCATCGATGATCATGGCACTATCGGTCGCGTTCTTGCCGCTGGTGTAGCTGTATTGCTGCACGGGGGTTATGGCATGCTCCAGTAACACACCCTTCCATCCGCTTACGGTCGGCTTGGTCCAGTCGCCATAGATGCGCTTGAAAGTGGGAGTACCGTACTTGGCTATCTCTTCCAGCATGCCGGCTATGTTGCTATAAGGTACATTGTCGGCATCTATGAGAACGGCGAAGCGCTGCTCGCGGTTGTGTTTTTCCATAGCAGTATAAAGTTACATTTATTTGCCTTTCCTTTTCCCGGCTCTGCGGTCGGGAGTTCCGATATGCGATGCTTCCTCCGTCTTGCTCGAGCTAGCCATCATCTTATTCATTACGTTCACTTCCGCTTCGCTCAGGTAGCGCCATTTGCCGGGGCCAATACCATCGAGCGTTATGTTCATCACGCGTACACGGGTAAGCTTCTGCACCTTGTAGCCCAGGTATTCGCACATGCGGCGTATCTGCCGGTTCAGGCCCTGCACCAGTATAATGCGGAAACGCCTGCCGCCTTCCTGTCGCACGAAGCATTTTTTTGTTACCGTGCCCAGCATGGGTATGCCGTTGCTCATTTTTTGTATGAATTCGGGCGTGATGGCTTTGTCCACGGTTACTATATATTCCTTCTCGTGCTGGTTGCCGGCGCGGAGTATCTTGTTCACAATGTCGCCATCGTCGGTCAGCAGTATCAGTCCGTCGGAGTCTTTATCGAGCCTGCCTACGGGAAAGATGCGCTTGGGGTGGGCGAGGAAGTAAATAATATTGGTCTTGTCTTTAGGATCAGTGGTGGATGTAATCCCTACTGGTTTATTGCAAGCTATATAGATAGCGCGTTTCTTTTTCAGTTTTAGCGGCTCGCCATCTATGGCCACCTTATCACTTGGTTTTATTTTGGCAGCGTGTACCACCAGTTCGCCGTTCACGGTCACCCTAGCCTGCTCTATAAGCTTATCGGCCTCCCTGCGCGAGCAGAAGCCCGATGAGGAGATGTATTTATTGAGGCTGATGAGTGAGTCGTTCGGCATTAGCCAAAGGTAGGTTGATAAGTTGACATGTTGAATGGGTTGACCAGGTTGATGGGTGACAGATTGCGGGTTTAATGTTTCGTGATCCGCCCCATTTATTGTCGCATAAACACCCTCTTTGGATCAATCTTTTCTCCCACCTTTGTGCTAACAAAACAACGATATCATGTCAAGCAATAGCGTTTCATTACACAGGGTCATCAAGACCACGCCGGAAAAACTATTCCGCGCATTTACCGAAGCCACAGCACTGGCCTCATGGCTGCCACCTTACGGCTTCCTTTGCACCGTTCACGAGCATGATCCCAAAGTAGGCGGCGCATACCGGATGATTCCACAATTTTACCACAGGCAGCAGCCACTCCTTCGGAGGTAAGTATATCGAAGTAAAGCCAAACGAATACCTGAAATATACCGACCAGTTCGACGACCCGAATATGCCGGGCGAGATGATCACCACGGTATCTATTACGAAGAACCTCGCGGGCGTTGAATTGAAAGTTACGCAGGAAGGCATACCCCCAATGATACCCGCAGAGATGTGCTACCTGGGCTGGCAGGACTCATTGGAGAAACTGATCAAAATGGCGGAGCCGAACATACCTGATGCGGGTAATCCGCAGGCCTAGTAATCCTTCTTCCTGAAATCTCCCCGTTTCCAGGCCTCAAAGAACTCTGCCCACGCCAACGGATTCATGATGTTCATCGGTTTCTGCTGGCCGTAGTAAATGGCAGCCTGCGCCTGCATATTCTGGTAGGCGCTTTGGTTTTCGCGGCCATCGCGGGGCAGCGTCGCTGCAAGTGCACGGAGGGTAACTGCATCGGTATTGCGGCGGGCGATCTCATATTTATCGTTGGGTATACGCCAGTGCGTAAAGGCATAATCGAAAGTACCCTTGCCAGGCAAGGGGCGTATGATGGTCTCGGGTAGGTAAAAGGTATCCTGTGCCATGAGCTGTATGAGTGAGAAATACTGACCTTGAATATCTTTAGGCACTACAAAATCTTTGGACCTGAAACCAAGCGCCGTGAACTCCAGTGTGTCGCCTTTGTAGCAAACGATCGTGAACACGCCGGTCTCGCTCGATTCCACGCCCCGGTTCTTGTTCTTAACCAGTACGGTTACGCCCGGCACTGCGCGCAGGCTATCGGCGGTCATCGTCACACCGTTGATCTGGATCACATTATCGTAAAAGCTTTGTGCAGTTGCCCGCATGCTCCAAAGGCAAAGCAATGTTGCGAGGCAGTGTATAAAGCGGAGACGCATAAAGCGTAAAATTACGACGTTTCGGGTGTAAAGACTCAAGCGTGATATTATCAAATTACCTATGAATATCGGTATGCCGATTATTTATACAAAGAAAGGTAGCTATGGCGTACTTTTGCGGCACTTAAGGGGTACTTTAACAAAGGTTTATATGATAACAAAAGAAGCAGTATTAGCGGCGCTCAGCAATGTGCAGGAACCCGACCTGGGCAAAGACCTGGTGACGCTAAACATGGTGCATGACATTGAGATAGATGGGAAGAATGTCACCTTCACCGTGATGCTGACGACACCTGCATGCCCGCTTAAGGAAATGATAGAGAAAGCCTGTGTGAAGGCAATACAGATGCTGGTGGATAAAGAAGCTATAGTGAGGGTGCGCATGGATGCGAAAGTGAACAGCAATCGAAAAGACAATAAAGCAGTGCTGCCGGGTGTGAAGAACATTATCGTGGTGGCATCGGGCAAGGGTGGTGTAGGTAAATCGACCGTGGCGGTGAACCTGGCACTAGGACTGGCACAAGAGGGTGCGAGTGTGGGCTTGCTGGATGCGGATATCTATGGCCCATCAGTACCTATAATGCTGGGCCTGCGCGATGAGCGTCCTAAGATGATGGACGTGAAAGGCAAGGGCATGATAATGCCACTCGAAAAATATGGTATCAAGGCCATGAGTATTGGCATGCTGATAGATGAAAAACAGGCGGTAATATGGAGAGGGCCTATGGCTAGCTCGGCGCTCAAGCAATTCATCAGCGATGTATACTGGCAGGAGCTCGACTATCTCGTGATAGACCTGCCGCCGGGCACCGGCGATGTGCACCTGACATTGGTACAGACCGTGCCGGTAACAGGTGCTGTGATCGTATCGACCCCGCAACCCGTAGCGGCAGCCGACGCGCGTAAGGCCATTCTGATGCTGAAGCAACCGCAGATCAATGTACCGATATTGGGCGTGGTGGAAAACATGGCTTACTTCACTCCTGCGGAGCTACCCGAAAACAAATATTACATCTTCGGTAAAGGCGGAGCACAGCAGATGGCCGATCAATTTGAACTTCCATTTCTGGGCGAGATACCTATAGTGCAGGGCATACGCGAGGGCGGTGACAAAGGCATACCGGCTATACTGGACGATGAGCCGATCTCAAAACAAGCCTTTACTCAACTGGCACAACGTATAGCCCAGAACATTGCCATACGCAATGCGAACATGGAGCCAACGAAGGTGGTGCAGATGGGCTAAGACCTATTGAGTGTGGGAAATGCCCTCATCGTGGGCATTTTCCGGGTTGCGCTCCCAATAAATATACCGGATAGAGTCGCCGGCGATATAGTAGACAAGCTTGTAGTTGTTACTATCCGGGTAAATCTGAAAAACAGCAGAATCGTTAGTGCGTGTGAACGGGGTATGGGAGTAAACAATTGAGATAGAAGGGTCGGCGAAGTTGTAACTAGTGATGCCCGATGGTATGCTGGTTTTGCAGGTGCCCGCCCATAAGCGGAGCCCAAACATCCGGTTCGCATAAACATATGCAGTACTATCGTGGGCGACATATGTACCGTGGTGCCTTGTGGGTTTGTTGTTGTATCCTGAGAGTGTGCTGTCGTGTCATTGTCCGGCACTAACAGACGAGGTTTGGCGGTCCCCGGATGAAATGAAAAGGCAATCGCCAAAATGACTATGAGCCTTGCATAGGTCTTTGTCATAGTCGTCGAGTCGGTTACAAAGTATGATAGGTGTCCTGCGATTGGCCCCCCAGACCGATATAACTTGACTCGCAGTGCGTTATACTATCCTTTTCAAAGTAGTAGGTGGTCCCAAAGAAGTAGGTGGTCATTCCGCTCTGCCTTATCCCTTCAAAGCTGATAGTACTGTCAGTCGAGCGTTCGCGTGAATAGGGGAGTAATTCATTCAAAACATTTATTACGGTATCGCCTGCAACAAAAATTGCAAAAGTATCTATTGAATTGAAACTGCCGTGTCCGATTGGGTCCGACCAGCTTCCAAGATGGTACCAAACTCTTAAACCGCCGATATGGCTAATACGGGCGACCAGCATACTGTCGCGCCGTGCAGCACTGTCTATGGCGACGCGGGTGTCGATGAGGGTAGAATCGTTAGGGCCTGTTGGTAAGGGAGTTACGTTGTTCCTGCGGCAGGCCGACATGATGAAAATACCAATTGCTAAGGCCAATATTATCCTGATAGATGTCTTTGTCATAGGAATGAATACAGTGGTTACTTGCTGTAAATATAACACTTATTTCCGGATTTTATTGCCTGCCAGGCTGAGCGATCCCCACCGTAAGCCTTCCTATCACATTGGGCCACAGGAAATAAACTAGGTTGCAACAATATATCACGATGACGAGTATTTCGGTTATTACTGCGGCTATGAACACAATGTTGCCTTTGACCTGTTTCATGTAAAAAGCAACAAGAAATATGTCCACGATAGTTCATAGAAGAGCGATCACAATCCATTTACAGCTTCGATGAGTGAACCCATGCGTGGCAACATAGCGACACCATAAGGGAGGAGGCTGCAAGGGAGTTAACAGCCGCCGGTATAGAGCCCCACGATGCGGGAAATATCAAGGCGAACAGCAAATCGACGAACCCCGCAGGTAGGTCCTGCTTCACGAAGTAGAGAAAGATATAGTTGATATCGCTTGTGTCGCGGCTTAGCTTTTTGTTATTTATTTCCGCGTTTATCGAGTCGTGAAGTGCATACAGGAGCTGCTGTGTTGCGCTGAATTGCGCAAGTTCAGCCGGTGCACATTTTTTGCCGCGAAGGTAGTGGTCTGGACTACGTACACCAGGTGCAGGCTATCATTTCGCTGCTCTGTAGCGGCTATTTTTTCCGGTGCAATTTTTAAGCTTGTGGTAGGAGGTTTCATTGAAGTATAGTGGCTTTCTGAAAGCTGTAAAAGGAAGACAACAATGCTTCCATAAGCAGGCTCTGATCGGCACCGAAGTAGGAGAGCGCAAGAAAGAAGCCTCCGATCACCTGACTCCATGTATAATATTACCGGGGCCAGTATGTTTTTTCCCAGTCCGTTATTTTCCCGCCGACAGCATATTCATCAACAATCTTATCGCTCCCTTATTTCCTGCAGGTAACTGTCGGAAGAAGGACAGCGAGGTGTATATGTAATGCCCCTTTCCATACTTGCAATACAACGTCGATCCCTTCAAAGGCTGTTCGCCACTGTCGTTCATCTGGAACGGGGTTTCGTAATGCTCATCTATCTTGCTCGCAAAATACAGCCCACGCTCCTGTACCCAGTCTTTAAAATCAGCCTCTGTTATTTTGTTGGGGTAATTAAGCAGCCTGCTATCCGGTTTCAGGAATGTTACTTTGGCGTCTTCGTCGGTCACCCGGTCGTCGGTAAGTGTAAAGGGATAAGGCCCCATCTTCTGCGTGGCAAGGTCCTGCAAGGTATTGTATTGTATTACCAGCGTGCCGCCGTTCTCTGCATATTGCAGCAGTACCGGCATCCAGCTCACCATTTTCTTTTGCGTGTTCACTGCACGTATGCCTGTAATAATAGCATCGTATTGCTTCAACTTCCCGGCGTCGCTTAGGTCATTGTCCTTTAATACAGTCACCTGCAGACCAGCCAGTTTCAGCATAGCAGGTATAAAGTCGCCGGCCCCTTCCACATAACCTATTTTCCGCGCGGTGCATTTCCAGTTGTCGCGCAACACTTTGGTGTAGGGCGATGTGAAATATTGCAGTGTCGGTATATGGCTATACTGTATCACGTGCTGGCTCTTGCCGTAGGCCCTCTGGCCCACCATCAGGCTGGCATTGAGGTAAAAGTCACCTTTGCTCAGGCTGCTAGCTTCACCCGAACTGATATTTACCGGTATCGAAACTTCCACACCTGCTTTCAGGTTGATGTGCTCTACTTTGGTTACCAGTCTTTGCTCTGTTATTGCCAGTGTAGCGTCACTGATGTCCTTGAATGGCCGTATCACGACACTAGTCTTCACAGATCCGTCAGGCTGGGTAACTACCAGTTGCGAACTGAAATCAAGCACCACATCCGGCACTATCCGTAGCTGTTCCACCACGTCTCCTTTTATGGGGTCCAGCTTTTTGTAAGAGAGTGGTACGTCCACATTAAATAATTCATGGCCGATCTTTACTGTCAGCTTCACATTCAGGTTGTCGGGTGTCTCCGGCAGGCCGATGAGCGAATCGTTCGATACCGCATACACTCCCGGGTCGCCACTGGTTTGCGACAGCCAGTAAGGTTCCGTGATCGGTGTGTTGGCGGGTATCGTGATATTATGCTCCAGCGTTACCAGCGAGTCGTCCTGCAGTTTTATGTTGTAGCTGCTGGTGTCGCCTTTCGTCCATTCTACCCCCTTGAGGCGTACAGGCACGCCTGAGCGCGATATAACATGCAGCGTGAACGGCAGGGTAGTGCCCGCAATGGTCTGGGGTGTGTTCGAATATACCTCGGCCAGCAAGCCTACACAGTGCAGTATCACTTTGTCCAGTTCGGCCAGCTTTTCGTCGCGCCAGTATGCGTCCTTTACGCTGGCTATCTGCGGACGCAAGGCCAGCAGCGAATGCAGGCTGTTCTCAGGCGCTTTGAAGTCGTAATGTTCCAGTATGCTGTCGATGGTCTTGCCGATATCTTTCCTGTCGACACGTTTCCATGTCATGTCGATATCATCGAAGAGCGACTTCTTGAACTCTGCGCCACCTACGAGCTTGAAATATTCTGTTTGCACACCGGGCACGCTGGGTGTGCCGGCCCCCTGGCTTTTATGCACACTGCGGCTGCGGCCTGCCAGCTCACTATAGCCCACACCCAGTAAGGCATTGTACTGCCCAAGTTTCAGTTTGAACTGGTCTTCGGATGTTGTATTGCGGTTACCGAACTTGTAAGAATTGAAGAGCAGCCTGGTTACTTCCCAGGCAGGATACTTTTCGATATTGTCATTGTATTTTTTGGGATCGCCGGATGCATAAGCTGCTTTCTTTGCTATAATAGCAGAGGCAGCATGCTGCCCGTGCCCGGCTTCTGTAGTGGGCGGGAAACGGCAAATGATCACATCGGGTCTGAACATGCGGATGACGCGAACGGCATCGTGGGTGATGACATCCGGGTTCCAGTGCTTAAAGGTTTCCTGCGATGTTTTTGAGAAGCCAAAGTCAACCGCGCGTGTAAAGAACTGTTCTGCACCGTCTATCTTGCGGGCCTCCATGAGTTCATGTGTGCGGATGAGACCAAGCGCCGGGCCTTGCTCGCTGCCTAGTATGTTTTGCCCGCCATCGCCACGCGTAAGCGACAGGTAAGCGGTGCGGATATTCTGGTCGTTCACCAGCCATGCAAGCAGGCGGGTATTCTCGTCATCGGGGTGTGCTGCTACATACAGCACGTTCACCAGGTTCTTTAGCTGCGATATCTCATGATATATCTCGGCCGAAGTAGCCGGGCGTACCTGCTGCCCTATGGTGTGTGTGCAGAGCAAAACGGCACTAAGCAATAAAACTATCCTGCGCATGATCTTTGAAAAATAAACCCACGGCTTTGACACCGTGGGTATAAATATAAAACCTTTTATCCTTACGGTTACCTGAGCGAGTTGATGATCTTCCTGTTCTGGCGTATATAGTCGTTTTCGAAGGCGCTACCTTTAGCGGTTTCCATCGATTTCTTGGCCGCTTCTATCGCTTCTTCACGCTTGCCTAATTTCTTTGCAATGCGTGCCTTCAGGAAAAACATATAGAAAGCTTTGGGGTTTTGCTCACATGCCTTATTGATATATTCCCAGGCCTTTTCGGTTTGCTGGTGTGTTTCAAAATAGTAGTTGGCCGCCTGGAAGTATGGGATCGATGGGTTATTGATCGCTTTGTCCACAGCCTTGGTGAGCCGTTCCTGGTTATTGGCATCCACAGGTATAGATATCATGGTGTTTTCCCACATCAGGTCGATGTGGCAGCTGCTGAGCGTGATATTAGATATCTCGATCGTAAAAGTCTGTACGGTCCTTTCTGTGCTTTTAGCTTTCACGCGGAAGCGGGCAACATCGGCAGCTTTGTCATAACCTGCCGAGCCCCAGTTGCTGGTGCCCTTGTTCAGTATCACCTCCCATGAGCCCTCACCGGGGATAGTATAAAGCGCGTATTCGCCCGCTTTTACCTCCTGGTCGCCCACTGTCACATCTTCCCCAAATTTGATTCTGGTAGCGGCATTAGCGCCGGTACGCCAAACTTCTCCGTACGCTACTATGTCGCCAAAAATATGGCGGCCACGCATTGATGGGCGGCTATAAGTAATCTCGATTGAAGAAGTGGAGAAATCCTGGCTGATCTTAGCCGTTGGGCTAAGCGCCGGTAACTTGAGGTCTTGTGAATAGCCGCAAAGGGCTGCTACAGTAAAAAGTAAGGAAAAGAGTACACGTTTCATTTATTGTATGTTTTGGGCCGGCAAAATACAAGTTAGCCGCCGAAAACGCCAGCGAAATTTATCTATGAGCAAATAAAGAGTCTTTACTTGGTTGGGGGCTGGGGTCTCAGTTTTTGCCGGCACAGGTCCAGGAGCGACATGAGTTTATCCTGGTCCTCTTTTTCGAAGAAGACATAGGAATCCGGGTCGCTATCCGAGATCCGGAGGAAAGGCGCCCAGCCTCCCTTTGCCGAGTAATAACCGCCGGTTATTCCATCCCTTGTTTTAAAAGTTATTTCCGAATAGCCATTTCCCGGATTAGCCGACAGATTAGCGCGGATCTGATCAAAACCGCGGGTCATTTCATCTACTCCGGCAATATCCAGGTAAGCCGCTTTGGTTGACGGCAAATTGGTGTCTTTGGCATCATAGGCCAGGCGCGCCAGTAAGAAATGTTGGTCCTTAGTGGTGATATTCGATGTTTTTGCTAATTGTACTCTTAGGTTTTTTAGCTCCCCTATATCCGAGATCTCCTTTTTTATTACAGCGCCCGGCGCAGACGACATTCTTTCCAAAAGTGACCCGCGCGGGGGAACCGCATTTTGGTCAGGTTGGGCGAAGGAGGCTGAGGACAGTAAAATGGTGGCAAACAATAAGAAAGCAATACGCATACTCTGATATTAGTGGTTTGAACAAATGTAGCAATAAATAAACAGTTAATAATCCCCACCATGCTTCAATAAATTGCCATTTATTGAGCCATTTTTTAAACTGTCCAGCCTTTTCGCGGCTCACAAATCATCTCATTGTCCTTGCTGTGAACTTCTGCTAAAACGCATAAAAATGGCTTTGTTAGCGTGTTAGTAAGGAACTTGCGTTAGATTAATCAAAAAATTTCACTGCAGGTACTCGTTTCATCTAAACTTTCACATATTTTTGGAACATGAATTTTCCTGAAATAACACAAGACGATCTATACGACCTGGGTTTCGAGCCTTTGGAGACAGATAATACAAAATCAATGCATTATAAGCATAAGGATCTCGATATTGTGCTCTGGAAAGGTATGTTCAACCCCAACCCCGAATCCAGGTTCTGGAAGTGTGGCTACGGCAAGGATAAGATCCAGTTCGAGAGCCTTGAGCAACTGAAAGAATACATAGAGTCGCAACGCTAGTCTTCGCCTTTTACAAAAAAATATTCCCGCAGTATCACTGCGGGAATAATATCCGTTCTGTTCAATAATATTTACCTGTATTGCACGTAGTGATGGCCGTAATGGTAGTAATCCCTTGGCCTGTAGCTGCTGCGTGTATAATGGTCGTGCTGTTTCCAATAAGAGCGGCGGGTATAGCTACCGGGGTAACCACCGCCATGGCTGTATAAACATGAGCTCATCGTGAGGCTCAGCGTTATCAACAAGCAAGTTAAAAGTATCAGAGGTTTCATAAAGTTGCTTTGTTTGGGGTAATTTATCTGTATTCAGGGTTCCTGTTAGTGTTATAGCTGCCGTGCCGTGCCGGTGCATAGTGATTATAATAGGCAGGCCCGTACTTTACGTGCTGTTTCCAGTAGCTGCGTTTTTTATAGTGGCCGGGCAGATAATTACCATCGCCCACTGCACATGAACTCAGCATCACAGCCGACAAGATCAGCATACACACAGCAGATATTAAAGATTTCATAAGTGTACTGTTATTTTACTGGCAACAATATACGAACAATAGACATAATACAAAACCAATGCATGAAATTTGTAGAAATCGATGCGTTGGACCACCAAATTTGGTTACAAGACCTACTTTTTTAGAGGCGTCTTACGCTTGTAGTAAAACCCCGTTTTGGCATTAAAGTAATACAGGTTTTCAGGATACTTTTTACTATACACAGGGCCGCGCGCGTGGCTGGCTGTATGACGAATCGCCCTGTGTATCCCTCGCTCGGTCTCACTGCCGGTGCCGGCTGGGCTTTCGTCATCGTTAGGTTCTTCCACATAGTAGCCATCGCCATCCTCATCAACCTCCGTGTAATAGACTTCTCCCGGCATTTCCCCTTCTTCTATCACTTCATCCTCATCATTGCTCTGTTCCTCATCGTTTATCACAACCGTTTTGGTTACTACCGTTTTTTTGTGTGCCACCTTTTTCGGGGCGCTGCTCTTTTTGCCCGTTTGGGCGCCGGCGGTACTAAAGATCGCCATCAGCAATAAAACGATAAAGGATATCCTCGCCATAAATCGATGATTTTATTGTTATAATGATACATAATTTTTTCCAACTTTTTAGCAAGATTCATGCACATTTCGCACGGGTAACGGTTATCTTTATTGAGCGCTAAGCCCGCGGCATCATTTCTGCCGATCAGGCTATTGGCAATTCAACCCGGCACCAAACAGGCATTACACTTATCTTCGCATACCGGATGATTACCATAATATCGGGCACAAACCGCAAAGACAGCATGACCCTCAGGGTTGCAAAGCTGTATTACGATATGCTTAAGGCAAAAGACGCTGATGTGCACCTGGTGTCCTTAGAGGGCGCCGAGGTATACGAAGAAGGCCCCGCACTCACTGCTCTTGAACAACGCTACTTTATCCCCTCTGAGAAATTCATTTTCATCATGCCTGAGTATAACGGCAGTTTTCCCGGCATACTGAAGCTGATGATAGACAATAGCGACATTCGCAAGTGCTGGTGGTATAAAAAAGCCCTGCTGGTAGGCGTGGCCGATGGCCGCGGGGGCAACCTGCGGGGCATAGAGCATATGACCAATATACTGCACTACCTGCGCATGCACGTACATTACAACAAACTGCCCCTCTCACGCATCAACGAGGAGATGGACCTGGAGGGCAACTTGTTAAAACCCGGCACGCAGAAAGCTATTGAAATACAACTCGACGAATTCCTGAACTACTAAAAAGCAGAACGATATTATGTGGCTGAGGTTGTTGATATTTATTGGGGTAATAGGCCTGGCGGAGTACTATAGTTTTATTGTGATACGCATGGCATTGCGCAACCTGCCGCAGGGCTGGCGCATCGGCTTGCTGACTTTTTATTTCATTGCCACGGCACTTGTATGGCTCAGCATCATCTTCTTCAGGCAGATCCATTGGGAGTCGCTGCCGCACATGATGCGCAATATCTTCATTGCCTTTGCGCTGGGTTTCACTATTGGCAAAGTGCTGATACTATTGGTAATGCTGATCGACGACCTGCGCAGGCTGGTAATGTGGTTTATAGACATGATGCGCCCCGCAGTGGACCGCACTGCCGACCAGGGGCAAGGCGGCGGCATGAGCCGCTCGGCATTTTTCTCCACGCTTGCGATCATTTTGGGTGGTACTTCTTTGTTCGGTTTCATATACGGGGTCAGTAACCGCTACAATTACCGGGTGCGTCGCGTCCGCCTCAAATTGGACGCCTTACCGACAGCCTTTGCCGGCATGAAGATCGTGCAGGTGTCCGACATACACACCGGCAGTTTCGACAACCACGACGCAGTGGCAAGGGGTATACAGAAGGTGCTCGACGAAAAGCCCGATGTCATATTCTTCACCGGCGACCTGGTGAATAACCACGCCGAAGAGGTAGACGATAGCTACAAGGAGATCTACTCAAGATTGAAAGCGCCGATGGGCGTGTACTCCATCCTGGGCAACCACGACTATGGCGACTATGTGCACTGGCCTACCAAAGAGGCAAAAAAAGAGAACCTAGACAGGCTGAAAAGCATCCACGCCGAAGTAGGCTGGAAGCTTTTGCTGAACGAACATACACTACTGCAAAAAGGCAATGACAAAATAGCCCTGATAGGCGTAGAGAACTGGAGCGCTAAAGGCTTCCACACATATGGTGACATGGCCAGGGCCTACGCCGGACTCGAGTCGCAAAACGTACCGGTTAAGATACTGCTTTCACATGACCCTTCGCATTGGGACGCACAGGTGAATAAGAAGTATAAAGACGTGGACCTGACCCTAAGCGGCCATACGCACGGCATGCAGTTTGGTGTGGAGATACCCGGATTTAAATGGAGTCCGGTACAGTATATGTATAAAAAATGGGCCGGCCTCTACGAGGAAGGGGGGCAATATTTATATGTCAACCGCGGTTTCGGTTTCCTTGGCTACCCCGGCAGGCTTGGGATACTGCCCGAAATAACAGTGATAGAACTGGTATAAAACCTGTTCTACCACCGTATCATGTTACCTGTACCTATTTAATTACTAAGCTCTTTTTAAGCAGTTGCGCTACAGCTTCAGGGCGGGGTTGCAGCAGGTCGGCAGCAGCCTCTTTGAGATAATTTTTCATCTCGCTGCTTAGCCTAATCAGCTCCTCAGTATCCCCCAGCTTCGCATCCGGAATTTTTTGCTGTGAACTAGCCTTAAAATTGTTGAGTATGAGTCTATTCATGTGTTTGTTTTGGATGTTTTTTATGAACATAACATGAAAATAACGCAGCCGTTAAGTAAATATTGCGCGATGCAAAAATAAAGGCTATCTTTTGGGTAGTTTATAACATATAATTAAAGTTGGCGTTATAAAAGCGGATGGGGTATAATTTTTATTGTCAGTAATCGGATGGCGGATCCTAAAAAAATAATCGGAATTACAGGTGGCACTGGCTTCATAGGCAGCCATTTGTCGCGCATGTTGGTCAGTCGTGGCCACGAGGTGGTCATATTCACCACTCATCCGGCCAAAAAGAAAAAGGTCGCCGGCTACAAGTACTCCTATTGGAATCCCGAAGAAGGCAAATGCGACCTCGTACATCTCAAAAGGCTCGATGCGCTCGTAAGCCTCGCCGGTGCGGGCATAGCCGATAAGCAGTGGACGGCAAAACGGAAAAAAGAGATCGTGGATAGCAGGATAAAGGCCACCGCCTTCCTCACCGATCGCCTGCGCGAATACGGTGAATGCTGCAAAACCTTCGTCTCCGCATCGGCTATTGGTTTCTATGGGCCCGACCGCAACGATTCAGAACCCTTTACCGAAGATGCCCCGCATTACCACGACTTCCTTGGTGAGACCTGCGCGCATTGGGAAGAGACCGCAATGAGTATTAATGATAAGTTGCGTACCGTCATTTTCCGTTTCGGCATTGTGCTCGGGCGGGAGAGCGGCATGTTCAAAAAGCTGGCCCAACCCATGGCTATGGGTGTGCTGCCCATACTCGGCAGCGGCTACCAGGTCATCAGTTGGATACACGTTGAAGACCTGAGCAATATGCTCTACAGGGCCATTATGGACGAAAGCATCAGCGGCATTTTCAACGCGACAGCACCGCACCCCGTCGCTCACAAAACCCTTATGAATATCATACATCACGAAAAGAAGGGCCTGCGCATACCGTTCCACGTACCGTCGCCCCTGCTTCGTTTCATGCTCGGCGAGATGAGTAAAGAAGTATTGAAGAGCTGCACCGTAAGTGCTGACAAAGCGCTGCAGGCAGGCTTCACCTTCCAATATGATACTGCTGAAAAAGCGGTGAAGGATATCCTCTCTTCGCACTACGCGTAGGCGTAGTCGCTCAAATATTCATAGCGCGGCGTCAGCTTGCCATTGGCGCATATCGTAGCTCGGTCCAGTATTTCACTGCTGCTTTCGAACAGTTCGCCAAGTATGTACTTTTCAAAATGCAGGCCGAAGTATTGCGATGCATCGCGTGGCAGCTCATTAGGCAGGTTATCCACGGCCATAACGTCTATTATGTCCCGCGTATTCTGAAATGGAGCCACCTGTGCGCCCGTTGCCCTATCGATGCCATACACCGGGTCTGCAATGCTCGACGCACCCGTATTGATGGGTACTGAGCCGTCTATGTCGCAGGTAATATCGGCTATCACGCTGGTACGGAAATCATGCCGTTGGATGTCTTTTTTCTCAAACAGCCGCGGCACATGCGTATCCCAGTAAATGCCGTTCATCAGTATATCCGTCTTCGACAGGTACTGCTCAAAGAGGCATTTGTATTGGTCGGGATGTGCATGGAAATCATCGCGGTGAAAGCTGTTATCGTCCTTACGTGCATATAGTGTGCGGCCTTTAAAGTGACAATACACCGGGTACTCATATTCGTTCTTAAAGTAGTCTTCCGGTTCTATTGGTTCTATGTCCAGTTGCACCATCACTTCCAGTATGCCCGCTGCTACCTTGCCCGAGCCTGTAACTGCGATCTTAACATTCGGCAGCCTGATGTCTTCATATGCCGCTACCAGTTTCCTGAAGCTGCGCACGCTGTGGGCAGGTGGCAGGGTGTAGAGCCCGAACTTTTTGCCATAAGTAAGCAATCCGTTGTGCGCACCCACGATACCGGCATACAGGCCAAAGCCCAGTATGCGCTGCTCATCGCTGTGCATCAGGCACTCATAGTCTATCATGCGGATGCGCTTTTCTATAAGCGCATGCATCAGCTTTTGGTTGTAGGGCTGTTTTTTCTTGGTGTGCGAGAAGAAAAAATAAGTTTTGCCTGGTATCAGCCTGTCCACCGGCACTTCTTTTACCCCCAGCAGCACATCGCAGTGCTCCAGGTGCTCGCTCATCTCTATACCCTCGGCTACATACTCCTTGTCGGCGAAGCACCTGTCGGGCGACGGTTCCACCACGATCCTGATCGACGGGAATTTCTCCTGTATATCTGCGCACTGCTTTGGTGTAAGCGGCACGCGGTTGTCTGCAGGTATTTTTCTTTCCCTTATCAGGCCTATCCGGATCATGTTTGGTAATTTGCACACAAATATAGCAAACCCCTTTTTTACGGTTTGGCGGCCCTTGCGCTACCTTTGTGTCCTCCATGGTAAAAACAGAACATGCTCAACTATTTCGAACTATACGGTCTGCCCGTTAACTTTCACCCCGACGCTGCCGCGGTGAAGGCGAAGTTCTACCAACTCAGCCGCCAGTACCACCCCGACCGCTTTGCCAATGCCGAAGAGGAAGCGAAGCTGGAATCGCTGCGCATGAGCGCCATGAACAATGACGCCTACAAGACCCTCAATAGCCCCGACGCCACCATGGCCTATATCCTTAAACTTAACCACCTGCTGGAGGACGAGGAAAAGTACAGCCTGCCTAATGCCTTCCTCATGGAGATGATGGACCTCAATGAAGCAGTAAGTGATGCCGAAATGGGCGATGATGACAGCAGCCGCGCCACAGCAAAAGATGCCCTTGAAGAGCAGCTCAATACCTGGAACGAAGCCGCCGGAAAACTCACTGCCCAATTCAATGCCGGCGACCATAGTGAAACCCTCTTATTACAGATAAAAGACTACTATTTCCGCAAAAAATACTTATTGCGCATTAAGGAAAGAATCGATAGATTTGCAACCCCTTAGTGCAGTGTCATGCTGAACTATATGTATTGTCATGGTGAGCCCAGTCGAACCATGGCACGCTGAATAAAGCGAGAAAGCCCGGATGGCGGAATTGGTAGACGCGCTAGACTCAAAATCTGGTTTTCGCAAGGGAGTGCAGGTTCGATTCCTGTTCCGGGCACAAAGGTCGGAGTGAGTGTGGGAGCGAGAGCGACGCCTCACTCTGACCTTTTCTTCATTACTCAAACCCACACTCACACTCTTACACCATGTTCGATTTTGAAAATCTCGAGGTTTACAAAAAGGCGAAGGCATTTAATGCTATAGTTGTCAAATCGGTGCTCCGAATTGAAACACTAGATGGGGTAATTAAAAACCAACTTAGACGGGCATCATTAAGCGTGGTGCTGAACATAGCAGAAGGAACCAGCCGTTTTAGCAAACCTGATCGCAAAAATTTCTGCATAATAGCTCGGGGCTCAGTCTTTGAATGCGTTGCTGTATTTGATATCCTTAGAGATAGTGGTCATCTATCTGATGCAGAATTCAGCAATTTATATTCAATCGCCGAAGAAATGTCTAAAATGCTATTTGCGATGATCAGAAATCTTGAGAGTTAGTACACAAATGGCTCATACATCCACAAACTCCCATGTTTGTGTAAAAGATGCCAGAAGATGCTAAAACATCCACTCTGTTCAGGGTGGATGTTTAATTTTATCTTCAATCTTTCTGCTAATAAAATCTGAGTAATATGCATGATGAATTGGTGATTCAGAAAGCTGTTGAAGAAATCGTAACTCGGGAATTTGGTACAACTGAGCAGATTTTAACGATACATGAGGTTATCTATGAAAATGGTAAGCCGAAGGTTTTGCGTGTGAATGTTGACTACGACAAAAATGAGGCGGTCGTCTATTTTCAAATAAAAGACGAGAAATTTTACCTCGCAGTATATCTTGACACAAAACCCGACATAGCCGTCCGTTGGGTTGGAATGCAAGCATATCATAGTGTTTATTTTAGCGCGTCGTCTGATGAAATGAGCTATGAGCAATTGTGTAGGCTAACAACACTGGTGCCAACCGATGGTTGGAACAAAGGCGATATGAAAAAATCCGGAAATGTCGCATATAGGGTTAGCAAATTAATGTTTGAACCGGATCTTGGCCCTAATGCATTTGAAACAAAGATTAGTCGCTTGCTGGATCTTTTAGAAACCGATAAGCAGGGCATCGCACAGCTAGCTAACTTGGCAAATGGGTATATACAAGTTGCGACCGTCTTTCATAATGGCAATACAATGCTGGGAGGACATCATCTGGATAAATCAACAATTTCTCGGTTAGCCAAGTTGAATCTTGAAATTGATTTTGATGAGTATGCGGAAGGAAATTCTTTTATGTAGGTTTTTCGCCTAATCCACGGACATTGGAACACCTTTCATAGTTAGCGAGATCTGAGCAGGAAATATAAACAAGAAATCCGTAAATTTGTGCCGGTAAACAAAGAATAGCAAAAGTGTAGAATTTCATTTCAATTTAAAGACAATACAGTAAGCCTTAGCGGGCTATTGTAATTATTTATTTTAAAATGAAACTATACAATGCTTATTCTGCACAATGCAGCCTACCTGCACGCAAACAAAGATTTACTTTTCCAAGACATAGATCTCGCCGTAAACAAAGGCGATAAAATTGCGCTGATCGGGAATAATGGTACAGGCAAATCGACGCTTCTCAAAATATTGGCTCGTATACTAAAGCCATCCCATGGATATTTAAAAGCTGACTCTTCACCCTATTATATGCCGCAACTATATGGACAATATAACAACCTGACTATTGCTGAAGCGCTTGGGGTGAGTAGCAAATTAGATGCACTAAGGGAAATATTGAACGGAAATGTAAGTGAGGCGAACTTAGAAACATTGAACGACGATTGGACACTGGAAGAACGATGTTATGAAGCGCTACGACAGTGGGATATTCAGGATATACATCTCGGTCAAAAAATGGCAACACTCAGTGGTGGCCAAAGGGCCAAAGTGTTTTTGGCAGGCATTCTGATACAAAAGCCCCAAATAGTGCTCATGGATGAGCCAAGCAACCACCTGGACGTATCTGGTCGCTCAATACTGTATGAATACGTAAAAACGACCAAGGACACACTGATAGTTGTAAGCCACGATAGGAAATTGCTGAACTTACTCGATATCGTGTACGAATTATCCGCCAATCGTGGAATTAGGGTGTATGGGGGCAATTATGATTTTTATGAAACCCAAAAAAAGATACAAAGCAACGCGATCGATGAGGACATAAAAAGCAAAGAGAAAGAACTACGCAAAGCAAAAGTTATTAAACGTGACGCCATCGAGCGGGAACAAAAACTTGATGCGCGCGGTAAGAAGAAACAGGAAAAAGCCGGAACGCCCACAATATCCATGAACACGCTGAAAAATAATGCAGAGAAGAGTACGGCAAAAATCAAAGATGTGCATGCAGGGAAGGTAGAAGATCTAGCCGGTGAATTGAATGAACTGCGCAAATCATTATCTGAAGTGGATAAAATGAAAATAGGATTTGGCGGTTCAAAACTTCATAAGGGTAAGATTTTGATTAATGCCAAAGATGTAAACACGGGATACGGTGATTCGATATTATGGTCGACAGGATTAGACCTGCAGGTAGTTAGCGGCGATCGTTGGGCAATAAAAGGTAATAACGGAAGCGGTAAAACAACTCTGGTAAAAATGATATTGGGCGAACATAAGCCAATGACCGGTAGCATAAATGTCGCAGAAAGCAAGATTATTTACATCGACCAGGACTATTCTTTATTAGACAGCAGTTTAAGTGTATATCAACAAATTGAGCGATTCAATACTAGTGCGGCGCACGAGCATGAAATGAAAATAGGTCTTTCCCGGTTTTTATTTACAAAAGACAGCTGGGAGAAAAAATGTGCCGACCTAAGCGGCGGCGAAAAAATGCGATTGATATTGTGCTGTCTGACTATGGGCGCCATAGCGCCCGACATGATAATATTGGATGAGCCTACAAACAACCTCGATATGCAGAACATTGAAATCTTAACCACAGCTGTCAATCAATATAGAGGAACATTGATGGTGATATCTCATGATGAATATTTTTTAGAGAAGATAGGTATTTCTAAAGTCCTGCAGCTTTGATGCAAGTTGCTTGCAAAAGTACGTCCGCTGGCACGCGTCCATGTTAGAGGCGCCTAGCCAGTTCCTCCCGCTCCCGAAAGTCTGTGACTTGTGATTACAAATGATTGCAGTTTGTAACTGCCGCCGTCAATTACAAAAAAAAAATGACTTAAAATTGCCTCGGCAATATAACTTACATATTCAGGTATCTACTTGCGAAAAGCATGCGAAATAAATCACTCATCACCTTTACAATAATCTGCCTCGGCATGGCCGCCTGCAGCAGGTCGCCTTATTACGCTACGAACAAAGTATATAAACGGCAGGCAAAATCCTTCGCAACGCGGCTAAAGGAAATACCAACGATAATGGCAAACGATACCGTAAAGCCGCCGCCCTATTTTGTAGGCACCACCAATTTCACCATGCGCAAACCCAACTTTGTCATCATCCACCACACAGCACAGGAAATGGCAGAACAAACCCTCAAGACCTTCACCTTGCCAAGTACGGAGGTGAGCGCCCATTACTTAATTGCTAAGAACGGCACGGTCTATCATTTGCTCAACGACTACTTGCGGGCGCACCACGCAGGCCTGGGCCGTTGGGGCAATGTCACTGATATGAACTCCTGCTCCATAGGCATAGAGATCGATAATAATGGCTCCGAACCCTTCACAGACGCACAGATCGCCAGCCTCCTGGTGCTGCTAAGGCAACTGAAACAGGCTTACAACATTCCCACTGCCAACTTCATTGGTCACGGCGACTTTGCACCTACGCGCAAGACAGACCCGAGCATACTGTTCCCATGGAAGACATTGGCGCAAAGTGGCTTCGGGCTTTGGTACGACGATTCGCCTGCTGATGCACCTGCAGATTTCAATCACATCCTCGCATTACGCGTCATAGGTTATGATGTCCGCGACACAATAGCCGCTATCAGGGCCTTCAAGCGCCACTACATGCAGGATACTGCGCTTCAGATGACAGCAAAAGACCTCGGCGCGCTTTACAACCTGCTGAATAAAAATTAGAGGGTCGCGTTACTGCTACCTCAGAAATCTCAGAACGTAGTCATTGATCTCTTTATGCTGCGCCTCGGTACCGAAGTCGATCATGTCATTGTGCTTCGTGGCCGGTAGTTTTATGATCGTCATCCCGAATCGTTGCTGCTCTTCAACGGTCGGCAATACGCCGCTGTCAGCCGGCTGGTCGCTCGACCGGAGTGAATAAACCTTCGGGTTGGAAGTCCTGGGCAGCGCCATCCGCCTGTTGTCCAGCGTTATGATCTTACGCACTATGCCCGGGTATTTTTGCGGGAACAGCGCCGTCATATCAGCCCCGTTCGAGTGCCCGACAAGCGCGATGTTATTGAAATCAAGCTCAGGGTGCGATTTCTTTAGCCACTCGATCACAAACAGGATATTGTCGGCGCCCCTGTCCCAGAAAGGCCGCCTCACAATTTGCGGCACACCCTGCGAAGGGATCAGGCTGTCCGTGGGCAGCTCGTGTTGTATGCTTACCACGAAGTAACCTTTCAGAGCCAAAAAATCGGTCAGGTACCTGTACATCAGGTAAGCGCCCGGCTTGTTCTCCCCATAACCGTGACTGAAAATGACGAGCGCCTGCTTGCCGGATGCTTTATGTTTCGATCTGAATATGGCGATAGGGATCTCGCGTTTCCTCTTCTGGTCGAAGAGAGTTACCGTGTCCAGCCTTATCTCACTGCTTGTGCCCGGACGCATTTCACTCCCTTTGCTTTTAGCAGTCTGGCATCCGCCCCGCGTTGGGGACAGCGTTATCAATAGCAGGATAGAAATTATGCGTGTTATCCTTATCATTCTTTTTGATTTTATATTTTGCTCCACTCCCAATGGCGTATTCAGTTTGCCACCGGGTACTAGCAGGAGGTTCGTCCCGAGGGTGATCACAGCCGGTTTGCCGGCTTTAAAATTATCCATCAACAATTTTAATTTTATGTCTCTTTATCCACATTTTTTCAGCACGTCTTTTGCCTGTCGTAACTTTACTTTGGCAGTGAAATTTTTAACCTTAACCTTAGCTCATGTTCTCAATTCCTCTATGGACATTTCACATATTCCTTTGCGTCTTAGCGTCTTTGCGGTTAAATTATATCGGGCAATATTTACTACAAGTCGGGCATGTCCGGCAGCACAGTCGGGCACGATCGGGCATGCTGTTTTTGGTGTAATTGATTAACGATCAGTACGTTAATAAAAATCCGATGCCCGATTTTTGTTTTTTGCCCGGTTCGGGCATTCATATAAAACCCCGACTTTTGACGTATTCAAAACACCTGTTATCATGAAGAGCAAACTAATGAGAATGGACAATGTTGGCATCGTGGTAGATTCCCTCGACGAGGCTATTTCATTTTTCACTGAGATCGGTCTGACACTCCAAGGCCGGGCGATGATCCAAGGCGAATGGGCCGGCCGCGTCACCGGCCTGGGTAACCAGCATGTAGAGATAGCTATGATGGCCACCCCAGACGGCCACAGTCGGCTCGAGCTATCCAGGTTTATCACCCCACCAATAGTCTCCGATCATACGAACGCTCCCGTGAACGCGTTAGGGTACCTCCGCGTCATGTTCGCCGTCACTAACCTCGACGAACTGCTCACCCGGCTATACAAACACGGTGCAACGCTCGTCGGAGAAGTTGTTCAATACCAGGACATGTATCGCCTTTGCTACATCCGCGGGCCACAGGGGCTGCTTGTCGGGCTAGCTGAAGAGCTGGGCAAAAGGCAGCCGGGTATGAAGTAGTTGAAAGGAGGGCGATTTCAGTGTCGGCATGTCTTCTGTGGCATGATTTTTTGTTTTATGATTTTCAAATAAGTATTTTATTTTCAGATTATTATCACCTAGTCATTCCAAAAGGACATGAGCGACTTTGTACCAGGCTCCGGTATGGGCAACCTGCAAGCATCGGCCGACGAAAGCCAGTGGCGGTACCGCGCACTTGTGTTGGCCACGTCGGACATGATCTATCGCATGAGTCCTGATTGGTCGCACGTCTACGCGCTCAATGGTAAGGGGATATTGAACGACGTTGCTGAACCTAACGACCGGTGGATGGAAATCTACATACACCCCCTCGATCGCCAGATGGTAAAGGAGGCAATAGAGAAAGCCATTAGTACCAGGTCAGCGTTCGAGTTGGAGCACCGCGTACTAAGATCCGATGGTACTACCGGCTGGACATTTTCGAGGACCATCCCTGTTTTCGACGATAACAATAACCTTGTAGAATGGTTTGGCGCTGCCAACGATATAACTGCGCGCAAAAACATAGAAAAAGAACTGGAGATAACCCGTGGCGAGCTTGAGATAAGCAAAGGCCTTTATGAGGCCGTGATCAACAGCACGCCCGATCTTGTTTACGTTTTCAATCTCAATTACCGTTTTACCTATGCCAACAATGCCTTGCTGAAAATGTGGGGCAAAACAAAAGAAGAAGCGTTTGGGCGGGGCCTGCGCGAGCTTGGCTATGAAGAATGGCACGCCCTGATGCACGAGCGGGAGATAGATACCGTGGTGGCAACGAAACAGATGATACGGGGGGAGGTGTCCTTTCCGCACGCGACGCTGGGCCGCCGCATGTACGATTATATCTTTACGCCGGTACTCAACGAAAAAGGCGATGTCGTAGCTGTGGCCGGTACAACACGCGATATATCCGACCTGAAAGCGGCTGAAACTGCGCTCAGGCATAGCGAAGAGTTATTCCGTACGCTCACCCAGTCTCTTCCCCAGCTCATCTGGATGGCAGAGAATGACGGCAATTGCACCTTCTTCAACAGCCAGTGGTTTGCATATACGGGTTGTGATCCGGATGGAAAGCTATGTGACGAATGGTTCAAATACTGCCACCCGGAACAGGTGTCGGAGATGAAAAGTAAATGGCAGAATAGCATTGCTACAAAGAGATCGCTCGCCGCTGACTGCCTGCTCAGGGCTGCCGATGGCACCTACAACTGGTTTTACGTAATTGCCAACCCGATGAAGGACCATGATGGTAACGTTTTTAAATGGGTAGGCGCCTTTACGAACATCGAAGAGCAAAAGGCCGTCGAGGAGAGACTCGAGGCCACTGTTAAAGAAAGGACAAAGGCACTTCAGCGGTCGAACGACGACCTGCTGCAGTTTGCACATGTCGCCTCGCACGATCTCAAGGAGCCGTTGCGTAAAGTAAGAACTTTTGCCAGCCGCCTGTCGCGCGAGCTGGGGAATGACGTGAATGAAGACGCGCGTTTATCGCTCGAAAAGATATACAGCGCCACAGACAGGATGAACACTATGATAGAAGGTGTATTGGCTTACTCAACCCTAAGCAATCTTCAGCAACAGTTTTCTGAAATCGACCTGGGCGAGATAATTAGGAATATTCAGTCCGACCTTGAGGTCATGATAGAGCAGAAGAATGCGCGAATAATCTTCGATGATCTTCCCCACATCTTCGGCGCTCCTTTGCTCATCTATCAGCTGTTCTACAATATTGTTTACAACGCGCTTAAGTTCAACCATCGCAATAGGCCGCCTGTTATACGCATCACAGCGCGGGAGGTCCTAAACGATAATAAGGACATCCTAAACGAGATATCTTTTTCTGATAACGGCATCGGCTTTTCGCAGGAGTACGCCGAGAAGATATTTAACACGTTCACCCGCTTGAATTCCAAAGATCAATATGAAGGTACCGGGCTTGGCCTGGCATTGTGCAAAAAAATTGCAGAGCGTCATAACGGCACGCTGACAGCCGTAGGTGTTGAAGGGCAGGGGGCAACGTTTATTCTGCAATTGCCTCAAAATAATGCTGGCCAACTCTAACTACCATTCTTAAATCGTTGTGCCAGGCATCCGCCTGCTCAGTCTATGCTCAATCACTACCAGCACTATCATCAATGCTATCGCTACTAGTGAAGCGTTCAGTGTCCCGAGGTCAAGGCCGCCTTTTGCATGAGGCTTGGTCAGTAGGTCGCCGAAGGTAGCGCCGAAAGGGCGGGTAAACACAAAGGCGATCCAAAACAGCAGGTTGTGGTTGATCTTTGTGAGGTAGTGTAGTAATAGTACTAACACGATAACGCCCGCGGTCACCATTGCGCCCTGCAAGTAAGAAAGCCCAAGGTCATCGCCAAGAAAATCGCCAAAGGCGGTACCTAAGCTGTTTGAAAACAGTATTGCTGTCCAGTAGAATAGCTCCTTCGGAACAGCTGTAACCGGATAAACGTTTAGGTTATGGTATTTTCGGTGCCAGGCAAGCAAAGTTAGCAGCAAGCAGCCAGCTAATACCAGGCTGCCGAGCGTATAACCAAGATGCCAGGTGCGGTCAAGGAAATCGGATATTTCCGTGCCGAGCGTAGTGGTCCCGATAATGACGAGCCAGTACACAGATGGCACATACCGTCGTAGGGAGATCTGCGCAGCGAGCACAATAGCAAAAAATGCAAAGGTGATGCCGATGCCCGCTATATAGCCCATATTCAATGTCATGGAAATGAAATCGCCCAGCGTTTCACCCAGTGTGGTCGCGATCACTTTCATTAGCCAAAACAAAAGGGTGATGCGCGCCACTTTATTGGCCTTATTCTCAAATGCTGAACGATAAAAATCTCTTTCCATATACCGAAAATAGGGGTTTGGAAAAGTTAGCCAAAGAAAGTCTAAAAAACCACGCCATTTGGCCGCCGATGTATATCCGGGCTTTGATGCCTTGCCGCCACAGCATCCCTTTAGGCACACTTTTTTTGGGCTTTAACAGGCCTAACAAAATGGTTCTCACATGGTAAGGAAATTTTTCTCAATATTGATATTACTGCTACTGGGCTTTTCTGCTAATATTTTCGGGCAAAAGACAGACACGCTCGTAAAGAAGGTGGACACCCTTGTAAAGAAACTCGACAGTCTTAAAAAAGAAGATACCGACCATGGGAAGAGCGTAGACATCAGTAAAGACATTTATAATCAAAAAACCAAGATCACACCTTCTGTTTACCTGGCATTGCTGGGCACCGATTTCACCCAGGAGGTAACCGGCCCTTTTCATGCCAGTGGCAAGACCTGGATGAAGGTGGGTATTTTCGCCGCGATAGAAGGCGGGCTCTTTTTTGCCGACAAACCTATACAACGTGAGGCACTCGAGTTGAGGACAAGTAATACAACGGTTCGGAATGTGAGCAGCTATGTAACAGGTTTTGGAGGATTATATGAGGCGTATACGCTGGTGGCACTGGGGGCGTATGGCTATATATTTAAAAGGGAAAAGGTGCGCACAACCTTTTACCTCGCCACCCAGGCCTACGCAGTCTCGGGCGCTATGCAAATTATATTGAAAAGCCTCACCACCCGCGACAGGCCTAATTATTATAACCCCGAGCAGCCCTCCGCGGTCAGCTCGGCGTTTCATGGCCCATTCGCGTCGGCAGGCAGAGACGCAACCGGCAAAAAGCTGAACGGATCTTTTCCGTCAGGCCATACCACCGCCGCATTTGCGGCTGCAACGGTGTTTTCTGTTGAATACCGTGACCAGCCCGTAATACCGATCATCGCTTATGCCGCCGCCACGCTTGTGGGTTTAAGCCGCATCACGGAAAACAAGCACTGGGCTACCGATGTTTTTGCAGGCGCAGCACTGGGCTATGTAACGGGTAGGCAGGTGGCTTACAACTATCATCGCTATGCTAAATACAGGAACGAGCATCCTGATGCGCCGGCAAGGAAGAAGAGACATGGAACTGCCATGTTGAAAGTAGATTACTACTTCGGGCATGTGGCGCCGGGGCTGGTTTACAATTTTTAGGGGATTTTATCGCCCTGTACCTGCTCACGCGGTCGCTTACCGCTGGAAGAAATGCGTTAGGCTTTGCGTTACGAAATCCGCAATTACCGCTTATCTTAGTTTAGCATGAACGAAAAAGCACTCAACATCCTGTCGGTGGCATGGATCGCAGTGGCAGTAGTAACCCTGCCATTCCTGCTCCGCATCACCCAACCCTATGGAAGGCATGCCAGCAAAAAGTGGGGCGCTATGATGGACAATAGTCTCGGGTGGATCATACAGGAGATTCCTTCGCCGCTGGTTCTGAGCATTTTCTTTTTTACGGGTTCCGGTGTCAAAACGCCGGGGGCGTGGCTTCTATGGGCATTGTGGATGCTGCACTATCTGAACCGTTGCTTTGTGTACCCGCTGCGTATCCGTACAAGGGGCAAGAAGATTCCGGTATTGATCGTAGTGTCGGCAATATGCTTCAATTGCGTCAATGGCTTTTTGAACGGCAGCTACCTCGGCAATTTTGGTGAAGTCTATGGATCGGATTTTTTCACGTCGGCACAGTTCCTTATTGGCCTGCCTGTGTTCATCATTGGCGCCGTCATCAACAATTATTCGGACAGCGTATTGATCAATTTGCGCAAGCCCGGCGAAACAGGTTACAAGATACCAACAGGTGGACTGTTCAAATATGTTTCATGTCCCAATCACTTCGGTGAGATAGTGGAATGGTGGGGCTTTGCCATTGTCGCAATGTCCCTACCCGCATGGAGTTTTTCCATCTGGACGATCTGCAACCTTATTCCGCGAACACTGGATAATCACCGATGGTATCTTGACAAATTTCCCGATTATCCCAAAGACCGGAAGGCGGTGGTCCCATTCGTTCTCTAAATAGATTGTTTTATGCTAACAGCGATCAATCCCAAATTGCCCATGCGAGACAAAGCAATCACTCGCGATTTCTACATTCAACTGGGTTTTCGCCAGTTTGGTGGCGACTATCCCCATTACCTGATGCTGGAGCTTGACGCCGTACAGATCCACTTCTTCCTTTTCACGGAGCTTGACCCGAAAGAGAACTACGGCCAGGTATATATACGTACCGATGACATCGACGAATGGTATCAAACTTTGCAAGGTAAAGGTGTAGTGGTAAATAGGCCTGAACTGAAACCATGGGGACAAAAAGAGTGCTCGCTTCTGGACCCCGATAATAATCTGCTTACTTTCGGACAAAGCACATAATAGTGAATAGATTTTAAAGCCACCATATAGCGAGACGAATGACAAATGGCTGCTGACGAAAGTGGTGAGCTACGATCACTAAAGAAATTGTATCCCGAGAAGGAAGTTGCGCGACAAAACGTCTAAAAAGTGTAGCAGTCGTATATTGTCCGGTCATCCTGATGAAGAAACTATTGGTTTTAGCGGTATTGGTATCCTTTGTATGCCTGGTGTCTTTCAAAAGGCATGGCGATCCCCTGATGCCTTATCCCAAAGGCTGGCCTAAACCGGTCTATGACTTTAAAAAAAATCCCCTAAGTATAAAAAAGGTAGAACTGGGGCGTGTGCTCTTCTACGATCCCATACTTTCCCGGGACAGTACTATTTCGTGTAACGGCTGCCACTCCCAGTATATGATGTTTGCGCATACCGACCATGCGCTAAGCCACGGTATAGCCGGTAAGCTAGGTACGCGCAATGCGCCCGGACTGTTTAACCTGGCCTGGGGCAAAAGTTTTATGTGGGACGGTTCGGTTGCCTCTCTCGACATGCAACCACGCTCACCCATCACCAATCCTGTAGAGATGGACGAGAACATACCGCATGTATTAGCCAAGCTACAAAGCAACCAGCAATATCGGGCGTTGTTTTACGATGCATACAGCGACTCTGTAATAAAGGAAGGTATGCTCCTGGGCGCGCTGTCGCAGTTCATGCTTATTATGGTAAGTGCCAATTCCAAATACGACAGCGTGCAACGTGGAGAAAGTGTATTTACTGCCGCGGAGGCCAGAGGTTATGCAATTTATAAAGCCAAATGTTCGGCATGCCACACAGAGCCACTATTCACTAATGAAAAGTTTGAGAACAACGGACTGGCAGTGGACAGGGAGCTCAGCGACATTGGTAAGATGAAGGCTTCATATGCTGTGGATGACTCTCTGAAGTTTAAGGTGCCCAGCCTTCGCAATATCCAATACACTTATCCTTACATGCACGACGGGCGCTTCAAGAACCTGAACCAGGTGCTGAACAATTACATTATGGGCATTCAACAAAGCCCTACACTGAATAAGCGCCTGAGAAGGGGCATTTACCTCAGCGATGCCCAGAAAGCAGACCTTGTGGCCTTCCTATATACGCTTAGCGATAAGGAGTTTGTGAAAGATCCCAGATTTTCTTTTCCAAAAAAATAATTTTTCTGCGCGAAGGAATGCTTTTCGTCCGGCGTCTTAAATAGCAGGAATAAAAACAAAAGACATGATGAAGAAGTGCCTGCTATCAATATGCGCCCTGTTTGGTATTTATGCTGCCAAGGCGCAGGTGACTGATCCGTTGATCATTAACTGGTGGTTTAACACTACCAACAACACCTACAACGGTGTATTGACCGATGTTGAGACCGTTTACTACAATACAAGCAATGTTTATATTAAATCGAGCGGTATACCCAACTATTACCATACAGGCGTGAACGTAAATGACGCGGCAGATCAGCATGCTACATGGGTGGTGCCGAGAGTGCCGAGTGCCGCTGCGAATCCGCAAGGCATACAGGGAGGGCAGGAGGGCCTGATGATGGATGGGTCAGTATTTTTCCACCCCGGTGACGCGCAATCTTATAACAATGCAGGTGTATGGAATAGGCTGGCTTACTTCTTTGAGGCGCCGGATATGGATGCCAGCAACGGCCACAGCACACCTACCCATACTTACCACCACCACTTCGACAACCTGAAGCTGCACACATGGGACAGCTCCCAGCACTCGCCTATAGTTGCTTATGCATGGGACGGGTATCCCGTTTACGGTCCTTTTGGTTATAAAAATACAGACGGTACAGGCGGTATCACGAGGATGAAGTCGAGCTACACTACTTATACTTATACCACAAGGACCAATGGCCCTGCGGTAGGTGGCATGTATCCTATAGGTTGCTTTATTGAAGACTGGCAATATGTGGCAGGTTCAGGTGATCTTGATGCGCACAACGGCCGTTTCTGCAAAACGCCTGAGTATCCTAATGGCACTTATGCTTACTTCACAACGGTGGATGCTAACCTTGATCCTTACTATCCCTACTTTGTTGGCCCCACCTTTTACGGCAATTTCAGCAATACGAATATTGGTCCAAATGGTGGTCAGGCAACCGTGCCAACCGGCACGACACAGTACGATCCCACAGCGACCACTGTAAAGGAAATAGCTGCCATCGAATCCAATATCGAATTGTACCCTATACCTGTTACCGATAAGCTGAACATCAAACTAAAGGAGAATAAGAACTACCTGGTGGTGCTGTACGATATGAAGGGCAGCATACTTATGAAGAAAAATATCAGCACAAGCGATAAACTGGATATGGGCCATATGCCTTATGGAATGTATTTCGTAGAAGTGACCAACACGACCGACAATAGTGGTTTTGTAAAGCGAATCGTAAAGCAGTAGCAATAAGTACTTTGGTTTCGGAATGCAGTGCAGACTTCATTCCCGGGTGACGCGGCCCCTTCGAAAGAAGGGGCCTTCTTTTCTTTGCCCCAAAAAATAATTTTATAAATAAGCGAACATTCACTTATTTTTGTGATGCAAATAGAGATACATGCGTACAAGGGATGCTGACAAAGAGCAGTTAGTAAAGCAAAAAGCGATAGAGCTGCTTGTTGCAGATGGTTTTGAAGGATTCAGTATCAATAAGCTGGCGAAAGCCTGCGGGATATCGGTAGCGACGTTGTATATCTACTACAAAGACAAAGATGACCTTATCATTAGCATTGCCATAGAAGAGAGCAAGCGCATGAGTGAAGCAACCCTGAAGAACTTCGACCCGGACATGTCCTTCGAGGCAGGTCTGCGTAACCAATGGAAGAACCGGTATAAGTATATGATGGACAATCCGCAATCCATGTTATTGTTCGAGCAACTGAGGAGCTCCACTTATCATGATAAGGTGTTTAGTTCAATAACCCATGATTTTAAAGAGGTGATGGAGAAGTTTATGAAGAACGCGGTAGCGAGGGGTGAGGTGATGAAGATGCCACTGGAGGCATATTGGTCGGTAGCCTATGCGCCACTGTATTCGCTAATGCGTTTTCATAACCAGGGCAGCAGTATCGGAGGCAAAGCGTTTGCAATAAGCGACAAATTAGTGTGGCAAACTTTTGAACTTGTATTGAAAGCATTAAGAACCTGAGTTCACTAATAAATAACGGACCATGAACGACATAAGCAATATTTTCGTTTTCCGGACGAATATCAATACGCCCAATGACAAACTGCTGATAAAAGAAGTACTATCTGATCATGAGGAGATAGAAGAGTGGAGCGTGGACCTGCAGGATTGTGATAAGGTGCTGAGGATCGTATCGCCTACCATCACACCCGGCAGGATAATTGCATTAGTAAACGAAACCGGCTATGACTGCCATGAACTAGAATAACCATGAAACAAAAACAAACCGCAACACCGCTCACCGGCTACCAGAAATTTGTCATTTTCATCCTTGCTATCACACAGTTCACCGTGATACTGGATTTCATGGTGATGTCACCATTAGGTGATATGATGATGAAATCGCTGAGCCTGCAGACGGAACAATTCGGCTGGGCAGTATCGGCCTATGCGTTCAGTGCCGGTATATCGGGACTGCTTACAGCGGGCTTTGCTGATAAGTTCGATCGTAAAAAGCTACTGCTGTTTTTTTACGTCGGTTTTACGGTGGGCACCTTTTCGTGCAGCCTGGCCAACAACTATGTGCTGCTGATGCTGGCTCGTACAGTGACCGGTCTCTTCGGCGGTGTTATCGGATCCATCTCTATGGCCATTATCGCCGACATCTTCAGCCTGCAACAGCGTGGGAGGGTAATGGGCTATATACAGATGGGTTTCGGGGCCAGCCAGGTGCTGGGCTTGCCCATCGGCTTGTTTATCGCCAATCACCTTGGCTGGCAGTCGCCGTTCATTATGGTTGGAATGATAGCCATGATCGTTATTGCGTTCATTGTGCTGAAGCTGAAACCTGTGAATGAACACCTTGCTGCGCAGCAGGACAAGGCTCCGGTGCGTCATCTGCTGGCAACCTTTGAGAAGAAAGATTATCGTGTTGGCTTCACAGCCACAGCGCTGCTATCCATCGGCGGCTTTATGATGATGCCATTCGGAACTGCCTTTGCCATCAACAACCTGAAGATCACCACGGAGCAACTGCCGATGCTCTTTATGGTGTCGGGTGTGAGCTCACTTATTATTATGCCGATAGTGGGGAAACTGAGCGATAAGATGGACAAGTTCACCCTCTTTGCTATAGCCACTACATGGATGATGGGCGTCGTGCTATTCTACACACATCTTTCTGCGACACCGCTATGGATAGTGATGATATTTAACGTGATGATGATGATGGGTATCATGTCGCGAATGGTGCCTGCCAGCGCGCTGACGATGTCGGTGCCTGATATGCAGGACCGCGGCGCGTTTATGAGCATCAATGCATCGCTGCAGCAGATAGCTGGCGGTATTGCTGCTGCTTTTGCGGGCAAGGTGGTTTACCAACAAACTAAATTTAGTCCACTGGAACACTATGACAGGCTTGGGTACATTGTAGTTACTATCTCTATCCTGGCCGCGATATTGTTGTATCGCGTGAGTCTGCTGGTGAAGAAGAAAGCAGGTGCACCACCGGTGTCATCGATGGAAGCTGCGGAAGAAGAGATCAATCTTGCGGAAACCATATAGGACTACGCCATGAAAAATGTGGATATCTTCAGGCGCTTTTGATAGCTCACTTATTGCGCATTCTAACGGCATACTCTATTTTGCAGCAATAAAAAAACAATTCACATGAGATCATTGAAACTATTTATTGTATCACAGGCTGTAATTCTTTCTACATTACTTAGCTCATGCGGCGGCGCATCTAACAAGGAAAATACAGGCTCTGCTGCTCAAGAGACGGCCAAAGAAACAAAGGTTGAACCTAAGGCTAAGCAATGGGTCGATGTTTATCATTTTGCCGGGAGTGGCAACAAAAAATCACCTTTGTTTGAGTTGACAGGTGGCCAAGCCAAGATAAAATACAAATACACCGGTAGTAAAAACATGGGTATTGGTGCTTTTGTAGTTTATATTGTTGACGAAGGAACTGATGTAATGAAGGACGGCGGCATACCTGAACTAAATGTGAACGCTACCGAAGAAGAAAGCGAAAGCGCACTACAAAAGCCAGCTGGTAAATATTACGTGAATGTAATGGCCGCAGGAAAATGGGAGCTTACAGTGCAGGAAGAAAAGTAAAGGCCTAAAGCGATATTAGTGAAAGCGGGAACGGGTTGTTCCTGCTTTTTAATGCTGCTGGCCGTTAGCTTCTTCCGTATACGCACGACACACTGCCTACATTGTCACATGCCGGGAAAACGCAGGCCTTCGAAGTATAGGTTGGCCTTCGTTTCTACCAATTCCTTTTTGGAGTAAACATACATCACTGCGATGTATGCGCCATTGGTCCAGGCATTTATTTTCCAGTTGTCCTTGTCTTGATCTTCCCAGTAGTCGATGATGCCGCGGGTGGCTTCGCTGTTCTTTAGCCGGTGCCCTTTCCCATAGCCTGCTGCTTTTGCGATCTTCAACTCAGTCTTCAGGAAGTCGAGGTACTGTACCATCACGTCTTCGCTCTGCTGCAGATCGGCTATCTTCTCTTTCAGCTTTATGCATATGATGCCGTAGGCCTGTTCGTCGGTTTTACACTCTGCGGTGTAGACCTCGGAAGAGTCGGGGCTTTTGGTAATTTCAAAAATGCCCGGATCGCAAAAGAAGTAGGCCGAGCAGCCGCTATTGCTGATGGGATATTTTTTCAGCGACTGTGCCGTGGTGCTAAGCGCGATCATCAGACTGACCGAAAGCAAAGTGATCGTTAACCTCATGCTGTTCCTGGTTTTACTTTTTGTCCTTCAGGCAATTAATGTATTCAAGCACTTGTGCGGCTTCCTTACCCTGTATCTTTTGGCTTTTTTCGTGTAGCCTAATAGCTGATATCTTCCGGGTCGAAAACTGTTCCAGATTTTCGGGGGTAATGTATATGAAGGACTGGAGATGATACCTGCCCGAAGCTGCAAAGCTGCCCCCGATATCACCGGTGGCCGATATCATTGCGCCGTCTTGCTGACAGACGATCTTTGCCTTGTCATCTTTATAGCTTGTGCCATCCTCAAAAGTTACTTCCAGATCATCGGCATCAAATTGAGGTGACTCAGTATCCAGCCGGACCTGAATCGCAAAGAAGGCCATCTCTTCGGTTTGCTTTAGTACTCTCAGGTGTTTGAGAAAGGGAGTTTCATAGGTGACGGTCCTCTTGTCCTCATCCACTTTCCGCTCGATATTCCGGCAAGTGTCTTTTTGTGCCATGCATATGCATGGCACAAAAAGCAGCGTGTAAAAAATCTTCCTGAAGGGCATCGGTGTATTTGTTTTATAAATGGTAATTAGCTTAAACCTTCAATCTCACCATTCACCAGTTTGATCCTATTTGCCTGCGGATCGACGGGGAGGCCGGGCATACGCATGATATCGCCTGCGATGGCCACGATGAAACCTGCACCAGCATTGATCACCAGGTCGCGAATGTGAAGCGAGAAGCCTTCAGGTGCGTTGATGAGTTTTGGATCGTCGGTGAAGGAATATTGTGTTTTGGCTATGCATACGGGAAGGTTGCCCCAGCCGTGCTTTTCATATTGTTTCAATTTGCTTTCGGCGGCGGTAGAGAATACTACCTTGCCCGCACGGTAGATCCTGGTTGCTACTTTTTCGACCTTTGATTGTATGCTATCACCAAGACTGTAGGTGAAGTTGATATCCTGAGAGGGATTGTTAGCGATCACATCCGCCACTTTTTGTGCCAGAGCAGAAGCGCCCTCGCCGCCACGTGCGAAGCCTTCATTGATAGCGAATACTACGCCTTCTTTTTCGCACCAGTCGGCGAGGTAGTTTACTTCCTGGTCGGTATCGTAGCCAAACCTATTGAAAGAAACGATTACGCTCTGGCCAAAGTTCTTCATATTCTGAATGTGCCTTTGCAGGTTGGGCAAACCGTCAATGAGCTTTTCAAGGTTTGGCAGTTTGATGTCCTTGTCGGGTACACCACCGTGGAGTTTGAGCGCACCTGAAGTGACTACTATTACTGTTGCCTTTGGCTTGAGGCCGGTGAGGCGGCATTTGATATCGAGGAATTTCTCGGCACCCAGATCGCTACCGAAGCCGGATTCTGTTACTACATAGTCGCAACAACTGAGAGCCATTTTGGTGGCGAGCACTGAATTGCAACCATGGGCGATGTTGGCAAAGGGGCCGCCATGCACGAAGGCCGTGGTGCGCTCGGTGGTCTGCACAAGGTTGGGCATGATGGCGTCTTTGAGCAGTATAGTTATGGCTTCTTCTACGCCGAGGTCCTTTATGGTGAAAGGCTTTTTATCAACCGTATAACCAAGCACGATGCGCTCGATGCGCTGCTGCAGATCGTGCAGGCCTTCTGAAAGGCAGAAAAGCGCCATGATCTCGGAAGCCGGTGTGATATCGAAACCTGTTTCCGTCGGGATGCCGTTGGCCGTGCCGCCGAGGCCGGTGATGACATTGCGCAGGGAACGATCGTTGACGTCGAGCACGCGTTTCCAAACGATGCGCTCGAGTGCTTTATCGCTATTACGATTTTGATATTGGTAGTTATCGAGGAGTGCCGATATCATATTGTTGGCACAAGTGATGGCGTGGAAATCACCGGTGAAGTGGAGGTTGATCTCTTCCATTGGCAGTACCTGTGAGTAGCCACCGCCGGCGGCGCCACCCTTCATGCCGAAGCAGGGACCCAGGCTGGGCTCGCGCAGTGCTACGGCTGCCTTCTTTCCTATATAGTTGAGACCGAGTGAGAGCGCGACGCTGGTCACTGTTTTGCCGACGCCTGCTTTGGTGGGCGTAACGGCAGTAACGAGAATGAGGTTGCTGTTCTTTATTTTTTCTTCGTCGAGGTAGGTGAGGGGCACTTTAGCCTTGTACTTACCGTATGGAATGATGTCTTCGGGGTTGATGCCAATTCTTTTTGCGATGTCTGCGATCGGGTCCAGCTGGGCTGCCCTTGATATTTCGATGTCTGAAAGCATGTGTGTGAATTAATTAAGGAATGAATATAGAAAAAGTTAGCTGAAAGTTGCCATAATAGTAGTCAGTAGATAGTAGTTAGTAGATAGTAGTTAGTAGATAGTAGTTAGTAGATAGTAGTTAGTAGATAGTAGTTAGTAGATAGTAGTTAGTAGATAGTAGTTAGTAGATAGTAGTT
>JAFDXN010000040.1 GCA_018267915.1 Bacteroidota bacterium | reverse complement strand
TTCAGACACCAGTTGTTTTTGACCGATAAGAACTACGAATTGGCCGAAAAGTATGCTATGTTGTGCAGGACCATGAAGGGATATGATGGCTATATGGCTAGTTAAGCCATATTTGAGTTGCTCGGCTAGTTTACATTTTCATGTTTTTATTGCTCGTATTACTGAATAAAATTTTATGACAACGCCAGGCCCCGGACAAGTCCAGTGACAGCCTTGTCCTGCAACTAACCAGAACACAAAGGATGTTGGACCTCGAATGCCAGAAACATGCCGTTGATGATGAAAAATAGATGTGTAAAACGAGACAGGATAGATCTTGCTCCTCAATCTCTTCAGTCTACGCAACCGGCCTCTTGAAGCCAAATAACAAGCGACGTACTTAATGAGTCGTTTGGTTGTGCAATTAGTCCATAGCACATCATTATAGACGTTCTTCCTCATCCTCCTTAGACATCCAAAACAAAACCGATCCAGATCAACGCCGTGACGACTACCGTCATCTGGAAAAGGAGACTTCAAAAGTCGTTTGTCCTTATTGATATCGAACGACATGTAGGTAGTGTTGTTATACCGAAGCGGCTCGAGACAGAGTGATCGAAATGCCATCTCACACCTTTGCATGTGACGGATGTGTTTTTTTCTGTTTCGTTCCATGGTAATTATCTGAGATAGTTCTTCTATATCATCCGACAGGTCACAGTCCTGAGACCAGTAATCACATTCAAAGTGCATGTAAGTACCGGGAATATTTCCCATAAGAAATCTAACATACATCCATTGGCTGTACACAAAGCTGAATAGTGGAGTCACAGGATTTATATACGATTTTAGTTTTATAAATTACATTTTTACCAGAATCGTGACACAATCATTCATCCGTTATTTCCATATCAACAGACAAATCATCATTCGCATTGTCTTCCACATACGTTCTATGCACGGTCAGCAGATGATTTTTCAGATCTTTCATTTCCGATACAACAGACACCACGTCTGCCATGTAGAACTCTGAATTTTCATCGAACAGCGACGACTCTATCCTGAAGGAAACCTGGTTTTCCCAGGCGGTCTTGATTGCATGAGACAGTTTTTGCGTACCACATCTGAATTTTTTGCAGCTGTTATGGATCTGGTCGATTACGTCCATTTTAGTGTGGTCCGCGATGGCGTAGAAGACCACACGTCTGTGTGATGCTTCAGGCGATTCCGTGAACATCGATTCCATGTACTTCAGCAGCTCGGCCTGGTCTATGAATTTCTTATTTTCGATGTTGAATACGATCGGAGACGGATGCGCTGCGTCGATATTTCGAGTCATACGTATACAGAAGACCTTGGTGCAGCAATTGCTGCATTCCTCGGCTATGATGCGCTTCATTTCGGAGACGTTCCATCGACGGAAAAAGCAATCTGCCGTGGGAAAACACTTTTTTGCTATGTGCGGATTTTGTATCGCCCTGATCACCTGCTCCATTAGGAAATGTCAAACAATAAAACGCGCATTCCGAATAGTCACGGTGTTTTTGCCGATTGTTTTTACAATCCATTAAATTTCAGAGGGATGGAGCAGCTCGAGGAGTTGACGGACGAAGAAAAACGACAATACTTGGATCGTCGTGTGGAATTCAAACCAGTGATAGAATTCCTGCCTACCATTGCACACGGTCTCGGGCCAATATGGTTTCTGTTGAGACAGGTAATGATGATTTCCGCTTCTTCAGCTGGCCCAAGAATTGGAATGTCGCAATTCAACACTGCTGACGACAGCCTGGAACAGATTCTTTGTGATCCGTACTTCAAGTTGGAAGCAAACAAGGCAATGATTGAAGGCAGTCAATGCGAGTGGTTTACACAGTATTCTGCGCATCGTGTGATGAATATGGTGGTTTACGAGAGTCCGTACAAAATATCTAATGAACATCCATTTCTGGGGGCAACTCCAGACATGTTCTTCAAAAGATTCGAACCGCTCACTAGAAAGTACAGCAAAATACAGATGGGTGAGTGTAAATTACCAGAATATGGCATGTACGAAGTTCCGCCTTTTTACTATGTGATTCAAATGTACATGCAAATGCATGCCTACGGATTTGTGGAGAACAATCTACTGTGTGTTAGCAAACTCAATGGGAACATGAGAGTCTGGAATATTGTTTGGGTCCAGGAATTCTGGGATTTTATTTACGCAAGGCTCGAGTTTTTCTGGAATTCTGTCAGAAACGGAGTGCCGAGTCTCTATGGAAATCTGCCAAACATATATCATTGTATGGCAGGTATCTACAAGGAAGAACATGAGAAACTGAAGGAGATCGCAAATAACTTGCATAAAAGAAAGTCACAAAAACTCAGCGACAAAACTCAACAAAATGACTCTATTGTAACGATGCTACCTAGTCACATCATTAACGATAAGAAACGTTATTCGGCGCTTGTAAAAAAGTATACAAGGAAATACCACTTGAGACCAGAGGACATACCTCCAAGATACAACTATACGTATTTGTTGTATCATGATGATGAGCGTGACGTGAACGCTCGGAAAAAACGATGTTACACATATAAGAAAGTTTACGAAAACGACAACAACATGAACACTGTTCATACGAATTCTCGTAGTGCATGTCAAAAGGATCCCGTCACTGACAATCGTAGCGCGGAGGAAGAAGAAAAACGCATCGCCATGTATCCTAATGTTGATATTGAAGGAAAACGTTGGAAGTGGCAGGCAATTGATCCAAAAAAGCCGATGCTAAATGTATATTATGGGCTGAGATGTACCAACATCAGAAAGCTTCTGAATGAAAAGTACCGCGAATTGCGTCCGGATATACAGGCCAGTGTGCACGAGCTCTTTAATTTGAGATATGTAACTCCAGCGCCCAGCAAGATCGTGCGAGCGTTTCAGAGTATAGGATGGGTGGAGTTCTTTTATTTCGTGTACATGGTTTTCATTGATTTCGATAAGGCGAATGATGTGTGTATTTTGTCTTTGCCATGTGACAGCATTGAAAATGTAAAACACAAGAAAAAAACTGATTTGGACAATAAATCATAGAATTCTTCGGTTAGCAGTTTTTGTATTGCATATCAATGTCTAGTAACAAAACGTCATACACTGGTCTGAATGGAGAGAAGGCCGACACTTCTGCTATTCCATGGAGTACAGTGGTGTGGGGCGGTATGTTTGTATTGAATTTGCTGGCACTTGCATTTTGCTTTTATTTTATTGCATTCACCAAAGGCAACATTCCTGGCGGCGACCAACATCAATGGAACGACATCAATCGACTGACAAAACAATACAGTCGATTGAGCGATCGCGTGAGCAATCTGGAAAACAACACCATAGACTGCGGTCTCACATGCACCGACGGCACTATCGTTATTACCGATCTGGAAGTCAACAACACCATTTTTGCCAGAATCGGCGGAGCA
>JAFDXN010000003.1 GCA_018267915.1 Bacteroidota bacterium | reverse complement strand
CATTGCTCGTACTGATGCTGCAGATGATCCATCACCTGCATGTCTTCTCCAGAAACTCGTATATCCTTCTTGCGCTTCTCTTCCGCACGATGTACCACTACGGAGTCCACAAAACTGTGTATCACGTTCATGTCATAATAAACCATTGGGTGATTGATCGTCTCGTGGAAGATGAACGGCTGCGAATTGCTGAATGGCAGAGGCACTTTCATGGGCGTTGCAAAGTAGCTTCTATGAACAACGCTATCGGCCTGAAACATGTAATTACAGCCTCTGTCAAGAACATTGTAATCGCCAACTATGACAATCGGCGTTTTCCACACAGGAATACACTGAACGGGACACAGGTCCTGGACTTCGTATGTACACAATACATTACTGTTCTTTGCAATCTCCAGGCCGTCTGGAGTCAATTGTTCAGCCCGAAACGTCGCGCAAGCATCGGACGAGCCAGACAGACTTCTGGCCTGGTAACCAAGGGGAATACTCCTGCTCATGTCACATGCCAGTTTCAGACACAATTCTGGATCGTACAGATCTCTCAGACACTGATTGGTCACCATCGACCTCAAAACCCCTCTTCCATAACAAACATCTCCTGTCGGCTTCACCATGGAAGCCAATTCAGTGTCTGTGTACGGCAAGTTACTAAACGCCTCCGCCACAAACCCGAGATGCATCAGCATGTGCGCGGGCAGTTTGTGAGTGTTGACAGACTCCATTGTGAACGCAGGACATCCGGCGTCTATCCAATCGTTGTAATCAGACAATCCGTAGCGACAGGAATGATCCTGGCTCTCGGATTGCACAGGATAGATTGCGTGGACATACTCGTTGAGTCGGTTGCATCCAGACAGGAATGTCTGTGCGGCGTTGCCGATCTTGGGATTTGCACAGGGAGAGATATTGGGCATGATGTCCGTGTTGCGAAGACCCATAACAATCCGCTGACGCAAGTCGGTCTTGACTCTCGGATCAAACGCAAACAGATAAAAGAGATAGTGTGCCGGCACCGGACAGTCAGGAAACATACCGACAGTCTGGGGAACGACAGCCTCGCTGACTTCTCCCATATTGTGGGAATTCAACGAATACTCTCCTTTGATCTTGAAAGTCACCTCCTCCCACTCCATTACGGTGGGGCTGTCTGGAATGGGGGGAATGTTGCAAAGGGGCCTGATGTCTAGAATGTCCTCGTCTCCGCCAGGAAGAATACACCACTCCATAAACGGAATGCCCTTCAATTTCCCATGCAATTCAGAGAGCGTCTGTGTTGTACGACGCCCATATCGGTCGCAATTCCAGTGAGTGTGGCGCGTGTGGCCAAGAAAAGCATCGGGTTCCGTCAAGTTGTTCATGGAAACCAAACGACAGTATTTGCAAGTCTCCGCGTCATTACACCAGGGCTGGTCTTCCATATTCAATGGTGACGGCGGATGGTCTCGCTTGTGAAGAGCCATGCAATACTGTATGTATTTCTTGCGGTAGAAGAACCACAACTTCCAATACGGTATTAAAGATCCAGAATAAACACTCTTCTCGTATCCAAAATCGATCATCTCCATCAACAATGCCACTAAAGGATAATGGTCAATCCACAGAGCCTCGCTGTACAGCAGGGCCTTCCATACAGTCTCCAACATTCCTATGTTTGCGAAGACGTATTTGTACGGATCCAGTAGCGGTCTCATTCCCATGTAGGCGTTTCGGATGATTTTCGAAAAATACATCGCTCGTCGCTCCGACTGCTTACACAACTCTTCAACATATCTGACAGACGAATAATCGGCTCTAGGCTCCAAACGATCCACCTCTGCTGCTAAACGAAACAACGCTTCCTTGCTTCTCTGTAAATTCTCTTCCGTCAAATCCAGATGCGACAATTGAGCCACCGATTCAGACGGCTCTGACAAATCGTAATTGATGGAAAAATGCATTCCGGTTTCGCGTTCCAAAAGCTCTTCCGAATCCAGCTGTGCCAGACCCTCAGGAGCCTCGCAACTGACATTGGATTGAACATCGTAATCGTTGTAAAACTGAGACCGATTTTCTGATGTAGCTGCATCGGTTTTCTTGGATGAATAAGAACTTACAGTTGTGCTGCTTTTGTAACCCATTCTCCGTTTTCTCTGTAGTTCCGATGTGTTTTTCAGCATGTCAGGCCGGTTGTAGATCACCTGCATAGAATCGAACATCTCCTGATCGTCTTTGAACGCCAGAGCAAAAAATACCAACGACCGATAAAATCCAAATGCAGGATGGTTCACAGGTAGTAATTTCAGCGATGAGGTGCTGCTCTTCGGTTCGGTGTACATGCGTTCCGATAGCCACAGAACGGCCTGCTGCAGCTGTTCGACTGATCCGAACAGAACCGATCGTACAAACGTTAAAAACCCAGGATACGGCGATACGCTATCATCGATCCATAAATCCGGATGTCCCGCATTCCGTATCATCATAACATCTTTGATGCGATTCATGACGTCTCCCGAAACAGCATAAGTCAAGCTCAACCCTGTACTATTCAGGTTGCTCGATCCAAGTGAGGCCACATGATCCCGACTGAAAAGCTTTCTGACACTACCGGTGGTGTGAGAACTAGAATGTGTCATCATCATACTATAGGCAGCCTTGATCTGTTTCAGGGCATAGGGAATCTGCGGAGCAGCAGGTGGGCTGTCGATTTGTGGAGTTTTCACGTATATATCAGAGAAGGCCCCGTCATGGACGTGCATGTTATCCTTGAAGTCCATAGGATATCCAAAAGACAACGCACTACATGATGGACTTTTCAGTGCAGTCAGCATGTGTTTTGTATACACTAAGTGCTGAAAATGCTCATAAGAAGGTTGATGTAGATGTACGTCTGCGATTCCGTTAACATCGCTCGAATCTAACAGACGAACAGAACTAAACAGGGCGCTTGTGGATGCAAAGTCATTTGATGGATACTTCCGTAAGATCTTAGCCCATTCTGAACATCCTATGGTTACTCTGATACCATTGTGGGTTTCGGTCTTCTCGGCATTCCGCAATAAACTGGTCTTGGAAGAGAACATCTGTGGCATACTGGAGGGAATCAGACGTATCATGTTGGGATTGTTGATGCCGTCAGTTGGTGGCGTGCTCTTGGAGTGAAAACAATGGAGCAGATACTCGCATCCGATCAATCGATTGTATGCCTGACACCAGCGGATCTCCGTGTGAAACGCAAACGATCGTCCGAAATTCGTAACGTTGCACCGTTCTGCATCGACTCTGGTGACTATATTGTTTGGACTCTCTTTGATGGCCGTGGAAATCGGATCGATAACATACTTGTCGGTCAGAAGTCGACCCACGCACCCAACAACATCTCCAACAAAGTCGCACAAAACACAGTGCACGCTTTTTTGAACAAAACGAACAATGCTCTGATTTCCAGAACACACGCTATTGATCCGCTGGAACAACGCCTGACACAGGCCTTTGAATTGATCGTCGGCAAACAAGGTCCTGGCATTCAGAACGCTGTCTCTCTCTGGCAAAAACATATGGTTTTTGCTGCACCAGGTGCATATGACGTCGGTCGCACCAGACACCCAAAACCGATGCATTTCGAATATGAATTCCATCACCACAATCAAGCATGCGGCACTGATGTGATACGGATGTAACGAACGCGGTCCGGGCGGAGTGATTATATCCATCCCACCCGCGCCGCTGGGGCGAAAACAGACTACAGATCCATTGTAATTGATCGGTAGAGGCATGGCACTGTCTATGAGATTTTGCTTGCACGGAGCCGACTGCAAATACGAAGTCCAATGATCAACGTAACCCGGCGCAATATATCGAGACAGCCATTCGGAGGAGTGCGTAAACACACGACTGTATTGCGTCAAAACTTGGGGATTCAGAAAGCGTTGCATTGCACAGCGGATACTGTCTGGAATTTCAGACGCTCTGGTTATTTTCGGTAAACACGACTCAAAAGACAGTAATAAATTGCCGAATAATCGGATTTTACTCCAGCAGGAGACATCACTCCTGTTCTTGTTTCTCATCACTAAACTCACACGAATCGCTGTATTTTGCGATAATTTTTCTGCTCTACAATAGACGTCATCTGTGAAGGTGGTGCTGTCACCGGATGCAAAAAACTTGTAAAAAACTGCGTGTGATTGAGCATCAATGAACAACTGCGATGCAATGGACCACAACAGTTCGTCTGGAAGAGTATTCCAGCGAGGCATTTTGGATGGATGCGATCTTCCACAATCAAAACAGCCGAAAACTGATGGTAATGGAACAAAAACTAAAAATTCAAAACAGACCACTATTGTTTGCTAAACTCCACTAATCAGCACAAAAACGCGTTCAATTTTCAATCTATATTTTTATTCCCCGAAAACACACATCAAATACTGTCCATAACAATTATTGAAATTCCCTTAAACAGAATGTGCCTATTAAGGAAATACTACACTCGCAAAAAGGAAAGTTTCACTTTCGCAGAAGCGTCTTCTTCGTGAACGGAGAAGAGTACAGATTCAGGAAATGGCCAAAAAACTGCCTGAACGTCTTGGAAACCTCATCGTCAGACCCAGCGGCCTGGCGCAGTACAGCGCTGATGAAAGCTGAAGAGTACTTGAGCAGACCGATCCGATTGTTCTTCTTGTCACCCAATGCATTTCGCAACGTATTCAATCGGGCCTTGTCCTTGTCGTCCAGCTCCATCTGATCCGTCAGGTCGGGGGTCATGCTGTTGATCACTTCGACAAATTTGGCGAACGTCTTTCCTAAGGAGGACGACTTCTTCTGGGTGGTGCGCGGCTTGGACACGACTTTGCGCTTCTTGCTCGTTGCCTCGGCAATGATATCGTCCACGGTTCGTAGCATCGAGTCGTTCACAACGGTGGCCGATTGCACTTTGGTTTTGCGGGTAGATTGTTCGACAAGAGCAGCATTGGTCTTGTTCTTCGCAGCCGCAGTCGAGCTGCTTTTCTTCGCGGTCTTCGCCATCTCGAGAGATTAAAATGGAAAAATGTGGCGGGTGTCACTGCTTTACATTGGATATATTTTAATATTTACAGTACAATACGCCCTTCGTAGAAAGTATCATGGCCCTCACACACCAACTGCCACCGCTCTTTTCAATACACCTTCTTTCTACCCTTCGTCGGTGGCCTGAGCAACGGGGCCGCTTTAACCACCAACGCCGCTCTGTATCGAGTTTCTAGACCGTGCGGCATCTTCTGCTCCACGGAACTCCACCCAGCCAATCTGGTCGGATCGGTGAACACTTCAAACACAGGAGTCGTCACTAGGTGTTGATCAACAAATACCAACTCCTTCTGCGGCTCGCTGCTTCCCACGGAAGATGCAATGGACGGTGAGATGGATGACTCCGCATATCCTCTGGACAGCAGAAAGGCGTGCAATTGCTCGATAGTATACGTAGAAACGTCAGTGTCTGTAAAAAGCGTCTGCTGCTGCAACAATTTCCTCTGCTCCTCCTCCATCTCTATGATTCTCTGTATCAACGAAGCCCGTGCGGTTTGTATGGAGCTATAACAGCTTCTTATGCTCTTCATGAGCGCGGCGTTCATTTT
>JAFDXN010000039.1 GCA_018267915.1 Bacteroidota bacterium | reverse complement strand
TGCTCCGCCGATTCTGGCAAAAATGGTGTTGTTGACTTCCAGATCGGTAATAACGATAGTGCCGTCGGTGCATGTGAGACCGCAGTCTATGGTGTTGTTTTCCAGATTGCTCACGCGATCGCTCAGTCGAGTGTACTGCTTTGACAGTCGGTTGATGTCGTTCCATTGATGCTGATCGCCTCCGGGAATGTTGCCTTTGGTGAATGCAATAAAATAGAAGCAAAATGCAAGTGCCAGCAAGTTCAATACAAACATGCCACCCCAAACCATGGTACTCCACGGAATACCAGACGCGCTGGTACCATCGCCAGGAAGACTGCTGTACGTTGAGTTTTTGGTGGACATTAATATGTAATATAAAGGGACTAACTGGAAAAACTCGTCTTTTGTAGATCAAATCAGTTTTTTTCGCATGTTTTACATTTTCATCACCATCTTATGGCAACGACAGAATACATACATCATTCTCCTGATTGAAATCAATGAACAACATATACACTACGTAGAAGAACTCCAGCCAGCCTATACCCTGAAATGATTTCACAATATCATTGGACGCAGGGTCCATATATCTCAGTGTAAACAGCTCCTGTATAGTACCACGTATATCTGCATGCAATTCGTGGTAGCGCTCGTTCAACAGCTTCCTGATATCAGTACATCTTAATCCATAATATACATTCAGCATCGGCTTCTGCGGGCGGATTGGATGCCACTTCCACCGTTTTCCGTCGCCGTCGACGTTGGGATACTTGGCCCGACGCCGTTGAAGTGTAGCCTCGTCTTCAACATTGATGTCCTTGTGCTGTGTACTTTGAGACTTTTTATGAACAGTATTCATGTCTCGGTCTTCTTCGTAAACCTTCTCGTAGCTGTAGTGTCGTTTTTGACGAACAGAAACATCACGTTCGTCGTCGTGATACACCAGGTACGTGTAGTTGTATCGCGGGGGAATGTCTTCTGGTTTGAGTCCGTGAAACTTTGTATACTTTCTCACCAATGCAGCATACCGTGCTTTATCGTTAATGATGTGACTGGGTAGCATAGTAACCATAGAATCATTTTGCTGTGTTTTGTCTCCTGGTTTTTGCGACTTTCTATTGTACATTGCATTGGCCAGTTCCTTCAGTTGTTTGTGTTCTTCTTTGTAAATTTCCGCCATACACGTGTATATAGTTGGCAGATTTCCGTAAAGACTCGGCAAACCATTTCTAACAGAATTCCAAAAGAACTCCAATCTAGCGTAGATAAAATCCCAAAACTCCTGTACCCAAACAATGTTCCAGACTCTCATATTGCCATTGAGCTTGCTGACACACAATAGGTTGTTCTCCACAAATCCATAAACGTGCATTTGCATGTACATTTGAATAACGTAATAAAACGGAGGAACTTCATACATGCCATACTCAGGCAGCTTGCATTCGCCCATCTGAAGCTTGCTGTATTTTCTGGAAAGTGGTTCAAAACGTTTGAAGAACATGTCCGGAGTTCCTCCAAGAAATGGATGTTCTTCAGAGATCTTGTACGGACTTTCGTACACTATGAGATTCATCACTCGTTGAGCAGAGTATTGTGTGAACCATTCGCACTGACTGCCTTCAATCATTGCCTTGTTTGCTGCGATCTTGAAATACGGATCGGAAATCATCTGTTCTCTTTTGTCGTCAGCGGTGGTGAATTGTGTCATTCCAATACCGGCGCTGGCCGACGAAGCAGAAATCATCAATACCTGTCGCAACAGAAACCATATGGGTCCCAGGCCATGGGCGATCGTGGGCAGGAATTCTATGACTGGTTTGAATTCCACGCGACGATCCAAGTACTGCCGTTTTTCCTCGTCCGTCAACTCCTGGAGCTGTTCCATTCCCGTGAAATTTAATGGATTGCAAAAACAATCGGCAAAAACACCGTGACTATTCGGAATGTGCGTTTTATTGTTTGACATTTCCTAATGGAGCAGGTGATCAGGGCGATACAAAATCCGCACATAGCAAAGAAGTGTTTTCCCACGCCAGATTGCTTCTTCCGCCGCTGGAACGTCTCCGAAATGAAGCGCATCATAGCTGAGGAATGCAGCAACTGCTGCACCAAGGTCTTCTGTATACGTATGACTCGAAATATCGACGCAGCGCATCCGTCTCCGATCGTATTCAACATCGAAAATAAGAAATTCATAGACCAGGCCGAGCTGTTGAAGTACATGGAATCGATGTTCACGGAATCGCCCGAAGCATCACACAGACGCGTGGTCTTCTATGCCATCGCGGACCACACTAAAATGGACGTAATCGACCAGATCCACAACAGCTGCAAAAAGTTCAGGTGTGGTACGCAAAAATTGTCCCATGCAATCAAGACCGCCTGGGAAAACCAGGTTTCCTTCAGGATAGAGTCGTCGCTGTTCGATGAAAATTCAGAGTTCTACATGGCAGACGTGGTGTCTGTTGTATCGGAAATGAAAGACCTGAAAAATCATCTGCTAACCGTACATAGAACGTATGTGGAAGATAGTGTGAATGATGATTTGTCTGTTGATATGGAAATAACGGATGAATGATTTTTGTGTCACGATTCTGATAAAAATGTAATTTATAAAACTAAAATCGTACATAAATCCTATGACTCCACTATTCAACTTTGTGTACAGCCAATGGATGGATTTTAGACTTTTTGTGGGATATAATCCCTCTGATGTCTTTCGCTTTGGATGGGATAACTGGCCTCAGGACTGTGAACCGTCGGATGATGTAAAGGAAATATCTCGGATAATTACCATGGAACGAGACAGAGAACAACTCATGGATCGCATGCACTGGCATATGGTGGAGTTTCGATCAGTCTGCCTCGACATGTCATGTCGGTATAACAACACTACCTACATATCGATCGATATCAATAAGGACAAACGACTTTTGAAGTCTCCTTTTCCAGATGATGGTAGTCGTTGTGGCGTTGATCCGGACCGCATTTGTTTTGGATGTCGGAGGAAGATGAGGAAGAACGTCTATGATGATGTGCTGTGGACTAATTGCACAACCAAACGACTCTTTAAGTACATCACTTGTTATTTGGCTTCAAGAGGCCGCCTGCGCAGACTGAAGAGACTGAGGAGCAAGATCTATCCTGTCTCGTTTTACACATCTATTTTTCATCATCAACGGCGTGTTTCTGGCATTCGAGGTCCAACATCCTCCGTGTTCTGGTTAGTTGCAGGACAAGGCTGTCACTGGACTTGTCCCGGGCCTGGCGTTGTCATAAAAATTTTATTCAGTAATACAGGCAATAAAAACATGGAAATGTAAACTAATCAAGCAACTCAAAACTGGCTTAACTAGCCATATAGCCATCATATCCCTTCATGGTCCTGCACAACATAGCATACTTTTCGGCCAATTCGTAGTTCTTATCGGTCAAAAACAACTGGTGTCTGAATGCACCCCAACCAGAAGCTGTTGCAAACCGTTCACACGCTCTTATTGTACGATACCCAGGTAGGTAATCTTCTGAAATGCTAGCAGTCTCATCAGATTTTAAACGGAGAGATTGAATAGAGCCACAATACAGGAACTGTGCGGTGTTTTGCCCCATTAAGTCATCAATTGTTTCGAAATCAACCTTTTCCAAATGAAAGAACTCTCTGAACTTGATAGCCCATGGAGCTTTGTTTTCCTCCAATATATCCAGAGCCTCTCTTGCCTTTTTTTCATAAATTGCGAATGCTCCTTCGTAAGTTCTGTACAAAAACAGGTCATTGCTTACTCGTGTAGTTTCGTTGATCAAACGTGCAAAATTTTTGTGTATAGCATTCATCAATGCATCCTCGGCACACCGTTTGATTTCGTCTATTTCCTCCTGCAACATTGCTTTCATTTCATAAGAATACTCAACTTCCGCTTTTTCGCGCATGTCAGTCAAAGCCTTTTTGATTGCGGTGATTTGATTGACGATGCCTTTTTCAGCCACTGGCGCATGACTGATATCTTTTGCATCAGGCGCTTCAATTGACTTTGCTTTCTTACCCATCGAAGAACGCAATACTTCGCCGCAAAAGTTATATTTTTCGGTATGTAGAACAGCGAGCGGCTGTTCCTCCACGTTTATTAATAGTCATGTATATTGCTGACGTCATCACCTTCCTAAAAAGGAAAAGTTGGGCCAAAAAAGTTGGTCAAAAAGTTCGTCCGTCTCTATAATACATGAATATCATTAAAACAGACTCGGTCCATGACGAATTATATATTTTGTATTACTACAGAAACATAAAAAAGGAGTAGACTACTGAAAGAATATACTACAAAAGTATTCAAACAACATCATAACAGATCATCTTCTTCATAAAGGCCACAGGAATCTTCAGCTACCGGGACGGTCGTACACAATACAACAGACAATACCTCGCTGAGAGAGAAGCCACAACCGGCCAACGCCATGACCCTAGTCAACTCGTCACAAGGATTCAGCACGTCCCACAAAAACTGTGGTTTTATGTACTTTCCATCGGATCCCAGCTTTGTTGCACACTCCACCATTCTAGAACTCATTTCATGATTACCCAGATACAGGTTTTTGCTCCTCAAAGCGTAGTATGCATCTCCCACTTGGATGCGCTTTCCTGGAGCATCATCATCATAGATATCTTCCCTTTTTCTCTTTCCAATACACCGAGAGTCCTTTAATTCTTTCTCTAGCTCATGTGTCTGGCGCATCATATTACTGATATTAACCATTTCATTCAAGATCTTCATGATTTTCAACCTGTTCAAATCATCCAAGTACGCCACATTTCGGCTGAAAATAACATCCATATTCTACTGCAACTACACAGCTCTCACACTACACTATTCTGGTGCAGTTTCCACAGATTATATAGTTTACGTACTTGTTGATTCCATTACACTTTCCATTTCAGGATGTTCTCAGAAAAATGTCCGCGTATTACCATTTTAATAATTTCTTTGAAGTTTGTCCGCATGTTACCATATATGGACATTCCAATAAAGTCCGCAACAAAACGCAGTATACAGCACAAACGCCGCGTGCAGACGTTTCATTTCCGCCAGCACAACATCATGACTCGAAGACGATTGTGGACGAAGGCAACGATGGATTACGTGGAGCACACCAAAGGAAAAGTGTACATCATGCATAAGGACGGCGCTTGCATGACCTTTACTACCGACAGAATCTCCGAGTTGTTCGGTACATGGGAATCGGAGGAGAAGGACGCGGTGATACACTTTGGGTCATCAATGATGAACGGAGACGCTGGAGCAGCTTACAGAGATATCGTGTATCGTCTTGGCAGATATGCGGTGTCCTGGGAATTTACCATGTACTTGCGTCGTATCATACAGCCTCTTTTGGATTTGAATGATTGTTCTACGGGAGCCTGCAGTTGAATGAACATGTCTCAGAGTCCGACGAAGTCGACGTCGTCGTTAACTGTAAATGTGAAGGAATAAAACTTCTTTTTATAACGACCATTGATTTTAGTATTTTTCGATGAGGATGTATCATACTGGAATTCCTGTATGTTCACACTTCAATGCAAAAAAGTATAAAAAAGATTTGTCATCAGATGCGAGCATTATGTATGGGGTACTCGTGTAAGACACGGACGAACTTTTTGACCGTTTTTTTCTGCCCTATCAAGTCCTCTTCCCAAAAAGGAAATTTTTTCAGTACTTGGTCTCTACCTTCCTAATTAGGACGGTTTCCTAATTTGGACTTCCAAAAAAGGAAATGTTGATGACGTCATCCATATTACCAAAATAGGAAATTTTGATGACGTCATCCTCTTTCCAAATTAGGAAACCGTCCTAATTAGGAAGGTAGAGACCAAGTACTGAAAAAATTTCCTTTTTGGGAAAGAGGACTTGATAGGGCAGAAAAAAACGGTCAAAAAGTTCGTCCGTGTCTTACACGAGTACCCCATACATAATGCTCGCATCTGATGACAAATCTTTTTATACTTTTTTTGCAACGAAGCGTGAACATATAATTTGCATTTTTTTAATATCCCTGTAAAAAAAATACAAAAAGTAACTTCAAACATTCACCCTGTACTTGGTCCTGAAAAACGACATATCAGAACGATATTGAAAATTAACGTGCTGACACTTAAACATCCGTTCACCCAGCTGGTTTGCGGTGAGTCCTGATGCCGAAATGCTAAAACGCACATACTGACGCATGACGTTCAGTGAAGGCTCAGAATGTATGCTTTCAGGCATCGTTTTTTTCCAATCCCAATAAGATGTTTCCGTTATGGCACTGAACTCCATCTCGAACAAACAATTCGAATTCAAAACAAAGGCTATCGTGTCCATCTCCGCTGCAGTAAGTGGGTATTCAACGGAAGGCGCTCCTACACTCGCTGGTCCCACCGACGAGCTTTGTAGCTCTTTGGCTTTGAGGATGCAAATCTCTTCCGTCAAACTCTCGTTTTTCTTTTCCAAACTCCTGTACAAAGCCCCTGCAGCTTCGAGATTATTCTCTAAATAACTGATACGTTTATCTCGATCTTTAATATCCGACTCCAGATTCCAGAATCGCTTCCTCATATTTTCGAATTCGTATTTGAGATCTGCCAGTTCACGTTCCTTACTATTCAGCTGCTTCAACAATTGACCATTATCGGTTTTAGTGGCAGCTTCAAATTCTTTCTCGCGTTTTCTCAGGACATCAAGCTCTGATGCAAGACGACGAGAATCTGCAATTTTAGATTCCAATCGATACTCGAGATCATTTTTCACCAGGTGCATATCCTGCACTTCTTTGGTATGCTGTTCGTTCAATCTTGCCATTTCTTTTTCCCTGTTGCGTAGCATGTTGGTCAAAGACTCCACCGTAGACGTTAGCTGCTCCACCTCGGAAACCAAGCTGACTACACGCGTATGACTGTCCCGTTCAACGTCCATTGCAATGGATGTGGTGGCATAGGGTTGGATCGGTTCCACAACAATGCATTCTCCGACGCTCGTCGTGGACACTGTAGCCGGTTCCAATTTCTTCCACGCGCTAGTAGAACGAAGTTTTCCGATAGACGGACACGAAATAAACGTCTCTTCTATTTCAATCAGTATCCTTGCACAATCAGATTTGTCTTTTCCGTTGAAGATGTGATTAAGGTAGGATTGGAGCTGTTCCATAGGCCCAGCCATAACCATGCTACTCGGTTTGGTTGACAGCCATTGTCTGAACGACTGGTCTGCCCATGCAAATGTGTCAAAGGTCACAAGATTCATCTCAGTTTTGAGTTCCAGTATTATCCTGGACAGATTGTAAACATCTATCATTTTTAATGGCGGTATGAATTTACAGCTCATTTTTCTGCTAGCGATCAACTCTGAACTCGTACTGTATTTAGCATAGAATTTTGCTATTTATTCCACAAAGCATTTTTATAACCTCCTAATTAGGAAACTATCCTAATTAGGAAGGTAGAGACCAAGGACCTGAAAAATTTCCTTTTTGGGAAAGAGGACTTGATAGGGCAGAAAAAATCAGTCAAAAAGTTCGTCCGTGTCTTACATGAGTACCCCATACATAATGCATGTACCTGATGACAAATACATTTTATACTTTTTACATTGAAGTGTGAACATACAATTTATAGTGGAAGGTTCGTCTGTTTTAAAACTTTTATCCAGACATAATATAAATCATTATCATAACATCATCGATCCAACATTTCTTACTCATTGCGTGTAGCATAGATGAGGGACTTGCTACCGATGTACACGTTAGGATAGTGGTCCAATACAAACTGACGACATTTTGCACAATAATTGTGTATTTCTTCCATGAAAGACGGAGAAGACGATTCGTAGTATGGCTCGGTGTACCACGGCAGGGGCATGCCTTCTTGGAAAATAATTCCACGGACATCACTGAAATTTTTCAGTTTGTAAAGGTATTCGTCTTCTGGATATAGCATCCTGAAGAACTTGGCTACGTTCATGACATTCAGTTTCAAGTGGTAGAATTTCTCACGTTCTTCTCCAATGGTTTCATCTCCGATGAAAAAACTGGACAGTGGTTGGATAGGGATACGCCGCGTGCCATGTGCCTGCACAAAAGCGCTCACAACACCTTTTTGTTCGAGTTTAACCCATCGATACAAATCTTCCACCCAAAAGCAGCCGTGTACTCTCACGGTTTTTCTCAAAAGAGGAGAGCAGTGTATGTTCAGCAGTTGTGTTAGTGGTTCGCACAAACTGTTCGAGACGTAATTTTGTATCTGAAGGAATTCACGTTCATCAAACGTTTCCGCAGTCGAAAACGATCGAAGATTATATCTGAAGAACACATAGGCCATAGCAATCAGGTCTCTGGTGCCGCTGCTTGTGTCCTGCATAAGATCAACGAGTGATTGAAAATGCATTTCTCCGAAACCGAGATCCGTATCGTTCAGAGGACGATTTCCAGGTTGCGCGGATTCGTTCAGGAGAACGTTCATGGAAATTATTGGGTGGATCATTACTTTCCTGAACAGCCACATAATGACCACCATTATGTCATTTCTGTCCATATTGAAGAATAGCGGGTACGAATGGAGACGACGGTTCGGTGTATATACAAAACTACTTATGTCAGCATGTCCTGTAGTGGATATGATTTTTTCAGAGAAATCTGCACTGGATATTCTGAAATTCTTTCTTCTGTCCGCGTTCGGCGCCAGAATAAACATATCCTTGTTCCATTTCGAGCGTTGTGCCAAATCATCCGATAAGCCGCTCAGGCTCGAACGTAGATATGCCCAGTTGCCTATATGATCATAAATGACATTTCGATCGTCCCACGTTGTATGCTTGGAGTGTACCATTCCCCAGAAGGTATCTCCACCTTTGTAAGCGGCGCAATACAACATGCGATTTTTTTGGAGGACCTCCAAAAAAAGACCCATCATGTCACGCGGGTCCCTGAATTTAAACCTAGCTTCTGCGTGTATGGGATGTTCATTATTCATACGTTGCTCCCAACACAACATGCTCATGTCTGACATGGACAGATCAAGATCATCGTCCATAAAGAAAATATCAGTGGTTTTTACGCAGAAGTAATGTGTTATCATGATAATGATAATAAACATGTACTTATTGAAAACGTTATGTATGATGTGTATAACAAAAACTTTATCATTCCTTTAAGAATACATTAAAAAAGCACTAGAAACTGCTACACAACGACCAACCATAGACCTGAAACATCTGTAACGAGGTAATGGACTGATCGGTTCCTTTTCCAAAGTATGCAGAAACTCTGGAGTAGACATCATCAGCCATCCTTTGAGAATCGGTCTTGTTGACCATGAATCCCACGACGCGCATAGCAGAGCCATCCTCCGCTGCAACATCGAACAGACTGTTGCGGACCGCGTGATGTATAGAGGCATCACCATGGGCCACAAGGCTTCCACTAGACACCACTGTATCGGTATCTGGAAGAGCCAGCGGCAGCGTCAGATTTCCCGTGAAGTGAGGACAGCCGCTTCCGAACCAGAAAGGAGTGGAGAACTGCGGAAGACCTCCATGAGTCCAGTAAACAGTAGAAACGCTAATCGCATCTGACGGGGTACCATCAGACAGGAACGCAGCGAAGGTGGTGTAGTAGACCAAAGCAATCACTGGAAGCATTATTACTGAACCTAAACAAACAAAGCAAATGTTAGAGGGATAATTTTCTTGATGTCGTTTTGTATCTTATATACGCTTGAGTTTCCATATATGGTTACTTTACCATATATAGTATTTTTCAATGAATAATGTCTGCAGTTATACCTCTACATTTATCCAAAAAAGGAAGGTGAATTGTTGTAGACAATACAAATTTTGTTGATTGTCTGGCCAATGCATATGTTCACACTTCAATGTAAAAATGAAAAGATTCGTCATCATATGCGAGATTTTAATACAGGGTACTCATGTAGGACACGGACGAACTTTTTGACCGATTTTTTCTGCCCTATCAAGTCCTCTTTCCAAAAAAGGAAATTTTTTCATCAGTTGGTCTCTGGTTTCCTAATTAGGATAGTTTCCTAATTTGGACTTCCAAAAAAGGAAATGTTGATGACGTCATCCATATTACCAAAATAGGAAATTTTGATGACGTCATCAACATACCAAATTAGGAAACTATCCTAATTAGGAAACCAGAGACCAACTGATGAAAAAATTTCCTTTTTCGGAAAGAGGACTTGATAGGGCAGAAAAAATCGGTCAAAAAGTTCGTCCGTGTCCTACATGAGTACCCTGTATTAAAATCTCGCATATGGAGTTCATGTTTTTGTTTTATTAATCAAGTACACTAGAATAAGATCCACTCATAAGTAGAATGAAGGTAGATCTCGATCGCTGTAATAAACGCTTCTACGTCGTCTTACACTATGTTTTCCATAGTGATTGTCGGAACACTTTCTATTGTCATGTATGTGTGCGGTATTGCACCACAGCACGTCACTGGAGATCCAGGAACCTGGTTTGGCGAATGGGATGCAAGCGTTAACTATCCGCGATGTGTCATTGTGAGCTACATGGAAAATGATTACATGTCAGAGAAAAAAGAACCAAAACGTGCCACCCGTCAGTGATAATTCGGTATGGGTACCGGTATATCCTGATACAGCGAAATGCATCCAGGATAATGACGCGTATCCCACAATATACAACGAACCATGTCAGAGGTTAATTGAAGCGCGTGGCATGACGGGCTGTGCAGGATTATATCCGGCACTACCTACTGATGGAAAATACAATCCAATGGGGTATAGACCGCCAGAGAAACCCAGGTGTCTTTTTAATCGATAGTCTGTCATTAGATTACAGAACAGGAGATTTACTGATTTTGCAATAAAAAGTAGAATATGTTTCTGAATTTATTTTCATCAGAAGACATACTTCAGAAAAGATTTGGATCGGCCGAAGACAATGTAGGAAAAGTTTCTTTTGTTCGAATATAAACATGTTTATCATCCAGCAAAAGATCCTTGTGTCTATTTTGCATTATCAAATCATGATAACGCATTGTCATAGAAGCCATATAACCCATTTCGAAGATGTCAGAAGCGACTTTATCAGAGTAATTGGGCCTATCAGCCAGCAGGGTCAGATGATGTATTTCCCCTATTGGTATTCCTGTGGATGGTATGAAGGCGGATTCTGGAAAATAATATGTGAAAACTCCAACTTTGTGGAGCAATTTTCCGACATCGATAACATTGAGTTTCAAGTCAAAATACTTTCCTGTTAACTCTACTAAAGTGAATTCTGCATACAATATGCGACTCAGGAATGCGTCAGAATAGCTACGTAAGCTCTGTAGTGTTCTGAGTGTCTCTTCCTGATCAATCCAATTCATCAGATCTTCCACCCAAAATCTGTCATGTCGTCCGACAAAATTATGGATGGAATCCATTTCAGATCGATCTTGATTCCTGGATCTTGCCAGTAACATGCGTAAGCCAACCAACAGTCCTTCCATGGTTTTCATGATGTTTGTTTGTACAACATCAACACCGCTTCTGTCCATAATATGCCTTGCAACTGCATTGGTAATGTAGAACCGATGGACAGCATATACAGCTGCGACAATATCCAAAGACTCATCTTTTCCGGCAACATAAGCACTGGACGGCAGGAGTTCTTGCAACAAATCATCAAAGTGGTCGTCCGTGTACATTGCAGTGAACAACTGGATGGGATTGATGTTGCTTGACTTTACAAGCCACATGAGAGCGCTGCCTAGGATACGAAAATTCACTTCTTTGCAGACAACATCAACACGTTTTGGATTGAACTTGCTCACTATTGCTTCTGATTTAACATAGCCCAGTATTTTGGGGATGTTATCTAAGTGGCGATCATCAAATCTCATAAGACTGTGTCTTTTTCTGTCAGGGGTAACAATGAGAGCTTCGGAAAGCCATTTGGTTTCGGCCTGTGATGTTGGAAATTCGTCTGCCAATTTACCAGAAGAATATACTACCTCATTGTACATTTGGTAGTCATTCATTTGCTCGCAGCAGATCATGATGCGGGGATAACGCTTGTCTGATCCTAATACATAGAGCATTTTGTTGGCGACCAGAACATCCATCATTAATTTGTTCATGGTTATGGTTTTGTGATCGAGGTCTCCATTGAACAGAGTCTGCATTCTGCTGTGTGATGCATGATCAGGATCTTTTCTGTACTTCCAAGATTCCACCGCCGTCAACCTCAGAAGGCTCTCCATCTGACGCGGTATGGCAGAAGATTATCAATAAAATGCAGAAAATATATTCATTTACAAAATAATACTGATTATAAAAATCCATATGCGAATAAAAATGGAAATATGTCCAAATTTATTTTAATCAGAATACGCGAATCTCAAAGCTGCTTTTCTTCAACCATGAACAATGAAGGAGCTGGTTCTCTGGTACGAATGTAGATATGTTTATCGTCCAGCAGAAGGTCCTTGTCCCTGTTTTCCATTACTAAGGCATAATAGTCTCTTGTAAGCCAACATAAATTCTGCATGAGGACGCTGCTGGAGGCCAACATGCTGGTGTAATTCGGTCTGTCGGTTAGCAGGGTGAGACGGTGTATTTCTCCTATTGGTATTCCAGTGGATGGTATGAAAGCGGAGGCTGGGAAATGGAATGTGTACATTCCGATTTTGTAGAGCAACTCTCCGAGATCGATGACGTTGAATTTCAAGTCAAAATACAGGCCCATGTCTCCCACCCCGGCGAATTCATTGTACAACAATCGAGACAAAAAGATGTTACGACGGTTTCTCAAACTTTCCAAAGTTCTTAGCGTGGCCTCCTGATCGACCCACCGAGTCAGGTCTTCCACCCAGAAGCGGTCGTGCCTGCCAACAAAATCATGGACGGCCTCCACTCGAGCTCTTCCTCCGGCACGCGATCTTGCCAATAACAGACGCAAGCCAACTATCAAGTTGTCCATGTGTTTGATTATATGGTCGTGCTTGATTTCAGAATCAATTGCGTTGGTCATAAAGAATCGGTTGATAACATACGCGGCTGCAAATATGTCCAAAGACTCGTATTCGCCGGTTGCATTGGCGCTGTATGGCAAGAGCGCTTGCAATAAATCACCAAAACCATCGTCCGTGTACATTGCATTGAACAACTTCAGGGGATTGATGTCGCTGGACTTTACCAACCACATGAGAGCCGTGCCTATGGCACAGAAATCCAGGTTTTTGTACACAGCAAAAACGCGGTTGACGTTGCTTATGTTCAGAGCTGGTTCTGCTTCAATATATCCCAGTACCTTGGGGCCTTTTTGCATGATGTGATGATCATTAATCAGGAGATCGCGCCTGTTCTTGTCAGGAGTAAAAATGAGAGCTTCATCAAGCCATCTGTTGTTGTCTTGAGGTTCTTCAAAAACATCTACCGTCGGGCCAAACGAACTCGTTTCGCCTTCGATGGTCAAGTAGTCGTCCATTTTCTCACAACGTACCATGATATGATTGGCACGAGTGTCTCTTCCGATAACATAGATCATCTTGTTAGCTATCAATACGTCCATTACAAGTCTGGTCAAGTTTCTTGTCTGGCCGGAATCGGTTTCTCCGATCAGTGTACGCATTTTCTCATGTGATGTATGACCTGGATCTTTTCGATGCTTCCAAGACTTCAGTGCTGTCAACCTGAACTCACTGTCCATTTTGAAGTAGCAGAGTTGAAGGTTGATTCCATTAGATTTTGAAAAGAAATAGACAGATTCGATTTTAATGTATATTTATGTGCATTGTTTTGTTATTTTATTCAAGACAATCATGAAAACCAAAAAAAACTAAAGTTCGTCCAAAACCTCCTGTCTGGCCTTTTTCGAATCAACAAAACATCGCTCGAAATCATCAAAAACCCTACGCCAGATGCGTACATCCATTTTCTGTGGAGGCATTTCCTGCACAAGGAATCTCAGACTGCTTGTGGTGGAGTCGGTGGCTGAACTATCAATATCAGACGACTTCACCGTTATTGCACGCAGCGCCAGACGTGGATCAAGGTCTGACTCATCGACCTGTTCCCCAGATGCACTGCACATGGTGGCCAGGTCATCGGACAGCAGCAGTCTTGCTTGCATCATGCCAATGAAGGTCCTCGTGAACGGATCGATGAACAGACCGTCCACTTCGACCTCCTTTCTCACTCCACCGCTGACATAAACCGGCCGTCCAGCGCCAAACCACAGCGGCATGTTGTGCTCCTGCACCAGCACAATCTGCCAGAATCTCTGGCCATGAGGAATCAAATCCTTGCTCATCTTGTCGGACAGGAAGGCCGTGAAGGTGGCATAGGAAACCACAGGGCCGTCGTCCTCCTTCCTCACCAGGAAGTAGGGGCTTCCCCGCGGCGTGTTGGAGTTGCAGATCACCATGGCCATGCGCAGTCGATCGTGTCCTGGATGAGTACTCACAACGGCGGCGTAAGCCTGGCGCTGCAAACAGCGGACCGCGACACATCGCAGAGGATGTGCGCAACCCCACTCGTTCTGCAACGCCTTCAGTGCTGGCTCGAAAATCGAAGTTCGTTGGTCTGCGGAAGACATGTAAATGTACTCATCCTCAGGCATGTTGGAATCTCTCATGAATTGTTTCAGTGCAGGAAGGAGAGCATCCACACCACCACCACCAATCATAACAGCTGAAGTCATTGTTCTACTACTGATTCCAAAAGAGAGTCAAGTAAAAATACCAAAATCTTCTATCTCTTACTCTTTTATAGTACCGCACGCTGCAGATTTGTATGTTTTTACCATATATGGTACATATTAGCAGAATATAGTCTACAGTAATGTTTTCGTAGAAAAATGAACACATTAGGAAACTATATGACAAAATAGGAATTTTCTGAAATGTATAATTTTACGGGAAATACGTTTTGTAGGTATAAATAGATTTATTAAGAAGTTTTTTCTGGTACCTTCTACTGTGATTTCTTTTTGTACTCGATTTGATCTATCTTCTTTCCAATGTCAGACGTCGCCTTGCCAGTGGATGATGAAGACGCTCGAAGACATCAGGCTGTAGTGCAATTTCGCACGATATGCAGAGAAATCAGAGGCAATGGGCGCTTCTTTGTGCTTCTTCGCGCAATGACCGAGGAACAGTGGGGTTTCGTGGACGATTTCTACAAACTTCGCGCTACTCCAGAAAAGACGCGCGAACTGCTCGACATACTTCTCGTTGGAGCCAGGAGCGAAAAACGCTTCTTCACGTTTACCGTAGAGGGATACGTGAGGACGAAAGTACAACAAATCAGAGAACGCGAAGAAAGAAGGACGGACCCGTTTTACGGCACTTCATTAGCCAAAAAGAAAGATCCCAAGCAGGAGGAACGCGACCGATACCTCAAAATTTCTGAGGACATGTTTGATGGACTCAAGCCGAAAACAGGACGGCGTTGATTTTATCTGTAATACAATAACTTTCCTCATTTTACAGCGCATTAGTTTTATATCCAAAAATCCTTTTGTACCATTGATTGATAAATGTTCCAAAAGTTACAGTGACTGACTTGTACGAGAAATAAATTGAAAATTGTTATTGAATACATGAAATAAATCAAAAAAGAAGAGTCTTCATATCCGCTGTTCGGGTGGAAAGCCTCTCGGCTATACGACGATCGCAGTACTCGCGAAGCTCCGGCATGCTGTCCAGCCCCAAATAAGCAGCTGGATTGTCTTCGCACGACTGACAGTAATCAATCGACATTCCGACGCCAGATACAGCGGCTCTCGCCAGGTCTCGTATTACTAGCACTGGGTCTTCCCTGCCACGAGGATACGGAGCCAGAACGCACAATTGGTCCGTGTATCCAGAGATCCACTGTCTCAAGTTATCCTTGCTCTCCAAAGTTCCACAGACTCGACGCAGGTACTTGCAGTCCTCTGAACCATCGTTGCTGTCGTAGAGATTCCACAGCACGTCCAGATAATCCTCGTATTCAGAACATTCTTTGCGGTGCTTGGTCGCATACTCCACATCCATCAATCGCTCGGCTGTAGCCTTAATCAACTGACTCTTCATCTTCGCGCAATGTTCTTTGGCCATTTTTTTGGCCTCCTGAGATACACGCTCCAATAAATCCTTCACCTTTCCATCAATACCCTCATCCACCTTCTTCTGTTTCTCTTCCATCATCGACTCGATGAAATCCAACACTCTACCGTTGCTAAAATTCTTCAGGTAAGAACGAGAATCAGATGGTGAATGTCGACGCCATCCCTTCGGCAGAAGCGGAAGTAAACTGTCCTTTCCTTTCACAGCAGGTCTTTCCACCTTGGCGTGTTTCTTCGACTTTTTACCACTATCGATTGTACGAGACATTGATACTCTACTAACTCGAAAACCAAGCCTATCTCTGACGGAAAATAACACAAAATACAACAATATTCTATTTAATCATGCATTCCAGAATGGACATAACTATATTTAGGTTTGTTGTAGACTTTTTCCTGTAATAGTGTCTACAGAAACCATATATGGTAATTGTAGACACTTTATTGCGGTATAAAAACAGTACATCATAGAAAAATATCAAGTCCGCCTGATTCTTTTTACCATCATCTGTTCTTTTCATCCATCATGTCTGCCAAGAAGACCGTCCGAGCCAACGACGTTACGAGAGTGGAAAGAGGCCTCACGTTGAAAGTTCACACACCAAGACCCATGAATGTCAAGAAAAGACATATCAGTAATGACGTTCGTCTGCAGTTGATTGCTAGCTCCGAAGCCCTCATAGAGAAGTGGAAGAAGAAATTGGACAGGCTGAAGGATCACGCTAGATATGATATCGTGTTCACCTCGGACGGTACAACATTGGCTGCAGTGCCTGTCCCTGAATGTGTTCTAGAAGATTCGGAGGATGAAGCGTCGTATTACGATTCCGACTACTACGTGTCTGAGACCGATGATTGCGATGATGAAGATCCCATCGAGCTATTTTCTTGTTACTCGAAACAGCGTTTCTGCGACAAATGCAACAATAGCGATTGTACACACAGTTCTTTCGTTACCGAGTTCACTTCTTTCCACAATTACGATGTTGTGGAGTAATGTACTTTTCTACAGTTCTATTGCTTTATATAACAGTTTTTTTGTAAATATATTTTATTAGCCACATCATCATTGATTGTTAATCGTCGACGAAATTTCAATAATTTTTTGAGTATGATGAATGCACTCGATCGATATGAGCAGGAAGGAAGTCTTGCTAACTTATGTAGAGCATGTTGGCAGTACAGAAAAGAACGCCGTCATCAAGTACATCAGGAAGCATTCCTGAATTTCACAAGTACAGAAGGGGCCATTTATCAGGCAGTTATGGAGATTTTCTCGGAGAATCGAATGCTTTACAAAATAGCACGAAAAAACGAAAAAGGGTTTCTGGGGCTTTTTGTACCTGATAATGTAATTGAAGAGGGTGATGATTACGGAAAGTTGTTCGTATACGAACCTGGAAAAGCTATGGGACGAGGAACATTTCAGATGGGCATGACCAGGCGTGAATTCGACTTTAAAGGTTGGGAATGGATTAAAGGAGAGCTCATTCTGGAACCGAATCAGTCCAGGGAAAAAGTTGTTAGGTTTTCGAACGAAAATGTACTGGATCAAAAAATCATTGATTTCGTGAACGAAACGAAGGCCAGTTATTCAATCTCAAAACGCAATATGAAACTTAGAAAGTTCAGCAAGTATGAGATTCCTTACGCAATCTCGGTCGTTATACGAAAGGTTTTTGTTGCGTTTGTATGGATGGTTCGAAATGTCACGCCCCACCCGGCAATGGTGTTGGACAACCTACTGAGTGTGAACGGAGAGAAATATTTGATCGAACTTTTTGACGAGATGGTAGATAACTCCGTTCACGGAGGACAACCCGCACCCACTCCTGAGTGTATGGACATATTTGCGCTTACATATGCGGTTGTCGTGTACTCTTTCAAAATCGTCATGTCCAGCCCGCACGACGTTTTTGATATGTCATACTATGAAAATCAAGAACTACAACGAAAAGTGAATGCATACTATGATGTCTTTGCGGCAAACATTGAAAGGGATCTGGCATCTGGTTTTGGATTGCTTGTCGCTGGGAATGACCCAACAAGTTTGGAGTACATTATACACGACATTATTCGAAACCATAAGTGTTTTTGGGTCGAACATTTGAAATCATGGGTAGATTTTGAAACTGAAGGTCATGAGTTACTACACAATCGGTATCCAAACGTTAGAGATGATGGTACCGGACATTGGATGTCTTCGGTATTGGTGAGTAGATACTACTTCATACCTGGAAATTTTTTCGAGCTGAAATTGGATGTTCTAAATGTAGGTCGATTGATCCGAACCAACCCACTACTATTCACCAGCCTTCGAATGTATCCTGGTAATTTGACGATTGTGGAGGGTATGCATGTACCTGATTACTCAGCTGATCACTACAGTATCACGTCATCGGAGTTCATGCAAGAGATCAAGAACTACTGTCGAACGGTGCTGGGCTTCGTTCGCGAGCACGAAGGGCATGTGTATTTATACGATGATTCTATTGTGTATGCGATATGAATTATTTTTACGTCAATTTAATACGAACAATACACCATGATAAAAACACGAAAACCATCGAATTTTACTCATACAATAAAACCACCAGCAACAGTCTGTGACTCAGAAACGTGGAAATCGTGCTTCGTCGGTCCAATCTTGTACTCGACACTCGTACGTTTCAATAGATCATCATCCATGTTATGAAACGGAGTTCCCGGCAGATACGTGCCGCTGCCGTCCTCGAGCGCAATATTCAGGCCATGCTTCGCGTCCATTGTCAACTTCTCGTGAGTCATCAGAGAGTTGCGGATAGTGCGAAGATCATTGATGTGTCGCGTCAGCATGGTACGCATCACCATTTTGTACGACTCTGTAATCTCCTTCTTGCCCTTCTTCTTGGGAGTGTCAACACCGAGAGTGAACTTGGTCTCGATGGATCCGGTACGCACAATCAGCGGTTCCAAAGACTTCTTGGGTGACTGTTTCTTGGACATGGAACGGAAGACGCTGTACGATTTTAACTGTCGAGTACGCCGACTAAAACGATCTGCAGAACTCCAATAAAAAATTATGTTTTTTGTATAAGACTGTCATATCCTAATTTGGTATAAATTCGAAGAATAATGTCCAAATAAGGTATATGCAGACAACTTTCCTAATTTGTATTATTTTCCGCTATTATTGTCCGCAAAATATTGGTATAAAACATCTTTACAGCATATTATGTTTTAACTCTAATCTCCTCAGGTTCAAACATGTCAGAAATTTCAGAGGTATGGATTTCCTTCTACAACATTACATTTTTTTATATATTCCTGCACTCATTTTAACACTGTCTTCAGTGCCCCACATCCCCTGTGTTGGTCGCTGTGGATTCGTTCCATTGCGAAGAGACGTTGCCGGAGGTGGAAGAACCGATAGTGCGAATCACGCAGGAAGAGATCCGGAAGTACATCACCTGCAGCAGGCCTGAAGGTATCCGATCCTACTTGGACAGACGTGCCCATCGTGTGAAGAAAATGAGAAGCTCGTCGCGCTCCAAGAACCCGTTTTCTACTACGAGAAAATCTTCTGTGAACCCGAAGAAGTATTGTATGAGACCTCGCAGCACCAGCAAGGCCTGTATGTGATAGTTCTATATAAAAGCAGCTGGTTACAAAAATTTTACTTTGGATGTTAACTTGCAAATATTTTCAGTAATCGCATGTTTTCTAGGTTCTGGGGTATTTTCATGTTCACACTTCACTGCAAAAACAAAATTTTTTATCTGTCACCAGATCACAGAGTTTGTATGGGGCTATACGTGTATGACACGGACGAACTTTTTGACCGATTTTTTCCGCCCTATCAAGTCCTCTTTCCCAAAAAGGAAATTTTTTTGGTAC
>JAFDXN010000038.1 GCA_018267915.1 Bacteroidota bacterium | reverse complement strand
GATTATAGGGACGGACGAACTTTTTGACCAACTTTTTTGGCCCAACTTTTCCTTTTTAGGAAGGTGATGACGTCAGCAAAAAATACCTCTCTCAAAAATGCATATCCTCGAAAATGAAGACATATATTTTTGCTGACGTCATCACCTTCCTAAAAAGGAAAAGTTGGGCCAAAAAAGTTGGTCAAAAAGTTCGTCCGTCCCTATTTGCACAAATGATATCATTAATAATGTAGTTATATCGTCATAGGTTAGGTTTCGATACCACTAAAACGCCTGCCAGCCCAATGATAAAACATTTTTGGTATGATTATATTGTAAAATAAATATATACAGTAATCGGTATTGCATACAGACGTACTTGATAACGGCGACACACACCCTGTTTATTCATTCATGACAGAATATGGGTTCATCGATCCAAAAATAAGTCTATACGATATTTGCGAAATGGGATGGAAAAATCGGTTAGATAGCAACCACCCTATACACGCGATAGCGCGACGCAATTTTAACGTATTTCGTAAAATGCTTTCATTACAGTTAGAAATCTTTTATCGAAACAAGATGATGTGTTGCATCGGACGATTGGAAGAAAATACTACAGCGAGTCTGTTCACCCCCGGAATTCCTCTGAGTAGCATAGAGGCGACAACAGTAATTTATATGGGGGCGGGTAGATCAGAAGGGTCGATCACGGATCCTAAAAACGCATTCACGCTTGCCAAGAGAGTGGACCATAAGATGATCCATCAGATGGTTTTGTTGACGCCCAACAAAAAACGTCGTAGAAATATGTTGTTTTCTAGCGAAAAACACTTTTCAGAGAAGATTATCTGCACTTCTGGTGGAATACAGGAATTAGAGGCTGACCAGTACAGATTCACTCGTCAAATGAAAAACAGAAAGCCGCTCTATACTTCTTTCACAGCCTCCTCCTTACTGGCGTCCATTATCTACGTAATCCGTGATGTTATAGTACATCCTCTGGAGTTCCTGTATAACATGTTTCTAACAGCACACGCAAGTGATGTACTCTATTCCCTGTTTGATAGAGTTTCGGATCGTAGTATCGAAACTGAGGAAATGTTCATGCTAGCACATGCGTTTTTCAGATACTGTGTGAATGTATTTGATCCAGATGAAGTTTATCCCGACAGACTTCGGCGTTTCCAGACATTCGCAAAACCTGCTATGGAAGCTACGTTAACCGCATCTTTCATATTGTTATGTCAAGACAACCGACGATATCGTGAATTGCATGACGCTATCAGAATCCATGAATGTTTTTGGGTAGAGAATCTAACACAATGGATCGAAATGGAAGTGAGCGGCGGTTTAGTGTTTTTCAGTGACCTGCTTTTGAGGGATCGTTTGGGTAGAGAAAAGTATTTGTCTTCTATGATCAATAATTCGATATGGATGCCAGACAGCTGCTACTTTATGTTGAAATTGAATGTATTGGACGTAGGTCATATATTGAAAATGATACGACCGACATCGCTAATGAATTCAATTTCGTCACGTCCACTCGACGTCAACGTATCAGAAGGGATGGCCATCCCTGATTACTCGTCGGACAGATACCAAGAATCTTCTTTGAAATCGATGTTGGAGATTATTGACTACTGTAAACAATGTTCTCTTTTTGTACGAACCAACTATCCAAATGTATGTATGGACGAGAATTATCTTTACAAGATTGATGTAAGCTGAATGTGAATTATAAACAACAGAGACCGTGTAATATCCTCAAAATGAAGACATTTTTTGATGACGTAATCACCTTCCTAAAAAGGAAAAGTTGGGCCAAAAAGTTGGTCAAAAAGTTCGTCCGTCCAAAAGTGATACGGCTAGGCCTGCCTGAAATGACAACTTCGTGTATTTTCTATGGTTCCGAGAATCCTCATATGGTAATATTCTGAGATATATTTAAGAATAATAAAAATGTAAGACATATTTCATGATATATAGGTTTTTAATTCAAAACGTCTTATTTCTTTCTACAACGTCCTGATCAAAAGCATGGCAAGCGAATTTTCTGAATCATTTATCGCTTCTGAGGAAATGATAAGAAAACTGAATGCCTTGGAAGTGTCTAGAATATTCATAGAACCACGTTTGGTCTCAAAAGAAGACTTTCAGAATGTTATCACTCGTACGTATCCTTTTGTTGTATATGATTAAAACTTAATCAGTTCATGACATTACCATACAGTTTGTCGTTCGTTTTCAGAAGCAGTTAAAAAACCTGGCATACATCAATCTACCTGCGGAAATGCTGTATCTTACCCAGAACCGTCCGCAGATTTTTTGCGACAGCGACGGTTTTTACTGAAAGAAGTCATTGAACTAGCAATGAAATTGAAGCCGTATCGGTGCATGATGAAACCAGCAGTTTTCGATGAGTTATTCTCGACTCTTCATTACATGGACCGAACGATTGTGTATGCTGAGATGGGAGGATTGATGTTGGTTGATGATCCGACGTGCAGTAGATACTTTGATGTTGCAGGAGAACAGAATGTTTCTTAGTATACTACTTTTTGATCCTAATGTTCGAAAATGAAAATGGATGATCATGTTTTTGATGTATCTGAAATTTTATCAAAAGAACTTTTTTACGATCAAGCGAGGGGATGTCCCACGATACTTTTAATTAGGATTCAAATAAAAGTTTTCGTGGTCGCTCAAACATCACGACTGACGTGAATACCCGAGTCACAACTGTTACTCCCGCTGTCGCCGAAAAGCGTTCCTGGATCCCGATTGGATTGAATTTCGAGAGCTTCTTCTCGCATTTCATTTCTTGTCATGGACTCGCGACTTTCTGTACTTTCGCATGCTCTCTTCAGCATGCTACTCTCGGATTCCAGATTCTCATGATAGTAACCAAGCACTGGCCACTGAGCACCTTCTGCAGGTGATCCGTCACTTAACATATCCATTGATGAAAGCACAAAATCGCGTCGAAAATCATCAAAATTCTGTGATATCCAATGATAACAATCCTTGTTAGAATCGTATCTCCATACAGTTTCATTTTGTTGAATGAAATGTCTCAGAGTTTTGAAGTCCATTTCATTTCCGAAATTGATCATGTGTTTCATGAATTTAATCGACTCCCGTATTTTGCTTGAGATCGAAGTGCGGAAGAACAGCATTAAACCGGGTGAAGTTTTTTGTGTGTCCCGCTTATTGGTGTCGAGCTTATCCGTGAAATAATCTAAAGCAGTTAACATGACCATCTTTCTGGACATCAAACGACGGATAAAATGCGGCTGAATATAATGTCCAAACCAACCAATCATATCGAGCGCCAGTTTAATAAAATCACATTTGGTATTTGGCTTTATGTCAGCTAATACTGCGATCGCTACACGTATTTTGGTGATATCAGCCTGATGCAGAGATAATATTGCATCTTTCCGAAAAACTCGTTCCATCCAGAATAGGCACTGGAAAAAGTAATGAAAAATTATTTAGCAATTATGTGTACGAATGTAAGTGTGTTTTATAATTTTTAAAAAAGTGACTGGAATGGTGGTCTGACGTGCGTTTATGCGTCCTGATAACGTCAGCAAAAAATGTTACACAGAAAATCCTAGTAGACAAAAACTGCGAGTTTTGTTTTTCTAATCAATGATGTTAGCGCTGTTGATCAGGTGGTCAACACCGCTACACTATTCGGTCTAAGTCTATGAATTTTAGGACCGACGAACTTTTTGACCAACTTTTTTGGCCCACTATTTCCTTTTTTGGATTTTTTCGAAAAAACATCAAAACCGCCGTTATTTTCACAAATACCGATGTCTTATTTCTAGCGCTATATTGTGTCAAAACACTACAGAAAGCCAGTCTCTGACTCGAAATTCATAGTAATATCCAAAGAAGTACAGAATGTTGGCGTAGGACGGTTCTGGGGGATCCAGTGGAATGATGACCAGATAGGAGTGTCTCTTGGCCTGTTCTGGATTGACGTGAACCACGGAGTGACAATCAACAGCTGGTTCTCTAGAGGTGAGAAGCAGGTGCCTGAGAAGATCTTCGTCGGAATCTGTGATGTACAATCCATCCTGTGAACCGGAACCCAGACTCAGAACGTGTGCGTCCTTTTCTTGCTGCATGTCGATGATGATGATCTGCACATCCATGGGACCGTTCAGACTGTTGGAGTATCTGCGTAGCAGCGGATTCAACAGTCTCTGCCACCAATAGCAATCTCTCACACATTCCAGCACCAACTCGCACGTTTTTCCGGCCTGTGTTGGAGTTGGAGTTTCCCAGCAGTAGCGGTTGACGGCGCCGGTGATCTCCTCCTTAAATTTAGAAATGTTGGTGAGAGAAATTCTGCCGTCGTGGCGCAGTCTGTACGACTGGCCGTACGTCGTGCACAGCAGCATTGTAACGGAAATCACCATCAAAACCATGCGCAAGACGAGCATCTTGGCGATGAACGTGTTTCGGCGTGTCACGGTTTTCAGGGTTGTGTTGATTTTACTTTTAGCATTCCTGTGGCAGTACGAACACCGGACCGGACAGGGACCGTACATCACTAGGAGTGAAGACCACGGTCTGCCGTCGGTAAGAATCGATCGTTATATGCTGCATCAGCTGGGTAACTCAGCCATGCTCATCAATTTCAGCGATATGGTAAGAATCAATAAATGTATGGGCGATCTGGATCAAATCGACGTCGAATTCGATCGGATACGATGCGCGATCGTATACAGCGAAAACACGATTTACTGTATGGTTTTTGTTCCAACAGATACACTGCACACTTCTGTGTACTACAGAGAACTTGAGAAATTCCACGAAAACGTACAAAAAAGAGTTGTTATGGAGTGCAGAAAACACTACGTTCCTGGTGTGTTTTTTTCTACAAATCCAGCACTTTCTGTAGATAAATATCACACAGCGTGCCAGTATGATTGGAGCTTCTTTAGGCGAATGTATTCTTGTGTAATTTTTTATGCTATTGATGTTGTACAATATTATACATAGAGAGTTCGTAATACAAATTAGGCATGATACATTGCGTAGATTTTACAGATCCTTTCTAGTCGACCGAACCCTCTGTATATTGCGGTTGATGTACACGAGATTGTTGAAATCTCGTATAACTTCATCGCTGATGTCCATGTAAGCCAATGGGTTTGTAGGTCGTTCGTTGTAGATTTTCTCTATGATGATTTTCTCCCGTTGTAATCTGGTTATGCACCACTGACGCCAAAGTTCGAAAAGATTGCCCTTGAAAATCGTATCTTTGGAGAAAGGATCTCCCAGCACCTTGTTGATTACGAAAGGGCCGAAAACAAAAGCTGCTATTACAGGCGCTATGAGCGGCGTAAACTGTTGACAATTCCGGTATGTTGTGAATAAGAAGAAACTCAGCAGATAAACCAGCATAGCAAACATGAAGAAATTCTCATAGATGTCCGGAGACTTCACATTCTGGTCTTCGTAGCTGGTTTCGATCAGATCGTTAATCGCGTCTAAATTTTCATTCAGGGAATTGCGTTCAAAATCTTCAACCATTTTCCGCTGTCCCATGTCAGAAACAACGCCACGAACCGTAGTCAGACACTGCTGGATGATGCTGATTTTATCGTCTGGTGTATAATTCCACTTCTTGATTCTAGTAGATACGTCCTCGTCTACTGTATATATAATGAGATCCGGAGAACTCAAAAATATACGATGTGTGAGTATTGCCATCACCTTCATCATATCCATCGGTATGGTAAAGAAGTAATGTTTTTCGTCATTACTGAGTTGTGGCGGATCGACCTTCTGTATGTAAGTTCGATACTTCAGAGCAAAACCGGATATTTTCATGTACAGTCTAAAGAGTTTCCTGGGGCCGCTTTCGTACCTATCCAGGGCGATCTCTATCGTCCTGTGGTGTACCCACACAATGGTCCATTGCACAAACTCGAATGATACTGTGATCGCAAACTCACTTCCGAGGATAAAGTCGCTCAATTTTGTGAAGAAAATCACCATCGTGACCGCTGCTACATACACAGTGTATATGGCGTAGGCCTGTGCCAACTCGACAAACAGGCCCGACCCGAAGTACTGATACATCAATTCGATGACGAATTTAATGGGCCCGAATTCACCTTCCATGCTGGGCTGGCCTTTCCCGATGTCTTCATCGGGAATGTCTGCCTGGTCGTAGAACGGCTCCGTCATGAGCCGTGTTACGGGATTAGGATTCAGTATTTCATCTGTGGTGGATATGTGCGTTTCTTCTGTGACGCTCCACTTGTGAGAGGCGAAGCTCAAGTCTGACATTATGCTCGAAAAACACTACACAAGTTTTCGTGGTTGGCCGATTCCTTCGTTTTTTATCCATAATAACAGAAAAGCCGCCGACTTATTCCTGACAAGTGTTTTTATGTTTTTGTAGGTAGCTGAAACCATTTGCAAATAAAGTGTGAACAGTATTTCCTTTTGTGTGTTTTTATGATTATTAAAACCCTGTGCACGTTTTTCCCGTTTTTATTTTTCGACTTCCGTCCCCAGGCAACACGGTGCATAGTGTAGTACAATGTCGCACATGCTCAAGAATAGCACCGGCGCGTTCCACAATTTCCGCGTGAAAGATGCTTCTGTACAAGCATCGAAAGACCAGATGCGGTCCGAGTTGCTGAAAAAAATCGGAATCCAAGTGGCGAACACTAACTTTGTCAAGTTGATGCGTAAAGGACATTATATAGAGATGGTCCCTGCGGTTGAGAAACAAGGCCCTAATAACTGTCAGGGCGGCAATCATTCTGCACATATAATTGAGTCACACATCGAGAACCTGAAGAAGCGAACCACAAAAGAGGAACAAACAATCAAGAAAATACTTACCGAAACACGCAGTCTGTGCACCACTACAGGCATTCATGCCTTGACGATATTCTACAATGCTGATGGGAAGCTGACTTCGTTTTCGCACGGTGATTCGTCAGAGCTTATTGAAAAGTACAAAGACACAGTGTTCTTCGACCAACTTCCAGACGCACTGAAAAGCAACCGGATTCTGTACAGAAATCTACCAAGATCATACGCGATGTCAGATCTTTTTTGGTACCAGCCGAAGCCTGTGGTTTTACCGCCAATCACATCCAGCGAGATACCTCCGTCGAGCACGCAACTTTCTGGAAGGTGGCCCTGCAGATACTGGCGTAGCTCGAAGAACAACGAGACAGGGCCGAGGTTTGTCAATGTATGTCCCTACGTCTATGAGTACCGAAAAACATCGGCCGAGTCTAGAATACACAGAATTCACCGGCACGAGTACGCGTTTTCCCGAAACGAAGATTCGTCACTTTCTGCGGAAGACCAAGCTTTCAAGGAGGATGTCCTGAACAAATTGGTTGATTCGATGTAAAAACGCAAAAATCTGTATTTTATATTTTTAAACAGACATTATACATAAAAGGAGTGTAAAATCATTCTGCAACTTCACTGTCTCCATGGGCCGCGCATCTCAAGTCAAGTCTCGAGGAGCTCCTTCCAGTTCGAAGAAGTCGGACGCCAACGACAACGCTTCTGTCGCCGCAGCAAGGCCGCGAGCCAAAGGCCGCAAGGACGTTTCTGAAGTCAGCATCGCTCAAGGCATTCTCGCTCGCAAGACAATCGGTTCCATAGCGAACAAAGGTCATATCAAAGTGGCGCTGCGTCGCATGGCTGATCAGGTCAAGGTTGGCATGCATTTCCCGAACTCACGCTTTGAAAGCCCAAGCTTCCGAATCAAGGAATCTGGTCTGCTGCTGCTGGCCGGTGTCGTCGATGAGGTGGCCAACAACCTGGTCAAGCAGAGCAGCAGCATTGCTGCCAACGAGAAGAAGCGAACGCTGATGCCGCGACATGTGCGTTGCGCGACCAAAGGCGCCCGATTCAACTACGCCAAGAAGTTCTTCATCACCCTGCAGCGTTAGAACGGCTTTTTTTCTGGTTAGGATTGTTGTTATGTGATGTGAAAATAAATCAAATGGATTTTACGATATTTGTATTACAGTTTTTTGCGTTTGGGTGGTATCAAAAGTCGCCGTATTCTTCGGTAACTACTTCCATCCGCTCAGGTTGGCGTTCAGCAATCCTTGTTGGTGCGAAGTACATCGATGGAATGCAAAACACGCAATATATGCAAAGAACACCGATCATGATGGTCGTAGCGAGCCAGTAGTTTTTGAGGCTGATAGTACCAGGCTGATCCATGTAGATCGATAGCAGAATCACATCGACAATGGCAATGGCCAACAGTAGTAGTACAAGGAATGTTTTTCGCTCATAGAACAACTTTCTGGGCGAGTAGAACCACAAAACATAGATGATATAACAGGCTATGGCGACGTAAGACGGTGTGAAAATGGCAAACCAGTACTGCACCTTGACCTTGCTGTAGACCTTGACGGTTATGCAAATGGACTGAAGCATCGCCCATAAGCTCAGAAACACCGCATGAAACCACAAATGTTTTGACACAGAAAGACAAGCAAGATCCGATGCGTCTGGGAGCAGAAGGCCTCGTGCAGAGAGCCATGAAGTCTCTGCACGGTTTTCTGGGTCATACACCATGTTCCAGCGAATAGAACCTCTCGCGAGTTCTACGATCTCCAATTATTATTGCGAGAGTGCAAACTCGAAAACAAATATTAGAATTACATTTTTGCCTACATGTATTCACATTCAGCAGCGGCAGTCTTCATTATTTGCTGTGCCTACAGAGACAACATGAATCGCTCTGCGTTCATACGAGAGCTCGAAAGGAAGCAGTACACCTGTGCACAGTGCGGTAAGGTCTACAGGGAAAGCGACAACCTTGGCCAACTGCAGTGCTACAAGGAGGTTCCGTACTTCCATGGGGCAGGATCTCCCGTCGTGTACAATATCGCGCAGGATCATTCACCCGCAAACAGCGGACCCACCAAGCTCAAGCTCGACGCAGGATCTGTGCAGGTTATCAAGGCGCTTGGTAGAATCCCAGAAGGCAGGATCAAGGAAATTGAATCCACCGACGCCGCCGAAACCATGAGAACATCGAAATTCTTCAAGATACTGCGGCATGACGAGGAAACAGAAGAGTACATCGACCGCTGGAAAGGCAGCAAGCGAATGGACCTGGATCTCAAGACGGTTTCTGCCGTTTACTCACGGAAGAAAAAGGCGTCCATTAGCATTGTAAAGTACCACATCCGGCGAGACAAAGAGAGTTCGAACATGACGCAATTTCCAGTGATCTTTCGTTCTCATACAAGACCGATATTCTAACAAAATCACCTTTTGTGTTTTTCTATATAAGGAAAATAATTTTTCTTGTAAATTTCCTTATTTGTATTTTATGTTTCTCGGAATACAATAATTTCCTTTTCCGTATATTGCGATCGACTTAAATAGTTTAGTTTCATTCCAAAACATTCAGAGATGAAACCATCAACGTCAGAGCTTGGGAAGCGAAAAACCGTTAGGCGATCGGACAACAATAGTGCAACTGGTAAGGATTATCAATGGCTGGATAATCTTGCATACATCTCCGATAGTAGCGATAGCGATTCCAGCAGCAGCACCGAGTCAGAGGATTTTCGTGAGCTCCACAGGTATACAGCCGACAACTTCAATGCTGACGCAACGTACAAATTGTCCGAACATGGTATGGCTATCAGCAATGCGACGACTGTCCCAGAGATGACCGATCTGGAACAGAACGACCCCAAGCGTCAGCGAACTGATAATGGGGATCATCTTAGCCAGCCGTTACCGTCGGCCGCCTCACAAGAATCCACTGAAAAACCGCGAAGAAAACCAATACGGAGATTGGGAGATGTTATCCCCGGCTTCGGCCAGATGCGGATGACTGTCGATGGGCAATTGGAACCTAATGCGAATGGATACAATTTCTCTCGCACATCTCCCCCAACATCACCCGCAGAAACCTCTACTTCACGGACGATAGTGCGTACTCCAGTCAACTTGATGCAGTCTCTAGAGCTGCCGAAGAGATCGAAAAAGAAGAAAAGACCGTCTTCATCAGTGGCACCAACCGACCACGACACTATCGCTGCATCGTTACTAGAACAGTCTTCTGCTACGGAACCCGCTTCTACCACACATATGCAGCGTAAAAAACCTGAAGTGCAGAAACGTTCTGCATCAGATCAACTTCCGGCGAGCATAGCGAAACCGATGTCCATCACGCATTCTTCCAAGCGCCGACCTCCCAATGTGGGATGTAGTAACGTTGGGCTTCATAAGCCCCATCGCGCTCTTCAAGCTTACGACGACAGTTTGATTGTGTCCTTGAACGAAAAAGATCGAAAACTGTATCTCAGAGTACGCGTGTTACAATTTTTCAATCATACTACTGTGCAATACTCATTGGTTGTTGTATTTTCAGGCAGTGCAGTGGTCTATATCTCTGTGGATTGACGTTGGACCAAAAGAATCCGTCTGGTCATGGAATATGTTTGTTCAGAGTGTTTTCGATATGTTTCTGTCATCTATCGTCACCGCGCAATTTGCCGCAACGATTGTAATCGACGGATTCCTGGCGTATCTACTGCGTGGTGAATGTTCTGAGCTCAAGGAAATCAGCAGGCACAATCCTATGATAATACCGAGCCTGCTGTGGCCTTCAGTAGCTTGTCTGATCAATCTACAGAGTTTGCAGGATTTGAAGAATTTGGTGACGGAGAGATTCAAGAATCGGTACAACGAAGACTACAAGTTCTGACTCATTTTACTTTTGTATTCATATAAAAACGATGACTGATGTTAAGAACTTCTATAATCGAAATAACACTATAAATTTTGGTGGCTAAAATGTTCACTAAAGTAATGATGGACAGGAATGGATCCTACTTTTTTTCTAGCGGCAGTGCTAGCTGTGTTCATTCACCATGCATACGCATTCAATCTAAACACCAGTCTGGCCAATAGTGGCATCAACGGCGTTTCGTGCTTTCCGAATTCGAACCAATATCAACTGACGTTTGCTAACGCATTTCCGATCAACATAGACGCAACAGTCGTTTTTGACTGTTCCGGATTTGATGCCGTGAGTTTCAGTGCCAACCTGCCCGCTTTCAATGGAAGCGCTCTACAAGTATTCCAGCTTCTGAGTCCCGTAACGATAGCCAACAATCTGTGTGTGATTAGCTTGTATTTTCCGAATCCTTTTTCTCCGGGGGATCAGGTGCTAATCGGCGAGCCTATTTCTAATCAGTGCGGATCTCAATCTCCAGATGCGGCGGATGGTTACACCGAAGGATGTTCATACGTCAATTACTTTTGCATGATATCGAACGGATTTTTCTATCGATATGCCCCGTTCCTGCTGACCATATGCTTGGTTTTCCTTGTTCTATACGTTTTGACCAGGGTACTGGTTGTCGTTTTCTCCAACAATCTAGTGCTGTCCAAGTTGGTCATCGTACCCACACGCAGTCTGCCGCAGAAACCTGCAGCTAACATATCTTATGACAGTCGTATCAACAAGGAGAACTTGAGTTTGAGAGCCGATGATGAATATCCCAAAGATACCGAGACGACATCTTTGACAGAATTAGACGCCCCGCCACCAGTACCTTCGCGTCCGAGAATAGCAACGGCTCGTAGAAGGATGACGACCATTCATGACGAACCGTAATACATCGTCAATTTGGAAACGTGCTTTTTTGGAAGTAGTGTATACAGCATAAAAATGTACTTTATTCCTCCTTTTCTTTTCCACCGGGTTGCTTGTTACAACAATAAACGACAACTACAACCACAACAACCAAAATCAATAGAACAGCTCCCACCGCAACCGCAATACCAATCATAACACCCTGATCCAAGGTATCCTCTCCGTTGTCCTCCTCAGGGCCTGGAGTGGCAGATACATTTGCTGTCGGAGTGGGCGAAATAGTCCTTGTCGGTGTTCTCGTGGGTGTTCTGGACGGAGTCAGAGTGACTGGTGGTGCGTATGTACTCGTAACCACAATTTGAGTAACGCTGGGCGTCGGAGGTGTTGGCACGGGAGTGGGAGAAAAGGCCGATTGACCGCATTTATCGTTCAGAAAGTTGATCACGTTGCGACCTGGAATTGGGTTGGTCGATAAACTCAATGTACACGTAAGTGTAGAATTGATGTTGGAGGAGGTTGCAGGCGGAATGGCGAGAGTTTGCGACGTGCAACAGGGCAGATAGAACTTCTGAGAATCTCCGACATACTGCGGTTGTGCAGTAGAAACCAGAGTGATAGTCAGTAATGCATTGTCTTTCGGAGACGTCGAACCTATTTTACATAGCACAGAAACCAGAGTATCCTGTCCTTTTTTGATGATAAAGTTATTGCTAACGACAACACTGTCTCCGCTGGGATTGACGTAGCATTTCGTTCCTACTCCGTCGAGTGTTAATGTTCCAGAATACGTCGCTTGTGTAGGAAAGGTGGCCGTGCTTGCAACCTTGAACAACACAGTGCCACTGACTGTACTTTGAGCAGCGACGCACAAACACAAGGCACTCTGGGACAAAACTACAGGCGTGATCTGTTCTATGGGAAGCAGAAAAGATCCAGGTACGGTAAGACTTGTACTGATGGTATTGAAAATATTCAGGTTCCTTGCGTCTTGTGTGTTGTACTGATAAAACAGGCCGCCTCTGGTGGTGTTACTGTCCCAACCGATCCAAAAGTTGGGTCGGTTCCAGTCCCATGTTTTAGGCAGTCCTTTGGTCTCTGCAGTTGATTTGGCCTTAGCCACGTCCTTGCTTACGTTGCTTGCTAGAGCGGCATGCACTTGCTGGAAGTACATGCTTATGGATCTGCTCGTCAATTCAGGTCTGCACATGGTCTGAAATGGATCTCTGCATACATATGATTGCATTCCCACATCAACGGCGGATGAACCTCTGGCCTGACAGCGAGATATCTGCCCCGGAGGAACTGTAACAAAAAATCCTTTTCCAGGATTTCCATAATCCAGCGATATCGTTGGTACGATATCGTTGCAATTGTTCTCCACCAACACCTGATCCGTGTAGAGATTACGTCTACAGTTTCCGGCGTTGTTCAGCAGTCCGGCCGAGTACGACACAAAATGCTGTGCAGATTCCTTGGGAATAACATACCAGAATATCTTGTACTTGTCCATTTCCGATTGGGTCAAATGGAAGTCGTCTGGCGTGCAATCCACACACCCTGCGGCTCCTGTTGTTGGATTGTTCAATCCAACCCACGGATTGCTGAATTTAGTCTTCAGAATCGTCGCTGCGAATCCTTTATATGGTTCGCAGTAAACGACGTTGTTTGCAGCACTTTTGCTGTTGGTACTTCCAGAAATGAAAGGGTCTTGGACGTTCTGACACTGCACACAATAGGTCGAGAAGGTCAGGTTGTTGCGTGTGGTCGCACTTCCAAGTTTGACATTAGAATTGATTGAGATTGATGTTGATCCAAACCTGATTACCATAGGAATAGCAATCGTAGGACGCGATGGACTTTCGTCCAATGTATATTGGGTGCAGATGGGGCTGCTGGCTATGACCCAATTCTTCATTGCATACGTTCCTCCATACGTGTTATCGCTCGTGGTATTCGCTCCAGGCGCATTGCTTTTGTTGCAGATGCGAGATGTATCTGAATTCCACGGATTATCCGCACCGCAATAAGCACAAATGACGTTGGTTATAAGATCCTTTGTGTCGCTCCCCGCACCGAGCACTGGCATCCAAAAACCGTTCTGGTATGCCACAGAATTGGCGCCTGTGAAATTGACGTTGAGAATCTTTTTCATGTAATCTACGGTCTCCTGGAAATTGAAATTCGCCTCAGAAACGATGGTGTATTTCGGTCTGAGATTGGTAACATTCGTGTTCAACGCCGCAGCAGTTTGAGTCTGTAGTCTGTTGCTCATGTTCACGGGCAATAGATTAACATTCAAACCAGCGTAACCGAAGAGTGTCACCGGAGGATCCTGGGGAAAAGGAAATCTCTGCGACATTCTATTACAATGCTTGGTACTTCCAGTTCTGGTATCGGGACATGTGGGATTGGCACAGCAGCTGTAACTGTTGTCCACTTCGCCAGGAACTGAAGGAGAAAAGTAATTCGGTAGCAATTGGTTTTTGACAGCGTTCGGATGCGAAATGGACATGCGCCATTGAGACGCCTGGCCTTGTCTGAACGACTGGTCAAATACACTGTAGTATTTCGACTGTGCATTGTTGTTGTAATTGCACGTCGCGCAGCAAGAGTATATAGACTCCTTTCCGTTGGCACCAGTTGCCATTACAGAATACCCCGGACTGCATGCGTAGTTGTTGTATGCGATGTCGTCTCGAATGAAAGATCCAGTCGAAGAACTGGTGCACTGCGTCTTGGCAGGTACTGCCGGATCCGAATTGTACCCAAGATAGCCACAAACCGCTCCAACGGTTCCGTTACACACCGTTCTTCGACAGCCATTCAGATTGACGTTGTCGGTATCATCGTCATTGATATCCGCAAAACGATTGCTGTTCAGGGGGAATGAACTTGCAGCCGATTTTTGTCTCGTCAGCATGATGTACTCGTAAGGCATTGTTCCGACGTACTTATCAAAAGGCCGCTGAAATGTCACAGGATCCAGCGTGTAATTGAAATTCTGCGGTACTATAGACAGACACAGATCGGTGTTTCTGCATTCCACCAGAGATCCACACAGTGGTACGTCGGTCTGTTTTGGCACTTTAGTCCATTGTAGGCTCACAAAACATTGTGACAGCTGTCCAAAATCAAGCGTGAATTCGAGTTCTACCGTGTATTTTGCTTCTGTTCCGTTGAGAAACTTGCTGACACCAATGACCGTGGCAGCGTTTTCATAGGTAGTGTTTCCACATACAATAGGCAGTTGATCCAGGAGGTAGTTAGTTTTGCATATGACAGACATGGTTGATGGGGTTGTCTGACACATGATGTAGGACGCTGTAAGTAGCATAAGTAAAATATACAGCATCATATTGGCGATTTCTGTCCAAAAAGGCCCTCTGACGTCAATTAAAGATCTCGCGAATCGGTACGGATAGAATACATCAATTATTGTTTACTGGTTTAATAAATCATCGTACATTGTATTTTTGTATAGTAGATCACAGAATCCGTCCGTCGTTTCCAGCATGATGGAAGGTGAAACAGTGAGCGACGGCACTGTTCTCGTGACCATAGTAGTATGGCCGAAAGACCTGGACGTGATTGAGTTCGATGATCCAAAAGAGCAGCGTCTGCCATTGAATGTGCCAGTATACATCAGATCACGCACCAGGGAAGAAGGGTTGAATTGTGGGGCAGAGTTCCAGTGTGCGAGGAAGTTTCGCTTTACTATGAAATTCGAAGAAATACTTCAATCCATAAAGGAGCAATTGGTCGAACGCTATGCTTCTTCTGGCATCACAGAAGATCTGCTTAACAGCGTCAACCCGTCCGTCAGTAAGAGCATTGATCCCATGACGGAAGACTTCACTGAAGTTAAATTGGACGACGCTATCGGTCAGTACAACACAGACGATAAACTGAGGGTCATGATTATTTGGACAGACTGTTTTGATGCTGCTGTGGATAATGGTCTCTTATGCGGATGTCGGTGCGTTTCTTGACATTATCAAAAAGGAAACGTTGTACGAGTTCTTCTGAAAAATAAAGTTAGAAAGTAACATACAATTTCGCAAAACCCAACCGTATTTTCAGTTTCGGTTCGCATTGGCTTTAATCTGTTTTGTCGCGATGTTGCGTGAAAACAAGCCGAAAAAGCCGAGTTTTGGGTCGGGAAAGAACGCATTTGTCAATCTGTTGAAATTTTCCGTCGGACAGTCAGCCAAATACAAGACGTCCTTTGTCACTGGAAAAAACAGACCTCCTGAGGTCAGGTGCACCATTTATGATGGATTGCAGTGTTTTATACGCACAGTATCTGGGGACGAGAGCAAACCGGTCGACAATCTGTGCAAGTTCGTTATGAACGAGCTTTCCAACGCATTCGAGCGAGGATCTGAGTCGGTGACTGTGTCTTTCGATCGAAAAGCCACCAGTGCCAAAGGCAGTACACAAGAAAAACGCGCAGAACAGTCTGCCGGCCTGACCGCAGGCATCAAATTGTTGAAGTTGGAGAAGAGAGGCATGGTTTACGATCAACACAACTACGACGGATCTCTGTACAGAACGCCTCTAGAGCTTCTCGCTCCAGACGCATCCGAACATGAGCGGCAACAAGCTAAGGCGGAGCTCAAGAAACTGACCAGCAGCAAATCTGAGGCGGGTAGGCAATTGCGTGCTCGTATGGAATATCTCAATTACATCGAGCATAGGAAGAAGAAAATCGCTAAAGACATGGATATTTCGGCATGGACTACCGAAATGACCTTTTTGAAGCTGGGTACGGAATCTGGAATTCGCCAAGTCTTGGAATGCATCAGTCAGTTTTCTTGCGACAGTTCTACTTCCATGGCCAGAACCATTCTGCAATACATCGCACAAACACCGATGCCAAAGCAGTGGTCCGATTGCTGCAGCAAAAAACGTGCGGATATCATAAGATTCTTGGTCAGATACATCAACGAGTTCATGATAATCAAGCCAGGAGCTCTGTTGTACGTAGACGGTCATTTTTGCTCCACTCGTCAGCTCGGCAACGATGTGAGAACCTGGCACTTGCATCCAGAAGACGACGACCCTTTTCTGGACGTTCCCATTCTTTTGCAGTGGAACGGAGTGACTCGAGAGGCAATTGAACGTTCTGAAGACCCTGTCACGCTCATGAGTCATCACAGAATCAAGGCTGCGACCACGTTTGATGCAGAAGAGTGTGAGTTTTATGGGCCATCTCATAAGAGCATGACTTTTGATACGTCAATGGCCAGCACTCTGGGCGAGGCGGACTTTGCCATTTTCCACCACATTGTGTGTTTTTGTAATCAAGTGGCGTACACCGGCAATGCACTTGGCGTGCGGCGTGTCGTGGAAGTCGTATCCAAAGACTCCGACATATTCATCTACACGCTCTGGTTTTTGTTCAAATGTCGCTATGGTATGATGGGTGATGATTTCAAGGAAAACTGTCCCCAGATATACATCACTCGTCGTTTTTCTGCGGAATGTACGGAATACGTGGATATGAATGCCATTTACATGCACGTTGCTGATATGTTCGGAGGCGATGAACGGTACATTCTGTCTTTTACCGCGGCGTCGTTTTTGCGAGATTCAGACTACACCGACGGTTATTCCTTCATAACCATGGAGACTGTTCTGACGAGTTACCAAAACTACTACAGAGAGATCGGATTTCTGGCGGCTCCAGTGGCCAGCGGTGCCATCCGAGGCATGCCAGGAGCATATCGTAATCTGCTGGCATATTGCTATTACGTGAAGTATGGAAAGCAGGCATTTAACGATCGCAACGTTGCATTCGTTCGTTACTTTGGAGGCGCAAACGGATCTGATTGTGACTTTGTGAAAATGATCAAGGTCAAGGAAGGGGGTGCGGATGTTCTGCGTGCTATGAGACCCATAGTAAATGCCAACATTTGCAAGAACTTTACGGCGGACGAAAAGAAGATGATGCAGGATATCAAGTACAACGTCCGAAACAGAACCGATTTTATGACAGCCTGTAGTCGATTGGATCGGCTGATTCCTGACGACGATGTAATCTGCACGAAAATTCTGCACTGGTTTTTCTACATCAACATGGTGGCGCAGGTTGGCTGTGCTATGCAATATGAGTTGCAAAAGGACAAATTCGGCTATTTTTTCAAGAATCCTGAAAAAGGTGATGCTCCAGGCAATGTCAAAATGATTGCTACGGCGAACTTCGAGCGACGTACACCCCATTGGTACGCATGTTGGAAAGAACCTGTCACAGAGGTGGATCTTTTGGAATAAATTACTCAATTACAGAATCGTTGTTTATTCGAACCAGGCACATTGTTTTGAAATTTCAATACATCAACGCATCTGCCTTGCTCCTGTTATCGTCACCGTCGTCCTGGTCGATCTCCAGTTGTAATCTGGCAGCTTCATTTGCAGCCAGCACATAATCGGCGTAAGCTTTTTCTGCTTGGATATTCGCTTCAGGCGATAGGCTCGATGATGAACTTCCAGAAGACATACTCTTGCTGAATGTTTTTGTCGCATACGACATATTTTCCATCATCAATCGAAGTTCAGATCCGTCTTTAACGCTTTCATTCAATCGATCGATGGCTGGTTTGAGATTTTTCATCAAATTGTACAACTGATCCTGGTTGTTCGCTGACGTTAAATTCATTTTGAATGCATCGAGTTTGTTTTTTTGTGTAGTGAAGAACTCCAGCTGGGTCTTTAGCGCTTGTTGTTGAGCATATTGGTACATGAACATGCTTTTGTTATTCACAAGAGAAGGTAATTTTCGATCGATGAATTCGATCTGTGATGAAATCTGTATAATTATCGTATCGGTATTGGATATCAGACGATTCAACTTACTAACTGCTGTTTCGAAGGACATTCCAAATGTGGGATACCATAAATTATCCAAGAAAAGGTCTCCAAGCCACTCCATCTACCACGAGTCGGTATGTGTATATTACTGTCTCTTTTACACCAAAATAAATTATGCAAGCAATTTTGCGTTTTTCATTTGAAAGAATATAAGAATAACACACTACATCTGAGCTCCGCCTCATTCAGCGATTGAGTATCAGCGCCGAAGATCCAGTGTCTTCTGCCGACCCATTGATGCAAATACCACCGTAGTTCTTGCTGTAGTGCTGCAACAAGCAGTACATGGCAGCCAGGAACTGCGAAGACATCTCCTGATCTGCAGCCACGGAATGACCCTTGATGGTCTCCATGTCAGGCTGGGCCACGCCGTTGAAGATCTTGTACGCAACGTTGCTCAGATCTCCGTTGGACGTGATCATGGCACCGGAAGTGAAGTACTCGGCCTCCGCAATCGCCCTCGGTCGTAGCGTGCTCCTTCCCACGAAGGTAGCAATCTGATTCCAGAAGTCTCTGTTGCTCGTGCTGAGCATGAGATTCTTCACATGGCGCAGCAAAACATTGTCTCCTGCGGATGCGGTGTGATTGGTCAAGTTGAACAGCATGCGCAGTACTGCGGACATGGTAGCACCATCGATAGCACTGTACAACGGAAGTGAATCACTTCCGGCGGGCGTTGCTGATGGAGATCCATCTCGTGTGAATATGGATGTGCCGTCTCTGGTGCACATAAAAGGATCAAGAACCTTCAGTCTGGTGGTGTCGCTGTCGATGACTGGATGATTAGCACGAATGCTATACCGAACAATTGCAGCATCGTCGGTAGAGGGCAGTAGTGATGGGGTCATAGCCTGACACGATTCATTGCTGAACGGCATAACATTGCCCAGGGCATTGCGATCTGGAATCACCCCAGATGGAACGACGAAACCCAAATCGACCGCGAGTCCGATATCCGCGCAAAATTGATTCAGACGCGACTGGATCAGCACCTGTCCGGCCATGTACGGTGTAACGCTGGCGACGTTGCCATTCTGTGCAATGGAAGAGACGATACTGGGTTTGAAGAACATCTGTGTGAGGACGTCGTTCACGAAATCGATGAATGATTCAGCGCTGCGTCTGCGCAGAAGCATGCCACAGAATTGAGTCGCATGCCATTTCCAGTGGCTCTTGGTCATGGCGTTGATTTCGGCCATCTCGTTTGGCGATGGAAAGTAGGCAATGGTGGTGTCGCCAGAAAAGATCGGCTCTTTCGGCGTGGGAATCTCCGCCATTCCACCACAGTACAACGTCTGGTTCTGGATCTCGTCCATTGGCTTCACGACGTTGTTCACGAGACCGTAGTACTGCGCAAGACTCGTGCAGACCTCGCCAATGTGGCGGTCCTTTTCGACGGCCGACATCCGACTGGCCAGCGTCGCGCTGAGCACGGTCTGATGCAGCTCAGGGATGAGCGTGCTGGGGATGTTTCCGATGCTGGTTGAGAGACGCAAACGATCGTTTCGAGCCTGCTCCGGATTCCATCCAAAAGCCAGCTGCAACTCGAGCTGTGTGTGGCTGTTGTCGGGTTGCGTCACTGGATAAAACGAATCCTTAGGATTGTTCCTGCACTTGCTGGTCAACGAAGTGTCTGCCTGGACGACGATGGCAACCGTTCCTTGCCGAAGAGGTTGGTTTTTCGAACGGGTGTCAGCAAAGTCACCGGCCGAAGAGCCGTAGCTACCGTAGTTCGTGTAGAACGCCATCAATGATTGTACTAACAATGAAAACACTGCGATCGAGAAAAACAACCGAAAACGTGCTACTCCCCAAATCTACCGAAAAAGCCGTTTGCATATAAAAAAGTTTTGTTTTGTTGTTTTGTATCATTCAAACTGTTTTACGCTTGGTTTATACTGGAAATAGATTTGAAAACACATACAACGGATAACGGGTTTTTTCACAGCCCTGCCATGTACAATTTGCGAGTGATGTCGATATCACACAAACCGCTGAACCCAGCATAAGATTCGATGTTGTTCGTAGTTTCCAGGACAGTGCTGGCGCATGGTGTGGAAAATTTGTTACGATCATGCGCGATCATACCAATGGGTATCAGGGGACTCACAGAAATTACGCGGTGTAGGATGACGTTGTACGCGATTTTGGCGGGTCGTTTGACGATTGAAACGGGCGTTGCGGCCGTTGGTGTCGTCGAACGCGAAAGTACGCTTTCCATCACACGCGACGTATTCGCCCTGAGACTGGGACCAGAAATGAGATCGATTATGTCCACGTCTCGTGATAGACGACCGAACGTAGAGTATGGTCCTTCGAATTCCAGGGAGATTTCGCTCGGAATGATATCCTCGAACGCTTCGACCAACGCGGCAGAAATGCCTGCCGTGCACCGAAAACCATCGGCATCGACGTACTTGGATCGGGGAAGTTTGATGATGCTGCCGACGGTATCTTCGACCGATGCAGAATCCATCCTGATCTTTTCGCTTTCCAGAGCATCCCCGAGTTCAAGAAACGCTTTTGGAATGGGAAATGGCAGTGCAAATGTCGGAGTGACCGACGCGTAAGGAACTAGCTCATGCGGCGGAATGTCATCCAAGTCCAGATTCTTCTGTGGTATGCTCCGAGTAGCCGCATAACCGACAAACACGCCAGCAATTGGATGTGGGGTCCATACTTGTTTGGTTCCCCTCACCAACCCAGCAAGCTGATGTGTGATCTGGAGTCCATAAGATCCGTTGAGTGTGCTTCCTGGTGTGGCGTTGATGTCGGGCGTTTGCCAATGGCCATACCAGCGCCAGTTCTCGATGAACTCTTTGGCAGAACGGCTCAAAAACCGGATACCGCTTCCTGGCTCTGCGTTTTGATAACTGTAGGCAGAAAGCGACGCCGGCTGCCCAGCCAATAGATTGGACAGTTCGCTGATGTAGTTTTTCCAAGCAATCTCCGCCTGGCTGTTGGCGTTCGAAAGCATCGTTACGACAGGGCGTCCGCCACTCGGATTCTGCGGCTGATTCACCAACAACGGCGCGAACGATACAAACTCGATCTTCTTGGACGGATTGATCATCATCACGCGCTGGACATTCGATATGTCCGGATTGTTCAGGGCATAGGCTTCTGTTGGTGCTGGCACCGACTTGATTTTGGTACCATCAACAGCAAACGGCAGTCGGTTACCCACTTCCCCAACACCGCCCGGAAACGACATGGGAACCTGGTAATCCTTTCGAATTTTCCAGGCCTCCGGTCTGATGGGATATGACGGACTCTGAAAGTCGGTCATACCGACCTCTCCGGTGGCCGACAAGTTGTTGTATGTAGTTCTTTTGGACATCAGAAAATGCAGATGTACTTGAAAATCTTAAATCCCAAGATGCTACACACCAAAACAGAAGGAATCAGACAAAACAAAGAATAACGCCGGGCTACCAAAATATATGGATATTTTTATGTTTTTAGTACATCGTTTTCTATGTACAGACGATCAATTGGCTAGCCCATTCAGGGGTTTGACCTTTTTTCGACGACTGGAGCTGGACGACGCTCTGGACGAAGAACGGCCAGAACTTCCTGAAATACGCATTGGGGTACCTGATGTATTAGAATAACTCTCAACCAATTGCCTGTGAAACACCGGTATGTGAGACAAGCTGGATATATGTGCTCTGGACGACGCAATGCAAATTCTGGCCATGGGACCGCTGACCTGTTCATGTGATGTTTCGAAACCGCCTTTGTTTTTTCTGATAAATACGCCTGTTCTGACAACCTCGTCCATGAGAATTCCCTGAACAAACAGTGTATCTCCGAGTTTGAGATACGGCAATCCAAGACATTCTCTAAAATGATACTCTACGTGAGCAGCGTTCATGCGAAACCCAGGACTCCTTCCATCCCTATCGAAATACGCATTCCACTCTCTGGTGTAACACACACAAAGCGCTGTGATGTTGAAGGGATTCAAGACTTTCAGAAAATTGTTGTGTAGCATGGTGATGAATTCCTTGGCCTCCTGTGGCATGGAATCTCTGGAATTCTCCACGGACATCAATCCAGGTTCCCAGTATTTACATCTGATGCACGATTTCCGTCTACCATCTGAATATGTACATCCGTTACGGATGTACATCTGCTTACGAAGCGAGTTTCTTTGTTGTATCTGTTTGTTCTCCACAGGTCTCCATTCTTCAGTGGACGAGAATTGCATTCTGTTTGCGAGTTCTTCCACCGTCTGGGGTGTGTCGTCGTCCGAATCTTCCTCGCCGTCTGCGGCTCCTTCAAAATCCATGTACGTATCCGTCTCGTTGATAGGTATCATACTACTAGCCACACTGCTGCTGGTACCTATATCAGGCAGGTCTGTGCATTTGATCTCTTTGCCGTTGATTATGGCCCGTAAATCAGCAACCTGCATAAACGCCATACCAGACCTGTACGTCAATGCAGCGTTGGGAACGACAGCCTGGAACACGTCTTCGGTATCTTCTGCGATGTTTTCACTTTCCATTTCGGATAGCGAGTCAGACTCGGACTCGTACGTATCATCAGCATCATCTGATTCGTTGTCAGTCGTAAAAACGCCCGCCCAGTCACCTTCCGAATCTGACATAATGGTGACATAAAGAACGAAAAAGACCGAAAATCGTATGTTTTATGTTCTTATTTATAAGTCAGTATTTTATAATTAATAAGCAACATCCCAACGTCTGTTTGGATGTTGGTGTATGGAAGTTCAGGCTTTCTGGATGAAAAGTTGTGAATGAAACGGACGGCCGCCGAAGCTGAATTTGAAGAGGACGTAGAAGTGCCCATCGATGACGAAACGGAGAATATCAGGACACATGTAGAAGACATTGATACATTTTACAGAAATCATAGAAATTATGAGGATTGGCTTTCCATGAAGATTCCAGATCCGAGACAGTTGTCTGACAGATACAGGTTTATGTGCTATCTGGAAGTGACTTGGAGTGTGTCCACCGAATTACTATCGGACTTGTTACAGAGACCGCTAACACGTCAGTCTACGTGGTTAGAATTGCAGACGATCATTGCTATTTCCGACCATATTAAATCCTTCATAATGGAGAGCTACAGCCATCCTGATCTATGCGATATTTTCTATACAGGAGAAGGATGTGGCAGTACCGTTGCGGTGGACATCACTATGGTATGGGCGGTATTATACACTGCTATAAACTTTATCAAGTCCGTGAACGTGGAGGATCTTACACGACTCCGTGAAAACACACTTCCTTTGGCATATCTTTATGACCTTCATGAAAGCGATGGAGTGGTACAGAAGACGTCGTACCTCGCCAACAATGCGGCGGAAATTGCCCCCACAGTATACAAAGCAGGTCTGTTGTTATGGCCACACGATCGCATATCCTATTACACACAAACACAACTCATACAGCAGCTGGATTTGTTGTCGTTTCGTTGGAACGAGATAGAGTTGTACGATTACGATACGGACCTGCCGCAAGACCCAGACTGTGTATGTGTGTATAGCACGGATCTTCATCTGTTGTTGAACAATATTCTGACGAGATTTGCAGAGATATGCTGTTGTGGTTGGGAGATATGCAGCGAGTTTTACATGCATCCTAGTTATCCGTTGGATGGCGGTGATAAACTTGTCATCGCCTACGACTGTGGAATGATACCGGACAACTACAGGAAGAAAACCGTAAACGAAAAGACAATTTATGATAGCATTCTCGAACGCAAAAAGACGGCCAGTAGCAGCACGGATGTTTATTCCGTCAACCGACGATACGTTAATTGTTTTTTGGCCAGATTCACATCCCTGTACAGAATAGTGATGTATGTAACGCAAACAATTCACTATGACCTCCTGTCGCATAAAGGAAAGACCAAAATACTTGACAAATTAACCAGAAAAGCAATTGAGTCCATCATAACCATCACCGACGACATACGTCATCAGTGCGTTTTTGAAATGATCTCTCGCAAATGCCGCAAGCGGATCTGGAACGAGGCCAATGGAACGGCAGAATCCTCGATAGAGGATATGCAGAAGACTGCCAGATTCTGCTATGTTCGGCCGTATTTTCAACAGGAACATGCATACGAAAACAATTTCATTGTGTCAACGGAGTCTCATGTGTTGGAAAATAGCGTGGGTTATCGAATTTCCATAAGTTGTATGCAGTCGGCGTTTCCGCGTTTAAAACCTGTCGATTTCCTCGACAAATGGTGGCCGTGTGGTATGCGGTTTAGGGCGGTTGTCAAATTCATACGCAGCATATTTTATGCAGAAGATCAGGAACATAGCTGGGAGTCGGAGAATCTGGCGTGGGACTCGCAACTGCTGGGAAATTACCGTGATTACGATTCCCTGCCGATGATGCAAAAAAGACGCAGCGCGCCGTTCATCGTACAACTGATGGGAAACGTGTACGTGGGCATTTCCAGGATCGATTTATCTCGGATATCTGGGGTGAGGAGAAAAAATCAGGAAGGTGCCAAGTATGTGAGGATGAAATCCATGGAGGACGCTTTTGTTCTGTGGCTCATGCTGATGGTGGTAAATCACGACAGCAAGTACATGATTGGTATGATGACAAAGGAAATGCCATATCTGAGAGATATATTCTTGGTTATTCTTACCACAGAAACGTAAAATCGGCGGACTTTATATTTCCTAAAATGGATTTTCCTTTTATAGTTTTCCGTGAAATTTATCAATATAAACCCACAAAAGTACAGTTTTGTTCTTGTGTGTGTGTGTATGTGCTTGGATTCGATGGACGACGCAGACCTTTATTCGACGATGGTGGGTTCCAAAAGAAAACGGGAGGATGAACATGCAAACGTTCCTCCACCCGCTAGACGCGACACCTTAACCCCACTGGTATTGTTCAGTGTAAAGGATGGGAAATTGAATATGGTGTACGATAATTCCAATGGTATGTTTACCATATCGAGCCCCCTGCTTTTTCCCATTACACTGGACTTTATTAGTGTAGAGGCTCTGCGTGCAGTGTTATGTCGATTGAAGATGAACCAGCCTCCAGTGTTCTGTTTCTGCATGGAAAACCATATGGAGAGTGACAGCGTGTTCGTATGGCGATGTCGCAACGTGAAATGCCACTTCGACAAGGATCTGTACGACGATCTTTTGAGCACACTTGCTGTTGGTATCAGCAACTTCCGACGTGCGCGGGTGGATGATTGCGACTTCGTAACGATGTACAGCAGAAGTGTGAACATCGGTGCGCTTCCATACATTCATTACGAGAATCAGACGGAGGATCTCCTGGACATGGCAACAAACATGGGCAAGTTCTGGATTTCGTTCCCCATGTCAGGCGCGATCTGTATGGACAACGACACCTTTATTCTGTTATGCAATATGTTCAAGATTGGAGCTTCCGAAGGTTTTTCCTGCTGTGAAACCGACACTTTTCGACTGGAGAGATACGCAAAGACCACTAACGTGATGCAGCTCCGCCGAACGTCCTGCTGCTCACACCAGGCAGTGAAAATGCCTTTTACATGTTTTTTCACCGTTTCTGCTATGAATGACTTGTTGGCTGCTATGAACTACTACTCTGAAAATCTCATTCACACTGTACCCATGGATTTTATGACCGTTGTATCATGAAAACGCAAAATACAAGTTACATACACACATCAACAGTCTACAACATGCGCTGTTTTTGCATTGTCCAACATCTGGAACAGGCACGCCACTGCCATGTAATGCTTGAAATCCGTTTCGCTCATGAGTGTCGGTATGGGATTGTTCAACGTCAGAACATACTCGAATTTCACCAATGCAGGGGAGAACAGGTCGTATATTTCGTCGCACTTTCTTTTTTCTTCCAGAGCCTTCTGAACTTGCTCTACAAATGGACTCATATCACCTCTCAATGTCTGGATCAACATATCGCGATTTTTGGCCTCGGTCATGTAATCAATTGGATCCAAAATAGAAGTAAAATCATATTCTTCGCCAGAAGACATCTCCGTCTGATGGAACGTCGAAAATGCAGAAAGCTGCACATAGTACTGCGTCTCGTTAATGAAAAATGTCTGCAATAATAAATATTTCTATATATGGAATATATTTCCTAATTTGTAAATTTTTATGGGAACGGATAGGCTACATAAATTACATTTGTCGAATTCCACGTTTTATTATTTGCCTGCCTTCGTAATGAGCGAAACACAACCATCACTACCAACGCGCTGCTATACCGATGAGTTTACCACTACGATAGAAGGAGCCAGAGCCATGTTGGATCGTCATGGAGTAGCAGTTATTCCTGGCGTTATGAGCGATCGGGAGTGCTCGGAGGCGAGCCTCCAATTGTGGGGAGAATTTGAGCTCCATTGTCATCATATGCCTCGTCCACTGAAAAGATCGGATCCTACTACATGGAAGGAATGTCTGACTGCACTGTTACCCAAGCACGATATGCTGTTTCAGTCTGGCATCAACCATTGTCAAACTGCGTGGGATGTGCGCCAGCATCCGACGGTGGATGAGTGCTTCAAGGCCGTTCACAATACCAAGGAACAGATGTTGGTTAGTTTTGACGGCCTGTCTTTTCTGCCTGCTCCTGAACAGAGTGGTTATGGATTCAAGGGCAAAAAGCATGATTGGTATCACGTCGATCAGTCTTTCAAGAGACATGGGTTTGAATGCGTTCAGGGTTTTGTGACGCTTCAACCGGTCGATGAGGGTGATGCGACTTTGGCAGTTCTGTCGGGGTCTCACCTTCTACACCACGAGTTTCTGGCAGAACATCATAGCTGGGTACCCAAGGACCGCAAATTGATGACGGAGGATGAGAAGGAGGAGGACACGAAGCTCAACGACGATTGGTATGTTTTGGATCGAAACGGCAAGAAGGGCGAGATGAACTTTTTCACGTCTCGTAAATGCCGAGAGCTATACATCAAAGCACCGGCTGGTGCTTTGGTGTTGTGGGATTCCAGGACGGTGCATCAGGGTAAGAATCCCGATGTGGGACGTCGTCACCAACATGAACGCATGGTGATATATGTTTGCATGATGCCCAAGAGCAAGTGTCCTGCGAAAAAACTGAGTCGTCGCATTGAGGTATTCAGGATGCGCAGAGGAACCACTCACTGGCCGTTCAAAGTCAGGATGTTTCCTGAGGTTCCCAGTGGCCGGTTCAAAAAAAGACCGACAGTCTTTCCGCTACCCGCGCCCAATCTCACGGAACACGGCTTGCGTTTGGTTGGAATTGATGTATAGTTCGCGAGTTTTGTTGTTTTCGTATGTTGCGTCTTGAATACTGTTTTGTACAAAATAACATGACAGAAAATAGTACATCCTGAATCGTGAAAACAAAACGACTTTTGATGTTTTTTGCAAAAAATCCAAAAAAGGAAAAGTTGGGCCAAAAAAATTGGTCAAAAAGTTCGTCCGTCCCTATAGACCGTTAGTCCGGGGCTAATTAGCCCGGGCTAATTAGCATATGACGTCAGCACGGCGCTGGTTGATTTAAATCGGTTTTCTGGAATGATGACGTCAGCACCTTCCTAAAAAGGAAAAGTTGGGCCAAAAAAATTGGTCAAAAAGTTCGTCCGTCCCTATAGACCGTTAGACCGGTTTACTGGGTACTAATAATTCCGGGGAAAAAAATTCCCCGAAGTTTTTATACCCTGTAATCGAATTTTGCATTATTTTTCTATAATCTCCAAGACCGGTGCAAAAAATTAGCCCGGGCAGAATAAACTACATAAAACCGCTTTATATTTAACAGGCATGCTGCTGACGTCATATGCTCTTTAGCCCGGACTAATTAGCCCCGGACTAACGGTCTATAGGGACGGACGAACTTTTTGACCAATTTTTTTGGCCCAACTTTTCCTTTTTAGGAAGGTGATTACGTCATCATTGGAAGACAAGCGGAAAACGCACGGAAAGTAGATATAAGCGGTTTTTTATAATGATGACGTCAGCACCTTCCTAAAAAGGAAAAGTTGGGCCAAAAAAATTGGTCAAAAAGTTCGTCCGTCCCTATAGTCCGTTAGGCCAGTATGATGACGTCACTGGGATGTTAAAAAATGTATCCTGACAATTCTGTCAGGTTTTTTATACCCTGTAATCGAATTTTATATCTACATATTTCATACATTGCAATTTTCGATTACAGGGTACAATGATACTGGATTGGCACACCTTGTCCCACTTCACAAAAACCTATAAAAACCGCTTTTATTGATGGATATAGGGTATTTTTATACCTTTTGAGGGGGAGTCTTGGCGATGTCTATATACCCTGTAATCGAATTTTAGATCCATATATTTAATACATTGTAATTTTCGATTACAGGGTACAATGATACTAGGATTGGCACACCTTGTCCCACTCCACAAAAACCTATAAAAAACCGCTTTTATTGATGGATACAAGGTATTTTTTGACCTGTCGGGGGAGGGTATTTGCGATGTCTTTATACCCTGTAAAAACGATCGTCTCAAACCGGTTTTCTGTATCATGATGGCGTCACATATAGGTTCTGTTGCCCGGGCTATTTATGATCCGGTCTAACGGACTACAGGGACGGACGAACTTTTTGACCAATTTTTTTGGCCCAACTTTTCCTTTTTAGGAAGGTGCTGACGTCATCATTCCAGAAAACCGCTTTAAATCAACCAGCGCCATGCTGACGTCATATGCTCTTTAGCCCGGGCTAATTAGCCCCGGACTAACGGTCTATAGGGACGGACGAACTTTTTGACCAATTTTTTTGGCCCAACTTTTCCTTTTTAGGAAGGTGCTGACGTCATCATGCTCCAAAACGCTGATTTTCATTTATAAATTCACAAATAGCGTTGCGCTAATTCCCCCATACACATATTTCCATTTTCGTAATTTATTAGCGGAAAAAATCACAAAAAAGGAAATACGCCTGTTCTTCATAAGGCAAGCATCAACGCAACGAATTCCATTATTTCAGTGTTTGTTTATCGTTTGTGTGTTAGAAGAACGATTTTAAAAGACTATGGAAGACGTAACTATTACAATGTATGATACTCATCCGCCAGAATTCGGACCTACTGTGGCGTACAGAAAGTCTCCGATGGAAGACATGCCCCTGACTGTTTACGAGCATTATTCAATCGAACGAAAGACGGACATGTCTGAGATCGATCGCTATGGAAATCGGAAGAAGAAGATTGGGAAAACCATACTGACGGCAGCGGATCGTCATACATTCACCACGGAGCCGGTGTTTTGCGAGTCTTCGATAACGTTCGACAACAGCGGCGTTTTCACCATCGTTCTGCCTAGCAAGAACGTGCTGCAGCTGTCCTACATTGTGTGCGAAGCTTTCAGAACGTTCGGTTCGTACTATCTGAAGTCTCTTCACAGTACGGTTGTTGGCAAGAAGGCCAGCGATCGCGCGCATTTCTGTATGTGTGGCGAGAAACACATCTCCGGCGGCCCGAAAGAATCGCGCATGCACCGCTTCCGCTGGCAGTGTTTCGGCGTTGAGTTTGAGTTGAGCGAGAGCGATCTGCGCTGGCTCTACGATTCCATTCACGTTGCAATCGAGCAATTTCGCTGCAGCCGGTATGCGCTGGATCTGGTAGCATGCAACGTCAACTTGGATCACGTACCCGAGTGCTTCGTGAAAATGATGCCGTTCATTCATGTGACGACACACCCGTTCAACGCCTGCATCATGGATCAGTGTTGGATCATTGCGCCGAGGTCCAGGGCGTGTGCCTTCTGTCTGGATGAACTGATTCTGCTGGAAGTGGCCCTGAAGATGGCCGTGGAGATCCCGACCTTCACGTCTGTCAATTTTCAGATGCTGCGCTTCTGCAGACATAGCACCGGCTACATGTTGTCCAAGAACGATGCTGGGTACTTGATGGTGGATTTTCAGGCCTTGGCTCCGTTCCATCTTGCGATCAAACAGCTGCTGTCTGTCTTCACCAGCAAACAGGAGCGCGAGTATTCTCCGTTCCCTATGTATGTCAATCCTAACGCACACGGTCAATGTCTGTTCTATTGAACTGTGACGGTCGTTCGTCTTTTGTATTAAAGTGACTTTATTACTCAGTTAACCAAATAGTATACCAATTGCAGAACCGTCCAAAAACACGAAAAACGCAATCAAGAAAATCACTACAACACCCCAAAGAATGCTGGTGAAAGAACTTTTCTGCTCTTCGTCAGGCGGCGGCGTCAGTCCTTGGATTCCGCAATTGGGCAATGACGTGTCGCAAGGCACGAAGTTAGCGATTCCCTGGACAGTGGCGTTGTCTGCATCGACTATGAATATATCGCACGGATACGGATCTGTGGAGTCCAGTGTGATGCTGGGATGGTCGGGATTGTACAATCTAAACTGGCATTCTACGTCTGTTGCCACGCCTGAATGTCTCAGAGGAATGGTGACTTTAGTGCTTGTTCTGGGCTGCAGGACCGTCAGCACATTGCCGTTTTGTGTGACTGCTCTCGTGCAATTCACATCGATGCTGTACTGTCCCTGTTGCGTATACGGATTGTAAATGGATATTTGTGCCGTGCCTTGACCCATGAGTTGCGCGACACACTGGATCTGTTGCGGTTTCGCCGGATCATTGGAGGTGAACGTTCCGCCAGTGAAGAATCCTTCAGCAATCACGGCGCTGCCGGCGACTGCGACTCTCATTCTGTAAGTCAAGTCTGGAGCCAGGAGAGATGGATCGGAATTATAATATCTCGCTCCATTAATGAACCAGTTTGGCAGTGATGCCTTGTTATTACCCTGTGGATTGACCCAATCCCTGGGCAGAAATCCCAGAATTGACCGCAATGCTTCGAACTGAGCAAAGTTCTTCGTATCAGAAAGCTCCCGCAAATAGCCAGAGACTACGGCTGGACTGGCTTTTTTCAATCGATCTCTCATACATCGTTCCTGAGAGTTCTTTCCAGTATAAGTGATGCCTTTCACACTAGTGCATGTGCTGGAAGTCAATTGATCTCTCAAACGCGAGTTCAGCGTAAAAGGGATTTGGTTCGTTGGATCATTTGCAGACAGGTAGTTGGGGCTGCATGCATAACGGCCCTGACTGCATACATACTGCTGTGTATTCACGTCTCCCATTACTCTCAAATCAACTCCAAGACAGCCGCATGTCTTGCAGTAGTGGTTGAATTTATCCGCCGTCACGGTGTGATACCACGAAAACTGATTGTACTCAGCGCCTGGATAAGGGCTCTTACTTGGAATGCATTGGGGAATGGGAACCTGAACATTGTCCAAAGGACATACATTACTGTCTATCGAGGACGATGTTAAGTTCGATGTCACAGGTCCTCTTCTCATACGATCAACGCCAGGCCATGGGTTTGTCGGGTTGCCGAGATCGTCGTAATCCGCCTGATACATGAGACCCTTATCGTTGGTTGTGTTACACACAATAAGGTACATAGGATCGATCTCCAACGCAATCGCTCCAATACTGGACTGTAGAGTCACGTCCAAAATCGACGCCAGTGGCAGAAAACCCACATCTGGTGTGGAAGAATCATCAACAGTTTCTCCGGCGCCAGAAGTACTTGTCGTTGTGTCGTCATTGATATTATCAGTCGGTTTTTGTATACTTTCGTAGCCGAAATGTTTCAATTCTCGTGTTATCTCCACTCCATCTTCATCTACGAGCTGCAGCAGAATTGTGTACGCTAATTGTGGCGTTGTACTGGCTTCCATTACATAACACATAGGAGCCAAAACACCCATAGAATCTGCTGTCATGTGGTACGAATTTTTTGCATTGACCTCGTAAAGCCCAACACGATCCATGTTACATCCAACCCCTATACCGCTACGGTCTGTGTCTGTAGACTGGCATATGGTGACGGGCACAGCTCCGGAGTCTGTGTCTGTTGGATTATCGACGATGCTATAATCCACTTTCACAAATCCGTCACAACAGTCTTCATCGTCTGCCGAGCAGTAATTTTTTCCAAAATCATGCCTTGGTGTACCAGCAGCCGCCACAGGGGATTTGTACGTATCTGGATTGTCCGGGTCGTTCGTTGGATTCACCGGCCACAGATATCCTGGACCAGGGCCGAAATCCGGAGTACTGACACCAGGCATGATCTCTCGGATCAACGACACTCCATAAGGTAAGCTGCTTGTGGGTGTAGGATAATTCTCTTGCCTCCAGATCGTTGGAGCTTGATATGCATGATTTCCAGCATAGGCTCTGCATACACTAGCGTCGTTGATGTTAGCGTATACTTTCTTACAACTGTTGAAATCCACCTTATCCGGATCGTAATTTGGAGCAAAAGCTTTTGCGCTATTAGTGTTCATGGGCCCTGTGCAAGAAGCCTTCACCAAAGAAGGTGTATTTCCGCTGCCTACATTCAAGCTGCACTTCTGTTGGTTGGTCGGCAGTATGAGATATGATCCATCCTGATTCAAAACCATACCATAGTTTTTGGATGCTATGTTATTTGGACCGTATGCCCCACAAACAGGCCAGCCAATGGTTGTGTGAGACCAACCACCCTGAAAATTATCGCTAATCCCATCACATGTATGGACTCTATAAGATTTTTCGTTGAACAAAGTCGATAGTGTAGCAGCGCATATTCCATTGTTGATATTAGCTCCTTCAGTGAACAGTTTGTTTTCTTCTCCGGCAAGGTATTCCAATGCACCAACGTTCGATTCTTCTGTGTATGGACTGCACTTTTGTGGAGTCCCGACTTGCTTCACATAATTGTTCGAGTGAAACGCAGGATATGCGAAAGCAACCTCAAGCCCGTTTTTCTGTGTAAGGTCCAGATAAAAGGGGTTGCTGGAGGTCGTGATCCTCAGCTTTACCAACTTCGTCAAAAGACAGGTCGGTCCGGAGCAGCGTGGCGTAGAGGTTTGCGTAGTGCTGGTTCCGAAAAATTGGTTGGCCCCGGCCATCACCTG
>JAFDXN010000037.1 GCA_018267915.1 Bacteroidota bacterium | reverse complement strand
TCATGTCTGAATCTGTATAATAACAAAGGCCGGGCGATACCGGCCTTTGTCAACTGATCAATGGAAGAACAAGCCGAAGGCAAAGCCGATCAGCATCCCACCAGCCAGCCACGGCCAAGGGTTAGATCGTACCTTCATCTTGAGTCGAGCAATCTCGGCGTACAGGCGTTCCGTCTCTTCATCAACTTGCATGTCACTTTCTCCACCTGATTGTCCCGGTTCAGGTTCCGGCTTGCTACACAACGCAGCAACTATTAGAAGTATTCCAGCTAGAGCCCAAATCTCCACTGACACCTCCTTAAAACCGCATCACCCCATCCAGTTCGGATCTTTACCACTCGGATCGGCCGCAACACCACAAAGCCAACGAAACGTCTCCGCACTATAAAGCTGTGCACAATCAAAACCTTCAATGACCACAGTGGCTTGCAACTTACTGTCCGCCAAAATAGCCGGATGTAGAATAGCAAAATTATCCAGCACTTCGGTAATACGGTCGCGTGTCGGCAACACAATCAGACGACTGACTCCGCCGTCCCACATACACACAAAACGGACGTATCCTTCTTTTGGGGTGATCTCAGAGCTTGGCACTTGAACGTCCCTCGGCTATATCTTTCATGGGGTGGGTGATCTTTTTAAGAGTGATGTCCTTGCCCCACACGCGACCTTCCCAAATATGACCACGCTGGGTGAAGTGTAGCTCGCCGGAGATAGGCTCGCATTCAGCTTCAGCGTCAATGCGACAAACATGAACAATCTGCATATGGCGAACTTGCGCAGCTTTGATAGCATCTGCGACTGTAGGCCCGCGACCCCAACTATAAGGTCCGCGAACAAAGAAATGAGGAGCACCCGAGACGGGTGGAAGGTCTGATGCTTTCATGGAGGGTTCACTTTAGAGGGATCGATCTCTAGGTTATGAATCTCAGCGATGGTGGGGACGGGCAGGCACCCCCATTTAATTTTGTTGCACTGCACCATGGCTGGGCTGCCTACCATACGCTGCCGTATTGTTGCGCTGCACCATAACGCAGTGTACTACTGTGCTAGTACACCATGCCCCTATACAGGCTGCACCATGGCTTGCCCTATGCGCCATACCACTTGGGCATAGGTTGCCCCCTGCTGCGCCAGTAGGGCACTGGCAAAGTAGCCCAGCCAACATGTTACCAGCGTGTACGGTAACATGTTGGCTGGGCTAGGGTTGTATAGGGTGTAAGTGTGCATTGCCTTGCCCTTGTTTAGTGTAGCCATATTAACAGCCGTTTATGGGCAATGCAACCCCTGTAAAGCGTGCCGTTTAGCTGCCGTTAAGGTTTAGTGGTGCCATAACACACTACAGGCAACAATGCAAGCCCCTAACCTTAACGGCAGTTAAACAATGGCTAACCTTAACGGCAGTTAAATGGCACGCTTTTTGCTAGGGTTGCGCATAGCCCCATAGTGTGCTAGGGCTACTTTTGGGCCTAGCACATAACGCAGCAGGTAGCAAATAACAAAATAGCATATAGGTATAACTTAACGTATGTTGCATTACTACTTAACAGGTGTATAGTGGCAATTGTAGGGCAAGGGCAACAACCCAACCCGACCCTGCTAGCCGTAGCGGTAAGCGCAACGGCTAAACCTAAACCTAAAAGGTGCACCATGGCAAAAGCCAACCGTAAGGGGGGCACTGCCCCCGCAACCCCCGCAACCCAACCCACCACCGCAACCCCCGCCAATGCCGCAACGCAGCAGGCGGCACCAGCCAAGCCCACAAAGGCACCGGCATTGGTGCAAAACGGAGTGCAACGCCCAAGGGCTGGCGGCTTGTGTGCCGCAGTGTGGGAGATTACCGAGAAACTTGCCAACGGGGGCACCTTGCCCACCATTGGTGCGGTAAAGGTGGAAGCGGCAGCGCAGGGGCTTAACCCTACCAATGTGAGCATCGAGTATTACCGTTGCCGCCAGTGGCACGGCGTGCGTGGGCGGCAGCCCAAGCCGGAAACGGCAGTGGCCGCCCAGTAAGGCAGGGCAAAAGGGGCACCATACGGTGCCCCTTTTTTGCGTATGGTAAAAGTTATCCACAGGTTATGCACAGTACGGCAGCGTATTGTGGATAACCTGTTGATAAGTGAAATGTTAAGTTTTTGTTAATATCGACGCCTTGGTTGTCGATATTGCGCGCGAGCGATTGATAACTCGCGAAAGCATCCTCGCGAAAGCATCGAGATAAGCATCAGGATAACTGTAAGCCCGCAAGCATCCTAGCTGCGGGCTTTATCGTGACCAGCGCCAGTAAATTCTGCATCAAAGCCATTAAACACGCTGCCAGCGTGTCCTTAGACAAACGGCAGCGGTGCGTCCAATGTGACCTTTGTAACATGCGGGTTTTCCATCAAACCCAGCACACTTTCAGGTCCATCAACAATGGATTTGTCAATTGCTTCCCAATCCCATTGGAAGCCGTTGCCAAATGTGTCCACCCACTGCATATGCAAATGGATATCACGGTAGCCTGTCAACACTCTCGCGTGATATTGGATAGCCCGTTTGGCACCTTCCAAATCACTGTAGACACCATAACAGTGTCCACCTGTGAAACATTGCGCAATATACACGTCCATCTTGAACCTACTTGTTAGCGTGGGCCAACCCCACAAAGCCTATTATAACGGACGTAAAGCGCAATTGCAACGCTCAAATTAGACTTTATTACAGCTCAAAAATTCCATATCCAAGCTAAAATTCGAAATCGATCTTGAAATAATTCGACATCCAAACCTCAAATCGATCTTGGTTAAGCGCTTGCTATCTTAACAAGTGTTTAGTATAGTGTGCGTGCAGGGTAAGCCTGCAAATTGGAGAAAGAGATGCACACCTACAGCACGGAATTCGAAATTGAAATGTGGGGGGTGATGGAAGAACTTGATTCCCGTAACATCGCCTACACCCAAACCGATCCGTTTACCATCCAAATGGAAACGGAATTGCCCGCGGACATCCTGATTAAATACGGCGTGGAGGTCGAGTAATGCAAGCACAGGAGATTGTGGGCATTAACGTCCATCCAAGCTGCCAAGCGGAAGCGCAAGCCCTAACCAGCTACCTCGAGTTGGAGCATTGCACTTGGCACGTCGATGCAGATGGTATGTTTACTATCTATCCCATACAAGGTATGGAGCAATTGAAAGACATGCTGGCTGAAATCCAAGCGATGTAGCCAACATCCATGACCACAGGCTGCCGTAGTCAATCTGGCAGCCTGTGGCATCGTGACTATTTGAATGCTCGCACACCCGCCAGCGCATCTATCATCGCGCCCGCGAATTCTTGCTCACCTTCGTAAGCATCTCTGCGAAAGCATCGCCAAACCCGCGAAAGCATCGGAAATCGCGTAGGCATCACCCCTACCGGAAAATTACTTTCAGTACCCCCTGATTTTTTATTTTCTAGTATACCCTGATTCGTCTACAGTAGTTTCGGTTAAGGCTGGCACTTTTCATTCGTCTAGTTGGTCTGGTGCCAAATTGATGGTAATGTAAGTGCTTGTTTTTACTAGGGATTTTGGCATGATTGAAGTTTAGACCTATAAATGAAAATATAAATAGTAAATACATAATTAACATAATAGCAATAAATACCTTAAAAAGTAGGTCCGGTCCATCTAAAAAAATATTTTCAGGGGGTACTGATCCCAAACTTTCCTATACCCTGATCAAATTAACCGCATTAACCTACCTGAGTCCAATACAGGGTATAACCTAAGCACCCCGTTAATCACGCAAATGTTAATGCAGCTGAAAAATAAAACCTAAAACACAAAAAAGAAGAAAAAACATTTTTCAGTACCC
>JAFDXN010000036.1 GCA_018267915.1 Bacteroidota bacterium | reverse complement strand
TGTCGGTTCAGTCTGTAAAGTCCGTGGAATATCATCCACAGTCTACAGGCGGCTGCCGAGGCCGACAGAATGAAAAGTGCAGAAAATGTTCCGAAGGACATCATGGCCATGACAGTCATTTGCATGAATGCGGCTACACGAATTTCCGGCCTGTACGTGTAAATAGGAACTGATCCGACAGTAATTGCTCTTCCGAAGACCCCCAGAGACTCGTCGATGTTCGTACACAACAACAACGTGACCAAGTAATCCATAGGTGGTCGGTCTCGTATTCCAAATGACTCCAGCGGGACATACGCCTGAAGATACGATTCTGAAACGAGAATCGAATGGGAGATGCGAGTCCAAACACACCACAGCAGCCAGAGAACCATCGCTGAATAACTCAAGATATTGGTGATGTTCATCATCGGACCTTTGATCAGCGTTTCATTCTTGATCAGCGATTCCTTCTTCTCTTGCTTGGGAGATTGTTTTTCAACACCTTTTTCTTCTTCGGGCATGAGTTTACTGACATCCACATCATCTGGCTGATCTTCAGCGGACATCTTGGTTTTTTCGTTGCTTGAGGTACAGGTCATTTTCTGTTATGTATGTTTTATAAGTTTTCCCGATTTGTATTTTTTAATTCAACGATAATATGCTTTTCCTTATTGATGATAGTATTAGAAAGGAAATCCAGTACACAGGCCTGATCCTTCTATGGGATTGAAGATGTATCTAATAGATGTAATGGTAATAATGGGAGCGATGCTTTTTGGACGGACACCCAGAACGGGTAGTCTAGGATTTAGTTTTTTCCGTTTGTACGCCACCATTTTAACCATAACGACGATGGCGGCGTATATCAACGCCCAATCCAATGCAACCAACAGCACTGAATACTACGAACAAGTGTATATTACGTACGATTCTGCCTCGTACAGTAGCAGTAGTAGCGACCATCAACAGACTGTCTATGCAAACGCAATCATCGCTGTGACTGTAATATCTGCAGTCATATTGATCTTTTGTTTCGGATTGATTGCTTGTGCTGTTGTAGATCGACGCACGACATTCGAGGTCAGCCTTCCATTGGACGCGATGCCATGATGATTCTCTGTTTGTTAACAATAAATTTGTATTGTATTAGCAAAACCCAGCGGAAATATAGTACATGACCGTATTTTTCAGGTGTGATCATCTGACTATGAACAACCCAAACGTACTCATCCCAGCCGAAGAACATCCTGCAAACATAGAGATGCAGGATATGTCCGGCAGAAGCCCCGTGTTGCGATTTGCAACTTATCTTCATCTTTCGGGTATAGAGTGTAAATCTATAGGGCTCATGGTGACGATGTTATTCGGATCTTTGGCGCTTGTATTTTTCACCTTACTCACCGTAGTGAGGATCTCATACGGGACATTTCCTGCATGACGGAGTTTTCTGTAAATAGCAACCTGATAAATGTATTTCTATAAACAGTTCGTCACCACTGCACAGCAATCGTCTGACGCATTTCTTTTGGTATTGGTGTTTGTAACCAGAAATGTCCGTTACAATATCCATAAGTACAGTGGACGTGCATCTGCTCCCTGCCAGAAAGCGTTCCAGCAGAAAGGCTCACGGCGAGACTATCATCTTTTACGGCAGTCATGAATTCGACGTCAATGACGGAGTGGCTCACAGGCTCAGAATTCCATGCGAGTCCATGCATACGGTTTTCGACCAACCAACCGTGATCGAACTTCCACTGAGATCGGACATTGTCCGTACACTGGATGAGAAATCCACCTATACGCTGGATCCCAACGCTATTCTTGGATTCAGGGTTCTCACGCGTCACTTCAAAAGCGACGACATCGGCGGATACAACGAGGAAGTTCGACACGCTCTTGGATACGGATTTTTCAACCTTTCGGATTTACAGAGCGGTGAGGCTGTGTGTGACATTGTTGATTTCCCAGCAAACGGAGAAATATATTATGCAGAGAAGGAAGGTGGAGAGGTCAAAGAACTGTCGGACAGTTTTCTGTTGAGAAATCATTATCCGTTTTCATTTCGAGGTTACATCAAGGTTTCTGGCGTCGAAGTGACATGCAGCAGCGGCGTTCGCATTGTTCGAAAAGACAGCACAGAAACGAGTCCTTATGGACTGTTTCCCTATGCAAGGTCCACTCCCGACGGAAAACTGGCCTACAAGAAACTCATGAAACTGTTCCAGTTGTTCATTGATGATGTGATGTTAGCAGCACATCAAGGCAAACGTGGGCTTCTGGGATACACACCTCGTTCTTCCCTGTACACTCCTTTCGTAGCTTCGTACGATATGGAAACTGGAATCAGAGTTCCAGCCCCACTGGCGCTTGCAGCTATGATTCACATCGACAAGCCAGATGAACGGCTGTTTCATCATCTTATGATGGGTCAGCTAAAATTGTATTCCATATCCGTCAAAGACTTCTGTGAATGTTTAGAAAACATCTTGGCACGATATGAAGCATGGAAGACCGACAAAACCGTCAAAGGAAACATATCACACAGAGAGGAGAAATGTATCAAGCTATTACTGTTGATGTTGGCATCCATATCCAATAGTATAGCTTATACTTCCGATGTCGCTGATGTTGCCGGAAAGGAGATCATTACAGAGCAGCTCGTTATTCGCTTGTGGGAAGATAGAGCAGGCGATTGTGAGGATGTTGCCGCTCTCATCAGACGAATGCAGCTGTCCCTAGTGATGCACAAACACACATGGGACACCGTGTTTGTACAATTGGTCGCAAAGGTAGCGGACCTGTACTCGTTCATGATCAATTGTACAAAGTCAGGGGAATGTCATATTCTGGTTACAGCCGAATTGCGGCAGCAGCTGCTTGTAAGGTTGATTCATGGGGCCGAAACTCTCATGCGAAAACAACCTAAACTCGCTAGTCAGAAAAAGTCTATCATCGACGGACTTACGGAAACGGTATTTTGGCCTTCGTGGGTCTACTACGGCGACGCCGAACCAACTCTGCCTAAAAACATGGTATCGATCCCTACATTCCTTCCTGGTACTTTTTATGTCGAGGGAACTCGTGTATCCCCTGTGAGTCATAGACATCATACACGCGTGGCGTGTTCTGATGCAGAGAGACACAAAGAGAGTGTAGTTCGAAGGACCAACGCTACCGTTTTGGCATGCTCCAAGTTCCCAGAATTCTCAGATATCATCAACTCCTTCGAACCGTCGGTAGTGGAGCGCATGGACGGGAGCTCCGCATTTTACGAGGGGTTTATTTGCATGTATCTTTTACCACCTCCGCTTATTTACGTGATTCAGAGAGGTGCGCACGCAATACCTGATGCGTTGCAGATGTTAAGCAGCAAAAAGTACTACAGCTGTGCCATGTACCACAGTCCTTCTGCTCCAGGCACTTACGGTGTTTGCCACGAAGATGTCGCCAACGCCAGAAACAACTATATACTGCTTCCTTTTGCAGAAATCACAGAAGAGCTCTTGGTTGGATTCATGTCGGTCTACTACACAGAACCGCCGGTCCTGAGTCCAAAACTTCCTATGCATCTTAGATCGGTTGCGTTGGAGAATCTCGGGGAACCGGAGAAGCTTCCTCAACTCAACAGGACCGCACTGCTGCAGAGATTGTCGCATGCTATGGAACGTGTGAGAGGCGAAAAGAAGAAGTACATCAAAATACGCTGCTACCCACACGATTGTCTACTGGGAAGCGATCATCTTGAGCAGTTGGTGCATTCACTCCGTGATTCTGTCGTAGCTATAGACGGGCGACGTATACAATTGGTCGCCGCTGGATGCGAAACCAAACCTCCACCACGATCGGTCACTGTCAAAACCGACAAATTTCTGAAGGACAACGACATGCTGCATTTGGACGCTGCAGAATATGTATTCTACACGCCCAATATCAAGGACGATACTATTCGTCATGAATTAGACAGAAGATTCAGGTGTCGTGCGTTGAATTACAATGTCCTGGATTTATACGTGGATAGTCCGTAAATTTCCTGTTTTGGATAATTTCTATACTCGGATAATAAAACCTGTATTATGGAATTTTATTTTATAGAGAATATTAGAATGAAAACCTTTTGCAGAATATTTCGTTTTGTGTTCTTGAGAAAGAGGGTTTTTAGGAAGACAGTAATAACGCTATCTGTGTCAAAAATGTCGAAGACTGGTCAGGCTGGGAAAAAGAGAGGAGAGGCGGAGATGAATTCTACATCTGGTAGTGACCAGGCAAAACGATTGAAAGAAGCCTCTGCATTGCAACCTGTGGAGATCCAGAACACTCCGCACACCGAAAGTGCTATTCCAGAAGAACAACGTCTTCCCAAAAAGCATCGGATGCCGCCGCTTGCTAATGTGACTATTTTGGACATCGCCGGTTCGCCTGAACTGGCCAATTACCATCCTTGGGGACCGAATGACGAGTTCAAGTATGTCGTCAACGAGGAGGATTTTCAGGCAGTGCTCGATATCGCCAGAAAAAAACTGGAATCCACTGTACTGGTTCTCATTGGAGACACAAAAGGAAAAGAAACGTTCTTGGAGTTGGGTGTGTCTGTCGTGTTCAATCACGAAACCTGTCCTTACCCGAAGAAAACTCCTGTAACTTTCGAGTACAGTGGAGATATTCTCCACAGCTCTGCTCTTCGGATGTTTGGACAGTACAAAAAACCCGTCAAAGAAGGCGATATTTCGAAGTTGAGTAGCATGGCCAAGCTGTGCACGATTTGTACGATCACTGATCAGTATTCCGCCGACTTGGCTGGATCTTTTGATGACGAAAGCGGCGATCCTACCGTCAAAATGAAGTATGAACAAGAGATCATGCGATTGAAGATAGGTCGTCGGACCGAACTACTGACCGACGTGTTGCTCCGTCTGTATGTGGAACACATTTTGAAGAAGGTTTTCCGCAGTCGCGTGTTCCAAACGGATGATAAGTTGGCCTCTTTGACTGACAAAATGTACAAGTACCAGGCCGAATTTGGCTGGACGTTCAAAAAGGACATCAACGGTTTCGTCGACAAAGACGGTAATAATGTGACGTTCGAGCACCCGGATGTCTTTGATTTGTTGTTCACGGATTGGCTGAAGACTCGGGCCACGGAGCATGGCAAGATCTCCGCCAACGTAGCCATGGAACCCATGGAAGAGCACGACGTTCGTCAGTCGGACAGAAAGGATTCCGACAAGGATAAGAGGGTGTGGCAATTCAGAGATTGGCGTGCCAGTGCCTTTCCCCGCAAATCCGATCCAGCAGAAGTGCGCGACGTGTACTTTTTGATCCGTCCGATGATGAACTCCTTTCATTCTGCTACGAAAAAACCCATGCCACTCATGGATTCCAAAAGGTTCGAGTTCCCTTTCGATGTTAATGACGACGAAGAATTGGCCATTTTCTATGAAACCCGAATGGCGGAACTGAGAGACGCCGGAGTGCGTCATACGCTCATGAAGTACTTCAAAAACGGCAATCCCGTGAACATCGATACACCATTGGATGTTTCCAATACTTCCAAGAGTGAGAAGAAGAAGAAGACGCCACCATCGATTTTCAAGCCGTGGAGTGATGTTGCAACTCGAGGGTCATCCGTGAAAACCAACCTATCCACTGTTGTGAATGTCACCAAGACTGGATACGTCAAGGTCAAGTTTTTCATGTCGTTCCTCAATATTCTGCATCGCGTCGACCGACGCGGACAATCCATCAACGTCAGTGTTGATCCGAATTACGTCAACAACGAAGGTGCTTGGGACGACTCGGAGGACGACCCGATCAGCAATGGCTCTGGTGCTATTGGTTTTTCTACGAGTGGCGTCGGTGATGGTACCGGTACTGAAAATGGTACCAGCGTTGGGATGTTGGATTGAGCATGCAATTCGCTGCTCGTTTACTGGGAATAAATTACGGTTTTTCGATAAGTTTAATAGATTTTTATCAGAGAATATGATGTTGTTCACACGACACTAGAACTGTTCCGGATGGTCTTCTAAATATGTTCTGGAACCAAGAACCTGTTTGAACATCCCAGTATTTGGATCCACTTGTGGCAGACGCCCTGTGCTGGTGTTCAAAGTAACAACACGATTGTGTGTGGGCATAGAAGCCTTATGCATGCAATACGTAAGCAAGCTGAGAGTGAATTCATGGAAAGCGTATTCCTCTGTGATTTTCCTGTCCTGATTAACTCTATCAGCATCGGTCATCTGAACAGTCATTTGTTTGGCGGACATTTTAGAGGTTTTTATGGTGGTGTTATGTCTTATGTAGACAGAGAATAGACATAGAACACAACGACATACATCATTCAATTCATTTACGAAATACATACTTATTATTACACACTACATAACATCGATGTAACTGACTGTAATATACTACATGTTTTGCAACACAGTCTTCAGGTTTGTTTGCATTGAACCATATATACATCTTTTTAGGACCGACGAACTTTTTGACCATTTTTTTCTGCCCTATCAAGTCCTCTGTCCCAAAAAGGAAATTTTTTCAGTACTTGGTCTCGTACTTCCTAATTAGGAAGGTTTCCTAAAAAGGAAATTTT
>JAFDXN010000035.1 GCA_018267915.1 Bacteroidota bacterium | reverse complement strand
TACAGGTTCGATCCCCATGCCCATAGCGTGCCGTCGGCCTTCAGGCCCAGGCTGTGCCCCTCGCCCGCGCTTATGGCTATCCATATGCTGTCCTGCCCCACCTGCACGGGGCTGTTGTGGCCGGTGTAGTTGCCCGTGCCCAGCTGGCCGTAGCTGTTATTGCCCCAGGCCCAGAGTGTGCCGTCGGCCTTCAGCGCCAGTGTGTGTACATCCCCGGCCGATACGGTGGCCCAGGTGCCGCTCACCTGCACGGGGCTGTGCTGGTCGGTAGTGTTGCCCGTGCCCAGTTGCCCCTGGCTGTTGTCGCCCCATGCCCACAGGCTGCCATTGGCCTTCATGCCCAGGCTGTAGTTGCTGCCTGCTGCCGCCGCCACCCAGTTGCTGTCGCTGCCTATGCGTATCATGGTGTCGGCATCCGTAGTGTTGCCCAGGCCCAGTTGCCCCTTGTTGTTCTTGCCCCAGGCCCTCAGGCCGCCATCGCTGTACACTGCCAGGCTGTGGCCGCCGCCCACCGCGCCGCTCACCCACTCGGTGGCAGGCGTGCTGGTGGTGATGAAAGTGTCCTGGTCAGGCATAGCGCCGATACCCAGAAGACCGCCTCCACCCTGCTCCCCGGCTGCTCTCAAAATGCCGTCGGGTTTTAAAATGAAAGAGAACAAAACACCGTCGTTAATATCTACTTTTCCATCTGAGTTAATTAACTGCATGGGTATTGAGTAACTTCCGCCAAAGAAACCAAGGCCTAACTGCCCATGGCTATTATCTCCCCATCCCCACAAGACGCCACTAGCTTTTAGCGCCAATATTTCGCTCGCAGCCACGACCTTCACCCAGTCGCGGTCGCTCCCCATGCGGGTAGGCAGTGCCCTGTTGATATTATCACCAAGCCCCAAATAGCCATCGTCATTCTGGCCCCAAACCCACAGACTGCCATCTGCTTTCAGGCACATGCTATGGTTGATATTATTATTGGTGATGGTCAGCCACTTATTGTCGCTCCCCACTTGTGTTGGGGAGTTCCTGTCGGTACTGTCCCCAAGGCCCAGCTTGCCATGTATATTGTCGCCCCAGGCCCAGAGCGTCCCGTTCGATTTAACTGCGAAAGAGCATTTGTTTCCCGTGCCAATACCCACCCAGTCATGATCTGTACCCACCTGCTGAAAGGTATTGTGAGAAATATTATTGCCCAGGCCAAGTTGTCCCAAAGTATTTTGTCCTGTTGCCCAAAGGCTGCCATCAGCTTTTAATGCCAGTGTATGTTTGTCTCCTGAGGCTACTGATACCCAGTCGTGATCTGTGCCCACCTGCGCGAGCAGGTTTATGTTTATATTATTACCTAGGCCTAGGTCCCCGCTTGAGTTATTGCCCCAGCCCCAGAGGCTGCCATCGGCCTTAATGGCAAAATAGCCCCCCGCTTCGTCTACACAGCCATATACGCTGACCCAATCGCTGTCATTGCCTACCTGAACAGGCAGCAATTGAGTAATGTTATTTCCGATTCCGAGGTTGCCGTAAGTGTTAAAGCCCCAATCGTAAAGCCTCCCGCCTCTTATTTCAAATGATTGTGACCAGGCACTGTAAAGACGTTGGTATTGATTACGGTAGGCCACACAACTTTTATTACGTGTACCTGGCTGCCTTGCCTTTGTAGCATTGCTGTTGAGTGATAGCATCGCCGATAGGCAAATGACCTGTTTGTAAAACCAGAGCTTATTCATAGTTGGTGATTTTTTCATTTAGGGTATCATCCTAAAATAAAACAATTTATATTTAAAATAAAAATTGCGCAGCTGTTTAACAATTGGCGGGCCCTCGCAAGGCCCACCAATTGCATGGTCTTCTTTAGTTTTTCAATATCTTGCTTACCTCGGCTTCACCCCGGGCATTTGTTACATAGAGCAGGTAAGTGCCATTGGCCAGGCTGCCCAGGTTCACCGGTTGGGGCCTTGTGCTTATCTTGCCCTGCATCACTTCGCGGCCTGGCAAGTCGCGTATGGAGTAGCTTTCAGCCCCGTTGGCGCCCGTCTTTAGGTATATCATGTCCCGCGTCGGGTTAGGGTATGCCACCGTTTTGCTCCCTTCTTTCATCACTATCACCTGCGCAGGTTTAAATACAGGTGTGTAGGCCGCAGTCAGTTTGCAGTCTATCTCGTCGGTATGGGTATTGTACCAGCATACCATCTCCTCGTTTGGGTACGGTCCACCGCCAGTATTCAAGTAGTCATTGCTAATAGCCACTGGTCCGTCTATATCATTGCTCATGCTCACTTGGTACAAGTCGTATGACAGCGGTACGAAATCAGATGTCAGGTTGCCAGTGTTCCAGTCCACATCAGCGCTGTAGATCTCGCCCATTGCGGTATTGGCAAAAGCCGTGGCAAAAGTTGAACCCGTACCCCTGGTCACAACAGGGTTGCTGTTGTCATGGTCAGGTGGCCCGTTGAAGTAATTGGTTACAATGTCCGGCCCTATGGCAGCATTGTTTTGAACTACCTGCCATATGAGTCCATCCCAATAGCGGTACACTACATCGGCCACAAAATAGGGCGATGTGGTTACATCATCGGGCACATCTATCCTCGGAAAGTCCATGTTGTTCGCGCCTGTAGGGTCTATTTGTGCACCGGTAGCCACTACGTTGGGTGATGGGAAATGCCATTGCCCCTGGTAAACCCAGCCGAGTCCCTTATCGTCATAGGCAAAGTAGGCACGGAAACCACCATTCGTATAATCGCGACGCACTGCAATATCTACCTGCATCCCGCTATGGCCGGTGATGGCATTTGTATTGTTCAGGCAGCCGCTGGCACCATGAAAGGCCGCAGTATTACAGCCCGTACCGGCAAATTGGGCTAACGAGCCCCAAACTGCTCTTGCGCCGGGGTCCACAGTATTTTGTGTACAGCTCATGTCTTCCCAGGCTATCACAAAGGTGTCTGCCACAGTGAAGACCACCCCCTGTGGATCGTTAGCTATGTCGATATGCGCATCTCCCGCCGTTCCGGTATTGGCAACCTGTCTTACCGGGGTTCCGCAGGCCACAAGTGCCAGCCCGGTGCCCGAGCCTACACCGGTCACCATATAGGTCTCGGTGAAGATATTTGTTGCACCACCGTTATTCACGGTGTACACGGCCATTACGTAGTAAAAGCTGTAGTCTCCGCCCACTATGATATCTGGATGATACATCGTGCCAAAGCCGGGCCCGGTGAGCGTTGTATTCAGCACATCGGCTGTAGGTGTGGCATCGTCTGCCAGGTTCAGGTGTAGCGTGCCTGCACCGTCATCCCACACCACGGCATAGAGCGTGCCGTCAGTGCTCGCACGCAGGCCATTGTTCATCCAGGTGGGTTTGCCCCCCTATGGTTGGTCCGTAATAGGTTGGATCGGCGTTACTAACCGGCACTATGTTTTGCGCTCTGGTACTGTGCATGAGCGCTATTGATGTGATTAATAGCGCCGTTGTTTTCAGTTTGCGTATGTGATCATTGAAGAGTTTCATTTAAAAAGTTTAATGGATAAATTTTTCCGCGTTCATCGATAGTGCATCGTTTGCTCTGGCTATCTGCGGTATAAGCTTTTCTGCTGGCATATCCTTAATACTGCATGCATGCTCCATGCGGGCAGTCGGGCTGGTCCCTGGCAATGTGCAAGGTTTTCGCCCTGTTTTAGATGTTAGCTTTCTCTTTTGCTTTATCCATAAGCTATTTGTTTAGATAGTGAAATAATAGGATGGGCTTTTATATATAACAAAGCTAGAGCTTCCCAAAATCAAAAAACAGCGTGAAAACACCCTATTTTTTGTCTTTTTTGTTAATATCATCCCACCGGCTTTTATATTCTTCGAAAATTATCATTTATCAGTAATGATGCTGGCACTAATTAACAATTTCGATCTGTCAAAACTTACCCACAAAATTTGGCTGCCGCATACCTGCGATAGTACCTTGCAAGGTCCGGGTCATTTTCCCCTTAGCAGTTGCGGGGAGCAGGCATAGAAAGGGATAAAATGAAGGTCAAATGGGGAAAAAGTGGGTAAAAAATGGGAAATTTTTTCGGGTTAAAACATTGGTATTCAATCAAAATGTGTGAGAAAAAAATTTCGCTCAATGGTGGGTAATAATTACCTGCATCATAGCAATTAACGATTAGTTCATTTAAATTTGAAGACCGGTCATATCAGCCGGCATCCTTATGAAGAAGAACCTTATACTCACAGCATTTTTATCGTTTCATATACTTACCTGCTTTGCGGGTGGCTTCCAGCTTAACCTGCAGGGGCTTCGTCAACTGGCCATGGGCGGCGGCGGCACCGGCTGGACCTGGGATGCCTCCACCATATTTTACAATCCCGGCGGCATCGGGCATATGGATGGCATGCAGGCCTATGCCGGTATCATCTTTCTAAACCCGCACACCCGTTACGTACAAACACCCACCGGCGATTATACTGCCGATGCGGCCTCGCATCTCTACACCCCATTCAACCTTTATGTAGGCGGTCCGCTCAAAGCGAATAAAAAGATAGGCCTTGGCCTGGCAGTTTACACACCCTTCGGCAGCGGCATCAAGTGGGACGATAACTGGGCCGGTCGTTATATCATACAAGAGATACAGTTGCAAAGCATTTTCGTGCAGCCCACTGCCAGCTATGCCATCACCGATCATTTGTCCCTCGGCGCCGGTTTTGTTTACGGCTTTGGCAGCCTGCTGCTGCGCCAGGCTTTGCCGGTTGCAGATGCAAGTGGTAACGAAGGCCAGGCAAAGCTCAAAGGTGGTGCGCAGGGTTTTGGCTTCAATATGGGCCTGCACTACCGCTTCTCCGACAGGCTGCAGGCCGGTGTTGCATTCCGCTCGCAGGTGAATATGAAAGTGAATAACGGCAAGGCTACCTTTACGGTGCCATCATCACTTGCTGATCAGTTCCCTAATACATCTTTCAAGGGCAGCGTCAAACTGCCTTCAGTGCTTTCGGTGGGTGTTGGGTACAAACCGACAAAGGCGCTCACGCTGCAATTCGATCTCAACCTCGTGAACTGGAACAGCTACGATTCGCTCCGTTTCGACTTTGCGCAGAATACAGCTAATCTCAAGGACGTAAGTCAACCCCGCCTTTATAAAAGTGTCATCGCCTTCAGGCTCGGTGGTCACTACGACTTTGGTAAATTCGCTGTAATGCTGGGCGGCGCTTACGATCCCACACCTGCACACAATGGCTATATCTCTCCCGATCTGCCCGATGCCAACCGCATAGTGCTCAATGGCGGTTTATCATATACCCCCATTAAGAAATTAACTATCATCGCAGCGCTCGAGTACCAGCTCATCAGCGCCCACGATGGCAGCTACGATCCTGCCAACTTCAGCGGTCGCTACCAGGCGAAAGCAGCTATACCGGGTATAGGAGTCACTTATAATTTTTAAACCCTGAAATGAAACGAAAATGAAAAAGCACTCACTCATCATAGCCTCACTTGCAGTAACGCTCGCAGCATGCAAGCCGAATATTTCGCCAAAGGCGCCAACGTCCGGAAGCGCCGATTTCTCCCGCTTCATGGTGGTGGGCGATTCTTACGCCGCAGGTTTTTCCGATGGCAGCCTTTATAAGTCCGCACAGGAACATTCGCTCGCTGTAATGCTTGCAGACCAGTTCAAATTGGTAGCGCCCAACAGCACATTTAAACAACCCCTCGTTCCCGGTGAATCCGGATTACCGCACCCGAAAAACGTGCTAGCAATGGTTACCGACTGCCTGGGCATCACATCGTTAATGCCCGCCCCGGATACCAAATGGGATACTACCGGCAACCACGATAACATCACCGCACAGGAGCCATTCAATAATATGGCAACACCCGGCATGCGTATCGGTGATTTTTATACTACCGACTACATCACTATTCTTAATGCGCTGAAGCCCGGTGAACTACCTTATGCTGCACGCTTTTACCACGATTATCATTACAGTCCCCTGCAGCAAATGCTGTATACCCGCGATAATATTAAGCCCACATTCTTTGTCTTCTGGCTTGGCTTTTACGACGTATTCCTGTATGCACAGTCAGGCGGCACCGGTAGCCCCAATCCCCCGGGCGGCGCACCTGCGCTCACTGATATAACACCCGCAGATACTTTCGCAGCACGTTACGACGCCATAGTTGGCAATATGGTAGCCAACGGGGCAAAAGGCGTATTGATCAATATTCCTGATATACTGGACATGCCTTACTTCACGACCGTACCGGTAAAAGACGATCAGGGTAATTATTTCCTGATGAATGATAAGACGTCCGTCAGGAAAATGACGGACGATGATATGCTGCTGCTTGAGATGCCTATCGATTCGCTGAAATGCTATGGCTATGGTACCAGCACCCCTATACCCGATAGATGGTCGCTCTCGAGTACCGGCGGCGCGCAGAGCGAGATCGGCTATATCCGCTCCGCCATCACGCAATACAACATTGCTATAGCAAAGACTGCGGCGAAGTATGGCCTGGCTTTAGTAGACATCAATAGCTACCTGAAGACAATGGAGACAGGTGTCATCTTTAATGGGGTTACTTACACACCTCAGTTCGTGCAGGGCGGCACTTTCTCGCTCGATGGGCTGCATTTTACCCAGCGTGGCTATGCACTCATTGCCAACCAGGTGATCAACTCGATCAACAAACAATATAGCAGCACCCTATCCCAGGTCGACGTTAATAAGTATCCCGGTATTTACTTCCCTTAGCCTCATTGAGAACTGCGGTAAGGATATTGTGCCCCGTCCGTCACGATGATCGATTGCCTGTTGGCAAAGCGCGGATTAGGATAGAATGATGTGATATGCGGATCGATATAAACAAGCTCCAGCCGTTGTATCTCAGCCAGCGATTGCGGCAACCGTATGACCCCGCAGTAAACAAGGTCCAGCTCCTGCAGCTTTTTACAGTCACCCAGCGATTCAGGTATAAAGTCCAGCTGGTTGCGGCCCAGGTACAGGAACTGCAGGTTTTGCAAATTGCCAATGTTATTAGGCAATACATCGAGCCGGTTCTGGGCCAGGTCCAGCAGGCTCAGCTTGTTCAACTGGACAATGCTGGCGGGAAGCGTGTCCAGGATATTCGAAGCAGCCCTGAGAATGTCGAGATTGGGTAGGTGGCCGATGCGACTGGGCAAGCGCTGTATCCGGTTGCCATTCACCTCCAGCTTCACCAGCTTCGGCAGGTAGCATATGGAATCGGGCAGTGAGGTGAGTCGGTTGTAGCTGAGTTCCAGTTCTTCCAATTGCTGCAGCCGGCCGATAGCCTCAGGTATTTCACTAAGCCTGTTGTGGTACACGATCAGCTTCCGCAGCCTTTTGCACCGGAAGAGCGATGGTGGCAAAGCCGTAATGCGATTGTTATTGATCTTGAAGACCTCCAGATTAGGGAACTGGTCGAAGATGTCGGGCAGGGTATCAAGGTTGTCCCAGCCCATTTTTATGGCGGTGACCCGGTACTTATTTTCAAGCGCTTGTTCCAGGCTGGAGTAGGTCTCTCCGCCTGACTTGGATGATAGCGACAGCAGCAGAATAAGCAGCAAGTATAACTTTCGGGGCATACCTAAAGTTACGGAAAATGCTACATATAAAAATTATTGTTTGCTGAGCTGCTGGTACTCCGCATTGCTGATGATCCTGTAGTCTTTGGGCAGCCTGAAGACCGCGTTTTCTACGGGACTCATTTCTACTTTTTCCGCATGGAAATGTATGAGCGCACCGTTCTCGGCCTGGTAGGTAAAGTCGAGGGGTAAACCGTTGATAGCAGGAAAGTGCTCGAAAAGGTGAGCGTCGGCAGGTTTCCAGTCCTTGCTGTAAAGTATATCAGCTGTTGAGCCGTCCTTGTAAGCGACCTTAGCTTTTTGGGTGCTTAGTCCCGCTACCAGCCCATTGGCCGTTTCATCGTTTACCTTGAAATCTGCATACCGTGCTGAGCGGTTCATCAATTCTTTTGCATCGAGCTGGATGGCGTATTTTTTGCCCTGGCTGGCTTTTAAGGAGTAAGCGGCTTCGTCGCCATTGATAAGAATGGTATTATCGAGGTCTTCCAACCTGAACTCCTTTTTTATCTGCTTGCCTTTTACGGTTATCAGGTAAGTGCCCGATCGCTGGACCGCAGCGCCGGCGCTCAGCTTAACGCTATATTGGATGGTTCCTTCAACGAAGGGTTTTTGTGCATTCACCACGTATGGCACCAGCAGACAGCATATGGGTGCTACAATATTTTTCAAAGTTTTGCTCATTGAAGATCTTTAGAACCGTTACTAATTTACGATATTAAATCTCAACCGGAACATATAATCAAACGGGATGCCATAAAATAAAAACTCCCGCATATGCAGGAGTTTTTACAGTATAAAGAGTTAAAAAAATTATTGGTGGTTAAACTTGCGCGTTGCCACTACCTGTCCTGCGCCGTCAATGAGGCGGATGAAGTAAACGCCGGATGGTAGATTTTCTATATCAAGTTTAGCGCTGCTGTTGCTGCTTAGCTTATACACTGTAACGGCTTTGCCGATCAGATTGTAAACAGAGATGATCCTCACGTCGGCATCGGGGTTGAAGAGTACGTTGAGCTCATTCCTTGCAGGGTTGGGATACAGTGTAACGTCGTCAAGCGGTTTCGTTGTTTTTGGTACGCTGGTAGGGAACTTGTTAATAATGAAAGTAATGTTCTTGTTAGTTCCGCTTCCGTTTGTAACATCCCTAAGGTTAACAGTTACATAGTGCACACCGGCTGGGCATGTATCAATACCGGGTCCGATCTGCAGATCGAAAAGTGCCGACTGGCCAACGGGATACGGAGTGCCTGTAGTAGTATAAGGAGCGCCGGTGATAAGACTTTGCGTACCTACTGTATTAGAGCGACAATAGTTAGCGTCGCAAATGCCCAAATTGTCCATCCACGACTGAGGGAAGTCAGTGGAAGGTATCCATCTAATATTAATGGCCTGTGAGCTGATATTCGTTATGTCGTTATGATAAGTTCCACCATTGGTTGTAGTAACGTACACCGTGTCGGAAGCTGTGGTAAAAGTCTGCGCCCCGGCCATGTAGGAGGATAGTATGCTGAGTGACCAAAAAATAACAAGTAAAGCCTTCTTCATCTTATGTCTTTTTCGCGTTTAGATTGTCTTGCAAAATACATTAATTTTTCATTCTATCAAAGCTATAGTATTTATAGCCTGTTAAAATTTTCTTATAAGCCGGGTACGTTTCATATTTTCGTACATTGCTTGATTGTTTACATAAATCAATGATTGTGCCAGCATGAAACGGCTTTTTAATAAAATAAGAAATGCAAGGGGGTTTTTGAGTGGGGTGGGCCTTACATGTGTACTATTTTTGTTCATAAATGCCTCAAATACAGATTCTTATTTCGAAATTTCGAAGAACCTCGACATTTTTGCAACCCTATTTAAGCAACTGAACACTTATTATGTAGACCCTATAGAACCGGGCAAAATGGTGAAAACGGGCATCGATGCGATGCTGGATGAGCTGGACCCCTATACTAATTATATAACCGAGGCGGATATTGAGGATTTTGAATTTCAACGTACAGGAAAATATGGCGGTATCGGCGCTACTATGCACCGCAAGGGCGATGAGATATATGTAGGTGATGTATATGAGAATAGTCCGTCGCAGAAAGCGGGCCTGCATCCCGGAGACCTCATAATAGCCATAGACAACCAGCCGCTGAAGGGTAAAACAATAGACGACATCAGCGTGCTGTTAAAGGGATCGCCCGGTACACAAGTGACCTTAAACATAAAAGACGTCTATAGCGGGGTAACGGGACCGAAGATCATTACTCGTGGCGAAATAGAGCTTTCGGCTGTGCCTTATGCGGGCCTGGCCGGTGCACAGCACAATATAGCCTATGCACGGCTCACGCAATTTACGCCTGCATGTGGCCGCCACCTCCGCAATGCACTGGACAGCCTGAAAAAAGTGCAGCCCAACCTGAAAGGCGTGGTACTGGACCTGCGTAATAACCCGGGCGGCCTGCTGGACGAAGCAGTGTCGGTATGCAGTATCTTTTTAGAAAAGGGATCCCCTGTGGTGAATACAAAAGGTAAGATGCAGGAGCTGGACCGGAGCTATGCTACACGCGAGGCCGCATGGGATACCAAAATACCTCTGACGGTTATCGTGAACCATTCATCGGCTTCCGCATCTGAGATAGTGGCGGGCACGATGCAGGACCTGGACCGCGGTGTGATAATAGGGGAGCGCTCGTATGGCAAGGGCCTGGTGCAAAATACGGTGAGCCTGGGCTACAACTCGAAACTGAAGCTGACGATAGCTAAATATTACACGCCCAGCGGGCGCTGCATACAGGCGATAGACTACAGCCACCGCAATGCGGATGGCAGCGTGGGCTATGTGCCGGACTCGCTGAAGAAAGCGTATAAAACAAAGAATGGGCGCACTGTGCTGAGTGGTGGCGGTGTGGAGCCGGAGGTGAAGATGAGCGACGAAACACCGAGCCGGCTGGCAGTGACGCTGTACGCGAAGAATTACCTCTTCGACTATGCGACGGAATATAAAGGCAAACACCCGACTATACCTGATGCGGGCACATTTGCACTGAGCAATGGGGACTTTGACGATTTTGCTAAGTGGCTATCGAACAAGGATTATTCTTACAAAACGGAGACAGAAGAAGCTTTCGATTCGCTGCAGGCGGTGGCCGTGCGCGAAAAATATTATGATGCTGCGAAGGCAGAATTTACCGCATTGCAAACGAAAATATCGCACGACAAAAAGCAAGACCTGCTGAAACATAAGGATGAGGTGATAAACCTGCTGGAGAACGAGATCGTATCGCGCTACTATTTCCTCCGCGGCCGTATACAGCAGAGCCTGAAGGATGACAAAGAGCTAGCGAAGGCTGTAGAGCTGGTAGAGCAGCCGGCGCAATACCAGGCATTGCTGACGAAAAAATAAATTTTGACGACTCAGTCCAGGTTGCGCATTGGCTTGGTGAGATAGTTACGTCACGGCTTAAGAGCCGCGATAAAAGTCGGGAGATTGTCTACAATGCGCTAAAAACCAGGATGCCATACCTTGCTTGGGAAATCGTACCTTCTTATATTAGCTACTATAACGGCAACCCTTTAAATTCTCTTGCATGGAAGAGTTCTGGCAAAGAATTCGGATCATTTTTATCCCCTACGTGCTTATATCGGCGCTTACCATAATTTTTTATTCGGTTTTACGATGGTGGCTAGATATAAAATTGCAAGTTCTTCCTGTAAAAGAGGAAGTACTGAGCATCGGTGTGCCGATAATACTTGCCATCGGAGTTTCTATTGTTTTTTTCAGACGGCGCGTAAAAATATTACAGCCTGTAAGAGGCGACCGTTTTTTATACCTATTTCTTATTGGTCTAGCGATAACTGCCCCCTTGTGCATAACGCAGCATTTTATCGAGACGTCCGCTTACAATATTGTTACCGCAGGGGCGTTAAAAGAAGTAACTAACAAAAACCGCTATTACAGGCTTACAGGATATGAACTGTCGAAAGATAGCGCTGCATCTAATTTCAAAAGTAGCACGTCAGGAAAGTACAGCGAGAATTTGAACTTTGACTTATATTATGCCATACCTATTGCGTGGCATAATGAAACAGGCAAAGTATGGTATGCGCATTCCTATTCAAAACAGGTAAGTAACAGGATAAGTACTGCAGCTAAACAGGAATATTATGACGAGTTTATTAAAAGCTCACTGCAGGACTTTTACTTACTTAAGCCGGGCATTGGCGTTAAATATTTTAAATGCCTGCCCAGATCCGATGCTAGAGATGGTTACTGCGGAGCTGTGCGAGCACGATATGGCGATTCTTTCAAAGAAGAAGAACTGGTAATATTAGAGCCTGAGTATGATGATTTTTCCAATCGCTCGGGCAATTCCTTTTCATGGATATTCAAGTCACTATTACTTGGCTACCTGGGGATCTTTCTTATTGCAGTAATACCCAAATTCGACAGGGAAGGCTTAGGCTATTTTAAACATAAGGAGAGCGGCGACGACAAAGCGCTAAAGGAAGCATTGAGCAGTGTTTTAGTTCCTCGGCGAGGCTTTTTTACGCCACTATTAATAGACGTCAATCTTCTTACATTTATTGTGCTAACTTTTTGCGATGTGAGTATTATGTCAATATCGGGAAAAGAGTTGCTAAAGTTTGGAGCTGAGAGAGGAATCGAAGTTGCGCGGGGTGAATACTGGCGGCTGCTGACTGCAATGTTTTTGCACGGCGGACTGATGCACCTTGCGAACAATATGGTTGGGCTGTTCCTCGCGGGTCTTATACTGGAGCCCCTGATCAAACCTCAGCGTTTTCTCTTGTTGTATTTCACAACCGGGGTACTTGCCGGAATTACAAGTATCTGGTGGCATCCGAACGTTATCAGCGTTGGTGCTTCCGGCGCTCTTTTGGGGCTTGACGGTGCGATACTCGCCCTGCTGGCTGTGGGGTTATTTCCCAAGGATATCAGTAAAGCCATTTTTTTATTTATTGGTATTTCGGCCGGTTTTAGTTTATTATTTGGATTATCAGGTGGTATTGACAATGCTGCGCATGTAGGTGGCCTGGTCAGCGGATTTGTTTTAGGGTTGATTATGGTACCCTTCTTAAAGAAAGAGGCTTTAGAAGAACGGGAAAGAAACATTCGCAAAAGAACAGGAGCAGGTAAATCTTCAATAACTCGTAGATCATAGTTATCCGCCGCGCATTAGAACAGAGGATGACTTACTAACGCGAATAACATTCTTTTAATTCTGCACCCAGGGCTTTAATGCATCAGCTATCGTACGGTCGTTGCCCAGGCGGGGTACTTTGTTTTGTCCGCCCAGTTTTCCGATGGATTTCATGTATTCGATGAAGGTGTGCGGTTTCATCACATTTATCTTCAGCTCCTGTAGAATGTTGCCGGTGATGAGATCGTCGTAGTAAATATTTTTTTCGCGCAGGTGCTGATTGACGCTGTGTGCAAATGCGGCGAGGTTATCAGGCGCATGCTCGAACTCGACGAACCATTCGTGGTAGGGCAGTTCGCCATCTGTATTTATTTTAGGTGCTACGGTAAACTCGATGATATTGGCGTTGTGCTCTTTTGCCGCCTGCATAATGGCGCTGTCCACTTCTTCACCGATCACATGTTCGCCAAAGGCAGAGATATAGTGCTTGATGCGGCCTGTGACTACGATGCGATAAGGATCTGTGCTTACAAAGCGTACGGTATCGCCGATGTTGTAGCCCCAGAGACCGGCATTGTTGTTGACGATCAGTGCGTAGTTCTCGCCCACTTTTACGTCGGCAAGTGATAAGCGCGTGGGGTGCTCAACAAATATCTCGCCGGCCGGTATGAATTCGAAGAAGATACCTGAGTTAGTATTCAGCAATAAGCCTTCCTGGTCTAAAGTGTCCTGAAAGGCAAAGAAGCCTTCGGATGCCGGGAATGTCTCGATGAAATCGACATTGCCGCCAAGGCTCTCCAATAATTTAGGTTTGTATGGCTCGAAGTTGACACCGCCATGCACGATGACCTGCAGGTTGGGGAAGAGTTCCTTTATTTTTTTACCATCGCTGCGCTGTTGCAACCAATCGAAATACATCTGTACCCAGGGCGGTATGCCGCTAATAAGCGTCATGTCCTGGCCCATGGTTTCGTTCACTATTCTATCCAGCTTCTGCTCCCAGTCTTCGATGCAGTTGGTTTCATAAGACGGTAACTGGTTACTGCGCAGGTAGCGCGGGATAAAGTGATTGACAATGCCGCTGAGGCGACCGGTAGGTATACTATTAATACGCTCCAACTCGGGCGAACCGCTGAGGAAGATCATCTTGCCATCGGCAAAGGCCGCGTTGCCGGTATTCGCCATGTAGCAAAGCAGAGCGTTGCGCGCAGTATCTATATGATTGTGTATGGAGTCGGAAGTAATGGGTATATATTTAACGCCGCTGGTGGTGCCGGATGTCTTTGCGAAATAAATAGGCTTTCCCTTCCAGAGCACATTCTGGTTGCCTTCCTTTATTTGCTCGATATATGGTTTGTAAGCTTCGTAGTCGCGGATGGGAACAGCCTTGCGGAATTCGTCATAAGTCTTTACATCCTTAAAGTTGTGCTCCTTACCGAAGACAGTGCGGCCGCCCACTTTAAGGAGTTGCTGCAAGATGGCCTGCTGATCGGCCACTGCGGTACCCAATCCTTTGCGCACACGGTTATAAACTATGGACGCGTAAGGCTTGGCAAGAAAAGACTTTATCTTCATTACACCTGAGTGGGAGGACAAAAGTACAATTATGAAATGCAGAATGCGATAATAAAGGGCGTTATATTTTGCGGGAAAAAGGGAAAACAGGCAAAAATTTAAAATTTATTTGCTCGAAAAGAAAAAAGTGTATTATCTTTGCGCGAAATATTTTTAGGATTCATGTTTGCGATTGTTAATATAGCTGGCCAGCAGTTTAGGGTGTCGAAGGGCCAGGAGTTGTTTGTTCACCGCCTCAGTGGTAATGCAGGTGATAAGGTAGAATTTTCTGATGTGCTGATGAGCAGCAATGGAGGAAATATTTCTTTTGCAGGTTCTAAAAAAGTTCAGGCAGAGATCGTTGATCATCTTAAAGGCGATAAGGTTATCGTGTTTAAGAAGAAGCGCCGCAAGGGCTATCAAAAGTCAAATGGCCACCGCCAATCTTTGACTAAAATAAAAATCAACGAAATAATATAGAATTTAATTTTGTTTATTAAATTTGTAACCAGAAGATAAAGCATGGCACATAAAAAAGGTGAAGGTAGTGTAAAGAATGGCCGCGACTCACAGAGTAAACGCTTAGGTGTGAAGATATATGGCGGACAGCCTGCAATAGCGGGTAACATCATCGTTCGTCAGCGTGGTACCGTTTACCATCCTGGTAAGAATGTAGGTTTAGGAAAAGACTTTACCATATTTGCAACAACAGATGGTATAGTTGAATTCCGCAAGACACGTACCAAGACATTGGTATCAGTAAATGAAGTATCAGCGATCGCCGAGGCCTAAAAGCCCTCGGCGATTTGCCTATTTATAGTATTTAACTTTTTTGTTTAACCCTTAAATTCACAGTTATGGCAACAGCAAAAAAGGCAGCTCCAAAGAAAGCTGCAAAAAAAGCAGCTCCGAAAAAAGCTGCTGCAAAGAAGGCAGCTCCTAAGAAAGCTGCTGCAAAGAAGGCAGCTCCTAAAAAAGCTGCTGCAAAGAAAGCGGCTCCTAAAAAAGCTGCAAAGAAGGCTGCTCCTAAGAAGGCCGCTGCTCCTGCAAAGAGGGCTGCTGCTCCGAAGAGGAAGAAAGCTGCTAAAAAGTAAGATGAATTTTTTAGCGATCGAAAAGAGACTGTATAACCCACAGTCTCTTTTTCTTTTTGGTCATTTTAATGCCTGAGTACGGCAAAAAAGATCACTGCAACCAGACCAAACAAAATAAGTCCCGCCCATAGCAGGCCTACGAACTGAATAGTTTTTGCAGTGCCGGCATAGTAGTAGTCATTTTCAAATAACTTTTGTAAAGCTACTTGGCGGTGATACTTCTTTCGATACCGCAAGCGGATGTAAATAATACCGACACCCGTGAGTATGCCGCGGAATATGAGACGACGAAAGACATAAAGTAAAAAATCGAAAACGACGTCCAGCATATTACTGATCCAATAGTCATGGTAATGTAGTAAGAACAGCGCATTTTCGGTGTGTACCGGCAATCTTTTATCTTTGCGGACCGTGCAAAACGTAAAATACATAGCTAAAAGCCAACGCCACTTTCCGCTGGAGCGGGTGCTGGGGCAGGGGGTGCAGGTGCTGAACAGCCGGGAGATGGCCATCAGCAGTTGCATAAAAGCTGAATGGCTGGAGGTAAACTTCCCGGACAATAAACTGCCGGAAGAACATGCCCGTCTTTTACTCTTCCCCATCGCCGAGCAGGAATTTTGCCTGCAGCTGGCGTATATACAGCCCATGGAAGGGCAGCCCTTTACCGCGAAGATCTGCTGGCTGGAATTTCTGCCGGGCTTCTTCGCGCAATATCCGGCCGAGACGCTGATGGCGAATATGCCTTTCAGTTTTGACCAAACAACCGAACAGCAATTCAATATCTGCGCGCAGACAAAGCACCTGTTGCAGGATTTGGAAACTGAAAATGCCATTACACCCCTGCTGCTATCCCTGCAGCATAGCGAGACCGCGCTGCGCATGCTGCGTCGCGGAATAGAGCTGATCACACTGCCATTCACTGTTTGCCAGGTGCCTGCCTGCCGTTTCCTGGCGCACGACAGCGAGCGTGAAAAAGTAATGGATGCCCGTCGCATCATTGATCAGAATATCGACCAGTCGTTCACCATCAAAGAGCTGTCACGCAAAGTGGCTATGAATGAGTGCTACCTGAAAAAAGGTTTTAAAGCGCTGGTGGGCAAAACGATACATGAATACCAACAGGAACTGCGCATAGCGAAAGCAAAGCAACTACTGCAACAACAAGGTCAATCTGTATCGGATGTGGCTAATTCGCTTGGATATAGCAGTATCTCACACTTCAGCACTGCATTTAAGAAAGCAACGGGCATGAAGCCCTGCGAGCTGCTGGCTTAACGTACAAACCTACCCACGATCGGCAGGCCCTTCAATTCCTTACCTTCTGTTTTAAAGATAAAGCCGACATAGCTTATCAAGAGAATAGTACCGGTAAGCAAACGCATGAAGAAGTTGCCGGTGTAATGCATAATGCCTGCCTGGATAAAATAAAAGAAAAGCATCACTACAAAAAAATACAGCACTTTCCTTAGATTATAGGGTACGGGATAAACTTTTTGCCCCCATATGTAAGAGATGAGCATCATGCCGCAGTAACAGGCCAAGGTTGCGACTGCGCAAGCCATATAGCCGAACGAGGGAATAAAAAGGTAATTGATAACAAGTGTTATAGCCGCTCCGATCAGCGTAATTGTAGCGCCGGCTGTAGTGTTATTACTTAACTTGTACCAAATAGAAAGGTTATAGTAAACGCCAAGGCACATGTTGGCAATTAGCAATATCGGCACAACCTTTAGACCTACCCACATCGTGTGATTGGTGATGAAATGTTTCCAAACGTCGATGTACAGCATAACGAAAAGGAACATTGTGCAGATGATAATGACAAAATAATTCATGACCCGTGCGTAGGTGAGAGGGGCATTTTCGCCTTTTGCTTCTCTGAAAAAGAAAGGTTCGGCGCCGAGGCGAAAAGCCTGTATGAACAGGGAAATGAGTATCGATAGTTTATAGCAGCCATTGTAGATACCCACTTGCGTTTTTTGGTAATTAATATCTCCGCTAGCCCACCAACCCAGCATTACGCGGTCGAAAGTTTCATTTACCACCCCACCGAATCCAACCACCATTATGGGTAGAGCGTATATTAGCATTTCTCTCCAAAGCTTCTTATCCCATTCGAAACGTACCGACAGGAACTCAGGCAATAACAGCAGGAGTGCGAGCGCTGACATGGCAAGGTTTGCAATGAGCACATAGCCTGCCCCCATATCGGGCTTATACCAGCCAGCGATAAAAGAGCCCGGATGGCTTTTTGCAATACCGGGTAGCAGCGAGTAGAAGAAAACAACTAATCCGATATTCAGCAGAATACCACTCACGCGGACAAAGGCATATTTGCGTGGCCGCCCATCATTGCGCAGCCTGGCGTATGGCAGAGTGGTAAGCGTATCGAGTGCGATGATAAGGGCAGACCACGTAATAAATTCCGGATGCTTATCGACCCGCAGTAAACTGGCAACAGGTTGCCGCCACAAAATAATTAATGCGCTGAACAGCAGTGTTGTAAACAGCAGTGACAGGCTGCCGATGTTGAATACATGCTTTTCATTAACGTCTCTGTTACTAAAACGGAAAAATGCCGTCTCCATGCCATAAGTAAACACCACGTTCAAGAAGGGTATAGCAGAGTAGAGCATTCCCATTTCTCCATAAGAAATGGTGCTCATATAATAAGTAAGGTATGGTGTGAGTAAATAATTGAGCAGCCGCGCGAATATGGAGCTGATGCCATACCATGCGGTTTGTCCTGCCAGTTTTTTAAGGGATGCCAATGAGCGGTTTTAAAAATTATAAGTCAAAAGTAAAAAGTCGAAAGCAAAAAGTTGCTTTCACACCCCTACTTTAGGGGGTTTTAACTTTGCTTTTTACCTTATTCAATCACCCAGGTCTCATTACCCTTGAGTAATTTGTCGAGATCGCCGAGGCCTTTTGTGGCAATGGTTTCCTCGATCTGCAGGTTCATCTCGTCCTCGTAAGTGGGCCTTTCGTGTGCATAGAACACACCGAATGGCCGGGGCAGATGTCCCGGAACAGCAGGGTTATCGAAAAAGCGGGTAAGTATCTGTGCTTTAAAGAAATCGCGCTCATCGTGTATCCAGAGGTCGTCGGCACTGAAACCTTCGTCCAGCTTCACAAGTTGTGGCTTGTAGCCATCGAGCCTGATACCATGATTTTTATTAGCGCCGAATATCAACGGCTGACCCTGCTCCAGGAAGAGTGCCTGCTCGGCTTTGGTGCCTTTTTCGGTATATATCTCGAAAGCAGCATCGTTGAAGATGTTGCAGTTCTGGTAGATCTCAAGCAGCGATGCGCCATGGTGGCCATGCGAACGGAGCAGCATCTGCTGTAGGTGCTTTGGGTCGCGGTCCATGCTGCGGGCTATGAAGCTGGCGTCGGCACCCATGGCCAGTGCCAGGGGATTGAAAGGATGATCGAGACTGCCGAATGGCGTGCTCTTGGTTACCTTATTCTCTTCAGATGTGGGTGAATACTGTCCTTTCGTGAGGCCGTATATCTGGTTGTTGAACAGCAAAATGTTCACATCGAAATTGCGGCGCAGCAGGTGAATGGTGTGATTACCGCCAATGCTAAGGCTGTCGCCATCGCCGGTTACGATCCAAACACTCAGTTCAGGGCGGGTTGCCTTCAGGCCCGAGGCGATGGCAGTGGCACGGCCGTGGATGGAGTGCATGCCGAAGGTGTTCATATAATAAGGGAAGCGCGAGCTGCAGCCGATACCCGATATAATAACAATATTCTCGCGCGCAATACCTGTTTGCGGCAAAATGGTTTGTACCTGTTTTAGTATTGAATAGTCGCCGCAGCCGGGACACCAGCGCACTTCCTGGTCGGTAGCGAAATCCTTCGCCGTTAATGCGGGCTTTTGCGGACTTATCACCTCGCTCATAATAGTTTGCAAAGGTACGCTATTCGCTAGCCCTGTCCAAAGGGCTGTCATTTATTGGCTTATGCTTTGCATTTATAGGCATGATATTTGAATAATGATACTATATGTCTCAATTTAAAAGTATAAAACGCCCCCTGGTACTGGCATTATTGATGGCAGGGAGCTATTGTGGCTATTCGCAGCAGCAAAAGGCCGATACCACGGAGGTTGTGGAAAAACAGGATACCGTGTTGCCCAAGGGCACCATATCCGGCCAGGTACTTACGGAGGAAGGTGCGCCGGTATCGAATGCTGAAGTGTTTGTCTACAATATTGACGATATAATCGGCTCTTCCACTACCGACAGCGCTGGTAATTACCTGACCAATCGCATGTTCCCCGGCGTGTACAGAGTATGGGTGAAAAGTAAAGGTTACAATCGGAAGTCGATCGATTCCGTGCAAGTGGTAGCCTGGAAGGACACGAAGTTGGATGTGAGGCTGAGTGTTTTCAAAACATCGGAGATACCAAAACCGGAGCAAAATAATTTGTTAGTAGTTCCTGTATCGAACCCTGCTACAACCATGCAGCGATCCAACCGTTGATGAAGAAGATCAGTATGGTACGAATGCCGGTTATTAACCGGCATTCGCTATTTTTAAGGCAAATGAGCGCTTCCCGTCCCATAGGTATTTTCGATTCCGGCTACGGTGGCTTGACGGTATTCAAGTCTATAGCTGCACTATTGCCGCATTACGACTATATCTACATCGGTGACAATGCGAGAGCTCCCTATGGCAATCGCTCTTTCGAGACGGTTTATGAGTACACGCTGCAATGTGTTGAGGAGTTTTTTAAGATGGGTTGTCCGCTGGTGATCATAGCCTGCAATACAGCGTCGGCGAAAGCGTTGCGTACGATACAGCAAAACGATTTACCCGGGCTCGACCAAGGACGGCGGGTGCTGGGCGTTATCAGGCCGAGCGCGGAAGTAATAGGCAATTACACTAAAACGGGATCGGTAGGTATATTGGGTACTGTAGGTACAGTAGAGTCCAACTCCTATAAACTGGAAGTAGAGAAATTCTTCCCGCAAGTGCATATTTACCAGCAGGCCTGCCCAATGTGGGTGCCGCTGATAGAAGAAGGTGAATACAACTCTGAAAGCGCCGACCTGTATGTGAAAAAATATCTCGATGAATTAATGGCGCAATCGCCGGATATAGATACGATATTGCTGGGATGCACACATTATCCCCTGCTGATGGATAAGATCAAAAGGCATTTGCCTTCGAGCATCACTGTTGTAGCGCAAGGTGATATAGTTGCCCATAGTCTGGCTGATTATTTACAGCGCCATCCTGAGATAGAACAGAGGATCAGCCGTGAGGGGGAGACGAGATTTTACACTACCGATTCCCCGGAGGATTTTGACAACCATGCTACCATCTTCTTTGGCAAGCAGGTGCGGTCGCAGCATTTGCATTTATAAAGCAATTCCAATGGCAAATACCTATACACAGATTCACATACAGGCGGTTTTCGCCGTACAAAATAGGGAATGTATTATCGACAGGGGATGGAAAGATGAGTTATACAAATACATTACCGGTATTATTCAGAATAACGGTCACAAGATGCTCATAGTTAACGGTATGCCCGATCATGTGCATATCTTGTTTGGCATGCGGCCCAGTCAGTCCTTATCGAATTTGCTTCAGGATATCAAGGGAGATTCTTCAAGGTGGATCAATGAGCGAAAATTTTTGAAGGCCAAATTTTCGTGGCAGGAGGGTTACGGAGCATTTTCCTATGGCAGGTCGCAAGTTTCGCAGGTCATACAGTACATTGAGCGACAGGAAGAGCACCACAAAAAGAAAACTTTTATCGAGGAGTACAGAGCGTTTTTAAGTGCATTTGAAGTGCCGTTCGATGAACGGTATATTTTCTGCCCGATAGATTATTAGCATCTCGTTGATTAGTTCCGGTAGGAACGAAATATCGGTAGAAAGGTCAAAGGGGGCAGATAGTGTGAAGTCCCTTAGGGACGTGATATCTTTCGCGAGCAGGAAATATTTCGTCCCTAAGGGACGTTTTCGGATACATGTTTGTTTTTTTCTACCGATATTCCGTCCCAATGGGACTTTCAGGTTGCGATAAATTTTTCGATCGGTCCCTATAGAAACAAAGCATCGTTAGAAGGATATACCAGCAAAAAATATAAAGTCTCTTAGGGACAAAATATCTGTGCGACATTTTCCATCAATACCAAGTCCATATGGAACAAAAAAAGCACGGACTTGATCCGCGCTAAAAGAATATTCAATCCGGATGCTCTTACACGCCCACCATCAATGGCATCAGCAGCATCAGTTCATCTTCGTTTTCAGTTGTTTCAACCGGGCGAACAATGCCTGCACGTGTTGGCGTGCTCAGTTCTATCTGTATATCGCCGCTGTTCATATTGGCCAGCATTTCTATCATTAACTTGGCATTGAAGGCGATCTTCATATCCTCACCGCTGTACTGGCAGTTAAGCGTTTCTTTGCCCTCGTACGAGAAATCTATATCCTGTGCGCTCAATTGCAGTGAATTGCCTGCGATATCAAGCACCACCTGGTTGGTGGTCTTATTGGCAAAAATGCTCACGCGGCGCAGTGCGCTCATGATATCGTTGCGGTTGATGGTCAGTTTGTATGGATTGTCAGCAGGTATTACTGCTTTGTAATCGGGGAAACGTGCATCTATCAGGCGGCAACTCATGCTGAGACGGTTGCTGCTCACAAAAAGGTGGCTGCTGTTGTACGACAGTGTCAGTTCCGAATCGTCGGCTGGCAGTGTGGCGCGCAGCTGTTGCAAAGGCTTCTTGGGTACTACAAAACCTTCAGCTGTCGGGCAGCTTACATCGCTCCTGTTGAAGCGTACCAGCCTGTGCGCGTCAGTTGACACGAAGGTGATACCGTTCTTCGCGAGTTCAAAATACACACCGGTCATAGCAGGACGCAGTGTGTCCCCGCTCACTGCAAAGAGCGTCTTATTGATGCTTTCCAGCAGGGCCATTGAAGGCATGCTGAAGCTTGTAGCATCGCCGGGAGCCGGCTCTTTAGGGAAGTCGTCGGCTTTTTCGCCGCCGATGCGGTACTTGCCCACATCGCTCGACATTTCTATAGAGAGGTCGCTTTCGCTGATATTGAAGGTGATGGGCTGCTCGGGGAGGTTCTTCAGGTAGTCCATCAGTATTTTAGATGGGATACAAATGCGGCCGTCGCCCTGGGCGTCGTTCACATCCAGTTGCACACGCATCATCGTCTCCAGGTCGGTGCTGGTGAGGGTCAGGGTGTTGCCCTTCAGTTCGAAGAGAAAATCTTCCAGTACAGATAGCACAGTGTTGGAGCTGATGACACCGCTTATCTGCTGCAGGTTTTTGAGCAGCGCGGTAGACGTAACGATAAAACGCATTGTGACAATAGTTTGCTGGCAAAGATAGTTGTTTGAGGGATTTTTGCTAGGCATGTGGATAACCTGTAAATAACCCCTTCTCCTCTCGAAACGGAGCAAAAATGTTTTTCAACGACTGCTACAGGCAAATACTGCTTTTTCGACGTTTTGCCACTACATTTTTTGCCGATTGATCGGTTCACCCGGCCGGTAAGGCCATTATTTCCCTAAAAGAAGATCATTGGTATAGCATCTTTCCGAAAATTTACTAATTTAAAGCCTTAATTCGAGCAGGTGTTTTGGGAAATCGGGCTGCGGTGCTAAATTTGTCGCAGCAGCGGTTTCGCCAGCCAATAAAATAAAAGATACACATGAAAAAGGCTATTGTATACAGCGCATTAGGTTTCCTGGCTATCCTCTCCAGCTCTTGCCACCGCGATTATACATGTCACTGCTATATCACTACCAAGAATATAAGGCAGCAGGTGGACTACTATATTGGTAAAACCACAAAGAGCGATGCGCTGAATACCTGCCGTGCTTCACAGCCGTCTACTAACGACTCTTGCTACGTTACCAGCAAAAGCAATCTTTAAGGGGATTTTTATTTCGTTCATACTTAGCACTTTCCCCATTTTATCCCCATTTGCGGGGTCTTAAGCGCATTTGCACATTTTCACATTTTTTCATTGCCACATTAGTTACGTATCTTTGTACGACCTCAAGAGCCAATTCCTTCATTTTAATTTTTGTGTGTATGGATTGCGCGCCGGTCGTCAAAAAACAGGAGCGTTATGACAAAGTATATATTTGTAACCGGAGGTGTTACATCATCGTTAGGAAAGGGAATTATTGCAGCCTCGCTGGCTAAACTGCTCCAGGCCCGCGGCTTCCGCACCACCATCCAGAAGTTCGATCCCTATATCAATGTTGATCCCGGCACCCTTAACCCATACGAGCATGGGGAGTGTTATGTGACTGAAGACGGCGCAGAGACCGACCTGGACCTCGGACACTACGAGCGTTACCTGAATACATTTACATCGCAGGCCAATAATGTTACCACAGGCCGTATATACCAATACGTAATTAATAAGGAGCGTGAGGGCGCTTACCTGGGCAAGACCGTGCAGGTGATACCCCATATAACCGATGAGATCAAGCGCCGCATGACCTTGTTGGGCCAAGGTCACCAGTATGATATTGTTATCACCGAGCTGGGCGGCACTGTAGGCGATATCGAGTCGCTGCCTTATATAGAGGCAGTGCGCCAGCTGAAGTGGGAGATGGGCGATGAGAACTGCCTGGTGGTGCACCTGACTCTGATACCTTACCTGAAAGCGGCAAAAGAACTGAAGACCAAGCCAACACAGCACTCGGTAAAAATGATGAGCGAGCACGGCCTGAACCCCGATGTGCTGGTGTGCCGTACTGAAGAGCCGTTATATAAAGAGCTAAAAAGAAAGATAGCCCTGTTCTGTAACGTGACGCAAGATGCCGTGATAGAGGCACTGGACGCAGATACCATATATAGTGTGCCGCTGGAAATGATGCGCGAAAAGCTGGACGTGATATGCCTGCAGAAGCTCAATATGCCCATGGGCAATGAGCCCGACCTGGCGCGCTGGAAAGAATTTTTAAATAAGCTGCGCTACCCAAAATCGAAAGTGACCATAGGCCTGATAGGTAAATATGTGGAGCTGCAGGATGCGTACAAATCGATACTGGAAGGACTGATACACGCAGGCGCTATGAACGAGTGCAAGGTGGAGGTGCGTAACATACACTCCGAATACCTGACCACCGAAAATGCGATAGAAAAACTGCACAATCTCGATGCCATGTTAGTGGCGCCGGGCTTCGGCAGCCGTGGTATAGAAGGCAAGATAGATGCTATACGGTATGCACGTGAAAAGAAGATACCTTTCTTCGGTATATGCCTGGGCATGCAGATGGCTTGTGTGGAATTTGCACGCAATGTGCTGGGCCTAAGCAAAGCCCACTCTACCGAGATGAACCCCGATACCGACCAGGGGGTGATAGCCATGATGGAAGAGCAGAAGAACATAACGCAGATGGGCGGCACCATGCGCCTTGGTGCTTATGCATGCGAGCTGCGCAGCGATTCACGCACGGCGTCGATCTATGGCTCAACCCATATCTCGGAACGCCACAGGCACCGTTACGAATTCAACAACGAATACCTTGAAGCTTTTGAGCAGGCAGGTATGACACCGGTGGGCCGCAACCCCGAAACAGGACTGGTAGAAATAGTGGAATTAAAGAACCATCCGTTCTATGTTGGCGTGCAGTTTCACCCTGAGTATAAGAGCACGGTGGAGAACCCACATCCGCTTTTTGTAGCATTTGTGAAGGCTGCCAAAGAAGCGCAGGAGCAGCGCAATGGTCACCACGCGCACTACGAAAAGTCGGTTGCTGAGGGATAAAATGCAATTTTACACCAAACCGTTTTCATAATATTGACTATAGACGCCCCGCGGAGACGCGGGGCATTTTTTTTGCGAAGTTATGGGGGTAACCGACTATCGTACCAAGGTGAGATCGCCTTTCTGTACGTGTTTCTCGCCTTTGAGGCCGGCGCTGTATTCCAGGATATACATATACACATCGGCAAAAGCCTGCTGGCCTTTGTAGAGACCATTCCAGCCTTCCGAAGGATCTTTGCTCTGGAAGACCCTGTGCCCCCAGCGATTGTATACAGCTAATGAATAATCGTAGAACCTGCATGCCGGAGGTATGATGCCTCTGAAAATATCGTTCTTTCCATCGGCATTAGGGGTAAAGGCATCCGGCATCAGTACAACGCAATCGCAAAGGCCTGTGCTCACGTTTACAGTATCGCTCTTCGCACATGCACCGCTGCTTACGGTTACCCAGTACTTTCCTTCCTGCTCCACATGCAGTTTGGCATTTGTGCTGCCGTCGTTCCAGAGGGCGCTTGCTCCCTTCGGTACGTTGGCGGCCAGGTCCAGGTCTATCGGCTTGTCTTCACATACCACTACATCCTTCATGTCCTGGTCTATGTTGTTGTAGGTGATATGTATGGTATCCGTGTAAGAGCAACCTTTATCCGTCACCGTTACGAAATAAGTGCCGGAGTGGTCGGCGACATATTGCGCATTCCTGTTGCCATCCTGCCAGCGGTAGTTCACGTTCGGTAGTGACACTGAAAGTATCACCGGGTCGCAGATCATGGTATCGTTACCCAGTGTGAACGACAGGTTCACGGTATTTTGCATCACAAAGGTGTCGAGCCTTATGCTGCAATATTTTACGGAGGAAACCCAGTAAGTGCCGGGAGTATTCACCTCCTGTGTGCTCGTGGGCGAACCGTTGTACCAGAGGTAGCTCAAGTAGCCCGGAGGTCCCACCAATGTCGTGTTGTTGGGTTCGCATATGTTCGACACCACCTTGTTGCGCAATGTATCGACGTTATTGTAAGTGACATTGAAAGTATCCACGCGCACATCGCAAAAAGTATTCGATACAAGCCAGTATTTGCCGGGCCCTGTAATCAGCGCCGTGTCGGCGGTAGAGCCATTGCTCCAGTGAAAGCGATTATAGTTGGGTGGCGCATTCATTACAAACTGAGTGCTGGTTGCCGGGCATATGGATGTATCTTTCACCACATGCAGTGTGTCTGTCGGGTTTACCGTTGCGAAATCGTTAGGGAGCCCGGTGAGTGCGGCTGTGCCGGGCTGTAGTATAACGGCGCTTTGCGTATACATGCAGGCGGCCCCTGTAAACCCCGGTTTGGCTATGCAGTCGAGCGCCCGGCTGCTATCGTCAGAGGCAAGATATATTTTGCTGTCAGTGCCAAGCTTCATGTCCGAAAGATGGAGTTTCAAACGCACAGTATACCTTGAACCGATAATGGTAGCTGCCGGCAGGCTGAGGTCGTATTGCAGTATTGAGTGAAGGGTCGAAGTGTAAGAACGGGTATGCAGGTAAAGTTTGGTATTATCCCCCGAGAAGGCTGCACTGTAGATACCATAGTGCGTTGCTGAAGTATCGACAACGATAGCATTGGACACATTGCCGGTTGCGGGGTCGAAATCGCAGAGCTCGGCTCCCATGCTCATAGGTGCCGTGCTGTATTCGTTGGTGCATACCACGAGCCTGCGCCGGTTGGGAGAGCATTTCATCTGGCCCGATATATAGGCATTGCTGCCTGTAAAATTGCCGGTGTTAGACAATACCGGGGCGCTAATGCCCATATTGGTAATGTGCCAGGCCTTGAATACGTGATTGCGCAGGCCATGCACCAGCACCCACACATCGCAATAGTCGCCCTGCACGGTTGTCATGGCTTCGCTCAGGTTCGAGTCGAGCAGGACGCCGGATTGCCCTGTCACCACATCGCCATATGAGTTGTGCAGCGACATATCCACCAAACTGTAGTAAAGACGGCATTGGCCGCCTGCGGGAACCGCGTTCGTCTGCTGCAGCGAGAAGATATAATATTTATTAGCCACGCCCGGCACTGGTGTAATAACAACACCTTGCGTAGTTGAATCTGTGTTAACGCCGGGAGGTAAAATGTTATTGCCATGCGGCATTACCAATCCGTCGCTGCCCCATACCCTGTTACCTGTACAGTAAAAAAGAGGGTTGCCGCTTGCATCGCTAACAGTGGCACAAGCTTCAAGATTGCCACCATTGACGGGCGCTATTGAACTGGTAAAAGAAACAGGATTGCCACTGCCGAAGTTGATGCCCGCGTTGCTGCCGAATGCCCATACCTTACTCTGCCCTGCATTATACTGGGCGAGTGCCACTGTGCATAGCGTAAGCAGTAGAAATAGCAATGGGTAAACTTTCTTCATGTGGATACTACCCGATACTTTAATAGACAGCTAAAAAGACCAGCAAAGTTGGTCTTATATCCTTAGGAAAGGTAATATAAATTTCTGACTATACAGAGATGATTTTTTCAACCGACTGGAAATTTAATTTTTGATGACGACGGTCATATTTTCAGTTTGATCCTGATAGTATTATTGTACTGCAATAGCAATAAGATTGTGCTTTGAAAGCCCTTCGCCACATAACCGTTACCGCAATTGAGGCAGGCCGGTGCGGTTATTGAAGGCTGGTAAGAGTACAGATTGGCCCGGGCATTGACCCGGGCCTTTATATATTATCGTTAAGCATCGTCCTTCTTAGTCATGGTGCCGAAGACCATGTCCCAGAGTACAGAGCTAACACCAAAACCTTTGTCCGGGTGTTTGTAGTGGTGCAGGTGATGGTTGCGCCACAGGGCCTTCATGAACTTTGGGGGGGCAAAGGCATGTATGGCATAGTGCATGGTGCCATAAATAAGGTAACCTAAAACAAAGCCGGGGAAGAAAGCAACAACCTGCGCGCCTATCGCCAGCCGGGTGATCGAGAAGATGATACAAGCCAGCAGTAGGCTGGGTATGGGTGGCATAAACAGGCGCTCCCTATCGCGGGGAAACTCATGATGAATGCCGTGCATCGTATAACTGAGTCGCTTTGCGCGTTCGCTATGCGCCACGAAATGAAAGAGGTAGCGGTGGATCAGATACTCAAAAAATGTCCAGACCAGCATACCTGCCATGAATAAAAGAGCCGTCCGGCCATAGGTTAAATGGGCATAAACTACGCTGTAATAGAGCATGAATCCAATGACCGGTAAGTAAATACTGTAGATGACGATAGGGTGTGTTTTGGTCATCGTTTCGAGGAAATCATTCGCGAATAACCGTCCCTGTCCTTTGTTCTTGATTTTTTCTGGTTGCATATGGTTATTTTGTTGCTAACAAAAATCATACCCACTATGCTTTATTCCTCATTATCAGTCTCTTCTTCGTCCATTAGCCATTGAGGGTCCTTTATCTTCCTTGCCGCTTTATCCATCCACATGAGCAGCGCCGGCTGCAGGGTGAGGTTGGTGATCATAGCAAGGAGTAGGGTTAATGAGGTGAGGTAACCTAAAGATTTGGTACCATCGAACTGAGACAGTGCAAATACGCCAAAACCTGCTATCAATATCAGCGATGTGTATATGATACTCAGGCCAGTATCGCGTATGGTGCGCTGCACATTAATTGCTATACCATCATCGTGCCGCGACAATTCCTGTTTAAAATTAACCAGAAAACGAATAGTAACATCTATGGTGATACCCAAGGCCACACTAAATACCAATACGGTAGATGGCTTGATAGGTATGCCCACCCAGCCCATAAGGCCTGCGGTGATGAGCAGTGGAACTATGTTTATCACTATGGAAATCAACAGGATGCGCCAGGAGCGGAACAGAAAAACCATGCACCCGAAGATCATCAGGAACGCCAGGATGAGGCTGTCGCGTAAACTATTTATAATGAAACGGCTACCTTCAAGAAACACTACGCTGGTGCCCGTGAAGGTTATATTATATTTAGATGAATCGAAAAGGGCGTAGGTTTTCGGCCTTATGCTATCGAGCAATACGGGTAGCTTCCTAGAGCCGACGTCGGCCATATTGATGCTAATACGGGTCTTCTGCTTGCTGCTATCAATAAAGGAACTGATGAGCTTACTGAATACCGAGCTCTTCCCGTTGCCACTACCGAAGTTAAGGTAGGGTTGCAGAAAGGCCGCATCGAAAATGCTCTCGGGTACAGCATAGCTGCTGCTATCACCATCGAAGTAAGCCTGCCGGGCGAACTTTACACCTTCTACCAGGGAAAGTGAATGGCCGATCTCAGGAAAGTGATCGAGATACTGCTGCAGTTTATCCATTTTTTGCAGCACGGGAAGTGTGACAGCACCATTCTTCCGCCTGGTATCTATCACTATTTCAAGTGGCATCACGCCCCGGAAATTGTGCTCGAAAAATTTCAGGTCGAGGTAAACTTTGTCGTCCTTAGGCAGATCGTCGACAATATGGCCTACACTGTGGAGGCGCATCATTCCCAGAACTGAAAATATACAGATGGCCAGCGTGGTTACATAGATCCAGGTGCGGTGAGCGAAAACCCAGGTAGTGATAGTATCGAGCAGCCTGTTAACCCATTTGCTGTCGAGGTAGCTGGTGTGCTTACCCTTAGGCGGGGGTAAAAAGCTGAAAAGTGCAGGAATGAAAATAAGCGAAATGAAGAATATTGCCAGGATATTCAGCCCGGCAACCAAACCGAATTCTTTTAAAAGTGCGCTCTTGGTGAAAAAGAATACGCCGAAACCTATGGCAGCTGTGAGGTTGGTAAACAAGGTAACCACGCCCATCCTGTCGACCATGCGGAGGAGGGCTTTCATTTTATTGCCGTGCTTGTGGTACTCGCTGTGGTATTTATTTAAAAAGTAAACGCAGTTGGGGATACCGATGACCACTATAAGCGAAGGTATAAGCGCTGTAAGCAAGGTGATCTTGTAGCCCAGCAGCGTGATAGTAGCAAGCGACCATACGACGCCAACTGCCACGACAAACATCGAAGTGAGCACGGCCACACCGCTACGAAAGAAGAGGAACAATATCACCGCAGTGAGAGCGAAGGACAGTGCCAGGAATAGCTTCATTTCCTGCTGCACCTGTGCGGCCATCATGGTGCGGATGAGCGGCAGGCCGGAATAATGCATGGTAACATTATGCTTGTTGCCGAAATCGTCGCCGATGGCTACGATGTTTTTTACTATGCCGGTACGGGCAGCTGAGTTGAGGAGTTGTTTATTAACCCGTAGCGCCATCATATAGGCATGTGCATCAGGATTGTAAAGGAAGCCGCGATAGAATGGCAGGCTGTAAAACAGATTCCTAAAAGTGTCGGGGTTGGCGGCATTTGGCATGTCGGCGAGCTTCAGGACATTAAGCCGATGCAAGATCGTGTCCTTAGTAAGCGTGACGGCACCCGGTATGGAGAAAACATTTTCTACACCTTTGGCCTTTTCGATCTGCCTGGCGAAGGCAGCATAATCGGCAAAGAAGGTTTTATCGAAAAAATGGTCGGTTTGCACGCCGATAACCATCAGGTTGCCGTCTTCACCAAACTGGTTGCGGAATGCCTGGTAATCTATGTACTTGGGATTGTTGCGGGGTATGGCGCTGGTGAAATCGTAGCTAAGCTGGACCCTTGAGGCAAAGTAACCCATGATGCCGGTGAGGGCCAGCAAAACGATCATGAGTGCTATACGAAACTTAATAACAAAAGCTGCTATACGATGCCACATTATCTTTTATATGAGGGTTGCAAAAGTAGTTAATAATCGGGCAATGTTGACCGGAATAATCGGGCTTGGTTTAATGTCCCGGAAGCCAGTAAGGTGGTGTCTCGTCCTGATTTTGGTTGACAGTTTAGGTTAGATAATCCTGTCTGAAGTTGACAGTTTAAAATTAAATAAAATCCCTATCACTGAAAACTATAACCTTGCTCGCTTTGATCCGGATATGC
>JAFDXN010000034.1 GCA_018267915.1 Bacteroidota bacterium | reverse complement strand
GGTTGTCACCCTGAGCCAAAGTTCCCCTCTTTTTTCCAAAGAGGGGTGGATCGCTCAAACAGATGAGTTTCCAATAAAAAGAGCGAGACGGGGTGATTAGTGCCCTGCGTGGGCCAGTAGCTCAGGAATGCTATTGAGCTGAATATCCATTCCTCAGCCAGTCATGCCTGCCCGACTGACTAGGCGGGCCTGCCCGTCCGAACAGGCAGGGATTCGACACGGCTCACTATGACAATTCCCCACTCAACTTATCAACCTGTCAACATATCAACTTATCAACTAAACCAATCATTATGAAGCAAAATCCGAAGGCAACCGCCTACGACCTCTATTTCAAAACCAATCTCACCCAAGCCCAGATCGCAGAGCGCGCAGGCGTCAGCACCCGCACCCTTTACGACTGGATGAAACAAGGCAACTGGAAGACCCTCAAGGCCAATTCCCGCCTCATGCCCGCGCAGATTGTCGATGACATCTACAATCACATCTCCCACCTCAACTGGAAGATCAAGACCCGCGATTTCGAAGACCGCTACCCCTCTAAAGAGGAAGCCGAGACCCTCCGCAAGCTCATCTCCGCCATACCTAAAATAAAGCTGAACGTCTCCAAAGGCGAAAGCGCACAATCTATGATCAACTTTGTAAGCTGGCTCCAAACCCGCAACAACGATGCAGCCATATTCATATCCGACTACATCGACGAATACCTCCACGCCGGAAGAGAAAAAGGCCTCGAACCCTACGAATTCGAATACGACGCCGACCAATACTACAACCCCACCGACTACCCCTGGCGAAAAGAACACACCTTCGAACAACGCGTCAGCGAAGAAAAAAATCCCCTCTTGAGAGGGGACGTTCCGCAAACAACGGATGTTGTTTCGGAACAGGGGTGTGTACAGTCGGGCCCACCACCCCAGCCCGATCAAGGAACTGATCAAAAAAACCGTCATCCCGAACTTGTTTCGGGACCCTACGAAAACACGGACAATCTCCCGCTGTCTAGTCCTAGAAAAACCTTACACGTTAAACGTGTAAAAGATGGACACATCAAAATTAAGTACGGGTCGTAAGTGCCAAAAAGGCGGTAATCAGAAGTATGACCCTGTAGTTCAACGTAAAATTGTTAGGGAGTATCTGGCTGGGGATTTAAGCTTGAACCAGCTAGGTCAGAAGTATGGTGTGGATGGCAAACGTATCCATGAGTGGAAGAAGCGATTTAATGACGAACTTGCAGGAGAAATCATTCTTTCCCCCATGACCGAGCAGGAACAAAAGAACCTGGAGGCACTCCAAAAGCAAGTAGAGGAGTTAAAAAGGAAGCTGGAGTACGAACAGATGAAGAACTTCGCCTGGGAGACGATGGCTGATCTTGCCAGTACCGAGCTGGGTATCGACCTAAGAAAAAACTATGGTGCCAAACAGCCGAAAGAGTAAAGCAGTATTACCCGCAGACAGGCATTAAAACGATCTGCGGGCTGTTTGGCAAGACAAGACAAGCCTGGTACGAACAGTGGTGGAGCAAACAGGATGAAAGCCTGCGCGACAGCATTGTGATCAAAAGGGTAAAAGATATAAGGCAGCAGATGCCCCGTATCGGCACCCGTAAACTGCACTACCTGCTTACAGGTACGCTGCAGCAGCATGGTATCACTATAGGCAGGGATAAGCTCTTTGATTTACTGGACGAATATGGGTTGCTGGTGCGGCGGCGTAAGCGTAAACGTACCAACACGACCGATTCGAACCATCCTTTCCGTAAGTACCCTAACCTGGTAAAGGAACTGGAAGTGCTGCGGCCCAATCACCTGTGGGTAAGCGATATCACCTACCTCAGTATGAAGGATGGTTTTTGTTACCTGAGCCTGGTGACCGATGCCTATTCCCGAAAGATCGTCGGCTATAAGTTGCACCCTTCTCTTAAAAAGGAAGGACCGCTCTTTGCACTGAACATGGCGCTGAGTAGCTTGCAATATCAAACGGCGCAGACACTGATCCATCATTCCGACAGAGGCCTGCAATACTGTTGCGCAGAGTACACAACGCTGCTGACCGACAAGGGCCTAACGATCAGCATGACCGAGAAAGGCGATCCATATGAGAATGCCATTGCAGAGCGTGTAAACGGCATTCTCAAAGAAGAGTTTACTCTCGATAGCGAGTTCAGCAGCTTTGAACAAGCGCAGGCAGCCGTTAGCAATGCGGTACATGCTTATAATCACCTGCGGCCACATTCGAGCTGCGACTACCTGACACCGGAACAAGCGCATCAGCGACAAGGACATTTAAAAGCTAAATGGAAAAGGAGGTTGGTTATGACTTAAATAAGCTAATTTTACAGCATATTTGAAACTGTAAACCTATTTCAGGACTAACAAAATGTCATGTAAAGTAAAATCAGGATTATCTCACCAAGGTGTAAAGTGATTTCAGGACAAGGCACGCGGACGACCAGCAAAAACAAGAACCAAATCAGAACCAAACAGGAAGTAAACCAGAAGCGACACAACAATCACAAAACCCACCCAAACCCACTAATAATCAACCACCTGACCTCAAAAAACTCCCCGACCCTACGTCCGAAAATAAAAAGTCAAAGATCCCGGCAAAGGCGGGACGAAAAAGCAAAAGTGCGGGCGAAGAACCCGACCCCAACGATCCCGACTACGTTCAAAAAGTATTCGAAAGCTGGAAAAAAATGGCAAAGCGCGACCGTAGGCGGTAACGATCCGGTCATTATTTAAATTGTATTTTAGCTGCAATGAGAAAACTACGACACCTGTCTGTCCTGCTTATATTGATTTGCTCCGGCCCCATCCATTCATTGGCTAAGCGAGCGGACCAACCCTACAAAACAGAAAGCGCGAACTTCATCTACGAGTTACTCTTTTGCGACAATGTAGATCTTTGGCGTCGCTCGGGCAAAGCCGCCGGCTATCCTTACGACGAACTGCTAGCAGAAAAACCAGATACAGCAAAGCTCCTCGCATTGCTCGACGATAAGTCGCTGGAAGGAAGACAGAAGATGCTCGCATGTAACGTACTGCGGGCCAGTGGCGTGAAAATTAGCAAAAGAGTGCTGTATGGCATTATCATTGAGGTTGCGCTTCCCGAAGGACTGGATGTAGTTGCCGTATTTAGCGATGGGTCTATGCGCTACATTAATTATACAGGCAAAATGGCATTCTGGGAATCTCGCACCTCAGGATCCGAAGATCTGAAAACGAGCATATTTACTGCTGCAACGAAAGTTGTAGATGCCACAGGTCCATGGAAAAAGGCCAGGCGCCCCTGCCCCGCCAAAGGCGACTGCAGGATCAGTTTCCTGGTTTCAGATGGCCTTTACTTTGGTGAAGGAAAAATTGATGTGATGCAGTCCGATTCATTGAGCGCACCGGTTCTCAAGGCTGGCCTCGATATAGTGCAGTTCATCACTTCTAACTCGCACACTGTGCATCGTTGATATCGTGGCAACCCGAAGTAAATGTCTGGGAACGCGACCGAAGAAGACAGTTAGAACAAGTTCAAGATTTCACAACAAAGCTCTTTGACATATCGGAAGGCCATGTTACACGGCGGGCTAACGACAGGCCCCTTAATGCAGCGCTTGCTCTATGAGGTCTGTAAGCTTATCCGTCTCGCTGGGGCGAGGTGTGGTCTCTGTAACGAATCGTCCCTGTTTATCGATGAGAAAGTATACTGGCACGCCCTGTACGCCATATTTAGCTGCTATCGGCGATTTCCACCCACCAGGCTGGCATACGTTTATCCCTTCTATCTGCTTCTTCTCTATGGCTTTTTTCCAGGCGGTGGTGTCGTCGTCGATAGATACGTTCAGGAACACCACGTCACGACCCTTGAAGTGCTCCTCCACTTTTTTGGTCGATGGCAGTTCCTGCATACATGGTCCGCACCAGCTGGCCCAAAAGTCGAGCAATACTACCTTGCCCCTGAGGTCTGAAAGCTTCATCTTTCTTCCGTCGAGTGAGGTAAAGGCAAAGTCAAGCGCAGGCTGGCCCGCGCCCAGTTTCCTTTTCAGCTTTACAGCCTTGTCCAGGACGGGCATGTAGTGGCTTCCAGGATACATTTTTTTAAACGCATAGTAGTCGGAGTCGGCCTTGCTAACGCTGGCATAGTCCATTTCGCCATACACTTTGTGGGCGAAATAGAACTCCCTGCTTTTGGCAGGCAGCCATTTCCTGGCCAATATAGCGGCGCTGTCGTTTTGCCGGTACAGCTTAGCATGCAGGCTGTCGAGCCCACCGGTACGGTTGTCGAATATGCTGCCCACCAGGTTCCTGTATGAGGAGATGCTCAGGTAGCTGTCATCAAAAACCATAGGTATGCTAGCCGACACCTGGTAATTCTCCTTCGGTATTTCCTGCAGCGGGTGCTCTTTCTTAGTCATCATCTGGTGATAGGCGGGATAAATGAGCCAGTCGTAATACATGGTGTAAGAGAGCTTAGCTGTCCAGTTCTTTATAAAGGCGGCAGGCAGGCCATCTTTGTGGCTTTGCAGGTAATCGAGTTCTTTCTGCAGCATATCCTTGCTCGCACTCATGAACTCCTCCGGCCCTTTCGCCATCAGTGGCTGCAGGTTTGCGCCAAACTGCTGACCCAAACCATTGTCCAGCACGTGCATTGCAGCAAAGTTGGCGGTTGCGGCTCCTTTACCGCTATAGCGCAAGGTCTTATCGAAATCCTTTGCATCAAGGCTCATAGTTACATCGTCGCCATCGCGAAGAAACAGTTCGGAAGCCTGGTCGCCGTGCTGCAAACTGATATCCATATAGTCGGCAGTGATGGGAAATACTAAAGAAAAATTTCCGTATTTATCCAGGTTAGCAGTACGCTGCACTTCGCTATATTCCAACATACCGTCATAGGTCGAGAAGGTGATCTGCCCGGAGAGCGGATTGGCGATCTTGCCATGGATCCTGACGCTGCCTGCATAGAGCGCATTGGACGAAAGTAATTGCGATAACATAAAAACGAAGACGGCGCGTTGCATAACCTGAGCTTGAGATCGGGCACAAAGTACAGAGCCTGAACCTATTATTTTAGCATTGCGCGGTCGGCGGCTACGACTTTAACGGTTTATTAAGTAGCCCTATGCCCCACTCGTCCTCGTTTGGAACGAGTACGCAACGGCACAGCGCTTGTAACGCCCCTGACAACAAACCAATGTGTCTTGCGTATGGATATGATTATTTGCTTCCAGCTACCCCGTTCCTACAGATGTTCCGATAGGGCATCCGGTATTACGTGAGGTGGATCAGACCTGCCTTAAGTGCGAATGCCACAAGTTCGCCACGATTGTTAACGTTCAATATCTTGTAAGACTTGTTGCGGTAACCTTCCACCGACCTGTAGCTCGTTACCTCCAAAGGCTTCATCATATCTTCATACCGTTTTGGCCCCGCGCAAAGCGACAAGAAGTACTGATGTTTAGGCATAAACTGGGGTACCCTTAGTTCCCTCCATCTTATCGCCTCGAAGAGTTCTTTGCCGGCGAGATCATTATAATGGTATCCTTCGGCGTTTATCTCGTCTATCGCTTTATACAGGTTCCTCTCCTTACATGTTTTTAGCAATACACCATTCACGCCCAGTCGCAGCAAACTATGTATCCCGAATTCGCTTTTATGGGAAAACAAAACAAGGACCTTTGCCTCCGGCCATCTCCGTTTCAGTAGTTTTATCTTTGGATACAGGCCCGGCATATCGGAATCTATTATGAAACTTGCCATCAAGTTCTCCAGCTTGTCTAGTTTCTGAAAGATGCTATCAATATCATCTGTCTCAGCCACGACCCGGTACGGTCCCGATGATACCAATAGATGAGCCAGAGCTTTCCGATAAATAGTTTGAGGTCCTGCGAGTACAAGATTGATAGTTTTTCGTTTCATACATCTAATATAATAATATAGACGCGATATTGTTAGTTTTTCAACAGCAATGAGGATCTACTCCTCCGTTACATAGAGGTATCTCTACTTTAAAATAAACTCGCTTTGCGGGGGATAATGAACCTGCTGCTGCCAGTCTATCGAGAATATCTTTTTTAGTTTATCGGTGAGTTGCTCAAACTTTTCCGGCTTGGGCAGGTAGAAATTGGCTCCCTTCCTGAATGATTCTTCAGTAATGCTCTCCCACGAATTGGAAGTGTACATAATAACAGGTAGCTGATCGTACTCCTTATTTTGCCTGATCTCGGCGATACACGCCATGCCGTCTTTACAAGGCATCCGGATATCGAGGAACAGTATATAAGGGAGCCGGTCTTTTAACAGGACAAATAGCCTGTCGCCGTTTTCAGCATGACGGATGATATAAGGAACATTAATGTCATCCATCGCCATCTTAAAAATGTCAACATCGTCAGTATCGTCGTCGGCAATTAAAATATCCCTGGTGAATGTGCTATCGGTCATACGTACGCCTGATTTAAACCCTGCTGAATGTTTAACTATATGGCAAATTTATTAAACAAAACCATACCAAGCTACCCTGTGGATAAATCCGTGAATTAACTCAAAGGATCGTGCGGAAAAGATAATGCCTGGGGAATTGGTTGCCATTTCCCTGGCGGTCACTGATAAGCAAATGGGTATTGTGGTAAGATGGACCAATACTAAAACAAAGCCGCCACCTCTTGTGGAGGCGGCGGCTTCGAAATGATGCAATAAAATTATATCACGGTTACATTAACCGCATTCAAACCTTTTTTACCATTTTGTACTTCATACGACACGCGGTCGTTTTCGCGAATCTCGCTTACGAGGCCGGAAACGTGAACAAAAACATCAGGGCCACCTGCCGATGGAGTGATGAAGCCGAAACCTTTGGTTTCATTGAAAAATTTAACTGTACCTTCTTGCATTCTGAAAATTTGAAAAATTAATAAAGCACAAAGATAAGAAAAAAAATAAGATGAGAAATAATATTTTTGGATGTCTCACCAACCTCTTCGCTATATTGAACGAGAAACCCACCAGCTTCCCCTATCAAACCTGCTTTATAAGCTCTATTTCGCTTTCTATCTTCACCTCTTCGCCCAGCACCATGCCGCCTGCTTCAAGGGCGCTGTTGAAGTTGATGCCCCAGTCGCTACGGTTGATCTTGCCTTTGATCTCAAAGCCTGCACGTTCATTGCCCCATGGATCTTTGGTAATACCGTTGAACGCTACCTGCAGCGCCACCGGTTTGGTAACACCTTTCATCGTCAACTCGCCATTCAGGGCAAAAGCATCGCTGCCGTTCTTCTCAACGGCAGTCGACCTGAAAGTAAGTTTAGGATGGGCATCAATTTCGAAGAAGTCTGAATTGCGCAGGTGGGCATCGCGCTGCTCATTGTTGGTGAATATGGAAGCCATATCGGCCTCCGCGGTTATCTCAGCATTATTAAAGTCTGCTTCTTCCGTATCTACGTTCACCGAAAAGGTTTTAAAAGATCCGGAAACATTCGTTATCATCAGGTGCCGGATCTTGAAGCCAAGTGTGCTGTGCGTTGGATCCAGTGTCCATTTTGTAGTTGCCATGTTCGTCTGTTTATTTTGGCTGCAAATTATCAACAGGCGCTTTCTAAAAGTAACTACTATACTACCGGTAACCGGTTACCCACAGGATAGTTCCAGCTAAACATCACAAGCATTACCTGCATCCTCAGGCCTTACGGTGTGCCTTGATGACAGGCGCTATCTCAGGGTTCTGAGCGTGACAGAATAGCGTTGGCTCTTTACGGGCATAATACTATGCTCCCAGTCACTCCGGGCCGGGCCTTGCATTACGTATAGGGAGCGCCGAAGTACGGGGAAAGAAACAATAGCATTTCGTCCCTGTTTTGCCTTATCATAAGGCCGCAGGCGAAAGTTGCAGTCGGCCTGCAGGGAAATGCCTGCGATTAGATCGAACGGTGGAGCATCTCGGTGCCAATTGATCACTGCTCCTGGCGGATATTCGGTAACCAGCACTTCGGCAAATGCATCTGCCTCAATAGATAAATGACTTGCTACTTTATCGATGAGGAGATGCAATCCGCCGGGCACTTCCTCCCCTTTCGATATACTGCGGCTATCAAAGTGATAATCATAACCATAGCTGCGCACCAGCCTTTTAGCTTCATAGCCACGAAAGGTAAAAGTACGCAGTTGAAGCCCTGCTATGACTTCCACCAGCCCGCGTTCTTCCTCCGTGCTAATGAAATTCTCGATATAGCTAAATCCCTCCGGCTGTTGCGGTGGGATAGGAAACAATGTGTTCATCGGTAACTTACTACATAAAGCGGGCCAGTGGTCTTAGCGAAATGCAAAAGAATTATATTGCTGTCAAAACCATTACCATGAGCATCTTCAAAAAAGAAGCCGAACCACAACCATATACGGTGAAAGAAAAGCAACTTACCTGCAGCCATTGCGGCAACGGCACCTTTAACCAGGAAGACATTATGATACATTATCGTGGCAGCCTCACTAACGCTTTTGCGACGGTATTTATCTGTGCCAATTGCACAAAGATGACATGGTTCACAGGAGCAATGGATAACAGTTAGCCAGCAGCTCAATTTTGCGCATACTGCCTGTAGGCAGCTAACTTGCGCGCAACTTTGCTATTCCAACGGTCCTGTTGCATGCTGCGTAGCGAATGGCGGGTTTGTATATCATAGCACATTTCGGCTATGCAGCAAGCCCACCAGTAGCGGTGATAGATGCGGCCCAGTTTCCCGTAGCGGAAGTGCCCGTTGCTGCGGTACCAGCACTTGCACTCAGCTATCTTCTTGCGGGCTTTCCGTGCGTAGAGTTCGGTGATGTCAAAGTGTATTTGCTCATGCTTTAGCAAAGGATAGCTGAGCTCGTTTGGCCGCTTCCAGTTCTTATGCGGGTAGCAAAAACTCCTGATCGCTATCGTGGCCTGGCGGTTTTTTCCTTCCAGCACATCGGCACACATATGGAAGTGGATAGAAGCTGCATGCCGCCAGTTATTCGTGGTCGGCTGGCCTTTGAAGTCGTTCCATGTGAGCGGCCTGCCGACCCTCCAATATAGCAACTCCTGCGCTGGAGCCGCTGGCAAATGCAGCAGGGTAAGGCCAAGCAGGAATACAGCGACATATGGTTTACCCAACATGCGCTAAAGCTACAGGAAAGTAAGCAAATTGCGGGCAAGCCGAAGGCAGCACTACTTAAAAGGCACTACCGAAAACTTGCCGGTTAGCCGAGTGCCGCTGGCAATTGTGAAATCGTAAGTTCCCCTTACAGTGTCGGCATCCACCTGGTAGATAATGATCTTCCCGGATTTTGCATACTGCTGAGGTACGTCAGGTGCATTGTCTCCCAGTTGATACCAGGCAGTGCTTGGCTGATTTGGCCCAATGTAAAAAGTGCCGGGAGCAAAGTTGTACGGCCGGATCGTCATGTATATTGTCTGTTTTGAGCTTTGCTCCCAACCGTTGATAACCAACTCATGCGTGTTACCCGTTGCATTGACAGAAGCATCAAGCGATGAAGCTGTCCAGACGGCATCACCAACAAGACCATCCATAGCAGGAGCAGAAGAAAAGGCAGGCGCGGCGGGGTTTGTATCCTCATGCTTTGAGCAGGAGCTGAGAACGGCGCACGAAAACAAAAGGATAAATGATGACAAAATGAGTTTTTGCATAGGTTTTTTTCGTTGAAGCAACACAAACTGTGCCAAATTTTGGGGTTCGCTACGGCTGCCTACTTTTGAGTGGTTATTCTTCACGTTCCACTTCGATGGAGCACTCCCCTATCACAGCTGCCAGGGCGCCCACTGCAGCCAACACGGGAGCGAGCACCACACCCACTACGCCAATGGTTAGCGGGAAGTTCATCACTTCTTTACCTTCTTTATCCTTGATGGTGATGCGGCGAATGTTGCCTTCATTGATCAGCTCTTTCACCTTTTTCAGGAGGCTTTCCCCATCAAGCTTAAAAGATTCTTTGGCCATAAGTTATTTTCTATAAAGGTATAGCATTCATACGGCATTGGTGATGACGGCGGTCAGAACATCCCCCTGTAAAGGGTAGACATTCTCTGCCGCACTTTCTGAACTTGCAAACAGCAATCGAAATGACAAAAGGCTGACAACCGAAATCAGCATTCCGGCTGTCTTCATTACCAACAAAAAAACTCGTTTATGCATAAACTTATACTCATCGCGGTTTGGAGCTTTGCTCTTTTCAGCATAACTACCGCCCGCTCGCAGACCTGGCAATGGGCGAAAAGCTCGGCGGGTCACAGCAACGATTACGCAGGCGGCCTGGACATAGATGAGCAGGGCAATAGTTATATAGCCGGCAAGTTTTACGACTCGGTGTCTTTCGGGGCTACCACCCTGACGAGCCCGGGTACATGGTCTGTGTATATTGCCAAATATGACCTTAACGGTGGGGTACTCTGGGCGAAAAGTGCGGGCAGCGCAGGCAATATTAAAGTGACGGGCATTTGCAGGGACCGCTTTGGCAATCTGTCGATCGTGGGTCAATATTCTGATAGTGCGAGTTTCGGAACGTTGTCCCCAACGACGTTGTATTCTGTAGCGGGTTACGACGTATTTATTGCCAGCTACAATGCTGATGGAGACCTAAGGTGGGCAAGGTCTCTTGGCGATACAGGTTATGACTACGGCAGTGCAATACACGCGGATACAAACGGAAGGCTTTATATAACCGGCGACCTTCACATCAGCTCATACAATGGCTCTGCCTCGCAGGTATTTGTGGCTTGCTACGATAGCAGCGGTACTAATACCTGGATGCTACATGAACCTAACTACCACAACTTTCACCAGGGTAACGACCTGGCTGTAAGCAACGATGGCACCAGCTATGTGGCCGGGCAGTTCTTCGACACGCTCCGGTTTAGCCAGACGGCTGTGCTGGGTGCAGGTAATATAGAGGCAAATATCTTCTTAATGAAAGTAGATAAGGATGGGAATATCGCATGGATGCAAAAAGGCGGCGCAGCAAGTGGGTATACTGCCGCTACAGCGGTAGACGTGGATACTGCAGGCAACACTTATATTACAGGCTTCTATCACGGTACTATTACACTCGGGACGCTTAGCCTGAATGGCCCGGCAGGCTATTCGGATGATGTATTTGTAGCCAAGTGCGACAGTGCCGGAAACTATGTGTGGGTCAACAAGGCATCAGGTCCATGGAACCTCGATAATGGTGTTCATATAAGCAGTGCAAAGGACGGCTCCATTTATGTCGCGGGTAATTTCGAGACCCAGCTAACACTCGACACTATTACTATCTACAACTCGAATCAGCCGGATATTTTCATTGCAAGGATGGATGGTTCAGGACATTTCGCCTGGGCCGACCGCTGCGGCGGGCCCACTTTCGACAACATGGCAGGGCTCAGAACAAACACCCAGGGGATTTTTCTAAGCGGAGACTTCAGGGGCACAGGCCACTTTGGTCCGTCGCTGACAGCCAACTCAGATAGCACCAGCGACATTTTTGTGGCGCGGATAACAATGGATAGTGTTGAAAGTGTAAGAAACACAGGCCGGAATGTACATACCTTGCTTTTCCCTAATCCTGCCGCAACTGCATTGTATATTAAGGACGCAGAGAGATTTAATAGTTACACGATCACCGATATAAGCGGCAAAGCAATCTTATCGAACTATTTATATGGCAAGCAAGGCATCAAGATCACCGATCTTGTTTGTGGGGTGTATTTAATAAAACTTGTAGGAAAAGATGGCTCCGTGCAAACGTTGAAGTTTACAAAAAACTAAACCAGCACTTCTTACAGACCATTCCATGTAATACATTCCCTTTTTCCTGTCCTATATCATATTAAACTGTACCGATAGTTTATGGGCCATCTGTGCTGTAATAGGATGAAGACAGCGCGATAACTTTGCCAAAAATCCAAATCATGCAAATAATGCCACCACCCGCTGCCGACTTTGGCTTTTACAGCCAGTACGTTAACCTGGCACCGAAAACAGAACTGACGCAAGCGATGCAAACGAATATGGAAGAGATCAAAGCATTTGCCCTCGGTCTTAGCGAAGAAGAATTAGGCCTCCGGTACGAGCCCGGCAAATGGAGTGTGAAGGAGAACTTCGCACACCTTGCCGATGCGGAGCGTAATTTTTGCTATCGCATTATGCGCATATCGCGTGGCGACCAGGGAGCACTGCCGCCGTTTGACATTCACAACTTCGTGACCAATGCACATGCCGATCGCAGGGACATCAAAGACATAATAGCGGAGCTGGAGCACCTGCGCGCGGCTACCATACTAATGTTCAAAGGCATGACAGCAGAGATGCCTGACATCGAAGGCCCGGCCCGCGACGTTATGATATCAAGCCGCGCATTGGGCTATGCAATGGTTGGACATACACTACACCATATGGCTTTGATAAAGGGAAAGTACCTGGCTAAGGTGAATGATAATGCCTACTCTACTCCGCATGTATAGCCTGCGGCTGCATATCCATTATGATTGTTACAATACTTGAGGGCTTTGCCGCGCGTCATTTTGCCATCGGTGTTGAACTCGACAACCTGGCCTGAACCGTAGCTCTTGCAGTAGCAAACATAATTCTTTTTACAGGCTGTGAATGAGCCACAAACAATAAGGAGAATAATCAGGCGAAGCAGTGATTTCATGGGTTTAAAGGTAATGATGTTTTAGTTTTTGCGAGTCAGAACACCTACTCCTTATATGCAAGGGCGAATTGCTTCCAGGTTTTTGTCGCCTCGGCTATATTAGCGTGATCGCCGTTCTGACCCTCGCGTTGACCACCACCGCCGTGCATACCTCCGGCGCCTCCTCGCATACCTCCGCCATGCATGCCACCGCCGCCATGCATGCCACCGCCGCCATGCATGCCGCTTTCCTGGCCCTCACGTTCCTTATTGCCATTGCCATGACCTTGCCATTTCATCCCTTTCACTTCGAAGCATACACTGATGGGACGACCTTCATCCTTCTTACTAAGATGCTCTTTACCATAGAGCACTTTAAAGGGGATAGCAGCTTCCCACACTAATGAATTGTACTCATCAACAGCCATGCGAACAGTAATGCCGCAATTGTTGGGTTGTTTCGCTATGAAGCCTCCACTGCAGGCGCCAAAGCCCTCGAGGGATAGCTGTATGGCATTGGCTACCGCGTTGCGGGCACGCTCCTGCATGCGCTTTTCATGGTCCATACTTTGCACAGCTTGTTGCTGTGCCGGCGTATTTTCCACCTGCATGTCTTTTACTTCGGCGGGTAAAGGATAGTTGATCGCCATGCTTTGTTTTTTGCCGCCGCTTGTATCGATCCACACCGTCATGCCAGCACGTAGTATTTTCAGTTCGGTCATTACGTCGCCCGTTTCGACGGTTACATAGAGGTTTTCTTTGTCATTAGAGGTAGCATATGCAACCTGCGCTTTACCGTCGCTATTGGGATATGGGGACGGCCAATCTTTACTGTCGCCATCAACGGTTATTGGCAGCGCCTGCCAATCACTCGTAAGTTTGTTCTTAGAGCTCTTCTTTGAGCTGCTGCAACAATTGAAACATAGGAACACAATAGCTATAAATCCGAGGCGGTGCATAATCAACACATTTTCTAAAAGGCTTAGACGCCGGGGTAAAGAAATGGTTTAATATTTTAAAAGACGTCTGCTAAGAGCGCCTGATCAGAAATTATCTTCTTTACCCTCAAGCAGTTTTTTCATGCCACGCAAGACGAGACTCCAGTTCTCTTCCATGCGTTTTACACCAGCGTGATCGTCGATATTGTCCTGTACTATTGTGACGATCGTTTTGTCGCCATCGGGTTTAATCTCATAGATGACATCATTGTAGTTTTCCGGTTTATCTTCTTTTCCGCCCATGCTACTCCAGTAGGTAGTATGCAGCAATTTTTCGGGAATAATATCGATAATGGCGCCTTTGTCCTCGTATGGCTTGCCCGCCCATTCGCCTTTGTAGGTAATGCTACTCCCCTTCTTCCAATCGGTGATCGTATCAGTGCCGAACAAATACTGTTTGATCATAGCGGGATCGGTAAGCGCCTGCCACACCCGCGATAGGGGTGCATCAATCTCAATACCAGCCTTTGCTGTAAGTCCTTTCATAAAAACAGGTTTAGTCCTGCAAGTTAAACTGCCGGCATTCAAGAACAAAAAATGCCCGGAAACTTCACGGGCTGCTATTAATCATTCTTTTAACTGCCCGGAGTCATCGTTATGCCCCGGCGTGCCCGGTACTTTTATGCAAATTTTACTATGCGTAAAGGCTGCCTCAAGGTTATTAGTTTCCTGCTATGCTGCATGCCAGCGCTGCCCGCGACGAAAACTTATGCACAAAAGAACAACCTGCAGGTACTCGGTATATCTGAAGACGACGACTATCTCAACTTCAGGGGCGAAGGGACAGACAGAGGCTATTCGAGCGGGTTTGAGCTGCAACTGTTCTATACTAAACAAGTAAAGCCCAATTTTTTAGGCACGCTCCTGATCCCGATGAGCGGCGAAGCTGACAACCTGTATAGCTGGGGATTGACACAGCATATTTACACCCCGGCGAACATCAAGAGCAAAGAAATAGAACACGGTGACAGACCGTATGCAGGCATCGCTTACATATCGCATGCGCTGGTATCATCGGACAGGAATAAGGAACAGCGGCTAACCACCTCTTTAAGCATAGGTACGATCGGCAAATATTCGATGGCGAGGGAAATACAAACCGCTTACCATCAACTGGTGCGCTACCAGGTGCCGGAAGGATGGGACAACCAAATAATTACTGATATCATCATCAATTACTTTGTGAACTATGAGCGAATATTATTCAAGCCCGATAGCCGCCTGGAGATAATAGGCCACGTACAAGCCAATACAGGTACGCTCTTCAATAATCTGGGCGCCGGGCTGCAATTCAGGTGCGGCCTGTTCAACAACTATTTTTCGAATTACGAGCACCCTACGTACTGCCCCAAAAATAACGGGCCACACAGGAAGGTGCAGTTCTTCTTTTATATGAAGACCAGTGGCGTAGCCGTAATGGATAATGCCACGCTGCAGGGCGGCTTTTTCACTCATGAGCTATCGCCTTATACGATAACAAAGGACAGTGTGAGCCGCTTCTATATGGAGTACGAATACGGACTGGTGCTGGCCAATTCCCATTTTGGTATCTCTGCAGCGGAGAAATTACGTACCCCTGAATTTAAAGGAAGCTTTGCACAGCAGGTAGGCAATATCACATTGTATATCGGCCTCTGACCATTAATTTTCTCCATGCGGAGACTGCCTGTTCCTATGTACCCCATCCCAGTAATAGCGCAGGGAACACTTTTGTTCGGTAGAATAATGAAGGTGGTTTGCTTCGTCGGGGAAGTTGTCGTTGTAGAAAAGAAGCTCTTCGATGCCGATCCAGAAGCCGGGAAAAAGCTTCACGTTAAGACCCGGCCTCATGGCTGCCAATACATTGTTGGCCTCGGGACCATAAAAAGCGTGGACGAGACCGTAATAGGCATTTACACTTAGACTGCATTTGTCGCCGAACTCGAGCCGGCTTTCCAGTTTAAGCTCCATGCCGGCTGCATAGCTGTAGTCGCGCGAATTGGAGGTGTCACCCCCAACCGGGAGCCTATGCCTGAAAGTGGCACTGCGGCAACAGAAAACGAATTATAAAACCAGGTGTTTGCAGCCAGCCGCGCCCGGGTAACCAGATCGCCTCCCAAGCCCAATGCACTCATGGCGAAAAACTCGTTGTTCCAATAGTCAAAATGTTCAAATGCCCCAATAAAAACCCTGTTATCATCGCGGTTGCCAAGATTGGCGCCAGCCACCAGGCCTTTGCCATTAATATTATCCAGCGGCTTGCGAGAAGGTCCGTAACTAAGATCGGCGCGGAATGAGAAAAAATCAAATGGTTTCCGCTTCCGGATTTCAAAAGGGTCACCATAGACAACCTGTACACTCACAAGGGCATTAGCATGGCCTGTTCCGAACTGCATACCATCGTTCACCAGGTGCAGGCCAGATGCGATGCCAACGTCTATAGGTTCCTTCTGGTACACCTCGCATTGCGCCCGCCTTGCCGTTTTACCCCTCACCAAACGATCGAAACCGCGAACGGGGTCGATAAGACCGGCAAATACTTCACGAAATACACGTTCCGCACCCACAGAGCGGTCATCGAGCACATTGGAGGAAATGTGATGCATAACCTCTCCCCAATAGGCACCGGCTACCGGCGTACTGATAACATCATTGTAAGAGGGGCGTTCGTTCTCGCCAAAATACTCCCAGAGCAAACTGCCCGCTACCGCAAATGGGAAGGCGCGGTAGAAATTGTAGCCCGAGGCGCGTGCAGCTGCGTGGGATAAAGCGCCCGAGTACGGATGCCCGATAAAATTGGACTGTATGGGATCTTTGTCCCATTCCCAGCCCATACGGATGTTCCGGCTCCAGGTTTTAAAGCTGATACGGGAGTAGCCTGCATTCAAGGCAAATCGCGTAATGCCCCAAGTTACCACAGAATGACCCAGCACCTCGAGAGCCGGATAAACCACATTTACCCGCTTCTCGTAAGCAGTATCATCGGCCAGCAAGCGCGGGACACAATATACTGTGTGGCCAAGGGTATCTTTATAGCCGTGAACAATACCCTTCTGTGCTAATCCGAAAAAGGGCAAAAAGAACACATAAACAGAACAAACTAAAAATGTATGATAACCGGGGCAGCGCAATGGGAATTGTCCTTTACTGTCGCAAAGGACGGAGTTCCGTGAGCCAAAGGGAATGACCTTGGTCAGGCAAAAAACTGATAAGCATTCAAGCCGTAAGAAACGTCACGTTTTCTCCATTTTCAAGGAATACACCAATGGCAACTTGCCATCCATTAAGCAGAACTTGCCGGGTGCAGTCCCGGTCATGCCTTTGAAAACATTGTAGGGGGAGTGGCCAAATTCGGAGAACACCTTTAGTTGAAGACCGGCGTTCATCAGCGCCTGGATCACTTCGGCAAGATTATGGTTCCACCCGATAGACCTCATTTCGATCGGGGCACTTTTGTCAGTATAGGTCCCGGGCTCCACTTCTTCAATCGCATCTCTATTAAAATACGGATATTGAATGTGGCTAAAATCGTTGCTGTACATCCAAACCACCGGGTGAAACTCTGCCATTATGAAAGTGCTGCCCGGCCCCATGAATTTTGCCACAACGGCAGCCCATTTGCTCATGTCGGGTAGCCAGCCGATGGTGCCATAAGAAGTGAACACAATATCGAATGTGCCATATAAATAAGAGGGAAGCTCATAAATGTCGCAGCAAATAAATGCCGCGTCGAGGCCTAAGGTGTCATTCAGTTCGCGTGCTTTCTCTATCGCCTTTGGCGAAAAATCCACACCAATCACTTTAGCACCCATACGAGCCAGCGATAAGGTATCCTGTCCAAAGTGACACTGAAGATGTAAAATACTTTTGCCGCTCACGTCGCCCAGTAAGGACAGCTCTATGTCATTTAGAGAGTTTTGGCCGTCCATGAAAGCAGCCATATTATAAAAATCAGAGCTAATATGGTGGCTCACCCTTTCATCCCAAAGACTGCGATTGATATCAATGTAGTTATCACTCATAACCGTGAAAGTAAATATCCTGTAAATATATTGATTTGCATACCTTTGCGCATCCTTTTACCAATGCGGCGCCTCATTCTTATATCTTTACTCACCTTGCTTTGCTATGCCCCTGCCAAAGCAGCGAATGCCGATAGCAGTAAGAAAAATAAAGCGCAATTGATCGTACTGCCTGTCGTAGCCAAATCGATAGAGACGAGCTGGTCGTTTGGGGCTGCTGCATCGGCCACTTTTCACCTGTTTAAGCATGATACGATAGCACGGACATCAAACCTGCAGGCACTGAGCCTGTATTCCATCAAGAGGCAGTTCATTGTAGCGGTAACCGGTACTCAATACTTTAAAAGGGAGACCTACATATTATCTGAGCAGATCTCATATAGCTATTTCCCGGACAAGTTTTGGGGGCTTGGCAATAAGACCCCGGACAGTGCCGGTGAATCGTACACATTCAGGCAATATTATTTCACGCCGCACCTGATGCGCAACCTGGGAAGCGACCTGTATATAGGCATACCGCTGGAGATACAGAAAGTGCTGAGTGTGGACTATAAGCATGGCGGCGATTTTGATAAACAGAATATTGCAGGCAGGAGACCGTACTTCATTGCAGGGCTCGGCCTCAGCTTTACTTACGATGATCGTAACAATGCCTTTGCGCCGGATAAAGGTTATTTCGCGCAGGTGTATGTGAACCACTTCGACCATTACCTCGGATCGGACTATGTATATACCAACTATGTAATAGACCTACGGAAGTACATAACGATCTACGAGCGGCAAGTGTTAGCCCTGCAAGCCTATACCTTCAACAATACCGGCAATGTGCCGCTCCGCAGCCTGGCCTCCTTTGGTGGCAATAATAGTATGCGCGGCTATTACGACGGCAGATACAAAGACAAAAACCAGTTCACAATCCAGGCAGAGTACCGCTTACCGATCTACCGGCGATTTGGCGCCGTTGTTTTTGGAGGAGTAGGTGATGTGTCCCACCGGATCAGCGATTACAGGCTGGCAGATCTAAAATATTCCTATGGCGGGGGGCTACGTTTTGCGCTTAACCGTACCGAGCGATTGAACCTGCGCCTAGACTATGGCATTGGTGGCGGGAGAAATCACGGCCTATACCTTCAGATAGGCGAGGCATTCTAATTGACGCTCTCCCACTTCATCACCATCCATTTGCCCATGGTATAACAGCAAAAAGTGAAGAAGGGTGCTGCCAATACATCGATAGTATAATGCACATGCTGCACGAGCAACAGAAATGCCAACAAGAGTGCCGCTACTAACATAAACAACTTATCGCCCGCCCGGCGCATGCAAAGGAACATGAGGCACAAGGAGGAGGTATGACCTGAAAAGAAAAGATCTTTGGTAATGAAGCCCCCTTTATAGAACATATTGCTGAGGGGATCGACCAGTGGAATGAGGCCCGAAGGGGCATTGAGCGGATGCACACTGATGGCCACAACGCGTGTGAGGGTCAAGAAAATATAGGACCACAAGAACAGCAGAAAGGTGTATGGCTGCTGTATGGCGCGGAAGGACATGAGCGCCGCTGCCGACCAGAGCACGATGAAAATAAGGGTCGACACGTCGTAGGGGCGTAGCGCATTCAAAACCACATCGCTAATAACATGTCCAGTGCGCGCCTCAATGACCTGAAAGAATGGCGGAAGCGCGCTCAGAATGGAGATCACCAGAGCCAGGCCGATAAAAAACTTTAGCCTGAAGACCTTGTTACCCAATGCCTCACGCCAACCCCGGCAGGTTTCGACCTCCAGGGAAGTATCCTTCAACAACAATTTCTTAATATAGGCCGTCATTGGACGGCAAATATATGGCCTTAATGTTAAGGACTGAATAGAAAGGTGTTATATACCCAGAATTATTATTAGTGTACGTCCCTGGGGAACCTGATGGGTATGCAGCCGCAACAATGGGGAACACAGCAAGGCAGCGGAAACCACTGCGGCACGGGGATGCCGGGAGCTGTATGTTTGCAAGGCTTAATGTCTCTATTTATCACGATCGCATATTCTGCAGGCACGCGGTCGATCATTGCGATAGGCACCCCACAGCAATGAGATATGCCATCGCGCCACTGATCGTAAGGGACGCAGTCGTCCTCGGCAGGCCAGCGCATATTCAATTCATGCAATGCCTCACTGCGGAGGTTGACCCTTATGAGGGTTTTGCCATCCCATGCGCCATCGGTAACGCCAAGTGATTTTTCAATAGTTTCGATATTATAGCAAACGCTGCCATCCTGATTTACGGCACGTGACCAGTCGAGAATATCATCGGCGGCATCGTGTGGGATCACATATTGCCCGCAGTCCCGGCCAATCTTGCCGCCTTCGTGAAGCTGGTCTTTCACAACGAATATGGAGCCGCTGCTCTTGAATACTTTATAGGGAGATGGAGTGTGCTCCCATATTTCATCCTGCGCATTTGCCGAAAAGCTGAAAACAATGCCCAAACCGAAGAACAACGAAAGTAATATCTGCTTCATAGAACGAATAATTACGCAAAAAGAATATAAAACCTATAGAATTGCAAGTAATATACTATCTTATTTTTTGCCTTGCAAGGAGTGAAGGGGCTTATTAAGATTTATCTTAGCGGCAGTGATCAAGAAGATCCTTTTATATGGCGTGGTACTGGGCCTAGTGGGCCTGGGGCTAAAACTGGCTGAGTATCGCCTGATAATGGTGGACCACGCGGTGGAACTGTATGCCGGCGTGGTGGCCATAGTATTTGCAGTAGCAGGGATGCTAACCGCACGCAAGTTCATAAAACCAAAAGAAGTGATCGTTGAGGTACCTGTGCAAGTACCAGTGCCTGTTCCGGTACAAGTTGCCGTGCAGGTAGATGCTAAAAAACTGGATGAGCTAGGTATAAGTAAAAGAGTACCAGATATTGGAACTAATAGCCCAAGGACTGAGCAACGAGGAAATAGCCGCCAAAATGTTCCTTTCGGTGCATACTATCAAGACACACATATCAAATATTTTTACTAAACTTGATGTGAAAAGGCGGACGCAAGCTGTGGTGAGGGCCAGGGAGATCGGATTGATAGGATAGACTAACACCTCACAGACATCGAAATAATTTTACTGTAGCTCCTAAATATGCATTTATACGGCACTTTAGTATGAATTGCATGCATTATGAACAAAAAGAGAAAAAAGTATGAGGGCTAAAAGCGGCCCCAGACTTTACTTTACGAAAAAAATAAAAATATGCAAAAAACAGTTTTACGTTACGGTTTGATCTCGGGCATTATCGCGATGACGCTTATGATGATCACCATGAGCTTTCATGATAAAATCTCCATGGCGGTTGGGTGGCTTATCGGCTACATAGGCATCACCCTGTCATTTATTGTCATATATCCGGCGATGGTCTCGTACCGGGATAAGGTGGGTAATGGAACGATCACTTTCGGACGGAGCCTGTCGATAGGCCTGCTGATATCGGTTGTCTCCGGCTTATGCTATGTGCTTGCCTGGGCCATCATCTACAAGACCATGATGCCGGACTTCCTCGACAAGTTTGCGGCTTCGAGCCTGGAATCGATGAAGAAAGCGGGACAAAGCGCAGCGAAAATCAACGAGGCTGCGCAGGAAATGGCAGTTATGAAAGAGCGCTACAAAAATCCCCTTTGGTTCACAGCCTATACCATCATGGAGCCTCTACCTGTGGGCATCCTCATCAGCCTGATATCCGCATTGGTGATCCGCAAACGGAATAAAAAGCAACAGGCGGCTGCATAGCCGCCACCTGTTGCAAGGTAAAAACACGACACATTAATGTTTTGTTTTCTGATATAGACCTACCAGTTCGGCACGAGCTGCTATATGCCCCTCCAGCCTAGCCTCAAGATTGGTCTTTTCGACATTTTGATCAGCCTGAACTTTTAATTTCTGAGCATAGACGTAAAAATGATAGTGATGTGTGCCACTGGGCGGGCACATACCCACATATCCGCGCTTTTTGGAACTGTTAATGCCTTCATCGCCGCCGGAAAAATTTTCAGGAATGTCCATTTCCGTACGCGTATTCACAGGAATATTCCATATCAGCCAATGCGTGTAACCGCCGGAAAAGGGCGCATCAGGGTCGAAGACTATGATAGCAAGGAATTGCGTGCCTTTGGGTATATTGGCAATATGCAACGGAGGGCTGACCTGCCGGCCCTCGCAGGTATATTTGGAAGGGATCATACCATTGTTGGCAAAGGCCGGGCTCGTAACGGTCAGGCTACTATCCTGGGCTGATGCCGACAGCCCAAACGCGCAAAAAAATAAAACGAACAATACGGTACGCATAAAATTCTTTTCGCAATGGGCAAAAGAACTATGCCATCGGCTTACTTCGACTTTTGGTAGGTTCCAACCAGATCGCCATGTGCGATGATATGGCGGTTCATAGCATTCTCGAGGGTATTGCGGTCGCTATTTTTGTCCAGTTGCAACATGGCATCGAGCGCGTAAACGCGGAAGTGGTAATGGTGTACACCACTTGGGGGGCACATACCCACGTAACCATGTTTGCCAGCATCGTTGACCCCCTGCATAGCGCCTTTGAAATTTTCCGGGATATCACCTTTGGGATCGATATTCCACACCAGCCAGTGGGTGAAGCCACCATTTCGTGGTGCATCGGGATCATGAACGATGAGCGCCAGCGACTTAGCTGCCGCCGGAATATTACCAACATGCAATGCGGGGCTGGCCTGCATGCCTTCGCAGGAAAATTTCATTGGAATGGCTCCATAATTATTAAAGCTCTTGCTGGTGACGCTGAGGTCGGCTGATGAAAATGCAGTTGCCATAACTACCAGGTAGATCGAGATGAGTATAATGAGACCACGCATAAGACGCTTTTAAAAGGTATGAAAGTATATCAATTTAAGTAAAGAACTGAAAGATGACAACGTGCTAGTGCATGCGATCGCCGCGAGGCTCCAGGAGTGACAATACCTTTTCCTCGATCTTTAGCCATTGCTGCCATGCGCTGCGCACCTGCCCGACCGAATAGTACTGTTCGGCAAGCTCGATGAAGAGGCGGTAATGTCCCGCCTCGGAAACCATGAACTTGTAGTAGAACTTGCGTAACTCTTCCTCCTCCAGGTTCTCCGACAACAGTCGGAAACGCTCACAGCTCCGGGCTTCGATAAGCGCGCAGATCATGAGCTTGTGCAACAATTTATCTTCGGGGGGTATGCCTTTGGGTTCGTGCTGTAACAAGAGGTTAACATAGTCGTCCTTGCGTTGCCTACCCAGTTCGAAACCGCGTTTCTTCATTTCAGCCCAAACCATACGGAAGTGGCCCCACTCTTCTGTAACTATCGGCGACAATGCGTTGACAAGGTCTGCTTTCTCCGGGTAGCGCTGAATGAGCGAAATGCACTGGGTTGCAGCTTTCTGCTCACAAAAAGCATGGTCGGTGAGGATCTCTTCGAGAGATATCGATGCCAGGTCGACCCAACGTGGGTCCGTAGGCATCTTTAAACCAAGTATGGAATTATCGGCAGTGCTCATTGCATACTGTATCTGGTCAAGCGGCAGGGCTTGGGGTTTCGTGTATATTACCCGTTCTCTTCAAAACGCCCCAATGCTGCAACTCACCCTTGATAGCGCGCCTGATGGAACGAAACAATACGTAAAGCATCAGCCACCTGTAAACGAGGCGCTGCGGTATGAGCCAGAGGAGGCGCCACATATTTTCTTTCTCGAACAGAAAAGCTATAACAGCCACTGAGGCGTCGACAAGCATGAAGATGCCGTAGTATTTGAGTATCTCCAGCGCATTACCAGTGAGGAGACCGAATATCATGAAGAAGTCGGCTAATGGCGCAACCAGCGGGATGAGTACCTGGAAGACAAGGATATTGGGCATTGCCACCCAGCCAAGCGTGCCATATTTGATGTTAAACAAGGTATCGCGGTTCTTCCAAAAGGACTGCATTACACCAAAGCTCCAGCGGAAACGCTGACGGAGGAACATCTTTATGGTCTCGGGGGCTTCTGTGAGGGCGATGGCCTCGTTTTCGTTCTTGACCCTGTAACCAAGGCGAAGTATGCGCATCGTAAGATCGCAGTCTTCGGCCAGCGTGTCGGTAGTAAAGCCGCCTGCCTCCCCGATCACATCGCGACGGAATGCACCAATGGCGCCTGGCACCACCGTAATTGCATTGATATTTGAGAAGGCTTTACGATCAAAATTCTGGCTGGTGATGTATTCGATGCTTTGCCAACGGGTGATCATATTGATCTCGTTGCCCACCTTTACATTGCCAGCTACAGCTGCGACCTCTTTGTCTGCAAAGTGCCGGACAAGCAATTCCATTGCATTCGGTAACAGCTTGGTGTCTGCATCGATGCATAGTACGTATTCAGCATTAGTATTGGCTATACCATAGTTCAATGCAGATGCCTTGCCACCGTTGGGTTTTGTAAGAACCGTGAGGCGGCTGTTGTTCTTAAAAGCTTCTGCCACGCGTTCGTAGGTGCTGTCTTTACTACCGTCATCGACAAAAATGATGTTGAAATTGGGGTAGGTGGTCTTCAGCAGGTTGTTAACAGATTTGACTGCATTCACCTCCTCATTGTAGGCGGGCACGATAATGCTGACCAATGGCGAACCTGCCAAGGGTGGCAATTTCCTTTTGCTGTCGCGGGCATGTTCGCGGGAAGCAAGTATGCCCATGAACAATATGCGGCCCACCGAGAGCACAATACAGATAACAAAAAGACCGAAGAGAATGGTGCCACCCCGGTATATTGTCTCAGCCACCCAGTAGTTCAATTTTATCTTCAGACCAGACTCGGCAGGAACAGCCGGCATTAGCTCATTGCGACTCTTGCCAACGATATCAGCAACTGATGCAAAGGTGTAGCCTTTCTGTTTAAAATAGTGGATAATGCGCGGCAGCGCTTCAATGGTAGCGGCGCGATTGTCGCCGCCGGCATCGTGCAACAAGATAATACTGCCTTTGTCCTGCTGATCGACAACGCGCTGAAAAATTGTATCTGCGGTAACGCCTTCTTCCCAATCGTTGGGATCGATGGATTCACCAATAGTTAGGTAATTATATTTTTTGGAAAGCGCCACAGGTATCAGTTCCTGCATCGACTCCGGCTCGGAGTCGGCATTATAGGGCGCGCGGAACATAATGGTGGAGTGGCCAGTGATGCACTCAATCAGGCGGCGGGTCAGCTTCATCTCCCAAATTGCACGATCCATGCTGACCTCGGCCATGTTGGGATGCGTAAAGGAGTGGTTGCCGATCTCGTAACCTTCGTCGTAAATACGCTTAACTAAGGGAATATTATTTTCCGCATTGATACCGATGAGGAAAAACGTAGCAGGGACATGTTCTTTCTTTAGAATGTCCAGTATTTGCGGAGTATACCTTGGGTCAGGGCCATCATCGAAAGTGAGCACGATCTTGCCTGGAGCATTGCCAAACTTCTTCACCACAAATATGGAGGGAAGCTCTACGTACTTCTCTTCTGCTATAAGCATTTCAGCGGAGTCGAGCTCGGTTTTGATGGTGCCGTCTTTGGGTGTGCCCATCACATCGAGCACCTCGCCTTCGCCTATATAATCCACAGCATTACTGCCATGCACATGCGATAACAGGTTAAAATTAAATGTGTCAAGCGCACCTTCGCTCAGGTCTTTGTTGTAAAACTGCCAAATGCGTGCGTCCTCTGAACCAAGGCGCCAAAGCGATACACCAGCGAGGCCATACTCCACGGCAAAACGCATGGTATTAAAGTTCGTCGCCGCATCGGTGAAATAGACATGGTGTTTCACGCTGTCATCGTCCACGTAGTCGTACCTGACATTATAGTTATCATTATCAAAATCTACGTCGGCTTCTTCCTGTCCTGCCAACGCCAGTGCTTCAGCATAGGTAACGTCTTTACCCACACTATTCTCCGGCCAATCGTAACCAAAACCTGCAAGGCATAGAACGAGCTTTTCAGCCGGGATCTTTTTTACGGCGTCGTCAACCGTGGCTTCGATCCATTTTTGAGCACATATCGGGCCCGCCTCACTGTTACCGTCGTGCTGATCGTAAGACATTAGGAAGATGTAATCATTGTACTTAGAGAGTTCAGACAGGTTGTAGTCATCGTTGAAGGGCGTTACGTCCTGTGTCATCAACAGGCCATTACTATGTAGCGCGGCGGACAGGTCGCGGACAAATGCAACAAAATTCTCGTCACTGCTTTCCTGTAACTCTTCAAAATCCAGGTTGGCGCCGGCAAAGTGATTCTTCTTCAGGGTGTTCACCACATCGTTGATAAAGCGCGCTTTTTTGGCCGGGTTGGTAATGAGGCGGTGAACAGCATCTCCATGCCAGATCTCGTTGAAATTATTAGAGAGCATCGGGATCACTTTAACGCCCGAAGCCCTGATGATGCTATCGCCACGGTGGTCCTGGGCCATAGCAGTGGTAAGCGTGTCGCCGTTAGGATCAAGGAAAAGCCACTCCGGCAGGATCACGTTTACCTTAGAAATATTTGCCTTCAGCGAATAGTAAGATTGCGCATCCCAGGCCACATAGAATGCTGCACGAATGGGCGCATCCATTTCGTGGATGGTGTCAGCTTTTAATCGCTTTGGTTTAGCACTAATATATTTCCGGAAACCTTCATAGGCCTTGTTGATCTTTGTTTCCTGCATCAGGATGTGCTTGTCCGGGTGCAGGATGGCTTTAAACTTTTCGTTCCTTTCCCTCAGTTGCGGGAGTGAGGGGCTATAGCTGTTTACGTACGCAATAACTCCTACCGCCACCAATAACAAAAACAGGAATATAAGGAGCCGGAAGGCCCACTTGAAACGCTGCCAGCGCCCGGGAGAATTGGCATGAAAAACCTGTTTAGTTGCCATGAAATAGCTTGCAAAATTACTTTATATCCAACATTGTACAATGATGTAGCTCATTAATATTCTGTGTAGTGAAAATATGGTGCCGAATTTTCACCGCAATAAAAAAACCAGCGCGTTTTAGCACCGGTTTTTCATAAAGATCTTATAAAATTTACATCGCGCGCTTGATAGAACAACCGATGGATTTGGTACTATTTGGATTCACGGGTTGATCTGCGAGCATATTGTCGATAGCTGACTTGATGTATACCTCCTTAGAATTAACCGGATCGGAAGGATTATCTTCCATCGCGCCTTTATAGACCAATTTACCGTTCTTATCGAACAGGAACACTTCCGGCGTACGGCTAGCGCCGAAGGCATTAGCCAGCTTCGATTGGTTGTCCACTACATACGGGACAGTATAGCCCTGCGCCCTCGCATATTTCACCATGGCTTCGTAAGAGTCCGCGTCCGCTCTCTGGGCTTCGTTGGAATTAACGATGACCATGCCGATGCCTTTTTCCCTTGCGTATCCCATCATCTTGATGGTGCGCGGCTGGCTCTTGATAACGTAAGGACAGGTATTACAGGAGAACATCACCAGCAGGCCATTCTTTGTTTTCATCCTGTCGAGGCTAATCATGTCGCCGCTAACGGATTTCATGGCTTCTGCCTTGGGAATAGAGCTCCCGATAGCCAGATCGGCCATGCCACCTTGTGCCAGCGCGGTATTAAAGCTGAGAGCCGTTGCTGCGATAAGCAATACGGAAGATAATTTCATAGAAAATGATTTTGAACGAAGTTAAGGGATATACAATATTCAACCTTGTTAATGTTGTTTAGGCTCAAGGCTTATATTCTCGTCGCCATCTTTATAAGGCAAGTAACTGATGATGAACTGGAACATCTCATCGGTAGCCCGCATACTGCCATTGTTGTCGCGCACCAGGCGCGGCGGGCTGAAGGGATTTTGGGGGTTGTCCTTTGTATTGTCATAGGCCCCCTCGGCGATTATGGTGCTGCCTGCCGGTATCTTCACCATTTTCTTAAAGGTGTAGAAGTACTGCCAGTTGAAATCCCATTTCGGGATCGAGATCAGCCTTATTGTGTCGCCATCCGGCTTTAACGCATAGGCTTTGAAGCTCTTACCCAAAAGGTGCATGTGGGGATTGACCGTCAGCACGGAAATATCTTTTTGAACTGTGTAGCGGCTGTACACCTTCTTCGTAGTGTTGGGCATGATGACAAGGTCTGGCTCAACCGGCGAGATGCCGACCGTACCCAACTGGAACTCCTGCACTACCCTATCGGGCGGTGTCCGGGCGAAGAAGATGTTGATGTAGGAACTGTCGATTATATCCTGCGAGCGGGTAAAGCCATAATGCAGGTCGTTAAGCAGGAAAGCCCCCTTTCGCGGCAGCGCGTAGCCACCGATGCCGCCCGGATACTTTTGGGCGTACACACCGGGGAGGTAGTTGACCACTGATTTTTCGAGCATGGGATAGGTGCCGTCATCATTTGGAAGCCCCAGCTTTTTGTAGGCTTCAACGATGCTGCTGTCGTTAACCATGTCCACAACCCTATTGCCTTCCATCACATTCTTCTTTTTGGCGAAATCGTACTTTATCATGTCGCCGTTCACGTGATGCACCACATTGCTATTACCAGGCACGAACTCTATGACGCTGGCGTAGGTATCGCGTGGTAGTTCGAACGGGACTTTTACCAGCAGGAAGCGATCATTGCTGTTAGCTTTTAGAAAGAAAGGCTGAACGGGTATGCGCATATCCGGCTGACCAATGGCAGAGCCGACGGGATATTGCGGCTCGGCCGGCATTTTATCTTTTGGCCCCTCGATAGCGCCATCTGCCACCCATTTTTCGATCAGCTTTATTTCGCGCTCCGTAAGCAGTCGCTGCCCGCTGAACTCGGTATAATGCGGATCGGCGGGCCAGGGCGGCATCATGCGCTGGCCAACCACATAGGCGATGGATGAGGCATAGCTCTTAGCCTGCGGATAGTTGACCAGCTCCAGGTGCGACATCCCGGAAGCGCGATGACATACCGTACAGTTTTTGTAAAAGATGGGAGCAATGTGTTCGGTGAAAGTGACCGTATCCGGCAAGCGGTTACTATTGTTACAGGCTAAAATAGCAACAGCAAGTACCAGAACCACCAATAAGCTATACGATTTGCTTCGCAGATACATTTTTTGCCCTTGAAATTTTACCTAATACGATACTGACATTCAGCTCAAAGCCGATCAAAATTACCATGGTGTTGAGCCATATCCAAACCATAAAGGCGATGATAGTGCCAATGGACCCATAAACCTTGTTATAGTTCAGAAAATTATTGGCGGCATAGTAAAAGCCCATCGTTACAACGATCATCAGCAAAGTGGCGAAAACCGAACCGGGTGATATGAATTTAAACTTATGAGAGATTGATGGTCCATAACTATAGATAATAGAAATGGCACAAAGCACGATGAATACAATAAGCAGTATGGTAAGCAGCTTGGCAAGGAATACGCTGACAAATATCTTCTGTATCAGTTTATTGATCCAGGTGGTTTGTATAACGAAGGCGACGATGGCGAGTAAAACCAGGCAATAAAGTAACAGTGTTAGCTTGATCGCCGCCCACCGCCGCCTGAGGCCGGTGCGTTGCACGTACACATGCTCACTATTGTCGAAGCTGCGCATCAGGCCCATCATACCGTTTGACGAGAAGTAGACCGTCAGTAAGATACCGAAGGAAAGCACCTGCCGCTGTTCCGTATGCATAAAGTCGACAATGACCGTGCTGATACTTTTGTAAAGGCCCTGTGTGGGGGCTATCAACCTTAGCATGCCAAGTATAGTGTGTTCTGCATTCTTCAAGGGCAGATACGGCACCAGGGCAAAAAGAAAAAGCATGCTGGGTGGTATGGCCATCACGAAATTGTAGGTAACGGCGGCGCAACGCTCTGTAAGCCGCACATTGCGCATTTCGATATAAAAGAACTTGGCAACCTCATATAATGACAACCCTTCCGCACCCGGCACTGCCACGCGCTTCATCGTGCCTGTGAAGATGCGAATAGGCGCCCATTTAAGAATAGCCAGTTCCAGCTTTGTCATGCAGGCTGCAAGCTATCAAAGATTTTCCAGAATAAAGGAGGTCATGCGCCTGTAGAGATGCAGGCGGGTATTGCCTCCCGAAATACCATGTGCACGGTTGGGATATATCTCGCTATCGTAGTCTTTATTGGCTTTGATCAGTTCATTGATAAGCATGGCAGAGTTCTGGAAATGTACATTATCATCACCCGTGCCATGCACCAGCAGGAACTTGCCCTTTAGGTTACCCGCCATCTTTTCGGGAGCATTCTCATCATAGCCTTTTTCATTTTCCGTCGGCGTGCGCATGTAGCGTTCAGTGTATATGTTATCATAGTAACGCCAGTTGGTAACGGGGGCTACGGCAATAGCCGCCTTGAACACATCATTCCCCTTGAATATGCAGGTGCTGCTCATGAAGCCTCCATAGCTCCAGCCCCATATACCGATGCGGTCTTTATCCACATAGTCCAGTTCGGCCAGGTGTTTCGCTACGGCTATCTGGTCATCGCTCTCCATCTTGCCCAATCGCAGGTAGGTCTTTTTTCTGAATTCCTCTCCCCTGAAGCCTGTGCCTGTACCATCGACGCAAACAATAATGTAGCCTTTCTGTGCCAGCATCTGGTGCCAGAAATAGTCGCCAACCGGGAATCTGTCGGCCACCTGTTGTGATCCCGGGCCGCTGTACTGGTACATCAGTACCGGGTATTGACGGCTGCTATTGAAATCGGGCGGGCGGATCATCCACGCATTGAGCTCATCTCCATAAGCGCCTTTAATCTTCATCAGTTTAATATCGCCGAGCGCATATTGCTGCATTGTCTCGTCCAGTTTGCTGTTATCCTCCAGCGTCCTGACGATATTGCCTTCGGCATCGCGCAGGTAGTACACCGGCACCTTGGCTATGCGCGAGTAACGGTCAAGGAAATATTTATTGCCTTTGCAAGCTGTGATACTGTGCGTTCCATTTTCGCTTGTCAAACATTTAGGTGCGCCACCCTGCCAACTCACCGCATATAGCTTGCGCTCGAGCGGTGAATTTTCGGCTGCTGTGTAGTAGACCATTTGTTTGGACTCGTTGATACCTACAATCGATTCGATATCATAATCACCACGGGTGAGTTCGTTGAGCGACTTGCTTTTCCAGTTATAAGAAAAAAGGTGATTGTAGCCTGTGCGCTCACTGCTGAACACAAAAGAGCCGTTGGCCGGCAAAAATTTGATGTTGTCGTTAATATCGATGTAATATTTGTTCTCTTCTTCGTATATCACACCCGTATGGCCGTTGGCCTCGGTACGGAGGAGCTCCAGTTTGTTCTGGTGCCTGTTGAGGCGGTAGATGCAAAGGTGGTCGTCGTCCATCCACTTGATGCGTGGTATATACTGGTCCTTCACCGGGCCCAGGTCTGCATTAATTGTCCGCGCCCCGCTCAAAGAATACAGTTTCACCTGTACCAGGGAGTTGTCTTCGCCTGCCTTGGGATATTTGTAGGTATACATGCGCGGATATAAGCTATCGAAATAGGTCAGCGTGTACTCTTTAACCTTACTTTCATCGAAACGGTAATAAGCTATCATTTTGCTATTGCCAGACCATTCGTAAGCCTTTGTGAAGCTGAACTCCTCTTCATATACCCAATCGCAGTTACCGTTAATGATGTGGTTTTGTTTGCCGTCTTTTGTGACTGCTATCGTCCTGCCGTTTACCAGATCTTTATAGTAAAGGTTGTTGTCTTTTACATAAGCTACTTTTTTACCATCGGGCGAGAACGAAGCATGCAGCACTTTTTCGTTGTCCAGCGGCTGTATCTTTTTCGTTGTTAGATCGTAGATGTAAACTGTGTGGGTAATGGAACGCCGGTAGATATTCTTACTCTCCGTAAGCAGCAGCATTTTTTGCTCGTCCTTGCTAAATACATATTCGTCCAGTTGCAGCTTTTTGCCATTGTATTGCTGGAGGCTGTTATCAAAAAGTGTCTTCACTTTATTGCCACTCGCCAGTTCGTAAACGTTAATTTGCTGAACACCATTATTGTTATCCGTCTGTGTGTAATGCAGTCCGTCTTCCATGGCGTTGAATCCCGGAACACTCCTGACAGCAAAAGTGTTTTTAGACCATATATCTTCAAGGGTTATTTTTTTATGCCCGTTCCGGGCAGAGCAAGGCAGTACAAGCGCCAATGCGGCAATGAATAGAAGACTACGCATAATGTGCAATATTGAAAGTTTCAAATATAATATACGGCAGGCAGAGTCGAAAATAAGGCATGTGTTCAAAAAGGGGGGAATTTGCGGGTGATACAAAACAAAAATGGCGCAGTGCAGCGCCATTTAGATGTTTATTTCAAATAAAATTAATAATCTATGGTTGCCTGAATACCTCTATTTATCAACGCCTCGGCCTGGGGCCGCAGGATATCAAAGCTACCCTTCTTAACGCCATATTTTCCTTTATGGTGTATCAACAAGGCACATTGCTCGGCCTGCTCGGGACTGTGAGCACATATATCGATCAAGGATTCTATCACCCAATCGAATGTGTTCACGTCGTCATTCCACACAATAAGGTTATGAAACTCCTCGGTCAGCAGGGCCAGTTCTTCACTTTCCTGGGTTTGCCATTGCGTCCCTGCCATGTTCACATACTTAGTACTCATTCTCTTATATAAAACTTTTTGCAAAGGTAGGGTGTTTAGAGATTTTAAGGAAACGTATCTTGCAAAATCTTTGAGAAAAAATGGGGAAATACAGCAAAAAATCGATGGAGGAACTGGAGCGCCTGAGCGGAGCGGAAATGAAGCAGGCAGACAAGCACCCGGTTGTCGTGATACTGGACGACGTGCGGAGCATGCACAATGTGGGCTCGGTATTTCGCACCTGCGATGCATTTGCCATGCAGGCCATTTATCTAAGTGGCTATACACCTACCCCGCCCCACCGCGATATCCATAAGACCGCATTGGGGGCTACTGAGACTGTAAGATGGGAACATTTCGCCGCGACCACCGATGCCGTACTGACCGCGAAAAAAGCCGGCTACAAAATATATGCAGTTGAGCAGGCACATAACAGTATTAGTTTAGATACACTCAACTGGAATGGCGAAAAAATTGCGCTGGTATTTGGCAACGAGGTTAGCGGAGTAAGCGACGCGGTACTACAAATAGCCGATGGCTGCATAGAAATACCACAATGGGGCAGCAAGCACTCTCTTAATATATCGGTGAGCGTCGGGGTGGTGCTATGGGAAATGGTGAGAAAAAAGCAACTTTAGACCAAAAAAATAAAATGAAAAAAATAACCTTAGCGACTATATGCACCTGTCTTTCCGTCTGTGTCCTGGCCTATACGATGACGAAGGAACAACTTGTTCACTTGCTGAAGAACGGGAAGCCCGAGATGCGCTCTGTTGTGATAGGATTTACGGCAAGACCGTTTAAATATAACGGCGTGGACGTAATTGAATGTTATAACAAAAAAGGAGTGCTACGCTATTTGCCTAATTCTCCAATGATGGAACTTACCGTTGTTAACAAAAAAGGCAGAAGGAAAATGTTCTATTTTGATACGATATTATTTGCGGACTCTACTCAAAACAGCATTATTGGCTGTGAGTCTCGTTTGCTATACATCTATAAAAAGATAGACCTGGAGGACATCGACAGACTGGAATTGCAGGAAGATGTAATGAATTGGGAATACTCCAAATAATGGCTGATGGTATAAATTTTATATTTATGCAATAAAACCATTTCGTCATGGCATACGACTGGAGCCGATTCAACCAAAAGATCAATATCAAAGCACCTATACAGGTGATCTATAGCGCATGGACAATGCGCGATAAGCTGGAACAATGGTTTTTGCGAAAAGCTGAGTTTCGCACCAGGGACGGGCGCGTAAGGGATACCAACAGCCATATACATGCGGGCGATACTTACGAATGGCTTTGGCATGGCCACCCGGATAGCACAATGGAAAAAGGGAAAGTGCTTGAAACGAACGGCATCGACAGGATCAAATTCTCATTTACTGCCGGCGCACTGGTAACGGTACAGATAGGTGAAGTAGGCGGCGAAAACATCGTGATGCTGACGCAGGAGGAAATACCAACCGATGAGCACGGGATGGTGAGCTACCACCTGGGTTGCCAGACGGGCTGGTGCTTTTACCTTGCGAACCTGAAGTCTTACCTGGAGGGAGGTATTGACTTGCGCAATAAGAACATGCAACTGGCTGGCGTGATCAACTCCTGAGCCAGGCAAACAAAAACCCCGCATCGCTGCGGGGTAGTTTTCAAGCGGCGCCTGATTATGGGTTGTTGGCGCTGAGTATTATTAGAAGCGTTCCAGTCCGCTGAAGAAGAAATCGCCTTCTATTTTTGCATTGTCATCGCTATCCGAACCATGCACTGCATTCTCACCTACCGAGGCTGCATACAGCTTGCGTATGGTGCCTTCTTCGGCTTGTGCGGGGTTGGTTGCGCCGATCAATTTACGAAAATCTGCGACAGCATTCTCTTTTTCTAAAATTGCTGCGACAATTGGGCCACTACTCATGAACTCCGTAAGCTCGCCGTAAAAGGGGCGATCTTTATGCACTTCGTAAAATTTTCCGGCTTGATCGAGGCTTATTTTGGTGTATTTCATTGCAATGATCTTAAAACCTGCGGCATTTATCATCTGTAGTATGTTACCGATGTTACCCGCTTTCACGGCATCGGGCTTGATCATTGTGAACGTGCGATTAGACATATGTGATTGTTTTTTATTAAGACGCGGCAAAGGTAGCGAAAAACTTTTGTCGGCCACGAAAGATTACACAATCATAATATCCCCATATATCTGGCACAGATGTCACCTATGCTTTATCAAGCGATTGGTGTAATTTCGCGCCCTAAATCAATTTAAGACCTTGCTGATGCGCCCCATACAAGACGCTTTTCCACTGCTGCAAACCCCTAAAAAGATCTTCATCACTACGCATCACAAGCCGGATGGCGATGCAATAGGCAGTATGCTGGGCCTGGCTTTGTACCTGAAAAAGAAAGGACACCATGTAACGCCTGTTTCGCCCAATGAACTACCTAACTTCCTGATGTGGATGCCGGGAGTGGAGCTGCTCTTGAACTACGAAGCAGAGCCGAAAAAAGCACAACAGACGCTTAAAGAAAGTGACCTGGTTTTTTGCGTTGACTTTAATGACTTCAGCAGGACAAAATTCATAGAGCAAGCATTGAAGGACGCAACCCAACCGAAGATATTGATAGATCATCATCTGAAACCTGCGCCAACCTGGGACTATGGCATGAGCATACCTGAGAAGAGCAGCACTTGCGAGATGGTGTATGACTTCATCAACCTCTGCAATGATAATGCACTGATCGATGTACCCATTGCCGAGTGCCTGTATACAGGTGTGATGACAGATACGGGATCGTTCCGCTTCCCGATCACTACGGCAAGTGTGCATGAGATGACCGCCGACCTGAAGCACAAAGGCCTTGATCACAGCCGGATACACGAACTAGTGTATGATTCGTGGCCGGCAAGCCGCATGCGCTTTGTAGGCTACATGCTTTTGGAAAAAATGGAGGTACTGCCCGACTATAACTCGGCATACATGGCCCTGTCCCGCAAGGAAATGATACAATATGATGTACACTCGGGCGATACCGAAGGGCTGGTGAACCTGCCCCTGAGCATCGGAGACATACAATTTGCCACCTTAATTATGGAACGCGGCGACGAGGTGAAATTCTCGTTCCGCAGCAAAGGCAGCTTTGATGTCAGCACTTTTGCAAGGACACATTTCAACGGTGGGGGCCACTTTAACGCCTCAGGGGGCAGCCTTAAAATGCCTTTAAATGAAGCTATTGATTATTTTAAGAAAATTTTGTCCGATATTCACCCCCTGTAATTTTCACATAACACAAATCAAAATACAAACCAGACACAAACAAATGACAAAGAACATTATCGCTGCGGCTGCGCTTGGTATGGCGGCACTGGGTTTAGGCTCATGCGGCAAGAACGGCGGTTTCGAAACCACTAAAGACGGCCTGCAATATAAAATAATAAAGGGCGAAGGCAAAGACGAGAAAAAGGCCGTAAAAGGCGACATCGTGCAGGCGCATATTAAAGTGTACCTTGGCGACAGCCTGTTTTTCGATTCCCGCAATGTAAAATTGCCTGATGGAACGGTGAAAGCCGGCGACCCGATAGAGATTCCGGTGCAGGAACTGAAGTACAAATTTCAACCTGATGCGGGTTTCACCATGCTGCGCGTTGGCGACAGCGGCGTTTTCAGGGTGCCGGTGGATTCGTTCAAACGCAGGGGTGAAAAAATGCCACCGTGGATGAAAGCGAAGGACAACATTGAGTATCGCATAAAAGTGCTGGCAATAAAGACGCAGGAGCAGGTTCAGCAGGAACGTATGGCTAAGTCGACCGCACAGAGGACCTCTGACGATTCTTCGCTCCAGGACTACTTCCACAAGAATAACATTACACCTATGAAGACTGCTAACGGTGTGTACTATACCATCGATGCTCCGGGCAGTGGTGATAACATCAAAGCTGGCCAGGAGGCAACTGTAATCTATACCGGCAGGCTGATGAATGGCACAGAATTTGATTCTAACGATCCTAAAACGCATCCTGACAAGAAGCCATTCGTGCTGAAAGTGGGCCAGGGTATGGTGATACCGGGCTGGGACGAAGGCTTGCAGATGTTCAAGAAAGGTAGCAAAGGCAAATTGTATATTCCTTCAACACTCGCCTATGGTCCTCAAGGCATGGCTTCTATACCGGCGAATGCGAACCTTATCTTTGACATAGAGATCAAGGACGTTAAGTAAAAAATAAAATTATACTGTACCGATGAATAGAATAATAGTATTCGGCATCGCCCTGCTGGCAGTGAACAGCGCGGAAGCCCAAAACAATTACCCCGGTTTTACTACTACCGCGAACGGTGTGAAGTACAAGATCGTTAAGCATGGCAACGGCCACAAAGCTGAAGTTGGCTATTCGGCCGAGATGCACATACTGTTCCGTACACCAGACACTGTGATCTTTGATTCACGCAAAATGAACAACGATAAGCCCGTTCCGTTCACTATTCAGAAACCATCGTTCAACGGCGACCCGTCGGAAGCGTTCCTGAACCTGTCTGCAGGTGATAGCGCGGTAGTCCTGGCGCCAGCCGATTCGATGACAAAGATGGGCGGCAAGCTACCATGGGCAAAACCCGGTAGCTACCTGGAATATGATATTAACGTGGTATCTATGAAATCGCCCGAAGAACAACACAAGGATGACTCTATCCGGAATGCAAGCCAGGGAGCTATAGATGACAAGATAATACAGGATTACCTGAAAGCTAACAAACTCAAAGCCACCAAAACTGCTTCGGGCCTTTACTACTCGATAAAAAAACAGGGCAGTGGTGAACAACCGGCCGCGGGTAAGGACGTTTACGTGAACTACACAGGTATGACCACGAACGGTAAGAAATTCGACTCGAATGTCGATTCGGCGTTCCATCACGTAGAGCCTTTCCATTTCCCGATCGGGCAACACCATGTTATTGCAGGATGGGATGAAGGAATTGCACTACTGAAAAAAGGTACGCAGGCAACACTGTATATACCGTCTAAACTGGCTTACGGTCACCAGGGTGCAGGCGCCAACATTCCGCCCGATGCTGTCCTGATATTCGATGTGGAATTGGTGGACGTCAAGAGTCCTAACTAATAGCAGTGAGGGAAAAAAGCTTTCATAGCGTATTGATAACGATGTGGTATTTGCTGATAGCAAATACCACATTTGCTTATACCCATGCCGACACCCTGCGGGGCAGCAATGGCCGGGGACGCAGCTGGTGGGATGTGCAACATTATACGCTTTCTGTACTGTTTGATGTGGAGCATAAGTCCATTTACGGCAGTGTGGATATTCGTTTCAATGTGACGCAGACGCCTCACGACAGTATGCAGATAGACCTTCAGACGCCAATGGTGCTGGATAGCGCTATACTGGATAAGAAGGTGCTCACCATTGTGCAGGATAGCAATGTATGGTGGATCAAATACCCCTTTCATGAGCTGGCAAAAGAAAGTTCAAAAGAAATACACCTGTTTTATCACGGCTCACCACGGGTGGCCAAACGGCCGCCCTGGGATGGCGGCTTCATATGGGGGAAAGACAGTACCAGCAAGCCATGGATAGCCGTAGCCTGCCAGGGCATGGGCGCCAGCCTCTGGTGGCCCTGCAAAGACGTACAGTGGGACGAGCCTGAACAGGGTGCGGACATCAACATCTATGCCCCGAAAGACCTGCAGGTAGTGAGCAACGGCAGGCAATATTACCAGGAAAACAATGGCAGGTACTTTAATGTTAGCCCGGTAAATGAAAAAGGTGAAACCATAACAAATGGTGAAGGTCATGGTAGCTATTTCAAAGTGCAAAACCCCATCAACAACTACGACATCACTTTTTATATGGGTGACTATGTGCATTGGCACGATACACTAATGGGTGAGAAAGGCCCACTGGACCTTGACTACTATGTACTGAAACAAAACGAGGAAAAGGCCCGCAAACAGTTTGAAGTAGTGAAGCCGATGCTGCACTGCTTCGAATACTGGATGGGGCCCTACCCTTTCTACGAAGATGGTTACAAACTAGTGGAAGCCCCTTACCTGGGTATGGAACACCAGAGCGCAGTGGCCTATGGTAACGAATATAAAATGGGCTATAAAGGTCGCGACCTGGCCAATACGGGCGTGGGGCTGCTTTTCGATTTCATCATTGTGCACGAAAGCGGGCACGAGTGGTTTGGCAACAACATCACGGCGAAGGACATAGCTGATAACTGGATACATGAGGGCATTACCACCTATACTGAGACCCTGTTCATGGAGTGCGCCTTCGGCAAAGAGAAAGCACTGCAGTACATAAGGAAGCAGATGCACGACCTCAACAATGAGCGGCCGGTGATAGGCGACTATGGCGTGAATGCAGATGGCTACGGCGATATGTACAACAAGGGAGCGGGAATGATGCACATGATACGGGTGATGATGAATGATGATGAGAAATTCCGGCAAATGCTGCGGGGCCTGAACAGGGATTTTTATCACCAGACCGTAACCACCCGACAGGTGGAAGCCTATATCAACACCTTCAGCGGCATGAACTTCACACCTCTTTTCGACCAGTACCTGCGGAAAGCCCAAATACCTGAATTGGAATACTACATTAAGGGTACTAAATTCTATTATCGTTTCAGAAATGTGGACCCCGGCTTTAGCCTGCCAATGATGGTAAGCGCGGGAGAATATAGCAGCAAAATAGAACCGTCGGCCGACTGGAAACATATATCCTGGGACCAGGGATATGATGTTAGCTTTTCCAAAGATTTTTTGATAAATGTCAAGCGGTAGTATCACTGTCCACCGGCCGAAAAACTTATCCACATTGTGAATTAATATACCCCTGCAAAAACGGCCTTTTCCTTAGGTTTGCCGTATGGCAAAGGTCGCTACCGAAACACCACTAATGAAGCAGCATAAGGATATTAAAGCCAAATATCCCGACGCTGTTTTGCTGTTTCGTGTGGGCGACTTTTATGAAACATTCGGCGAAGATGCACATGTGGCTTCAAGGGTGCTGGGTATCACGCTTACCAAACGCTCTAAGGACGCCGCAACGGCAGTCGACCTTGCAGGCTTCCCTCATCATGCCCTGGAAACCTACCTCCACAAGCTGGTGAAGGCTGGCCATCGCGTGGCTATCTGCGACCAGTTAGAGGATCCGAAATCTGTAAAGGGCATAGTGAAGCGCGGCGTCACCGAACTGGTGACACCCGGTGTGGCAACCAGCGACAAGCTGTTAGAAAATAAGAGCAATAACTTCCTGGCTGCCCTGCACATCGGCGAGCAGCAGAGCGGGATTGCCTTCCTCGATATCACTACCGGCGAGTTTTATGTGGCACAGGGCAGCATGGAGTATATGGATAAGCTGCTGCAAAGCATGCAGCCATCGGAAGTGATACTCGCCAAACCGCAGCAAAAACGTTTCAAAGAATATTTCGACACAAGGGTATACACTTTTCTGCTTGAAGACTGGGTATTCCAGGAGCAATACACTTACGACCTGCTGCGGCAACATTTCCAGACACAATCGCTCAAAGGCTATGGTGTGGAAGATATGGCGCAAGCCATTATTGCAGCGGGTGCAGTGCTGCACTACCTCAAGGATACTGAGCACCCCAACCTGCAACACATAAACGCATTACAACGTATCGTTGCGGACGAGTTCCTATGGATGGACCGTTTTACCATCCGCAACCTGGAGCTGGTGCATAGCAGCGACGAACGCGGCGCTAGCCTGCTCAATGCCATAGATCATACCCTCACGCCAATGGGTGCAAGGCTCATGAAGCGCTGGCTCATCTTCCCGCTCTTCGATATGCACCGTATCAATCAGCGGCTGGACCTCGTGAGCCATTTCATACTCAACCAGGAGCTAAACCATGCCCTGACGCATTGCATTAAGCTGGTGGGCGATGTGGAACGGCTGATCGGCAAAATACCGTTGAAGAAGGCGAGCCCGCGCGAGATCATGCAACTGGCCAAAAGCCTGGGCTGCATGGCCGATATGCGGGAACAAAGTCTTGCCTCCGGCCATGAATCATTGGTAGCACTGGTGCGCAACCTGCAACCGCTTAAAGAACTGCAGGAACGTATCAAGACCACCATTACCGACGATGCGCCTGCCCTGGCGGCAAAAGGCGGCATGATACGTGAAGGCGTATCGCAGGAGCTGGACCACCTGCGCAGCATATCGCGCAATGGCAAGGACTACTTGCTGCAGATACAGCAGAAAGAATCGCAGGCTACCGGCATATCATCGCTCAAGATCGCTTATAACAACGTTTTCGGCTACTACCTCGAAGTAACGCACACGCACAAAGAGAAAGTGCCATCCGAATGGATACGTAAGCAGACCCTGGCCAATGCCGAACGCTACGTAACACCGGAACTGAAGGAATACGAAGAGAAGATACTGGGCGCGGAGGAAAAGATAATGGCCCTGGAGATGGAGCTTTACCAGCAACTACTGGCAGATATAGAGCCCTATATAGCGCCTATACAAACGAATGCGCACATAACGGCGCAGCTCGACTGCCTGCTGTGTTTTGCCAACAATGCAAGGCAGTTCAACTACCATCGGCCTGAGATAACACAGGAGCCTACGCTCGACATCAAACAAGGCAGGCACCCGGTTATAGAACAGCAATTGCCACTTGGCGAGGCATATATTGCCAACGACATATTGCTGGATAAAGACAGCCAGCAGGTCATCATACTCACCGGCCCTAACATGAGCGGTAAGTCGGCGCTGCTGAGGCAGACGGCCATCATTACCCTCATGGCGCATATGGGCAGCTTTGTGCCGGCCACAGCAGCGCATATCGGCCTCACCGATAAGATATTCACCCGTGTAGGCGCCAGCGACAACCTGAGCGGCGGCGAAAGTACCTTCATGGTGGAGATGAACGAGACCGCCAGTATCATCAACAACCTCAGCGAACGGAGCCTGGTGCTGCTGGATGAGATAGGCCGTGGCACCAGCACTTACGATGGCATCTCCATCGCATGGTCTATCGTGGAGCACCTGCACAATAGCCCGGCGAAACCCAAGACACTTTTTGCAACACACTACCACGAGTTGAACGAACTGGAGCACCAGTTGCCCCGTGTGCGCAACTACCACATCACGCACCGCGAGACAGGCAACAAAGTCATCTTCCTGCGCAAGCTGGAGCCCGGTGGCAGCCGCCACAGCTTTGGTATACAGGTGGCCCGCATGGCGGGCATGCCCCCTGCCCTTTTGCAGCGCGCCGATGAGATACTGGCCCTCTTGGAAGAAAAGCACGGTAATAGTGGAGACACCATGAAGAAGGTGAAGAAAATACAGCCCTTACCCAATTTTCAACTCAACATATTCGACGGGCTCAGCGAAGACCTCCGCCGCATACAGCAGATACTGGAGGAGACGGACATTAATACGCTTACACCTGTGGAAGCACTACTGAAGCTGAATGAGTTAAAGGGAATTGTGAAGGTGTATAAGTAATAGCGTCTCCGGATTGACAATTACAAGCACACGGGGGCTTTATTCCCCATTTATCCGCTTCAGCTCATCTACGTCAAGTTTGTCTTTTGTTCTGCCAGTTGCAATCTTGTTTTTCAGCAGGTGATTGTAATGCAGAAAGCGGATCTTAGTGCCGTTTATTTCATCCACGGTGGCCATTGCAAAGTATTCATCAAACTTTTCCTTTTCGAGGCCGGGTATGTCGGTCATAAGGTCTGCATACATACCCTGGTCCATTACTATCTCACAATAGCCTGCCATTATAGGTGCATCCATTAATTCCTCGAACCTGCCGTAACCCATTTCGTCGAGTGCATTGATAAGATTGCTTCGGTTGTCCACGGTATCTTTTAGAAAAATATCAACGTCGCCCGTAGTGCGCCGGTAACCGTATCGGTTTACGGCGAAACCGCCGACCAATAGATATTGAACCTGCCATTTCTCAAACGCCGCTATGAGCGACAGCAACTCGGGGTGTTCTGGGTCAAAAGACATGTGGCTACTTTGAGATTATCAGGCCTTTGCCTTGTGGCTGTTTGAGGGGCTGCCCCCCATTCATGGCAATGGCAGTACTGATAAGATGCAGCAGTGAATGGAATTTCTCGGCAGGGCTCTGCTTCAGGTAGCGTTCGTCACGCTCCTTTACTATCTGCTCGCGCGGTGTGCCGGTGTCATATAGCTTTAGCTTACCCATATTGCAAATTTACGGAATTTAGCTGGCTTATGTAGCGTGAGAGGTAATAGCGAAAAAATGTGGATATCTTAGCCTGTAGGACCATGTCTGTAACACAATAGCTGCCGTTGCAGCCCCCGTAAAGGCTCTAGACAGCAAGCTTAGTGCTTGACGGGATAAAGCAAACGAAAAGCATTGTATATAGCCTGGTGGCTAACCGTAGCATGGTCCTCCTGCGGAAGATAGTCGAAATATACTCTCACTTTTTTATTCTTAGCCGATTTGATCTTATCGGCCAGCAGGTTAGCGTCTACCTCTTGTACGCGAGGCTCATCAGTGGGAGTAAGCCCCTCCTTGCCAACACCTATGTAGATGTCAGTCTTCTTCCTATAGTCGGCGTTTAGGATCGAGGGATTCAACTTGAGCACAGATCCATTGTCCCACCAAATGCTTGGGCTGATGATGATATAGCGATTGAAAAGCTCCGGACGTTTGAATAATATTTCCGTAGCCAGCAATCCGCCCAGCGACTCGCCAATGATAGTACGGGATGAATTTGTCCTGTAGTGCCCCCTGATATAAGGCTGCAACTCTTCTCCGAGAAAGGCTATGAACTTTGCCGAACCACCTGTTGTAGGATATTGCTTTTTGTCCTTTGCGATCGTTGTGGGAAAACTCATATCTCTTTTACGGTCCGTATTCACAATGCCTACCACGATAGACTTAGGTATCCTGTTGATCCATGGAAAGGTGTTGAACTGTACGAGACCTACCACATGTATAAAGTCTTCATCCACGCCACCGTCCAGCAGGTAGATGACGGGATACTCTGCAGTGTCGTTGTCATTATAGCCGTCAGGCAAATAAATATTGAGTGAGCGGTTTTCACCTAATTGTTTGGAGTATAGCCGGACTGTATTACCCAGTACTATGGGCTGTTGTTTAAGCTCTTGTGCAGAGGCTGTTAAACAAATAGAGAGTGCAAGAGCCGGCGTGAGTAGAGCACGTAATATCATAGTTGCAGCATGAGATGAATAGTAAATATAAGGTAGCCACGAGCTTATTCATTAGTCCCTCGGGTATTTCGATTTTCAGCAAATATTATTCCCTGATTCTAAACACCAGAATTATTTCCTGATAATTACTTTAGTACCGACGGGGATATGGCAGTAAAGCTCATCGATATAGCAGTTTTTGGTACTTACGCAGCCTGAGGTCCAATTATCTTTTCTATCAACGGCAACATTATCGTTGGCCCAAGTGCCGTGCAAGCCGATGCCCCCGCCGATGTTAGCGTTAGCGGCTATTAGGCCCTCCGCCTTGCGTTCATTGAACTTTTCGATGCTTTCTTCGCTGGGGTAACTCAAAGCAAGGTATTTGTCCCATTTGGCATGCGCCTTCTTGCCCTGGATGTAAAAGATACCTTCCGGCGTCTTCCTGTCGCCATTGCACATCTTATCGCCCAGGTCATCATTACCAAACACAACAGGATAGCTAACAATCAAGCGATCGTCGCTTGCGTCGTAGACGTCCATTTTGTATTTACTTTTCTCAATCACGATATAGTAATCGTCTTTACCTGCAGCGAGGCTCTTATATGGCGAGAAGACAACCGCTTTTCTTAACGGGGCTCTATAATACGCGTGCTCGGCATCTACATAACCCTCAGCGTCCGTGCTGCTCATAGCGAGTAATGACCGTGAAGCTGATTGGCTAACTGATTTCTCTTCCGGATACCAGTGGCCCGAATAAAGGATGTTCTTGTGTTTATCTGTCAGCGTGCCCTGCCCGTCACGTACGCCATTGCGGAACTGACCTTTGTATACCTCACCATTCTTATACCTGTAAACACCATAACCATTTATGCAATCACCGGAAATGCATTGTGCTCCCGCTGCCTGCGCTGCGAAAGAAAATGCGATCAGCATCCATGATTTTGCTTTTCTTCCCATCAACACCATTTTTTTCAGCAAAAAATTCCTCTAATAGCGCTAAGATAGAACAATCTATGCATTAAACAAATGACTGTGAGGACAATATCTTAATAAGTGCGCTGTAGACAAAATATGCGGCGGGATCGCTATTATGATGCCTATTGATGGATGACATCTCCTTTTACAGGCGAGTAATCTGTTTTGAGCTGATCGTTAACGTACAGCTTATCGAAGTAGCATTTCACACCGGTTGCCTTATCCATGTCCTCAACGTTCTGGATATGGAAATGCAGATGTGGCTCAGACGAGTGGCCAGAGTTGCCGCAAAGCCCGAGCAATTCCCCTTGCTTCACCTTCTGCCCTTCCCGCACATTTAGCGAACTGTGCCTGAAATGACAGAACACCAGAAATTCGTTATTAGCAGTTTTCAGGATCACCATGTTACCGCCTACGTTGAAAGAGTTCATTTCCCCGGGCACATTGTCTTTTATACCGTCGATAGCCGTTACCACCTCTGCATCACATGGGGCAAATATCTCCTTACCGAAAGCATAATAATCTTCGTTGGATTTCCCCTCCCCCTTAAACGACCTGCCAGATTTGTCGAACACCAGGATGTCGAAGGCGTTCTTTTGGGCCTCGCTCTCTACATGATAGTTTTGTTCTTTAGTGTCGCCACCCCAAAACACTTCCCATGAACCTTTAAAGGGCAATGTCAGCTTTGTAGTGTTACGGGCAGGTTTGGGAAGGTTGTCCTCTTTAAAAGGCTTTACAAAGAGGCCATTTATCTTACCGTTATCATCTACGGAGATATTCACAGCGAACAATGCACGGTCGAAATTGGTTTTGTAAGAGGCATAGCTTTCTTCGTATTTCACGAATTGCATGTGTGTAATCTTCCCTGTGGAGGACATGAGACTTGAGAAAAATTGGTTGGTTTTATCGAGGGGTAGCGCATTCTTCATTTCGGGGGAAAACAAACTGAACAGGCTATCGTAAGCTGTCTGGTTGTAGTCTTGCTTAAACTTGTCGGCAATCAGTTTATTGGTGCTTTTCTCTGATTGGCCAAAAGCGTTTATCGCAATAATAAACAAAAGAAGGAGGCAATAATGAGTTTTCATAAGCATTTAGTTAGCCTACAATATAAGGATTGTCAAGGGGATAGTATTACCGATTTAGTAGATAACTATTCTTGCCGTAAATTTGCCACTCATAAAGCAAACAGTGAACCACACCCGGACACCAAAATGTTTATTGCTACTCATGGGCTTAACTTTTTTATTAGGCTGCATCACTCCGCGAAGGGGACCGCAAAAAATGTACGATAAAGCCGTTGCGCTAACGAAAGACAAGCCTTTTGATGCGATCATAGTTCCCGGCATACCGTTCAGGAACGGCAACTGGGACACCGTGATGAAAGCCCGGGTGATATGGGCGTGGATTCTCTATAAGAACGGGATGACAAAAAACGTGATCTTTTCGGGCGCTGCTGTTTATTCGCCATATAAAGAAGCTGTAGTGATGGGACTATATGCGCAGGAGCTGGGGATACCGAAAGAACATATTTTTTACGAAACGCGGGCGCGTCACAGCACGGAAAATGTCTATTACTCTTACCTGCTGGCTAAGGAACAGGGGTTTAAATCGCTGGCGCTCGCAACAGATCCTTTCCAATCGTTTTGTTTGAAGGGATTTTTGCGGAGGCGTTTCGCAACACCCATCTACCGGCTGCCATTTGTGGTGGATAGCCTGGCGGCATATAATTCTATAAGCCCGCATATAGACCCTCAGACAGCACATGTTGACAATTTTGTCTCGATCACCAGTAACGAATCATTCATTAAGCGTACGCGCGGTACGTTGGGCAGAGATATAGACTGGAGCAAATATGACAACGGTCAGCTACCTGCATTATAGGTATTGATGGTAGTCATACACCGGGGCATGATTTTATTATTCATTTGTTTGTAAATCATTGATATGAGCGACAATAAATCAAACCCAAAAGAAAACGCCAAGGACTATCCCGGCTACCCCCATTATCCATCAAACGAAGATGTAATGCACGGCAAGACAACAGGTGAAGCAAAGCCTGACGAAGAAAATGGTATAGTAATGGGTACCGACGCTGATGTAACCAAAGAAGACCTGGAACTACTGAACCGCGCCGAGCAGAATATGGATACAACCGATGCTGCCAACCTGGTGCATGCCGAACTGGATAATACAGATGAGGATGGCGACCCGCTCAATGAAGAAGCAAATGCCATCTATACCGGGGACGAACTGGATGTGCCGGGGAGTGAACTGGACGACCGCGACGAAGCGACCGGAGACGAAGATGAAGAAAATAACTACTACAGCCTTGGCGGCGACGACAAGGAGAACCTGGAAGAGGATATTTCAAGAGAGTAAGCTATTCAGTCTCACCAGCCAGCTTACTGCGTTTTACACCGTAGGCAAAGTAGATAGACAGGCCCACTACGAGCCAGATAAGGAAGCGCTCCCAATTGGAGGTGCCTGATTCGCAAAGCAGGTAGCTGCAGCAGAGAAAGCCGAGTACCGGCACCAAAGAATAACTACCGATAAATGACATAACCGCAGTACCGGCGAATACCAAACCAAAGAGAAGGTAAGGCACTTTCTCGCGTATGACTTGCCAGGTTACGATGCCCTTGGCATCTTTAAAATTGAAGAAGCCCTCAAGGCCACCCGGATAGTACTTAATGAAAAGAAACACAGCCAAAGCAAACATCAACGGCACGATCCACTTACCGTTGATATAAGGAGTTTTGAACTTGCTTTCTGGCACCAATTCCTGCTCCCCATGTTCAGTAATGACATCGGCGCCATGCAAGTGCAGGGCCTTTTTTCGTTGCTGCTGCAGGCGGATGATACCTCCGCAAACCAGTACGAACGCGAAAAGTGTGCCTACGCTGGTGAGATCTACCACGACCTGCAGGTTTAAGAACAACGCGGGTATGCCTACGATAAGACCGGTGAGAATAGTGGAGAAGGAAGGTGTTTTATACTTAGGGTGAACGCGCGAGAATATGGGCGGCAGGAGACCATCACGGCTCATGCTCATCCATATACGCGGTTGCCCCAGTTGGAATACCAATAACACACTAGCCGTAGCGATCACAGCACTTACGGCCACAACACCCGCAATGTAATCAGCATATTGGTTGTGCATCGCTTTGAAGACGAAGGCCAATGGGTCACCAAGATTTAGTTCTTTATAGCTGACCATACCGGTGAGTACCAGGGCTATGAGTACATACACTATGGTGCAGATGATAAGAGAGTTGAACATCGCCTTAGGCAGATCGCGCTGTGGGTTGCGGCATTCCTCCGCTGTTGTGGATATGGCGTCGAAACCGATGTAGGAAAAGAATACGGCAGAGGTACCTGCGAGCACGCCGCCAATACCATTAGGCAAAAAAGGCGTCCAATTGGCGGGCTGCACATAAAATGCCCCTGCGACAAGCACTACGAAGATGATAACCATTTTGAGGATGACCATGGCATTGGTGCTGCGCTTCGATTCTTTGATACCTACATAGATGATCCAGGTGATAATGACAGTTATCAAAAAGGCAGGCAGATCGCAGATGATCTTTAAGCTGCCTAAAGAGGGCGCGTTGAGCCAGGCCAATTTTGCTTCAGGGGATGCCTGCGCCTTTGCCGTCCAATAGTCCATGGTTAAATAGTCCGGTATGTGGATACCAAAGCCATTTAGCAGCGTGGTGAAATAATCGCTCCACGATATAGCTACAGCAATATTGCCGATGGCATATTCCATGAGGAGATCCCAACCGATGATCCAGGCTATGACCTCGCCAAAGGCCACATAGGAATAAGTATAGGCACTACCCGATACCGGTACCATGCTGGCAAATTCTGCATAACATAAGGCAGAGAAACCACAAGCGACAGACACAAAAAGAAACAAAAGGATAATGCCGGGTCCGCCATCGAAGCTGGCCTTACCAATCGTGGAGAATATACCGGCGCCTACTATGGCGGCGATACCCATAAAAGTAAGGTCGCGCACACCGAGGACCTTGTTCATCCCAGCGCCGTGACCATCCCCGTAGCCCTGTGCAGCCTCCTTTAAGATACCGTCAACCGTCTTCCTACGAAATATATTTGCCATGGCAGACCAAAAGTAAATATTCAAAAGTCAAAAAGAAATATTGTTCGATCTTTACTATTTACGAGCGAAATTCGATGCTAAATGAACAAAGTACAGGATTTTAACGAATACAGGGCCCAGATGAACGAGGTAATACTGGGCAAGCAAAATAAAGTGATCAACCGGCTTTTTAACCTGGACACCAACACCTACGCCGAGGGCGCATTGCCAACACGGACAAAAGAGATGCTGGGACTGGTAGCCAGTATGGTGTTGCGCTGCGACGATTGCATCAAATACCATCTTGGGAAATGCCACGAAGAGGGGATCAACACGGAAGAACTATACGAAATATTTGCAGTAGCCAATATCGTTGGCGGCACTATCGTAATACCCCACACGCGCAGGGCAGCTGAATATTGGGAAGCTTTACTGGAAGACGCTAAATAAGGGCAGCCTTTTTAGCATTGTATTCCTGCAGCACCTGGCTGTACAGTTGCTCATAAAGCGGGATGATGCGTTGTTTTTCGAATCCCTGGGCGTGTTGCAGCGAGGCTTCCTTGAATTGTTCAAGCCGCTCTTCGGACTCCAGTATATAGACCGCTTTTTCAGCCATATCGTGCACATCGCCTACCTCCGCAAGAAAGCCGGTTTTGCCCTGTACATTGATCTCAGGCAAGCCGCCGGTATTGGTAGAAATGACAGGTACACCGCAAGCCATAGCCTCGAGTGCTGAGAGCCCGAAGCTCTCTGTTTGTGAAGGCAACAAGAAGAGGTCGCTGATGCTGAATATCTCGCTGATATGTTCCTGTTTACCAAGGAAACGGATATCGCTACCGATATGAAGAGTGCGGCATAGCTCTTCCGCATGCTGCCTTTCCGGTCCATCGCCTATCATCAGCAGCTTGGAAGGTATGCGCCCGTGAACTAATTCGAAAATGCGGATCACATCATCGACCCTTTTTACTTTGCGGAAGTTAGATACATGCACCAATATCCGCTCGTCGCCAGGGGCCAGCATTTTTTTGAAGTGCTCTTTATCTGTCTGATGAAAACGCTGGATATCAACAAAATTGGGGATGACATGTATGTCCTTTTCTATAGGAAAAGAGCGATAAGTCTCTTCTCTGAGGTTATTCGAAACGGCGGTTATCGCATCGGATTCATTGATGGAAAAAGTAACCACGGGTGCGTAAGTCTGATCTTTACCCACTAGCGTGATATCCGTGCCGTGCAAGGTTGTAATGAACGGTATATCCTTACCCTGTTTTTTCAATATCTGGCGTGCGAAATAAGCTGCGGACGCATGCGGTATAGCATAGTGCACATGGAGTAGATCGAGCTGATTGTTCAGGATCACGTTTACCATGGTGCTGGCGAGCGCAGTTTCGTAAGGGGGGTATTCGAAAAGCGGGTAAGTGGGTACGGCTACCTCATGATAATAGATATTGGGATGGAAGTTAAGGCGGACCGGCTGCTGGTAAGCAATAAAATGTATCTCATGCCCTTTCGCGGAGAGCGCCATGCCTAATTCAGTAGCCAATACACCGCTACCACCAAATGTAGGGTAACAAACTATGCCTATTTTCATCTGTCGTGTTTTTGCCGCAGCCTGTGGTTCAAGCCAATGCAAATATCAGCCATCAATATTAATTGAATGCTATCCTGCTATCAGGATAAGCTATTAACTAACATCTGTAGCGTTGCCAATGAGGTAGGCACGAACCATACCGGCTTCGTCAGCACTGAGGTGGGCACGGCTGGTCATGCGTGGCAAGACGTTATTCCATTTAGAGACGCTATGGGAATCGGGCGTGTAAAGCTTGTGACATTTATTGCAGTGGCTTTGCCATATGGTCTTGCCCTGATCCATTTGGGCCTGGGTATAGTTCTTTTTTACCTCTGCCACCATGGCCTGGGGCGTTGCCGCAGATTTGGCAACCGTCGTGCTCTTGGAAGAGCCGCACCTGGAAAGTACCAGCGAAGCTGCAACTAAAACCGATAATGTCAATATCTTTTTCATTTTCCGGATTTTGATAGGTAAATGTAAGTGATTTGGTCAGACTATAGGAATATAATTTTCTGAAACAGGCAGGTAATAAGATGAGCCCGATTACGAAAAAACCAAAATATGAAAGTCACCCCATTTTATATTTTTTTACGATTATTTTTATTGGATGAAAATACGCCTCCTCACCGCTTTAATGGCTGCCGCCAGTATACACGTTTCCGCACAGGACTCCGTAATGCTCCGAAAGATATCGAACGAGATCATGCTGCATGGTACGTGCTACGATAACTTACGAGTACTCTGCAAAAATGTTGGGCACCGCCTCGCCGGGTCGCCGGAAGCCGCCAGGGCTGTGAAATGGGGCGAAAGGGCTATGCGTGAGGCCGGAGCCGACAAAGTATGGTTGCAACCAGTTGACGTGCCCCACTGGGTGCGCGGTGAAGAACATTTGTATGTGAGGGGTGAGGACGGAAGGAAAGTAGCGCTTTCGATGCTTTCAATAGGCAATACCGAAGGCACGGGTGGAGAGACATGGAAAGCCCCGATAGTGATGGTGAAGGACATGGATGAGTTCAGCAAGCTAAGCGACGACGAGATTAAAGATAAGATCATATTCTTCGACTACCACTTCAGGCAAGACCTGATCTTTACGTTTGAGGGATATGGCGACGCGGTGAAATACCGCTGGCTGGCGCCAAATGTTGCCTCATCGAGGGGGGCACTAGCTGTGATCATCAGGGCGGTATCGACGGGGGAAGACGACTACCCACATACAGGGGCTATGCGCTACATGGACACTGTGAAAAGGCATATTCCTGCTGTGGCTATCGGCAACTACAGTGCGGACCTGCTGGTAAAAAAATGCAAGCAAGGCGAAGTGATCGGTTACCTCAGCGCCGAAGCACATATGCTGCCTGACATGGTACGCTCATACAACGTGATAGGCGAGATAAAGGGCTCAGAACATCCTGAAAAGATCGTTGTAGTGGGCGGCCACCTGGATAGCTGGGATGTTGGCGAAGGCGCTAATGACGATGGCACAGGATGTGTGCAATCGATAGAAGTGATACGCGCGTTTAAGGCTTTGGGGATCAGACCTAAGTGTACAGTGCGTGCCGTGCTTTTTATGAACGAAGAGAATGGACTTAAAGGCGGACTGGCCTACGGCGACTCGGCAAAAGCGAGGAACGAACAGCACATTTTTGCGCTCGAAACTGATGCAGGTGGCTTCTCGCCAAGAGGCTTTGGACTAAAGATGAACGCCAAAAAGAAGGCGCAGATATGGAGATACAAAAATCTGTTCCTGCCATATGGCGTTTATGATTTTAGCCGTGATGAAGGCGGTGCAGACATCAGTCCGCTGGAAAAGATGGACGTTCCAACCGCGGGCCTGCTACCCGACCCCCAGCGATATTTCGACCTCCACCATACAGACAACGACGTGTTTGAAAATGTGAACCACAGGGAACTAAAACTCGGAGCTGTTGCTGTGACCGGCATGGTGTACCTCGTGAGTGAGCATGGCCTGAAATAATAGTATCTTAGAGCCTGGAACATGGCTAGCGATGTAAGGTCAACTAAGGACCCAATTATAAAAAAGCTGCTCCGGAAGCCCTCTGCCGTAGTGTCACTAGCGGTGATCGGGCTGACCGTATTGCTTGCTATTTTCGCTTACTTATTTGCACCTGACAATTCTCCATATGCTAATAGAATGGTGATAGAATTGGGCGCCAGGCAACCCGGCTTCAGCAAACAACTTTTATATATCCCGACCACAACGAAACAGGACAAACAAGGCAAACTTTCTCAATGGTTCAATGGTAAGGCCTCCGACCTGAAGGCTCTTCCGATAAATACGTATGCCTTTAGAGACAGCTTGCTTATTGCGCAGCACTATATGGACGACGGAATAACCGACACTGTGACTTTCGCATTAAAACAGCTGTTGCCGATAGACAAACAAGGTATAAGCCTGATAGAGCAACAACGATACATTGAACATAATCAAATCAAGCAAGCCACCTTCTGGCTCGGCACCGACCGCTATGGGAGGGATATATTATCGAGACTGCTGGTTGGCGCGCGTGTGAGTATTGCCGTGGGGTTGGTAGCTGTTCTCCTGTCGCTGAGTATCGGCATTGTATTGGGTTCTCTGGCGGGTTATTTCGGTGGTATTACGGACAATATTGTGATGTGGCTGATCAATATCCTTTGGTCGATCCCTACCCTGCTGCTGGTGTTCGCAATTACATTAACGATCGGGAAAGGCTTTTGGGAGATATTCATTGCCATCGGGCTTACCATGTGGGTGAGCGCTGCAAGATTGATTCGGGGACAGGTATTGGTACTGCGCGAAATGGAATATGTAACTGCTGCAAAGGCTATCGGGCTGGGAGACATGCGAATTATCTTCCGGCATATACTGCCTAACATAGCAGGACCGCTGATGGTGATAGCCGCCAGCAACTTTGCGGCAGCGATATTGATAGAAGCCGGGCTGAGTTTTTTAGGAATTGGCGTGCAACCTCCTCAGCCATCATGGGGATTGATGATAAAGGAACACTACAACTTTATACTGACGAACAGACCGCTGTTAGCAATTATTCCCGGCATTGCTATTATGCTGCTTGTGTATGCGTTTAATGTACTGGGAAATGCGTTGAGGGATGTGCTGGATGTAAAGGACTAGTATGAAACGATCGACTATAAACATACTGCACCCTTTGCAAGAAATAACCAAATATCTTGCCTAAGCAACCATATTCTTAGCTGCTATCCAGCCGCTACTCCAGGCGTGCTGGAAATTGTAGCCACCGGTAATGCCATCAACCTCGAGTATCTCTCCCGCGAAGTAAAGGCCGGGTACCAGCTTGCTTTCCATAGTCTGTGCGTTTACCTCCGAAATGCTGATACCACCGCAGGTTACGAACTCTTCCTTGAATGTGGTCTTGCCCTTTACATGATAAGGGTCGCGAAGGAGCTTTTCTATCAGTTTGTTTTGCTGCATGGCCGGCAAATCACCCCAACGTGTATCATTTTTGATGCTGCACTGTTGCAGCTGAAATTCCCATAAACGCCTGGGCAATTCAAAGGGATTTTTATGTTGGATCAATTGCTTTCCTTGCTGCCTGCGCAGCTCCTGTATTTGTTCCCTCAGTTCATCCTCTTTCAGATCACCAAGCCAGTTGACAAGAATATTGAAATCGTAGTTCTTCTCGTGCAATTCACGGGCAGCCCAGGCGGAGCATCGCAGTATCACGGGGCCACTCATACCCCAGTGGGTAATAAGTAGCGGACCATGTTCGACAATCTTTGTTCCGGCGATCTTCACGGTAGCACCGGGCACTGAAACACCCATCAGTTCCGTAATAGGATTGCCAGGCATATTGAAAGTAAAAAGCGACGGGACGGGCGCGTGAATAGAATGGCCAAGGTCGCCAATCCATTTATACTGTTCCAATTTGGGGAAGCCACCCGTTGCGATCAATATCTTGTCAGCGGTGTAACTACTGTTGTCCGAAAAATGTATGGTGAGGTCCTGTGTGTTTCTCTCAATTCCGTCGACGGATCTGTGATAAAGTATTTTGACGCTGTTTTTCATCATTTGCTGCCAAATGGCATCTATGATGGTTTGGGAACTGTCAGTTACAGGGAACATGCGACCATCGTCTTCAGCTTTCAGCTTTACGCCACGGCTTTCAAACCAGTTAATGGTATCCCGGGGGCTAAATTGATACAACGTCTTTTTTAGCAGGGATTTGCCTCGAGGATATTTCGTAAGCAGCTCCGGAACATCGAAGCAGGCATGCGTTACATTACACCTGCCACCGCCGGAGACTTTTACTTTTTGCAGCACCTTACCTGTTTTCTCAAAAACAGTCACTTCCAACCCCGGCTGTGATGAAATATTAGCTGCGGCAAAACAGCCTGCTGCCCCGGCCCCGATGATCGCAATTCGCATGTGAGCTGTTATCAGGCGTTAAGCATCGAAGCAGCTTTGGCCTGTGCATCCACTACTGCTATGGCTATCATGTTCACGATCTGCCTTACGCTACTGCCCAGTTGCAGTACATGCACCGGCTTGCGCATACCCAGCAAGATGGGTCCAACAGCCTCGGCGCCACCCACTTCCTGCAGAAGATGGTAAGCGATATTACCTGCTGCGAGATTGGGGAATATCAATACATTAGGCGACTCGTTCATGAGGTCGGTGAAGGGATAATTTTCCCTAAGCAGGTCTTTATTAAATGCAAGGCCTGCCTGTATCTCACCGTCAATGATTAGATCGGGTTTACGTTCTTTGATCTTCGCTACTGCGTTGCGCACAAGGATAGCTTCAGGCGAAGAACTGCTTCCGAAGTTGGAGTAAGACAGCATAGCTACCTTGGGCTTGATATTGAAATGTTCAACGGTACGCGCCGTCATCAATGTTATGTCTACCAATTCGTCCTCGGTGGGATTGAAATTAACCGTAGTGTCCGCAAAGAACAAAGGCCCTTTACGCGTGAGCATGATATACATGCCGGCGACACGTTTTGCTTCTTCTTCCATGCCGATGATCTCCAAAGCGGGCCGCAGTGTATCAGGATACTGACGCGTGAGACCTGAGATGAAAGCATCGGCCTCACCTGTTTCCACCATCATAGTACCGAAATAGGGACGCTCGCGCATGATCTTGCGCGCCTCGTACATGTTAAAGCCGCGGCGTTTACGCTTCTCGAAAAAGAGATCACCATATTCACAGCGTTTTTTTTCGGTATTGTCGTTTTTGGGATCAATGATCGTGACATTGGGCAACTGCAAACCGTTCTCCTTAATCATGTCAAGTATCTTCTTTTCGTTACCCAGGAGTATCGGTATCGCAAGGCCTTCGTCTTTAGCGACCTGCGCGGCCTTGAGGATCTTTATATTTTCCGAATCAGCAAATACCACGCGTTTGGGATTTTGCTTAGCCTTGTTCAGGATAAAACGCAGGATGTTGTCATCAGAGCCCAACCGGCGGTATAGTGCTGCCTCATAAGCATCCCAGTCCTTAATGGGCTGACGCGCTACCCCACTATCCATAGCTGCCCTCGCAATGGCGGGCGAAACTTTGACCAGCAAACGCGGATCAATGGGCTTGGGTATGATATAAGTTGGCCCAAAGCGCATAGTTGTTTCATCGTATGCAGCGCTGACGATATCGGGGACGGGCTCTTTGGCTAAAGCGGCGAGGGCCTTTACGGCAGCCAGCTTCATTTCTTCGTTAATAGCAGTTGCCCTTACATCAAGCGCACCACGGAAAATGAAAGGAAAGCCCAGCACGTTATTTACCTGGTTGGGATAATCGCTACGGCCGGTGGCCATTATGATGTCAGGACGGGCGGAAATGGCTTTATCGTACGGTATTTCAGGGTCAGGATTGGCGAGTGCAAAAACGATGGGCTTGTCGGCCATGCTTTGTACCATCTCCTGTGTCAGAATGTTGCCCTTTGACAGGCCGATGAATATGTCTGCGCCTTTCATTGCAGCTGCCAGGCTCATATCCGGAACGTCTTTCGCAAACTGCTCTTTATGCTCATCAAGGTCCTTGCGCGAACTGACGATGAGGCCCTTACTATCGAACATATAGATGTTCTCCACCCGGGCGCCAAGAGCTATGTAAATCTTGCAACAGGATATGGCTGAAGCACCGGCTCCACTTACCACGAACTTTACGTCGGCAATGTTCTTGCCCACAAGTTCAAGGGCATTCAGCAGGGCTGCACCGGAAATTATTGCAGTGCCGTGCTGATCGTCGTGCATGATGGGGATATTCAGTTCCTCTTTCAGCCTTTTTTCAATGGCGAAACACTCGGGGGCCTTGATATCCTCAAGGTTAATACCACCAAAGGTTGGCTCCAACGCCTTAACCACCTGTACAAATTCATCCACACTTTTCGCATTCAGCTCTATATCAAACACATCTATGTCCGCAAATATTTTGAAAAGAATGCCCTTTCCTTCCATCACGGGCTTTGAGGCTTCCGGTCCAATATCACCCAGCCCCAAAACCGCGGTACCGTTACTTATCACTGCCACCAGGTTACCTTTAGCTGTGTATTTATAGACGTTCTCTACGTTATTATGTATCTCCAGGCAGGGCTCGGCAACGCCGGGGGAATAAGCCAATGCCAGGTCCCGCTGGGTTTTGGTCTCTTTGGTGGGTATTACTTCTATTTTTCCGGGTCTTCCTTTCTCATGGTACTCCAGCGCATCTTCTTTTCGGATTAATTGTGCCATTCCAGCTTGTTTTGGGAGGGTTAAGTTACAAAATACTATCGTAGAACTGTAACCAAAGAGGTCCAACGGGAAGCTCGCCCAGTAAGCGGCTTTTATCAAGATGATGTTATTATCATAAAAACTGGCATGATATTTCGTGTATACGTAATAAAAGCAGGCCTATGCAGTACTACCATACTACCCAAAGCTCAGGAAGACTGATTGAAAATCGCGTAAGGCATAGCATAGTGGTCGCCTCAATTGAAGATGCCGAGGACTTTTTCGTGTATGCCAAAAACGACCTCTTAAGTGTCAATAAGTGGAAACAATATTGTCCGTCGCTTACAGTCTCCTTTGAGCTTACGAACAACAACGGCTATGTGCTTCACCGCCGCGCTCATAGCGGTGACAATATCCGCCTGGCGACCGAAGCCGGCAATCACAAGCTACATATCGACAGTATAGTGTACGATGATTACCCTGACGCAGATACGGAAAGCATTAGCATGCTGATCGGCGGCGACGCACATTTTTCAATGGCTATTGAGCGTTCAGGAAACCATCTCTCGGCAGAATACAACGGGGAGGATGAGCTACCGGGATTTACGCGCGATCAGCTTAACAAGCTTGTGACAAGTTTCATCACTTTTGATGAGCAATAGACGTCTAGCTATGCTCAGCGATGCTCCTGACCTCGCTTAGGATACGTTGCTCAAACAGTTCCTTAATACGTTTGCTTTCGTCGTGACCATAATCCTTATTCACACCTCGCCAGTTCCCTATCTTCAGTCCCTGGTTTATAGCATCGAAAGCAAAAATCGTATGGCTTGAATCAACAGGTTTCAGCCAGGTTTTTATCACTTGCTGCTCCTTAGGATAATAAAAGTAGGCATGGTACCAGTAGTCGCCTTTCCCCCGCGGGCCATCAAGCAACTGTCCCTTTCTGCCGCCCGGCATCAACAGGCTATCGGGCACTTTAAATTCGGGATGCCTGGCCTTAAACATATTTACAGCGCCCACAACATCTTTCTCTGCTGCACTTATCCTGTATTCCTCTCCATACGGATAGCTAACCGTATTGGCCACATTAAGCAGCTTGTAGAAGGAAAAAACAAGTACTCCGGCTATTAGCACATATACGATCCACTGCGTTTGCCTGGTCATAAAAACATTCAACCTTTAAAGTACCTATTTCCCACGATAGATGCAAGGTTTATGTGATTATATCATTCTTAAGGCTTTTTACAGATCGAATAATAACATGCGATGTGCTTAAAATTCATTAATCTTGTAATCAAATCCGGGGGGATCATGCAATTTTATTTTTTTAGTTCGCCTGACAAGAGCTATGCAGCCTTATTCAGGAAGTTCGCCGTGAAGCAAAATGTAGCCACAGCCCGCATATTGTCGGTTGTGATCCTGGCACTTAGCGTCGCCATCCAGATCAGCGACTTATTTGTTGATTATGACGCACTGGCACCCAATTACAGCAAGCATGGACCCGGCATCGTTCTTCTCGCCGGCTCTGTTGTCTACTATCTCGCTTTCTTCATACTAAAGAGAATAAGGATCAGGCATAAAACCATCATCAGGCAGTTCTTCAGCGTGGCCTATGCCATGGTGTTCATTTGCTGCAGCCTGTGGCTTACGTTTCTTGCACAGCACAACCCTAAGAATACGATGGTATTCTTCATGGTAGGTACATTTACAGTCAGTGTATTGTGGGTGCTTGAGGTCTGGGAATCTCTGATCGTTATGTTATTGACAGTGGCCGCAGTATACCTCGGGCTACATTATTTTCAGACAGACCCTGCCCAATATTTTCAAAATCTTGCGGTAGCAGTAGTATTGCTTGTGATGTTTTTTGCTGTGTCACGGCTCACCTATTCGTACCATTACAATTATTTCATGCAGGTAAAACTAGTGGAGCAAAAGAACAGGGAGATCGTCCTCGCCAATAACGCGCAGCGGAATATCTTAAACATTGTTACGCATGACCTGCGTAGCCCGCTTAACAATATCACTGCGATTACCAAGCTACTGCAAGACGATAGCACAAGTGAAGAAGAGAGAAATGAATATCACGGTCTGATCCTGGACGCTGTACGTGATTCAGAACATATCATACAGGACCTGATGGACGTTGCGGCCGAGCATGCTAAAGAAAGCCAGAAAACCGAGGTTCACCTGAACGAATTCCTGAGGGCTATATATATGGAATGGCAGCGGCGTATGCAAAACGGACAAACACTGGTACTGAACGAGCCATTTGGCATGATAAGCGCTTACATCAACCCCAATAAGATGCGCAGGGTGATCAATAACCTGATAGACAATGCCACAAAATTCACACCCGGCAACGGTACTATTACACTGGAGCTCAAGAAATTTGAAGATAAGGTGCGTATATCGGTAAATGACACAGGGATCGGGATACCCATCGAATTACAGCCATATCTCTTTGATAAGTTTAGCCGGGCGGGACGTACCGGTCTCAACGGTGAACGGTCCTACGGGCTGGGCCTCAGTATATGCCTGCAAATAATACAGGAACATTCGGGTGAACTGCATATAGAAAGCAAGCAAAAAGAAGGGTCTAGTTTCCATATCGACCTGCCCGAATACGCAGCTTAGTATTACTGGCCAACCGGATTTTCAGCTAGCTCGGCAGACTTCGTTCTATCTACCTTTCTACCTCCACGGTTGGACCTGGCCACCCTGCTAAAAACAGTGAGATTCTTATTAAAAAGGAACTGAAACAGAAGCAGGGTGTATGATGTATGATGGCCCAGGGTATCGTAATAAGGACCTGCGAATTTCTTGATCTTGGGCAGATTGTTCCACGGTACGGAGGGGAAATCATGGTGCTCGTTGTGATAGCCTACATTCAGGTTCACGGGATTTAGCACGCCGTAATAGCTTTTTGTTTCCTGCTCTCCATGAGTCAGATAATGCTCTTGTATCCAACGCGCGCCAAGAGGGTGTAACCCGATAGAAAAGAAGAAGCTCGCTACTAAGAAAATAGTTGCCTTTAAGCCAAAGAAGTAAACGATCAAACCCATGAAGCTGAACTGTACGATCCAATTCACAACAGTCCACTTATCAAAAATATCTACCTCTTTAGTGAGCCTCAAGGGGCGAAGCAATTGAAAAACCGGGTAAAACAGCAGCCACAAAGCCTTGCCCAGCACTGAGCTGCCTACCAGCTTTGCCTCCCAATGGAAAGGCATGTCCGCATCCAGTTCCTCTACCCCTTGGAAGGAATGATGCTTCAAATGGTATTTCTGAAACGATACCGAACTTGGGAAGACCAGCGGCAAATTGGCCAGAATACCTGACAATGTATTCAGCGTGCGGTTCTTAAAAAGCAGGTTGTGCGCACATTCGTGAATGCACACAAAAAGGGTATGACAGGCAAAAGCACCTATACAATATGCCGCCAGGAAGATGGCCCACCATGGTGCATCCCTCAGCAATATTGCTCCTGCCATCTGGACGGATACACAAAGCAGTATCACAAAAATGGTATAAGGATTCCGTCCGATCAATGTCCTGATCTCGGGATGTTTATGAATAATTTCCTTCGTGCGCTTCTTATGGGGTTCGATCTCTTCGGACCAGATGAATTTGTTCTGCAAGACTTAAGTATTGGTTAATGCAATGCCGAAGGTACGAAACAAATAGCACTAGCCGAGCTATCTATAGCCTTAAAGGAATAACACATCTATTCGAATTTGACAAAATAAAATATATTACTGCTTCGCTCGACTTTTGCATAAGAATCGTAAGCAAATAAATAAGAAGATCGTGCTCGATTTATATGAGCAAAACAATCTAAACGTAATTTTTTTCGCCAAACACTACCTCAGTAATTTTTTTATAATTATCTTTCGCCAATACTAGAATACCGGTGCTAAATTTTATTAATAAATTTAACGCGAATTAAAGACACAACAAATGAGAACGCTCTACCTAACGATTTTTGTACTCTGCTTATTTACAGGCATTACTGGTTATGCTCAGCAATTAAACAACCTGGAACAGAACGGGTCCGTAAACACTTACCGCTTATATAGCGACCCGAGAGGAACTTCTGTAAAGGAATTCACCATCGAATACAAAAATGGCAGGTACCTCTTTACTAGCGATCAATTCAGCTCAGAACTCGTAAGAAAAAGAAACGGGCACGACTACTATTTTGTAGATGATTCGAAGGAATATTCAAAGTTGCGTTTCGACTACTCCGGCCGCGTGAGACTGTATACCAAGGGAACGATGACTGACGTTTATTACAGGAGAGGTTATTACCGTTGTACTAATCACTGGCCTTATCACACTTCACCAAGTACCAATGGCTTCCCAAGCGATTGCTTTATTGAGTGGAGGTGGAAATAACATCCGACAAATAATTTTTGATATATACCGGGGCCAAGCCCCGGTATTTTTTTTGCCTAACTTTAGGATAGGTAAAAGCAACCTGACATGGAGTATAAAGATTACTATAAGGTACTTGGAATAGACAAGAAGGCCAGCCAGGACGATATCAAAAAAGCTTACCGCAAACTTGCGGTGAAATATCACCCCGATAAAAATCAGGGCAATAAGCAAGCCGAGGAAAAGTTCAAGGAAATCAATGAAGCGTACGACGTGCTTGGGGATGTGGCAAAAAGAAAAAAATATGACGAGTTGGGCAGTCAATGGCAACAATATCAAAACCAAGGTGGCGCAGATGGTGGTTTTGACTACTCACAGTGGGCCAATACAGGAAAACGTCCTCATGGCGGGCAATTTCGCACAGACTTTTTTGACGGAAATGAAGGTGAATTCTCAGATTTTTTCGAAACTTTTTTCGGAGGCTTTGGCGGTGGCCAGCGGTCAAAACGCGGGCGGACTAACCCCCTGAAAGGTCAGGACCTTGAATCACATACCGAGTTGACCCTCGAGGAAGCGTTCAATGGTACGGAACGGCAATTGAACCTGCGCGGGCAGAAACTGAGAATAAAGCTGAAACCCGGTATCGGTGATGGCCAGGTGCTGCGCATGAGAGGTAAGGGAGATGACGGCTACAACGGCGGCGCGAATGGCGACCTTTTTATCAGGATACAAGTATTACCCCATCCACGCTTTGAGCGGCGGGGAAATGATCTTTACTTCGAGCAAGCACTGGACGTTTATACCGCAATACTCGGTGGGAAAATAGCAGTGAATGCGATCGACAAAACCGTACAGATGAACATACCTGAAGGTACCGATAGCGATAAAGTGTTCCGGCTAAAGGGAATGGGCATGCCCGACTATGAAAATCCAAAACAAAGAGGTGATGCCTATGTAAAGGTGGTGATCACCGTCCCTAAAAACCTTACTGAAGAAGAGAAAGCAACGATAAGGAAATTGGCAAAAAAATAACCGCCCCTAGCCTATCAGCCATATTATGAGCTTCAGGATCGCTGCGATGTAAACCGGCAGCAATGCAATACTGATCGAGATGATCACGGCCATGCTCAGCCTGAATTTCTTTTTAGACAATAACGCTTTTGTGTCCATACAGCATGATTTAGGACAAAAATCAAACATGTAGTTCAGCGCGGGAAATTTACGGCAATACTTAACAGTTGCTTTAGCAACGCTTAACAAGCCATTAAAAAGACGCTGCCGGTAAGGCAGCGTCTTTTTAATGATATTTCGGAGTATTTATACTTTAACTATCCAGCCGTGATTATCCGGCTTGCGGCAATATCGAATTGCTGCCAGTTCTTCCTTAAGCCAGTTAGCAACTTTCCATGTTTCCAAAGGCGGCAATTCCATTTCATCTTCATGATAAGTGAGTTTGGCTATGGGCGCTATCGATGCTGCTGTACCGGTACCAAATGCCTCACGTAGTTGTCCTTGCTGATAAGCGGCCTCTATTTCATCTATACTCAATGGACGCTCTTCTACAGTTATACCCTTTTCGCGAAGCAGTGTCAATACACTGTCCCGCGTAACACCCTCGAGAATTGTCTCCGTAATATTTGGGGTAACGACAGTATCCCCTATCACGAAAAAGACATTCATGGTGCCTATCTCCTGCACATATTTGTGCTCGAAACCATCTGTCCACAGTATCTGATCGTAGCCCATCTTCCTGATCTCCAGTGTGGGGTACATGCTCATACCATAATTGCCCGCTGCCTTTGTGAAGCCGATGCCGCCCGGGAATGCGCGCACATATTTGTCTTGTACGTAAATAGAGACCGGCTTACTGTAGTATGGACCGGCAGGGCTGGTGATTATTATGAACAGAAATTTCTCTGCCGGTTTCACTCCTATGAACTCGTCAGTTGCCACCATAAAAGGGCGGATATATAACGAAGTGCCTTCGGACGTAGGTATCCAGTCCTTATCCAGCTCCACCAGTTGCTTCATCCCTTCTACAAATATCTCTTCCGGCACTTCCGGCATTGCCATGCGTTTTGCTGAGATATTCATGCGCTTCAGGTTGTCGTATGGGCGAAAGATCACCGGGTTGCCCTGTGGGTCTTTGTAGGCCTTCACACCTTCAAAGATCGCCTGCCCATAATGCATAAAGGTTGTTGCAGGGCTGAGGCTGAGATTGCCAAAAGGCACTATTTCAGGCTGCTTCCATTCACCGTCTTCGTACCTCGCCAGCAGCATATGGTCGGAGTAATGCTTACCGAACTGTATATTGGCAGGGTCTATTTCATTTATGCGGCTTTTTTCAACTCTTGTAACGGGAAATCCTAAGACGGGAACACTCATAAAATCGAAAAACTAATAACGAGAAACATTTAATTTCGCAAAGAAACGAAAATTTTTCCGCTTCAGGCCTGACGCATATCATTTGAGATAATATAGCAAGCTGTTTATGAAGGACATCCCGATAATTATAGAAACCGATATCTTAAGCGATGAATGGAACACCTTTTGGGACACACTTCCTGAAACCAAAGGTCCTTTGGAACCAAAAAACGTCCTTGTGTTGTCTACGCCCTTTGCTAAAAGTTCCGGTGAGGCGACACAGTTGCAAAAAATGATGCAGGCCTGCAACCTGCACGAAAACCAATACAGTGTTATACAACTAAATGATGACGAGGACATTGCGTGGCACCAATTACAATATCACCTCAGACCAAAAGTGGTGATCCTATTAGGTGTGCAGCCGACCCGGTTGGGTGTTTCAGCGTTGTTCAGGTTTTGCGAGCCCAATCGCTACAATGATTGTACCTGGATACCATCGCTATCTTTAAGCGAACTGGAGCTCAACGCAGAAGTGAAGAAACAGCTATGGCTGCATGCACTAAAACCGGTTTTTGTGGATAAAACACAAGGGGAAATTTAGGCAGCTATGGCCCCTTTAGAGATATTACAAAAGCATTGGGGCTATTCCAGCTTCCGTCCATTGCAAGCGGAGGTGATCGGAAGCATCTTACAAAATAAGGACACCATGGCTTTACTGCCTACGGGTGCAGGAAAGTCGCTCTGCTACCAGGTGCCGGCGCTGGCAAGACCGGGGTTTGCACTCGTCATCTCCCCTCTCATCGCGCTGATGAAAGACCAGGTAGCCCGGCTGGACCAACTAGGCATCATGAGCTGTTGTATACATTCCGGAATGAACTATCATGAGGTGCGGACCAATATAGAGAATATGCTGCACGGCCCGTACAAACTCCTGTATGTTTCGCCAGAGCGACTACAGACGGAATTATTTAAAGAATATTTGCCATCCTTCGACATCAGTCTTATAGCCGTAGATGAGGCGCATTGTATTTCACAATGGGGACACGATTTCAGGCCGGACTACCTGAAAATCGCAGAGCTGAGAGCTACCCTTCCTGAAGTGCCAATACTGGCACTAACGGCTTCGGCAACGAAAACGGTGCAGGATGACATTGCCGTGCAACTACAATTACAGGCGCCGGCCATCTTCAGACAAAGCGCAAAAAGAAAAAATATTTACTATGCTGTGAAGTACAGCGAAAACAAGCCGAACGATACAAAGGACAACCTGTCGTCAACCGCCTGCAACATCGTCTACTGCCGTAGTCGTAAGCAAACTGAGATATTGGCAAACAAATTGATACAGCAAGGTATTGCTGCAACACACTACCATGCCGGCATGGCGAAAGATATCAGGGAAAATGCTCAAAAAAGCTGGATGGAAAACAGCGTGACGACCATGGTAGCTACCACAGCATTCGGCATGGGTATAGACAAGCCGGATGTACGGACGGTATTACACTATGATGCACCTGAGCACCTCGAAGGTTATTACCAGGAAGCCGGCAGGGCGGGTCGCGATGGTCACTCGTCTAAAGCACTGTTGCTTTATAATGCCACTGACATTAGCCGATTGCGGGAAAGTGTAATGCTGCAGTACCCGCCCGAATCCTACTTACGTAGCGTGTATCAGGCTGTCAACGAATATTTGCAAATACCTACCGGTGCACAGCCGGACAGGTATTTCCCATTCGACCTGGCTGACTTCTGTCAAAAGTTCGATCTGGAAGTTACGCCGGCATCCTATGGGCTGAAGCTACTCGCCCAAGAGGGGCTCTGGACTATCACCGAATCAGTATTTCACCCTGCTTATATCCAGTTTACCACTGATCGGGAAAATCTTGATCAAATAGTTGCGGCCTACCCCGACCTTGGTTATGCAATTACAGGCATACTGCGCCTGTATGGTACCGTCTTCCACTATCCAACGACTATGCGGCTTACCGTCCTTGCAAAACAACTAAAGATGAAAAAGGAAATGGTGGAACATTTGTTGCAAAAGTTACATCGAATGGAAGTGTTGGACTACCGCAAAGCCACGGAAGGGCCCCAGTTATATTTTCACCACCTTCGGGTGGACAGCCGTCACCTGATCATAGATATGCAGCGCATTGCGTTACTACGCAGACAACATGAAGCGAGAACACAGGCTATGATCAACTACCTGGAGAATGAAGACATGTGTCGCGAATTAATGCTAAGAACCTATTTTGGAGAATACCCGGATGAGAATTGCGGGCATTGCGATATATGCCTGCAAACATCAGCAACACATTCTGAAACGAACAAACTGACAAAGGACTTACAGGAACTGATTAAAGCAGAGGGAAGTATCCAAGCCAGTCTTTTAATAAAAAAATATCCGGCGGCCCAAAAAAGCGAGGTGTTGCTCGCATTAAGAAAAATGGCGGATGCGGGCTTATTACGAATCGAAAACAACCTCATTTCAGTCGTTCGATAAAATATGAATTATCGGGTTCTGTCCCGAAGGTTCTTTACTCAAGCCCTACCGCTCAGCTGCCTGCTATTAGTAGTTTTCGCCATTCTCTTTGAATCATCGCTGTAATTGCCCGTATATGGTTTGTGGTGCGCAACTGCGCCATATCGCAGACGACGGACAGTGTAGGATAGAAACTGCAGTATTTTTTGAATATTGACGGCTTAGCCTTTACATTTGATCTTGAATATAATAATAGATTTTTTTGACCCCCATACGTTTTATAGTAGTAGGCTTTGGCAATATAGGCAGGAGACATGCCGAGCATATCATGCACAATCCGAATGCGCAACTGGTTGCAGTTTGTGATGAAAATGTCACTTTAGAATCCAAAGTGCCTGAAGGCGTAAATTTCTACCATACACTTGATGAAATGCTTCAGGAGCAAGACGCGGATGTGCTGTGCGTATGTACGCCAAACTATCTCCATGAAGCCCACACGATCGCAGGACTGAAGGCCGGACTACACACAGTGGTTGAAAAACCCATGGCATTAAGTGCTCAGGAGTGCGACAACATGATAGCTGCCGCTACGGAAAGTGGTAAAACGATATTTGCGGTGAAGCAAAATCGCTATAATCCACCGGTACAAGCTGTGAAAAAGCTTCTTGCCGGCAATGAACTGGGTGATATCTATATGATACAGGTGAACTGTTTCTGGAACCGGGGAGATGCCTATTATGCTGAGGGTAACTGGCGCGGCACCAAACAAAAAGACGGAGGTTGTCTGTTCACGCAATTCAGCCACTTTGTAGATATCCTTTACTACCTGAACGGCACCGTTGTTGACTCGAAAGGCTGGCTGCATAATTATGCACATCAGCATAACACCGAACTGGAAGATACAGGCAGTTTTGTATTGAAGGCTGCCAACGGAGCTATAGTGAACTTCAACTTCACCACCTGCGCTTTTGAGCGGAATATGGAGGGCTCCATAACACTATTGGCGGAAAAAGGCACCCTGAAGATCGGCGGGCAATACCTGAATACCATCGAATATCAGCAACTGCAAGGGGAGGCCCTGCCCCAAATCAATATCAGCGCAAAGGCGAATGATTACGGACTATATCAGGGCTCAATGAGTAATCATGACAAAGTGATCCAGAATGTGATAGATGTCTTGCACCATGGCCACTCGGTAATGACCAGTGCTGAGGAAGGAAGAGAAGTTGTGCGGATTATTGAGCTGATGTATGCAGGTGCTGTAAAAGTTTAAGCGTTAAACATTATTTATTTTCTAAATACATTGTCTGCCAAGGCAAAATGTAGGAAGCTTTATGTAACTTTATAGAACCTTCTTACAATTTAATTAAATGAAATATACTTGTACCCTGATATTTTTCATTGCTTTCAGCTTCTCCACATTTGGACAGAATGTGGTGCATAATCCCGGCTTTGAACAATTTTCAGTTTGCCCTAATAACGCCGCCCAGGTTACCAATCACTGTAATGAGTGGATTGATCCTACGGGAGCCAGCTCAGATTATTATAATAGTTGCTGCCCTAATACCATCGCCGGCGTACCCCAAAACACCTATGGCAACCAGACCGCTTACGAAGGTAATGCCTACGCGGGCTTATGCCCTTACTGGGCAGCCGTGCCGAACTATCGGGAATACCTCGATGGTGCTATCAACGCTCTTACTCCGGGAACGTATTACAAAGTTACGATCCATGTGAGCAGGGCGGAATCAGGCGGTCTAGGCTCTGATAACCTGGGCGTGTTCTTTTATGTAAACTATACTTACGCTCCTACCGACCAGGTTATCCCTGTGACCGCCCAAATAGATTATGGCAACTATGGCATTATTTCAGATGCTACAGGATGGGTAACGCTTAGCGACACTTTCCAGGCCGACTCCGCCTATACACACATCGCGATAGGAAGTTTTAAAAACGACGCCAATACCCACCTTGACTCACTTGGGCCGGGCAATTATGCGTATTATTATGTTGACTATGTCGACGTACAACCGGTTTATGTCTCGTTGACAACCACGCCTTCTCATACAAATGTTTCCTGCAACGGAGGCAACAATGGGACAGCATCGGTCAGCGCTACCTACGGCACGCCACCTTACTCTTATCTATGGCTGCCCGGGAACCAGACCACATCAACCATAAGCGGTCTTAGCGCGGGCTCATATACTGTAAGGGTTATTGATGCAGTTTCCGATACAGTTATTGATACTATTGTGGTGACCCAACCTGCACCATTAACAGCCACGACAAGCCAAACGAGCGTGAGCTGCAATGGTGGCAACAATGGCACTGCCACGGTCAATGTTTCGGGGGGCACTGCTCCATATGGTTATTCCTGGGCGCCAACCGGCGGCAATAACGCCATAGCAAGCGGCCTGTCTGCCGGTAATTATACCTGCACCATAACCGATGCCAACGGATGCACACTGCAAAAAACCATTACTGTAACACAACCGGGCGCAATGACGGCTACCACATCACAAGTCAATCTCCTTTGCAATGGCGCAGCTACAGGATCAGCCTCCGTGAACCCATCGGGCGGAACACCGGGGTATACTTATGCCTGGGCACCAACCGGGGGCAATAGTGCCACAGCCAATAACCTGACCGCCGGCAACTATACCTGCACAATAACTGACGCAAACAACTGTAACCTGCAAAAGACATTTACGCTCACCCAGCCGACGGCCGTGACAGCCACTACATCGCAGGTAAATGTTACCTGTAACGGCGCGGGCAATGGAGTTGCTTCCGTTACTGCCTCAGGTGGTGTGCCCGGCTATACGTACTCATGGGCGCCGACAGGAGGTAATGCGGCATCAGCCTCGCCACTCGTTCCCGGCAGTTACACTTGCACCATAACTGACGCTAATAACTGCACCCTGCAAAAGACTTTTACCATAACGCAGCCTGCTGTGCTTTCAGCTACCATCTCGCACAGTGATGTGACCTGCTATGGTGCCGGCAATGGCACTGCAACGGTTACTCCCGCGGGAGGCACAGCACCCTACTCGTATTCGTGGGCGCCATCGGGAGGAAACAATGCTACAGCAAATGGTCTTGTTCCGGCAACGTACACCTGCACGATAACTGACGCGAATGGCTGCACCACTACACAATCGGCTACCATAACGCAGCCGGTACAACAGTTATCAGTTATCACCTCCCAATCTAACATTCTCTGCAATGGTGCATACACAGGTGTCGCTTCGGTTATTATGTCCGGCGGCACCTCGCCCTATTCCTATTCATGGGCGCCGACCGGTGGCAATAGTTCGTCCGCAAATAATCTGGCTGCAGGTACTTACACCTGCACCATCAGCGATGCGCACGGCTGCACTATTACCCAGTCTTTTACATTGACCGAACCAACTCCCATCCAGGCTGCAACTTACCATGCCGACATCCTTTGCCATGGCAACAACAATGGCATAGCTACAGTGATCGTTTCAGGCGGCACCGGACCCTATACTTATTCATGGTCGCCGAGCGGGGGCAACGGGCCAAACGCCACAGGGCTCTCAGCAGGTGTGTATACCTGCACCATTACCGATCATAATAATTGTGCTCATACCGAAACTGTAACTATTGCCGAACCTGCGGCTATCAGCACTGCCGATTCGCAGCAAAACGTCAAATGCCATGGCGACAGCACTGCTTATGCACAAGTAGTTGTTTCGGGCGGCACACCTCCGTTTACTTATTTATGGTCGCCATACGGCGGAACAGGCAATGCGGCGACCGGCCTCCCTGCAGGCACTTATACCTGCACCATCAAGGACTACAATGCCTGCGTGAAGGATGAAACTTTCGTAATAACCGAGCCAGCGGCTTTGTCGGCCCGTACCCAAAAAACCAATGTAGTATGCCAAAACATTAACCAGGGCAGCGCTATCGCCGTCGGCATGGGCGGCGTAGGGCCCTATTCATACCTTTGGACACCGGGCAACTCAACCGACACCATCATATCGGGGCTCGCGGTTGGCATGGATAGCTGCCTTATAACTGATGCAAACGGTTGCACTTACCTCGCAACATTCAATATCGTCGACACATCTCAACCTTTTCATTACTCGGTTAGTGATTCCGCTGCAGACTGCCGCAGTGCATGGTTATATGCAGCACAAGATGCCGGATCGAGTGAGGCGGTTAGCTATACCTGGGTTTCCGATTCTATAGTTCGCTACGGTAATCCGGTCATCTTTACTTTCCCCCAGGCAGGTGCCTATTCCGTGAACCTGGTAATGGTCAATGCTGTGGGTTGTCATGATACCATAAACCAAAGCGGCAATATTTTCAAGCCAATGATTGCCGATTTTAGTTTCGATCCCAATCCCCCGATGCCCAACTCGGCGGTGCATTTTCAAAACCTGTCAAGCGACTATGCCAGCATTTTCAGGTGGAATTTTGGCGACGGAACTACCAGCGCAGATCGCAATCCCGATAAGCTGTACAATGACTCGGGCAGCTATCACATATGCCTGATAGCCAGCGACACCAACAATTGCATTGATACTGCCTGTAAAGACATAAAAGCAGATATCGATAAAGTGGTTGATGTACCTTCCGCATTCAGTCCCAATGGCGACGGTAACAATGACGTTCTGTATATAAGGGGTTTCAGGTTAAGATCTGTAAGGCTGCGTATTTATAACAGGTGGGGCAATATCGTTTTCGAGACTGACACGAAGGAGAAGGGATGGGATGGTACTTATAAAGGTCAGCCGCAGGTAGAGGAGGTCTACGCTTACACATTGGAAGCTACCTACCTCGATGGAACGACAGTGCAGAAAACAGGAAGTATTACGCTGCTCCGATAAAAAAAAGAGATATATTTATATTATTGCTCACCTCTAAATTCAGGTGCATGAAAAAAGTGTTACTGCTGCTATGCTGCACCCTGCCCTTTTTTGTTTCTCGAGCCCAGTGTCCTGCGGGTCAAAAACAGGTACGCATAGAATTAATGACCGACAGCTACCCCGGTGAAACCAGCTGGAAGCTAACGGATGCACAAAACAATGTGCTTATGCAAAACGGAACGCTGGGTCAGAATTCTTTGTATAAAGACTCAATATGTGTGCCGGATAACTCTTGTACCCACTTCCAGATATTAGACTCCTACGGTGACGGCATCTGCTGCAACTACGGGCACGGCTACTTTAAAGTGTTTCTCAATAATGTACTGGTTAAAAGCGACAGTTCCTTCGGTGCACAAAGCAATGCATGGGTAGACTGCCCGCCGGGCGCCAACTGTTCAACGGCTATAGTAACCGATACCGGGACATTTACTGCACCTAATCCCGACTACTGGTATGTTTATACTGCCCCCAATACCGGCCAGTACACATTTACCACCTGTAATCTGAACACTTGCACTACCAAGCTGTATATATACGATTACTGCACTAACCTGGCACCTGATACGAACAACCTTGCTACCATTTATTATGGTTTCCAGAATTGCGGAACGCAGTCTAACATCAGCGCTTATTTCACTGCGGGGAATACCTATTATCTCCGCGTTGGCGACTATGGTCACACATGCAATTACGGCCCCATTAACTGGCGACTAGCTTATAATGGACCCGTATCAGGCTGTATGGATATAACGGCCTGCAATTACAACCCCTTTGCAACCATCAACGATTCGAGCTGTGTATACTATCCGAATCCTCTATGCCCAACCGGCCCAGATCTCGTGGTAGACAGCACCGAGTTAGCCACATCCATCTATATGGACACTAGCACCACGACAGATATATGCGCAATACGCGAAGGCTGCCTGAACGGCTATGGTATACGCGACAGGATTAATTTCTCAACGCGAATAGATAATTTCGGTGCGCAAGACTTTACGGCCGGAACACCCCCTGCGAACCCTAATATATACAGCCCCATTTTCGCCTGGGACCTTTGCCATGGTCACTGGCATTTCAAAGACTATGCACAGTACCTGCTTGCTGACTACAATAACAACCTGGTGCCGATAGGATATAAAAATGGATTTTGTGTATTAGACCTGACATGCCCTGTAGGAACCGGCAAGTTTAACTGTAGCAATATGGGTATTACAGCAGGCTGTGCCGACATTTACAGCAGCGGCCTGCCCTGCCAATGGATAGATATTACGGACGTAGCAGACGGTGACTACAAACTGATAGTGCGCGCAAGCTGGCAGCCGCGGCCCGACTTTTATGGCAGGTATGAAACCAACTACTTTAACAACTGGGCACGTACGTGCATACACATCTATCACGACGCGAATAACCTCCGCCAGGTAGACGTGTATCCAAATTGCGCCCCATATTACGACTGTATGGGTGTGGAGAATGGACTTGCAGTGAAAGACTGTGAGGGCAATTGCAACGGGACAAGGCTCACCGGCGACATCAACATCGACAGCCTTCGCGATAATGTGGACGTCAATAGCTACATGCACGGTGCTGTTTACCACAACCTACCGGCAAGCCCTTGTCTCGACCTCAATGCGGACAGCATGATATCAGTTACGGATGCGGCCTTGCTTTTCGACTGTTGGAAGCATGGACCAGATGCTATACCTGTGGGCCACACGCACAAGTCCTGCGCCTTTCCGAACATGATTAAAAATCCGACCCAGTCCGCGGAATTCTCCATTGGCAATCTTGATTACAGTAACCAGACTGTTGACATATTTATCAAAAACACCAACTCTAAACTGCTTGCCTACCAGATAAAGCTTAAAGGCCTCCACGTGGTAAATGTGCAGAACCAGGTACCAGGCTTCAGCCCCACGATAGCCTTTCGGCCCAGCGGCGAGATCGCACTACTTACCAACGACGAAGTAGCCATCCCGAAGAACCTGGGTACGACCTTACTTTTACGCGTTAGCTTTGATGCCATAGATACTAACTTCATTTGCATCGATAGCGTGGTCGCGGTTGTAAATGAAGCTTATGAAGAAATAGCCCATAATATCCTAGACTCTCAATGCATAGCAGCCGTTCCAATGCTTGTTCCTGAGGTTACAGCAGGTCATGGTATTAGCCACGCTGTATATCCCAATCCATTTACCCGGTCAGCTAATCTTATCATGCAGAATACAGCCGGCGCATACTATTCAGCAACGCTATACGATATATTGGGTCGTGAACTGCGTACTTATCCGCGGCAGAATGCCGATGTACTGGGTATTGATAAAGGGGCTTTAAAGCCCGGGGTCTACTTCATGGAAGTAGTAAGCGATAAATGGCGCTTTAAAGAAAAGCTGCTGGTACAGTAACTGTTTATAAATAGGTAATTGTGCCATGAACGCTGCCATGGCACAATTATTTTGCGCCTAACGAAAATCCAGGACAATGCAGGAGAAATATAATGATGCAACAACCAACCGACCTGCGGGTAACCGCCTGATCGACGCATCGCTGGTAGGTATCGATATAAATGAATACATTTCACAAATAAAAGACGAAGAAGCCTACCGAAAAAACGATCGCAATGCTATCACGGTTTTTAAAACGGATAATATGCGGATCATTCTGGCTGCATTTCACGCGAACGCGTCGATGCCGGGAAATACAACAAATGGCACCATCAGCGTGCAGGTGCTGGAGGGACATATCAAGATCAACTCCGGTATGGGCTACCTGGACCTGAAAGCACACCAGATGGCGGCCCTGCACGGTGAAATAACTTACAGCATTTCGGCTCTGGAAGATTCGGTATTTCTGCTCACTGTGTCTGTGATAAAACACAAGGACACATTATAACCACTACCTTTGCCAATCATTTGGAATGACACATGGCACAAGTTGGCAGGTATAATACACTAAAAGTAAATAAACACGTTGACTTCGGCGTATATCTCGATGGTGGCGATACTGAGATATTACTGCCCAAACGCTATGTGCCGGAAAACCTGCAGGACGGCGACGAGATCGAGGTATTTGTGTATCACGATAATGAAAACCGGTTAATAGCCACCACCGAGCATCCGCTTGGAGTTGTTGGTGATATTGCCATACTTGAGGTAGTGAGCACCACCGAGCATGGCGCCTTCCTGCGCTGGGGCATTATGAAAGATATCTTTGTCCCGCTTTCGCAACAGATATCGCGCATGTATGTCGGCGAGAGCTACCCCATTTATATCTACATCGACGAGCGCACTGGTCGCGTTACCGGCACAGAAAAAATATGGCCTTATTTAAGCAATGAAAATCTGACGGTAAATGAGCGTGATGTAGTGCAACTGCTGATCTACAGGCGTACCGAGTTAGGCTACGAGGTGATCATCAATAACAAACATATCGGCCTGCTGCATTACAATGAGGTCTTCCGCGACCTGGCGTTGGGCGAGCGACTGGAAGGTTTTATTAAAAAAATTCGCGCCGACAATAAGATAGATGTTGGCCTGGGGCAGGCTGGCTATAAAAAAGTAGCCCCGGAGGAGGAAAAGATCTTACACATGCTGGAAAACAACAGCGGCTATCTTCCTTTCCACGATAAGTCCAGCCCGGAAGAGATTTATGCACATTTCGGCATGAGCAAGAAAACCTTCAAAATGGTTATCGGAGCGCTTTACAAACAGCGAAAAATAGAGCTTACAAAAACGGGAATCAAGCTCACAGAATAGTTATACCTTTTTGCGGAATGGCCAGTAAATATAAAGCAGCCCTTTAAGGGTGTTGATACCTATATGCACCATCAACCACATGAGCCATTTGCCAGGCTTCTTGCTGCTGAGCTTAGCGTAGATCTTGTGCATCAGCAATAATGCAACTACATTAATGCAAATAGTGTCTTTCTTACTTAGCATCTCTTCACGAACCACATCAGCAATCAATACAATACGCGTCTGCGCGGATTGGTTCCAGGCCTCGTGCATGTTTGCATCGCTGAACACTGTTATCTTATCATCAGTCCATGGCTTATCTATACCGCCCACCTTCAAGCCGCATTCTGGCAAACCCGCAGGTATATAAATAGGCACGTGGAGCCTGTAAGTACCATCCGTGTCGCCGTTGTGTGCTTTTACGTGTGTATGAGGTTTCAATACACTGACCGAAAGCAATACAATACCAGGTATATCCTTGAAAAAAGCAAACACTTCCCTGCCCTTTTCCGATTCCAATAACTTGTCGACCCTACCCCACGACAAAAAGCCCCGCGCATCCCATCCGCCACCCTCTACGATGCCAGTATTGAAATAAGTCTTGAGATCGATATTTTTCTGCTCAAGCAATTCAAGCACTTTTTGACGTATCTCTGGAATATTCTTCACCAGGGTGTCATACCAGGGTTTGCCGGCCAATTCGTAATAAGGAGGACAAGGACCGGTGTAGGGCACACCCATGTATGAATACCAGATCTTCATCAATTATTGTGCTTTTTGAGGTGAATTTACATATTTCCCTTTCAGTGAGCTATGACTGGAATAAACTTTTTGAACTACGCAGGGCACGGATATATAAGTTCGCACTTAGTCCGCCGATTTTTCTTAAATTTATATACTTAAGCAACTTCTTTTGAAGAACAGGACCAAACTGATATTGATCTTTGCCGCCGGTGCTATTACAGGCGCAGCCATAATAACGGGTTTTGCTTTTCGCAAACCTGAACCTAAGGAAACAACGGTAGAGGTAAAGAATGATGGTAAGCTGGAATACAAGTGGTATGCCCCGGATATACCTAAAAGCATGGACTTCTGCGGTGAGAAAGTACCCCTTAACCGCTGGGAAGTGCGTGAGCGGCTGGACAGGGACATGATCGTTAATTACTACGCGCATGGCGGCACGCTGTATATGCTCAAAAATGTGACCCGTTACTTCCCGGTCATCGAGGCCAGGCTGAAGGCTAATGGCGTGCCCGACGACTTTAAATATGTATGTGCAGCAGAGAGCTCATTACAACCGACTGCCACTTCCTCTGTCGGAGCTGCCAGCCTGTGGCAATTTATGAAAGACACCGCGCCACGCTATGGTCTTGAGATAAACGAAAATGTGGACGAGCGCTATAACGTAGTTAAAGCTACTGATGCGGCTTGTGCTTTTTTTAACGAAGCACACAGGAAGTTTGGTAGCTGGACGGCAGCTGCCGCATCATACAACTGCGGACAGGGCGGCTATGCCAGCCAAGTGAGTTTCCAGGGCGGCAATAGCTTTTATGACATGGTTTTCCCTGAGGAGACCAACAGGTACATTTTCAGGATCCTATCCTTAAAGGCTATACTTTCTCAACCAAAAGCATGGGGCTTTATGCTGGATGCAAGCGAAGGTTATCAACCTGTGAAAACAAGGAACGTTACAGTTACGGCAACTGTAGAAAACCTTGCAGACTTTGCGCGGCAGAATGGCACCAGCTATAAAATGCTCAAGTTGCAAAACCCATGGTTGCGGTCCAGGACCTTGCCGGTTCGCCCCGGCAAAAGTTACGTGGTGGAGATACCGGTGGATTAACGGCTCAGTATCCTCTGAAAAATTGAATTCCTTTCTGTAGCTTTAGTTAAATTTCATTTGATGCGGGTATCGCGGTTCATTGTTCCCTTATTGCTCACTGTAATATTGGTTTATGTGCTCGATAGGCCTCTCGGCACTATGCCAGCGCTCGGTCGCCTGCTGGACCCGATAAAGGGTTGGGCTGCGAACACGGAGCCGGTCGATAAAGACTTCAATGCAGGCATAATACTGCCGGGCGTTAAGGCCCCGGCAAAAGTGTGGTTCGACGAGTATATGGTGCCGCACATACATGCTGCGAACGAGCACGATGCATACTATACAGAAGGCTACCTGCACGCTTACTTCAGGCTATGGCAAATGGACCTCGAGGCGCGGGCTGCAGGCGGCCGCGTAAGTGAAATAATCGGCGAAAAAGCATTGGACTACGACCGTAAACAGCGCCGGAAAGGTATGGTGTACGGCGCAGGGCAATCGCTGCAAGCTATGGAAGCCGATCCGAGGACCAAAGAAATGCTGGATGCTTATACTGCCGGAATCAATACCTACATCCACTCACTGCAGTATAAAGACTACCCCATCGAATACAAACTGATGGGATTTGCACCCGAAGACTGGACGAACCTGAAAAGCGCATTGCTGCTCAAGTACATGGCGGATGATCTTACGGGCTATACAGAAGATATAGAGATGACCTTGCTGCGCGATATGCTGCCACCCGAAACTTTTACGCTGCTCTACCCTGCAAGAGATTATACAAGCACACCTGTAATTCCGGTTGGGACACCATTCGAACCGGCGTTAATGAAAACACCATCTGTGCCCGCAGGCGATATTTGGGCTCACCTGGCGGCTAACGATTTTGAACCCAAAAAAGAAACGAATGAAGGAAAAGGCAGTAACAACTGGGCTGTGAGCGGAGCGCACACCAAAAGCGGTGCACCCATCCTGTGCGATGATCCGCACCTGGGCCTCAACCTGCCATCGCTCTGGTACCAGGTGCAGATACAAACGCCAACCATGAATGTGTACGGAGTATCCCTTCCTGGAACGCCGGGCGTGGTCATTGGATTCAACGACAGTATATCCTGGGGCTTTACCAATAATTATCGAGATGTAAAGGACTTTTATACTATAGCACCGGCGCCCGGTCGTAAAGATGCTTATATGTTTAACGGTAAACCCGTACAATTTGATCAGCGTATAGAACGCATTGCTGTCAAAGGTAAGCCTGTATTTATGGATACTGTGAACTACACTTTGCATGGCCCGGTTATCTATGACGAGCATTTCAAAGGTCCGGGAGGATTAAAAAAAACTATGGCGCTTTGCTGGAGCGCATTGAGGCCATCGAACGAATTACTTGCCGTTTACCTGCTCAATCATGCCAGAAGCTACATGGAATTTGTGGATGCCATCTCAAATTTTCTTTGTCCTGCACAAAACATGGTGTATGCCGACAAGGCAGGAAATATTGCAATGTGGGGACAGGGACAATTCTTCAACAAATGGAAAGACCAGGGCAAGTATGTGATGAATGGCAAGGACAGCAGCACACTCTGGGGCTTACCCATACCTATACAGGAGAATCCGCACGCACTTAATCCAGCACAGGGCTATGTGAGCTCGGCCAATCAAACGGTGACCGACAGCACCTACCCCTATTGGTACAATGGCTATTTCTACGAGTTGAGGGCATGGCGTTTGAATGCGCTGCTCAGCAAGCTAAACGGAGCTACTGTAAAGGATATGTTCAACATTCAGCAGGACGTGCACTCCTATCTTGCAGAACGAACGCTGCCGGTGATGCTGCGCTATGTATCGGCTAAGGATGACAAATACCTCAGCGCACTGAAACGATGGAACTATGAGCTGGACGCTGAAAGCACAGCCGCGACCGCTTACCAAGTTTGGTGGTACTATCTATACGATGCCCTGTGGAAGAAAATGCTGGACAAAGACGCCGTCCCCCTGGCCCCGTCTTCGGAACGTACCATGCAGCTAATGTTGCAGAGCGATAGCGCGATACAGAATAAGCACCAACCTGTGATACAGAACCTGCAGGAAGCCATAAACGCTGGATATAATGCTGCGCTTGACAGTCTTAATACGCTTGACAAAGCAGGCAGGCTGCAATGGTATAAAGCGAAGAACACAACCATCAGGCACCTGGCTAAATTGCCGGCGTTTAGCTGCGACGAATTAAAGATCGGCGGTTGGGGTAACACCATCAATGCTGCCAAGGGCGATCATGGTCCGTCATGGCGCATGGTGGTCCAAATGAGTAAAGAGATCGAAGCCTATGGTGTATATCCCGGTGGTCAGTCGGGCAATCCCGGCAGTAAATATTACGCCACTTTTGTCGATAGTTGGACGAAAGGCAGCTACTACAGACTAAAATTTCTGGTCAACAGTAATGAGCAAAAAGACAATAGCATTAAATACACATGGACCCTAAAAGCAAAATAACATGCGTTTCGTAAGCACTATATTAATAACCGCAACCATAGCATTTCTCCTCACCATGAGCCTGCCGTGGTGGATGGTGGCCGTCGCTGCTTTTATTGTGGCGTTATTACTGCCTCAAAGGTTGGGCAGATCCTTTTTGTCGGGCTTCCTGGGCATCTTTTTGTTTTGGCTGGTTTATGCACTTTTAAGGGATGTTGCAAACGATCACATCCTGTCAACACGGATGGCAAAGTTGTTCTTTCACGTACCGGGCTCCTTTTTGTTTCTATGTGTTGCGGCTTTAGTTGGCGGGCTTGTGGGTGGCCTGGGTGCCTGGACGGGCGCAGCCTTAAGGTCTAAACAACTTTAATAAGTGCGCTATATGTACATGTTTTTGTTAATTTGATCGGCTCAGCTATTATGAAACCGTACATATCGTTACTAAACCCTATCTTCGCGCAAAATTTTTAAAAAGTATATCTATGAATTGGAACCCGGCAGGCATGATGGAAGAACTAATCTCCACGTCTCAGAAACTGGCAAATGGTTATGAAACTTTGGAGCAGATAGGCACCGTGGAAGTGGGCACTACACCCAAAGAAATGGTATGGCAGCGCGACCACGTGAAGGTTTTTCACTATAAGCGCGACACCCCACCAAAATGTAAAACTCCGGTGTTGGTATCATTCGCTATGCTGAACAGGCACGACGTGCTGGACCTGCAGAGCGATCGCAGCCTGATGAAAAAACTGCTGGACGAGGGTCTGGATATCTATATCATGGACTGGGGCTACCCTACTAAGGCCGACCGCTACGAGACCATGGAAGACTACATCGATGGCTATATGAACGATGCAGTTGACTTCGTGCGCAAAAGCAATAAGGTAGATAAGATCCACAAGATGGGCATCTGCCAGGGCGGTACTTACTCTATGATATATGCATCACTATATCCTGAGAAACTGCAGAGCCTTACCACCTACGTAGCACCTTACGACTTCTCCACAAATAGCTGCATGCTCTATAAGTGGACCAAGTACATCGATGTTGACACGATGATCGACAGCATTGGCACTGTACCGGGAGAACTGATCGATAGCGCATTTGGCATGCTAAAACCAAGTATGAACATCAGTAAATACCTCGGCGTCATGGATTCGCTTGACGATAAGGACAAATTGATGAACTTCCTCCGCATGGAAAAATGGAAGGGCGATCTGCCCGCTATACCGGGTGAAATGTACCGCAAATACATTAAAGACCTCTTCCGTGATAATAAACTGATAAAAGGTGAAATGGAACTGGGTGGCCGCAAAATTGATCTGAAGAAAATGACGGTGCCATTCCTGAATGTTTACGCAACTGATGACAACATCATCCCTAACGAAAGCACTCTGCCCATTATGGAAGCCATCGGCTCTAAGGATAAGAAGGAATATCCCTTCCCCGGCGGTCATATAGGCGTATTCGTCGGCGGCAAGTCTCAAAAAGAATTAGGCCCTGCTGTTGCCAAATGGGTAATAGAAAGGTGCTAAAAAAATTAGTCCCAACGGGAACGCTGGGACCATGTGATTGTAACATGATTATACAAACGGTGCACTCGATCGAGTACACCGTTTTTTCATTAATCACACACAACTGAAAACTGGTTTTCTTAGTAACAGGTAATATCTTAACGCAGTCATATCAGGAATGTATTCCGGCGCTTAGCGCTTCAAATTTTGATCCTGTTGCTGCTGCTCTTGTTTGCTTACGTCAGGCACTTCTTGTTGGCCAAGGTTTTCACCTTCATTTTCTTCCTGCCTTTCCTGTGCTGAAGAAGAAGTGGAGGTACGCTGTTGATTACCCCCTTGGTTGCCTTGTTCACGGCCTGATTGCTCACGGCCTTGTTCTTCACGTCCGGTTCCGCCCTGCAGGGGAGTTTGTCCACCACTGGTGTTCTGCTGCTGCCCGGCGCCCTGTCCACTAAGATTTTCTTGTCCTGATTGTTGGCCGCCTTTGTTGCCTTGTCCTTGTTGGGGAGTTCCCGGGTTATTCTTTTGGTTTTCCATTGGTATAAGATTTTTTTTAAATTTACAATATGGGTTCTCGTTAGTTTTCAAATGATGTAGGGCAACTTCCGTTTGGTCTCATGATGATTCAAATCGTTTTCAAAGCGATATAGTTAAAACACGTGCTTTGGTTTTAAGGGTAAAAGAACATGCCACCGTCAATTATTAAAGTGGCCCGGCACCAATAAAACACTGCTTGGACTGTTAAAATACTTGCAACGCCGGGAAGCAATTTCTAAATCCAATCTTTATACATGACATTATCCCGCATGGGTATAACATCCTGCATGTGAAATAAAAAGGAAACAATATTTTAGCACCACGAAAGAGGAGTGCGCCAGTTGTATGGGGAAAAACCTGCACATGCACTGGCAATATCCTGGGGAATAAGGTAATACATGCCAAAAACGATAAACTACCCGTATGCCGTACATTATACCCGGTTGAGCAACGGCTGCAACATGGCTTATGTAGACGAGGGCACTGGCGAAAAGACGCTGCTATTTGTGCACGGGCTGGCCACCTATGCATTAAGCTGGAAAAAGAACATTGACGGCCTGAAAAGAGACCATAGGTGTATTGCCATTGATCTGCCTGGCAACGGTCTCTCCGACCGGGGCAACTTTAGTTATAGTATTTCATTCTTTGCAGATTGCGTCAGTGAATTCATAAAAAAGCTCGGTCTGAAAAACGTCTGCCTCGTTGGACACTCTATGGGCGGGCAAATTGCGATCACCACCCTACTGCGCAATCCCGTCTGCGCCGAAAAACTGGTACTCTGCGCGCCTGCGGGTTTTGAGACTTTTACCCCGGTGGAAAAAGACATTTACCAGCGCGCTCTGCAATTCTTCGACCTCTTTTCAACGGAGGAGAATAGCATCAAAAAAGCGGTGCACAGCAGCTTCTATCACACGCCCACGCAGGGCGACCAGATGATACATGATCTTACAAACATCCTGAATAACTACCCCATACACCTCTATCGCAGCATGATTGATGCCTGCATATCGGCAATGCTCAACGAGCCAATATTTAACAGCCTGCACTTGATCAAACAGCCAACACTTGTACTCTATGGGGAGCGCGATGCACTGATACCAAATAAACTATTGCACCCGGTGGGCACCAGGAAAATCGCAGAGGCCGGCTGTGCACAAATGCCGGATGCACGCCTGCACATGATTCCCCAGTGCGGTCATTTCCTGCAATGGGAGCAGGCTGAGCTCACGAACAGTTATATAAGAGACTTTCTGAAACAAGACTAATGACTCAGGATTTGCCCCGCTTCAATCCGGGAAATTTCATCTTTAACGATTTGAACAGGTCGCGCAATGCTTTGGCAACAAGATAAGATTTATACCAGTTCTGGTCTGCCGGTATGATATGCCAGGGTACTTCATTACAACCATCGATCGCGTCTTCATAGTACTTCATATACTCATCCCACAATGCTGATTCCTGCAGGTCGTCCGCATTGTACTTCCACATTTTCTCCGGCTTTTCCATTCGCTCTTCAAGACGCTTCAGTTGCTCATCATGCGATATATTGAGGTAAAACTTCAGGATTTGCGTATGGTTATTGATGAGTAAGCGCTCGAAATCATTGATGGCCTCCATACGTCTTTTCGCCTCCTTGTCATCTATCATGCGATGCACGCGGGTAACCAGGACATCTTCGTAGTGCGACCGGTTGAAAATGTGTATCATGCCCTTTTGTGGAGTTTGGGCATGTATGCGCCACAAAAAATCATGAGCAAGTTCCTCTGGCGTTGGCTCCTTAAAAGAATGCACGTTTACGCCTTGTGGGTTCATGCTGGTAAACACGTCACGCGTTAAGCCATCCTTACCGCTCGCGTCCATTCCCTGGATGATGATCAGTATGGCATGCTTACCCTCGGCATAGAGCAGGTTCTGAAGTTCGTCCAGCTCTGCCAGTATCTTATCGAGCTCCCGCTTACAATCTTCCTTGCGGACATCGCGCGGTGCAGCAGTTGGTATCTTTTTGAGCTTGGTCTTCGCCATAGATTTACTGGGTATTTTCTTCGTCGTTCGAAAGTTTTCGATAAGACTTTATGAATATCGCACCAAGGTTCTTATAAGGCGGCACATAGTCACTGAACTTCTCATGCAGGTCTTTACGGCCCTTGGTACTGAAATAGCCATCCAGTTCCTGCCACATATTGATCCAGTTGATGTCGTTACCCGCAACTACCTTCGAGAAGAGGAGCTTTAATATAGGCTCATTAATATTCATCATACCTGTCTGCTTCGACGATATGATGTGCGCATCAGGTGCATGGTCCAGCACTATCGACAGATTATGATAACCGCCACAAGAGCCCAGCACAATGATCTTATTATATTTAGTCAACTTTTCCATAGTTAGCGGCAAGTGATAACTATGCCCGCGATGAACAATGATAGTGGGATGAATATTGTTCGCATCCAGGTAATTGCACAGCTGTTTCTGCGCCTCTTCATCATCGGGTTCCGGTAGCGGGGTGTTCGCATAGATCACCACTTTCTTGCCTGCTAGGGAGCTGATTGTCGTCCAATACTTATCGTTTGTGATCTTCCACTTCCCATCCCGGAAATTGCCGAGGAAGCTATTAAATGCCGTCTTACCGTCTTCATCTCCAAAGAAAAATGCCTGCGCATACACGATACCCGAATCATTCACCAGGCTCCTGAAAGGCACCAGGTTGATCGGCGGTAAGCCTAATCGCTCTGATTCTGTTATAGCCTGCGCGTCATTGCCGGTGGATTTGATTCCATCGAAAAGTGTTGCCAACAGCCCGTAAATGATAATACCCCTCTTGCTGCGTTCCTTGACATACGAGCGCTCATAATTCTCTTTTACTTTATCCTCCAGGAAAGCTGACAACTTATCGTCCGATATACTACCAAAGGCATCAGCCACATCTACGGCATCTTCCAGATCGCCTTCTTTACCCGCTTCCAGTCCGGCAATGAAGTCTGTCATCAGGGCGGTGCGGTGCCCCTCATCCATGCTGGCCAGGAAAGTGCTAAGTGTATTGTATCCCGCACACATCCTTATGAAAGTACGGAAGTGGTCGCGGCGCACTTTTTCCAATAGCTGATCGCCTGTCATAGGCGCCATCCGCTGCATCATTCGGTTGAAGGTGCCCAGGAAGCTACTTGTATATATCTCGTCCTGTCCGTACACCATCAGAAAATACAGCGATTGCGGTGAGAAGCCGTCAATACACTTGAAGCGTACAGGGTCTTTCTCCTCGTGCAGGTCGTTCATGTTCCGCACATACTTCAGACCGCGATAAGCTAATTCATCAGTATATGTCGCAGCGCCCAACGTGTCACCCGACAGCTTTAACCGCACAAGGTTCTGGAAGTACGCATCTTCGTTAGCAGCAATGCTATCCACCTGCCTGATGCTTAACCTGCCATTATAAATATCGGTAAGGAACGGCATCGCTTTTAACGGTACATTCGACTGATCAGTTATTTTTACGATCGCCTGCACCAGCGGATCGCCGCACCGGCGCACCGCGCCGTTGAAAATACCGTTGGTCGATGAGGCATAATTGAACACTTCGTTAGGTACCACCCGGGCAGCGGCAGCGATGATATCACAGGCAAAAGGCTCGTTGGCAAATTCTGCCAGTCGTTTGATCATCAGTTTAGGGTCTTGTCTGCCCATTGCCGTATATAAGTAGGATTTTATTTGGGGATAGCCATCGAGCATCTTCGCCGAGTTCTCCAGCGAGTATACGTTGGCATTATTCCTGATAAAATCGTCCAGCTTGTTCTCATGCTCGGCAATGATCATGTCGTGCATATTATTTACCAGCTTGCGGTAATAATAAGGGTCAACATGCACATCTTTGTTGAACTTGACCATCATCTCGTACACTGCCTGCAGGTAACGTATCTTTTCCTGGTTCGATATCGTGGCATCACCCGCCAGCGAAGGCAGGTTCTCGATCATCTTCTGCAAATGCCTTATGTCTGTCAACATTGCTTTGCTCAGCACCTGATTCACTATCGTATCATCGGTAGAGAATTCAATGAAGTTGTCCTTTACACCATCAAAGTAGTCGGCCTTCTTGATTTCGCCATCTATCCTGTCGTGAAAAAGCTGGCGCTGGCGGGGTACTGCCTGCACCAGGGTATCAATATCGTATATACTTGGTTTCTTCGTTGTGTCCGCCACTTTCTTTCTGCGGTGCAGCAAGCCGAACTGTGCCTGGGCCTCTCCGGCTATTAGCAGGCACAGCAAAAAAATAAAACCTATCCTATGGTGAAGCTTCAATCGCATTATGGTAATTCCTTTTCTATTCAGTCAAAAGTAGAAAGTCAACAGTAAATAGCCAGAAATATCTAAAAATATATCTAATATCTAGGCGTGCCTTGCAAAAATACGGCCATTTCGACGCTGAAAGCGTTAAGAAAGCGTGAAGGCCATCTATTGTAAATGGACTAAAACGATGTTTCGTTCAAACCCCAACCCGGGTACAACGGGAAGCCAGCCATAAACTCATTCACCTCACCCCGCACTGTCTTGATTACGCTCTCATCGTCCGGTGCCATCAGCACCTTGTCCAGCCAGCCTACGATCTGCGGCATATGTTCCTCCTTCAGTCCCCGGGTAGTAACTGCCGGTACGCCCACCCGTATACCCGAAGTTATAAATGGAGACTTGTCGTCAAACGGCACCATATTCTTATTGATGGTAATGTCTGCCTGTACCAGTGTGTTTTCAGCTTTTTTACCGCTAATATTCTTATTGCGCAGATCTATAAGCATCAGGTGATTGTCTGTACCACCTGAGACGATATCATAGCCCTTTTCCATAAAAGCACCTGCAAGCGCCTGTGCATTGCTCACCACCTGCTTCGCATAATCCATGAATTCCGCCTGCTGTATTTCAAAGAAAGACACAGCCTTCGCAGCTATCACATGCTCCAGGGGTCCACCCTGATTACCCGGAAATACTGCCAGGTCTATCAAGGCGTTCATCATCCGCACCTCACCCTTCGGCCCGGTAATGCCCCACGGGTTCTCAAAGTCCTTTTTCATAAGGATAATACCGCCACGAGGCCCCCGCAGTGTCTTATGCGTAGTAGATGTCACAAAATGACAATAGTCGAAAGGAGAGCTAAGCAAGCCCTTTGCAATAAGGCCGGCCGGATGGGCAATGTCTGCCATCACTAGTGCCCCCACGCCGTCGGCTATCTGGCGAATGCGGGCATAGTCCCAGTCACGGCTGTATGCACTTGCGCCACAGATCAGCAGCTTTGGCCGGTGTTCTTTCGCCTGTTGCTCCATCATGTCGTAGTTCACCCTGCCCGTTTCTTTATCCACCCCGTAGTGAACGGCCCGGTATAATTTACCGGAAAAGTTGACGGGCGACCCATGCGTCAGGTGCCCCCCCATGCTCAGGTCCAGGCCCAATATGGTATCACCGGGCTGCAGGCAGGCAAGCATCACAGCTGCGTTAGCCTGTGCACCGCTATGGGGCTGCACGTTGGCGTAATCCACATTAAATATTTCCTTAGCACGGTCTATGGCCAGTTGCTCGCTCTTATCTACCACTTCGCAGCCGCCGTAATAGCGCTTGCCGGGGTAGCCTTCAGCATATTTATTGCTCATTACATTCCCCATAGCCTGCATCACCTGCATGCTGGTAAAGTTTTCACTGGCTATCAGTTCCAGTCCCCTTCTCTGCCTTTCCAGCTCCTCATGTATTAGCTTAAATATTAGTGTGTCGCGCTGCATGGTCGTTTTAATTGTGGGGCAAAGATAGCTTTTCGCCTCAAGCTTGGAAAAGAGTACCATAGCCGCTACCCCAAAAGCAGTCTAAGTCCATTTACGCATACCATAATAGCAATCTTTATAACTAATAGTAAATCTTTTAAAAAAGTATTAGTTTTATGCAAACTGCAAAACACGTAACAATGAAATTTTTTACAATGCCCCGGAACTCGGTGCTTGCAGGCCTCAGCTTACTCTTATTTAGCAATCCCCTACAGGCCCAAACCGACCAGGACGCCATTATGATGGCAAAAAATAACCTCTGCGTAGGCCTCATGTATGGCCATAGCAGTTGGAAGAACTATTGGGAAGGCACCTACAAACGCGACAATGAGAACATTGGAACGTTGTCCACCAGTATGTACTCCATAATGCCCAATTATGGTATTAGCCGCCGGTTAAACCTTTTAATGAACCTCCCTTATGTGCAGACAAAAGCCTCTGCAGGCACACTACACGGCATGAAGGGAATACAAGACCTTAGCGCCTGGCTGAAGTGGATGCCTGTGGAGCTCGATATGGGCAAAAGTGTTTTCTCGGTATACGGATTAGCAGGTGCCTCCTTACCGTTGACAAACTACACTCCCGATTTCCTGCCGATGTCCATAGGCCTGCACAGCCGCACGGCATCCGCAAGGTTGATCCTCGACTACCAGTACAGCAATTGGTTTGTCACCGCATCGGGTACATATACCTATAGGGGCAACATTAAGATCGCCCGCACTGCATACTATACTACGGAAATGATACTTAGCAATGAAGTTGAAATGCCCAATGTAGCGTCCTATGGCGCTCGTCTGGGCTACCGAAGCAATCGCTTTATAGCAGAAGCTGTTTTGATGGGTATGAACACCCTCGGCGGTTTCGACATTCGCAAGAACGATATGCCTTTCCCCAGCAACAAAATGAATGCTTTGACACTGGGCGTAAATGGCAAATATAACCTGCCATGGGTACCGGGAATGTCGCTGACCGCTGGTGGAAATTATGTGCTCCACGGCAGGAATGTTGGACAGGCGCTTAATATCGATGCCGGCATATACTACATCCTCGACTTCTCTAAAAAGAAGGCCGCAACAGGAAATAATTCATCAGGTAAACTCAATGAAAAATAAGGATCATGAAAAAGATAACTTCATATATAGCACTTTCAGTTCTTTTCTCATCATCGCTGTTTGTTGCCTGTAAAAAACACATCACAGGCCGCACGGATGATATTAATGCATTAGCACCCGCCAGCACAGATATGAACGCCGGCACCTGGAAGATGGTATTGCTTACACGCCCCGACACATTTGCTGTCGCTGCTCCGGCTGCAGTAACATCAAGCGGTTATGTTGGCGAGCTCAACGAGATAAAAGGCTTCCAGGCCGACATGTCTGAGGACCAGAAGAAACAAATGAAATACTGGAGCGCAGGTGGTGTGCTCAGGTGGAACGAGATCATGCGCGAGTTGGTTGCCAAACACAACTTGCCGCCTTACCAGAACGAGGATGGCGTCTATCCCATACCGAGTTCCACTAATCCTTTCAACTATCCGACATTCCCATTCTCAAACCCACCATACGCCGCACGGGCTTACGCCTATGTAAGCGCTGCGCAATACGATGCACTTGTGGCTTGCTGGTATTATAAGAAGCTTTACAACAGGCCCATGCCTTACAAAACCGATACGAATGTAAAGGCATTGGCCACGGCTACCGACCTGCCTTCTTATCCATCTGAGGCAGCAGTTATGGCGGGTGTAACCGCTGAAATGATGAAGCTGCTCTTCCCTACTGAAATTGACGTTATCAACCTGAAAGCACAGGAACAGGAAAATGCTGCTATCATGGCCGGGGCCGCTACACGCAGCGATATAATAGCCGGCGAGGCGCTGGGCAGGCAGGTGGCACAGGCATTTATCGCCAGGGCTAAGGCAGATAATGCAGGTAAGGCTGTAGGTACACAGGCAGACTGGGATGCACTCGAAAAGATGAATTTAGACAAAGGTGAAACCCCCTGGTATAGTCTTGAATCTCCTAAGCGCCCTCCGATGCTCCCGCTCTTTGGCAAGGTCAAGCCATTCCTTTTCGACTCTGCAACCGTAGTATCTCTTTGTCCTGTACCTCCTCCTTCCACATCGAGTGCAGATATGAAAGCAGACGCTGATGAAGTGCTGAGCTATACAAAAAATCCCACTGCCGAAAATATTCGCATTGTGCAGTTCTGGGCCGATGGCGTAGGCACATATACCCCACCCGGCCACTGGGACGCCATCGCAGCAGAAGACTTTATTACAAAAAATTATAGCGAGGTCCGTTGGGCACGTAACATGGCCCTGCTGAATATGAGTATGATGGATGCAGCTATCGAGTGCTGGTTTACTAAATATCACTACTGCAACCCCAGGCCTTCGCAGGTTAATCCTGAGATTAAGACGCTGACAGGTATACCTAACTTTCCATCTTATATCTCCGGGCACTCTACATTTAGCGGAGCAGCAGCTACGATACTTGGCTATCTCGTGCCTGAACGTGCAAGTGCTTATAATGACATGGCCCAGGAAGCTTCATTCTCCAGGCTGGCAGGTGGTATCCACTACAAGCGCGATTGCCAGGTGGGCCTGGACGTCGGTGCTAAGATCGGCCAGTATGCCATTACCAAAGCGCAAAATGATGGTGCCGGGCAATAAATTAGAGTCACAAATAGTAACAAAAAACACAGGCGATCGCCTGTGTTTTTTCTTTATCGCACTTCATGTTGCTTCTTTTCTATCCTGCTATCGGGTATGAACCATATACACGCCACCAGCACGTAGCACCCCATTGCCACTGCAGGCACGAAAAAGGAAACCACGATCGCTGTAATGTAGATCGCCAGCGAGATCTTACCCTTGTAATCAGCACCCAGCGCCTTTGCTAATAGTGAATCCTTGCCAAGATGCCGTATAAGAAAGTACACCAGAATAGTATAGGCTATCGCATTCATCAGCAGCACCATTCCATATACAGCCACAGGCACTTTGCTGAAGTGATTCTCAGCCATCCAATGCGTAACAAAAGGTACGAGCGAGAGCCAGAACAGCAGGTGAAGGTTCGCCCAAAGCACTGCGCCGTCTACAGAAGGCACAGCATGCATCATATGATGGTGATTATTCCAATAGATACCAATGTAAATAAAGCTCAGCACATAGCTCAGGAATGAATACATCACCGGCTGCAGCGAGGCAAAAGTATCGCCCTCCGGTATCTTTATTTCCAGTATCATAATGGTGATGATAATGGCTATCACGCCATCGCTGAAAGCTTCGAGCCTGTTGCTTGTCATAGTCTAAGAAAAATAGCACATTTGGATATATCTCGCAAGTCTTTAGTTCTCCTGCTCTTGTCTTGTAGCTTGTTTAGCTGCTGCATGTTTTACTGCGTTCTTCTTTCTCCTCGGCCACAGCTTGCGCAGCGACAGGCGCGATGCATCTATTAATTTATGCTCGTGCAGGTAGCTGACTACTCTATGCTCCATCCAGTGATGCGACGGCGATAGTATCGCAATTAATCCGATTTTAATGAGCAAAACCTTCCATGGCTCGCCATGGGTAACATGCTCTATCTGCTTGTCGGCTAATAAAACAATGAACTCGAACAGCAGTATGAAACAAAAAAAGCCAATGGACTGAATAGCAAACTTGTGCACTTTAAACGAGCCGATCATCGCCAGTATTACAAAACTGGTAGCAATAATGATGATCATAGATACATATTGAATATTGTGCCTGCGGCGGGTCTGCACCAGTTCACGCTCCGCCATCAGTTGCTCCTCTTTTTCCACATTGTCTGCTTCCAGCCGCAGCAGTTCATCGCTTTTGGTCACCATAGCCTGGCTGTCGGCATACGCCTTGTTTAGCTTGGCATACTGATAGGCCTCCTTATAGTCCCCTTGCTCATTATATATCGAGTCCAGGTAACCCGATGCTTCTATCAGGTAAGGATAATACCCGGCGCTTTGCGCATAAGCGTACGACTGACGCATTTTTTCTTCGGCCAGCTTAATATCCCCCTTCCGCAATAAAAATTGACCGAAACGGCGATAGAAATTGGAAAGATAATAAGGCGAGCCTTTACGTTCCTGTCCCAACAGCTCGCGTTCAGCTCTTTGATAATAATATAAGGCTGAGTCCATATTGTGGTTAACCTCATTGACACATGCAATGATCCTGAAATATAAAGGTCTGTTTTCTAACGATATACGTTCGTACTCCTCTGGATGAATCTTCGTGTAAAAGTTAACTATTGCATCTAGTTTGTTATTTTCGAATAAATAGTTCCTATACAAGAGAAGAGCATCATTCCTTAAGTCCGGTTTGCCATGCAGGTTAGCATATTGAACTATTTTAGCTGTAATGCCATATGCCTGTATCTCCTCATTATTGATATAAAGTAATCCGGTAAGATCGCTAAATACGTCCATTAAACGATTGGAATCATTACCGAATACCTCCGGGAGCAACTCTATTTCCTTCTTTTTATACTCTTTTGCCTTGTCATAGTTTCGAATTAGCATGTAAAAATGCGATAACTTATCTTCAGCTATTAAAGCTAAATTTCGATTATTACTCTTTTCTGCCAGGTAGAGCGCACTTATGTAGTTTTTACAAGCATCGATTTTTTGATTGACTTTTTCCTGGCAGGTACCTAATAATATAATGCTTGATATTTTTGATTTTTCATCCGAAATCAGCGTTGCATAATAAAACGCCTTATTTGCATTGGTATAGGCCCTACTATATTCACCTTTGTCCAAATTTATATTTGCAAGAACAGTATATGTATGGTAATACCAAATATCCGAACTGTGTCGGTGACAAATTTCCCACATTGAGCTTCCATAAAGTTCTGTAACTGAGTCTGCAACGTAATCACTCTTATCAAAGTATCGAATGAAAGACTCCATTTGTAGAGAGTCACTGCTGCTGTTCATACCTAAACCTATCGCCAAACTTATTATACTGTCTTTTAGCTTTCCTTCCGGTGTATGGTCAGTAATATTTATCAATACTCTAATTTTCTCGTCATTACTCACGGACTTTGAAAAGTGCTGCCATTCCTGATCAATATCAAAACTTGGTTTTGAATTACAAGAAGCGAGGAGAATGACAAATAAAATACAATGTCGGTATATGGGTAACAAAATGATTATGTGTATTTGAAATTAAAATAAAGATATATAAATTCACGAATTATCAATTTTTAATCCTTCATAAAAACGCGCTTTATGATCTCAAATTCACGTTTCACAAGCTTGTTGGTGATGCTGGTTGCCATATTGGGCTTACTTGTATGGAATATGACAAGTACAATGCACAACCAGGCAACACTGGATAACATCAATACACACGTTACAGCCCTTAGCAATGGTTCCAATTATTCCAATGGCCTTATCAGCAGTAAGACCGATTTCTCCAGTTTGCGATTGGCTTTTACAAGTCGCTATCCTAAAAGCACAATACCCATTGCCGGCCAGGACAATACAGTTTGGGGCTATTCCATTAACCCGGATATTGTAACAGCCAATTATACAGCGGGTCAAAACATCAATGTCGCCAATGCCCTGAATGCCGCCAATGAAATGATCTTCTATGTGGCCCAGGTGAACTACCAGGATAAAAAAGACCGCTGTCCGCCATTTTGCGATGTCGAGGGTTGCTCAAACATCTGGCAGGCTCTCTCAAACAATACCAATGCCGACAGAACATCTGTTGCTTCACAGATTACCGCATTCCAGGATAAATACACTTCCCTGCCTAAAGGCTTTACGATTAATAGGGCCTATTACGATGATATAAAAGCCCAGGCTGGTTGTGAATATGTGCGCGCTTATTTTGGTTTCCAGGTTTATCAAACCTGCGTATTGCTGGTAGGTGTCAAAAACGTAGGCGGCACCGCTGTAGAAATGACCGATGGCAAAATGTATTTTCAGGATGCCCGTAGTATGCGTTTTTAATTGTGTCTTTATTATAGCAAAGGCCGCCGGAAGGCGGTCTTTTTTTTGCTAATCATTTGTAACCGAACGATTACTTACCTATATTTGTAACCGATCAGTTACACAACCGAATGAGACGAGACGTTTTTCAGGCCATTGCCGACCCTAACCGCCGCGCTATAATCGACCTGCTGGCAGCCGGTCAAATGAATGTCAATGCTGTCGCAGAGCGCTTCGATATAAGCCGTCCGGCTATCTCAAAGCACCTGCGGATACTTACAGAGTGTGGCCTGGTTGTCATAGTGAAGCAGGGCCGGGAGCGCTATTGCAAGGCACAAACCGTTGGTCTCAAAGAGGTCAGGGATTGGACCGATCATTTTAGCAAGTATTGGGACAATAAACTAAACGCACTTAAAAACTATATAGAACATGAACAACCAGCCCATAATAAAAGAAATAAGCATTAATGCACCGGTCTCAAGAGTGTGGCAGGCAATTACCAATAAGGAGGAGATGAAACACTGGTGTTTTAATATTGCAGCCTTTGAGCCTATACCCGGATATGAATTTCGTTTCCACGGCGGCACTGAGGAACGTCAGTTCCTGCACATCTGCGTAGTAAAAGAAGTGATCGAGAATAAAAAGCTTTCTTATACCTGGCGCTATGAAGACCTGCCAGGTATCGAAACCCTTGTGACAATCGAATTATTTGAGCAAGGCGCCGACAACACGCTTGTGCGGCTCACGCACGAAGGAGTAAATCAATTCCCGCAAGACAAGAACTTTGCCCGCGGCAACTTCGAAATGGGCTGGACGGAGATCACCAAGCTCTTGAAAAAGCACGTGGAACAATAGCTGACAAAATAAAAGCTCCTGTAAATAGGAGCTTTTCAACATATTTTATCTGGAACTATTTAGTTCCGGTAAAGCAAACATGTTCCGTGCCACCTGCGTCAGCCACCGCCGTAAAATTCACGGTAAGAGTAACACCATTTATTGAACCACTGCCACTGAACGTGCCCCCGTTTGTATTGCAAAGGTCAGCCACATGCTGTGACGGAATCGTCACGGTGTTACCATTGGCCGTGGCATGTATCGCAATGTTTTTGACACAAGCCCCATTTCCAATAGTTGACGGTAAAATGAGTGAAATGCCGTCACCGCCAGCGTCAAACTCAATGGACGCTGGATTGCCTGAACAATCGTCGCCGTACCATGTACCAATAAATTTCGCGGCAGAGCCTGTTTCACAAAGAGTTCCTGAGTAGCCTGTTGGGCAAGTACAGTTGCCGTCTGAGCATGTACCTCCGTTTTGGCAGGTCACATCTTTACACTTGTCCTTTTTACAAGACGTGTAAGTGACCGCAGTAAAAGCAAATAAAGTAATGGAAGCGGCCAGCATCGCCAACCGGATACTTGAAATTGGGGTTTTGAACATATAGATCTATTTATAGTGAGAAAATAAAAACTATTTCACACCGCCAAACACGCACGTATCCTTCATCAGCGGGAAGTTATACCGCAGGGTCATAATGAGCGAATCGTTCCTCCTGAAGCCGTCAGCACTGAAAGCATAAGAGCCCAAGCAATGGTCCAGGAAGCCTTGGGCGGGGAAAGTGATAGAATCCCCTATTGCAGTGCCGGTAAGAATGATATCCTTTGCACAGGTATCGCTACCCACCCGTATTTTGATGAATACCTGGTTGTTGAACGATGAATCGATCCTGAACGTGTCAACGTTCATGCACGGGTTGTGCCCGGAATAAAGGCCCACATATTTCTTGGCGTCCGGTATCTCACAGGTAGTGCCCGAAAAGCCCGTCAGGCAGTTACATTTGCCATCTACGCATATGCCGCCGTCATCGTAGCAAACCACTCCTTCACATTTGTCCTTGTTCTTACAAGACATATAAGCAATAGAGCTGAAAATGAAAAGGCAGACAAAAGCTGTAAACGAAGCAGCACGCAACTTCAATGGGTTTCTATTCATCGGTTTGTGTTTTAAAACAATAATCTATATTGTTTCCAAAAATAGAAATTTAAGAACCAAACACATAGCAATGTCCATTAATTTTTTTCTACCTGTGGTAGCAAAATGCCGCGATATACGATATCGCGGCATTTGATTGTTTTTTCCGTTACAAGGGCTTAAGTACCCAGTTTGCTGTGTTTCCGGCTATACCCAAAGTAAATGATAAGCCCTATCACCAGCCACACGCCCAGTCGCAGCCAGTTGGTCCAGCCCAGGCCAGCTATCATAGCACCGCAAACCACGATACCTAATATAGGCACTATTGGCACCAGCGGCGTTTTGAATTGCCTGGGTATCTCAGGGTTTTTCACCCTCATTATCCAAACACCCGCACACACCAGGATAAACGCGAACAGGGTACCTATACTGGTCATATCGCCAACGATATCGCCGGGTATAAAGGCTGCAAAAATGCCCACCAGCATCAGGAAAATGAGGTTCGACTTGTACGGAGTATGGTACCTGCTGTGTACCTGCGAGAATATTTTAGGCACCAGGCCATCGCAGCTCATAGAGTAGAAAACACGCGACTGGCCCATCAACATCACGAGTATTACAGATGAAAAGCCGAACAGGATCGCCACTGTCACAAAATCGGCCAGCCAGCCATACCCTGCCATATAGGTTTTGATGGCATAAGCTACCGAAGCTTCCTTGCCCTGCGTACGGAAATCGTTCACACTGCCAACACCGGTGAGCACATGCGCGAACAGGATATAAAGCACGGTACAGACAACCAGCGAACCCAATATGCCGATCGGCATATCCTTCTTGGGGTTTTTGGCCTCCTGTGCTGCTGTCGATACCGCGTCGAAACCGATGAAGGCGAAGAATACTACCCCGGCTGCGCCGAGAATACCCCATATGCCGCCGAAGTTATGCGTCACACCCTGGCTGTCGGTATAAGTCGTTGCTTCCGGTATATATGGTGTATGATTCACCGGGTTGATAAAATGCCATCCCAACACGATGAAGAGTATTACTATCGTCACCTTTGTGATCACGATCAGCCCATTTACAAAGGCCGATTCCTTCGTGCCCCTTATTAGCAACATCGTAAGCAGGAAGATGATGAACAGGGCCGGCAGGTTCATGATGCCATGGTGCGCGCCGCTCATATCCTTTATTGATTCAAATGGCGAGTGCGACCACTCATATGGTATTCGGTAGGCCGTACCGAACATGGTCTCTAACAATTTATTCAGGTATTCGCTCCAGGCGATGCCCACTGTGGCAGCGCCTACTGCATATTCAAGCACCAGGTCCCAGCCTATTATCCAGGCAACCAGTTCGCCCATTGTAGCATACGAGTAGGTGTATGCACTACCCGCTATTGGTATCATCGATGCAAACTCTGCATAGCATAGTCCGGCAAAAGCACAGCCTACGGCCGCTATGATAAATCCTATAGTAACAGAGGGCCCGGCATTGTTGGCGGCGGCGGCAGCAGTGCGTACAAATAGCCCTGCGCCGATTATAGCGCCTATACCCAGGGCCACAAGGTTGCCGGCGGTTAGAGTTCGTTTAAGCGTTTTCTCACCTTCCGAGGAATGGCTGATAAGTTGTTCTAATGGTTTTTTACTGAATATACCCATAGGCACAAGATAATATGAAAACAAACATGCTGTGAATTCCGAAAATAGAAAATGTGACAATACGTATAAGCTTATGCAAAAAAATACCCCCACCGCCCGTAAATGTATTTACGATATGGATTTTTGCATTAGGTTTGGCAAATGTTTTCAAAAATGCTGCGTACAGCACTTTGTATCTTTCTAACACTTCTTGTATCCGAATTAAAAGCGCAACCGCTGCTGCCCGATATAGCGGGCACCACCGAGAAAGGCGTTAATATTATAAGCTGGAACTGTCAGTACGATGGCATTAAGTCCATCGCCGTGCAACGCTCGCGCGACAGCGCCTACAATTATGTGACCACAGGCTACGTGAAGAACCTAAAGAAAGGCGTGCAAGCCTTTATCGACGGCCACCCGGCCCCGGGCAACAACTGGTACAGGCTCTACATTGTGTTCAATTCGGATCTTACCTGGTACAGCAATCGGATCAACCTGCGGGTGGATAGTTTACAGCTGATGAAGCAGGATGTAGTATTACCCCCAAACGATTCTCTGCAAAAGATCATCAGCACCAATGGTAACGACTCCATGCAAAAGATCGTGCGTAAGATCTCAATTAAGATAACCAGCGACGAAAGCGAGATCAACCCGCTAACTTATATCAAGTCCCAGTACATCTTCACCAACCCGCTTACCGGTCACGTTAATATGGAGCTGCCGGAAGTGAAGGAACACAAATACTCGGTGAAATTCTTCAACCAGAAAGACCAATTGATACTCGATGTCCCAAGGGTGGCCGAATCGCCTGTAATAATTGACAAGAGGAATTTTCAGAACAAGGGCTTTTACAAGTTTATCCTTAAGCGTGATAACAGCCAGTTCGAGACAGGCTATATTAGTATTTATTGAGTATCGCCCATTTCATGCTCTTGTAGCATGCTGTCCCACTCAGGGCCAAGACGCAGCGCGTTGCCAGCAAATATCTTCATCATATGCACCATCTCTTCTGCATCCCATGAGTATACATTGCGCGCGAAGCGTACAGGATACCCGGCATAATTGAAGAATAAGTTACCATCATGGTAAAGGCTTTGGATAAAATGCTCGTGCGTCTCAAAACCGAAATAGTCGTAATGCCTGCCTTTTAACGGATGATCAGTTTTTTGCTCCTTACCTGCATAGTGCAGTGGACCAATGCTCCTCCAGTCGTAGCGCCTGCGGTGCTTGCGGAATGGCGTGTACTGGACAATGGTCAATGCATACCTGCTCAACACGATCTCTTCCCTGAAAAATATCCGCGACATAAAACGGTGAACGGCCAATACATAAAGCAACACAGCTCCCATTCCCGATATCCAGTTAACCACGCTCAATGTAAAGGGTAACGAACGCAGCAGGAACACAGTGGCAAGCAATATAGTAGCCAGCAATTCGGCCCAGAAAAGTATGCGGATGCGCGGCTGTATCCTGTTACCAAGCGTTATGCGCAAATGCTCCTCACCCCAATGATATGTAATGTCTTTATGCACTTCAATGTGACGAAAGGGAAGGTAAATTACAAAAAAATCATAAAGCAACCTGTTCCGCTTCCGATATTATTTTAACACTAAATACCTTCGCGAATTCTGCTTTTAGTACCAACTCCGTTTCTTTTTCATCCACACGTCTTCCCAGTTCTTTAGCTATCGACGTAACAGACTTGTCGCTGATGCCGCAAGGCACGATATAGTTAAAGTAAGAAAGGTCCGTATTAATGTTCAGCGCAAAGCCGTGTATCGTTACCCAGCGGCTGCAGCGCACCCCCATCGCGCATATCTTACGTGCGCGGCCTGCTATATCAGGGTCCAGCCATACACCCGTCGATCCCGGCAGCCTGTCGCCTTTTATACCATAAAAGGACAGTGTGTTAATGATCACCTCCTCAAGGCTACGCATATATCTACCCAGGTCAGTGAAGAACAGCTCAAGGTCCAGCACGGGGTAACCAACCAGCTGCCCGGGACCATGGTAAGTAATATCCCCACCACGGTTGGTCTTGTAAAACGAAACATCAAGATCACGCAGCCTGCTGTCATTCACAAGCAAGTGCTCCATGTGGCCGCTTTTCCCCAAAGTGTACACATGTGGATGCTGGCAGAACAGCAAATGATTGACCGTGCCGATATCTTCCGGTCTCTCAGCCTCGGATACATTGAACCAACGGGATTTTGCTGCGAGGTTCTCGCTCAAAAGCGCTTCCTGAAGCTGCCAGGCAGCGCCATACTCAATTTCTCCAAGGTCACGAAAATGAACGGTAGGAACCATAAAACCGACTGCAAGTTACAACTTTACACAGTCAGAAAATCCCCCGCGCATTAACCTTCATATAGTTTTTGATTAGCGTTTTATTAACAGCAAAACTGCTACATTTGTTAGAATATATTAATTGTCATAGATTATGCTAAGATTCATGAAGAACAAGATCCTTATTCCGTTGGTAATATTGGGTGCGCTTGCCGCATTCTTTTCATTTAAATACATCGGTGGGAACGAAGCGACAGATCAGAAAGAAGCCCTTATCATCAAAACAGTAATGAAGGCGATCAGGGAAGGTCACTACGCCCCACGCGACATAAACGACACATTCTCATCAAAAGTCTATCATAAATTGCTCGATGAACTGGACCCTGAAAAGAAACTGCTTACCCAGGCCGACATAAATGAGCTCAAAAATTACGAATTCAAGATAGACGACGAGATCAACGATGGCTCCATGGAGTTTTACACCAAACTCAATCAAAGACTAGAGGCCGGTGTTGAAAAAGCAGACACATTTTGCAAAGAGATACTCAAATCACCATTCAACTTTAAAACAAACGAAAAGATGCAGCTCAATGGCGATAAGCTAAGCTATGCATCTGACGATAACGCTTTAAAGGAGCGCTGGCGCGAATACCTGAAATACAGGGTACTCGCAAAATACGTTGACCTCAAAAAGGAGCGCGACGATAAAAAAGACGACAAAAGCAAGACAGACAAGACCGCAGCTGACCTGAAAAAGAAAACTGACACAGAACTGGAGGCTGACGCTCGCGAAAGTGTACGAAAGAACATGGAAAGCTACTTCAAAAGGCAGCATAAAGTAAAGGAAGACACGCGTTTCACCATATTTGTAAATGCGATTACCAATAGCGAAGATCCACATACAGACTATTTCCCCCCGGAAGATAAAGCTAAGTTCGACGAATTGATGTCGGGCAGCTTCTACGGCATTGGTGCGCAGCTGCGCGAAGAAGATGGTAAGATCAAGATAGTGGATGTAATAGTTGGGACGCCTTGTTGGCGCCAGGGTGAGCTGAAGGCAGGCGACGAAGTACTCAAAGTGGGTCACGCCGACAGCACTCCTGTAGATGTGCAAGGGTTTGAGATCGACGATGTGGTGAAACTGATCCGCGGCCCTAAGGGCACTGAAGTACGGCTCACCGTGAAAAAGATGGATGGTACTATCAAGACGATACCCATCATCCGAGGCGAAGTACAAAAAGAAGAGACCTTCGCTAAGTCTGCTATCTTGCAAGGCGCTAACGGTCCTGTGGGTTACATCTACCTGCCGGAATTCTATTCAGATTTCAACCATATCAACGGCCGTCGTTGCGCTGAGGATGTGGCGCTCGAGGTACAGAAACTTAAAGCCGCTAACGTTACCGGTATCATCCTCGACCTCCGCTACAATGGCGGCGGCTCACTAAGCGACGTGGTCGACATGGCTGGCCTGTTCATCGACCAGGGCCCCATCGTGCAGGTAAAGAGCAGTGGTACAGCGGCAATGACGCTCCGCGACGCTAATAAAGGCATCCTCTACGATGGTCCTCTTGCCGTGATGGTTAACGAAAACTCAGCCTCGGCTTCCGAGATCATGGCGGCCGCTATGCAGGACTACAAGCGTGCAGTTATAGTTGGTGCACCCACATATGGAAAGGGTACCGTGCAGAAGATCATTTCACTCGATGATTTCGCCGATCCCCTTACCCGGGCAAAGCTCAGCTCCGGCGGCGACGGCAATAAAGGCGATGCCCTCTCCTACTCCAGCGCCGGCTCACTTAAGATCACCATCCAGAAGTTCTATCGCATAAACGGCGGCTCTACCCAGCAGAGAGGCGTAACACCGGATGTAGTATTGCCCAGCTACTACGATGATATCGAAGTGGGTGAACGTAAGGACAAGGCCTCGCTGAAATGGGATGAGATAGCCCCGGCTAACTACCAGCGTTATGCCAATGCCGTAAATACCGCCGAGATAGCGGCACAGAGCAAAAAGAGAGTTTCGTCTAACCCAACTTTCGAGTTGATTCAGCAAAACGCCGCCCGCCTCAAAAAGCTGCAGGACAATAACGAAGTATCGCTGAACGAAACCGAATACAAAAAGGAATTGGACGAGGCTTCAGTTATCTCCAAAAAGATAGAAGAAGCACAGAAGAAGACCACGCCTTTTGCCATCACCAATCCAAAGGAAGACCTGGAACGCATTAACATCGACAGCGCCAATGTGAAGAAGAATGAAGACTGGATCAAGAATCTGAAAAAGGACATTTACCTCGCTGAAACAGTGAATATTATCAACGATATCAGCAAACAGAACATGAAGGTGAACATGGGCACCGGGATGAAATGATCTTAAATTAGCATAATACTATAAAGCCCCGCTTTAGGCGGGGCTTTTACTTTCAAAGCATTACCTTTGAACGATTAATTTTGCTGCTTGAAGCACCTCAAATTTTATCTTTTTATTCTGTTCACAGCTATGTACTGTACGGCTGGTTTGCAAAGTCTGGCCCAGCAGGCCGACACCCTGAGCCAACACATAGACAGCTCAAAAGCGGCCGTACGCCCGCTGCCGCCTCCTTTGAGCGACACTGCCAAACTTGCCCACGACGACACTGTGAAGAAGCCTAAACTCTTTCAACCCAATCCTAAACGCGCGGGTCTTTACTCTGCTATCTTTCCCGGTTTAGGACAACTGTACAACCGTCAGTATTGGAAGATCCCTGTGGTATATGCCATAATGGGCGCCGCAGGCTATTTCATTGTCAGCAATCAAAATAAATACCAGGAATACCGCAAAGCTTATATTGGCCGCCTTACTGGTGATTTCAGCAACGAAACCTCAAACACACTCCTCTACAGTGCCGATCAACTGAAAACGTTGCAGGATGGTTACAAACGTTACCTGGACATCACGGTGCTTGTGACTGGCGTTGCCTACACCCTACAGATACTGGACGCTGTGGTCTTCGCCCACCTGAAAAACTTCGACGTGTCAAAAGACATTTCACTGCATATGGCTCCTCTTGCATTGCCCAATGGCAGCCCGTCTATGGGCTTGGTTTTCAATATCAAACCATCCCGCCATGTGCGCGCGAAAGAAGTTTTCAAACCCTTCTGATAATTTTTATTTCGCCTTCCGCCGTCGTACCTTTGCAGAATGCTGCATAGCAAGCCAAGAGAAGATAATTACCTGCACAAAGGACTAAGAAGACAACTGGTACAAACACTGCGCGAGAAGGGGATCAGCGATGAACGGGTGCTTGCGGCAATTGAGGCGATACCACGCCATTTTTTCCTTGATCCGGCTTTCGAACGTATTGCTTACGAAGACCGCGCATTTCCCATCAACGCCGGCCAAACGATATCGCAGCCATATACTGTCGCTTACATGAGTCAGTTATTGGACGTGAAGAAGTATGAGAAAGTGCTGGAGATAGGCACCGGGAGCGCCTACCAGGCATGTGTTTTGGCTGAACTGGGCGCTATGGTATACACAATCGAACGGCAAAAAGCCCTCTACGATTTCGTCGGCGATTTCTTCTTCCTCAAGCACTATCCCAACATCAAACGCTTTTATGGCGACGGCTACATCGGCTTACAGTCGTTCGCGCCATTTGATAAGGTTATCGTTACAGCCGCCGCTCCATATGTCCCTCCAAAGCTGATCGAACAGCTCAAACCGGGCGGTATCGCAGTCATACCCGTGGGCGACGAGAACGGTCAGAAAATGCTGCGCATCAGCAAGGATAAAGAAGGCAATGTTACTGAAGAGGAACTTGGCGATTTTGTGTTCGTCCCCATGCTCGAAGGGAAAAACAAATAGCACTACTTTTTCAATGCCGCTATGTTTCTTTGGATACCTTTATACTTTGGCCTCGATATGGGTGAGCTTTTGAATATTTTTTTGAAATCAGCTTCGCTCATTTCTTCCCATTGCTGCAATGACAAATTCAGCACCTCGGGCAAAGGTGTGAATCCCTCCTCCGTGGTCGGTTTCGAAAACCTGTTCCATGGACAAACATCCTGGCATATATCACAGCCAAATAGCCAACCTTCCATCTTGTCTTTGAATGTCTCGGGTATTTCTTCCTCTTTTGTCTCAATGGTCAGGTAAGAAATACATTTGCTGCCGTCGATTTCGCCCGGCGCTACTATAGCCTGGGTAGGGCATTCATCCATGCAACGCGTACAGGTGCCGCAGTGGTCTGTTACAAAGGCCGCATCAGCCACAAGGTCGAGATCGGTTATCAACGTTGCTATGAAAAAGAACGACCCCGAGTGTTTAGTGATCAGATTGCCGTTCTTGCCTATCCAGCCCAGCCCGCTGCGCACAGCCCAGCTTCGCTCCAGCACGGGCGCACTGTCTACGAATCCACGGCCCTCAACTGTACTGATATTCTCTTTAATATAAACGATGAGTTGGTTCAGCTTCTCCCTTATCACATAATGGTAATCGATGCCCCATGCATACTTGGCGATCTTGGGGGCATGTGTCTGTTGTTTCTGTGCAGGAAAATAATTGAGCAGCAGTGTGATCACCGATTTCGCACCCGGCACCAGTTTTCTCGGGTCGGTCCTCAGGTCAAAATACCGCTCCATGTAGGACATATCTCCCTGGTAGCCTTTGTCCAGCCATTGTTGCAACCGCTTCGCGTCCTCGTCCAGGTATACAGCATCAGCTATGCCGCAGTTACTAAATCCCAGGCGCATTGCCTCAGCTTTTACAAGGCTCGTCGCTGCTTTGGTGTCATATGTCTGCCCCGGTGTCACGCTGTCTTCTCCACTTTTACACCGCGAATTTCCGAAAGTCTTTGCACATAACTATCAGCATGTTTGCGCGGTATACCCGCCACCATCCTGCAGAACAACTGCATATCCTGTTCATATATCGTAGCCTCTGCCTGTTTCAGCAGGTAGCTTACTTCTCCCATCGACGCGTAATCAAAGTTGACCTCATACCTGTCTTCTATCCATTTCTCGGTCACTTTCGCTTCAAAAAGTGCATCTGCGGTGGCAGTTTTGTAAGCGTTGATCAGGCCCGGAACTCCAAGGAGCGTGCCCCCGAAATAACGTACCACCACAACTAGTGTGTCAGTGAGCCCGGCGCTATCTATCTGCCCCAGTATCGGTTTGCCAGCACTACCCGATGGCTCGCCATCATCCACAGCCCGGAACTGTAAGCCATCAGTGCCCAGCCTGTACGCATAACAATGATGTGCCGCTTTAGGATGCAGCTTTTTTAGCTCTTGCAGCTTTTCCTTCGCATCCTGCGTTGTGGCTATTTGGTATGCGTAAGCTATGAACTTGCTGCCACGGTCTTTGAACTCAGCGGTCGCGCTCTTAAATACGGTCCTATACTTAAATTGATCATCCATGCAGATCAGCAAATACAATTAATAATATCGCTATCAGGGATAGCACTAGTCCTGCCACCCGGTAAATAGTTAACTTCTCCTTGAACAATGCGATGGCCGCCAGCGCCGACACAAGCATAATGCCTATGTTGGCTACCGGTATCGCCGCCGAGCTCTGCAAAAAGCCACTATGCAGGAGCCGGATCAGGTAGTAAATAGAGAAGTAATTTGGTATCCCAAGCAATATTCCGGCGATGATATTGCGGGCGTGCAATCGGACCTTTTTTGCAAGCACCAATACCAATAGAGTGAGCGCACCCGCACCCGCCGCCGCTACAAACACATACACGGGGAACACTGCCTGTTTTTCGCTGGTGTCAAGGAATGCCTGTTCTACGTATTTCACCGTGGTGTCTAGCAAGCCGCTGCCGATAAATAATATCGTAGGCCAGAACAGGTTCTGAGCCTTATTCGCTTCGCCCGTCACTTTAGACGTCAGGTAAACGGCGGGAAAGGCCAGCACAATTCCTGTTATCTTCATTGCACCGGCACTTTCGTGATACAGAAACAGTGAGAACAACACTGGTATCACTAGCGACAATTTGTTGGCGATCGTAGCGGTCGTAATGCCATCAATACGGGTGCAATACGCCAGCAAATTGAACACAGAGAAAAAACCGAAGCCGAGCCCAATAGCCCATGGCAACCATGGTTGTTGAAAGCCCTCTGCATTTACAGGGAATTTACCGAGAAATAAACAACCGGTCACCACGCAGGTCCAATAGTTGACAACGATCGCTTGCAGCGAGTCGATCTTATATAGGGGGAACACCTTAAAAAAGATGACAAACAGCGAGGTGAGTAATACCGTTAGTATCAGGTAATTCATAGGTTACAATTCCATATTTCCGGGGTAACTGAATGGGTTATTTCTGTTAGTGTACACGCGCAATTGATCACCTCCGATATTCGTCTCAAAAGCGACGCGTTCATTTTGCAATGCTGGCGCTCTTACCCCTTCCTCCAGGTTGTCATGCCCGGTAAACACACGGGCCTCATCCCAAAGTCCCTGGTCAATGAAACTGCCAAGCAATTGAGCGCCGCCTTCCACTATTAGCGACAGTTTGTCTGCTTCATATAGTTCATTCATTAGTTGCGGCAGCAATCGATTGTCAAATGACAGCTGCAATAGCTTGCTATTGATCCCTTCTCCATCTTTCTGTTCATTCACTACCCAGGTCTCTGCTGTGCCGTCGAAGAGATGATGGCCGACAGGCAATTGCAGCTTACGGTCGAGAACTATACGTAGTGGTTGTTTCCCTTCCCAAAGCCGCGCAGTAAGCTGTGGATTGTCGCTCAACGCCGTCTGGTAGCCCACCATGATGGCCGCCTCCCCGGTACGCCATTTGTGCAGCAATTGCTGGCTTTGCCTATTCGTTATCTTATAACTGCTCCTGTCCGCAGGCGCAAAAAATCCCCTGGCAGTTTGAGCCCATTTCAGAATTATGTAGGGTCGCTGTTTCGTGTGAAAACAAAAGAAACGCCTGTTCAGCCATGCGCCTTCTTTTTCCAATACTCCCGTCACCACTTCCGCCCCCGCACTTTTCAATATATCGATGCCCCTGCCGCCTACCTTTTCAAATGGGTCTTGATTGGCTATCACTACCCTCTTCACTTTTTCTTCTGCAAGTCGCACCGCACATGGCGGTGTCTTACCATAGTGTGCACAGGGCTCCAGGTTCACATACATGGTACTCTTGCTTACTAGCTCCCGGTCTTCGTCTTTTACGCTGGCCAGGCAGTTCACTTCAGCATGGGCCTCCCCATATCTCTCGTGCCTGCCTTCTCCTATTACCCTCCCTTCGTGCACCAGCACAGCGCCCACCATCGGGTTGGGTGCTGTATAGCCCTTCGATAGCTCCGCGAGTTCTATACAACGCTTTATATATGCCACATCCTGCATTCAGCCTGTAAATTAAGCCCTGCCATTGATATTTGTTAGCTTTGTTCCCTATGCTCAGCTACAACGATGCATTTTATTCGCTGAAGAACGATCTGCAGGCGCTCTACGACCCGCACGAGGCCGCAGCTATAGCACACGAATTGTTGTTGCACCTAACCGGTAAGGATAGATCCCGAAGACTTTTGGAAAAAGAGATGACCCTCAGCCACGGTGAGCAACATGCGTACGACATTATGAAGGCGGACCTGCTGAAAGGAAAACCCTTGCAATATGTCACCGGTATAGCATGGTTCATGGGGCAGCCCTACACTGTTAACGAAAATGTCCTTATCCCCCGCCCCGAAACTGAAGAATTGGTACAATGGATCGCTGAAGACCGTAAAGACAAAAAAGTCTCTATTCTGGATATTGGAACCGGCAGCGGCTGCATTCCTGTTGCCTTGAGCAGATCATTGCCCCAGGCCGAAGTAAGCGCCTGCGACATCAGTAATGCAGCCTTAAAAGTAGCCAGCAAAAATGCGCATGCACTCAACGCAAAGGTGTTGTTTTATGAACTTGACATCCTCGACCGACACAAATGGGTTGACCTCCCTGCTTTCGACATCATCGTTTCAAATCCCCCTTACATACCGCTCAGTGAGAAAGACCAACTAGCGCCAAATGTGCGCCACTATGAGCCGGCAACAGCCCTCTTCGTGCCTAACGAGGATGTCCTCATATTTTACAAAGCGATTGCTGAATTCGGCAAAACACATTTGAATGAAGGTGGCAGTATTTATTGCGAATTACACCGCGATCTGTACCTGCGTACCGAGACTGTATTCAATGATGCCGGGTACAAAAATGTTATCTTGAAAAAAGACATGCATGGCAATTGGCGGATGCTGAAAGCACAGAAATAAAATGTCCCGCCGGAAGGCAGGACATTAACCATTCTATTGTCAATAAAAAATTAAGCTTTCTTCGTTTTCTTACTGGCCAGCTTTTCTTCCGCTTCCTGCACGCTGTCTATTTCCAGCATCTTTTCCAGTTGGCGCACTTGCTTTTTCAGTTCATAGATGGTCTTGTACAGCTCATCCATTTCGCTGCGTGTAGCTACAGGTATGCCTACCATATATTTCTCCATCTGGTCTTCGATGTCCTTGCGCAGTTTTAGTTGCAGCGAGCTCACTTCCGCCATCAGCTTGCTGTACTCATCAGTTTCGAAGAGCGATACGAATACCTTGTCGCTGATGTTCAGCCACTCCTGGTACAGCGCCATCATGCTGTTCACATCTGTGCCGTTCTGTATTTTGCCCAGGATGTTTTCAGCCAGTTGGTCCATTACTTTCGAGCCCTGCGCATAGATCATATACTGCAGCTCAGCGTTCTTGATGTTATACACCATGATGCGGTTCGAGATGTCGTTCCACTCATTCAGCGTTTTTGTCTGCTGGTTTGGTGTCATCATCTTTGTCAGCGGTGCAAAGGCGTTGTTCATCATGTTATACCATGTATTGTAGCCATTCAGCATGCTACCGAACATTTCGTTGCTGCTAAAAGGCATCATGTTGTTCATCATGCCGCGCATCTGCTGGTAGTTATTCATGCTCATACCGCCCATCTGCTTCATGCCTTCCTGCATCATGTTACCCATGTTCTGCATGTACTGGCGGCTGCCCTCAGGCATAAAGCCGAAGAACTGGTCCATCAGGTTCTTGTACATTTCAGGATTGATGAACTGCTTGTACATATCCATGTTGAAAGTCTTCTCTTGGATCGACTTCCACATTGGTGCCCACATCTGGTAGAATTTTGTGAAACCTTCGTTCACATTCACCATATTGCGGTAGGCGTCCTGCACAGTACCGTTCTGCATATTTTTCTGCCAGTCTGCAAAGTTGCTGTTCAGCATTTCGTAATACTGGTTGAAGATGCTTGTCCAGTTATCGGAAGTCTTCTTCCATGCTTCCATGTTGAATGGGTTCATCTGCTGCGCCTGGTTCATCCATGTGTTATATTGGTTCATCCAGTTGTTTTGCGCAGTCATGTTGTTCATCCATGAGCTCCAGTTATTGGTCATATTGTTCCACGCAGCCATAGGATCATTAGCGGTGTTGGCCTGCGCATTTTTTGCCCAGTTCATATTCATCTCCCACATCTGCTTGGCCCAGTTCATCTGTGTGTTAAACCAGTTCTGGTAAAATTCGTTCATTTTAGAAGCGCTCTCCTGTGCATTTTCGTTCATTTCGTTTGCCTTATTCGCACCTTTTGCAAAAAAGGTCTTTTGATTGTCCAACCAGTTCTTATACCATTCGCTGCCTTTCTCCACGGTATCCTTTACCATAGTGTTACCGTTAGCGAATTTCTTGGTGTTCTCAGCCACAGTGTCCATTGCCTGTTTCTGTGCGTCGATCATGTTTTCTACGAAATTCATGTTGTTTTGGTTAGCCATTGCTAGTTTTTTATTATTTAATAAAATATATTTAAGCCCTTTTGTTTTATTCGAATGTTAGCTATATTGCAAGTCCATTCAATTACTAATTTCCCCGAGTTATACCCCGGCGCCAAAAGAAATTAACTTCCTTTTTGCGCCGCAAAGGTAAGTAAGTTTTATTAAAGAATTGTAAATTTCTTGAAAACTTATCCCCACACTCAATAAATTTAAAAAAAAATAATTCGATTACTTAAAGTTGAAATTTATTAGCTATATTAAAATAGCTAATTATTCTTTTTGCAGAACTGTCATTCCCCCTTATATTTGGCCCAATTAAAACCCAATAAACATGATTAGAAAAACCCTTTTTATGGCCGGTGCGCTGCTTGCGCTAGCCCATGGCTATACGAAAGCACAAAGCATAGGGCCCAGTACCCTCGACGCTGCAGGAGGTAGCGCAGGCCTTTCAGGCAATACCTACGAATGGTCCGTCGGCGATATGGCCGTTATTACTACCTACACCTCCGGCTCTCTTGTTGTTACCCAAGGCACCCTGCAGCCCTTCAACATTCCCACCGGCGTCAATGTCATCACGCTCGATAAGCAGTTGAAGGCTTATCCAAATCCCGCTACGAATATGGTATTTCTTGAGTACGACATGAATACCAAAGGCAAACTCACCTACATACTGCAGGATATCACCGGGAAGACAATATTGCAAAAGACACTTGGCATCACCGCGGGCAGTGGCAAGGAAACGATCAGCATGAATGCGCTGGCCAGTGCTACCTACATGCTCAACGTGAGCTACAAACCCGACCAGGGCGAGCAGCAGACTGTCTCATTCAAAGTAATCAAATCATCAACCAATTAAACATTAAACCCCCAATAAAAACCGAAAATGAAAAAGAATTTACTATTCACGCTTGCGCTCCTCATCTTCTCAGGCATTACCGCCTTTGCACAGGTGCCGCAGAAATTTAATTACCAGGGTATTGCACGCAATGGTTCAGGCGCTCCGCTTGCCAGCCAGGCACTGGGTCTCAGGATCACCATTCATGATCAGAATGCAGCTGGCCCTACCGTTTACCAGGAAACTAATACTGCAACTACCAACGCTTACGGCCTCTACAACGTGGCCATTGGTACGGGCACTGTTGTCGCAGGCAACTTTGCCAGCGTAGCATGGGGCACCAACGACAAGTATATACAGGTGGAAATGGACCCTACAGGCGGTACCAACTACCAGCCCATAGGCGTTTCACAACTCCTCAGTGTTCCTTACGCCCTGTACTCAAGCAATGGACCGCAAGGCCCCCAGGGTGTTACAGGCCCCACAGGTGCCACTGGTCCTAGCGGTGCTACCGGCCCTACAGGTGCCACTGGCGCTACGGGCGTGGCAGGCCCGACAGGTGCCACCGGTGCAACAGGAGCTACTGGCGCAACGGGTGCAACAGGCGCTACAGGCCTGGCAGGCCCCACCGGCGCAACAGGCCCCACCGGTGCAACAGGAGCCACCGGCGCAGGTAACGGTACTGTGAGCGGTACTACCAACTACATCGCGAAGTTTACCAACTCAACAACAGTGAACAACTCACTGATCTACGAAAACCCTACCACGAACAGAGAAGGCCTTGGTACCACAGTTCCCCGCGCTAAAATGGAAATAAACTCGACAACTGATACTGTAGGCTCCTGGGTTAACTCTTACTCGGGCGCATTAACCTCCGCATATGGCGTTTCGCGCGTGGAATATGGCGGATCTACAGATGCTGCACACGTTGGTTTGCTAGCTACTACACTGCAGGCCAGCCTGAACAAGCAGAACGGCTTTGGCGTCGAAGGCGCAGGCCCGCGTGTAGGCGTACTCGGCTTAGGTGAATCTTCATCCACAGCAGTCGGCATGCAGTCAACGGGTGTTGAGGGCGACTCATACAACGATGTAGCTTCAGTAGGTGTATATGGCTTTGCCGATGCGTACAATACTACCAATACTACCAACATAGGTGTATACGGCTACACCACAGGCGCAGGCCTCACATACGATTATGGTGTTTATTCTGACGGCGACATGCACGTAAACGGTATGCTGTCAAAACTGGGTGGCACGTTCAAAATTGATCACCCACTTGATCCGGCTAATAAGTACCTCATACACAGCTTCGTTGAGAGTCCCGATATGATGAATATATACAACGGCAACGTTACCACAGACGCTAACGGTGTTGCAGTAGTGGATCTCCCGTCATATTTCGAGGCGGAAAACAAAGACTTCCGTTACCAGTTGACTGTGATAGGTACTTTTGCCCAGGCTATCGTTGGCGAAAAGGTACATGGCAACAAGTTCACAATTAAGACCAACCAACCTAATGTGGAAGTAAGCTGGCAGGTAACAGGTATCAGGCAGGATGCATGGGCAAACGCTCACCGTGTGGTACCTGAAGTGGAGAAACCTGCAGATCTTAAAGGTAAATACCTGGCTCCGGTTGAACTGGGCAAATCAAAAGAACTCAAAATAACGCCGGTTTCAGGTCCCAATGCGCATAAAAATGATAAGAACGTTCTGCCGCAACGTGCAGGAAAATAAATAGTACAGTAATGGCAAATAAAAACCTCTCCAACCGGGGAGGTTTTTATTTTCTTTCGACTTGTGCCAAATTCTCCTATTTTGGCAAAAATTTTCTTTATGCTAAAGATCGGAGATGAGTTCCGCCACAAGTACTCCTACACACAAGACGATGTAAACACTTACGCCCGCGTCAGCGGCGACACTAACCCACTGCACATAGACCCGCAGGCAGGTAAAGACAGCATGTTCGGCCGAAACATCATTCATGGATTCCTGGGTGCCAGTGTATTCACAAAGATATTTGGTGCCCTATGGTACGCCGACGGCCACGTGTATATGAGTCAGAACATCAAGTGGCTGAAGCCTATGTTTGTTGACACGGAATATGAAGCAGTAATAACAGTTAAGGAGATCTTCCCTGAGAAGAACCGTATCCTCTACGATTGTGCTGTATTCAACCCCGCTACCGGCGAACAAACAATAGCCGGCGAGGCCATGCTGCTCAACAAAAAGCAGTACGTCTGGTAGCTCCAAATGTGTGAAAGGTCTTTAACTATTTTATGACCTTTCTGTTACATTTTATGCATTCTTTTCGATATATTTGTAGTATTCATAAATGAAATTCGAGTCGAAGTAATGAGAAAAATCCTGCTTTCGCTGCTGGCTGTTGCTAGCGGTATAGTTTCCTTTGCAAAACAGGTTGATGAGCAAACGGCAAAAACAGTTGGTTACAATTTCCTGAAAACAAGTACACATACGGCAACTCCATCCGGGGCTGCAAGTCTGCAACTGGCATACAAGCTTACTGATGCTAATGGGAATGTCTACATGTACGTTTTTAACACCGGTGCCAATGGTTTTGTGATCGTGTCGGGCGATGATATCGCCAATCCTGTGTTAGGCTATTCCGGTGAAGGTGCTTTTGATGCGAACAATATTCCGCCTGATGTCAACTATTGGCTGAATGGTGCCGGGAAAGACATCGCTACCGGTATTGAAAGTGCTGCACCTGCTACCGCTGCGATAAAAGACAAATGGTCGACCCTTAAGATGGCTGCTTCCCCTGCTGCTAAGGCTACCGCGGCGGCAATAGTGGCGCCGCTTTGTAAAACCACCTGGAATCAGTCGCCGTACTACAACTATACTTGCCCCTTCGACAGCATACAGAATGCACATGCGGTCACAGGTTGCGTGGCTACGGCTATGGCACAGGTAATGAAATACTGGAACTACCCTGCCACCGGTAACGGATCGCATAGTTATACTCCATATTCCAATCCGCAATTCGGCATTCAGTCAGCCAACTTTGGCGCCACTACGTATCGCTGGTCGGCAATGACGAATGTTCTAACAAACGCTAGTATGGGTGCAATAGATACGCTCATGTATCACGCAGGAGTAAGTGTCAATATGAATTATGATGTTGATGGCAGTTCCGCGTATGTAATACAGGGCGCCAGCCCCATTACCAACTGTGCTGAATACGCATTGAAGAATTACTTCAGGTACAAGCCAAGCCTCCAGGGATTATTCCGCAACAGTTATTCTACCAGCCAGTGGATGATGATGCTAAAGACCGAAGTAAATGCCGGTCGTCCCGTTATCTATGCCGGTTTCGGCACCCAGGGCGGTCACTGCTGGGTTTTGGATGGCTACGACGCTAACGACTTCCTGCACCTCAACTGGGGCTGGGGCGGCAACTCAAACGGCTATTTTTCGGTTGATGCCATGGACCCCGCAGCCCTGGGCCCGGGCAATGGCTTTGATAACGATCACGAGGCTATCATCGGCATCCAGCCCGATCAGCCCGGCGTAGCCATGGATCTTAACGCAACGCTGAGTGCCCCCGGTGCCATCGGATACAATCAGCCCTTCTCGATCACAGCTAACATCATCAATCACGGTACCGATGTCTTCACCGGCGATTACATCGCCCGCGTATTTGACGAGAACGCCAACCTTGTGGATAGCATCCAACTGATGACCGGCAATACACTGACGGCAGGCAACCAGACAGGAACGCTGACTTTCCACAGCAATGGCTCAGCAGTAATGACGCCGGGAAACTATACCATAGGCATTTATTACCGCCCCACCGGCAAGTCGTGGATGCAGGTGAATGACTATGCAAGCTTTACGAACCTGATCCCTGTTACAGTAGGTGTTGCTACCGCCATTAACGAGCTTGCTGCAGGCAGCGGAATTAAAGTCTACCCCAACCCCGCCAGTGATGTCATCAACATCACTGCTGCAGATAATATCACGAACGTGCGTATCAGCGACCTGCAAGGCAGGGTACTGAGCGATCATTCAGTGACCCACCAAACCACAGTGTCCGTGCCTGTAAATATGCTGGCTACCGGTATGTACTTCGTGCAGACCACTACGACCGCGGGTACACAGACAGACAAACTAATGATCAGGAAATAATCCTGGCCTTTCGATACTTGTAAAGCCTGCCCACGTGCAGGCTTTACTTTTAAACACACTTTTAGCCATGTTTACATTAAAGACCGTTTGCCTCGCAACAATAGCAATATCAATCGTCGGCATACCGGCAGGCGCGCAGGTACCGGGGCCGCATGCAATCGTGTACAAAACCCGAAAGGACTATAGCAAGCTGGTGCCTGTTACCCTTTCCGCAGACGGGAAGCAGATCGTGTCTTACCCTGCTCCGGAAGACCTAAAAGCCGGAAACAGGTACCTCTATCCCACACGGCTGCATAATGGCTACCTGCTTGATAATAAAGGTATCGGCCCCAACACTGCCTTTCTCAATGTCAGCTATGAAAGATATGCCCGTCTTAAGACCGCACCCTCTGTGGCACAACTGCAGCGCATGATCCTAAGCCGTACACCATTCAAAGAGCTTTGCGACTGCGGCCCACTGAATAGCTACAAGGCACCCACCAAAGAGCTCAATGCAGCGATCGATAAGAGGGAACTCAACCGGAAATGCAAGAGACTTAAATAAACAATCCCGCAGGTGCGGGGCTGTTTATTATTACTTTATCTCACCTACCATGTCTTTGGGGTCTACCCACTCGTCGAATTGTTCGGCGGTGAGGAAGCCCAGGTCGATGGCGGTTTGCTTGAGCGTCTTGCCTTGTTTGTGCGCTGTCTGCGCTATTTCGGCTGCTTTGTAGTAACCGATCTTAGTATTCAGGGCCGTTACCAGCATCAGGGAGTTGTTAACGTGCTGTTTGATATTGGCTTCGATCGGTTCGATACCCACTGCACATTTATCGTTGAAGGACACGCAACCGTCGCCGATGAGGCGGGCGCTGTGCAGGAAGTTATAGATCATCACCGGTTTGAAAACATTGAGCTCGAAATGGCCGGTCGCTCCGCCAATGTTGATCGATACGTCATTACCCAATACCTGTGCAGCGATCATGGTGAGCGCCTCGCACTGGGTGGGGTTCACCTTGCCGGGCATGATGGAAGAACCGGGCTCATTATCGGGGATGTGGATCTCGCCGATGCCGGAGCGCGGTCCGGAGCTGAGCATGCGGATATCGTTGGCTATCTTCATGAGGCTCACGGCCACCGTTTTAAGTGCGCCATGCGCTTCCACTATCGCATCGTGGGCGGCGAGGCTCTCGAACTTGTTCTCGGCTGTTACGAATGGCAAACCTGTGAGCCGGGCTATCTTGCCGGCTACGTTCTCCGCATAGCCTTTTGGCGTATTGATGCCTGTGCCTACCGCAGTGCCGCCTAGGGCGAGCTCGCTGAGGTGCGCCAAGGTATTATTGATAGCGCGCAGACCATGATCGAGCTGGGATACATAGCCGCTGATCTCCTGGCCCAGTGTGAGCGGGGTGGCATCCATGAAGTGGGTGCGGCCGATCTTCACCACGTGCATAAAGTCTTTTGACTTTTGCGCCAGGGTATCGCGGAGCTTTTTGATGCCGGGGATGGTGACGTCGACCAGCATTTTGTATGCAGCGATGTGCATAGCCGTTGGAAAAGTGTCGTTGGACGACTGCGACTTGTTCACGTCGTCGTTGGGATGAATGAACTTCTCCTTATCAGTAAGCTGGCCGCCATTGAGGACGTGAGCACGGTAGGCCACCACCTCGTTCACATTCATGTTGGATTGAGTGCCGGAGCCCGTTTGCCAAACTACTAAAGGGAACTCGTTATCGAGCTTACCTTCCAGTATCTCATCACAAACCTTGCCTATCGCATCGCACTTCTCCTTTGGCAATACCCCCAGTTCGGTATTGGTGAGCGCGGCTGCCTTTTTGAGATAAGCAAAGGCCTTAATGATCTCTTTGGGCATGCGGTTGATATCCTGCGCTATGCGGAAGTTGTCGATAGAACGCTGTGTTTGCGCACCATAGTAGGCATCTTTAGGTACCTGTACCTCGCCCATGGTGTCTTTTTCGATACGGAAGTCCATTGCTATTGATTTATTGGAGATTTTAAATTGATTGATCTTTTTGACGGCGCAAAGGTAATTTTTTGGTTGATTATGTTGATAGGGTTGAGTGAGTTGATTGGGTTGATTGGGTTGAGTGAGTTGATTGGGTTGATTGGGTTGAGTGAGTTGACTGGGTTGATAATCTTATGCTGCAAATATTTGTTTGGGAAGTTTCACGATGTAAATTTTTTCTTTAAGTGCTTAAAATCAATTGATTGAACAGTGTTATTGCAATAAATTTTCAGCTCTCAAACTTCTGATTTACTTCCGATTTGGTTCCGGTTGCTGCTGATCCACTTCCAATCTTTGCCTACCGGCTTCCGACGTGTTGCAACCGGCTAAAAAGCGTGGCGGTTTCCTGCGCCTTGATACATTGCCCGACCAGGTATGAAAACAAAAATCGGGCATGGTATTTTTGATTTATCATTACAAATCAAGCACTTATCGACAGTTACCTAATGCCCGATCTGCGCCCGACTATACAGCCGGACAGGCCCGTGTCTCGTCCTGATTTTGGTTGACAGTTTAGGTTAGATAATCCTGTCTGAAGTTGACAGTTTAAAATTAAATAAAATCCCTATCACTGAAAACTATAACCTTGCTCGCTTTGATCCGGATATGC
>JAFDXN010000033.1 GCA_018267915.1 Bacteroidota bacterium | reverse complement strand
TGTGTGATCGTCCGTGTCTCCACCGGTTTTACCGGTGGTTATTCATATTCAACCCCTGCCGGGGTTGCATGTGTGTGATCGTCCGTGTATCCACCGGTCTTACCGGTGGTTATTCATTTTCTACCCCTACCGGAGTTGCATGTGACCGCTATGTCTCCACCGGTTTTGCCGGTGGTTATTCATATTCAACCCCTGCCGGGGTTGCATGTGTGTGATCGTCCGTGTCTCCACCGGTTTTGCCGGTGGTTATTCATATTCAACCCCTGCCGGGGTTGCATGTGTGTGTGATCGTCCGTGTCTCCACCGGTTTTACCGGTGGTTATTCATATTCAACCCCTGCCGGGGTTTGTGTAATCGTCCGTGTCTCCACCGGTTTTACCGGTGGTTATTTATATTCAACCCCTGCCGGAGTTGCATGTGTGTGATCGTCCGTGTCTCCACCGGTTTTACCGGTGGTTATTCATATTCAACCCCTATCGGGGTTGCGTGAGTGATCGTCCGTGTCTCCACCGGTAAGACCGGTGGATATTCATATTCAACCCCTGCCGGGGGTTGCATGTGTGATCGTCCGTGTCTCCACCGGTTTTACCGGTGGTTATTCATATTCAACCCCTGCCGGGGTTGCATGTGTGTGATCGTCCGTGTCTCCACCGGTTTTACCGGTGGTTATTCATATTCAACCCCTATCGGGGTTGCATGAGTGATCGTCCGTGTCTCCACCGGTTACCGGTGGCTAATCATATTCAACCCCCGTGGGGGTTGAATATGACCGCTATGTCTTCCCGGTTTTTACCGGTGGCTATTCGTATCAACCTCTATTTGGGGTTGCGTGTATGAACGCTATGTCTCCACCGGTTTTACCGGTGGCTATTCGTATTCAACCCCTATCGGGGTGCGTGTATGAACGCCACGTTTTCATCGGTTCGCCAACGGCTGTTCGTTGTTAAGCTCTTCGTACTTCCTGAGAATAAAGCGATTTTTAGCTCAATTGATGAGAAAGCCCGAAGGGCTTAAATGTGAATAGCCCTGAATGAAATTCAGGCCCAATGTTTTTTATTGATTGTAACCCCGAAGGGGTTAAATGTGTCGCCTCATCACAACAGGTATTTTTCATCGAACTCAATTTCATGATCTAGGAGCAGGTGTTTGTACTCGTCGCGAAAGTTTTCTGATTTATGATGTTCTTTTTGATTTTTGATATAGTTAATGATCATATCTTTTTCCCTCACAGAATACGTGAAGGCACCGTAGCTCTCTTGCCACGCACGGAAGTTGGGGAACTTGCCGCTCTCCTTCATCCATTTACTGCTCGCCACTTTAATGTTCTTAACAAAGTCGGCAAGTGACAGTGAAGGGTGAAGGTCTGAAAAAATGTGGATGTGGTCTTCCACGCCATTGATGCGGTATAACTTGCAGTTGAGATTCTTTATTACACCCCATGTGTATTTGTAGAGTTCCTCAGAGTGCTGATCGACAATGGTTGGTTCGCGATCTTTTGTCCCAAAGACGATTTGGTAAAATATCTGCCGGTAGCTCATGATCCGATAATTTGGATAAAGGTTTGCAATATAACCCATATCGCAGGTTATTGTGTTTGTTTATTCTTATCAGAGTTTAATAAAGCGACCCGAACCAGTTCTCGCACCAATCGGTATGTTCCATGGCGTGAAAGATCAGGACAAAAATACTCAGTACGGACTTAAATGTTCTTTCTTTTGTCAACAGGCTTATTTTTGCAACCTATTTCACATAGTATGATATCCGAAAACAAGTGGACCAAACTTATAATAGTGGGCGACAGGGTATTAATAAAGCCAACAAAGCCTGATGAGCGTACCAGCAGCGGACTGTACCTGCCGCCGGGCGTTCAGGAGAAAGAAAAAGTACAGCAAGGATATATTATTAAAGCCGGACCCGGCTACCCGATACCTGCAGTAGCCGAGGATGATGAACCCTGGAAGGAAGCGCATGAAAAAGTACGCTATATACCCCTGCAGGCGCAGGAGGGCGACCTTGCCATATTCCTTGTGGCCGGCGCCACAGAAGTAATATACCAGAACGAGAAGTACTACATTGTTCCGCAGCACAGCATACTAATGCTGGAGCGCGAAGAAGAACTATTGTAAGGCGGAAGCCCCCCGCCAATGAGGAGCTTCCGCCTTGTATTTATTTTACATTTTTCGCCTTAATGTAAAGTATAGGGCAATGCCCTGGAGGACCAAAAATCCGATAATGAGCATACCGCCCTTTGAATCGGTGTCGCCTATGCTCCCTTGCCTTACCTTGTTGTAATTGTTGCCGTGCTGCCTGTTCCAGTCGTCCAGGTAATCTTCGTGTTTATATATGCTCCATCCTGCCAGCCTATTCATGTTTTGCAGTTCCTCCTCGCGGCGGGCTGCAACTTCGCGCACGTATCGCCGGCCTTCTGCGCAGCTAAAGGTGCCCTCAGCCGGGTGCGTGATGACGTAGCGCACCTGGTATTGCTCATTATTTGGTGTTACCTGGAAGGCGAGGTCCTGCGCATAGTGTGCACGGTTGTAACGCACGTGCAGACGGGTGAAGAACACATTGCCGCTGAAATCGGCGCTGCCGTAGTAGCTCTGGCTGTTAGCCCCTGTTACCCACCATACACCTGCATCTTCCAGGTCTTTATAGTCGGGTGGATTAGAAACGCACGGATCGCACTTTACATAATTCGATGAACTTACGTCCCATGCGTACTCGAGGAATATTGCATCCTGGCCTTCACGCTTCCACGACTTCCTGAATGCATCGGCATAGAAGGGTGCAAAATCGTTCTGTATAAATTCGGGTACCTTAATGCCGGTATTCATTTTTGTAGTTCGGTAGTTGGTGCACTCCACGCGGCCGCGTTTGGTGAACGCGTATATGATGAGGTCCTGGTCGCCCATGGAGTTGGCCATGCCCAGGCGAATAGGAAGACCAAAGCGTGGAGAGTTGAACTTGATCTGTATGGGCCGCAGTGTCTGGTAATCGCCATCGAGCTTTTCGAGGTTTACCTTCACTACGAAGAATTTCAGGTTGGCACGTATGTAGGGGTACAGCACTTCCTCAGCATTGGGCGGTATCTTGTACCCGTTGTCGGTGAGCCAGCGCTGCAGGCCATTGCTTTGCTCTGCGCCCAGGATGATGATGTCATATTCGCCTACCGTGTACTTTGCCTCGATGGTGACGCCGTAATCCTTTTTAGCCCTCGCTTCGTCCTCCGCCATACCTGCTCCCATACCCGCCATTGGGGCGGCAGACTTTGCCATCATCTTATACCTCATCTGCTCGCAGGGGTTGTTGTCATAGTATTCAACAAGCCGGGGAGCTGAATAGGCATCAAGCTTATCAAATACTTGTCGCTCTACCACTTTGATGTCGTCCTTTTGCAGCACGCCGGGTACCGGCACCACCATGGCAAAATCTTTTACGTCGCCCTTAAAGTCGTTGCTCATGGTGATCACTGTCTGGTTGCCATCGTGTACCAGTATCACCTGCGATGCCTGGTTATAGATCTTTGTATCGGCCTTAGCTACGTAAAAACCGCAGAAGGCTTTGCTTTGAAGGCAGGCGCAGCATGCCAGCGCCGTCACTATTCCGGTCGTAATTCTCATGTTCGTTGATTTTATGTTGGTTAATTAGTTGCTTGTATAGGTGCGGCTTTTAACCACTGGAAACGTGCTGCTTTGAAAACGATGTCGAATAATGGTGTGAGCGGAGCTATGAAGAAGAGTACCCATACCGGAGCCCCGTTGACAAAGCGATAGTTGCTTAAGTAGAAACTGACTCCTGCCAGTAATGCACTCCATATAACGCGTGCAGTTTTGTGATTAGGGGTGGTGACCGGGTCGGTTATCATGAAGAAGGTGAAGAGTAAAAGGCTGCCATTGGTGAACTGTTGTATAAAATAATCGAAAGGCCAATGCTGGTAGATAAGGCTACGCCATGCCTGCAATGCCATGAGCGTGCCCAGGAATGCAAATGAAGTATCGAGCCTTGCTACTTTGTGCACCACGGCTGAGCCAAGTGTGCCGACAAGAAACACCAGTATAGCGCCGCTGCCCCACTGACCGGGCGATATCCATGCCTGGTGCGTGAGCAGTATGACGGCTACGATACCGAAATTTCCGGGGTTGAAAACGTGTTTGCCAGTGACCCTGATAAGGAACTTGGATGCGATGGCAAGAAAAGCAGCGAGTGCGCAAATGCTCCAGTGGTTGGCTTTGAGGAGAAGGCAAAGGCCGAGAGTGGTGATCATAGCGCTCTTCCACGAGTGTGCGGGCAACTTTAATAACCTGATACCTGCAAACTGCGCGAGCATTGCAGTGGCAAAAATGGCCAGGTAATGATCCCAATGGGTTTCCCAACCGAGAATGAAAGTGCCGTAAAGAAGAAAGCTGCTGAGGAATAATATCTGGTAGTGCCTTGCATCTTTGAAGAAGTTCGTAAACATAAGCAAGCTTTTCACAATAGATGCCCGCTTCTCAAAAATTCCATAAAGCCAACAGAAATTTTGATAATTACAGTCATTAGCGCAGGATGGCTGAATAACATATCTTTGCTGCCCAATTTGGTGAATATGAATATGAATCTCCGCCGTTTCCTGGTTTTTTACCGCCTGCCGCTGGCAGCACTGCTGATAGCGCTTGGCTTCTGGTTAGGCTTTTCCGTAACCTGGTGGATAGCCTGGTTGCCCTTTTTGATAGCGCTCATTATGATCGCTGCTTATTTTATGGTGGGGCCCATGAGCCTGATACAAGGCTATATAGAGGCTGGTGACATGGAGGGTGCAAGGAAGATGATGGAAAAGGTGAAGTTCCCTAACATGCTGTACAAGCCCATCCGTTCATCTTATTACATGTTGCGTGCGAACCTCTCGACCATGGACGACAACCTGGACAAGGCAGAGGAAGACCTGAAGCGCGGACTGGAAGCGGGCCTACCGGAGAAGGAGTTTGAAGGAACTGCCTACCTGCAACTGGGATCGATAGCCTATAAGAAAGGTAATACGAAAGAGGCGCTTGAGCACTTGCGTAAGGCAGTGAAGATAGGCCTGCCTGATAAAGACAATGAGGCAACCGCTTACCTGCAGCTAAGCAGTATATGCATACAGCGCAGGGACTTTAAGAGCGCGAAGATATACTTCAACAAAGCGAAGGCTTGCAAGGCTACCAATAAGCAGGTGGTGGATCAGATCAACGAGATGAGCAAGTACATCGCGAGGATTCCGGGATAGGTCAAAAGTTGAAAGTCAAAAGCTAAAAGTGGTATGGTTTGCCATTAAGAGCAGGAAGATATCGCAAGGGTCGCAATGGACGTGGCCCTTATTTTTTTCTGTAGCCTATCAAATGTCCTTTGATCGCGAAGAACAGGATGTAGAGATATACCGGCACCATAATGATGTATGCCGTCTGGGGTTTTGTAACATCGGCGAGGCGACCATATAAAAGCGGTAGCAGAGCGCCCCCGGCGATGCCCATGATCAGCAATGCTGCCCCTGTTTTGGTGAATTTTCCTAAGCCTTTTAGAGACATAGGCCAGATAGCAGGCCACATGAGTGAATGGGCCAGACCTAAAGACGCCAGACAAACTATGGAAGTGAAGCCTGAAGTAACAATTACGCCTATAGATAAGATGATGCCTATAACAGCGCAGAGCTTAAGCGCTGTTTCCTGCGAGATTATTTTTGGCATCAGGACTATGCCCAGGATATAACCAGCCACCATGCAGGAAAGCGTGAGCGAGGTGAAGAACTTGGCATTGTCCATAGGGAAGCCAAGGGACTTGCCATAGTTGATGATCGTGTCGCCGGCCATTACTTCTACACCTACATATAAGAAGATAGCCAGTGCGCCAAGCCAGAGATAAGTGTGCTTGAAGATGCTGTCTTGCTGTTCGGGTATGGCATCGGGATTCTCTTCTTCATCGCGCAGCTCTGGCAGAGGCGACATGAGAATGAGGATGGCAAGTACGATCAGGACGATGGTTAAAGTAATGTATGGGTTCACGATTCGTTGCGACAGTTCGTTAAGCAGCGTGTTTTTTGCAGCGGCATCAGCAGCTTTGCTCAACTGATCGCTAACGGAGTCAATGTTCTTCAGCAACACACTAGCTAATATCATAGGGCTTAGTATGCCCGCTACTTTGTTGGCGATGCCCATGATGCTGATCCGCTTTGCTGCCGACTCTTCAGGGCCAAGTATCGTGACATAAGGATTAGTAGCTGTTTGCAATATCGACAAGCCCAGGCCTTGCGTGAATAAGCCTATGAGGAAATAGGTAAAATTGCGCTGGTAAGCGGCAGGAATGAAAATGATGCAGCCGACAGCCATGACCACAAGCCCGAGACTCATACCTCTTTTAAAGCCTGTTTTCTTTAAAATCGCAGAAGAAGGTATGGCCATCACGAAATAGGAAATGTAAAATGCGAAGGTGACAAAGTAAGCCTGGAAGTTATTGAGTTCGCAAGCTGTTTTTAGAAAGGGGATGAGGGTGCCGTTGAGCCAGGTGACAAAACCGAATATAAAGAAAAGGCAACCTACCAGGAAAAGTGAGGTGGCATATGAACGTTTATTGCTTGACTGCATCGGATGTATATGATTGAGATTGACTAATATACGCTAATAGGGAGAAAGTTCGGAAGAAGGAAGCGTTTTATTTTATCGTATTTTAGCCTTATGACACAAACACTGGCGTTGGGCATTGACATAGGCGGTACCAATACAGCATTCGGGATTGTTGACAGGCGGGGACAGATTGTGACGCAAGGCGAAATGCTTACCGCTGAACATAATACGGTACAGGATTATATTGCCGTATTGAGTGATAAGGTACGGGTGTTAATGGATGAGGTGGGTCGCGACCGGATAACTGGAGTAGGTGTGGGCGCACCGAATGGAAATTTTTTTACAGGTGAAATAGCATATGCGCCCAATTTGCCGTGGAAAGGAGTGATACCGCTTGCTAAGTTGCTAGCCGAAGCATTGAATAAAAAAGTGACGCTGACCAACGATGCGAATGCTGCGGCCATAGGTGAAATGATGTATGGAGCTGCAAAGGGCATGAGGGATTTTATCGTTGTGACGCTGGGGACAGGTTTAGGCAGCGGCTTTGTAGCTAATGGCCAATTAATATATGGACACGACGGTTTTGCCGGCGAGCTGGGCCATGTGGTGGCCGTGCGCGATGGCAGAACTTGTGGTTGTGGACGTAAGGGTTGCCTGGAAACCTATGCCTCCGCCACGGGAATAGTGAGGACGGCGAAAGAATGGCTGGAGACCAGGAACGATGAGACCCTATTGCGAAGCACGGCAACTTTGAGCTCGGAGAGCATATTTGAAGCAGCGGAGAAAGGCGATGCAATGGCGCTGCAGCTTTTTGAATATACCGGAATGATACTGGGACAGATACTTGCCGACGCTGTTGCGATCACTTCCCCGCAGGCTATCATCTTCTTCGGTGGGCTGGCTAAGGCAGGTGATATGCTGATGAAGCATGTGCGTTACCATATGGAGGAGAACCTGCTTTTTGTTTACAAGAACAAGGTAGCGCTACTATACTCGGCCCTGCACGATGCTGATGCGGCGATACTGGGCGCCAGCGCTCTTGCATGGTAGCTATTGAATAGCGCCTGTAGCCCACGAACTGATGGACAAGGTCTTTTCGTCTTGCAGGAGAACTGCTATGAAGTAATCCTCCTTTTTGAAACCGGGCGGCAGCGTGAATGTGGTGCTGTTGAAGCGGGCAGGGATACTGATAAAGTCTCGGACTATATTAATGTGCTCCAGTTTCTTCCCTTCATTTTCACCCCTGTTTACCTGGCTGCTAGCGTGCTTCTGGACCAGGCAGATAATGGCGGTTTGATCGCGCTGGCCACCAATGGTCACGCCAAGGGTGTTATTGGCGAACTGTGTACTAACAGTGAGGGTACCTGCCGGCTGATGTGATTTGAGAATGGCAGCCGTGAGTTTGGTTTTGTCTGATCCTACACATTCTTCACGGCCATTGATGACAGCCTCCGGTGTATAGGCAGAATTTAGGTGAAAGGCATTGGCATAGCGTTGTTGCCTCTCTGTGTTATTCGCTGAGCCGTACAGATCTTTCCAGCCCAGGTAATTCCAATAGTCAACATGATAGCAAAGCACCAGGAGATTGTCCTTGTATTGCTGTTGCAGTTCCGCAACGGTTTTGTCGGCCTTGGGGCAACTGGAGCAACCTTCGGATGTGAAGAGTTCTACCAGGGTATTGCCGGAAGGCTTTGTTGCCGGCTTGTCTTTTGCCTGGCAGGATGTACCCGTGAACAGCCACAAGGAACCGGCAAGCATCAAAATTTTAAGGTGGTGACGCATAAGCTATGTATAACAATGATACGAGAAAGTGGGCTAAATGGATATGGCAATGGCATAGTTTTTAAAATAAGCTTCGTGACATAAAGTTAAACTATGAAAAATCTGATCTCTTCTTTCACTTTTGTTTTGATGGCTGCGTTGGTATTCCCCTCGTGCGTGGCCAAGCGTAAATATGTGGCTGCAATGGATGAAGCGGCCCGCCAACGCGAGTATAATGCTGCACTCAGCAACAGGATCAACCAGCAGGAAGACTCGATAGCCCACCTTATGGGCAATGTGAGTGCTTTGGGCAATGCCAATGAAGCGACAGCCAACGAGTTGAATATGAGCAAAGAACAAGTGGCCGCCCAGCAAAAAAGGCTGATGGAACTGCAAAGGCTTATCAACCAGCAGCGAGAAAATACGGAGGCATTGCGTAAACGTATTGCAGACGCATTGGTGAACTTTAATGCCAGCCAGTTGACGGTTTCTATAAAGAATGGTAAGGTGTATGTGAGCATGCAGGAAAGCCTGCTGTTCCCATCGGGGAGCGCGGTAGTGAACCCGGCCGGTAAAGAAGCGCTGGCGAAAGTGGCCGGTGTACTGAACACGACAAACGATATCAATGTGGACATAGAAGGACACACTGACAGCATACCAATACATAATAAGATGTACAGCGACAACTGGTCGCTGAGCACTGCACGTGCAACTTCTATAGCACATGTATTGATGGATGATTACCATGTTCCGCCGGCCAGGCTGATCGCCAGCGGGCGCAGCGAGTACGATCCTGTGGCTACTAACTCGACAGAGGAGGGCAGGGCGCGTAACCGCCGCACAGAGATCATCCTGGAACCTAAACTCGATGAATTGATGGATGTGATACGGAGCACAAATACTACAGCGTTGGATGGACATAAGTGATGGGTTTGGGCTGTAAAGGATCCCCGGCATTGTCCGGGGATCCTTCTTTTTACCAATGGAAGTCGATGCGGTAGCTGATGACCGGGATGATGCCGCTCTCGTTAACATGCTTTACCTGGCCACTGCGAGCGTCGTAGTAACTGTACCAGTAGTTGATGTAATTGGTAACGTCCTGTACATCGAGCTCGATGGTGTGGGTGGCGCGTTTGTTGTTGAGTTTATAATACAGGCTGGCATCGGTGCGGAAGTAGGGCTTTGACTGTGTGGTGAAATATTGGTTAGGTACGTACACCGTTTTGCCTGCTGCCTGCGAAGCAGAGATATCGATGGGAGACTCTCGTTGGCCGCCGCTGTATAGCACCTTTGCATTGGCGCCAAATATGCTGCGGCCCTTACGGCCAAAGTTGAATTCTTTTCCGCCTACGATATTCAGTTGGTAGCGCCTGTCGAAGTGACCTTCGTAGGATGCGCCTGTGACCGTAGTATACGTGGACTTAAAAAGCGAGCCTGTGAACAGCACGTAATAATTATCAACGAAGGGGCGCTCGATGGTGACATCGAGGCCGTAGTTGGTGCCTGTACCTGTGCTGGTGAGCTGGCCGCTATTGGCGAGATCCAGCATACTTTCGGCATTGAGTACAGAGAAGCCGCTGTTGCTGTCTTTGGAGACACCGATATTGTAGAGGTGCTGGTAATACAACTCGGCTTTCAATCTTGCTTTTAGGGGCAATGCTACATCATAGCCTGCCACTATGTGGAACGCACGCTGCAGGTCGAGGCTTTTGTTAGGATAGTAGTTGCTGCTCACGGTATCGCGGTAGAGGTAGGTGGAGATATGATCTGGCTTACTGTGGAGGCCAGCTGCCAGCGAGAGCTTGCTTTTAGCCATCTGATAGGTGATGGCTGCACGGGGCTCGAGGGCATACTTACCGTTGAGCGCGTAGTACGAGGCATTGGCGCCGCTCACCATCGACCATCGGTCGCTGAAACGCTTCTTCCACTGTATATAGGCCTGGTAGTATTGCGTTTGGCCGTTGCCGGTGAGGATGTCGCGCCACTGCTTACGGCCGTAGTCGTACATATTATCGTCGAGATCGTAGCCTAGCTGCTGCAGCACGATGCCGGTGCGGATGGTGTTCTTGTTGTTGATCTTATTGTTGTAGAAGCTGGAGAGGCGCCAGCCAGTGTTCGCAAAGTGCGCATGCTCTACAGGCTCGGGGGTATAGCCGGATTCGGTGTTGAGGGTATCTACATCGCGCTTGATCTGGTCGTAAGAACCAGCGAATACCGTGCGAACGTAAGCGTGCGAGTTGAGAAAGATCTGATGCGTGATGCCTGCTGTGCCCATCATCCCGTTGCCATTAAGCCTGAAGTTAGGGTTGTCATCGTCCCACTGTGTACTGTCTTGCGGAGGGTCTTTGATGGCTTTGTTGTAACCACCAAGACCGAAGAGGGCGAAGGTGCCTGCCTTTTTGGTAGGGAAGTTGAACTTGAAAGACATGTCCTGGTAGTTGGGCTCGACGCCCTGCAGGTTAAGGTAATTTTGCAAGAGGGCAAGGGTGGAGTACCGGTAGTCGATAAGGTAGGATGAGCCGCCGCCTTTCCTGAAGGGGCCTTCGGTTGCTACTTCGGTACCTAGCACGCCTACCTGTACGGTATGTTCGTAGCGGTCTTTGTTACCATTGCGCAGGTAGAGGTCGAAAGCGCCGGAGAGCGCATCGCCGATCTCGGGCGGGAAGGCGCCGGTGTAAAAGTCGGAATTGCCGAGTGTATTGGCATTGAGCATACTGATGGAGCCGCCTGAATTGCCAAAATCGTTGAAGTGATTAGGGTTGGGTATCTCGATGCCTTCAAGCCGCCAGAGGACGCCCTTCGGAGAATTGCCGCGCACGACGATATCATTTTCAAGATCGCCGTTGTTGGATACGCCGGCAAAGTTCATCGCCATGCGTGCGGGGTCGGAGACGGAGGCGGCGAAACGCTTGGTGTCCTCAACAGAGAAGGAGCGTGCGCTGAGCGTAGCAAAGTCGTTGAGGGCGCGGCTGCGGTCTTTTACTGCTTTCACGCTCACTTCTTTGAGCTGGTGCAGGCCTTCGGTGAGGGACACGTTGAGCTCCAGTTCCTTGCCCGATGTTACCATCACATTGCTCTCAGTATGGTTATCGTAGCCGGCGAGGGTAAAGAAAAATGATTGCCTGCCGACGGGTACGCCGGTGAGGTTGAAATAGCCGTTTGAATCTGTAACTGCGTTGATCTGCTGATTGGAGACGAGAACCACCACCACACCGGGCATGGGCGTTTTAGATTCGGCATCGGTAATGACTCCCCGGACGGTTTGGGTAAGCTGCTCGTCCTGCGCCACGGCGCGGGTAGCCAACAATAAGCATATAATAAAAGATATGTAGCGGTGCATTAGTTTATTTTAGACCCCTGACGAGCGGGGAGGTTAAATGGTAACAAAACCGGGCCGTAGAAGGGATGCAAATAGCGTACCATTTTGTACGTAATGGTTTTATCTGCGGTCGGTTATTTTTATATGTGTGCCCTGATACGCCCGCCTATGTTGGCGGCAAAAGGTAACTCCGGTGGACGAAAAAAATATTCTCGCCTGTCTGCATTGATAGCCAGTTGTTTAGGTTATTAAAATATCACAAACACTGTACAGTTTCTTCCCGCCGCGTAAGCAAATATCCCAGTTCGCCGACGAAACAGCATGCTGCCCCTGAAAGGTAAGACGGCAGGTTATGCATCTCCAAAAAAGGGAATAAGTTTTAGGTCGAAGTTCGTCTTGGATGTACGGCTATCGGCCTGTTATGCAAATGCCCTCATTGAAGTGTTATCCCTATTTTTCCAGCCAGGCCTGTGCTTCTTTGACCCAGTCTTTATCATGGGCAAGGACGATAGCCGGTCTTATTCCGGTAAGGTCGATGCCCTGCCCCAGTTTAAGGCGCCGGCTGCGCGTGGAGGGATAGGAAAAGGATATCTCTTTACAAGAGCTTGTTGCCTCTATTACATTGGAATAATCGAGCGTGCCGGCGGTGCGTTGCCCCATAATTGTAACCTTCTTGCTTTGCATGGCCTCGAGGAGGAATTCCTCCGTCGAACCGGCGCAAATGCCATTGACAAGGATTACTACCTTTTGCGGGTAAGGCAAATGCTTGTTTAATGCGATCGTGTCATCTGAGGAATGCAGGATGAAACTGCCTAGATTTTTTTTAATTTCCTCAGCCTCTTCGGCGACAGCGGCTTTCGCTTCCTCCGGAAAACCAGGTTCATTAAGGTATTTCAGAAGAACGTCGGCATTATCGCTGGTGGCATAGACGTCGTTGCCAATGTTGTAAATGGGATTGGTATATAGCCAGGGCCTGAGGGGGCGGTAGGCATAGTCTGTGCCGCCGCTGTTGTAACGCAGGTCGATGATCAAGTTGGGGGTTTTGCTAAGTATTGCGCTATCCGCCCTAAGTACCGAATCGATCGAAATAGCATTCCATGATTGGAAAGAGCCGATCTGTATATAGAATGTTTTATCGCTTAGCTGCCTGGATGCTACAGGCTTTAAACTGTTGTAGGTTGCATTGCTGTTAGCAGGGTCAACAGTGCCCAGCCGTTGCCACTCATGATCGTTCAGTTCATCGCCTTCAAACACTACGCCCTGCACCTGCCAATTGTGATCGCGCATGTACGTGAGGTTGGTATAAAAACTGTCTTTGTAGTGGCGCAACTCCATTTTCACTTGTCCTTTTGTCCAGAGCGGTGTCCGCGACTCTACAATGACTGCGGCATAGTCGCGAAAATCTGTGGGGCTTTTAATGATGGCAATAGTGTAAACCGAATCGTTATGCCTGTAGATGCCTTCAATGCCTTTGCTTTTTTTAAGGGCTTCTATCTGCCGCTCCGGTATATCAATGATTTCTGTGTTCCTGATGCGTTCTGCCTGTCCCGTTGTATCTTTCGGAGCACGGGTGTCGACCTTGTTTAACTGCAGGTGCCCGTCGTTAAAAAAATAGAGCCATTCTTTTATGGCCTGGTAGCAATATTGCTGTTTGCTAGCCTTTTTTACCTTTTCTAATGTTTTACTGTAGAAAGTAGTGTATGCCGACGCAGTTTGAGGGTTCACTTTATCACGAAAGCCGGGATAATTGGTTTCCACCTGGCGCTTTACAAATTCGAATTGCGTTTTGCAATCGCAGGCCTGCCCGCGGGCAATTGTAAAAGCTAAGAGGAGTGCCGATAAGAAGGATATGTGTTTCATTATTGAAAATTTGAAAAGGGGTCATCTTTTGTTCCTGCAAGCCATCACCCTGTCCTGGCGCACTAGTTTTACCTCCACAATGCCCTGGAAGAAATAGTGCCTTCCCGACTTGATATCGCGGCAACGGCTGCGGGTGCGCAGTTGCTCGATCTTCTCAAATATACGGCCGTCCTCGGTAAGAAAATGTTGGTTGATCTGTATCTCATCGACAAGGCGGTACCCGGGCTTCCGTTCGTCGTACCGGTATAAAGCTTTGTAAAGGTCAGGATCTGTACAGGTACTGGCAGCAGGATTATGCAGATAAGCATAGAGCGCTTTCTCCACATCAGGTGGAAATATGCGTTTGCCCATAAAAGGTATCATCATGTGGCGAAACTGGGTTTTCCATTCCTTGCCATGCGGACTGTGATCGTGACCGAAGTGCACAAAGGTGAGCATATGCGCCAGCTCGTGTACGAGGGTGATGAGGAAGCTGTACGGGTTAAGGTTGCCGTTAACGCTTACGCGATGGTGCGGCTTATCGGAAGAAGGGTGCCTGTAATCGCCAAGCACAGACTTGCGCTCGTGCGTTAGCGTAAGATGCACAGTATGATCCTGGAAATAGGGCGCCACCAGCTCGAAGGTGTTCGGTGGCAGAAAATTTTCAAGATAGCGGAGCGATGTTTCCTTCTTCATTTTAGTTACTTGACATTCCTTACATGCCTTGATAGCATCCAGGTTTCAGTGATCGTATAAATAGCATAGATTGCGAGCAGCATGTAGACGGAGGGTTTGTGAATGCCTTTGCCCCGCTGCACCAGCAAGTAAACGAGTATACCACCCGCGCATACCATGAGCTTCAAAAAAGTGGAGGCGGAAACACCGCGCACGAAAGCAGCCGGATTTTTACCTGCCTGCCTGGTGACAAGCAGGAAAGTGAGCGCAGAAAGTACTGCCATGATAAGATTGCCACCTATGAGCACCGTGATGCGATAAGCGGGATCGGCATTGGTGAGTGCGTAACTGCCTGCGCAAACCAGTACGAATAAAACAACGATTATGATGATGAACTTTTGTGTCATTTTTTATTGTTACCAAATTCTTTAAATAACTGCCAGAACAAGCCGGCCAGCATAACTATGGGTGAAAGAATAATGAAAAGAGGAAAGCCCCATTTCAGCCATTTGTCCAGCTCATAACCGATATATACGGCAGCTGCCAGCGAAACCATCCATGTGGTGGCCAAGCCTGCGTAGCGCATCATTACATTGCGGTTGCTTTTTTCGTTCTGTTCGTTCATTTGCCGTTCTGTTTGTCTTTTTTTACTTCTTCCATTGCCTTCTGTTTTATTTCGTCGGTTTGCGGGAAGGTGCTCATGTCTTCTTTGCGAACCATGTTCATATCGAGTTTGGTTGTGTCTTTGGAGCCATCATAGCTGCCGTTGGCGATCTTTCGCAAGTTTTCTTCGTACACCTGCTGTGCCGAAACAAGGTCGGATAATGAATCCATATTCCGCTTCAGCCGCACCATCTGCATGTGGGTTTTGTTGCTGCCATAGCCCGGTACATAATACTTAAGCGGAGTGAGCAAAAGTACACACACCGTTAGCGTAACGATGACAACAAAAAGTGTACTGAGCAGTATATAAAGCTTGCGCATAGTGAGCTTAAAGCTTGCCACCTCCTGCAAAGACTCATCGTCTATAAATACCACACGGTAGTTTATATTCAGCTTCTTAAGAATGCCCGAGCGTATGAATGCCAGTTTGCTCATTATGTTCTGTACAGTACAAAAACGATTTTGCCGGCTGGCCTTCAATTAAAACACAGCCTGTCCTAATTTAATTGTAAAATACACTAAGCCGGTTATCCGGCATAGCCTGAATCATGCAATTTTGCTTATTTTTGAAGCTATTGCATATAGTTGAGAATTTTTGCTGGGAATGCTATGCAATGATAATATTTTTAGCGTTATTTAGTTATTGTAATAAAGGATCATCCCGGTTTGCGCAATAGATCAGTATTTTTATTTATATCAACGTTATTAAGCTTTTTTACCATACAGGCTTCCTATGGCCAAAAGGTGAACAGGGATAGTATTGCCCGGGCTCGCCAGGAGGCCCTTAAGCACAGCCAGGATAGTGCACGGGACGCGCGCCAAAAATATACCGACAGCATAAGCGCGGCCAGGAAAAGGGTAACGGACAGCCTGGAAAGCGCCAGGAAATATAAAAGCAGCAAACACTATCAGGATAGCGTAGCCAAAATACGTAATGCACGGGTGGATAGCATTAAGGATGCACGTACTGCTGCCATGAAGGCGCAGACTGCGGCGCGCAAGAAAGTGACCGACAGCCTTGCCGCGATCCGGAAGTACCATGACAGCAAGCACTACCGTGACAGCGTAACAAAGAGCAGGCAAAAACACATGGACGAGTTAAAAGCTGTGCAAAAAGCACATATGGACTCGTTAAAGCTTGCCCGGAAGGTAACTACAGATAGTGCGATGGCCGTGCGAAAAGCCCACACGGATTCGCTAAAGAAAATACAGGCGGAACGCAGTGAAAAAATGGCGGCCATCCGCAAATACCGTGAGAGCAAACGATATAAAGATAGTGTAGCGATCATCAGGCAGACGCGGCTGGATAGTATCAGGGTGGCGCGGAAGGCCTTTAGCGACAGCCTGGCCGTGGTGCGAAAGGCTAATGCCGAGAACCTGAAGGAAATGAGAAAGCACATGACCGACAGTATAGCGGCGGTGCGTAAAAAGAGCATGGACAGCCTGAAGCTGGTGCGGAAGGTGCGAACGGACAGCCTGACTAAGGTGCGGGAGAAGAAGGAGAAGATAGCTAAGGACAAACAAAAGGCCAATGAGAACAAACTGGACCTGGCTTTAAAACTAAAAATTGAGAAAAAGCACAAGGCATGGAGCAATGAGAGCATGCTGAAAAAACGCTGGGGCGTGCCCAGGCGCGAGATACAAAATACCTTTACCCGCTACAACTATTATTTCAATGCAAACAGGAAAATGGATGAGGCGCTGCTGAACATGTCGCGAGTCCGGAAGGAGAATTACGACAGCCTGATAGCCCTATTTCCGTTCAACCCGGACCGGGATTCTTCGTCTATAGCGCCGGATATGGATAGTATCATCCACAAAGTGTCGGTAGGCATACAGATACACGACCCACGCACCAAGTGGGGCGACGACCTGTACCTGCTGCTGGGTGAGGCCTACTATTATAAGGGAGATTACCAGAATGCGATCATAGCCTTCCGCTACACGGTGAGCATCTATGAACAAAACAAGAAGAAACCGAAGGATAAGAGCAGCAAAGGGGAAGGCCCCTCGATACTGGAGGAGGATAAAAAATCGATGCTGGACTTCCTGAAGCACCAGAGCGTGCATAATGAAGCTATATTGTGGCTGGCGCGCACCTTCACGCAGATCAACCAGGTGGGTAATGCGGAATCTGTCCTGGACCTCGTAGAAGCTGACCCGAACTTCCCGAAGAGCCTGGAAGGCAGGCTGGCGCTTGAAAAAGCATTTGTGAAGCTGAAGCAGGGCGACCTGAAGGCTGCCAGTGCTCAGCTAAGCCGGGCCGCGGCGGACAATAACCTGAGCGATATGCAGCGCGAGCGCTGTGCTTACCTGGCCGGCCAGATATATGAGCTAAGGAATGAGGATTCTGCAGCTATAGCCAATTACCAACAAACACTGGACCTTCACCCAAAGATAGACCTGGATTTTTACGCTCATAAACATGAGGCTTATTCTGTGATGGCATCCGGCATGGATTCAAAAAGTATTGTGTCAACGATGAAGGGCATGCTGAAGGATGGCAAGTATGCACCTTATTATGAACAGATCTATTATATATTGGGATTATTTGCTGTGAAATCGAATAATAATGCTGAGGCGATCACTTACCTTGAAAAGGGTATCAAGGCGCCCAAAGCAACCAAGAAGCAAAAAGCAATATCTTTTGCGCACCTCGGCACCATCTATTATAACAAGGAAGACTATATCAGCGCCAAGCATGCCTATGATAGCGCTATGGCCTACTCGAAATACGTATCAGATGATGAAGAGGTGGCATTGGCAATGCGCCGTGCCCCTGTGTTGGGTGATATTGCCGGGCCCGTGGGTATCATCCATACCCAAGATAGTTTGCTTACGCTAGCTTCCCTCGGCGACAGGGAACAAAAGCAGGCAGTGCGGAGATACATCAAAATGCTGGAGGACCGAAGGGCCGATAGCATTTACCGCGCTGAAAATAGTGGTATACAGGCGGCGGAGCAAGCGGGCAATGCCGGGGAGGAACAACCTGTGTCGTGGTACTTTTCTAACCCGCAACAGTTGCAGCAGGGATATAACGATTTCAAACGCAAATGGGGTAACAGGCCGTTGACTGATAACTGGAGGCGCATAGCCTCAGTAGGATTTGTGAGCAATAGCAACCCCGGCGATAACAATCCGGCAGCGGCAGACAATGGTGCGACAGACATAGATGTTGACGAGAATGGCATACCGACGGAGGAAAGCCTGCTGGCAATGATACCCAACACCGATCAACAGAAGGACCGTGCGAAGCGTCTGGAGCAGCGGGCTTACATAGACCTTGCTAATGCATACGTTCGGCAGTTGGAGGATTATCCACCTGCACTCAAGGCTATGGATACGCTGGATGTGCGCTATCCGCAACACGAACATAAAGCACAGGAGCTATACCTGCGCTACCTGGTAGCACTGCGCCAGAACAGGATGGATGAAGGCCGCGAGATCGGTGCACAACTGCTGAAGCAATATCCGGGCTCTCAATATGCAGAACTGGTTCGTCCATCGACAGAGGATAACGCAGGCGCAAAAGATGATAATGAATCGATACAGGTTTACTACGACCAGACATACAGCCTGCTGCAGCAGCGCCAATATACCGAAGTGCTGCAAAGAGTCAGAGTGGCCCGCAAAAAGTATGTAAGCCCAAAATATAACGGTAAGCTGACGATCCTCGAAGCGTCGGCGCTGGTGGGGCAGGGCGAGTACAAGCCGGCAGATACGATGCTGCGGGAGTTCATGAAAGTCAACACATCAGATTCTCTGCATGACTGGGCCGAGGCGGTATTGAAATATATCGATCGCAATAAGCCTAAAGAGCTAACGCCTGCACCGGTTCCTGATAGTGCCAGAAAGACGGCCAATAACATACCCGCGATGCCTTCGGACACTGCGGCCGTAAAACGGGCTAATGACGTGAAACCGAATGCCGATATGGCAAATGCGGTGAGAATGGCACCCCCGGACAAATACACCTACAAGCCCCAGGAAGAGCATTACTGCATCTTTGTATTTCCGGGTTATGAAGCACGTTCCATGGGTGTAAAGGCGGCGATCACCGACTTTAACACCTTTAAGTACACTGACAAGAAGCTGACGGTTACCATTGACATGCTAAATGCGGGGTTGGGGGTGTTGGTAATAAAGCGTTTCCCGAACGCAAATGAGGCCAAAGCTTATATGAATGCGTTAAAAGCTACCACACAGATATTCAGGGAATATCAGCCGAAGGAATATAAAGTGTTGATCATCTCATCGATCAATTACCTGAAGCTGCTGGCCGACAAATCGGACGGGCCGTATGCCAGCTTCTATGCCGAGAATTATAAATAAGCATATAAGTCCGATTGCCTGAAAGGTAAATAGATAGTCCTTATTGTTGTATCGAATGCGATACCATCAATTTCCTTCCTTTTTTCGTAAATTACAATGAGCAATTTATGGAGAACGTAATAGTACCGGCATATAATAAGAACGAAGAAGAAGAGAAGAAGCTGATCCTGCGCGAATACAGGGCGTTGTTGAGGGCACTGAAACAACGCATCAAAAAGGGAGACAAGCGCTTGCTGCGCCGTGCCTTTGAGATAGCGGCAGACGCGCATAAGGATATGCGCCGTAAGTCGGGCGAGCCCTATATACTGCATCCCGTAGCCGTAGCGCGTATAGTGGTAGAGGAGATAGGGCTGGGTGTGACATCGGCGATATGTGCATTGCTTCACGATGTGGTAGAAGACACCGAGGTAACCCTTGAGGACATCGAGCATGAATTCGGAGAACGTTTTGCCAAGATAATCGACGGTCTTACGAAAATATCGAACGTGGTGGACCTGAAGGCCGACACCACTATACAGGCTGAGAACTTCAGGAAGATATTGCTGACCCTGGCCGATGATCCGAGGGTGATATTGATAAAGCTTGCAGACAGGCTGCACAATATGCGTACCCTGGGCAGCATGAGCCGGGAGAAACAGCTAAAGGTATCGTCGGAGACAAGCTACATATACGCACCACTGGCGCATCGTCTTGGCCTGTACGAGATAAAATCGGAACTGGAAGACCTGGCACTCAAATACACCCAGCCGGAAGTATATACTGAGATAGCGAAGGGGCTTAAAGAAACAAGGCGCGACAGAACACGTTACATCAATGAGTTCATCAAGCCGATAAAGGAAGAATTGCAGCGCAACGAGTTTGAGTTTGATATATACGGCAGGCCTAAGGCAATACACTCTATCTGGAACAAGATGCGCACTAAGCACGTAGCCTTTGAAGAGGTGTATGATCTCTTTGCGATACGCATCATACTTGACTCAACACCTGAACGCGAAAAGGAGGATTGCTGGAAAGTGTACTCCATCGTAACCAACTTTTATCGGCCTAGCCCCGAGCGGCTGCGCGACTGGATAAGCGTGCCTAAGGGCAATGGCTACGAGGCGCTGCACACTACCGTAATGGGCCCCGGCGGCAGATGGGTAGAGGTGCAGATACGGTCGGCGCGCATGAATGAAATAGCAGAAAAGGGGCTTGCTGCGCACTGGAAATACAAGGAAGGACAGCCGATACAACAGGAAAGCAAGCTGGATAGCTGGCTGCATCACCTGCGCGAAATACTGAACAATCCTGACACGGATACACTTGACTTCCTGCAGGACTTCAAGCTTGATCTGTTCACGGAGGAGATGTATATCTACACTCCGAAAGGTGACATGCGCGTACTGCCCAAGGGTGCCACCGCGCTTGACTTTGCATTCGATATACACTCGGAACTAGGGGCACACTGTATTGGGGCCAAAGTGAATTACCGGCTGGTGCCATTGAGCCATCCACTAAAGAGTGGCGACCAGGTAGAGGTCATATCATCGTCGAAACAGCGGCCCTCGGAAGACTGGCTGGCATTTGTAACGACCGCCAAAGCCAAGTCGCGCATCAAGTATTACCTAAAGGAAGAGAAGCGCCGCATTGCTGATGATGGTAAAGGTATATTGCAAAGAAAGCTGGAACACCTGAAGGTGCCGTTGTCGCAGCACAATGTTGCAGAATTGTGCAACTATTATAAAAAGTCTTCTCCACTTGATCTGTACTATGCCATAGCGGTAGGCAACATAGATCTTAAGGAGTTAAAGGACTTCGCCGTTCATGGCGATAAAATATCTCAACCTGCACGCGAACAAAAGACCGAGGCCCGGCGAGCGCATGCGGAGGAAGAACAGGTAAAGCAAAAACCAGCCAAAGGTGCGGAACTCATCATCTTTGGTGAAAGCTCCGATAAGATATTGTACAAGCTGGCCCAGTGCTGCCAGCCGATCCCCGGTGATGATGTGTTTGGTTTTATAACCTCGGGCGAGGGATTGAAAATACACCGCACCGACTGCCCCAATGCCGCGCAACTGCTGGCACACTACGGGCACAGGATCGTAAAGACGAAATGGGCCAAGAATAAAGAAATATCCTTCCTCAGCGGTGTGCGGATCATTGGCCTCGATGATGTGGGTGTGATACAGAAGATCACCAATGTGATCTCGGGCGACCTGAAGATGAACATGCGTTCGCTAAGCATCGACAGTAAGGATGGTATCTTCGAAGGAAATATTATGGTGTATGTACATGACAGGGAAGAGCTTGATGAGCTATGCCATCAACTGGCTTCGCTGGACGGTATCACTAATGTAGAGCGCTTCGAGAGTTCGGAAACAAAATAATTACAGGATCAATAAACAGGGATATAAAAAACAAAATGTCGAATAGCAAGGAATTGTACACGTCATATAAGGATGTAACACAAAAAGCCGCTGATCTGCAATTTGCTGCAGCGGTATTGGGCTGGGACCAGGAAGTATATATGCCTCCTAAAGGATTTGAAATGCGTGGCAGACAATTAGCCACGTTGGCTTCGCAAGCGCATGAAATGCTGACGGCGGAAAGCTATGGCAAACTGCTGACGCAGCTCAGGGAGTCCGCTGGCTTAGATGAAACGGAACAGCATAATGTGCGCCTGAGCCTGGAAGATTATGAGAAAAACAGGAAACTGCCTATTTCCTTTGTGGAGCAGCTGACACAGCAAACCAGCAATAGCTACAATGCATGGCTGCAAGCGCGTAAGGATAATAAATACAGTACGTATACCGCTGAGCTTGCCAAAATGATAGATCTGAAAAGGAAACAGGCAGACTATTTTGGTTATCAAAACCATCCTTACGATGCGCTCCTTGATGAATACGAGAAAGGTGCGACCGTAGCGATGCTTGATCCCATCTTTAAGAATGTAAAAGAGCAATTGCCACCTTTTCTGACGCAAATTGCAAATGCACAACAGGTGGATGATAGTTTTTTTAACGGGCAATACCCTAAGCAGCAGCAATGGGATTTTTCAATTGATGTTTTGAAAAAGATGGGTTATGACTTTGAAGCAGGAAGGCAAGACTATTCTGAACATCCTTTTACCACTTCTTTCTCATCGGAAGACGTACGCATCACAACGCGGGTGGACGAACATAATTACGCGTCTATGCTTTGGAGCAGTATACATGAGGGGGGGCATGCATTATATGAGCAAGGTCTGCCGTCGGGCGAATATGGCCTCCCGCTCGGGTCTGCTGCATCGCTTGCCGTGCACGAATCACAATCACGCCTGTGGGAAAATTGCGTTGGACGTAGCCTGGGTTTCTGGAAATATTTTTACCCGCATTTACAGCAGTACTTTCCACAACAGCTTGGGAAGGTACCACTCGATACGTTTTATAAAGGGATGAACAAAGTGGAGCCTTCTCTTATAAGGACAGAGGCCGATGAGGTGACGTACCATTTTCATGTGTTGATACGTTATGAAATAGAAAAGCAATTGATAGCAGGCACTTTGCAGGCCGCTGAGCTAGACCAGGTTTGGAACGAACATTACAAACAATATTTGGGTGTTTCGTCGCCTGATGCTAAGCAGGGCGTATTGCAGGACGTTCATTGGAGTCATGGCATGTTTGGTTATTTCCCTACCTATTCGCTGGGTAGCTTTTATGCGGCGCAGTTCTTTGAGCAGGCGGTTAAAGATATGCCGGGATTACCGGCTGAGATAGAGCAAGGCCAATTTTCGATGCTGTTAGATTGGTTGCGTGGACACGTGCATGTGCATGGCAGGCGGTATACTTCTGAAGAGTTGTGCAAACGCATTACGGGCAGGGGACTAGACCTTGGCTCGTTTATGAACTATATCAAAGCAAAATACAGCATCGTGTATGGGCTAAAATAAGGCTATGTTGGATGAGTTGGTGAAATATGAAGAACCGCTGGAAGAAGAAGAGGTTCTATTTCTTGTAAAAAAGGAACTGAAGGAGCGTAAGCAATATTACAAGGCTTTCTCGCTGCTGATGATCATGTCTTTCGTTATACCGTTCGTGGGTGCGTGGTACCGTGCTTATGACGGTGCACCCAATGCGTTCTCTGTTCCCAGGTTTTTTGTCAGTGCCGCAATTTTGCTTACGATATCAGGCGCTGCAGTATACCTTACCTACCGGGTCAATTTAAGAAGGGTACAGATTGACATCAGGACCCGTATCAAAACTGTAGAATGCGCCCATGTGGTGAGGAAATTATATATGCCGCAGAACGACAGCTACTTTCTATATCTCGACTCAAAGAACAAACTCAGCATCCAAGTGCAGGCTAATGATTTCCATCGCCTTGATACAGGCGACGAGGTAAACATTGAGTTTACCAAGAATGCCCGCTTATACCTGGGCTATTTCTAAACAAGTATTCCCGCAATGCAGGCAGAAAGGTAAGAGGCAAGCGTGCCGCAGAGCAGCGCCTTCATGCCGAGTTTGGCAAGGTCGGTACGCCGTTCCGGGGCCAGTGCGCCGATGCCGCCTATCTGCATACCTACACTGCTGAAGTTGGCAAAACCGCATATGGCTACCGTGACGATGGTTAGGCCCTTTGGTGTAAGGATGGGCAATTCGTGAGAGGTCATCTTGCTGAAGGCAACAAACTCGTTGATCGTCAGCTTCTGTCCCAGTAGGGTGGCGGCATTATTCACATCTTGTATCGGTACGCCCATAGCCCACGCAAATGGGTAGAATATCTTTCCGAATATCCAGTTCAGGCTCAGGTCGAAGCCGGGATTGAAAATATGACCGCATTTCAGCAACACCCAATCGATACATGCGATCAACGCTATGAAGCCGATCAGCATGGCAATCACGTTCATGGCTATCTTGAATCCATCTGCTGCGCCATGGCTTATGGCATCCACCATGTTGCTGTAGCCGCTTTTTACCTCCAGTTTCACCTTGCCCATCGTTTGCGACTGCTCGGTTTCGGGGAATACGATCTTGGCTATCACTAATGCGCCGGGCGCAGCCATCAGGCTGGCGGCAATAAGTTGCGGGGTGATGTTGAGGCCTGCCCTGAGGCCCATGTTAGCATACACGATCAAGATGCCCCCTGCTATACAGGCAAGGCTGCCGCTCATGGAAGCAAGGAGTTCGCTGCGCGTCATAGTGGCAAGGTAAGGGCGGATCATCACCTGTGCCTCTACCTGGCCCACGAAAGCACTCGCTACGTTGCTTAGTGCCTCGGCGCCGCTCACCCGCATCACGAAGTTCATAGCGCGGGCAATGACTGCCACAATGCGCTGCATGATGCCGAGGTAATAGAAAATGGCTACCAGCACACACACCAGTATGATGGTAGCCGTGATATTGAAAGCAAACACAAAGGTACCCGGGGCGTTATAGTTAGTAATGGTATTAGTAAAGTCGTACGCACCGATGCCTCCATACACGAAATTGGCGCCTTGTTTGGCAAAACCCTCGATCTTCTCCATGCCGTGCCCGAGGAACTGGAAAAATTTGTTGACCACCGATATCTTGAATACCAATACCGCAATAAGCCACTGCAAGGCGAGACCGCTTACCACCAGCCGGAGGTTGATCTTCCTTTTATTGTTTGAAAAAAGGAAGGCAATGCCCAATATCAGCAGTATGCCCAGTATGCCGGTTAAACGCTCCATGCCATAAATATAAGTAAGCCACTTCGATTCTTACAGCTTGAAACAGTTTGATTTACACGTCGCTTTTGTAAGCGACTGATGATATAGTTCTTATTTTTCAAATAATATTTGTGTATTTATTTGATTTTTTAGTATATTCGACGAAGATTAACCTTAAACATTCTTTTATGCTGCCAAAAGTATACCCCTGCAAGTCTTTATTGGCTTTTCTACTACTTAGTTTTTTAAGTTTCCCAGCGTTCTCCTCACCATATTATGTGGTTAACAGTAATCCATGGAACCAGTCGTTCAATGATTCGGCAATGGATCATTTGTATGGGCCCGGCAACTGGACTCTGGCTAACTATTCTACACCTGCTGCAACAATATTTGCAGCAACTACTCCTTTCGTGATGCTTGAAGGCAGCGATGGTAATGCCAATGCACTGAATTCTTTTCTCTCGGCAAACCAGGGTACGATAGAGAATTGGGTGCTTGCAGGGGGACGACTTTTTATTAATGCCGCACCTAACCAGGGTGGGAATATAAATTTAGGTTTTGGGGGAACGACACTGGTTTATCCGCATTATTATGTATCGGGCGGGGCTATCAATCCAAATGACTCCATCTTCATCGGACCATTTACGCCTGTGGCCATGAGTTACACGGGAAACTATTTGGGACACGCTTATATAACGGGAACCGGGCTGGATAGCCTCATGCATGGTGATTCAACGACGGAACTGGTATTGGCAAAGAAGAACTGGGGTGCAGGCACCGTATTCTTTGGTGGCCTTACCCAGCCAAACTGGTGGAGTCCAATGCTGGAAGGCGAAAATTTATGGTATAACATATTCAATGCTGCTGAGACGCCCACTACGCCAATTGACACGGGAGCGCTGGACAGCTTTTATGTGTATGCAAGCAATAACTGCTCACCTTTACAGCTATTGGTCAAGACCGTTAATTATTACCCCGTCATGAGTGTAAAAACTTATTTCGGCGACGCTACCGATGACTCGTCGGCTATCACCGCTGCAGTGCCGGCCGGCGGCTCCGCGATAATAAACCACGCTTACAGCGCATCGGGCAGTTATACCATTAAACAAGTGTTGTACCATGGCGCTGCAGTTGTGGATTCGCTTGAGTTTTCTTATTTCTACCAGGTCTGCAATACACTGTTAGTGCAGTTCTATTATGATGGCAATAACAACTGCGTACAAGACCCTACGGAGGGGGCGGTACTGCAACCATCGCTTACAGAAGTGGATTCTAACAACGTGCCGATCGATACCATATCAGCTACAAGCGGCTTTTACTATACCGAGTACGGTAATGTAGGTGATGTCTACAAGTTCAAACCAATTTCAGTTACAGGTTACACGGTGTCTTGTCCGGCAACCGGCTGGTTGATAGATACACTTAACGTAGGCAATACCGGCAACCTGAATTTCGGTGTGAACTGCGCTATCGGCAATTCCTTTGACCTATCTGTGAACCCGGTGCTGCATGGTGGAACAAATGTGGCAAGTGTGAGTATTGATGTCAACAATGCTTATTGCAGTTCGGAAAATGCTGTTGTGACTGTAAACTACAGCCCGCATTATGACTACAGCTATTCGAATATCTCCCCCGCCACTAACAATGGCCAAACAGTAACCTGGAATATCAATGGCGTATCAAATAATACACCCGGCTACATATACCTGTATTTGCTGCCCTCCGCCACACCACCTGCTGTTGGTGACACGGCTAACTACTCCATTGATGTGAGCCCGGTAACCGGAGATACAGATGCGACCAATAATACCGTGATTATTGTGGACACAATTTTTGGCCCATATGATCCTAACTATATCAATGTTTCACCGCAGGGTAATATAGCCGCCGGAACTCAACTTAAATATTCCGTAGGCTTCGAGAATACAGGTAATGCACCAGCACAAAATATACACGTGCTCGATACATTGCCCGACCAGGTGGACATTAATAGCCTCAGGATGGTAGCTGCAAGCGCCAGGATGTACACCAGCACTTACAGGGCAGGTGGGCATAACATCGTTAAGTTCGATTTCCCTGGCATCAACCTGCCGGATAGCGTTCACAACCCGCATAACTGCACGGGTATGTTCGCCTTTACCATTAAGACAAAAACGGGATTGGCTGTAGGCACACACATCCAGAATAAAGTGGGTATCTATTTTGACAACAATGAGGTAGTAATGACTAATACTGTGACAAACGTTATCGCCGCGCCCGTTGAGGTCAACGCCGTAGCTGTACAGAGCTCTGTGAAGATATATCCTAACCCCGCCAATGAACAGCTTACTATTAAAACGGGAGAGGGTAGCTTCACATCATTCAGCATTGTTAATAGCATGGGCCAGTTAATGATGCAACAACAGATAGACGGTATTACTACAAAAGTTAATGTAAAATCACTGCCTGCAGGCGTGTATTATATAAACCTGGTAGGTAATAACGATACCGAAAAAAAGAAGTTCATAAAAATGTAAACACCTAAAATATCCCAATATGCCTACAAAAAACTCAATTTCGACAAAGCATTCCCGATATGGGTTTAGCATTGTCTGTTCGCTGCTCATGGTTATGCTCTGCAGTAGTGCAACATTGCGTGCGCAAAGTGCTGCCTCATACACTTTTTCAGCTTTCAACGCAACTTACAATGCTTTGGCCGGCACTTCGTTACCCACAATACAGCAAAACAATCACGATACTACCATTAGCCTTGGCTTCAATTTTAACTTTGCGGGAGGCACCTATAGCAACGTTACTGTCAGTTCCAATGGTCAGTTGAGCTTTAATCCCTTTGTGGCCAATGACCTCGACAATAAGTTGCTTACGGCCGATAGCATTGGCCCTATGCTGATGCCCCTGTGGGACGATGTGAGCGGAGATAGCGCCACCGCTACCTACAGTGTTACAGGTACTGCACCTAACCGGGTGTTCAAGATGGAATATAGCGGCTGGCGATGGAGCAGTTCGGCAGCTTCGAACGCGATATCGATGGAAGTTTCACTGTACGAGACAGACAACATCATTGATTTTCAATACAGCCAGGGGCCTACCGCTTACGACCTGTTAGGCGGCGGCGCAACAATAGGTATATTTAACAATACAGGCGATTGGCAAACCCTGCCTGACGCATCAACAAATCCAACTCCTTCGTCCACTAGCTTTACTACCAGTATTACTCAAAAGCCTGCATCGGGACAGGTATATCGTTGGTCGCCTCCTGTGGCAGCGGCTACCAATAGTTTTTCAGTAGTTACTTACGATAATTGCACGAATCCGCAATTTGTAGCTAATACGGCAACTTATACGCCAGGCATGGGGGTGAAAACGTACTATGGTGATACATACACAGATTCTGCAGCGGTAACGAGCGGAAATTTTGGTGGGCATGCCGTGTTCAACCACGCTTACGCTACATCGGGCACTTACACCATAAAGATGATCTTGTATAGCGGCGCTGCTGCTGTCGACTCCGTTCAATTTTCTTACGTACACGCTATATGTAATACCATGTACATTGGATTTTTCTACGACGACAACGGGAATTGCAGCCGGGACGCGGGCGAGGCTGATATATTGCAGCCCTCGTTAACCGAGGTTGACTCCAATGGCACGCCTGTCGATACGATCCCGGCCACTTCCGGCTTTTATTATACAGCCTATGGTAGCGTGGGGGACATCTACGATTTTAAGCCCATCTCTATGGGCCCAGATCTTTTTGTGCACTGTCCCGGAACTGGTGTGATAAGCAATACCTTAACAATAACTAATAATATTGCACCTAAATATTTTGCGATTGAATGTGCGAACGGCAGTTATTTCGACCTTGCAGTATCTGCCACCACCACCTCAGGCAGGCATACAGGATTGATAGATATGCTGGTTAGCAATAGTTACTGCGCACCCAAAAATAGCAATGTTACACTCACCTTCGACGGCGGCTATGCATACAATACCAGTACGCCTCCGGCGACGTCGCATACCGGAACTACCGCTGTATGGGATATTAACGCGCTTTCAGCACTTACTACTCCAACCCCAAATATATCCTGTCACATCGAAACGCCTCTAACCTGGTTTGTGATAGGCGTACCTGTGGACTATATGATAACTGTGACACCTACGACAGGAGACGCAGATACAACTAACAACACCGTTATCATCCACGATACGATTACCGGTGCTTTTGATCCAAATCATATACAGGTGAACCCTGACGGGCATATTGCCGCAGGAACTAAACTCACCTATTCGGTCGAGTTTGAGAATACCGGCAACGACACGGCCACGAACATCTACGTGATGGATACCATCCCTGCTGAACTGGACTTCAGCAGTTTGCAAATAAAAGCCGCATCGGGTGTTATGGATGTTGTGAAGTACACTGCGGGAGGCTACAATATTATTAAATTCGATTTCCCGAATGTCAACCTGCCGGATAGCGTGCATCATCCTGAAAATTGCACAGGCATGTTCACATACACCATCAATGCAAAGAATGGCCTGCCTGATGGCACACTGATACAAAACCACGCTGGTATCTATTTTGACAACAATGAAGTAGTCTTGACAAATACTACTGAAAATATTATCGGTTTGCCGACTGGTGTCAGCGTGTTGAATAAAGAACGTAATGTGGACATGTTCCCCAATCCTGTAACAAACCAGTTGACGATCAAGGTAACTCAAGGCAGCTACTCATCACTCACTATTACCAACGCTTTGGGACGGGTAATGTTGCACCAGCAGATAGGCTCAGCAGTAATGCGTGTTAACACTAGTTCGTTACCGGCAGGCTTGTATTACATTAGCTTTGCAGGTGCCCAAGGCACCGAAACGAGAAAATTTGTAAAGTTGTAGCAAATATAGTTTTGTAGAAACGGCAGGCTCTTTAGCCTGCTTTTCTTTTTAAGGGCTTTATGTTTCTTATCTTTGCAGCCCCGATGCTCAGAATAGGTAAAATAGTGGCTACGCATGGCCTCAACGGTTCGCTGATAATGACGCATATCGTAGGCCACTCCAAATGGCTGAAGAAGGATGATGTGCTCTTTGTGGAGATGAACAAAGGCAGCCAGATACCTTATTTTTTAACCCAGGTGAAAGCCTCGGGCCAGGACGAGTACACCGTGAATGTGGAAGATATCAACACGGTTGAGGCTGCCCGCAGGCTGGTGGGCAAAAGTGTGTATGTGAAGGAAGACGTACTGGCAAAGCACGCACAGGATTCACCCCTGCTATGGATAGGCTTTAAGGTGAGCGATAAGGCGCACGGCGAACTGGGCACGATAGAGGACATCATGCAGTCGCCCGGACAATGGCTGGCTAAGCTGACCTATAAAGGCAAAGAAGTGTTGCTGCCGCTCATTGTGGAGACCGTAAAACAAATAGACCTGCAGAAGAAAACCATCAAAACGGACCTGCCTGAAGGACTACTTGAAGTATATCTCGGTTAGAGGTTTTGACTTTTGAATTTTGACTTAACAATGCGTATCGACATCATAACAGTGCTGCCTGAACTCCTGGAGAGTCCCTTCAGCCATTCGATCATGAAGCGGGCACAGTCTAAAGGATTGCTTGAAGTGTATCGGCATAACTTACGGGATTACACTCCTTATAAGCAGGGGCAAGTTGATGACTACCAGTTTGGCGGTGGGGCAGGGATGGTGATGATGCCGGAGCCTTTGGCAATCCTGATCGAGAAGCTACAGGCGGACCGTAAATATGAAGAAATTATTTACATGACTCCCGATGGGCCACTGTTCGATCAAAAGACGGCAAACAAACTATCACTTAAGGAAAATATTATAATTATCTGTGGTCATTATAAAGGTATCGACGAGCGGATCAGGGAGCATTTCGTGACCATGGAAATATCGATCGGTGATTATGTATTGAGTGGAGGAGAGCTGGCTGCGGCTATCGTGGTAGATGCCGTGGGGCGCCTGATCCCCGGCGTACTCAACGACGAGACCTCTGCACTGTTTGATTCGTTCCAGGACAACCTGCTGGCCCCGCCGGTCTACACCCGCCCGGCCGACTTTCGCGGCTGGAAGGTGCCCGACATCCTGCTCTGCGGCGATCCTAAAAAGGTAGAGGCATGGCGCCACGAGCAGTCGCTGAAACGCACTGCCGAGCGTCGCCCCGGCCTGCTGGATAAGGAATAAAAAGAATAAGCAGGAATATTTTTGTTATCAAAACAATTTACCTTAATTTTGCAGACCCAAAACGATAATAAGATGGATGCTTTAGCTTTTGTACACGAGCAACTTAGCGGTAAGAAAGATTTCCCCAAATTCAAAGCGGGTGATAATATTACTGTTAATTATAAAATCATAGAAGGTAGCAAGGAACGTATCCAGTCGTTCAAGGGCGACGTAGTAAAGCGCCAGGGTCGCGGCTTCACCCAAACTTTCACCGTTCGTAAGATATCTGACGGTATTGGTGTTGAGCGCGTGTTCCCGCTTTATTCTCCCAACATCGAGTCTATCGTGCTGCACAAGACCGGCCGTGTTCGCCGCTCTAAACTGTACTACCTGCGCGAGCGTAGCGGTAAGTCAGCCCGTATCAAGGAAAAGAAGCAAATACACCACGCATAGTTTTTTGCGTATGCAATATATTGAAAAGTCCCCGGGGCAACCTCGGGGACTTTTTCTATGAGTTCTATTGATCTTTTCTAGTTAGCCAGCCTGTTGATCAGTTTCGATGGCGCCTTTAGCCAGTCCCAGTTACGCAGCTCGATACTGAGTACAATGCTGTTTTGCACCTCTTTACCGGGGTACATGCTCTTCATATAGTCGTGAAAGTCTTTGCTCATTAACAACGGCCAATACACCTTTACGATGTCATACAGCATGTGCAGTTCCACCCCGCCATCATAGATAAACTTTTGGCGGCTTGGGTTCAGGGTTGCTGCATTGGAGTAACTGCCCACATCGAGGAATAGCCTCAGCAAAGGTATCTTAGGGATATCTGTTTCCAGGTTCACAGCCGCAAGCCAGTTGTCGCTGCGACCTATGGGGTTGGCATAGAGGGGGGTAGGCACTTTAAAGCCACCTTCCTGCATCGATACCTGGTGTGCGGCAAATCCTGTCTGGTCACTGCGGCCTATGTAGGTATCGTCGTAGAGATAATCGTTAGGCCCTGTAAAAGTGCTGTTCAGGTAATACCTGCTGGCTGCCGCAGGGTTATTACCAACATCGAAGAATTTACCAAAGTAGCCTCTTACGTAGAGTGCCTTATTCTTCAGCATATAGTCTATACGAAGATTGCCCTCAACATTGATCTTCGCAAAATAGGCACTTATCTGCCCCTCGATGCTGTAGTTAAACGGGTTGAAGGTCCGCCGGTTGTCGTGCTTGTAGCGTAGTAGGCCATACACTTTTTGCTGGTTCCCCTTGCTTGGCTTGAAGAGGCTGTCGCTGGGGTCAAGGTTGAAATTGAAGAGGTCTTCGTGAATGCCGTATGCTTTCAGCGTTAGTGTGCGTGTTACCGGGCTGCGCAGGTCGTGCTCATTGAACGTAAATATCAATGACGGAGCAACCTTTATGAAACGGGCATATAGTGTACTCGCTATGTTCTGGCTGGTAGTAGCATAGTCGTAGCTCTTGCCATCTACCTGCAAAGCAATGTCTTTAAACAGGCCACTGCTATACCATATGTATCCCAGGCTGCCGGTACCTGTAAATTGTCCTGACTTGAAACCGTATGTGGGCGCCAGCATAAAGCGAAACCTGTTCTCCGGTATTGTAACATTATGGAAGAGCAGACCTAACTGGAAGCCATCATAATTATTGTAGCCCAATGCGGGCGCTACAAATAGCTTCTCTTTCTCGCTCCTGTTGGTTCCCAGGAATGCGCCAAGCTTCAATCCTTTGTGATTGGTGTTATTAGCTTTTTTTACGTCCGGTATATCATCGCTCACTTTCAGCTTCGTATAACTAGTTGTGGGTACTTCCACTGTCGTGCTGCCGGCAAAGGGCTGTGACCATCCACTGGCAACAAGGCTATTCTTTTGGTAGGCATCTATGCGCACCGGCGCGTTCAGCCCGCTGTTGTTGTGCACGGTCACTGTTGTAGTTCCATTTTCTTTGTGCGCACCGCGCAACGCGTAGTCAACGCGCTTATCTGTATTCAGGATGTCTTTATAAAACCAGTCGAGCGACTTATCTGTGTGCTTCTGCATGATGGCCTGCATATCCTCGGGGTAGGGATGCTTATGCTTCCATGTGTTGAAGTACTCGTGCATGCCCGCTTCGAAATTTTCGGGACCCATATATTGCTCCAGCCACTTCAGCATCAGTCCAGTTTTAAAATACACATCGCCACCGTAGTTCAGTTTGCTGAAGTTGGCCGATGTTTGCTCCAGTGCCTGGTCGGTCTGCGTTGATGCCGCTTCATAATAGAGTAAGTCCTCACCTCCGGTGCCAACACTTATCGATACACCCTTCGTCTTCACCTTCAGGCTTTCCTTCCCCAATGCTTCCACTGTTTTGTGTTCATAAAATGTGTTGATCCCTTCATCCATCCACGCATGGTCGCGTTCGTTGGTGGCCAGCATTCCGTAAAACCAGTTGTGTCCCGCCTCATGCACTATAACTGTTTGCAGCGAGCTGGAGGCGCTCTTGTCGATGATCGTTACGGTGGGGTATTCCATTCCGCCACCGGCAAACATATCGCCCTCCACGGCCTTGATGCTCGCATATTGGTAGGGACCTACGTATTTGCCATAGTGCTGCACTGTGGCTTTCAGGTAGTCGGTAGCCTTGATCCATGTTTTTTTATGCTCGGGCAAAAATGCAGCATAGGCCATTACGGTCCTTTTTGTTTCGGGCACTATCGTTGTATCCTTCCTTACGATCCAGCGCTTGTCGGCAAACCAGGCAAAGTCGTGAATATAGCTCTCGTGAAAGTGTAGTGTCTTCGTTTGTTCGTCACTCTTTGGCCAACTCTTCTTGTACAGCGTGTCACTCGGCAGTGGCAACGCTGCCAGGCTGTCGAGCCAATGCACTTCTGCTTCGTCAGTGCAGTTGCCGGTAGTTATCACTATATAGTTTTTGGGTAGTGTAATGCTCACGTCGTAGGTGCCTATCTCACTGTAAAATTCTCCCTGGTCCAGGTAGGGGATAGGATGCCATCCCTTCCTGTCGTACACTGCAGGTTTAGGGAACCATTGCGATATGAAGTAGGCCTGCTTAGTGTGTCCCAGCCTTGAGAATACTTTGGGTATTTTCACCCTGAAAGGTGTTGTCAATTGTATCCTTCCTCCCGGCATTAAGGGCTTGGGCAGGTCAAGGCGGGCCACATCGGGCATCATCTCGGTATAGTGGAGGGTCGCTACTTGTCCGTCCACCCTCATTTCAAGGCTGTCTATGTAGCCTCTATCCTTACTTTTTGCGTAGTAAAAGGCTGTGCTTCCATTTTGAGCTTCTTGCTCGGCAAAGGGCGTGTGATCGTGCTCATAGGCATTAGGCCAGAGGTGGATATACAGGTATTGCAGTGTATCCGGCGAATTGTTGATATAGTCCAGTTGTTCATAGCCATGCAGGAAGTGGTGTTTGTCGTCCAGGGTCACTTCCAGTTTCGTATCCACATGCTGCTGCCAGTATGGGGCGGCAGGCAGGCGGCCAGCTATGAATATACATGCCAATAATATAATCGGGTTTTTCATCGTGCTAATGTAAATGAAAAGGCTTAAAAGCCTGCGGGGCCAATATTTATCTATGTTATTTTAATTTTTCATCGTAGCTTGTGGTCACGTTAATAAACGGTACCCTCTTAAAAAATATTTTATGAACCTGTTTGTAGGTAATTTAAGCCCTGAAACGAGCGAAAGTAGTTTAAGAACGTTGTTCGCGCAGTTTGGTGAAGTAGCTTCGGTAAAGATCATCATCGATGCAGCAACGGGAATGCCAAAGGGTTTTGGCTTTGTGGAGATGACAGATAAATTCCATTCTTACGACGCAGTTGACAACCTTGATATGACCTTTTTTGAAGGCAGCGTTATTTCTGTAAAAGAAGCTAAGCAAAATAATAAGTCAGGTGGTGGTGGTTTCCGCAGCGGCGGTCAGCGCAGTAGCGGCCATGGCGGTGGGGGCTTCCGTGGCGGTAATAGCGGCGGTGGCGGCGGTCAGCGCAGCAGTGGTGGTGGCAATCGCTATTCAGGCGGTGGTCAGCGCTTTAGCGGTGGTGGCAACAGGCCCAACAGCAATTTCAACAAGGGCAACTCCTAAGGATAGGCCATACAGCTAAGGCAAACTTGTATTAAATTAGTATTGCCTTATGCCTGGAAACGATGTTTCTTCTTCAGCGTATTTTTTACAAAGCGCCCGTTTAGGCTTCCGTTTATGGAGCGAAGACGACATGGCGCTTGCCGTGGCATTATGGTGCGACGACCTGGTAACCAAATTCATAGGAGGTCCGTTTACAGCATTGCAGGCACAGCAACGTTTGTTCAAAGAGATCGCATTGCAGGAGCGTTACAATATGCAGTACTGGCCCGTTTTTCTCCTGGCTACAGGTGAACTCATCGGTTGCTGTGGGCTCCATCCATACTCGCCTGGCGAGAAGATATACGAACTCGGCTTTCACCTATGCAGTCAATACTGGGCCCGGGGATTCGCTACCGAAGCCGCGCAGGCAGTCGTTAAATATGTCTTTGAGACCTACGCTCCGGTTGCGCTATTTGCCGGCCATCATCCTCAGAATGTTGCCTCAAAGGCGCTGCTTGAGAAGCTGCACTTCAGGTATACACATGATGAATTTTACCCACCGACGGGACTGCCGCATCCGTCATACTTGCTTACAGCAGTCGACTACCATCGTCTTGATGTACAAAAGGTCTAACTGCCGTTGAGATTTATAATGAGGCAGCAACAAAAAAATCCGGCTGTGGGGCCGGATTCTCTTTTCGTATTCGAATGTTTGATTAATTCGTTATCGCACAGGTTGTACCGGTCGTAGTGTTTTCATAATCCTTGCACCAATTCTTTGCATCACCCTTGCTTCTGTATATCCCCGAATAGTGTTCGGTTGTCTGCAAGTCTGTAGTGCAGGTACAGATGTACTGCCTTTTTGAGCAGGAACTTAGCGCCGTAACAGCAATCAATAGGGCCATCCCCGCCAGTACAATTCTTTTCATAATCGTGTCAGTTTGTGTAAGAAAGAATACACAATATAGTTAATAAATCCAGAAATACCAGATCAGCCGCGGCATTTTTGTGGCATGAAATGAAAAGGGGCATAAGCCCCTTTTTTCATTTACTAACCGGTTATGAAAAACTATTTCTTTTCAAAAGGTATTACATATCGCTGGCTGGCCGTAGCGAATTTGACGATGTAAAATGCCTTCGCGAGGCTATTGTCTAGTTTCACTAACTGTTCAAACGCGCCATTGTCCAGTTTCAGCTTTTCAGTTTTGATTATCCGGCCTGTCACATCGCTAATTTCTATCGTGGCGGTATTTTCATTCATACCGGTCATGCCACGCAATGTAAAGATGCCCTCGTTAGGGTTAGGATACAGGCTAATATCTTTGCTATTGGCTATGTTGCCCACCGCAAGGGTGGTGATATTCGCTGTATCGGAATTGTTGACACATCCGCTCGCATTGGTCACCTTCACAAAGTATAGTCCGTTCGATGCAGCTGTATAAGTATTATTTGTTGCACCATTTATCAAGGCCGCGTTCCTGTACCATTGATACGACGCAAATGTATTGGGCACGCTTAGGTTAGCGCCGGCTACGGTCACTGTGGTGCTCGGCAATGCGTTCACCTTTATCACATGCGTTTCAGTATCACTTCCAGAACCATTGGTTGCAGTTAGCTTAACCGTGTATGTGCCCGCCACATTATATATTATGTTGGTCGGGTTTTGCGATGTGGAAGTTGGTGTGTTAGCGCCAGTAAATGTCCACGACCAGCTTGTAGGAGTATTGTAACTCTGGTCGGTAAACGACAATGGTGTTCCGGCACATATAGTGTCATTAGGACTAACGGAGAATAATGCTACCGGCGGTGCAGCTGGGGCCACCATCTCTGTCAGCGAAATGTGATTGGTGTTCCATTTGTCGGCCGAGCTGTTAGTAAGGTCATTGTTTACGGCGTTCAGCACGGCCCATACCGACACTGTACCTGTACCGGCAGCGGGGGCTGTCCAGGTAAACGATTGAACATATGTAGTGCCATTGCCGCCGGTACCGGTGGTGGGATTAAGCGGTGAGCTGTGCTCAACAATATTGCAAACATAGTTACCGGGGCTGGCCGACCTGTAAGCCACGCCTGCTGGTAAGCCAGCTTGTTGCAGTGTGCCGGCGTTAACTGGTGTCTGGACCGCCGCCGACCCTTTTATCACTGCTGCCTGGAAGCCATATTTCGGCAGTATGTTAGCAGTAGTATTGGTACCGCTTATCTTGATGGTATAAGTGACCCCCGGTTTATATTGGGTTACCGGCGTGCCGCCTACGGTGTCAACTTCTACTGCCAGCGTGATACCGGTTGTCGCTGTGTTGCCGTGACAGCCGGCGCCCGCACATCCGGTAGGGTTGCCGAGCCCGGTTTCAGCCCCTGTGCAGTCATAGCCGTTGTTGGCGGGCCCGGTTTTGTAACTTACAAACGCCAGGTAACTAATACCCAACGCCAAAAAAAATGTAACATTCCTTTTCTTCATGATTTGTTCGTTTGTGTTAGAAATAGCTTTTTCATATATGCGGGTGCAACGCATTTAGCAGAAAAACTAAATCTATCCATACGTATAACAATGTGATATGCGACGAACTGGGAATAGTTTCGGTTAAAATGGAATTGTTTACAGCTGCTTACACAGTAAGGTAGTTGCTATATTTTACCTCACTGCGCCGAAGTGTGCAACGCATTCATGATAAAATAGAGGTTCAGCCCAATATAAGAAAGCAGCAATATCTGGGCGGTGATAAAATCAAATTTGCTGGCCTTTTGATGCTGGTCTTTTTTTACAATACCGAGTGAGATGGCATTGCAGATCATGATGGCAAGGATAAAGGCCAGCGTGAGCCCGTGCAGTGCGTCTACCAACGTAAAACTGCTCGATTCCGGCAGCGATGAGTCTATTATGTACTTGTTGCCCACTACTGCGAACAACGCTCCCACGCTCAGCCCGAAGCGCGAGTCTATATTGTCAGCATGTATGTAGAAGCACATATAAGCTATCATGAATGATATATACATACCCAGGAACATCTTCCAGAACAGGCCCATGGCATCGCGCTCTATTTCCAGGTTGGCTTTGAACGTGCTGTATTCACTATGCGGCGTTTTCGCATTCACGTCACCAAACGTAGTTTCGTAGGCATGGATACCCGTCGATATACGCATAGTATCAATCTTCCAGCCCCTTAACGTATACCTGGCATCATAGCTTTGGCCCGATCGGTCGGGAATAAACACCAGCGATTTAGAATCGAACTGCGAGTTCTCGATCGAGAAACGGAGCTTTTGATGGTCGAAAGGAAAGTTGTTGATCTTCCAGGAGTCTTTCATTACACAGTCCAGCTTCATTAGCAGGTAGTAATCGCCACCCGAACTATCCATTGTAGCGAACGATTTCGTTACGCTTTTGGCTTGTGGTATTTCAAGGTTTTGCTGAAAGTCAAAATCTTTTTTGTGGTACCTTAACCATAGCCATAGGCTTATAGCATACTCCTTCTGCTTGAAGTCTATGTTGTGTATGCTGGTTATATAGATACCGGTACGAACGAAGTCAACGCCGTCACCGTAGCATATCGTATAACTATGTACAACGAATAGCAAGAGGGTAAGAAATATCCGGTTTTTCATCCTCAATTGTTATTTAAGCTTTCACTACCAGGGTGCCGGCCATTTTATCATGCAACGTTTGCTTCTTATCGTCCCAGAGCATCATCAGGTATCCTATCAGGAGAATAATAGCTGAAACGAATTTGCCGAAATATCGTCCGGTAGCTTTCCCGAAACTGATACGGCCGCCTGCCATGTCGGTGACCTTAAGGCCCATTGCACGCTTACCAAGCGTTGCCTGCCCTTCTCCTGATTCCATCAACGCTGAATATAGCCAGTTCACCACCAGGTTCAGCAAATTTGTTTCTGCAGAATTTCGGCCCCAAAAATGATGTTGTGTAAAGTATTTAATTACGGCTAGAGGGATACCGATGATAATACCGTCTATGAACGACGCGGCAAAGCGCTCCCAGAATGTTCCATAAACCACGGGTCGGTCCGGAAAAATAGGTTCGTAATCTTTTATTGGTTCCATACTACGAGTTAATAGTAAATATAATAGAACTGGTTATTGTTTTCTACTGTTCCATGAGCTCGTTTTCGTTGCGGATCTCTTTCATCGCGTCATAAAGCCGGTCCAGGTCTTCTTGTATATTGAAGCCGTTGATAGAATACCTCAGGAATATCTTTTCATCCTGCCTTGTTACCGGAACTTCTATTTTGTAATATTCAAACAGGTGTCTTTGTAATTTTTCGGGCGTTCCTGTTTTTATCGGTATGCTGCACATTTGCCCCAGGAACTCATCCGTCACCGGGCATAATGGTTGCGATCCCAGCAAGTCGCAGAATCTTACATAGTTGTCCCGCACCATCTGGCTGCAGTCTGCAGCCACATCCCACCAGTTATTTTCGCGCATGAACTCGATTGCTTTTGGCACTGTCAGGAAAGCAGAGAAATCCCTTGTGCCCTGCATCTGGTGATAGTCGAGGAACTGTGAGTGCGATGGCATAGCTGCCTCATACCCCCAGCTCACTACCAGCGGGTCCATCATTTTTTGATATTCCGGCTTTACATACAAGAACGAGCAACCTTTTGCTGTCATCATCCATTTATGGCAGGCGCCTGTGTACACATCAGCCTGTATGGTGGCCATGTCCAGCGGCACATGCCCCGGCACATGCGCGCCATCTACTATGGTCAATAGGCCGCGCTCCTTAGCCATCTCGCATATTTCCTTCACCGGCAGTATCAACGCAGTGGCGCTTGTGATCTGCGATATGAAGATCGCTTTTGTCTTTTCATTATATCCTTTCCAGAATTGTTCAATGATCGCCTCTTTCGACAGCACAGGCAGTTCTATTCTTTGACGCACATATTTGGCTCCAGCCTTCCTGCAATAATAGTTCCATGTCCTGTCCAGCGCCCCATATTCAAGGTCTGTGCTCAGTATTTCATCTCCGGCCTTTAGGTCGAGGTTCTTTGCTACAATGTTGATAGCATACGATGGATTTACCACATACACCAGGTCGTCCGCATCGCAGTTGATATAAGCGGCCAATGCTTCTCTCGACGCCTTGAGTCTCCCTGCACTGTCAAAGGCAATGAATTGCACCGCCTCGCGCTCCAGCAGCAGTTGCCATAGCTGGTAGTCTTCAAACACCGGTTTCGGGCACGCGCCGAATGAGCCGAAGTTGAGATAAGTGATGTTGGGATCGATAAGGAATTGCGATTTAAGCTGTGCGCGGTCTGTCATATGGGTTCTGCTTCAGGCTTTGTCCTGGCCACAGCAAATTTAGCCAAATAATAAAGCGGCGCACCCGCTACGAAAAGCACGAACCCGCTAATTGCTGCTGTTGGGTTGGCGTAAAACACGCTGATATTCACGCCCAGGTACACGAGTATAAAGATAACAGGTAGGATAGGGTAGCCCCATATTTTATACACGTCATTGCCCTCTCCCTCTTTTTTCGCGCGCAATATGAATATGGATGCCGCCGCGGTCATAAAGCCGATGCTGTCGAAGAACATCACATGCTCCAATATCTTCTGGAAGGAGGAAAGAAAGAAGAGTGTGACGAATATGAACGCGCAGAACACCGTGAGCGCGAATTCCTGCACCTGGGTCTTGCTGTTGATCCGCTTGAATATCGGGGGGAGTACCTTGTCCTCCACCATCGCGAAGTACACCCTCGGGTTGCTCATCAGCCCCACGTTCACATAGGCCATCACCGAAAGAAACATAGTTACAGCAACAAATTTATAAGCTACAGGCCCCATCATCATCCCGGTTATATCCGCAGCTATCGTGCTCGACTTTGCTAGTCCACCGAAGCCCAACACCTTGTAAAAACTATAGTTCACACTCAGGTACACAAGCAGTATAATGGTGATGCCGTAGAATATCGCCCTCGGCATGGTTTTTCTCGCATCAGCCACATCCTTGCCGAAGTTCATCGTCTGCTGGTAGCCGCCATAGGTAAAGAATACGGGAATAAAGCACATCAGGAAGGCACTGAACATATCGCCTGCGCTCTGTTCATGCACCACATGCTCATTTACAGGCCCCTTTACGATGAATACCGCGGCTATCAGCAGCGTCAGCATGCCCAGCTTCACGAACATCAGGCCGTTGAGCAATTTGGAGCTCGTTTTGTAGCCACGCATGTTCAGCAGGTACAGCACTGCTATCGATGCCACCGTTATACCTGTTATGGCAGTTTGTTGCTGCATATGAGGTAGCAGGACAGGTGCTATGTATTCGGCTCCCATGATCGCCACTGCGGCCATTGCGCCTGCATTGCTCAGTATCACCACCCAGTTCACCATGAAGGCAAAGCAGGGATGGTAGCAGTGCGATAATATTTTATAAAAACCACCCGCTGCCGGGTAGCGTGAGCCTATCTCTGCAAACGTGATGCCACCTATAAAGCTAACCAGCGCACCCGTGGCCCATGCCAGGAAAAATATCATAGGCGTAACCGCTTTCTGCGCCACCTCGGCCGGTGCTCTGAAGATACCCATGCCGATAACCAGGCCTGCCACCACCATCGTAAGGTCGAAGGTCTTGAGCTGTGGTTTTATTTTGTTAGTAGTATCTGCGGGCATGTTTCAGTAAAATAGATAAATAGCCTGTCTTTCCCAACACAAAGCTCCCCTCTTTATTTTCAAAGAGGGGTGGTCGTTCAAACAGATGCATTTCAAATAAAAGGAACGGCCGGGGTGATTTACTTCCGTTTTAACATTGTTCTAACAACGCTTAACAAAACCCGGCGAAAATTGGGTGTTTTCACGCTTGACAACGCCTTTGTTACAGTTGTAGCTTTGATGCTTTCTTCACATTTAAAACATCAAGCTATGAAAAAACAGCTCTTGAGGAAGCTCATGCTTCGTGCAAGCGGGTTCGCTTTGGCAGCCACTTGCCTGTTTTCCTTTACAGTATCTGCGCAAACCTTTAACCCTCCTGTCGCCTATGAAGATACCTATCCCGCAAGCCCCTCTATTGGCCTTACCGATCATACCTCGGCCTACTCAAATACAATGGTCAACGTAAACCCCTACGGCCCCTGCGACCTGGTGCTGGCAGGCTGGGACCACAGCAGCCTTGCCCAGCCCGAAGGCGTCTCCTGGCGGCTTTTACAGCCGGGTAATCCCTCGGTTATCTTTGCCCAGGGCGTTATCCCCTATAAAAAGGTCCGCGACCTCGAGGTGGGCTGGCTCGACGTTGCCGGCGATCCAGAGATACTCGTTGCCTACTATCGCAACGGCGTTGGTCATATGCTCGACGTCTACAGCCTTGCCTCCGGCACGCCTGCTTTCCTTTACACTAAGGTGCTGTCGACCATGACCAGCTACACCCGTATCAGCATGGACTGCCACATACCTCCCTATGCTGTAGGTATTGCCTGGCAGGATGTAGGCGGTATCAATGTAGTTTGCGGCCTTAACAGCGGACCCGGTATCAATTTCAGCAACATCCTTACCCTCACAGGCACATCCGGTGAAACAGGTCCTGACCTGGCTTTCGTACACACCAGCACCGGCCTCATGTTGCAGACAGTATACTACAACCCCACAACCGGTAATATTACCGAGTCGATGTTCGACTTCTGGACCGCAATGGGCACACCGGGCTTTACCATCACACCTACCGTTAATGATGTGAACCTCGTTGGCGTCTGCCAGCCCGTTAACCCGCCGGCAGATGCACAGCCTGCTGCGGCAGCTCCTCCCGCCATCAAGCAGTGCCCTTATATGAACATCGATGGCCCCGGCCACTATGGTGTCGACAACTGGGCATATACCTACACCATCGACCCCAACAATATCTATGTGCGCCTGATGGACCTGAACACAAGCCCATTTGCCACTACGGTCAACGTTACCAATGGCAGCCTGGGCAATAAGCCCATCAATATGAACACAAACTTGTATCCTTTCCCATTCTACAATCGCATAAGCTGTCCTAACGACGGTATTGTAGTAGCATGGTACACCAACACTATGGACCCGATGACCGGCGCGCAGGCAGGCTACATAGGCATGAATATGAACATTAACGGTACAGCGCTTATTTCGGCACCCGACTACCTCACTGTGGCCAATAATCCTACATGGGCTTCGCCAACGCCGGTGCTTTCACTCAGCAAGCAGGACGATGGTCTGCAATACATGTATACGGTTTTCCCTGAGCGGGATCCCTTTGGCAACTTCCAGCTCGAGAACAAATATCCTGCGCAGTGCGTCAACTCATGGAAGCCGGCTGCCAACTCTAACAACGAGACTTTTACCTGCAATGATGCAGATAAGATCGCTGATTACAACAAGACGCATCACCTCTCCCGCAGTGGCATCAGCGTATATCCAAACCCGACAAACTCGACCTTCGCGCTCAATATGTACACAGTTAACCAGCAAAGCGACATGACGATAGTGGTTACCGATATCCTTGGTGTAACAGTAGGCAAGTACACCGGCAAGGGCATGAATGCCAACCTTTACCTTGCCGACCTCAGCAAAGGCCTCTCAGCAGGCACCTACCTGCTGAATGTGAACATCCCCGGCCAGGCGAAAGAAACACTTAAAGTGACCAAGCTTCAATAACGGGTACTCTCTCTCGATGCCCCCGGCGCTGCAAATTTTTGCAGCGCCTTTTTTGGTTTCCTTCCTGGCAGCTAAAGCATCTCATATCTGGCTATCAGTCGGTCCTTTTGATTCCTTGCCACAGGCAGCATTGCCTTGTTGCCCATTGTTAATATTCCTTCGTTACGATTGAGGTGCACCACATGGTTTAGGTTTACAATGTACTGCCGGTGTATTCGCAGGAAATGGCTTTCTTCAAGTGTATCCTGCACGTCTTTCAGGGTTCTGGAAACGACATAGGTGCCTCCGGTCGTGTATATTTTCGAGTAGTTATTGCTTGCCTCAATATATATGATATCATTAAAGCTGATGAAAGATATGCCCGTTTGTGATGATACAGCGATCTTGGAAATTCGTTCACCCTGTATTTGTTTTTGTACAGTCTCAATTTGTTTAGCATTGGGCCGCATTTTCTTTCTGGCTTTTGCAACAGCATTTAAAAGGTCGCCGGTATCTATCGGCTTCAAAAGGTAGTCAAGTGCATTAAACCGAAATGCCCTGATTGCGTACTGGTTATAGGCTGTAATGAAGATTGCCGCATACTCGCAATGCTGCGTTTGTTCCAGTAATTGAAATCCGCTCATCGTAGGCATTTCAATGTCCGTAAATACGATGTCGGGTTTATGTAGTTCAATGGCGGCCTTTGCCTCTCTGGGATCGGTAAAGACACCGGCTACAACAACATCCGGGCAATGTTTTTCAAGTTGCAGTTGCAGCAGTGTCAGGCTATCCTTTTCGTCGTCAACCAGTATTACTTTTAATATACTGCTCATGCTATGGGTATTTTTATGTCTACGCTCGTTCCCGATGCCTGCCCTTGCTCGTCGCGCAGGTCCGTTATGTTTATTTCGGCTTTGGTCTTGTATTTTTCGTTTATCAGCGCTAACCTTTCTGCACTTACTTTGATACCGTAGGATTTATGATCGCCTGACGTTGCCGGCTTCATCGCCATTGCCTTTTCTCTGCCTATCCCATCATCCGTTACGCTTATCAACAGGCTATCCCGCAGCTCCGACTGTGCTATTGTTATACGCACCTCACCACCTTCGGGTTTGGGCATTATGCCGTGCCACAACGCGTTCTCCACAAATGGTTGTATGAGCAATGGGGGTATTTCTACAAAGTCTGTATCAATTCCCTCGGCGACGATTATCTCGTAATGCAGCTTTTCTTTAAAACGCATTGCTTCCATTTCCAGGTATAGCTTCAGCATTTCGATCTCGGAGGCCAGCGTTGTTTGTTCGGCGCGGGCATTATCGAGCGTGCTTCGTATCAGCCTGGCAAATTTTGTTAGGTATGCAGATGCCGCAGCGGTATTGTTTTGCTCAGTATATAGCTTAATGGAGTTAAGACAGTTGAAGATAAAGTGGGGATTCATCTGCGCCCTGAGCGCTGAAAATGTTACATCTTTCATTTTAGCCTCATACTCCGTTTCCCTTATCTTTTTTTTCGTTCTTTCCTTTTCAAGTTCAGCTTTTACTTTAAGTTGTTGCGCCCTGTTCCTGGAAAGAAACACAGAGCTGCCAAGTAATAATGCTATTGCAGCGATTACAGTATACAGCGTTCCTTGCCGTTGCTTTAGTTTTAGCACCTCCTGTTCTTTTTTCAGTGATGCCACCTGTAGGTTAGCCAGCTTTGTCACGTTTTTTATAGAGTCTTCCTTCTTGCCAAATTCATACATCAGGTCGCGTCGCGTAAATTCTTTGTCGCGCTCGGTATTATTGAGACTGTCCGATAAGCTAATGTATTTTTGTTGCATGGTCAGTGCATCCCTGTACTTTCCCTGTTTTTCATAGGCTTCTGTCAACAAACGGTATATCCCGACCATTGAAGATAGATCACTGACTTTTGTAACTGCAGCCCGGGAGGCCAGCAGGTGCGTGTTCGCCTGCTTGAGGGTATTTCTTGCGCCTCTCCGCGCTAGCGCCACATAACTGACACCGGCTATAGCTTCCGACATTGCTTCAGTATAGTGGTCATTGAGTCTTTTTGCAATGCCAACTATCTTCTTACTTAGCTTGATGCACTCATCGTTTTCATGCAGGTCATGGTAAAGCTGCAGTATGCTAAGCAGCGCATTCGAATAGCCTTTTTCATCCTTGAGAGACCTATAGGCGCTCCTCGCTTCGTTGTACACTTGCAGGGCGCTGTCATGCATCCCGGCTTTTTTATACACATCTCCCATATTTAGGCATATTTGCCCTTCTGCGCTCTTATTTGCCGTTTGCTTTGCTATATGCAAGGCCATGTTATAGCTTTCCAACGCCTTTTCGTCCTCACGAAGTGCCGCATAATTTGAGCCTATATTATCCAGGACTCCTTCGGCACGTATGCTGTCTCCCATCTCACGGTAAATGCGCAGGCACCTTGAAAAGTATTCTATCGAACGGCGATAACTATGCTGTGCAAAATTGGCCAGGCCCAGCCCTGCCGTGGCTTTTGCTATTTGCTTTTTATAACCAAGCTTAGTATAGATATCCAGCCCGCTTTGGTAGCAGCGTAGCGTATTGTTATAGTCAGATATGGCCCAGTAGTTGGCGGCCATTGCTATATAGGCTTCCGCTTCTCCGGGAAGCCAGTTTCTTGAGTCTGCCATCCGCAAGGCTGCCATCGCATGGTCTATGCCTTTTTCCGGTTGAAACTGGTAACTCAGGTATGCGATATGATTGAGCAGTTTAATGCGATCAGTGTCATCGGGCCTTCTAGTTACCTCAGCTTCCAGCGAATCTATAAGTTCCATGCCCTGTTTCCTCCCTTCAGCCGGAAGGGCCAGCGTCATCAATACGATCAATAGCAATTGTTTCATCCCGGGCATACACTACTTAGCTATAAACCTAAAAATAAAGCGGCAACAAGTAAAGGCTCTCTGTTTTTTAGTGCATTAGTCCGCGAGCGGTACACTTTTGTGCTGCCGCGTGTCCGCAATTTGTAGTAATGAAGAAAGGCAGCGTACCACTGCCTTTCAGGTATAAAAAGTCATTGCCACAATGCTCTTTGTGGCTAATGGCTTAAATATCACAATAGCACCGTTGCAGTCCTCTGGCACCTGCCCACGCTTGGGGTGAAGTGGTAGTTGCCCGATGCGGAACTGCCCCGTACATCGTGTGATACCCCGGCAGCGACCGGGAAACCCTTTACCTCTTCAGGAGATAACGATGCATAAGAGGCTCCGTCTATCGTTATCGTGATATCGCTGTTGGTATGATTAACATATATCAGGTACCCAAGGTCATGCGTATCGCAGTCGTCGTTGAGCGAAATAGAGTTTTTGCTGCATTGCGATACATCTTGTCTTGTGGTCTGCTTTACCCATTCGTAAGTGCTATCGCCGTATTTAAAGTCATAGACCCAGCTTAGGGTGTAGAACTTCCCGGCTGAAACGTCTACCGACGAATTTGAGTTCGCGGATATTGGTGTACCGTAAGTGATAATATCATTATCGGCCTTATACTCATAATACCAGTCGTTAGTGGTGTTATTGTAAAACAATAGTTTCCCGGTGTTATCTGTTTCGCAGACTTGCACAGGCGTGGTATTCGTATTGCTTTGCTCTTTTTTGCACGACGTTAGTGCTGCCGCAAAGAACAGACCAATAATAGCCATAATGATTTGTCTAATATTCAGTTTCATAACTACGTTTAATGTTATTCGGATATAATGTGCGTGTTTTCAGCCGTAAAGTTCTGCGCCCTTGTGTGTCACAGTTCCGAATATGAGTGGAGAGTACATTGCGGGTGGTGAATGGTACGGAAGTTTGAGTGAGTGCCCCACCAGCATCTTTTCTTATCCGAAAAAATTTGACGTCGTTGTGGTATTGCGACGAGCAGGACAGACGGGGTGCCCATTCAAAAGATGCGCTTCCATTGAAAAGAATGGGTGGGGTGATCACACAGTCACCACACGCAAAAAGCTCCCCTCTTTGGTGGTCATGTGCGTGGCAGGAAAGAGGGGTGCCCATTCAAAAGATGCGCTTCCATTGAAAAGAATGGGCGGGGTGATCATAAAGTCACCACACTCAAAAAGCTCCCCTCTTTGGCGGGTGTGTGCGCGGCAAGAAAGAGGGGTGGATCCCGCTTTTTCAGCGGGAGACGGGGTGATTATAAAGTCAAAACACCCAAGAAGCCCCCCTCTTTGATGGCCGTGTGCGTGGCAAGAAAGAGGGGTGGATCCCGCTTCTTCAACGGGAGACGGGGTGATCATCTTTTAAATTGCTGTGCAATATCTTCGAGTACCCCATCCAGGTCATCAAATATCCTCTTGTTCTCGAACCGCAATATTGTAAATCCCAGTTCTTTTAACCTGTTATCTCTTTCAAAATCGTTTTGCATACCAGCCACAGTATAATGATGGTGCCCATCAAGTTCTACGATCAGCATTTCTTCAGGGCAGTAGAAATCCACTATGTAATTTTCTATACTGTGCTGGCGAATGAATTTGCGGTTTTTGACCTGCTTGCCTTTAATAGCTTTCCATAGAGTGGCCTCGGCTGGAGTGAGGTTTTTTCGCAGGGTGTCGCGATTTTCTTTTAGCGTTGTTCTGGAGTGTATGGGTCTGTTCATGTTGTTTTTGGTTTAATCACCCCGTCTTGAGCCAGTTTAAAGGAAACATATCTTTTGTCTGGCTCAATCCACCCCTCTTTCTTGCAGCCGCACATCGCCACCAAAGAGGGGAGCCGTGTAGAGCGTAAAATACTATTCCCGCGTTAGTGTTTCAAAAGATGATATCCACATTTTGTCTCATAAACTCCCGTCTTTGGCCAGCCTTGTGCGTGGCAGGAAAGAGGGGTGCCCATTCGAACAGATGCGCTTCCATTGAAAAGAATGGGCGGGGTGATCACAAAGTCACCACCCCCAAAAAGCTCCCCTCTTTGGCTGGCTTGGTGCGGTTGCAGGAAAGAGGGGTGCCCATTCAAAAGATGCGCTTCCATAAAAAGAATGGGCGGGGTGATCATAAAGTCACCACACCCAAAAAGCTCCCCTCTTTGGTGGTCATGTGCGTGGCAGGAAAGAGGGGTACCCATTCGAACAGAAGCGTTTCCATTGAAAAGAATGGGCGGGGTGATCACACAGTCACCACACCCAAAAAGCTCCCCTCTTTGGCTGGCCTGGTGCGGTTGCAGGAAAGAGGGGTGCCCATTCAAAAGATGCGCTTCCATTGAAAAGAATGGGCGGGGTGATCATAAGGTCACCGCACCCAAAAAGCTCTCCTCTTTGGTAGCCTTGTGCGCGGCAAGAAAGAGGGGTGCCCATTCGAACAAAAGCCTTTCCACTGAAAAGAATGGGCGGGGTGATTAATGCTTGATCATACGGCAGCGGGCAAGCATAGTCAGCTGTATTCTTCAAAAAGGGTATTCGTCTGCTCACTGATCCATCTGGCGCATACCAGTCGTCGTCGTCCCAATGAACGATGATATCACCCCTTGATTCTTCGCAAGCAATATTTCTTTTCCTGCCGACAACCAAAACGTTTGTTAATCGAGTATAGCGTATTTTGAGGGTCGCTTGGTATTAAGTGTAACAGAACTTGTTCCATCATCTATAATTAATAATTCTTTTTGGACATAGTCCTGGAGTTGAAAAAGTGTGATTACTTTAGAAACAAAATTTTCGCGGTTAACCGTAGGCATTATACAGGACACATTAGGTTGTGACTTCCCCATAAATATAAATTAAAGAGTCTATTTGTAATAAGTAAAACTTAGTCGGATTTTTTTTCCTCTTATTAGAACAAAAAAACTGGGGTAGGAAGATGACCAATCTGGCAAACCTTCAAGTTTAAATATAATATCGCCATAATCGCTTATATAACAACAAAGATCCCATTTACCAGAAAGTCCATCAAGATCCTTAGACTTGCTGTGAATAACAAATGTCTTGTTTTGCTTAAATTCTAATGTGCTTTCGGGAAATGTAATATTGGTATATCTTCTAGTTTCTGCAATGTTTAAATAAACCATCCTCCCAACCATTTTATCACACATTTCATATTTAATTGGTGGTGAGCAAGAGTGTAGGAGAAATACGAACCCCAATATGTAGTAACATATTTGACGGCAAGGATTATTCATAATAGACATTTATGCTAATATTTGAACGGATCAGGCATTGTTAATTGATAAATTTGCAAAATATTGGAAAATGGTTGACGGTTAGGATTGTTCGGGTCTCGGACAACCGAGGGTATCTTCGCCGTTCCTCCGAGTGTTCCGAAGACACCTGGTGGCATGGATATAACTCTCTTTGCAATGCCTGCCCGTCCGTCGGCGGACCATTCATTGATATAAGCTTAATGATGGTTTCTAACACCGAATTATTCATCGATTTCAATTTTCTTTTAAAACCCCTCTTTTAATTGCTTCTGCCTTAAACCAAGGGTTTATTAGCTCCCTATTTGCACTTATGTATGCCACTACCTCAGGTTGTTGAGCATTAATATATCTATTGGCTGAGTTCTTTGTCGAGTCACGAAACCAATAATAGCCGTTAACATTATAGCCGGCATAGGCAACAATACTATCACTATTCCCCATAAAAAGAATTCCGTCTACGATGTATTTTTTCGAGAGCAAGGGTAGGGTGTCCCCATACCTCATGACGTTCGGATCATCGTAATCAAAAACAAAATAAATTACTGTGGAATCATGGTGCAGGGAATACCCTCTATACTTGAGATTTAGCATTCCAAAGGTTATTTTTTCGCCGGCTTTATTCCTATACGTTAATGTATCATCGCAATATATGCAGTAGATCGTCCATTTAGTTTTGTCAAATAAATGTTGCAACCCTAAAGAATCAATTGCTTGTGGATACAAAGATTTGCTGTTCGCACCCATTGTATTGGTCTGTTTAACGTTATCATGACACCCCATGAGAAAAAGTGCAAGTATAAATTGAACCATAACCCTACCGGGTAGATCGTGATGGCGTGTATTTCCCGACATATTGATGCGTTCGCTTTTTTGTCTATAAATGATGTTAGTAAAATGCAAACGAAAAAAAGGACATGTTTCATAGTAGCTGTGGGCATACCTAAAACATTGGTATCCAAAACCGAATTGCTCATATAAGTTATTTGTCATTTAATACACCTCGCTTTATAGCCTCTGCACGAAACCAGGGATTTATATCATTTTTGTGTAAATTTATATATCTTAACACATCCGGTTGTAGAGGGTTAAAATATTTGCTTTTATAACTTTCGGGATTTCTAAATTCCCTGTAAATACCATTAAAGGTATGTCCGTAGAATGCATAGATAGTGTCATGTATATAAACAACACCACAATAATCATAATGGCTAAATCGCTTATTTGACACGTCATTATATTTAACAACGTTCTTCCTGGGAAAATTAAAGCGGAATGTTATCAAAACGGTGTCTTTTCTTACCTCGCATGTATCAAATAGTAGCTCTAACGTACCGTACGTAATTTTTTCGTTTGTATAGCTATTGTAACCAGCAGTATCATCACAGTAATAACAATACAAATGCCATTTCGTTTCATCGTATAACTTTTGTATTCCGAGAGAATCTACCCTTTTGGGATAACATGTATGACAGTTATCTCCATTATTGTTTCTGCACCCTGCCAACAGTAGCAGAGCTCCTATCAAATATCTAAGCGGTTTCATATCGTATAGGTTGAAAAAAGTCTGCGAAGTCCGCCACACCAGACACAAATTAATAATTTTAGTTTTGCTTAATCTTATCCCCAAAATTTGGATTCGCCATGTTAAGCATTGTATCTTGCAATGTTAGGCGACGCTTTCATCTGCAAAGCAACGTCTAACGTTAGTTCCTTACTTAATGTAAACCTGCTGTTTTGCAAGAGATGATGGTGTTCAGACAAACAGGCAATAACAAGAAATTACTGTTTCTCTGCTATGAATTGATTTTGAACACCTTAACTTCTGTGTTAGGGCCGAAGCAGGAAATAACTCACAAGCAGGAAACAGGAAATTATCCCGCAGGTGATAAGAACCCGATCAGCAAGAACAAGAAGCGGATCGGAAGTAAATCGGAAGTTGTTTATTTGGTAAATCTATGAATATCAACATTTTACGCCAAAACCATTGTGGATAACCTTTTTTAATTACAAATCGGAAGGGCCTATAAATGACAGTAAAAAATATCCATTTGCACATCCTCACATTTGCTAATTATCACATTAAACCCTTACCTTTGCACTCCAATTTCTCAAATTGCTCTTTTATTAAGATTGCATTGGGAGAGTTGAAGTGGGCAACCACATAATCAATTCGTTAACACCAAAAAAAGTTTAAATGGCTAAAGAAATCACTGGCTTTGTAAAGCTGCAGGTGAAAGGCGGTCAGGCTAACCCCGCGCCTCCAATTGGTCCCGCACTCGGTTCTAAGGGTGTGAACATCATGGAGTTCTGCAAGCAGTTCAACGCTCGCACACAAGACAAAATGGGCAAGGTACTGCCCGTGGTCCTCACAGTTTACGCAGACAAGTCTTTCGACTTCGTTATCAAAACTCCCCCGGCTGCCGTGCAGCTGATGGATGCTGCTAAAATCCAGTCTGGATCCAAAGAATCAAACCGTAACAAAGTGGGTAAAGTTACCTGGGCACAGGTAGAAGAGATCGCCAAGGACAAAATGCCCGACCTTAACTGCTTCACAGTAGAGAGCGCCATGCGTATGGTGGCCGGTACTGCGCGCAGCATGGGGCTCACCGTAGAAGGAACAGCTCCCTGGGCTTAATTGTTAACCTTATTTAAAACAACAAGGAATGGCACTCACTAAAAAAAGAAAAGCTGCAGAAGCTAAAGTTGATAAAACAAAACAATATAGCCTGGGCGACGCCGCTAAGCTGGTGAAGGACATCAACACCACTAAGTTCGATAGCTCGGTTGATATGCATATACGCCTTGGCGTAGATCCCAAGAAGGCCGACCAGGCCATCCGCGGCACCGTTACACTGCCGCACGGTACTGGTAAAACAAAGCGCGTGCTGGTGCTTTGCACTCCCGATAAGGAGAATGAAGCAAAAGCAGCCGGCGCCGATTATGTAGGCCTCGACGAATTCGTAACCAAAATAGATGGCGGCTGGACCGACATCGACGTGATCATCGCTACACCTTCGGTGATGCCTAAGATAGGCCGCCTGGGTAAAGTGCTGGGTCCGCGCAACCTGATGCCTAACCCTAAGACAGGCACAGTGACCAACGACGTAGCAGCAGCAGTGACCGACGTAAAAGGTGGTAAAATAGCTTTCAAGATAGACAAAGCCGGTATCATACATGCTTCCATCGGCCGTGTATCCTTCGAGCCCGCCAAGATCGCTGAAAATGCACAGGAACTGATCAACACCCTGGTGCGCATGAAGCCTGCTACTGCCAAAGGTACTTACCTGAAAGGCATCAGCATGGCAGCAACCATGAGCCCGGGCCTGAACATTGACACTAAAAGCGTAGCGAGCTAAAACCGAGTAAATTTTTAAAAGCTTTTCGCGGTTGCGAGGCCGGCAGAAAAGACAAAAAATTAAAATTATGACACCAGCTCAAAAATCTGAAGCAATAGAAATACTGAAGGAGAAATTCAATCAGTATAGCAACTTTTATATCACCGATACCGAGTCGCTGAACGCGGACCAGGTGAGCACCCTTCGCAGGCACTGCTTTGACAAGCAAGTGGAAATGAAGGTGGCAAAGAACACCCTCATCAAAAAGGCCCTCGAAAGCCTGGATGCTGAGAAGTACAATGGCGTATTTGAATCGCTGAACAATGTGACTGCGCTGATGTTCAGCGACAGCCCGAAAGAGCCGGCCCTGATACTGTCTGCTTTCCGTAAGGAAACAAATGGTGAAAGGCCCGTACTGAAGGCCGCATTTATCAACGGCGACATATTCGTAGGCGACAACCAACTGACTGCGCTGAAGAACATCAAGACGAAGAACGAGCTTATCGGCGAAGTTATCGGCTTGCTGCAATCGCCAGCCAAGCGCGTACTGGCTGCCCTGCTGCATCACCACGAAAAAGGTGGCGCAACTGCAGAAGCACCTGCTGCCGCTGACAATGCTGCTCCCGAAGCGCCTGCGGCAGAATAAACGGGCTGCAGTCCCGCTGGAGGCAAAAGCAGTAGCAACTGCTGCATACTGCCACTGAAAACTGCAAACTGAAATCGGCTTCCAAGCTCTCAATAAACTAACAAACAATTTTTAAAACATTTTAAAACATTAATAAAATGGCAGACGTTAAAGCATTAGCAGAAACACTTGTTGGCCTGACTGTGAAAGAAGTACAGGAACTGGCTGACGTATTGAAAGCAGATTACGGTATCGAACCAGCTGCTGCAGCCGTAGTAATGAGCGGCGGCGGTGACGGTGGCGGCGCTGCAGCTGCTGCAGAAAAGACATCTTTCGACGTAGTACTGAAGAGCGCAGGCGCTTCTAAACTGAACGTTGTGAAAGTGGTGAAAGACCTTACCGGCCTGGGCCTGAAAGAAGCTAAGGAACTGGTAGACGGTGCACCTAAGAACGTGAAAGAAGGCGTTAGCAAAGCAGAAGCTGAAGAACTGAAAGCTAAACTGACTGAAGCTGGTGCTGAAGTAGAAATAGCATAAGAGTACGCTATATCATAAAAGAAAATGTCCCGCTGTTTTGGCGGGACATTTTGCTTTTTTTGAGTAAAATCATTGAACTAGAAATCAATTTTATAAGCCTCTTTGTTGTTCGCCATCCATTCCACTGCTTGTTGTTGTACTATCATCCTAATATTGTAAGAATCGGCGCCTTCCCAATAATATTGAGGGATTCGGCCACAGTCGAGATCTTCCCAAGCAAAGCATAATAAACGAAAATCCTCCGCATAGTCTATTAATAATTGGTGGGGAAGAGCGTCGCATAAGGCGAACAAATTTTGTTTTATGTTTTCACCAGCCGCAATTTTTTTTATGTAAAAGCTATAGAAGCTAATAATAGCATCACCACCTGTCTTTTGCGGAAGCTGTAGTTCTGCCATCGCTGCTTTTGCATATTCAAGTACTTCAAAATAGTTAGCTGGTTTACTGGTGGCAGCAAGCATCAGAAGGTCAGGGGTATCGTAACCCAATTGCACCATTTCGTAGGCCCAGTCAACTAAGACATCAGCGGGAAACTCCGGAATCGCCGAGAAGGCAAATATTTTGCATGTAAGGTCGCTTACAGGTCTCATATTGCTAAGATAAGAAAATGCCCTGCTGTAGCAGGGCATTTGTTAATAGTTCTTCTGTTTGTCATCTTTCGGCTTATTTACCTTTCGCTTGGCGTCTTTCAAGGCTTTGTCTATCAGCCACTCCAACTGCCCGTTCACACTGCGAAACTCATCAGCAGCCCATTTCTCAATGGCCTTGAAGGTCTCTTCGTCTATGCGTAGCACAAAACTCTTTTTTGACATAATGCTAATTCAAAAGTCAAAATTCAAAAGTCAAAATTTCATGTTGAGCTAACTCGTTTTTGAATTTTTACTTTTGAATTTTGAATTAGTTTATTGATAAATGGTTCCTGTGTTCAGTACCGGTTGTGCACCCCGCTCGCCGCAGAGCACTACCAGCAGGTTGCTCACCATAGTGGCTTTCTTGTCCTCATCAAAGGTTACTATGTCTTTCTGGCTAAGCATGTCGAGGGCCATTTCTACCATGCCTACTGCACCCTCTACTATCTTGAAGCGGGCAGCTACGATGGCAGTCGCCTGCTGGCGCTGCAGCATAGCGCCTGCTATCTCCTGTGCATAAGCGAGGTGACTGATGCGGGCTTCTGTAGCAATGATACCCGCATTTTTCAGGCGTTCGTTCAGCTCGTGCTCAAGGAGTTCGTTCACTTTCTGGCCGCCATCGCGGAGAGTGATGGTGGCGGTCTCGTCTTCAATGTTATCGTAGGCGAAGCCCGTGGCCAGGTTGCGCAGGGCAGCCTCTGAGGCATTACGTACATAGGTCATATAGTCGGATACCTCGTAGGCGGTTTTGTAGGTGTCCTGTATCTGCCACACTACCACGGCAGCTATCTCCACTGGGTTGCCCATTTTATCGTTTACTTTGAGGGTGGGCACGGCCAGGTTCTGCACGCGCTGTGAGAGCTTCAGGGTAGAGTAGAGCGGGTTGACAAAGAAGAGGCCATTGCCCTTAACAGAACCAACATACTTACCAAAGAAGTTGAGCACGCGGGCATGGTTGGGCTGAATGATCATCAGTCCTTTCCAGAGAAATATGCAGGCGATGAAGGAGATGATGCCGGGGACTACCAGCAGTGGACTATCGCCGGCGCTGGCAAAGCAGAAGATGGCAACAGCAAGAAGCAGGAGCGATAAAAGAAGGGCTAAGTAGCCGTTCATTGGTTTGATCACTTTTTCCATAAAAATTCGATTTGATATCAATTTGATATCAAAAGTATATTGCTTGTCTGAAATGTCCAAATATTTTTCTGGCAATAAAAAACGCCGCTTACCAAGCGGCGTTCTCAAATACTCTAACATGACCTACCAGTTTACCTTGGCCTCGTCGGGGTTTTTCATCTGGTCTTTATAGTTGCCAAGGAGTTCTTTACAGTTCTTCCTGATCTTCTTGTATATCTTACGCTGCGAGCCGCGGCATTGAGGGCAGTCCATCAACTGTTCTATGGTGCCGGTAGAATCACAAGGCTCTATACTCTTATCGGTACGCAGGCGCTTGGTAGCTTGGGTGCCGAAGGGGTAATGTTTGTAGGTGAAGTTGGTGATGTAGATAGTAGCCTCATGATCGCGGCAGGCAACTTTCATCTCTGCTTCCACCAGCATAGAGCCTATGCAGCCATCCTTGGAGCCTTTGTAGAACCAGCCCATTTTAGCAGTGACGATCTTGCCAACCGTGTCATTTGAGATAGTCACATCGGTCCACTTATTGTTTTTGGCAAAGGAGCTCGCGTATAGCGATATCTCGTCGGCACTGCGTTCGGGTACATCTACTGTCCTGCTGAATGTGACTTTGTCATCATCCATCGGCAGCTTTTTGGCTGATACCGAGATCACGGATAATAACAATATAGTAAGTAGTGCTCGCCTCATCGGTGGAAATTTGGGTAAATATAAGCATGTTGAACCCAAAATTTAGCCGCCGGGTCAGGCGGCGTGAAGGTTTTGCCGATGCCAATGCTCTATAAAAGCAGGGAAAAGCAGGAGGAACCACGGTGTGAAATCGCCCGGTGCACGGTTTATCCTAAGCGTTATTTCATCGGGATGCATATAACGGTAGTCAGATGCTTCGGAGGGATCGAGTTTTGGTAGGTCGTTACAGACGCCAACATATACATGGTCGTATTCGTTCTCCACCATACCGTTATTCAGCTCGCAGCGATACCGGAAGTTAAACAAGGGTGACAATGGCGTGGTTATGCCCATTTCCTCGGCCAGTCGCCGGATGGCGGCGGCATGCGTGCTCTCCAGCGGACGTGGGTGTGAGCAACAGGCATTGCTCCATAAGCCGCCGGAATGATATTTACCGGCAGCTCTGCGTTGCAGCAGCATTTCTCCCCGGTCGTTTAGGATGAATACCGATAGGGCACGGTGTAGCATTCCCTTGTGATGAGCTTCCATTTTATCGGCCATACCCGTCCATTCATTCCGTTCGTTAACGAGGATCACGTTATCAGCGATGTTATTAGTCATATCAGATGAGATTTAGCCGATTGTACATGCTGGCCTGCAGTACGATCACTGCTTTGTGAAAATTTGGTACGCTGACGCGTTGCTGCAAAATCGTTGAGGGCTGCAACGATCTTATTTTCTTGAACAGGCGATAATAGTAGCGATAGGCAGTATAAACGCCCAGCCTCGCTTTTAACGGCAACATGCGTATGCCTGCCAGGCAATCCTTGAATTCCCTTTCGAGCTCTGTTTCTATCAAGTGCTTTTGATGCTCATCGAAGGTGCCCATATTGATGCCCGGGAAATAACTGCGATGCAGTTGGTTGATGTCTTCTTTGAGATCCCGCAGGAAATTTATCTTTTGAAAAACCGATCCCAGCTTTCTTGCGGGCAATACCAGCTTTTCGTATTCTTCGACATTGCCTTCACAAAACACACGCAGGCACATCAGGCCAACCACTTCGGCCGACCCATATATGTACTCGTCGAGTTCACTAACCGTTTCATAATTTGATTTCTCCAGGTCGAGTTTCATGCTGTGAAGGAATGCTTCAATGAGACTTGTGGGAATATTGTATCGTCTTACCGTATGCTGGAAGCTATTCAATACAGGGTTGAGGCTAATGCCGTCATTTATAGCCTGCCATGTGTCCCGCTCGAATTGTGCCAGCAACGCAGCTTTGTCGTAACCATGAAAAGAATCAACTATCTCATCGGCAAAGCGCACAAAGCCATAGACGTCTCTAATGGGAGCGCGCAGATCTTTATGCAATAATCTTATTGCCGAGGCGAACGAGGTGCTGTAACGTTCTGTTACCAACCTGCTGCATTTATGGCTCAGTTCGTGAAAGATTGATATCATGCTGCAATAGCTTTTTTTTGAATGTTCTTTAAGACCTGGCGGGCAACGATCTCACCCGATATGAGTGCCGGTGGCAGACCGGGACCGGGCACGGTAAGCTGTCCTGCATACCAGAGGTTACTAACTTTTTTATTGCGTATGGATGGTTTTAATATTGCTGTCTGACCGAGCGTATTTGCCAATCCGTAGGCATTGCCTTTAAAGGAATGATAGTCGGTGATAAAGTCGTTATGCGCATAGGAGCGTTTCAATACGATGTTTTCCCGGATGTTTGTTCCCGTGCGTTTTTCGATACGTCGCATGGCTATATCGAAGTATTGGTCGCGTATGCCCGGTGTGTCCTGCAGGCCGGGAGGGGTTGGTATTAGTATAAAGAGATTTTCGCAACCGGCAGGCGCAACGGTTTCGTCTGTGCGCGACGGGCAACAGACGTACATTAGGGGATCGGCTGGCCAGGCGGGATTACTGTAAAGCGCATTTGCATGGTCTGCGAACGACGCATCAAAAAATAAATTGTGATGCTCCAGCGCGTCTACTTTTTTATTGAGCCCGACATAGTATACCAGTGCTGAAGGCGACATTTTACGGCTTTGCCAATAATTATTGGAGTAGTTGCGGTATTCCTGAGGCAGGAGTTGTTCCGCATGTTGATAGTCGCATGCTGCTATAACGCTGTCGGCCTCATATTCACCCCTGGCGGTTATTAACCGTGAAACTGAGCTGCCCCGCAACTCCATCGAAATGACCTCGTTCTGAAAGCTGAATTCCACACCGAGTGATAGGGCTAAACGATAAATACCTTCAACTACTTTATACATACCACCCTTTGGGTACCATGTGCCCAAAGTCATATCGGCATGGTTCATCAGTGTGTATAACGACGGTGTATTTTGCGGTAATGCACCCAGGAACAATATGGGGAACTCCACCAGTTGTAATAGTCTCGGATCTGTAAAGTACTTGCGCACATGTGTATGCACAGAACCAAAGAGATCGAGGCGGAACAGCGACGACAATGTCTGCGTATTAATATATTCGGATAATGAAAGCGAGGGGCGGTACACGAGTTTTTCCATGCTGATCTTATACTTCTCTGCTGCCTGTGCCAAAAAATCTTCGAGGCGTGTACCGGCCCCCGGCTCTATATCATCGAACAATGTTTTAAGCTCACCAAAAGTTGCGGGGATGTCTTCAGTTGCACTCTGCCAGAAAACGCGATAGGAGGGATCCAGGCGTTGCAGGCTGTAGTGGTCGGCCGGGATGGTATTGAAATTTGCAAAAAAGCGCTCAAAGACATCTGGCATCCAGTACCAGCTGGGTCCCATATCGAACATAAAGCCATCTTTTTCGAATTTCGCAGCCCGACCGCCCGGCATAGCGTTTTTTTCGAGCACGGTGACTTTGTAGCCTGCTGCTGACAGAAAACATGCTGCCGACATGCCGGCGAAACCACTTCCTATGACGACTGCTCTTTTCAATTTTTACCAGCTGTGATTTTTTTTGCTAAGTTTTTCCTGGCGGCGTGGATACGGCTCTTTACGGTTCCGAGCGGCTGATCCATGATCTCGGCGATCTCGTTATACCTATGACCGTGATAACTGAGCTCGAAGGGGATGCGTAAATGGTCGGGCAGTTCCTGTATAGCCTGCAGCACATCCCTTTCAAGCAGTCGCTGATACCCTGCATTGTGCTCAACCTGGCCCGAAGCAGTGAAATGGAAACTACTCTCCGTGACATCCTGTGCCCACCTGAAACGGTTTTCAACTCTATAATTATTAATGAAAAGGTTGCGCATGATGGTGTAGGTCCATGCCCTGACATTGGTACCCGGCTGAAACTTGTCGATATTGTTGAGTGCGCGCAACACTGTGTCTTGCGCTAGGTCGCGGGCATCTTCCCTGCTGCCAGTGAGCGCTACTGCATAGGCATTCAACGCGTCGTTTTGAGTGAGCAGTAAAGCGCTAAAATCTATCGCAGTCATTTTGTTTAATAATTAATCACGCAAAGTTAAACAAAATAAACAACACAAAGCAGTTTTGTTTAAAAAATGATGATTTTTAATTAAACAAAATAAGTTACAGCGTTTGCGCCAGATGTTTGGCGTCCGACAGGCTTTTTATGAGATGAATATGTACCGGAGGTACGACGGGCTGAACAGTTAGAATACTGCCTGATATGAAAACAGGTGTGTTATCGAATTTGACTTTCAGTTCCGAAATGTATCCGGAGACATTGAAATCTTCACCGACCGCAGTAAGATGTATATAGATGTATGCGGGACGCTTTTCCTTAAAAACGAAGGCGGCTTCTTCCAGCGGGGTGTTGGGGCCCAGATATATAGGGTTTTTTCCATATTTTCGAAACAGGAAATGCATATACAGCAGGCCGATCTCATGTATCTCACCTTCGGGTAAGAATAACAATACGCCGGGGGCGTTTGCCGGAGGCTTGGGCAAGCCCTCGATAGCGAACGCAAGCTTCCGCATCAGCATATTACTTACCAGATGTTCCTGCGCCGGGAATAGTTGGTCTGACAACCACATAAGCCCGACTTTTTCCAGGTAACGCATTAAAAGCTCCTCGACCATGCTCTCGATGCCGTGCTGGCGGGAATAGACGTCGAGGGCCTGCTCGAAAGCCGACAAGTCCATACTGACCGTCGCTTCCATCAAATCGTTGAGCAAAGCCTGCAAGCGAAATGTGCCATCTGTGATGCTGCCTATGGTCTTATTGATCTCGGCTTCCGACATTTTGTGGATAGCCGATATCTTAACGCCGTAGTTATTGAGCAGTGCTACGCGCAATACATTTTTGAGATCGGCCGCATCATAATAACGGACGTTGCCTGCGGTGCGTTTAGGTTGCAGGATATTGTATCGCTTTTCCCATATACGAATGGTATGGGCTTTTATTCCCGTAAGATTCTCAAGGTCGCCAATGCTGAAGCGGTTCATTTCGAAAGTGCTGCTCACGGTACCTGTTTTTTAGCTGAAAATATCTTTTCGATCTGCCGGTACCGGTAGTCAAAGATATTATGTAATCTTCTTTTTACCAGCGTAGCGTGTGCGAGACTGCCTAATATACCGAAGGGCATAACGTAAGTGACCGTATCGGTCATCAATACACCCAACGCGTTGGGCCGGAAATCATGCCGGTGACGCCAGAGTTTGTACGGTCCGTGCAATTGCTCATCAACAAAGCAAGAGAGGTATTCAACTTTCGTGATCTCCGTGGTCCAGGAAAGCGGCATGTTGAACAAGGGCGCGACTTTATATTTGATGATCTGGCCTTTGCGGATAGGGCCATCGGCACCTGCAAGGATGCGAAAATTCATATCCTGCGGGGTAATAAGTTGCAGGTTATCGGCTGTCGCAAAAAAATCCCATACCGTATTTATATCTGCGGGTATCTGCTGCTGCCTGTGTAAAGTGTATGATCTCATTGGTACCAGTTGCTTTGCGCCAGTGCTTTTTTTCTTATCAGGTGCTCAAATCCGGCGACATTCAAGAGTAGCAGCAGCATGCCGTAAAATACATCTTCGACGGGTATGGTGAAGAGCCGAAAGCCCAGATTGAAATGATCGTTATACAAAACGACCGGCTGACTGATGAAGCTACCGGTGAGCAAGCCATTGGTAAGAAAAAAGAAAGGAAGTATGACAATGAACGAAATAAAGAAGGCAGCCATGTAGCGCGCCCTGGAGTATGCCAGCACCATAAGACAGAGCGCCAACAGTCCGAAACTGGATGAGGTGTAATAAAGGGGCAAATTGAGCAGGGCCACCGAAAGGGAGACCGCGGCCAGCGACCAGGCCAACCGCAACGCCAGCAAATTAAAATCAAAGCTGTTGGTAAAAAGCCTGAGGCAGTAGTAAGTGAACACGCAGGCATAGGGTATGCAAATAAAGAACAGCACTTCCTCAAGAGGCAAATGAAAAAGATACAGCCCCGAAACGTAAATGGGATTAAATGACCAGATACCCAGACCGGTAAACATCACGTCCCACAGTATAAAGAATACGCTTACCAAAAGGCAGGGTAGAAGGAACTGTTGCCAGTGTTTATAAAACCTTATGCGCGGGTGGAACGAGGCCAGCAGGGGAACAAGAACGCTGCCAATGTCGACCATGAGATATGTGAGCGATAAGGGCATCTATGAACGTTTGAGTTCTGCACGGAGATACCTGAGGGGGAACAAGAGCATGCCGAAGCACTCGCCATCGTCCTTGCCTAAATGTTTATGATGCATTTTGTGTGCGCGGCGGACCGCCCTGAAATAGGCATTGTTGGTATGTGAGAGCCACCTGAAGCGCTGGTGAATGAAAATATCGTGCACAATGAAATAGGTGACACCGTAAAGCGTGATACCGGCACCCAGGGAAAGTAAAAAAGAGTATGGGGTAAAAGTGCCCAAAGCAAGCAATGCAATACCCGGTATGGCAAATATCAAAAAGAAATAATCGTTCTTTTCGAAGAAAGAACCGCCCTCCTTCCTGTGGTGGTCGCGATGCAGTGCCCAGAGCCAGCCGTGCATCAGGTACTTGTGCGCCAGCCATGCGACTGCCTCCATAGAAAGGAAGGCGGTAATGATAAATGCAATATGCACTAAAGCCATGTCTATAGTAAAAACAATATCCGGCGAAAAAAGTTCGTTTTAGGTGCTAAAAGAATAAAAAAACCTGCTGACAATGCATTGCCAAAGCCTTACTTTTGGCAACAATGTTACTAAGTAATGTAGTAGGGCAGCAGCATGTAAAAGACGGGCTGCTGAAGATGTGGACAGGTGACCACTTTCCGCATGCGCTGATGCTGGCGGGCGCTGAAGGCACCGGGGGTCTACCTATGGCATTGGCATTGGCGCAGTACATACTTTGCGAGAACAAGCAGTTGAATGATGCCTGCGGGCAATGCCCCAGTTGCAGCAGGGCTGCAAGGCTGGAGCACGCTGATCTGCATATCAGCTTCCCGTCGATACCGCCCAAGCCGGGCACCAAGGCCATGAGCCGGCACTACATGCAGGAGTTCAGGGAATTTGTAGTGCAAACGCCGTATGGCACAACTTACGATTGGCTGCAATTCATCAATGCGGAAAATAAGCAAGGTAATATAACAGCTGAGGAATGCAGGGAGATCATCGATACGCTTTACCTGAAATCGTATGAGGGGGGCTATAAAGTGCAGATCATATGGCGGCCGGAATATCTGGGCAAGGAGGGGAACATACTGCTGAAGCTGATAGAAGAGCCGCCGGCTGACACGATATTGATACTGGTGGCGGAGAATACGGAAGACATTTTACCGACAATATTGTCGCGTACGCAGATAGTGAGACTGGCACCACTCTCGGCGGCAGATATAGCGCAGGCACTATCGGAGCGGCTGGCCACAGATCCGAGGCGTGCAGCACAGGTGGCCCATATGGCTAATGGCAGCTACACAGAGGCGCTCAGGCTGGTAAGAAACGCAGAAAATGACCTGTTCCCGGCCGTAAAGCAGTGGTTCAATTCGGTGTTTACGAACAATGGGCCGGGTATCGGTAAGTTTGCCGAAGAATGGTCGAAAGCGGGAAGAGAGCAGCAGAAGAACTTTCTGCAGTATGTGATACAGCTATTGGAGCAGGCTATCCGGGTACGGTACATGCCGGGGATAAAGCCTGCTTTGCCTGAAGAGGAGGCCGACTTCGTGCAGCGGCTGGCAAAGATGAACCTGGCCTTTGATGCTATAGAAAGAATGGTAAAGACCATTGCCGACACCATCTTTTATATAGAAAGAAATGCTCATTCAAAAACGCAGCTACACGCATTATCTATCCGGCTGACGTACATTATACAGAACAAAGAGTTAACTTTGTAAGTAACAATTATATTTTTTAACAATAAGCAGGTAAACAAGGATCGAGCTGTAAATTTTACTTAGTAAAATTTTGAGGCTCTTTGTATATAATAGAACAAAGGAATTTGTTTCCGGCTGTCAACATAAATAAAACAAATGGGATGTGGCAACTGTGGGACTGGCGCTAACGGTAAACCGAACGGATGTAAAGGAAACGGAGGATGCAGTACCGGCGGATGTAACCGGATGAATGTTTTCGACTGGCTTAGCGCTTTACCCCTGCACGATAGTGCAAAACCTTACCCGGTAATAGAAGTAACTTTTAATAAAGGAAGCAGGAAAGATTTCTTCCGCAACAATACCAACCAGATACTTGAAAAGGGTGAATGGGTGGCTGTGGAAGGTATCGGCGGCATAGACCTGGGACAGGTGAGCCTTACGGGTGAATTGGTGAAACTCCAAATGAAGAAATACAGCGTTGCGGATCCCTCGGCCCTAAAGAAGGTAACCCGCAAAGCCACCGACGAGGACCTGCAAGCGTATGAAAAACAAAAAGACCGCGAGCCTGAGATCCTGGTACGCTCACGAGCAATAGCTAAACAATTCAAGCTGGAAATGAAGCTGTGCGAGGTGGAGATGCAGGCCGACGGGAAGAAGGCCACCTTTTTCTACACAGCTGATTCGCGAGTAGATTTCCGTGAGCTGATAAAGGCTTACGCCTCTGAATTTAAAGTAAAAGTTGAGATGCGCCAGATAGGCGCCAGGCAGGAGAGTGGAAAAGTGGGCGGTATCGGTTCCTGCGGCCGCGAGCTGTGCTGCAGCACCTGGCTGACGGACTTTAAATCGGTTAACACAACGGCTGCCCGCTACCAGAACCTGTCGATCAACCAGACAAAACTGTCGGGCCAGTGCGGCAGATTGAAGTGCTGCCTGAACTACGAGCTGGATACTTATATGGATGCACTGAGGGTGTTCCCCGACAATGCAGAAACCTTACAGATCGCCAAAGGCAACGCTACACTACAGAAGAAGGACATCTTTAAAAACCTGATGTGGTATAGCTATTCGGACAGCAGCAAGCAATACCCGCTGACGATAACCAGGGTGAAAGAAATATTGGCTGAAAACAGGCAAGGCCGCAAGCCCGAAGAGCTGCAGCCGGTGGAACTGGAAGTGAGCAGCAATAAGGCAGGCTTAAAAGTGGATATGGGCTTTGTGAATGACGTGGGCCAGATAAGCCTGAAGGCGCTTGAAAAAGGCAACAGGAAGAAAAAGAATAAGAGCGGCAATAAACAGCAGGCGCAAGGCCAGGCTGGCAACCAACAGCGGCCCCAGCAGCAACAGCGCCCTCAAAGACCCCAGGGCGGCGGACAGCAGCAGAAGCCACAAGGCGGTGGTCAGCAACAGAAGCCCCAGGGTGGCAGCCAGCAACAAAAGCCGCAAGGTGGCGGTCAGCAACAACAAAAGCCCCAGGGTGGCGGCCAGCAAAACAGGCAAGGAGGTGGTCAACAGAAGGGTGGGGGCAATAACCAGCAAGGCCAACAAAGAAAACAACAAGGTGCTGCACAGCAACGGAGACCCCAAGGTGGTGATCAACAGCAAAACCCGCAGGGTGGTAACCAGCAGAAACCGGCAACCACATACAACCGAAATAACAGGAACCAGGAGCAGAACCCGAAACCAACGGAACAAGCTTCTTAAAAAGCAGTGATCAATACTTCATTAATTCCCCGCAATGCGGGGGATTTTTGTTTTAGGGCCTGTTGCTAGCTTGTGATATGAGCAGGGCAATCAGGATTTTTATTGCGCTTTGTGGCTGTGGCTGGGTGTGGTACGCAGCGATGCAGTGCTGCTTTGTATGGAGCGGTGCACAGACAATACTCGCTAATCCGAAATACCAGAGCGCGAAATTCATCGGCGCATTTACAGGGTATCAACCGTTGCCACGGATGGCAAATGATAAGAGTGTGTTATGGACCGGCTTTATGATCATTGGGTTTATTGTGGCGAGTGCATTCCTGTTGCTGAACGATAAAATGAAAGGAGGAAGGATGAAAAAGGGACTACTGTTCGGCATAGTGCACTGGATGCTGATGACACCCTGGTTTGAGTTTTATCTACCGTATAACGTGATGAATGAGCCACTGTCACTTGTGCTATTGGAAGGAGTACTTTGGCTGTGCGTGACACTTATTGTTGGGCTGTTCCTGTCGTTTACTATGAACTTTGGAGGGGCAGAACCTGTTAAAAGGGCCATTATAAAAGATTTAACCGCAAAGGCGCAAAGACGCTAAGGTGGCCGGTGACTCTGCCCTAAATAGCTACGTGTAACCTAACCGAAAAGATGTGTACGGGACCGCGGTCGCTATTGCAGCCGGGATTGAGGCAAAACTGGTAATCGCCTGTGAGCCAGATGCCGGTCTTCAACGGTTTGAAACTGTAATAGAGTTCCCCGATCGCTTCTGGCGCATAGTTGAGCTTACCGTCGCCCAAGATGAAACCATTGCCGCCTGCCGCGAGATAGTTGCGGTGATCTTTTGATAAACCGTTCACTACGATCGCGATGCCGCCATTGTCCTCATCGCGTTTCCATTTATGGCCGTCGAAATTGAGGCCGAGTGAGGCAGTTTGATCGATCTCCGTAAAGCACCATGTTTCGTTCTTGCCATCGTTCCAACCTATGCGGGCGAAGATGCCAAGCAGGCTATTCAATTGCTGATCGAGGTTGATACCGAAACCTGTTTTTGTACGGCTGTAAACGCGTGTCGCAGTTACATCAGGCGTGTCTGAAACAGCGGCGGAGCCCGTACTCAGCACATAGTTGCCCATGTTAGCCTTATTGTAGAAGCCTAATAACCTGATATGCCCCGGTTTGTTCCTGATGTGAAACTCCCTGGAAACCTCAGCATTGATAGCCATTGCCTGGGTTATATCGGTATTGAGCTCGCTTCCATTCGCAGTAGTGGGTAACGTAGCCACGGCTACCTTATAATTCATGCTCCGCATTTGCAACTCTGCAGTGAAAGCATAGGTATAGCCTCTAACGTTTGCTGCATAGTCCCAGGCGCCATTGTTCATTAAGGACCAATTGAGAAATTGCTCACGGGGGCTGTTGCTGTATTCATTGTTGTCGAAGAGATCACCGATGGAATATTTGCCAAGATAAAAGCGTAGGTAATCTTTCGGCTGAAGTCCCGCAAGCTGGTTCGCGTCGTCTCCCGGGCATTCTTTACCACGGCCTAATGCAAACGTCTGTTTCAGCAAACCACGGGCAAGGTATAAGGTGGGTGCAGGATTACCCACGCGAAATGTCTCACCGTTGGACGAACCGGCCATGCCCAATGCGCCGCTTAGGCCACTGCCACCTGCCAGTTCCGGGTTCACATATACTTCGGCACCTTTCCATAAATGAGCACCTAGATACAGTGTAGCGGTCAAAGAGTTTTCATGATCTTCAGAACCATTAAGACTGTTGACGCCGGAATAGGGCGATGTGAAAGCTGGCTTGTACTGGTAGACGTAAGTAGTTTGAAAATGTGCGTTGAACCACTGCTGTTCGCAATTCACCTCAATTTGCATAGACGTGTCATCCTTTGCCTGGTGTTGGGCAAAGGCGGCGCTGGTAATAAAAAGGAAGATGCAAAGTAAGCAATAACGCATGTGCCAAATTTGTGTAAAAGTAATAAATAATTAGGTGAGCCTAATATTTTTTATTCAGACCGTCTAACTATCTAAAAAAACAGCCGTGATTGGGTCACGGCTGTGTAACTAATATTGTTCAATCTTAATTGCCATATTCACTCAGGAACTTGATGCGCATCATCTGCAATTGCTCGATGCTTACATCGCGATCCTTGAACTCCTCGAAGGCATGCTCGAGGTTGTCGTCGTGGCTACCGCGGAAGTAGTCGAAGATATCTTCCTGCTCGTTCTCGTCCAGTTCCTGCTCGAGCGTATAGTCGAGATTGAGCTTAGTGCCGCTGGCTACGATCGTCTCCATTTCAACCAACAGATCCTGGAGACTGAGGTCCTTGTTCTTAGCGATCGTCTCGAGCGGTATCTTCTTGTCGATATTCTGGATGATGAACACCTTCATGCCACTCTTGTTGACCACGCTCTTCATCACGAAGTCGTCCGGCTTAGTGATGTCGTTCTCCTCCACGTATTTAGCGATGAGATCGACAAATTTGCGACCATAGCGCATGGCCTTACCCTTGCTAACGCCCTGTATCTTTTCCAGTTCTTCGAGCGTAGTGGGGTAACTGATCGACATATCTTCGAGTGAATTCTCGAGGAATATGACAAAAGGAGGCAGGTTCTTTTCTTTGGCTACCTGGCGACGCAGGTCTTTCAGCATTTCAAAGAGCACGGGATCGGCTGCTGCTGTGCCGCCCCCGCCTGAAGCCACTTCATCGTCGTCATCTGCCACGTCTTCATATTGATGGTTCATCGCCACTTTGATGGCATACGGCTTCTTGAGGAACTTGCGACCCTTCTCTGTGATCTTCATCAGGCCATATTCCTCAATATCCTTGCGCACCATGCCTTCCAGCATCATCTGGCGAATGAGTGAATTCCAGAAGTTGGCCTCCATGCCCATTACCAGGCCGCTACCGAATGATTTCAGCTTCTCGTGGCGGAAGGTATGTATCTGTGGATTGGCTTTACCCAAAATGATATTTACGATGTACTCGATGCCGAAGCGCTCATCGAGCTCGTTAATGGTATCGAGTACTATCTTAACACTGTCTTTTACGTCTAGCTTTTCCTTGGGGTGCAGGCAGTTGTCGCAATTGCCGCAATTTTCCTGTTTATATTCTTCCCCGAAGTAGTGTAACAGCAGCCTGCGGCGGCATACACCACTTTCTACATAAGCAACTGTTTCGGCAATCAGCTGGGCGCCCATTTCGCGTTCGCTAAGCGGTTTGTCGCGCATCAGGTGTTCCAGCTTCTGCACATCTTTATGTGAGTAGTAGAGCAGACACTTACCTTCAAGGCCGTCACGGCCCGCACGCCCTGTCTCCTGGTAATAGTTCTCCAGCGACTTAGGCATGTTGTAGTGTATCACGAAGCGAACATCAGGTTTATCGATACCCATGCCGAAGGCGATGGTGGCCACAATAACGTCTACCTCTTCCATCAGGAACTGGTCCTGACGCTGCGCGCGGAGCGGGCCTTCGAGACCTGCGTGGTAGGCTACGGCCGTGATGCCATTGGCTTGCAGGGTGCTGGCAAGCTCTTCGGTGGTCTTCCGGTTGAGCGTGTATATGATGCCGCTCTTGCCCTTCATACTGTGTATGAACTTGACAATGCTTTTGAGGGTTTGCTCTTTCTGTCCCTTAGGAACGATCTCGTAATAGAGATTGGAGCGGTTAAACGACGAAATGAATATCTCAGGATTGCGGAGCGCCAGGTTTTTTACGATGTCGTCCTGCACCTTGGGTGTAGCGGTTGCGGTAAGTGCAATGATAGGCAGGTCGGGCTTGATCTCGTCGATCATATCGCGCAGCTTGCGGTATTCCGGACGGAAGTCGTGGCCCCATTCGGATATACAGTGCGCTTCGTCGACAGCAACGAAAGAGATATTGATATCGGAGAAGAAGGAAATATTCTCCTGCTTTGTAAGCGTTTCAGGCGCTACGTACAGCATTTTTGTGCGGCCATCGAGGAGGTCTGATTTTACCTTTTTCTGCTGGGCCTTGCTCAAAGTAGAGTTGAGAAAGTGGGCCACATTGTCGCGGCTGCTGTAGCTGCGGATCAGGTCGACCTGGTTTTTCATCAGGGCGATGAGCGGCGATACAATAATAGCAACGCCCTCGCTCAATATGGCGGGCAACTGGTAGCAAAGTGACTTGCCACCCCCCGTAGGCATTATAACAAAGGTGTCCTGGCCGGAAAGGATGCTTTTAATGATCTTTTCCTGCTCCCCCTTAAAACCGTCAAAGCCGAAATGCTCGAGAAGTTCTTTCTTTAAGTTCAATTTAGATTTCGCAGTAATATTACCTGCACCCATACGCTATTTTTTACCTGAGGTAAATATTCAAATCATCCGCAGATCTTGTGAGATTGTAATCAGAAGATATTTTTAAAGGACTGCGAATTTACGACAGTTAAGTTAATTAAACTAAAAGAAAGATGCAAGATAATGTTATGCACAAAAGGGGATATCTAATATATCACAAGATTTAACTCAAGGATGGTATTTGAAATGGGAAAATGTCTACATTTGTTAAGATAATCTAAAAATGAAAATATGAAATGTAAGATCGATATTGTCCTGCGATTTTTCATCCTTGTTATCATCGCAGTCTTTGGCTGCCGTAACATTTCATTTGCTCAACAGATAGAGGAGGTAAGCCTTGACAGTTTTTTTCACGGGTCGGTGAATACGTACCTGACCGATATCAACAACTCAGGATTTGTTAGTGGTTACTATGACTCGGCCGGAATAACGAACGGCTTTGTAATAAATCCGAATGGGAAATTAATAAGAATAGTTGGCGCGACCGGTAACAACATAAAGGTGATGGGCATCAATGAAAACAATGTAGTATGTATAGATTTGACAAATGTGAACGGTACCACGATCTATAAAGCCTACTACGATTCAGTGAACGAAAAATACACTAGTCCCGTTGCTGTTCCGAACATACAGCAGCCGAATAGCTTGCCCCAGGACATCAACAACAACAATGACATCGTAGGCTACTATCAGGGCGCCAATTCCAAATGGTTGTTTGTAGATCATGACAGCGTAACGCCGCCGGCGCCCTGTGCGCAATGGGATGCCAACCGCTATATGGTAGGGCCGACATACTACAATACCTACGCAGGAGGTATCAACAACAATAATATGGTTGCGGGATTTTACATCAGCGGTAACCAGTACGGGCCTTTTATTTATAATAATCTTGATCAAACGTACCTGATATTGAACACTGCATTCAGCATGAAATTGTGGGGAATCAACGATGATAGTGTGGTGTGTGGCGAATACAAGACCGGCAACGGCACGTATGTGGCATTTTGGGGTCCTGTACTCCCCACCGGTATTGTCCAGGTGCATTCTTTGAGTAGCATATTTCAAAGCAACACGATCCAGTCTGTTGCGATGGGTATCAACAATAAAGGCGAAATTGTTGGTTATTACCTGCACCCGGTAAGCAATGTATGGGTCGGCTTTATCTACAGGCCCAATATAAACGAGTACAGGTTGCCCGGCTATTCGTTCAGTCAGCATTCGTGGTCCATGAAAAACAATACAAACGCTACTAACGGCGTATGGACAGGCAACTATTATAATACCATCAATTACAACACTTCCGACCCGTACTATCCTGCTATTAATTCACCCCTGTTCGACGCGTATATACTAGCGCTGTATCCCAACCTGGCTATCACAAACAGTTGGTGTACTGACTGGGCGGCATTCGCGGCGGAAGTGGATACGACAGGTTATTTAAACAACCCCACATGGCTGAACCAACAGGCGTATAAACTACTGTGGCGACATTTTGCATTCAGCAGATGGAGAAGCAGGTCGGCATACTTAGGATCCTCTTTCCCCGGCATATGTTATGGATTTGCGTTTACGAGCCTTATGAAGTACACGAATGACTCTGTACTACATGATTGGTTTGGATTACCATACAACGCCAATATTCACGGTATGGACCACAATAACGGCACGGCTATCCGGGCCATAGAGCGAACGTACCTGAAACAATACGATGCCGACATCAGGCAATATATGCCTAATAGGCGTTATGACCTGGGCATGTGGAATGGCCTATATCGCCTGAAGAATACCTATATGGATACCAGTGCCAGCAGGAGAAACCCGAGGGCTGTTTATCTGAAATTTACAAATGGCTGGCATTCTGTGATGCCTTATAAAATAAAAACCCCACAAACCCTACCGTTTTACTATAATAATGTCTACCAGTATGACTCCTTGTTTGTGTATGACTCTAATTATCCTGACGACACTACGCAATACTTTATCTGCCTGGCAAACAGTATGTATAACTGGACAGGTAATGCGGGCAGCGGCACCTATGGCAATTTCAAGGAGTTGTGCCTTAACGAGGCGAGTGTGAAGGAGATGACAACTATGATAAAGCACTCGCAGCTTAAATCAACTGCTGCAGGGGTTGACCCTTATTTGCAGATGGCAGCAGGTCCGGATAACTACTACGTGTTTTCAGATGCCACCGGACAGGCGGTGCACAACGCAACGCAGGATACGAATAGCACCACAGTGCTGACAAGTATAGAGTCCAAATCGGAAAATATTAATTACCCCGATTTCTATTTCATGGACACAAGTGCGGCGGCCAAAGTGGATCTTACAAGCTACAATTATACCGGCGGATCGATGATGTGGACACAAAGCAATGACCATCGTGCTATGGGTATTACAAGGGCGGCAACAGCATCGGAAACTGATTTCTCGACGATAAAGAACCACTTCATGTCGTACGGTACACATGACAATGCCGGTAAAAGCCTTAACTGTTACCTTGAAGAGATGTCGCAAAACTATCAACAAGGCGTGAATATCCTGGCGCACAACCTTGGTGTGGTGCAAGGAGACTCCATTTTAACGGAGAACCCTTCGCAGTTTGTTTATAAGATCACAAAGTTGACCGCCGGGAACACCACGTATGATCTGTGGGTTTATACCATGGGCGCAGACAGCGTGAGGCAATTTATCAATGACGGAATAACACTAAGTGGTAATACTTCGCACACCATTGTGCCATACTACGACGGACCTAACGGGACGCAGACAGTAGTATATGTGGACCAGGGGAATGATGGCGTATATGAGGACACACTGTTCCTTACCTATGTGCCTGTTGGGTTGGATGAAGTTCAGAAAAACGCAGACTTTATAAAGACATATCCTAATCCTGTGCAGAAACAGCTTTCTATAGCTATCAACAGACCACAGCAAGGCAGTTATGCTGTTTCACTGCTTGACGTGCTTGGCAGGATAGTGTATAAGCAGCAGATGAACTTTAAAGCAGGCAATGATGTGCAGCAAATACCGGTGAGCAACCTTGCGCAGGGCGCTTACTTCATACGCATAAGCGATGATAAGGGGAAGAACATCTATATGGAAAAAATACTTAAACAGTAAGAATAGAAAGGCGAAATTTAAAGCTGTACCCAATGAGAATAAACTTTTGCTCGATCTTTTTGCTCAAAGCGATTTGCATATTTTGTTTCTTAGCGACACCGTATGTGTCTCAAGGACAAGTATTAGATGAGGTGAATTTTGACAGTTTAGGCGCCTGGGGCGTAAATACCTATTGTAATGATATTAACGACTCCGGATTTGTATGTGGCGCCTATGACTCGTCCGGTACGACTGTTGGTTTTGTGATCAATTACAACGGTAAAATTTGCCGATTTTTCGGGGCAACAGGTGAGTCGATAGAATGTATGAGCATCAACAACAAGAAGACAGTGCTCATCAAGAAGACGGTAGGGAGCACTATCACGGTTTATAAATCTTACTACACAGACTGGAGCGAAACTTATGGTCCCATGGTGGCGGTTGGCAATGTGCAGCAACCAGGCTCTCAGCCATTCGGTATAAATAATATCAATGATATTACCGGTTATTATCCGGGGGGCAGCTCGAGATGGTTGTTTGTGGTGCACGATAGTATTACGCCCGCCGCTTGCACAAGTTGGGATGCGGCAAGGTATTATGTGAATCCCACCTATTATAATACCTACGGGTATGGGATAAATGATAACAATGTGGTGACCGGCTACTATATTGATGGGTCAAATGAAACTCCTTATATCTTCAACGAGCTCACCAACACCTTCACCTCACTTACACCACCGGCGTTTGTAACACACCCTTACGACATCAATAACAGTAACCAGATATGTGGTGAATACAGGCAGGGCAATGGCACAATGATGGCATTTTGGGCACAAGTGAATGCGCCCAACATGACTTTTCATTCAATGAATACTTTGTTTACCGCAGCTACTATACAATCGAAAGCGAGTGGTATCAATAACAAAGGCGAGGTAGCAGGCTCATACCTGCACCCCGTGACCGGGAAATGGGTGGGATTCATATACCGTCCTAATAGCAGCGAATACCGCCTGCCGGGTTATTCATTTACAAAGCATGCCTTCAAGATGGACAATACCGACCTTCCGGCCAATGGGGTATGGACAAACGCTTTCTACAATTCATTTGACTACAGGGCAATCGACCCTTACTTTACAGCCATCAATTCACCAATACTCGACTCATTCAATACAGCGACACAAACGCAATTGCAGCCCTACACTTCTAACCAGCTAAAAATGGCTTGCGTAGATTGGGCATCTTTCGCAGCGGAGGTTGACACCACTGCTTACCTCAACAATGCAAATCCTGTAATGCGTGCAAGGTACAGAGATGTATGGCGACACTTTGCGTTCGCACGCTGGTTAAGCAGTTCAGACTATGCAGATCTGCAATTTCTCGGCACCTGTGCAGGATTTTCGTACATGAGCTTGTTGCGCTATGCTAAGGATTCGGTATTGCATGATTGGTTTAATTTACCGTATAATACTGACCTGTCGACCTATACTCAGTCGAGCGCAGCAGCGATCACTGCAATAAACAGGTGTTACCTGAAGCAGAGCGATGCCTGGCATAACATCTATGACGTGCAGAATTATGGCCTCGTGAGGGCGTATGAGGGCATGTACAGACTTAAAAGCACTTTCCTGGACCAGGATCCCAACCGGCGCAATCCCAGGGCACTGGCGCTGGAAATGAAAGAGGGACCCGGCAAATATGGTTACCATTCTGTGCTGCCATATAAGATCCACACACCGACGAAATTTCCCTTTGATGATGGTGCGGGTACAAAGAGGTATGATACCCTGTTCGTTTACGATTCCAACTACCCGCTTGACACTGCGCACAACTATTTCCTAATTGACCAAACAAGTGTGCATGTGCGTCACGATTCCTGCAAGTCTTACCAATACAATAACCTGACCAAAGTGATATACAACGAAACAGGTGTGAAGCAAATACTGGGGCACAAGCGGTCCCAATTGAAATCGACCAGCGTAGGTGAAGATTCTATAATCAGGATCAATATTGGCGGAGGTGCATGGTATAATGGCCATGATGCTACCGGCCAGGTGCACTATGATACATCGAGCTACACCAGCACCAGTACAATATTTAGCCCGGTGCAGGGTATCGCATCGAATAACGATCATCCTAATTATCATGTGATGGACACAAGCGCCGGCCCTGTAAATATCCAAAGTTATCAATATCCGGACAGCGCAATGGTATGGACACAGAGCAATGTGCATAAAATAATGGGACTAAACAGACGAGCTGTGCTGGGAGAGACGGACAATACTACTTTTAAAAATCGGCTGATCACTTACGGCACACATGATGGCAATCCGAAGATACTTGCCGGGTACCTGGAAGAAATGTCGCAAGACTATATGAATGGCGTGAATATATTGGTGAACCATCTAGGTGTTGTACAAGGCGACTCGCTGCTAACAGAAAACCCCACGCAGTATGTTTATAAGATCACAAAGCTGACACCCGGAAGTACTACCTATGACTTGTGGGTTTACAGTGCGGGAGACGACAGTGTGCGCCAATTCATTAATAGCGGCATTACCCTGACCGGCAATACGTCACATACGATCGTGCCTTTCTTCGACGGGCCTAATGGTACACAAGTGGCAGTGCTTGTGGACCAAGGACTGAACGGCACTTACGACGATACGCTTTTTGTAACCTACGTCCCCGTGGACCTCCAGGACGCTCCGCATAATGTTGACTATATACAAGTATATCCCAATCCAGCGCAGAAGCAATTGTCTGTAGCGGTGAACCAGCCCCAGCAAGCGGCTTATATGATATCGTTGCTTGATGTGCTTGGCAGGATAGTGTATAAGCAGCAGATGAACTTTAAAGCAGGCAATGATGTGCAACAAATACCGGTGAGCAACCTGCCGCAGGGTGCTTACTTTATCCGGATAGCTGATGATAAGGGTAAGAATATCTACATGGAAAAGGTATTAAAGCAATAAGGTTAGTATATAGGCAATAAAGAAAATCCCCGCTGGCGGGGATTTTCTTATTCTATAGCGAGATAATGCGTTTTGAAATCGTAATCTTTCTCAATAAAGTCGATGAGTTGCTTAAAGTGATCAGGTTTGCCGATAAAATCGACACTGGTCATGTCGATGATCAGGGTTTTATTGATCTCCTGCTTTATATACTGGTTATACACCTCCTGAACATTGTGTAAATACTCGTTCGGTATTTTCTGTTCGTATTCGCGGCCGCGCTTCCTGATGTTTGATTGCAAGCCTGGAATGGGGGCGTGCAAATAGATCAACAGATCGGGCGGGGGCAGGTGCAGGTCGATGATATCGAAAAGGCGCTGGAAGAGTTCATACTCAGCCTCCTTAAGGTTGACACGTGCGAAGAGCTTGCTTTTGGTAAAAATATAGTCAGAAATAATTTTTTGCTGGAATATATCCTGGTTGATGAGCAGCTCCTTCAATTGCTTGTACCTGTCGGCGAGGAAGGACAATTCCAGAGGAAATGCATAGCGCTCCGGGTCGTCGTAGAATTTTGGCAAAAAGTTATTGTCGGCGAATTGTTCCAGCACCAGCCGTGCATCGTAATGCTTAGCTAGCAGGTTGGCCAATGTACTTTTGCCGGCGCCGATATTGCCTTCTATTGCTATGTAACGGTACATAAAGGGCGATAAAGATAATAGCCGCCTCCGGATAATACAGTAGGGAAGTATTGAATGTGGATATCTACCTGGTCAAACGTCGTACCTCGAGCGGATCGGTACAGCCCGATAGTAACTGAGTGATAGTTCTGCGAAATACGGGATGCAGGAGTTCGGGTGCGATCTCAGCAAGCGGTGCAAGGGCAAAACGGCGCTCTTGTATGTATGGATGAGGTATCTGCAGATCGGGCTGCGACACTACAAGGCCATCGTAAAAAAGTATGTCAATATCCAGTGTGCGCCGGCCCCATTTTTCAGTACGCTGACGGCCGAGCTGCTGCTCTATTGCCTGTGTGCATTCCAATATCTCCCGGGGGTTAAGCTCTGTTTCGACCGCGACTGCCATATTTAAGAAGTCGGGCTGGTCTTCTTTGCCCCAGGCCGCCGTCTCATAGATAGCCGAGCGCGCCGCGACCTTACCGCAATCTTTTGTCAGAAGATCAATTGCTTTATTCAGCCAGTCTTCACGCCTGCCCTCATTGCTGCCCAGCAGGAGGTATACCGTATTCATTGCCATAAAGGTAGTATGCACGGGCCATTTCCACGTCAGAAAAGTCTTTGCAGGCATTCACCTACTAAATCACCTCTATTGGCCGAATATGCACTGATTTATTATACTTTGGGAGTGTATCTTTGCACACAATCACAAAGCTTTATGAAACAATTCTTTAAGATGTTTTTTGCCTCCCTGCTGGCAATGGTAGTGGCGGGTGTCATCGTTATAGGTATTATCATCGGTTCTATTGTAAGCCTGGTATCAAAAGCCAGTTCGGATGAAGGAGTTGACAAGCTCAAGGCCAACTCTGTGCTGGTAATAGACCTGAGCAAGCGCCTGCATGAGCAGGGCGAAAGCAATTCGTTCGCCGCCTTCAGTTCGGGATCGCCATATAATGCGGGCCTCTATGATGCAGTGCGTGCAATAGATCATGCACGGACCGACAACAATATAAAAGGCATATTGGTGAAGCTGAACCCTTCACCCAATGGCTGGGCAACCATGCAGCAACTGCGGAGTGCGCTGGCCGACTTTAAAAGCAGCGGGAAATTTCTTTATGCATATGGTGAAGATATTACTCAAGGTGGCTACTATATAGCGTCGGTTACAGATAGCGTGTACCTGAACCCTGTAGGTGGATTTGAATTAAAAGGTTTCGCTACCGTTATCCCATTTTTTAAAGGAACGCTTGACAAACTGGAGCTGAAGCCCGAGATATACTATGCCGGTAAGTTCAAGAGCGCTACGGAGCCTTTCCGTGCGGAGAAGATCAGTGAGCCTAACAGGTTGCAGATCACACAATACCTGCATGGCTTCTGGAGCGAATTTGTAAATGCTGCTGCGCAGCACACGCACGCAGACACCGCCACCGTAGCCCAGTGGGCAAACAGCGGTGCCATACAGTTCCCGGGCGATGCACTAAAAAATAAACTGGTGGACGGGCTGCTGTATGCAGATGAAGTGGAGGACAGACTTAGGGCAAAAACAGGCCAGGCTGCAAAAGACGACATTAAGTATATTTCCCTGGACGACTATATGGAGAATGTGAAGCGTGACCGCAGGCTCAATGAACAAAAAATAGCGGTGCTCTTTGCAGAAGGTAATATAGTGGACGGCGAGCAAAATGATGACTACGAGATCGCATCGAGGACCATGGCCGAGAACATTCGTAAGATCGCGAAGAATGACAAGATCAAGGCAGTGGTGCTGCGTGTGAACTCGCCGGGCGGCAGCGCGCTCGCGTCGGAGGTGATACTGCGCGAATTACAGTTGCTGCGCAAAAAGAAACCATTGATCGTGTCGATGGGCGACTATGCCGCATCCGGTGGTTACTATATCTCGTGCCAGGCAGACAGTATTTTCGCGATGCCGAACACGATAACCGGAAGTATCGGCGTATTCAGCATGCTCTTCAGTACCCAGGACCTCATGAAGAATAAGCTAGGTGTGACCTTCGATGAAGTCAAGACCGGCCCTTATGCCGACTTCCCTAGTACTACACGTACATTAAGTGCGGAAGAAGGACAGCGCATGCAAAACTCTGTTGATAATATTTATGGCATATTCAAAAGCAGGGTATCGGAAGGGCGTAAGATAAGCGCTGCAGATGTGGATAGCATTGCTCAAGGCCGCGTGTGGACGGGAACAGACGCCCTGAAGATACACCTGGTAGATGGACTGGGTGACCTGAACCGCGCAATCAGGAGCGCCGCGGCGATGGCGAAAGTGAGTGATTACCAGGTGAGCACTTACCCCGAACCGGTTGATAAGCTGGAGAGCCTGTTACGCAAGTTCAAGGGTAACAAGGCAGCTGCCGCGGCAATGCAATCGGCCATGCAGAGCGAAATGGGCGAAGAGTATGAATGGTACCGCAGAGCAAAAGAACTGCGCAGTATGAACGGTAAAGCCCTGATGCAAATGCCTTACAATGTTGAGATCAGGTAATACAACCGCGTTCAAAAATATTAGTCCCCCGGCTTGCCGGGGGATTTTTTTTATAGCTGAAAACCAAAGGTTAAAAGTTACCGTAGATGTAACGGAAAACCAAAACGACAAAGATTATGAAACGAATCATTTTAGCTATCGCGGTAGCATCCACTACACTTACTATGGGAACAACAACAACATTTGCCAAAGACGGCAAAACGGTAATGGTGGGTGGAGCCCCTATGTACCCCAGCAAGAACATTATTGAAAACGCCGTCAACTCCAAAGACCACACTACACTGGTAGCCGCGGTGAAAGCAGCAGGACTGGTGGAAACACTGCAAGGTAGCGGGCCATTTACGGTATTTGCACCTACTAATGCGGCATTTAATATGTTGCCGGCCGGTACTGTAGATAACCTGCTAAAGCCGGAGAACAAGGGAATGCTGACCAGCGTGCTCACCTATCACGTAGTGCCGGGTGACCTGGACGCAAATGCCCTTATGGCTAAAGTAAAAGAAGGCAAGGGTATGGCTATGCTGACAACAGTGCAGGGTGAGCAGCTAACGGTGATGCAAAAGAACAATTCGCTGTGGATCAAGGATGCCAAGGGCGGGATAGCCAAAGTAAGCATTAAAGACGTGGGCCAGAGCAATGGTGTGATACACGTGATAGATCACGTTTTAATGCCATAGGAGTTATTGATGTGCTCTTGTTTTAATGTTGTAGGGGGAAAGCGATTTTCCCCCTACATTTGTGTGAATAGATATCATCGGTGAAAAAAGAAAGCATCTCGGTATTTGACATTTTTAAGATCGGAATAGGCCCCAGCAGTTCTCACACCCTTGGCCCCTGGCGGGCAGCCCTCCGTTTCCTCGATACAGTCCGCAAACAGGGCATCGACAATGTAGCTTCAGTGCAAGTGTTACTATATGGCTCGCTGGCCAAGACCGGCAAGGGGCATGGCACAGATGTGGCCGTATTACTTGGCCTTTGCGGTGAAGACCCGGTAACTTTTGATGTGAACCAGATAGAACCGCGTATGCAGTGGGTAACGGACCAGAAGAAAATGTTACTGGGCAAGGAGAAAGAGATCGCTTTTGACCCGGCTAATGATATTGTTTTCTTGTTTACCGAGAGCTTGCCGACACACCCGAATGCTGTAACGTTTTTATGTACCTACAAGGACGGGCAGCAAGTGGCAGAGACCTATTACTCGATAGGGGGTGGTTTTGTGATAAAAGAAGGAGAAGGTAATAGCGCGGGCACTATTGTGGACCTCCCTTTCCCCATAGATAAAGCAGCCGACTTGTTGCACTGGTGTATGAAGACAGGGTTGAGCATATCGGAAGTGGTGATGGAAAATGAACATGCCTGGCGGAGCGAAGAAGAAACCAGGCAAGGTGTAGTGAAGATATGGGAAACAATGCGCGACTGCATCTATCGCGGTTGCCATGTGGAAGGTGAATTACCCGGAGGACTACAGGTGACGCGCAGGGCTGCCAAGCTGAATAAGCGACTCTTGAAGGGCGCTACCTATAACAACTATGACGAGTGGGTGGCGGACATACGGAAAGGAGGTGCCGGTTTCCAGTACACACTCGATTGGGTAAGCTGTTTTGCGCTTGCAGTGAACGAAGAAAACGCATCTTTCAGCAGGGTTGTGACCGCACCAACCAATGGTGCTGCGGGCGTGGTGCCGGCGGTACTACAGTATTTCATAGCCTTTTGTGACGGTTATGACGAGGAAAAAATTATTCGTTATCTATTGACGGCCTCGGAGATAGGGAGCATATTTAAAAAGGGTGCTACCTTATCGGCTGCGATGGGTGGTTGCCAGGCCGAAATAGGCGTTTCATCTGCGATGGCAGCGGCCGGCCTCACAGAGTGCCTTGGGGGAACCCCGAGACAATGTATGATGGCTGCGGAGATAGCGATGGAGCATCACCTTGGGCTTACCTGTGATCCTGTTGGCGGATTAGTGCAAGTGCCCTGCATAGAACGTAATACCATGGGTGCTATCAAGGCAATTACCGCCTCGCAACTGGCGCTGCAAAGCAATCCGGACAACGCGCGTATATCGTTGGATACTGTGGTAAATACCATGTGGCATACAGCACTCGACATGAACCATAAGTATAAAGAAACTGCCGAGGGTGGATTAGCGATGAATTTTCCCATTAACCTTAGCGAGTGTTAAGGGATGCGCTTTGGATCCCATCACTTGCTTGCTTAGGAACAATATCCCACCCCATTCCAAAATAAGTGCTGGGCCTGAATTCGGTTTCATTAGCGAGCTGTAATAAATTACCGTGCAAGACCTGACGGTAGTAGCCGATAGCTTCATTTACCACCGGACCATGTGCCGGCAGGGGCAGGAAGTTGCTATGCCCCTGGCCTGCAACTGCACCAAAATTAACGTAATACACCCCCGGTACTAAAGGCTTCCTTAACTTTTCGCCCAATTGCTTTTTGAAACTAACTACGTGCGCCCAATAAAGCGTGCGGTCATCTGGATTGTAGTCGACGTACACCGACTTTGCAAAGTGTATTTTCCCGAGCCATTTTTTGTGGCCGCGCTCGGGTACACATGGTGCGTTGAGCACGAGATTGTTTACCCAGGTCCTGTCATTAAGAAGCTGCAGCTTGTCATCGTGACGGGCTATTTGCCTCATTACCTTATTGCCCATGCTATGGAAAAAGAGCGTAAGGCATCCGTCGCCCATTTGCCCCGCCTGCCTTAGCTGTTTAACAGTGTCCAGTACAGGCAGGAACTCGTGGTAGGCTTCGCTGGCATTGCGTTTGGCAAATATATAGTTGCCGAGGTTCTTTTTATGAGAGCTGATACTCGGATAGTCGAGCAACAGCACATTCAGCCGGTAGTATGCCGCAAGCCGGATGCCACGGTCGAGATCGCCGATAAAGGTCTTGCCCATCCCTTCGGTATATACTGTCCAGTCGCGGTTTTTGTTGGGCAGGTATTTTACCGCTTGTTCTAATGAAGGAACAGGAAGTACATGCCAAATACCGCTATTAACGTAAACAAAATAATAAGCGATCTTGCCTTCGTCCCTTATCTCCGTCATATACCGCATGTCACTGCGATCGAGTTTGCGATTACTGGCAACAATGATACATGTATCGACCTGGGATGGGCTAATAGTAAGGCTGCTTTCCAATGGAGCATTTGCCCATTGCTCAGGGCTATTGAACCACTGGTGGGCAACGTCCTGCGATTTTGCCGACAAGCTAAGCAGTAAAAGAAACATGAATAGTGGGCGCATGCTACATTTAGATTTTTTGGTAGGGTCCTCTACAAAATTATACCAAGTTATTATCAGATAGTTTATAAAACATAGTGAAAAGGGAATTGTTTCGGCTGAACTGCTGCTAATTGCCGGCAGGCGCCCAAAAAAGTCCTTTTGTAAAGGTAGGGTATGGTGTATCCATATGTCCGAGGCTAGAAAAAGTATCGGCTTTAAAAATGATTTTTGCCGTACGGCATTTTCGTATCGCAACGGAGAAAGAGTCAAGCAAAATTCCGGTCTTCACTCCGCTTGTATCGTCTGCATCTTCGCTGTCCTCAAGCCCGCCGAATGTCAGGTATAATCTTGTCGAGTCCTGGTCGACAGCTTCGTCAAGCGAGGCAAACTGATGGGTAATATATTGGTTGTTGTAATCGAGTGAGGGACTTGCCGCAATGTAAGTGCTGAAAGTATGGTCGCGGCGGGCAAGTCGCTGATACAGCGCATATAGGGTAAAATAACCTCCCAGGGAATGTCCTAGCAAAGTTGCCCCGGCTGTGTCGCCGGAGTAATGGCGTCGTATATAAGGTTTCAGCTCTTTGCTTATGAATGTGAGAAAGAGATCGGCCTGGCCGCTTGCGGCCATTTCATAACGCGGCAATGCCTTTGGATAGGTGTAGTCCCTCGATCGCAATGAGTCCATCGTATTGAAATCCTTATAGCCGATGCCGACTAGTATGCAAGGCTTGACTCCGCCCAACTCCGTATATTTTTTGATGGCGGGTGCAAGGATGTCGAAGTAAAGATTAGCATCCAGTAGATATACAACAGGATACAATTTTTTGTCATCGTAGCCAGGCGGGGTTGAGACAAAAATATTGAAAGTGTCTTTCACTATGGCGCTGTAAATGGCGAAATTTTGGATCTTGTTACACAGGTCCGTATTGCGCTGCACAGGATTCTGACAAGCTGCCAGTAAGATGAGTAAACAGCTAAAATAATATTTCTTCATGGGTGCTTTTTGCCCCAATATAAACGTCATCCTATAAAGCCCGGAAGTACTTCCCAGCTTTTATAAAAACATTAACTCCGTAAGCTCTGTGTTCTAAGCTTCTTCTGGCTGTAGCTTCCTCATTTTTTTTGCCATCTTGGTTTTCCATTCCCGTGCTTTGGCCCTTACTTCTTTTTGTGTGAGCAGCGCGCGGTTTTCGATAAGCAACCCAGCTATCATGCCTACGGCTGCATAAACAAGCAATCTTGAAGTTTTCATATGTATGTGTTTAGTCTTTTACAAATTCTATGGTCTGGTAGCCGTATCCGCGGCGCGAATAAAGCTGTATAGAATAGATCGCTGGAGGGAAATAAGAGATATCGATGTCACCTCCCGGGGCTGTAATGTCGCCGCTCTTCATTACCACGCCATTCATTGAAATAATATTGTAGTGGTACCAACCTTCGTAACCCATCTGGAGATGCATGACATCAACCGCAGGATTAGGGAACAGGTAGAAGAGATCATTCATCATGGGGCTTTCCGCAAATGTAGAAGTTCCTGCGATCAATTGCACGTCATCGAAATAGGCGTCATTGCTAATGCCCTGGTTCCGGATGGCGATCAGCTGAACACGCATATAGCGCGTGCCGGGAGGTGGCGTAAAGGAATGTGTTATCTGCATCCAGCTGCCTAGTGATGATACCGTATCGCTAAACCAATTAAAAAGTACTTGGGTTCTGGTTATGTCGAGCGCCTGAACCACCACAGCAGCCTGGTCAAGAGGGGCTGCAGTTTCGGCATGCGATTGTGTCCATCCTGAAAACAGCAAGTGGATCTGGCCATTGTCTATCTGTGACCCATAACCGTTCATATTTATGTCCTGCTGCAATACACCCACTGGGTCATTGCCCTCATAGAATATATGCGTGCTGTCGTAGGCATCTGTAGTATAAGGTGTATGATCCGCCGAGGTCCAGTTGCCGGAAACAACGGTCCAGCCCTCCGGCTGTAATGTGGTTGTGTCATAATATTCGGCGCTGCTGTTAATAACCTGGTTTTGCGCGATCGCTGATCCTGCGGAGAGGAGCGTTAAGCCGATAATCGTAAATAAGTTTTTCATAAAGAGGGTTTTTCAGAAAGGTGTAATATAACTGTGCCAATAGCTTTGGGCTTGTGTTATCTTTGCCTGCAATGGAACAATTGATTATCGCCTCGAACAATGCGGGAAAAATAAAGGAGATCAGGGAGATGGTGCAGGATATTGAATTGCTGTCGTTAAAAGATATCGGTTTCAATGATGAGATACCCGAGCCCTATGACACCTTTGAGGAGAATGCATTAGTCAAAGCCATGACCATACACAAATTCAGCGCTAAAAATGTAATGGCCGATGACAGCGGGATATGCGTGAACGCACTGAATGGCGCCCCCGGGGTAAATAGTGCTTATTTTGCCGGGCTACCCCGTGACGATAATAAGAATTTACAGAAACTGCTGGACGAACTTGCGGGAAAGGAAGACAGGTGGGCTTACTACAAGGCGCTGATCTGCTTAATATGGAATGGAGAGACCCACTATTTCGAAGGTACTTGCAAGGGCACTATTGCTGAAGCACCGAAAGGTACAGCCGGTTTCGGTTACGACCCTATCTTTGTGCCCGAGGGCTACGACAAAACCTTTGGTGAACTGGACCCGCAAATAAAGAACCGCCTGAGCCACAGGGGAATAGCCGTAGCCAAAATGATTGACTTCCTCAATACACAACGATAAATGAAGTTCTCAATTGGCGATAGGATCATTTTGAAAAGGACAGGGGAGGAGGGCAGCGTGACCGCCTTCATCAACGAGCAGATGCTGGAAGTGGAGGTGAATGGCACTCATTTTCCTGTTTATGCCGATGAGATCGACCATCCTTACCTGGATTGGTTTACCAACAAGAAAAAGGAAAAGAAGAAAATTGTGCCCGAGCAGCTGCCGGTAGAAAAAGAAAAATTGCGGCCGCCAAGGTTGGCAAAAGGCATCTATTTGTCTTTTTTGCCTGTTTTTAAGATGGATGAATTTGAGGACGTTGTAGACTATGTAAAAGTACACCTGCTGAATGAGCTGCCGGTGCCGATCCGCTTTGACTACGATGTGAAACTTAATGAACAGACCTTGTTCAAGCATGACGGCACACTGCATGCTTTCGGGCACCTATACCTGCACAATATTGCCTTTGCGGATATGAGCGCACAGCCGCGCTTCAACTGGCGACTGATCGACGCGGTGAATAAGGAAATGAAAACGGAGGACGGTGTGCTGCGCATACGTCCCCAAAAACTGTTTGCGCATATCACAGAACTGCTGCGGAAGAATGAAGCCAGCTTCAGCTACCTGTTGATAGAAGATTTTGAAGAGCGCAAACAGGAGCCACAGCCTGAAAAATATATACCCTCGCCGCCAAAGCCTAAGACCATAAGCCTGCAAAGCCTATCGGGGCACCTGGAAGGACCAAGGTATGAAATAGACCTCCACATAGAAAAGCTGGTTCCGAGCCGAAGGGGCATGAGCAACGCAGAGATATTGCAACTGCAACTGGATACCCTGCAAAAGTACCTCCAGCTGGCCCTGGTGCACCGCCAGAACAAAATGGTAGTGGTGCACGGGAAGGGCGATGGCGTGCTCCGCAATGCCGTTCACAACCTGCTGCGTCGCAATAAGGAAATAGAGTACTACGAGCTCGTGCACCATGGCGGCGCGACGGAAGTGTTTTTTAAGCGCTAATGATAGACCGCTAAATTCGTCTTCTGAATTGTTCCATCGCTGAGTCGAGTCTTTAATATGTATAGGCCATCCGGCAATGATGATACGTCAACATTCTCAGTATTGTTGTCGGTGATATTTGTCAACATCACCTGTCCCAAAATATTTGAGAGAGAAATGGCGCTTAGTTTTTGACTGGCAGTTATTGTCAATGAATTACTGGCAGGGTTTGGCGAGATTGAAATGGAGTTACGCTCCTTATTGAGTTGACTGATTCCTACTGTTATGGGTGAAAAAGAGCCACACGGCCCGTTCTGATTGCCGGCCTTATAAGAGAAAGTCATCTGGTCGAAATGGTCACTTGTGTAGGGGGTGGGGTCGAAGCATTCTGCATCGTATATCTCCCCAAAGCCGGTTTTGTACCTGAATGTCTTGCCGCAGGGTTCGAAGGTGTTCACGAAATACCCGTTGCCATCGTGATAAATGTAATTATCGCCGTTTCCGTACATCGCGCTAACATAGCACTGCGAGCTGTCGAGTGGGTTATAATAATAAAACTTTACAACTCCTACTTCCTCCGGTATTTTGCTGGTATCGATAACCGCGTCAATGCCCGAAATGACATAGGATGTAACCGTATTCGACGTGGTAACGGGTAGTGAGGGCAACGGGTAATATTGATAGGTTCGTCTTTTGATCGTATACTTCGTTTCTGTTGGGCTCAGTACCGTCTTGTCCACAACGCTATCAAGTCGTGAGTATGGAGCGCCGGTATTGTCTCCCTGCCATTCAAAAACATCGCCAACATTATAATTGTAAAGGGCGGTTGTATCCGGATTCTGAAAGCTTACCTGGGTGAAGGCGATATTTGCTTTGGTGGGACCTGTATAAGAAATGTTGTCAAGCCACCAGTCGAATCCCAGTTGATAGGCCTGGTTTGGCTCGTGCATAGGAAAGGTATATAGGTCTATCGCCTGAACAAAGCCATGATTTTTACTGAGGATTATTTTCGCTCCGTCCAGCATGTCGTTAGGGTCCTGTGTTGCATTCAGAAAGGCGTGTATGGTGATGGTCTTAATTGAGTCAAGCGACGTCATTACAGTCATTGTGTCTTTTGAACTCACAGTTGCCGTATAAAACCGATTGGTTGTATCATTATAAATAGTCCAGCTATCACCCACGTTCGCCTTGGCATGGATGATAGTAATATCTCCCCACATGTTATCAAAAAGCCAGGTGCCGTCGGTATATTGCCTTACCTTTTTGCCAAGCCAGCTTCCACCCAGCGAGTCCAGTGGCTGAGGATTATGATAATATCCCCGGAGACTGTGGTACGGGAAGTAGTACGTGATGTTTCCCTGGGTGGATACCGAGTCTATGTGCATTGCGCGCAAGTAGCCGAAACTATTGTAGAAGTACTGTTTGGTGTTTGGCTTGAGGCATTCCCAGTTCTGGGCATGGCATTCAAATATGGATAAAGTAAGGGCGATGAATAATAGTAGTTTTTTCACAGGTCAACGTTGAATTTCCAAAAGTGTTGTATTGTTAATGCTGTTTTTTTGTATTTGTCGTACCTGATATAGTCCAGGAGATAATTGGCTTATATCAAGTGTCTCCTTTTTATTGCTACAGGTCTTCTCAAGCATCTTTTGTCCCAATATGTTGTAAATGGATATTGTATACGGAATTTGGTCCGAACTTACCGCACAATAATACTGACAGGGATTAGGACTGATAATTAGTTGGTTTTGTCGTGAGCTTAATTCATTCACTCTTAAAGGGATCAATTGTCCACAAGGTTGGCCTTGACTTATTTTGTAAGAAAATGAGAGGTCACTTGAATATGTGCCGCATGGGTTTGCGTCGGTACAAATGTAGTTGTCAGTAAGGCCGATCCCATCTTTATAGTGTGCTCCATTCCCGCACGGCTCAAAGGTATTTACCATATCGCCCACGATCATATCATCATCGATATAGTACACCGCGCTCCGATAACAGTGTGTGCTGTCTGCCGGATTAAAATGAAATATTTCGTGAATGCCATTTTCCTCAGGCATCAGGACAGTGTCTATTAACGTATGATATCCCACAGATACCTGCAATGTGTCGACCGAAAACTGGTTTATAGTCGATTGGCTATTTACGTCATATTTCCAGTACCTATGGTGCTTAATGTATTGAACGGCTGATGGCCCGAGTACAGCCTTGGCCACTATTGAATCGAGTATATAAAAAGGGGAGCAATAGTCATAACCGGACCACTCAAAGACATCACCGGCTTCGTATGAATACAAATCCGAATTGTCCGGATTTCTAAAGTCGATTTGTTTAAATAATATTCTTGTGCTGTCAACCCCTATACAGTCTGTATAGTAGTCAAATCCCTGTGCATATGCCGCACTGTCGGGTCCGTGAAATGGAAACATATAAAGATCAACCACTTGTGCAAAACCGTGGTTTTTACTCAAAACAATCTCAGCATTATTTAAGGGGTCGTTTGCGTTCACATTTGCGCCAATATAGGACGTGAGAGTTATCGTTTTGACAGAGTCGAGAGTAGTCAATATGGTCATCGTGTCAATTGAAGTAACAGTTGCCGAGTAGTGGCGATTACTTGTGTCGTCATAAAACATCCAGTTGTCGCCAAAGTGTGCACTTGCTTTTAGGAACACTGTGTCACCCCAATGATTGTCAAACTGCCAGGTTCCGTCCTGGAGCACCGTAACTTTTTTACCGAGCCAACTGCCGCTGTTTGTGTCTAGTGAAGTCGGAGAAGGATTGCCGTCGGGTAGAACGTATTGACCTCTGGGGGTATGGAAAGGGTAGTAAAATGTTTTATTGCCAAGCTGTTTCACCGAATCAACACGTATGCCTCTTAAATAGTCGGTATTATTGATGAAGTATTGTCGCTCGTTAGCTTTTATACATTCCCAGTTCTGTGCCAGGCACTTCAAAGTCACAAAAAGCGCGAAGGATAGGAACAAAAGCTTCTTCATGTCTATCAAAATACAAAAATTACGACAATACTATTATCAAGACGAGGACATGGTAGGAACTGTTAGCGGCCTAGCGACCTGGCAGCCTACTGGGCGTGTAGCTGGGTGCAGGATGAAGTTCTCTTGTGAAAAATACTCAACTGCCGTATTGATGTAAAAGCTGAACGAGGTTATTGGCTGGTATCACTCCCGACTGCCGCCATTTAAGGTCACCTTTGTGAAATATCATAAGCGTTGGTACACCCTGTATAGAGAAGTGTTGTGTGATCTCGGGGTTGCGGTCAATATCGATCTTAACAATGGTAACTTCGTCCTTTAGCTGGTCTTTTACCTGCTGTAATATGGGGGCCATCATCTTGCATGGGCCACACCACGTTGCCGTAAAATCGACCAGGACAGGTTTTTCAGATTGTATCAGTTCATTGAACTTAGTTGCCATTGCGATGAGGTTTTACAACGGCTTTAAAAATACCATGCCTTTATTCTTCATGTTTCACCTGCAGCGTCTTTAGCATTTCGTCGGTAATGTCTTCGGTGTATACGCCATAGCCATTTACCAGTACGCCCTTTACACCGTATTTGGGTGCCGAGACTGCATATACGGTTGCCTCGTCGGCCGGGTCAGAGGCGCCTTCGAAACGGTAGAATTTATCGATGACAAATTCATCGTGAAACACTTTGAAGTCACCGGCCCTGCACTCCAGGCAGTTCTGCTGCAGGTTGAAGTCCTCGGTATAGCCTTCTGCTCTAAGGGCCGCTATGGCCTGGGATACTGTTTCTATCTCCATTTTATTAGTCTAAAAAATATGATAAATGGGGCTGCAAAAGTGCATATATGCGCTATCTTTGCAACCTCAAAGATATTTAAAGTTTTGCTCAGGTTTTTCCCGGGCGCTAAAACAGTAATTTTTCACCAATCTTCTGCATTATGGATACATGGCCGGTCAGAACGAACATATGGAATTACTGGAGCAATTGGAACAATTGCTTGCGCAGGGGGACACGTCTGCCCTGAATGCTTTCCTCGACGAGCAGAACATCAGCATTGTTGCCGAATGGATAGACGAATATCCCAATCATGCAGCCCGCATACTGTCGGCGCTGTCGGTGCATCGTGCCGCCAGCACATTTAAGATACTGGACTTGTCGATGCAGCGGCATGTGATACATGAGCTGTCGCCTTACAAAACTGCCGAGTTGCTGAACGAGCTGCCCGCGGATGACCGTACATCGCTGCTGGAGGAATTGCCGAGTGAAGTAGTAAAAGAATTGATCCGGTTGCTGGATCCGGAGGAACGCAAAATAACGCTGAAGCTGCTGGGTTATAAAGAAGACAGTGTGGGCAGGCTTATGACGCCGGACTACATCGCGGTTTTCATGGACTGGACCGTGCAGGAGGTGCTGGAGCATATCCGTGCATTCGGCAAGGACAGTGAAACCATCGACGTGATCTATGTGATAGACGAGAGCGGTAAGTTCATTGATGATATAAGGATACGTGAGTTCCTGCTGGCCGATCCCGACAAGCATGTGAGCGAGATGATAGACGGCCGCTTCATTACACTGAATGTAAACGATGACCAGAGCATGGCCAACGAAGTGTTCAAAATGAACAACAGGGTGGCCTTGCCGGTGATAGATGACCATAATGTGCTCCTTGGCATTGTGACGATCGATGACGTGCTGTGGGTGGCGAGTGAAGAATTTAGTGAAGACATGCAAATGATGGGTGGTGTGGAAGCGCTGGACCTCCCTTATCTTGAGACACCCTTTTTCAGTCTGTACAAAAAGCGTATTGGCTGGCTGGTGATCCTTTTCCTTGGGGAAATGCTTACCGCTACGGCGATGGGTTTTTTCCAAGGCGAGATTGAGAAGGCTGCGGTACTTGCACTTTTTATCCCGCTTATTATATCGAGCGGTGGTAACAGCGGTTCGCAAGCGGCCACCCTGATCATACAAGCATTGGCTGTCGGTGATATTACGATAGGCGATTGGTGGCGTATCATGCGGCGGGAGATATTATCCGGGGTCGCGTTAGGCGCTGTACTCGGCATAGTAGGCTTTATGCGGATCTCCATATGGCAGTCATTGGGTAATACATACGGAGCGCATTGGTTATTGATCGGCTTCACAGTTGCAGTAGCCTTGGTTGGAGTAGTGTTATGGGGAACTTTATCAGGCTCTATGTTACCGCTAATATTAAAGAAGCTTGGGGCTGACCCTGCTGCTTCTTCGGCCCCGTTCATTGCTACGCTGGTCGATGTTACAGGCCTGGTCATTTATTTCTCGGTTGCTTACCTTTTCCTGCATGGTATAATGCTGTAAGAACCAGCCCCTTTTTAATGTCTTATTGACTAATGTGTTAAGGAAGCGCTAAATGCTTGGTGCGTCATTTAACGGATGGCATGTTTTTTTGTTTGCCCCTTAAGAACCAAAATTTTACTTATGAAAAAGGCATTATTATTAGCAACGGGATTATTCTTGAGCACGTTTTCTTCACAGGCGCAGTACATATCGCTAGGCCCTGTGGCAGGCTTTGGTCATAGTTGGGTAAGTAATCTGACAGGTACCGACCGATTTAAGGCGTCGCCCTACATAGGCGTCGGCATGGTATATTCTAAAGATGTTCACTGGGGATGGGGTGGTGAACTGGCTGTTTCGCACGAAGGCTACAAAGCTGACATGGGTGTAAACACAGTGACAGTAAATCCTGTTTACCTGAGGCTGCCCCTCCGCGCTTATTACTTCTTCGGGCCGTATAAAAGTGCAATACGCCCCAAAGTTTACCTGGGCCCATCATTCGGATTTAAGGTAGATGAGGTACAGTATATTAATGGAAACCGTGTGTCGAACAGTGATGCGATGATGACCACTTACAATATGCACAGCGATATGTTTAATAGTTTTGACGTGGGCCTGAACACCGGCGCAGGTGTGAATGTGAGGCTGATGCCGGGCACATGGCTGAATATGGACCTGGGTTACAATCTTGGTTTCCTGGATGCCGTGGATAATACAAGTAACACCAACAATATGAACCAGAACCTTCGATTAAATGTTGGTGTCTTATTCGGACTGAAATAGTAACGAAGTAATGAACTGATCACGACGAAGCCCCGCTCATCAGGCGGGGCTTCTCTTTTAGTGGTTTATTACTGATCTTAAATTCTTTGCGGTAAGGGCATATTCCCGAGGGCGTGTGCGCGCTATTGCCGGTATATTAATTTCCTCAGGATCTTAACTGTTAAATACCCAAACGAAAGCGCACAGGGCAAAATGAGTATTTCCCCTTTGCGGGTATTTGTACGTACCATTTGGGTATGGCGTGTATGGCCCGCTCTGTAACCTGGGTAGCGCTGGCTGGGAAAAACAGCTATTTGGCTGATGTGACTTTGATGTTCGATCCTCACTTTTTCTGTCGCCTCTGTCGTCATGTGTGCTTATTTAGTATTGTTTTACATTTCCTGTTATTCAGCCGAGTCTCTACCAGTACTGTTCGTATGTCGCAGGCTATCAACGCCTTTTTTGCTCATATCGGTTCCATCCGTAGGTGGCGCCGGGGTGCCGCCTACCGCGCTATCGCTCGTTGTGTTAGACGGGTTGGTGTTACCGGCATTTTTACAGGCCGCCAGGTTCAGTAGTGTGAATGCGAAGATGCAAATGCAAAATGATCTCATAGGCTTAGATATATAAAATACCATGCCTTGGGGCGTTAATATCCATCCCAATAGCTTAGCATGGTTTTTATAATATCTCACAGTAGATATTTAAGCGTATGGAGAAGATCAACCTTGCAGAATTATTGTACCGTATGATAGCGATCATGGCGCTGACCCTGATAGCAATAGTAATAGGCTTCGGGTGGCTGAAAGGGTATTTGTGGGAGCGTGATATGAGGCGCAGGCAACACCGGCATTAGTCCCCATGTTACTTTTTGGAGTCCGGGTTACCGTTATTATGCACATTGCCGGCATTTGTACCGGTATCGTTCACATTTGTTCTGTTTGAGTCCGGATCCATTTTTGGATCGTCGCCCCCATAAGTTGCGCCGGGGGCGCCCTTTACATTCGATGAGTCGATAGGAGTGCTATGTCCCGGGTTCCTGTTGTTGCAGGCTGTAATGGTTAAAATAGATAAACAAACAAACAGCAATTTTGTGGTTTTCATATGTCTGATTTTTCGGGAAACATTAAAATATTATACCAAGCCGCAGTTGTTAATGTATTAGCGCTTCGATGTCAGGGTCGCCGTCCAGGTTGTCCATTTGCTCCATAATGTGTGGATAGCGCCAAATTACCCACCTGCTGGCCGGCTTCACGGTAAACCGTTTTGGATTAGGCAGGCACGCGATGATCATCGCAGCTTCCGCACGCGACAAGTTGCGGGCCGATTTATTGAAGTATGCCCTCGAGGCTGCCTCAACCCCGAAAATGCCCGGCCCCATTTCGATAGTGTTCAGGTACACTTCCAGAATGCGCTTTTTGCCCCAGGTCCATTCGATCAATTTAGTAAAGTAAGCCTCAGGTACTTTCCGTACATACCGTCCCCATCCGCTGCCTTGCCAGAGAAATACATTTTTCGCAGTCTGCTGGCTAATGGTGCTTGCACCCGCGCCTGCTACACGGGGATGTTTACGCTTCCTTGAAGGCTTTGCATTCATGCTCTTCTCTATCGATTTCCAATCGAAGCCGCCATGGTCGGGGAATAGCTGGTCCTCGCTTGCTATCGCCGCCAGTTTGATATTCGGTGATATTTCGTCCCAACTTACGTAGTCGCGCTTCAGCCCGTAGCCTTGCAGCAGCGCTGCCGTTTGTGTAAGGGTGATGGGCGGCATCACCCACCTGCAAAGCACTGTATAAACCAGCGATGAAATAAAAGCCAATAAAATGAGCCGCCAGGTGAAGCGCAGAAACCTGCTGAATCCGCTGCGTTGTTGTGTAGCCATCCGATTCAAAAGTAAAACTATGGGCCGAAAAGCAAAAGCAGCTACTGCTGCATGATGCGCACCTCTACGCGCATGTTGCGGCTGCGGTTTTCGGGACTGTCTTCTTTGCAGGCCGGCCGACTGCTGCCATAGCCCAGGTAGCTGATGCGCTGCGGGGTTATTCCTTTTTTGATAAGGTAGTTACGCACTTTCCATGCCCTGTTTTCCGACAGGTGGCGCCGGTCGAGCCTGTTTTCCTCTATTCGCAGGTCTTCGGCTGTCATACCTTTCGCCACATCCCAGTCCTCAGCATCAAAGCCCACGGGCACACAGCATACATGTCCCTCTATGCGCACATAGGTATGCTGGTTCTTCGCCAGTATATTGTACAACTGGTCCAGTTCAACCTCTGCCCCCGGCTCGTAGGTATGGCGGTTCACTTTGAAATACACTTTAGTGAGCAGGAAGAGGTCGCCTTTTTTGGCATTAGTGAACGAATCGGGCGCAAAAGGCTTGCCTTTCTTCACATAAGTAGGCACCCGTTTTTTTACGATGATGCCATGCGGTGCTATGATGTCCACGCGCCGGTCTTCCCTGATGCCTTCCTTGCCGGGCATCGTGTCGTGTATCACCGCTCCCTTGCCAGTGCAGAGTCTGAAGGCGGCTGTCGAGACGCCCTGCGATAAGAGCCTTTCTTTAACACGTTGCGCCCGCATGTTCGACAGCCATATATTGTGCTGGCTTTTGCCAAGCATATCGGCATAGCCCATGATAATAAGAGTGTCGGTAGTCGAGGTATTGCCCTTTAAGGATAGGGTGGAGATCTGTTCCAGTGCATCATTATCGAGCGTGGTATCATCCAGTGCGAAATAGATATGAAAAGTATCCTGCTGCTGGGCAAAACTCAGCGAACAGAGCAACAATAAGGTTATGGTCAACAAGTACCTCACACCAGTAATTTACTGCTTTTTTTGTCGGCTGCTCAGTTTTCAACAATCACTACTTCCACGCGCATGTTCTTCTCTGCACTAGGCATGTCCCGTTCAACCACTGCATGCCTGCTGCTGCCAAATCCCTGGTAGGATATCCGTGTCGAATCTATGCCTTTATCTACCAGATAGCGATAGACACGCCATGCGCGGTTTTCAGATAATTTATCTCCGGCTAAGTGTTCCGAATGCGGCTCCCGCTCGTAATGATCAGTCGTAAATGTGCTGTCACCACGTTTGTATCTGTATCTTATGTATTTCGGGTCCGGTTTGAAGTGTTTACCGTATATGTCTTCTTTAGGCCCTAGGTAATACCCTTCAGGGAAGTCTTCGTCCATCGCATCATGTCCCCTAGGCACGCAGCATATATGCCCTTCCAGTTTGATCTTAAGATGTGGATGACTAGCCATCACTTTGTACAACTCCTCTAGTTGTAGTATAGAGGTTTCCCTCACTGTATGTCTGCCCCGGTAGAAATAAATTTTATCGAGGGTGAAGGCATCGTTGACCTTCCCACGTTCAAGCTTTTGCGGGCTGAAGGGCGGCTTTTCGCCCACTATTAATTCTGTCCTCTTTGTTAGCAGGCCATGGTTGGCAATGATATCTACCTTTCTATCCTCGGGGAAGCCACCGGCGGGCATGGGTGTGTTTCGTTTTATGGCGCCTTTACCGGTGCACAGTTTGAATGTGGCCTTGTTGAGATTGTTCTTTAAGAGATAGTCTTTCACATGTTGCGCCCGCAATGTTGACAGGCTATCGTTGTGCCCGTTCTTTCCCAGCATATCCGCATAGCCCATAATCGTAAGTGTGTCCTTTGAACTCAATACACCGTTTGAATAAAGAGAAGACAATTCCCATGCGGCGGCACTGTCGATCACACTGGTATTCAGCGCAAAATAAAGGTGGAATGTATCGCACTTTGTTTGGGCATTTAAACGACCAAAGACCAACACTAAACAGATGATGAGACAACGGTTCATTTCCTCAATTTAAGTTTTTTACTGCATAATCGGGATACGCTTCTCATGGTAGTTTTAAGCAAACTACTAAAAAATTAGTTTGTTAACTAAATACTTAGTAGATTTACTAAAAAGTTAGTAGATATGGTTGGTAAAGCATCATTCAAACCACTCACCAAAGCAGAAGAAGAGATCATGCAGGCACTGTGGCAACTGGATAAAGCGTTTATTAAAGACGTGGTAGACACACTGCAGGAACCCAGGCCCCACTATAATACGGTGAGCACCATTATTAAGATACTGGAAGACAAAGGCTTTGTAGCACATGAAACCTTTGGCAAGGCCAATAGGTACTATGCCCTCGTAGAGAAAGATGACTACAGCAAAAAGTCGATGAAGCAATTTATCAAAAAATACTTCGAAGGCTCCTTTACTAACATGCTATCCTTTTTTGCCAAAGAAAAAGACATCAGCGTGAAGGACCTGGAAGAACTGCTGAATGAACTGAAAAAAACCAACACAAAAAAGTAACCCATGAGATACCTTGTAGAGATCAATTTGTACACGGCAATAATGCTGCTGGCGTATATGCTCTTGCTCCGCAACAGGCCCATGTTTCGTTTCAACAGGATATACCTTCTTGCTGCGGCGATTTTGCCACTATTGTTCCCATTCATTCAGTTGCCTTATTCAATATCCCAAAAGGTGCAGGCAATGAACATGTTGCCGTTTACCTTGCCTGAAGTGACTGTCAGCCCGGTAGGAACCGGCAAAGTGACCCTCGATATTACCAGCGTATCGTTCATAGTATACATAGCTATTGCGTCGGCACTGCTGTTATTTTTTATATGGAACTGGTTGCGGCTTATGCAGATCGTGCGCAAAAACGGTAAAGAACTGCGAGAAGGCTATGTGCTGTTATCTAATTCCGGTTATGGACCGGGTAGCTTCGGCAAATACATATTCTTTCCCGACGCTGAAGTGAACGAGGCAATACTGGCACACGAAAAGGCGCATATTCAATTGCACCATACCCGCGACCTTGTTTTTCTCAACCTCTTGCAGGCGCTGGCCTGGCCGTCGTTCATGTTGGGGTTGGTAAAGAAACAGCTAAGGGAGGTCCATGAGTTCCAGGCCGATGCGATGGCCAAGGAAGACAAGCAAAGCTATGCTGAGTTGTTACTGTCAGCTACGCTTAACGTCAGGGCGCTACCTGAAATGCATTTATTTATTATTCACCCTTTAAAACGTAGAATTATGATGTTGCAAAAAAATGTTAAGCCATCACAAGTAAAGACTACATTACTTACGGCTTCTATTGCACTTGTATTGTTATGCACAATAGTGTTTGTGCAGGGTTGTAACAAGACCGAGCCGCAAAAGACTGTCGCTAAAACTACCGACCAACGTTTAAGTAGCGAAGGAGGCGGGGTTGAGTTATTAGTAAAAGATCCGGAAGTAATGGCGGTTCCTACATTTGACCTAACAGGCTATATGGTTAAGAACGTTCACTATCCGGAGGATGCAAAGCAGCAAAAGATTGAAGGTAGAGTGGTGGTGCAGTTTGTTGTAGATGAAAACGGAGCCGTTAAGAACGCAAAGGTTGTGAAGTCTCCGAACGAGTCCTTGTCGAGGGAGGCGCTGAAAGTTGTGACAGGAATGGCAAAATGGACCCCTGCCCAAAAAGGTGGTAAAAACGTCGCGACTCAACTTACATTGCCTATAGCATTCCGGTTAAATTAACGTGTTTACCGCGTTGTAGCAGTTTCGCCTTTTACGTATCTTGCGCCCCTTATGAGCAAAGAGATTGTCGTCAGCGGCATACGTTCTACCGGTTACCTCCACCTCGGCAATTATTTCGGGGCGATGAAGAATTATGTAAAAATGCAGGATGAATACGACTGCTATTTCTTCGTCGCCGACTATCACTCGCTCACTACCCACCCGGATCCCAAGGACCTTAAAGCAAATGTATTCAGGGTAGCGGCTGAGAACATAGCGTGTGGCCTCGACCCCGAAAAGGTGGCACTATATGCGCAAAGCGACATACCCGAGATACCGGAGCTGTATCTCTTGCTCAATATGCTGGCCTACAAGGGCGAACTGGAAAAAGTACCCACTTTTAAAGACAAGGTGCGACAGCAGCCCGACAATGTGAATGCCGGTCTCCTTACCTATCCCGTGCTCATGGCTGCCGATGTGCTGATACATAAGGCCGTAAAAGTGCCGGTAGGTAAAGACCAGGAACAGCACGTAGAGATGGCGCGCAATTTCGCCAACCGCTTCAATCATCGCTACGGCGAGCTATTCCCCGAGCCACAACCCTTCAATTTCGGCAGCGAACTAATAAAAGTGCCTAGCCTGGATGGTACAGGTAAGATGAGCAAGAGCGAGAACCTTAATGCCACCATTTACCTGGCCGATGATGACGACCTGATCCGCAAAAAGGTAATGAAGGCCAAGACCGACTCCGGCCCTACGGAACACAATAGCGAAATGCCGGAGTATATAAGCAACATCTTCCTGCTTATGCACCTGGTATCCAGGCAGGAGACTGTGGAGACCTACCGGAGCATGTACAATAATTGCACTATCCGTTACGGCGATATGAAAAAGCAGCTTGCCGAAGATATGGTCGCCTTCATAGCCCCCATCCGCGACAAGGCCGCGGCGCTGCAGGCTGATGAGGACCAATTAAAAAAGATACTGAAAGAGGGGGCGATCAAAGCCCGCGAAAGTGCTTCTAAAACCATTGCTGCCGCACGTAAACAGATAGGAATAAATTACTATTAATTGCCATCCCTTAATTTCCCGCTCACGTAGTGCTTTTTTGGCGGGAGAATGTTATTTTGTGTAAGGAGCCATTAATTAAAACCGGACATCGTTTAAACATGCCCCAGAAATCTACCCCAAAACATATAGCCGTAGCAGGCAACATAGGCGCCGGTAAAACCACGCTCACCACGATGCTTGCCAAACACTACAAATGGACGCCCCATTTCGAAGACGTGGACCATAACCCTTACCTGGTAGATTTTTACGAGGATATGCACCGCTGGTCCTTTAACCTGCAAGTGTACTTCCTGAACAATCGCCTTAACCAGCTGCTCGATATCCGCAGCGGTAAGAGCACCGTTATACAGGACCGTACCATCTATGAAGATGCATACATATTTGCGCCGAACCTTTATGAAATGGGCCTGATGACCAAGCGGGACTTCGAGAACTATGCTTCATTTTTCAATACCCTCCGCAAAATGGTCAACCCGCCCGACCTGCTCATATACCTGAAGGCAAGCATTCCCAAGTTGGTCGACCAGATACAGAAAAGGGGTAGGGACTATGAAGAAAATATCCGCCTCGACTACCTGAAAAGACTTAATTCTTTTTACGACAAATGGATCAACCAATATACTGATGGCCCGCTACTGGTGATAGATATTGACAATACTAATTTCGCCGATAACGAAGAGGATTTTGCCGAGGTCGTGCGTCGTATTGACGCCCAGATACACGGATTATTCTGATTGTTGTAACTTTTATCTTGCTTCAGCGATATACTGGAGCGCTAAGCCATCACTTAATGAGAAAATACACCTACCTGGCAATTTTATTGTTTTCCGTCTTTGCTATGGCCGCACAAGCTGGCACACTAAAAGGCAGGATAACAGACGCGAAAGGCGTGCCGCTTCCATTTGCTACAGTTTATATCCAGAACACAACCAACGGTACCAGCGCCAATGCCGATGGTATCTATCAGTTGACCCTGGCGCCTGGCAGCTATAAGGTGGTGAGCCAATATATGGGTTTTACCCAGGGGGTACATAATGTAACTATCAAAGGGAATGAAACCGTAACGCAAGACTTCTCCTTAAAAGAGCAGGGCCTTCAGATGAAGGAGGTAACGATTAAAGACGAAGACCCCGCCTATATGATCATCCGCAAGGCAATAGAAAGACGCGCCTTCCACCTGAAACAGGTAAAATCTTTCCAGACGGGCATCTATCTGAAAGGTGTGCTGCGCAACCGGATGCTTCCCGACATGGCTATGATGAAACTCGTAGCCGGGAAAGATGCAAAGGGTAAAAAGGACAAAAAGGAGATCGCCGATGCCCTGGGTCTTGATTCTAATGGCAAGGCTGTCCTTTATCTCTGCGAAGAGCGTGCCGACTACTATTCGCAGGAACCTAACAAGCAACGGACCGTCATCCACTCTGTGCGCGAAAGCGGTGATCCGAATGGAGTAGGCTTCGCGCAGATGCCGCCGGTGATCACTTTTTATGAAAACAACATCAACCTGCTCGATAATCTGGGTCCCAGGGGCTTCATATCGCCCATCAGCGACAATGCTTTGCTTTACTACCGTTATAAATACGAAGGCGAATTCAAAGAAGGAAGGTATACGATCGATAAGATAAAGGTGACCCCGCGCCGTGCCTATGAACCCCTGTTCGAGGGCACTATTTATATTGTGGATGGCGACTGGGCCATACATAGCCTTAATATGGTGTTGACCAAAAAGAGTGGCATGAGCTTCCTGGATACCATGAAGATACAGCAGGTGTTCCTTCCCTTAAGGGAGGATACCTGGGTTATTAAAAGCCAGGTCTGGTATCCTACCATAAAGATATTGGGCTTCGACATCACGGGTTCTTTCGTGACGGTGTATAACGATCAGAAGGTAAACGACCCCATTCCTGATACCATTTTCCAGAAAAAAGTAGTCAGTGTTTACGACAAGAATGCCAATAAGATAGATACCGGCTATTGGACCAGTGTACGCCCTGTACCACTCGAGTCCGACGAAAGCAAAGACTACAACATTAAGGACAGCATACGTCTGCACGACGAAGATCCGCATATCAAGGACTCAATACGCCGCCGCAACAATCGCCTCGGTCTTGGTGGTTTACTGATTACAGGCTCAACAGTCAACACCAAAGGATATAAGCACAGCTTTAGCTGGAACCCGATCCTGCCGTTTTTTGAAGGTATGGTACACTACAATACCATCGAAGGTGTCAATATATCGCCCAAGATATGGTGGAACTATAAACTTGATACTAACAAAGTACTTAGCACAAAAGTGGCTCTTCGCTACGGCTTTAACAATACGCATTTTAACGCTATAGCACGGGTCAATTACAGCAGTGCGGACAAATACTGGAAGGGAAGATCATGGATTGTGGGCATTGAAGGTGGCAAGTATGTCTTCCAATACAATCCGGATAATCCTATCCCTGCCTTTTACAACGATGTGTCGACCCTGTTTTACAGGAAGAACTACATGAAGATATATGAGCGTTGGGAGGGTGCGGCCTCGTTAATGCGCAACTATGGTAATGGTTTTCGGTGGAGTGGCAAATTCGAGTTTCAACATCGCATACCACTTAGCAATACCACAGGCTACAACTGGGCTTCGCCAAATGTCCTGCCTTTTTCCGATAACCTGCCCACTGAGCTGGGCGCCTACAAGTGGACTGAATACAATGCCGTATTGCTAAAGCTCGCCGCTTCGTATCAGCCCGGCTATCACTATACACTATACCCCGACTACAAGATGCCGGAGCGTAGTAAATGGCCTGTCTTCACCGTTCATTACGAAAAGGGCATACCGAACCTTTTGAATAGTAATGTCGACTTCGACAAGTGGCGCTTCAGCGTGAAGGATGACCTGCACCTGCGCCTGCTGGGCAGCCTTTCGTATGTTTTGGCCACCGGCGGCTTCATCAATTCCAACAAAGTCGGCATCCCCGATATGATGCATCTCGATGGCAACCAAACCGCGCTGGCAACTGCTTACCTGAAGAGTTTTCAGTTGGCGCCCTATTATATGTTCAGCAATACGGAGCCCATTTATGGCGAAGCCCATATTGAATATAACCTACAGGGACTACTTACCAATAAGATACCGCTACTGCGTCGCGCGCGCTGGTATTTGATCGTGGGCAACAATACCTTTTATGCCCGCCAGAACAATTACTATACCGAGGCTTTTGTGGGTATTGACAACCTGGGTTGGAAGATGCTGCGCTTCCTGCGTGTAGACTTCGTTGAATCGTGGGACTACACAGGAGCTAATCACGCCGGTTTCCGGATCGGCATTAACGCCAACGGACCTATACGTATCAGTGTTCCTCACGATGGTGAATGGTAAGACCATGTAGTGTTTCTTCACTTCTTAATCGCTTGTTAACCACTTTTAAATTTAGGGTTAATGGAGACGATATTTTTTGCAGCGCCTGTCTGCTGTTTCATCTTTGTGCCAGCAAACAGGTACGCAACCATGAAAGCAACATATACCAATAACAATAACGATTCGATGAAGAAGATATTCTTGTTCGTCGCACTCGTAGCATGTTTCGTTATTGCTATTACCATGTAAAACGGCCCCTCACCAGAAGCTAACAACCATGAGATCATTTAAGCCCCATCTTGGGGCTTTCTAATTTTCATAAGGTTGGGTAAGTGATTTCAAAAGCCGCATATCCCGTGGCCGTTATTTATCTGATTCTGAGCGGTGTATCCCTTACTTTTATACCCCGAAAATTATCCTGTAAGAATATTGGAATTTCCATCTCTCTCAGAGCAATAGTGTTTTTATTCTCTAAATAAACTTTTGAAAATCAGCTTTCATTATATGCCGGAATAATTTTCTAAACGTTTCTTTAACGCTTTTTTAACAAACCGTTGGATTGCTAATGCGGCTACATCGATTTGTAACAATTAGATAGTCTTCTCGCCGCCGTAGAAGTCGGGCACCCGAATACTTTTGTGCCCCAAAAAAAGCAATATGAACAACAAAATTCATTCTTCCTTGTTGCTGATCCTGCTGCTATTAGCCTGGCAGGACTTATTAGCAACGCCTGCAGGTTCGCCGCGGGGGCTTAAGCCTTCGGGGCTATCCTTTATTGAGAACAAAGGTCAGGTTACAGATCAGTACTACAGTCCTCGTAATGACATTCAATTTAAACTTGCCGCAACAAACGGATTAAACGTATTTATCGGCAACGGTGCCATCCACTACCAGTTTACAAAGAAAGTATCCGGTGAGCCGATAATTAGCGATCCCCGCAATCCGGCATACAAAACGTTTGCGCCCCCCGCGACTGAGATAAAATTTGACGCTTATCGTATGGATGTGGAATTGGTTGGAGCGAATCCGCGGGCGGAAGTGGTAACCGACGAACCGCAAAAATATTTCGAAACGTATTATACTACAGGTACTGGAAAGGATGGCGCCTTCGCGCACACTTTCAAGAGGATTACATACAAGAACATATATCCTGCCATCGACTGGGTTTTGTATGTGAAGGACGGAACTTTAGAGCATGAGTTTGTGGTAAAGGAAGGTGGCGATCCGTCGGACATTAAGATCAGGTACAGTGGTGCAACGGATCTGAAAATAGGAAAAGACGGCGCACTCCTGGCGGCTACGCCATTTGGCAATATCAGCGAGCACGCACCTTATTCTTACGAGCAGGGCAGCAAAAAGAGTATTGCTTCCGCTTTTGTATTGACAGGCGACGTACTTTCCTATAAAATAGCTCGGTCAACCGGAAACATTGTTATCGACCCGAGCCTGTCCTGGGGCACTTATTTTGGTACAGGTAGTGACGAGATCGGCCAGGCAGACGTTGCGGATGCCTCCGGAAACGTATATATGCAGGGCTATACCAATAGCTCATATAATATTGCAACCGTGGGTGCATACCAGACAAGTTATGGTGGTAATTATGATAATTACCTTGTGAAATTTGACATCTCCGGAAGCAGGCAGTGGTCGACCTATTATGGTGGTAGTAACTATGAGTGGAGCGGTCAGGCTTCGTTGGCTGTAGATGCCTCAGGTAACGTATTCATGTGCGGCTATACCCAAAGCTCTTACAATATAGCAACAGGTGGTGCTTATCAAACCTATTTAGCCGGTAGCTATGATGCTTTCCTGGTAAAGTTCAATTCGGCTGGCGCAAGGCAATGGGCTACGTACTATGGCGGCAGCAACGATGATTATGCTTTCTCGCTGGCAACCGACGCGTCCAATAACATATATATGGCCGGTTACACTTATGGTTCAGGCAACCTGGCAACAGGTGGGGCTTACCAAACGAGTTTCTACGGCAATAGCGACGGCTTCCTTGTGAAGTTCGACAACGCAGGCAACAGGCTGTGGTGTACTTATTACGGTGGTAGCAACTACGACTATATTCAGGGGCTGACCTGTGATGCTTCAGGTAATGTATACATCGGCGGTTACACGCAAAGTTCCAATAACATAGCCAGCGTTGGTGCATACCAGACCTCCCTGGGCGGCAGCAACGATGCCTTTGTCGCTAAATTTGATGCTTCCGGTAACAGGCAGTGGGGTACATACTATGGTAGCAGCAATGACGAGATAGGCTATACTATGGCGGTGGACGCGGCAAGCAACGTTTTCCTTGCCGGCTATACGAACAGTTCATCAGGAGTTGCTACTGCCGGAGCTTACCAAACAGCCTACGGCGGCAACTATGACGGTTTCATTGTAAAATTCAATAACTCGGGTACGCCTCAATGGGGCACCTATTTTGGCGGCAACCAGGGCGATTACCTCCAGGCAGTGACCACCGATGGCAGTAACGTGTATGTTTCGGGCTATACAACAAGCGGCAATAATATTGCTACAGGCAACGCTTATCAGGCATCGCTTTCCGGCAGCAATGACGCTTTCCTGGCTGAACTGGACAATAATGGTACATCTAAAATATACGGCACATATTACGGCGGAACATCTGACGATATAGGAATGCGTGTCTGTACCGACAATGCGGGAAGTTTCTTCCTGTGCGGTTATACCACCAGTAACTCGGGCATTGCGACAGTGGGTGCTTTCCAAACTTCGCAACAAGGTGGCAACGACGGTTTCGTCGCCAAATTTTGCTTTTCCCCAAATGCCGGCACTATCTCCGGAACGAATAATGTGTGTGTAAGTTCCACGGTACAGTTAAGCGAGACAGTGAACGGTGGTACGTGGTCGGCAACGAATGCAAATGCCACAGTGAGCGCCGGGGGACTGGTTACGGGGATGATAGCAGGTATTGACACCATCAAATATTCCCTGACGAACAGTTGCGGTACATCATCGGCAACCTATGTGGTGACAGTTAACCCGCTGCCCAATGCAGGTACGATCACAGGTTCTTCCACTGTTTGTGTTAATGCCATACTAAGCCTTAGCGATCTGGCTCCAAATGGTACATGGTCGGCCACTAATGCGAATGCGATCGTATCGAACGCAGGTGTTGTTACCGGTGTTACCGGCGGCCTCGACACTATTGTTTATACAGTGGTCAACGGATGCGGCACAGCTACGGCTACCAAACCCATTACGGTAAGCGCTACGGTTTCCCCTTCCATTTCTATTACCGCCAGCCCCGGCAGCACCGTGTGTGCCGGCACATCTGTTACATTCACTGCTTCCATCGCTAATGGTGGACCGTCGCCCACTTACCAGTGGAAGGTAAACAATGCCAATGTTGGTTCAGCAGCGACTTACACTTACACACCATCGAACAATGATGTGATAACTTGTGTGCTTACCAGCAATGCGAGCTGCGCGACACCGGCCACGGCAACAAGTAATGCTATCAGTATGACGGTAAATCCATCCGTAACGCCGGTCATCACCATCACGTCCAGCCCCGCTAATCCTGTTTGCGCAGGTTCTCTTGTCACGTTCACCGCCACCACGACAAATGCAGGCAATTCACCTTCTTATCAATGGAAAAAGAACAACGTGAACGTAGGCACTTCGGTAGTCTACACTGATAACAACCTTTCGAACGGAGACGCGATCACATGTACGCTCACCAGCAACGCAGCCTGCGCGACACCCGCAACGGTTACGAGCAATAGCCTGACAATGGTAGTTAACCCGGTAGTTGTGCCTGTTGTGACAATAAGTGCTAATCCGGGCAACAGCATATGCCCAAATACGCCGGTTACCTTTACTGCCTCGGCAATTAATGGCGGACCAAGCCCGACCTATCAGTGGAAAGTGAACAATGCGAACGTAGCTGTGGGTACGACTTTTACAACTTCTACCCTTAACAACAATGACGTGGTTACATGTGTGCTGACGAGCAATGCCAGCTGTGCCACCCCGTCTATCGTATCAAGCAATACCATCGTGATGACAGTAAACCCAACGGTGGTCCCTACCATTACTATTGCCGCCGGACCGGGCAATACAATTTGTGCGGGTACGCCGGTGACCTTCACCCTCACAGCAACAAATGCAGGTCCTACTCCGGGTTACCAGTGGAAGAAGAACAATGTAAATGTAGGCAATGCGGTAGTTTATACTGACAATAACCTGGCTACAGGCGATGTGATAACGTGCACGCTTACCAGCAGTGCCGCCTGTGCCACGCCTACGTCGGTGACCAGTAGTGGTATTACGATGACTGTAAACCCGGTGCTCATACCAACTATCAGCATCACGGCCAGTACGGGAAATACCATATGCCCCAACACCTCTGTGACATTTACCGCAACTACTACCAACGGAGGACCGGCCCCGGTATATTCCTGGAAAAAGAATAATACTGTGGTTGGTAGCGGTGCCACTTATGTGACGACCTCTTTGGCTAACAATGATGTTGTCACATGCACGCTCACCAGCAATGCAACATGTGCCAACCCGGTGACATTGACCAGCAATGCGATAGTGATGACAGTTACACCTAATGTCACCCCTGCCATCAGCATCGCTGCCAGCACCGGCGACACGATTTGTGCGGGTACTTACGTGACCTTTACAGCAACGGCAAGCAATGCAGGCCCATCACCTGTTTATCAGTGGAAGAAGAACAATGTGAACATCGGCGCCAATGCCGTTTCTTTTTCAGATAATAACTTCAGCACCGGTGACGTGATCACCTGTGTGCTTACCAGCAATGCTACCTGCGCAAGCCCTGCGACAGTATCAAGTAATAGCATAACAATGACTGTAAATCCAGTAGTAATACCCTCTGTTAACGTTACAGCCAACCCCGGCAATACGATCTGCGCGGGTACAACTGTTACCTTCAGTGCCGCAATAACGAACGGCGGACCTGCACCGCAATACCAGTGGCTAAAAAACGGCAATCCTGTAGGCAATACACCCACATATAGCGATAATGCACTTAATACAAACGATGCGATAACCTGCGTGATCACCAGCAATGCAAACTGTGCGATACCGTCCATTGTAGCCGGCAATACGCTGGTTATGACGGTCAACCCGGCTGTTACGGCATCTGTGAGCATTTCATCTTATCCCGGCGATACTGTTTGCTATGGTGCTTCGGTCGCCTTTTTAGCTACGGCGGTTAACGGTGGCAACAACCCTTCTTACCAATGGAAAAAGAATGGTAACCCTATCGGCACTAACAATGACATTTACATTGATGGTGCCTTAAATGGGGGCGACGTGATCACCTGCGATCTTACCAGCAGTGCTGCTTGCGCGACGCCGGCGACAGCGGGCAGCAATAGCAAGACGATAGTAAGCGGTAACAGCCACATATTGGGCGGGCTTACCGGTTCTACCGTTACCAATAACAGCATGGTTAACAACCCTGTGGATGTGCGTACCACCACATGCGACCTGATGGCCACAGTTACTCCATCGGGCGCGAGCCCTGTAGGTGGCAACACTACTGTAAAGGTTACGCTCGATCCGGTCGTGAATATGTACAATACAGAACCCTATATTCAGCGCCACTTCGATATCGAACCGGATAATAATGCGGCTTCGGCTACGGCAAATATTACCCTTTACGCCTACCAGGCTGAGTTTGATGCTTACAATGCTGTGGCTGGCCCTATGGGCTATCCAATGCTGCCAACTAACGGCACAGACAATGGCAACGTACGGGTGACGCAGTTCCACGGCACGGGTACTTTCCCGGGCAATTATTCGGGAGCTTACGAGTTCATTACCCCCTCAGTTAGCTGGGATGCAGGCAATCATTGGTGGAGTATTAGTTTCCCCATTACCGGCTTCAGCGGCTTCTATATCCATAGCGGCAATTTCCCGCTGCAGCTCAAAACGGTTGAAAGAAATGGATGCTCCCTGGCTGCCTATCCGAATCCCGTAACGGACAAGGTTACTATAGAGGTCTCAGGCACACGTTCAGCAAATAGCAGAATATCTATTACCGACCTCAGTGGCAAACTGCTGATGACTGTTCCGGTTTCCGGCAACAAAGCAGTCGCCGATATCACGCCTCTCGCGTCGGGTATGTACCTCATCCGCTATAGCGATGATCAACGTAATGAGACAGTTAAAATAACAAAGCAGTAGTTTTCGGCAAACAAGAGCCAAACTGATAAGTCCCGCTTTGGCGGGACTTATTTTTTTAGGTATCGTATTAAATCGCTAATTCCAAAAATACCGGGCAGTGGTCCGAGTGCTTAATATGGGGATATATCTCGGCATGCTTTAGCATATCTTTCAGCGGCTCGGTCACATTGATGTAGTCTATCCGCCAGCCCTTGTTATTCTCTCTTGCATTTGCCCGCACTGTCCACCATGTGTAGTGGTGAGGGTCCTTGTTAAAAAGCCTGAAGGTATCCACAAAGCCATTCTCAAAGAATTTATCCATCCATGCCCGCTCTTCCGGCAAAAAGCCCGACGATTTCTTATTGCTCACGGGGTTATGAATGTCGATTGCTTTGTGGCAGATGTTGTAGTCGCCGCATACGATCAGTTTTGGCCTTGTTTTTCGTAACTCATTCAGCCAGTCGAAGAACTCGTCGAGCCACTGGTATTTATAACTTTGCCTTTCATCACCCGATGTGCCGCTTGGGAAGTAAGCGTTCACCAGTGTTATGTCGCCAAAGTCGGCACGTATCACCCTGCCTTCGAAATCGCTTTGCGCTATCCCTGAACCGTAGTAGATATTATCGGGCTTTATTTTGGAGAAGATGGCCACGCCGCTGTAACCTTTTTTCTGCGCGGGGAACCAATAGGTCTCAAATCCCATTGCTTCCAGTGGGTTGGTGTCCACGTCTTCCTTCAGCGCTTTCACCTCCTGCATGCATATGATGTCTGCGGGGTTGCTCGCCAGCCAGTCGGCAAATCCTTTCCTGATCGCGGCCCTGACTCCATTTACATTGTATGATATGATGCGCATCGCCTTACGGTATTTGTGCTATCGTCTGGTCGGCCCAGTCGGCTATAGCCTTGGCCTGCTCGGGGCTCAGTTTGGCGTCCTTATGTATCCACAGGTAGCTGTCCAGTGGCATCCATCCCTTTGTTACCGAGCTCTTCACTTTTTGTAATTTCTTTACCTGCTTTTGCTTGCTATAGGTGCCAAACTGCGAAAAGTTCAGTTCGCCCTTGGCCTCATCAACGTGATGGTTCAGCCACCAGGCCACAGGCTGCACTCTGTTATACCAGGGATATCTCGTGCTATCGCTATGGCAATCATAACATGCCACCCGCATGATCTGCTTAACATTATCGGGCATTGGGTATATCGCCTCTATGTGTTGGGGTCCTCGTGCCGCAAGGTTCTTAGCCGGACGTATGAACTGGATAATGATAAACACCGCCAGCAGGAACAGGATGATCTTTTTAAGCATACCTTACTTGTTTGCCAAATATACTTGTTTCAGGTACTTATTTGAATGAAAAGGCCCCAAAATGTTGGGGCCTTTCATTGTTGTTACATGAATATTAATGCAATGTATCCTTCAGCCACTTAAAGAATTCTCGCTGCCATGCTATGCCATTCTGTGCATGCAGCACCCAGTGGTTCTCATTGGGCAGGTACAGCAGCTTGCTCTTGATGCCCCGCAGCTGTGCCGCCTGGAAGGCTTCAAGGCCTTGTTCTACAGGCACACGGTAGTCAATGCCGCCCTGGATGATCATGATGGGTGCATCCCACTTGCTCACAAAGTTGCTTGGGTTAAATTTATCGTAACCCCTTGAGTTAGCGCTTTGCCAGTAAGGGCCGCCAATGTCCCAATTGGCAAACCACAGCTCTTCAGTGGTGCCATACCAACTCTTTAGATCAAAGAGGCCATCATGCGCAATGAACGATTTAAAGCGGCCCTCGTGCATGCCGGCCAGCATGTACACGCTGTAACCACCATAGCTGGCGCCCACACAGCCCATCCTGTTTTTGTCCACGTAGCTTTCCTGCGATACGTCGTCAATAGCAGCCAGATAGTCGCTCATAGCCTGGCCGCCCCAGTCTTTGCTTATTTCTTCGTTCCACTTGGTGCCAAAGCCCGGCAGGCCATGGCGGTTAGGCGCCACCACTATATAGCCATTAGCCGCCATCAGCTGGAAATTCCAGCGGAAGCTGTAAAACTGCGATACTTCCGATTGCGGACCACCCTGGCAATACAGCAGGGTAGGGTACTTCTGGTGCGGATTAAAGTCGGGCGGGTATATCACCCATGTGCTCATTTTTTTGCCATCCTTCAGCGTCACCTTGCGCATTTCCACCTTGCCCATTTTTATCGAACTGTAAGTAGCGTCATTCTCATGCGTTACCTGGTGCATGCTGCGGTCCTTCCTGTTCACTGCGTATATCTCATTCGCGTGGTTCATGTCGCAACGCGTTACGATGATCTCGTCCTTTGTTTCGCCTACTATTCCAGTGATGTCAAACTCTCCCTCTGTGGCCTGGCGTATCTCCGGCTGGGTGGTTTGCTTCAGGTTAGCCGGCAGGTAAGCTTCAAACAGTTGTTGTGTGCCTTTCCACGGAGCCGAAAAATAGATATTGCCATTGTTCATCCAGCTAAAGCCTTCCACTGTGCCGTCCCAGTTGTCTGTTACGTTGATCTTCCAGGCAGTGGGGTCGCTCAGTTCGGCAACCATGATATTGTTCTTGTCACTCTCGTAGCCATCATGTGCCATGCTCAGCCATGCAATGCGATTGCCATCGGGGCTAAAGGCTGGTTGAGTATCATATCCGGGCATGCCGGCAGTCCAGTTAATAGTCCGGTGCGTGGCAACTTCGTAGTAGTACAGGTCGGTATTCGTACTTTGAGCATAGTCCTTACCGCTTTTTTTCTTGCATACATATACCAGGCCCTTGCTGGTAGGGCTCCATACCAGGTCTTCAGCCCCGCCAAAGGGTTTCTGTGGGCAGTCATAGGCCTCGTCAGGCATTATATCTGTTGCTTTGCCTTTTTTCACGTCCGCTACGAAAACGTGCGAGTACATGCCGTCTTCCCAGGTGTCCCAGTGGCGGTACATCAGGTCATCATACACCTGCATAGTGCTTTTAGGCAGGTCGCTATAGATATCCTTAGCAAGCATAGGGTTCACCATCACTTCTTTGGTAAACGCTATATACCTTCCGTTGGGTGACACCTTAATATTATCTGCGCCTTGCAAACCGCTGTAAAACACTCTCCAGCTTTTGCCATTGTCTTCGCTCGCGTATAATGCCTTTTCGTCTGTTGCATACCACACGTTTTTGTCGCGTTGCACTATCTCTTTCCCTTCTACTTTATACTCTTTCTTGTCTCCCGTATTCACGTTTATTACGTAATGGGTCGTGGTGTTCTTTTCGGTGTGCCAGTCATATTGCTTCGATGCATAGTATATCCTGTCACCGCCCGGCGATACACCCTCGCCGCTCACGCGTTTCAGACCCCATAGCATTTCAGGCGTCATGCGGTTTTGTGCATCAACAGCCAGCGATGCCAATAGTAAAACTGGTATTATTATTTTCTTCATGCTTATGAATTACGATGCGGCAAAATAATCATTTTCTGTTTTGGGTGTTATCTTTTTCATCACCCCCCATGCGTGGTTTCTTGTTGGTTTCAAAGTCTATAGTATTTTCCCAGCCTTCCTTCAGTACTATGCTTCCTTTGTAGGGTATCACTATTTCGGGCTGCAGGTGGGCCAGCATATCACCTGTGTCCCATTTGCCGTTACCATTGGCATCCGCTATCAACAGCATACTGTAGCTGCCGGGCTGTTGCCGCACCAGGTACACCATCGAGTCTGCCACCGTTTGTTGGTACACCGTGTCTTTATCTCCCTTTACCAGCAGCACATAGTTTGCATTTATGTACTTCTTGGGCAAGTGTATGTTTAGCTTCCCGTAGTCATCATCCTCCTTTGTCCTGAAAACATATTTTGAGGGTGCGGTCTCGTTGCCCGATGTGTCTTTGGCGAAGCCTTTATGTATCTTCAGTGTGTAGAGTGTATTCTCTTTCCAGTCGGCCTTCACAAGCACTGTTTTTTCTTTACTGCTGTCTTTATACACAGCTATCGGCACTGTTTTGTCGCTGCTGTCCAGGTAGAGGCTTATCTGTTGGGGGTAGATGCTATCCACCTTCTTGTTTAGGCTTATTTCTATCGGCTTCGTTATATCTTTTGTGCGTTTGTTCATGCCCGATGTGTCCACGTTCAGGGTGTAGGTCAATTCAGTTTTGGCGTCTTTATTGGGCTTCATGTCCTGCCCTTTCCGCAGTGCTTTAAGGCTGTCGGCTCTAAACTTTGAGGTGTCCTGCACTTCAGGGAACAGCCGGAGGCTTATGGCGGTCGCGCTCGAATCGCCGGCCCTTACCGGCTCGTCTTTAAAGGCTATCCATTCGCTTCTGCCATCATAGATGAGGTTATTGTTCGCATCTCTAAGCGCAAAGACCCGGAATGATCTGCCCGGCAGCCCTTTTATCGAAAAGCGGCCGCCATCCACTTTGCCAACATACAGTGGCTTTTCGCGCAGCACAACACTATCCGGGTTATTCGCATTATAAAGTAGCACCCATGCGCCGGTGTCAGGCATGCCGGTAACGGCATTTAGTACCTCGCCTTTTACTTCCAGCGAGTCGAAATAGCTGCCGGTGCTAAATGTATACGTGTAACCCGTAAAGGTATTTCCCTCATGGAGGTCCTTTATAGCATTGCCGAATGATACACGGTAAGTCGTATTATCCTGCAGCAGGCTGTCAGGTATCTTCACGGTCACTTTTTTATAGGCGCCCGTTACGGTCATAGGTATCGACAGTATGGGCGATATCTGCACTTCTTTTACTGCATCCACAACGTTAATGAACTCGTCAAAATGCAGCTCTATTTTACTCACGCGGGTATTTAAGGTAGAATCTTTGGGGCTCACGCGTACCAGTACAGGCGCTTTCGTGTCTTTCTTTCCACCGGGCAAACCCTGGATATTGGCGCAGCCTGCTACCGCTAAGGTCAGGGCACAAAACACAATAAGGCTGCGAAAACCACTCATTTGCGCCCAAAAATAACACTTCAGGCCGTATTGGGCATTCAATATTCCTGCTCCGTCCGGTACCCGGCCCTTAATCATGACCATCAATGAAAAAAATCGTATGTTTGTTATTCAGGTTCTAAAAATACATCTATGTTATTTTCTATTCTCTTAATGATCAAATTCTTCTTTGTGCCTGCTCCGAAAACGGATGCGGTGCCTAAGAGTATTTACGACTTTAAAGTAGAGTCGCTCACAGGCGGCACCATCGATTTTTCCGCTTTCAAAGGAAAAAAGATACTCATCGTTAATACAGCATCCGAATGTGGCAATACGCCTCAGTACGCCGATCTTGAGAAGATCTCTGAAAAGTATAAAGGCAAATTGGTAATCGTTGGTTTTCCTGCTAATGACTTTGGCCACCAGGAGCCGGGCAGCAATCAGCAGATAGCCGAGTTCTGCAAAAAAAATTACAGCGTCAGCTTCCCCATGGCTGCTAAAATAACAGTGAAGGGCAACGAGATGGCGCCTATATACCACTGGCTGACCGAAAAAAAATACAACGGCCTTAAGGACAGCGATGTGAAATGGAACTTCCAGAAATACCTTATTGACGAAAAAGGGAACCTCGTGGCCGTCTTCGAGCCGGGCATGAGCCCCATGCGCGCCGACATCATCAATGCCATCGAGAGGTAATTACTTACCTGGAATATTCAGGAAGGTCCGGTTACCCCGGGCCTTTTTTATTTCGCCGCTTCCATGTCAGGCTTCTACCCGGTTATGTCCTAACTTTGCACTATGCGTCGTTACATTCTTTGGGCATTCAATTCTTTGTTCTTTCTACCTGCAGTTGCTCAGTCCGTTCCCCAAAGCATTTACGACTTTAAGGTTGATGGCCTCACAGGTGGCACCATTGATTTTGCCCAGTTCAGGGGAAAAAAGATACTCATTGTCAACACTGCTTCGCATTGCACCTACACGCCGCAATACGAGCAGCTTGAGGCACTATATAAGAAGTACAAAGGCTCACTCGTCATAGTTGGGTTCCCCTGCAACAATTTCTTTTTCGAAGAGCGCGGCAGCAGCAATGATATTGACGCGTTTTGCAAAAAGAATTATGGCGTAAGTTTTCCTATGGCCGCAAAAGTATCCGTGAAGGGCCGCAAACAGGCGCCGATATACACATGGCTGACCAACGAAAAGTATAACCACTTTAAAAGTGTCAGCGTTAAATGGAATTTCCAGAAGTACCTCATCGATGAAAACGGACACCTCGTGGCTGTATTTTATCCCAATACCCGTCCCGATGCCCCTGAAGTTATTAAAGCAATAGAAAGGTAATATTTTGAACAGAATATCATCGTCTATACTGGTACTATTGATCTCTTTTTGCTGCACATAGGCATTTTTTTCAAAAAGCAAAACCAGCAAAGGTGAATGACAGGCAGGTGCTTGTCTTATCCTTTTACAGTATAGGTTCTGGTATCAATGGTGGAGAATTTGCCGAGGTACACGATGCTATTGAACGTTACAACAAAAAATATGCTCCAAAACTTAAATTTTCTGAAAAGCAGTGGGGCATGGGGGGCGAGCACAATATCTGCTTTCCCCCGCATAAAGGTGGTCACTTCAAACAGTTCATCAGCACGCTCGAAAAACAATGCAGGGTCTATGAGCATGTGAGGGTAGCTAAAAACGTCCCTTGCCTGAGTTGAGTTCTAAAGAACCTACTCATTTGAAACCTAGTCGCTTTTTACAATTTCCACCTCAGCGATAGGTTAATAACTCGTCCATCGATAGGCGCCCATAATGGCTTGAAAGCGGGATTTTGTATGCTGCCGTTGTACAAAGATTCTACCTTGCTCATCCTGTAGTCAAGCAGGTTTTCGCCATTAAGTACTACGAAAGCATGTTTCCCTATTTGTCTTTGTATCATCGCGGCAATAAATAAGTATCCCGGTGTGCTGCTGCGGTCGTAGCGGTATTGCGTGCCGGTATGTGAGCCTTCCAGCCCTAAACGCCAGGCATTCTCTATTTCTTTCACCAGTACAAATGCCCACCTGTTCCTGGGCGTAAGCGGCACAAACGTATTGCCGGGTAAGTATGTAAGCCGGGCATCTGTGTAGGTATAGCCTGCATAAAGCTCCCAGCTATGCAATATCAGCTTCACATATGTGTCAAACCCTCTACTAACTATCGGCTTGGTTGCATTCACCATGTCCACCTTATTGCCGGTATTCGTTTCAAAGACAATTGGCCTGTTTACCTGCGTCAGGAAAAATGCCTGGTTAATGAATAGTGAATTGCCTTTTCCCCATTCCTTCTTGTAATTTACTTCAGCATTGTATCCATACGATATCTCTGGTTTCACCAAACTGCTTACAGGCAAAATGTCCAGCACATTATACTCGATATTTTGCGGCACAAGGGGGTTGGGTGTTTTATAACCCATACCAAATCCTGCACGCACTGCCCAATGATCTCCAAACTTGTGAAAGGCGGCCACCCTTGGTAATGCAAATATCCCATACCGGCTATGCCGGTCAAAACGCAAACCGGCCTCAACGGTAGTATGGCCTTTTATATGTAGACTATATTGTCCGAAAGCGCCAACAGTGGTATTCGCCAATGATTTTAGCGAGGCAGTGTCCGGGTTTATTGTTTTGTAAGTATCACCTACTATGTTAATACCGACAATGAGATCACTTTTGCCGATTGGTAGGTTGCCTGAGGCCTCGCTGTAATAGCTTGTTTGATTGCCCTTTAACGAGTAGAAGTTGGTATTCGTCAGGCGGTCAAAATTGCTAATATTTCCCTTCAGTGTTACTTTGGCATTGGTGGTGTAATAGTGCTCCACCAGGTATTCACCAGTGTGTCTCTGGCTGTTATTGCTTTCATAATACTGGTGGCTGTTGTCTGCCTTGTTCTGCAGTACCAGCATGTCACCTCCCCGCCGTTTGTCGAATGAGCCACTGTACCCCAACGCAATTGTTGTTTTTGCGGTTGGATAGTAAAATAGCTTTGGGTGTATGAGAAAGCTGTTGGTTTTAGGCACATCACTCAGGTCGTCCTTGTTCACATCGGTGGCCTGCTGCCTGGTGTACCCCGCAAAAATGGTGTAGCCAAGCTTGTCATTTCTTTTTGCAGCAAAGGCATTTACATTTGCCTCATTAAGTGTCGTGTAGTTTATGAGCGCATCGGCCTCCTGATTGTATGCTGGGCGTTTTGAGATAAGATTTACGAGGCCGCCTATTGCGCCGCCGCCATACAAGGTGCTGGCAGATCCTTTTATTAGTTCTATCTGTTTCAGGTCCAGCGGCGGTATAGTAAGGATTCCGAAGCCGCCCGAAAAGCCATCATATAAGGGCATGCCATCCTGTAATATTTGAGTGTATCTGCCGTCCAACCCTTGGATGCGCACGTTACTATTTCCCGATGTAGCTGAAGATTGCTGTATTTGCACGCCGCTTACGTCTCCAAGTATACTTGCAATATTACCGGGCTTAATACCCGCTTCTTCACTCATTTCTTCCTTTCCCAGCACCTCTACTTTCAAAGGGCTGCTCTCTATATTTTGATTACTGCGCGTGGAAGAAACGATGGTTACTTCCGCAAGGTCTTCAGCTTCTGGCACTAATGTAATATTTACGTTTTTGGGGCTGGGTATAGTTATGGTCGTATCCAGTCTTTTATAGCCTGTAAGTACAAAACTGATCTTATGACTACCGGCGGGCAGCGTCACCAAAGCTTTTCCGGCGCTGTCGGTACTCGCCAGGAACGTCGAGTTACTTACTATGTTTACAAACGGAACCGCCAGGTTACTGTTCCCGTCTGATACTTGCATGTGGATTGCATCCTGGGGATAAGCATTTAGGCTCAATAACAGGAGCAATATTGATAAGTATGTCAATTTCATTTTTGATGAATTGGTTGAATGGTTGGTAAATAAAAGGAGCATCTAGGTCGGGCCACCCTAAATGCTGTTGTGGAATTTGGAATTGTTATTCCTTCCTTTCTGTTACAAATGTTCCCTTTTCATCGAATATGAGGTCCTTGTGATTTACTTCTGCCTCGTACCGCACTGTTCCATTTGCGGCCACTATTTTCGCAGCATCTTTAATGGTTCCTTTCGACAACGCATATTGCTTTGCCGCTTTTGGCAGCGCGTCAATGGCAATTGCGGTTTCCGTTTCGGTTACCCTGCCTTTATCGTCATACAGTACAGACATCGAGTGATCGTTAAAATGGAACGCGGCTTCGTATCTATTTCCTTCCTTATCCCATTTCACATTTGTTGCTTTCGCGTAATCTTTACTAAAAGCGGCTTTTACGGTTTGTGGTACATTTTGTGCACCAGCTGTCTTGCTGCACAATAGGGCAGCAAACAGCATAACGAATATTGGCTTCATTTTGAATGTTTTATTTGTTTAAATATTGTGCAATAAATAGCAGCATTGCGACAAAAATCGCAATTGCATAACATGGCAGTAGTTTAAACAATTGGAGGGTGGAAGACCTCAGATAGATAGGCGTTCGGGACCTGCCTGTCCTGGTGCAGGTTGTGCTTTATCTCTTCTATTAGAAAGAAAGGTTGTTTGTGTATTAATTGTATCGGTTTACTTATTACGATCACTATGTGCGTGGCATGTGTCTGGAATGGCTGGTGAGGTCTTTCATTTTTCTCTGTTGCATCGTCCTTATCAAAATGGTCCAAAACACTTTCCAGGTTTAGCAGATGTTCAAAGACAAAATCAGCGGCATCTATATCCGGGTCTTCCGCCTTACACTGTTCATACATCTTTGACAGGTCTTGCATTGCAGAAAAATCACCCATTGGGAACAGCAGGGTTCCCACTAGGTATAAAGACATCAACAATATCGTCGCTATTTTTGACATGCCTGTAACAAAGATAGGACTCAAAAGCTTACAATAATGTTGCACTTTTTTCATTTCTCTGCCATTGGTGTGTATTTGTTGTCCGCATCAGGGTAACTGGTCTCTATGTCACCGACCGACTAGGTAGGTTTACTGGGAATACTTGGTAATTTTGTGGTGCAATGAATTGGAAGGCAATAAAATACACACTGCCCCTAACGCTTTTTGTCAATGCCTTGGTCAGCTTCAGAGCTACAGGCTGGCAGGTGTGGACCACTGTGTTGGTAGCCTTCCTGGTGGTGCCATTGCTTGAGTTGGTGTTGCCCGCTAGTCCCCGCAACATGACCGATGACGTGGAAGAAAAGATAGCTCGCTCTTCATGGTTCAATGTATGTCTTTATTTAATGGTGCCGCTTCAGTTCATAGCAGCTTATTCCTTTTTACACTCTATGCAGCAGCCGGACATTAGTGTCAGCGATAGGGTGGGGCGTATTCTGGCCATGGGCCTGCTCTGCGGCATTTTCGGAATCAATGTGGGGCACGAGCTTGGCCATAGGGTCAGCCCGCTCAATCAATTCCTGTCCCGCTGCATGCTGCTCAGTTCCTTGTACATGCATTTCAATATAGACCACAACAAAGGCCACCACAAGAACGTCGCCACCCCGCTCGATCCCGGCAGCGCCCGGTACAACGAATCACTCTATCATTTTATAATCCGCATGCAGTTGGGCACTTACCGCGTAGCGTGGACTATTGCAACTACGGACCAGCGAAAAAACGGCAAGTTGTTTATTTACAACAGGATGTTTCAGTTCACTTTGTTGGAGTTGGCATATTGTTCTCTTATAGTACTGCTGTTTGGCTGGCTTATATTGGGCTATTATATCCTGAGCGCGCTAAGCGGCATCATACTCTTCCAGGCTGTGAGCTATATTCAGCACTATGGCCTCAGCCGCAAGGCTACCGGCGAAGGACGCTACGAGCGCGTCATGCCCCGGCACAGCTGGGACAGCGATCACATCCTTGGCCGCCTTATACTTTTCGAATTGGGTCGCCACAGCGATCATCACTATTTAGCCAGCCGCCGCTACCAGGTGCTCCGCCATCACGACGATGCACCGCAACTGCCCACCGGCTACGCAGGCAGTATGCTACTGGCTGCCGTCCCGCCCCTCTGGTTCAGCATCATGAACAAGCGTATCAAAGAAAAAGCCGGCCGGTAGTTTTCTCGTCGCACGGTTTTTGTGGTAATTTAGTCTTGCATTAACAAGACAGTTCTATGCAACACGATACGCAAAACCGCACCAACCGCCGCAACTTTATTGGCACTGGCTTCAAAGTCGCAGCACTGACCCTTATCTCAGGGTCTTCCGTATTTTCCTCCTGTAAAAGCGATGACGACGAAGGCCAGGAGGTGTCGCCACCGGAAGACCTGATGCAGGAACACGGTCTGCTCAACAGGGTGTTACTGATCTATGATGTATGCAAAGACCATCTCATCAACAAACAAAGTTTTGACAGTAATACGCTTTACAATGCGGCTATGGTCATCAAAACGTTCGTTGAAGATTATCATGAAAAGCAGGAGGAGGATTACCTTTTTCCGCGCTTTAAGAAAGCAAACGTCTTGAGCGATTTAGTCGACACGCTGCTGCAACAGCACCAGGCCGGCAGAAATGTTACAGCAGAGATACTGCAACTCTCCAGAAATCGCGGTCTTACCGATACCGATACGCAACGCCTCATACAGTTACTCACGGCCTTCAATACCATGTACCGCCCACACGAGTCGAGGGAGGATACCGTGCTTTTCCCCGCCTTCAGGAAGCTGGTGTCAAAGCACGAATACGACTCGCTCGGTGAGGAATTTGAAAAGAACGAGCAGAAGAAATTCGGCAAGGACGGCTTTGAATCTATGGTAGAAAAGGTCGCCAGTATCGAGCGCATTTTAGGGATATATGATTTGGCGCAGTTTACGCCTAAGTTGTAACTCAGCTATGCGTATGCGGGTGTATACTTCGTTATCACTTCCGGCGGGCATTTCCTGGTTCTGCTTTTAAGGAATGCGATCACTTCTTCATCGCTTTTATAGCGGTTGCCGATGTTTACAAAATGCTTAGCCAGCAGGTCGTAACGCTTGGTCATCAGGTAGGCGAAGATGTGCAGGTAATGTATACCGTCGAACACCACCGCATCGTTCTTGATATATTCGTCGATATTGTCTTTGAAATATATCGGCAGTTCTGTAAAGTGCATGGCGGGCCTCTCATGGTGGGCTATATGGTAGCCATCGTTCCAGCATTGACGATTGTATATCGTGTTGATACAGCTCAGGCTGTTCTTGTATGAGTTTCCGGGATCGTTAGGGTCTATGAATGCGTGTTGCACCCAGTTGCCCATCATCATTACCGCCCGTGATATGAGAAAAGGCGCTATGAACACCACCACGGTAGCCGGCCAGTTAATAAAGCATAAGCCTACGCAGCCTAATATGAATAGCAGCTCGCCCCTCAATGAACGATACAACAACTTCTTCCTGCGCTTGCGCACGAAGTACATCGAGAGGTGATAGATGCCTGTAAACAGGAACACACCGAAATACGTCAGAAAGCCCCGCAATGAGTCGCGCTGGAAAGGCATGGTGCAGCTTTCATCGTCCGGCAGGTTATTCTCGGCATGGTGCATGCCCAGATGGTGAGTAAAATAAGTATCAGGGCTCTGACCGAAGAATGGCCCGATGATCCAGGGATGATAGTAATTCCAGAAGTTATACTCTTTCTTAAAGAACGGCCTGTGCGCCGTGCAGTGCATCATCAGCAGAAAAGGGCCTTTGAATATGCCATTATTTAGTACCAGGTAAGTTACCGCAGCACTCCACCAGAGCCAGGTGGGTATGCCCGGCCAAAACAATAATACCGCCAGCGGTATCAGCGTGAAGCTGATGAGTATGGTAAAGTATACAAAAGGCAGATCGCGCTCATCCCGAATGAACCTGAGGAAAAACCTGTCCAGCGCCGTGAATTTCTTTGGCACATATAAGGGGTCCGTTATTACATCAAATGACTTCATATCTATTTCAATGGGAGGCAAGCGAAGATACTAAAATTGAAGGGAAAGGCTTTGAAAAATAAACAATCCCGCAGGCGGCGGGATTGTTTATCAATTAGTTATATCGACTATTACAAGTGCTGCTGTATCTTCTTTTCGTAGACATTTTTGGGGGCTGCACCTACATATTTGTCCACGACCTGTCCATTCTTTATGAAGAGCACACAGGGCATATTGGTAACGCCGTAGTTGATGGACACTTCAGGGTTATCAGCCACATTGAGCTTGCCGATCTTTACTTTACCATCGTATTCCTGCGCCAGTATATCCAGCGTTTTGCCTACGCCTATACATGGACCGCACCAGGGCGCCCAAAAGTCTACAACAGACAACTTATCATTTTGCAATACTTCGGCATCGAAGTTTGCATCGGTAAAGGTCACAGACATGCCTGTTAATTAGAGGTGTTGTTGCAATTTCTTTTCGAACACATTGCGAGGAGCGGCGCCGAGCTGTTTATCCACTACCTGGCCGTTCTTTATATACAGTATGCAGGGTATGCTGGTGATGCCGTACTGCATAGATATGTTAGGGTTCTCGTCCACGTTGAGCTTGCCAATGTTAGCCTTGCCTTCATATTCCTTAGCCAGCGCTTCGATTGTTGGGCCTATTGCGAGGCAGGGACCGCACCATTGTGCCCAGAAGTCCACCACTGTCAATTTATCTGATTTCAATACCTCCGCGTCAAAATTCGCATCTGTGAATACTGCTGCCATTATTTTTCCTTTTTATTTTATTGTTATTTTTTGTTTTTGATAACACAAAGTTCCATCAAATATACGAGGCTACCTAATAGACGCAACAAATAGCCATATAAGCCTACTCTTCTATTCCACTTCTTATCCACAGCGCGGTCATTTAACCGCAAAGACGCTGAGACGCAAAGTTCATAAAGCTGATATACGTACACGAACTATGCCACTTCCACACTATGCTGCACTTCGTCATGTTCGTTCAGGTATCCTATCAGTTCGTCGTTCAGCTCCATGCGTATGTTGTGGGTTTTCAGCTTGATGGCCATTGGTTCGTCATCATCGACCACCTGTAGTATCAGCTCGGTATTGCCGGGGTGCTTTTTAATATTCTGCTCCAAAAACTGGGCAAATTCCGCATTCAGTTTTTGCAGGGGTATCATCAGCTTCACGCGTTTGGTGAGTTTCTTGCGCACCTCATCCAGCAGCATAATGCTTTGAATGTTGAACTCCATAACGCCGGGCCTGTACTTATGCTCCTGGTACACGCCCTGTATCATCAGCTTCTGTCCATTGTCGATATACCTGCCGTACTGTACATAATTGTTTTCCCAAAAGACGATCTCTGTATTGCCTGTGTAATCGTTGAGCACCAGCTTGCCGAACTTGCTGCCCTTCTTGGTGGTCATGTGCGCGGCATCGGTAACGAAGCCGGCTATACGCACTACAAGTCCTTTCCTGTTCTCGATGTCTGCAATGTCTGTCAGACCATAGTGCTTCATCTCGAATTTAAAGCCGTCCATGGGATGGGCGCTCAGGTAGATGCCTACCACTTCCTTTTCGCGCTCCAGCAACTCGGGTAATATCCATGGCTCGCAGGTGGGCATGACCGGAGGCTTTACATCGGGCATGGTGCTGGCACCGAAGAGGCTGTTGCTGGCCATAGATGTTGTAGCCTGGTATTGGTTGCCGAAGCGTATGAGCCTTTCCAAACCACTCACCGGATCGGTGGGCGGGGCGTAGAAATACTGCGCCCTGTGCATCTCTTTAAAACTATCGAGCGCACCCGCCAATACTAAACTTTCCAGCGACTTCTTATTTACCGTGCGTTGATTGACGCGCTGTATGAAATCGAATACGCTCAGGTATGGGCCATGGGCTTCGCGCTCGGATATGATGTCCTCAACAGCTGCCTCACCTACACCTTTAATGGCATTCATACCGAAACGGACTACACTCTCTTTATTTACCGAAAAGCCTTTCAAGCTCTCGTTCACATCGGGCCCCAACACCTGCAGGCCCATGCGCTGGCACTCCTCCATGTAGAACTTTATCTTATCGATATTGCCCTGGTTGTTGAGCACCGCGGCCATATACTCTGCCGGATAGTGTGCCTTAAGGAAGGCCGTCTGGTAAGCTACGAATGCATAGCAGGTGGAGTGCGACTTGTTGAAGGCGTATTGTGCGAATGCTTCCCAGTCGGTCCAGATCTTCTCCAGCTTGTCGGCAGGGTGGCCTTTTTCAGTTGCGCCCTTTATGAACTGCCCCTTCATCTTATCGAGGACAGCCTTCTGCTTCTTACCCATGGCCTTGCGCAGCACGTCGGCATCGCCCTTGCTGAAGCCGCCTATCTTTTGCGAGAGCAGCATCACCTGTTCCTGGTACACCGTGATACCATAGGTTTCGCCCAGGTATTCCTCCATCTCAGGCAGATCGTACACTATTGGCTCTTCGCCATGCTTACGCTTCACGAAGTTAGGTATGTAGGCCAGCGGACCGGGACGGTAGAGGGCGTTCATCGCGATAAGATCGTCGAGCTTATCGGGCTTCAGCTCGCGCAGGTATTTCTGCATACCCGGACTTTCGAACTGGAAAGTACCGTTGGTATCGCCGTGCTGGTAGAGCTGGTATGTCTTCTCGTCATCGAGCGGAATGGCATCGATGTCGATATCTATGTCGTAATTTCTTTTGATGAGCGCCAGCGCATCCTTAATGATGGTAAGGGTTTTGAGTCCCAAAAAGTCCATCTTGATTACACCGGCGTTCTCGATGATGTTACCTTCAAACTGTGTGATCAAGAGGTTCACATCCTTATTGGCGCATACGGGTATCAGCTCCGTAAGGTCCTTAGGCGCTATGATGATGCCTGCGGCGTGTATGCCCGTATTGCGGACAGAGCCCTCGAGCTTCTCGGCCTCGTGCAGCACGGTGCCGTGCATGGTGGGGCCATCGTATATCTCGCGCATCTTGCCTACGTTCTCCAGCTCTTCTGCGCCCAGGCCTTCTTTGGTATCCAGCCCATCGTCGCCTTTAAGCGGTGCGTGCAGCAAGCGCTTGAGTGAAATACCGGGACGCTCCGGCACCAGCTTGGCCAGGCCGTTGGCATCGGGCAATGGCAGATCGAGCACGCGTGCCACGTCTTTTATACTCATCTTGGCGGCCATGGTGCCATAGGTAACGATGTGGGCTACCTGGTTCTTACCATACTTTTCCACCACGTAGTCGATCACCTTCTGGCGGCCCACGTCGTCGAAGTCGGTATCGATATCGGGCATGCTCTTACGGTCGGGGTTGAGGAACCTCTCGAACAGGAGCTTGTACTTGATGGGATCGATATTGGTGATGCCGATGCAATAGGCCACTACCGAGCCTGCAGCCGAACCACGGCCGGGGCCTATGAACACCCCCAGGTCGCGACCGGCCTTGATGAAGTCGCTCACGATGAGGAAGTAGCCCGCAAAGCCCATCGTTTTGATGGTAAAGAGCTCGAAACGGATGCGCTCCTCTATCTCGGCATTCAGCCCATCTTTGTATCGCTCATGCGCGCCCTTCCAGGTGATGTCTTCGAGATAGGCATCCTGGTTGTCGTTGAACTCGGGTGGCACTTTGAAGTGGGGCAGCAATATCTCGCGCTCCAGCTTCATGGGCTTTATCTTGTCCACGATCATCTGGGTATTATCCAGGCTCTCGGGTATATCGCTGAAGATGCTGTGCATCTCCTCCGTCTTCTTGAAAAAGAACTGGTCGTTGTAGAAGGCAAAGCGGCGGTCCTTCATGCTCACATCGTCGTCGCTGAACTCCTTCATGCTCGGCGTGCTTTGCTTCTCACCGGTATTGATGCAGAGCAGGATGTCGTGCGCATTATAGTCTTCCTGGTCGACATAGTGGCTATCGTTGCTGGCTATGATGGGCACATTGTACTTGCGGGCAAACTTCAGCAGCACCTCGTTCACCTGTATCTGTTCGGGTATCTCGTGGCGCTGCATCTCCACATAGTAGTCGTCGCCAAAGAGGTCGAGCCACCATTTGAAGACCTTTTCGGCCTCCTCCTCGCCCTTGCGCAGTATGGTGCGGGGCACCTCGGCAGCCAGGCAGCAGGTAGTAGCTATCAACCCCTCGTGATACTGCAATATCAGCTCCTTATCTATACGCGGGTACTTGCCATACAAGCCCTCTATGTAACCCAGCGAGCACAGCTTCACCAGGTTCTTATAGCCCACCTCGTCTTTGGCCAGCAATAGCTGGTGGCAGCGCACGTCCTTATCATCTTTGCTGAACTGGCGCTTGTGCCTGTTCTCCACAAGGTAGAACTCGCAGCCTATGATGGGCTTCACCTCCGGCTCCACGATGTCCTTACCCTCGGGCGTCTGGCCCACGACTTTGGTCTTCTTCCATGCCTGGGCCACGAACTCGAAGACGCCGAACATGTTACCATGATCGGTAATAGCCATGGCGGGCATGCCGTCGGCCTTAGCCTTGTCGAAGAGGCGGCCAATGTTGGATGCCCCGTCGAGCAGGGAGAACTGGGTATGATTATGGAGGTGTGAAAATTTCATGCGCACTGTGCCTTTCGCGTCTTACAAAATAACTAAATTTAGAGGGGGTGATGGGTTGGAGTTATCCACATGTTGTTAGTCTGAACCCCGCCTATTCAGTCGGGCAAGCAGTATTTCACGGATTAACGGATAGCCCGGTTGTGATGAATTCCCTGATTTTGTGCTGAAAAAAATAATCTCACACATTTGGATTGATAACCAATGTATTGTGCTGAAAAAATCTCCCCAAAACCTCACAGTTTTATCACAGCACCCGGATCGTAAAAAGACTTCATAGTATAACATAGTTTAAGGTATTAGTATTCCCGTAAAGATACGAAATGGGAGGAGGGGTTTCCAAATTTATATTTGTATTGCCAATCTGGAGATTGGCTACCGGGGCGACGTAGTCGAAGACTACGCCGAGCTGGGGGTTTGAAACGAAATCAAATCCAAACATGTACACGAGTGTTCACTACGTCGTCAAGCCAAGCCCCAACATAACCTGTGAAATTCAAGTAAGGACATTAATGGAAGAAGTGTGGGGAGAAGTTGATCATTCAATAAATTACCCACATAAGACGGAAAGCTTGCCTTGCAGAGAACAAATCAAGGCACTTGCCCGGGCAACTTCTAGTTGTAGTCGTCTGGTAGATTCGATTTTTACAAGCTTTGACGATTATCATGACAAAATCCACATCAGAAATCATCCCCCAATATCGCCTTTGGTAAAAAAGACCAAAAAGAATTCAAAGGTCCGCTATGCCAATCCTTCGAAGACTGGTACTCCTAAAAAAAAGTAGATTGTTGTTTTAACAATAAACAGTAACAAATATAATATCCCAGCTTCTTAGTAGAGTTACTTACAAAAGTTGGAGAAGACAACTCTACATATCAAGCCAAATGGGTTCCTCAATTGGTTTCATTGTAAGAGAAGGAATCCAGTATGCCGAAATATTATTCATAAAACTGACTATATTGGTTATCACGTTACGACCTAGCGTAAAACTGTGTTCAAAACTTGGCCATGGATCACGTATTACAAGTGATGTCACATACCCAATACCATTCAAGTAGTAACCAGCCATCCCGGTAAGCAAAACAGCATGGCCAATTTTTGAGTTCTGATTTTGATGCGCAATAATAATAGGATTGTGGTTAAGCAGCTCATTATACAAATGCGATAGACTGGGTGCACCATATATTAATGGTGCTTTGAAGGTGTATTCAGCAAAACCATCCCTCCCTGAAAAATTGAGACTGTTCGTTATTATTTCAAAGCTTGCAGGACAATTGTAAGGTATACCATAACGATTGGTGCCACAAGAATTTTTAGCAAAGTCAATTTGTGACACAGGCATTCCGTAGTGGCGTGTTACCATTTCAAGACAGGCAGCCCAGCACAACATGGAGTCGGCCTGTTGGGCGTAAATATTGTCAAAAACCGAGGTCTTGATACCAATATAAAAAGGTGCGTAATCGTTATACATGTCAAATGGGTATTTTGTCTATTCTAAGTTACGCATTTGTTTTATAACAATTGTTAAGAGCATAGATTTTTCTCCCACACCCCAACTTGTTTAAGTCGTCCTTCGGACGACTTAAACAAGTAAGAGTAAATGATCTTAACCATTAACCGTAAGTACCGTACCGCTCACACTAACGGTGTAGGTCTTTAGATTGGATGGAGGCGGGCCGCCCAGCACTTTGCCATTGAGATCGTAAGTGCCGCCGTGGCAGGGGCATACCAGTTCGTTCGTGGGTTTATCGTAGTTGAGCTGGCAGCCCTGGTGTGTGCAGGAGTCGGACAGGGCAGCGTAGGTATTAGTGCCTGTACATACCACAATGACGCCACTTTTTACTACCGAGCCACCAGTGGTTTTTAGTGCGGCATAGCCGGGGTCGCTGAGGTCGATGGTGAAATTGGCACCCGGCCCGGTAGCTGTTTGTTTTTTGCAGCTTTCCACTATACTTGCCAGTGGTGCGATGGCGCATACGGTGCATGCGGCCCGAAGGAAGTTTCTTCTTTCCATTGTCTGTTATTTGCGGTGTATGTCAATAATAACTTAGCTACCGGTGATATATTGCACAGCGCGGATGGAGGAGGAAATACACCGGACGAGGCGGATTATGGAGGTGTTTGGCAGACAGCCGGTCGCCAATCCGGAGATTGGCTAACATGGCGACGTGGAGACTACGCAGAGCGGGGGAGTGAATTTTAGTTGCATTGCAAGCGTGACCCTTCCATTATTTTGGGTCTAAGCGAGACGCTTAGACCAGTGGGGTGATGTAAGGTTAACGCCGTCCAAAAACCAAATCAATAGCACTCGTATTTGAAGATCATTGTGCCGTAATTGAGGCTGCCACCCGCGTTGTGGTAGGTTAAGTTGATGTAGTTTACCGTACCGTAAGTGTTCATGTGCGGCTCATAAAATATGGTATCTGTTCCATTCAGTATCCTGCGACTTACAAGGTTTTTACTAAGTACCGGGTTGCCGTTGTATATCCAGTTGGCCTGCCTATAAGGTTCGCCCTTCAAAGTGTGGCCATTGGTATTGGGTATGTATTCAAAATCAGTAACGGTCTTGTCCGCGTAGTTAACAGAGTGCACCATATTGCCGTCTTGCCAGGTGTACACGGTTGAGTCGGTGGTCACGACGCCGGGTATTCCATCTTCAACGCGATGTATTACAACTGCTGTCATTTCGTTGAGGTTGTCGTATGTGTAAGAGTAGTCGAATATCTTAACAGTATCGTATGGCGCTGTGCGGGTAACGGAGAAGGTGCGCACCCGGTCCACTATACCGTTGGGCCTATAATACCGGTATGCCCGGGCTGCATAGTTTTCGTCAGTAAAGTCATACCAAAGTGTGTCGTGATCGTAAATGTACTGTATGAAGCCCTCCATTTTCATCCGGCCATCGCCATCGTAGGTATAGCTGGTCCAGGTAGTATCAGCACCGCTGATGTAGCCAATCGCAGACGGACGCGCATGATATACGTCGCATGCCAGTCCCGTAATGCCGGGCGTGGGGGTAATACTCTTTTTGTGGCAGGCGGTTAAAACAATAACTGCTGCAGTGATAATAGTTGGCAGGTGTCGCATCGGTTTAGGTTTTCATGCAAGTTACTGTGAGCAGGCTCCTGTAACAAGATTTTTAGGTCATAAGATTGCAAGAAGTATTATCGCGATAGCGCGGCGATAGGCGATCGATGCTGTAGTATTTAGTGGGAGGCCGTGTGCGGAGATCATCCTCTCCGGACAAGCGTCGAAATAGGCGTATGAATATGGAGCGTGGCCGTTCCGGCTTTTTTGTGGTCTTTCCCCTAACTCGTTAAAGTTTTCCGATAGGGTTTCGAAATTTAGATTGCACCGCAAGCGTGACGCCTGGGTTATTTTGAGTCTAAGCGGGACGCTTTGACCAGTGGATACCAGGATAGCACCTTGATACATATCATATTGTTTAATGAGCGTCGTCATAGCGTTGCGCCCCGGTAATGGCGTGTTTTGTGAAAAAGCGCACTATGCCAACACAAAATACTGAACTGATGAGGATGGCAAGAGCATCCTTAATGGGTAAATGGCCACTCGCCATCGGCACCTTCCTGGTTTATACGTTGATCACTTCTTCATTCGGCGCCATGCGGCAGGCGGGCGTGATAGGCTTGCTGATAGCCGGCCCGCTGGCGCTGGGCGCTGCGATGTTTTCCCTCAACCTGTCGCGCGGCAGGGAGGCGAAGCTGGAGCAGCTATTCGACGGTTTCAGGCTCTTCAGCAAATCGCTGGTCACTTACCTGCTGATGCTGCTTTATATCCTACTCTGGTCGTTGCTGCTTATTATTCCCGGCATCATTGCAGCGCTGTCTTATTCCATGAGTTTTTATATCCGGCCGATGACCCCTCGCTGCTGCCGAGGGACGTGCTGGAGCGCAGCAAAAAAATGATGTATGGTTACAAATCGAAGCTCTTCGGTATGTGCATATTGTTCCTTCTGCTATCGCTGCTTTGCATACTCACGCTTGGTATCGGTTTTCTCTGGCTGATCCCTCATGCGAATGTCACGATGGCAAAATTCTATGAGGATATTAGAGATAAGCCGCAAAGTTTGTAGCCCACCATCACTACCCGTGTTGTAAGCATGTACCTGAGCCCGAAGGAGAACATAGTATGATCAAGAAAGCAGGAGTTATGGCTCTTCGGCAAGGCTAATACCTGATGATACTTTTCAAAATATTGTTACTAAAGGTGAGCATTGCATTATATGTGGGATAGCTCCACAGCTCTACTTTGAGCTTTGGGTTTGTAGATACGGTCTTTGAATCGGGTTCGCCCCAGGATTCTTCGCACATTTTCTTTGTCATGCCTTCCACAACCTTATTCTCTGAAATGAGCGTACCGTTGACTTTGCCGTATCTTTTTACCAGTGCCGCACGTCTTATGGCCAGTTCTTTAGCGTAGGCTACAGAATCGGCCGCCTTTTTTGCTGCTGCTTCAACCAAACGACTATTGTAAGCCATTTGCTGCTCCTTCGACCAGAAGTAACGCATGTAGAGGTCGGCTCCGTGCATGGTATACGGGCCAACGGGTACGAGCAGTGAATCGTTTTTATCATTGACGAGCCGGAGGTGCGGCGAGGCAAAACGATCGGAACTGTAAAAGGAAAATAAGACATCGCTACAATGCCATGCCTCATCGAAGACCGGACCTATTTTGTTCCTACCTGGAGTATAGCCGCGCGCATCGTGCGACAAATAAACATCATTGTTAAGGTACTTGTGCCTGATGTAGTCTAAATTGTCAACAAAATATACAGCGCTTGCTACGCTGGTGGCGCTAACATTATACGGGGCAACGTCGAAATCATGCACGTACCAGTAGTAGCTTTTTCCGTCGGGGCCTGTAAGGGTGAAACAAAATAAATGGTTGGAGCCGGTGTACATATCTTCCACCTGCACGATCTTATAGGTTTTGTCTTGCACCAAAGAAAATGGCAGGCTCTTGCGATACCAGTTTGGTGCATCATGGCCGGCGGTGATCACTTTTTCGTCGAAGAAAAGATACCTGTCGTCGGGTTGGTTACCTGGGCTCATTTGCGAAAAATAGAGTTCCTTACCAGTTAACGCCCCAAGGTCGGCGTTCACTGAGATATTAAATATGTTTCCTGATGGGTCGTACGGCTTTCTTTCACTGGCCGGCGGTGGTATCTCATTCATTGTAACTATCTGCGCTGTACCGGTGATGGCGCAGAATAATAGCCCTAATAAAAAATATCGCATGGCTGGATTTTGTGCCAAGATATGCTGTTTATCTTATCGGGAGGGTGTTCAGCGATGGCAGATATCCACATTTTTGAATATTGCCTGCGACTGAGTTGGTACGATTCCTAAATCCGTATATTCGTAAAAAAGAATAATTCCATGCCGCGCATCAATAAGAAAGCCAGGCCCTTTGTGGAACTATTATACTGGTTCGTTGTGTTTTTTCTTTTAGGATTTATGACCACATTTCATAATCGCCGCTTCGTGGACTATGAACACATGACGATGGGCGTGCGGATAACAACTATATTATCAACAGCCATCTTCGGTGCCATTTTCACCTGGCTATTGACCCTGGGATTGAAGGAGATCACGGCGAAGCTATTCGAGGAGTAGTTTGGCGCTGGTGGCTGATAAAAACAGGAAAATGATTTTTTCGGTTGACTAAGCACGCTTGCGGAACAAGCTCCTAAACATACGCACCAATATGGAGCGATGCCGTTCCGGCTTTTTGGTGGTTTTCTCCAGCCAGTCGATGGCGCCCTGGTCGGCTACCATTTTCAGGGTGAGCATACCATCTATCATGCCCAGTACAAAGACGTGTATCTCATTCCTGTCCCGTATCAGCATGGCCATGGTGCCGAGCTGGGGTTTGGCGAATACCTTTTTGATCTCGAAGGTGTTGATGAGCTTTTCGAAGTCGCGGGCCTTTGGGTTGTCGTTGCCGGTCCAGTGGCCGTCGAAGATGCCCATATCGCTCTGCACGATCTCGTAGGTGCCTATGTCTTCGCCCTGCCACAGCAGGCTATATGCTTCGCTCATGTGTTGCGGGGTAGATATGGATTGCGCACAAAAATAATCATTCGCCGATCAAATCATAAGGTGGCGTCCGCCGGAATAATGCCGGCGTATAAGACAGAACGGTAATGGCGTAGTTTTTTTAATCGTCCTCTGAATAATTCTGTTATGCCACGGCAACCACAGTTATATTTTTTGCAAGACGATGGACTCTTTCCAAATAGTCAACTGCCTGTAGTGCTATACAAAGAGGTGCTAAAGCTGCCTGCATTTTTTGCTGCACATACGGTGCGGAAATTGTTTCAAATAAATAAATGGACAAATAACTGGCGCAATGGTATATATGTCTACGACCACTATCATAGCATAACACATGAGGCGATGGCTGTTGTGAAAGGTGATACCCAATTAATGTTAGGCGGACCAAGAGGAACGACCGTGGAAATAGCCCGTGGGGACGTGATCGTGATACCTGCCGGCGTAGCACACAGAAACCTTGGCAGGGAAAAAGATGTGATATGTGATAGGTGGCTATCCTCATGGCAAAGACTTCGACATGAACTATGGCAAGGCCGGGGAGCGGCCCCATACCGACCATAATATACGTTCGCTACCGCTACCGGCTACCGACCCGGTGTTTGGCCTCGATGCCGGAATTGTTAGCATCTGGAAAGCACATCTGGAATCGTGACGTCGGCTAACTTGGATGAATAGCCGGTGGATAAGTCATATTTCCTTACGCGCGGGAAATTTCGTAACTTTGTGGCAAATCTGGCCTTCTGCGTTAGCTTTTTCTGATCCCGCAAGTATTTCACGCTTTCAGTTTTCGCCATTTTCAGCAGCCAAATTGGTGCGCCGGTGTCACCGGTCACATTTCTTAACCCCGGATACGCAGTAGCGTGCTTGTCCTCAAACCATCGCATCATGAGAATTTTTGTTGGCAATATTGGCACTGATATATCCGCGGGCGATCTGTTTTCACTGTTTTCAGGCTACGGAAGTGTAGATATGGCCCACGTACCTGTTGATCCCTTGGGCAACCCCCGTGGCTTTGGCTATGTGAGTATGCCTGCGGAAAGTGATGGACATAGAGCTATCGATGCATTAAATAAAAAGCCCTTCATGGATCAGTTCCTGGTGGTAAACGAAGCTATAGATAACCGGGAGCAGGCATTGGAAGCCGAAACCTTGCAAAGCGATAAATAATTGTAAAAAATATAAATTAACAAATGGGCGAAACCTCAGCAAAAAAAGACAAAGAAAAGAAGAAAGCACAGGCAAAACGTGAGAAAGCGCAAAAGATGCGCGAACGTAAAGAAAACAACAACAAGGGGAAAAGCCTTGAGGACATGATGGCGTATATAGATGAGAATGGCAACATCTCAGACACGCCGCCGGACCCTAATAAGAAAGTGGAGATCAACGCATCCGATGTATCGCTCAGTGTAACCAGGCCGCAAGAGGATACCGGTCCACGCAAAGGAAGCATCAGCTTTTTTAATGAGGCGAAAGGGTATGGCTTCATTACAGATATGAAGACCAGGGAAAATATTTTTGTGCATGCCAACAACCTCAGTGAGCCTGTAAAAGAGCGCGACCAGGTGCAGTTTGAAGTGGAGCGCGGTCCCAAAGGCCTAAGTGCGGTGAAGGTGCGAAAGTTGAGCAAATAAGGGTAGTGGCTGTGCGATCGCTATAAGGCGACAATAATCTTACTAATGCTATTTGCAAAATGGCTGCACATTTCGTGCAGCCATTTTGCATTGAAAGTGAGGGAATATGCATCCGGTTCGACCGATTACCTTATGTGAACTGTAAAATACAAACCCCGCCGTATGGCGGGGTTTGTAAAGAAAATAGAGGAAAGATTATTTAACTACCTTGAAAGTAGCAGTTCCTTCTACAGTATTTACATTCAGCATATAGATGCCCTTGCTGAGGTTGCTCACCGGTACAACTGCTTTTTCGCCATTGTTGAAGGTGTGTGTGTAAACTGTAGCGCCTGTAGTGCTGCTGATAGTGATCGTCTTTGCACCGCTTACTGTTTCCAGGCCCATTACATTGATGTTATCAACTGCAGGGTTAGGGAACAGGCTGATGCCGCTTAAGTTACCTTTAACATTTACAACTGCGGTTGCGATATGGCCGTCGAATATGTGGCTGTGCTCTTCGAAGATAATGTTAGAGATCGACTGGTGCTGTGCGTCGAGTGTAATGGTCAATGCGGGGTTTGACTTGCCGGGAGCGTCACCGAATATCTTATACGTGCCATATGCAAGGCTGGGGAAGCTGAAATGGCCGGCCGCGTTAGAATAAGCATATGCTACAGGTACGTTAGTGTTTGTTGTAAGAATAAGTATCCTTTTATTCAGCGGATCACCAACGGCTGTTGATTTGTTGGCGCCTTGCAATACGTCACCTGCAATAAAGGCCGGGCCACCGGGGTTCGTGCCTGCTATCAGCTGGATATCAGCAGTAGTATTTGGAGAAACCGGTGTAGCGCCTGACCACATCAGTGAACTGGTATAGTATGTAGGCAGATAGTTAGCATAGTCGGGTGAGAAAGATTGCTCAGCTGCTTTTACCAGTAGTGTGTCGTAGCTGGCGGGTACTGAGAATGAATAGTGGCCTGCACCGTCGGTAGCAGTGCTATCGATTGCAGTGAGGATGTGAGTATTATTTACTGAATCGTAGCCCTGGTTAATCAGGTAAACCATAGCTGCGGTGTCGCCCATTGCAGGATTGGTGCTGGTTACAGTGCCCTGGATGGTGGCAGGAGCAGCATAGCATACTGTGAAGTTGGCTGTGATATTGGAGCCCGTGTAGTTGAAGCCTTGCTCCATATAATAGGGAACGCAGTTTTCGTGAGTGCTAACCAATATACCGGTATTGTTAGGCATTGTGCCTGGTATGGTCATAGAATAATTGCCCGATGCGTCGGTAATTGCAGAGTCGGACCAGGTCATGGCAAAGGTGTCTTGCGCGTATATCACCTGGTTGGGCACGGGTTGTGCAAGATTGTTGGTAACTGTGCCGGAAATTGTGGCGGCCATCGCTGCTGCACTGATAAAGCCGCAAATAGCAGAAAGGATAAGTTTTCTCATGTGTTTGTTGGTTAAAATGTTTAATGTAAGTAATGATGTGCCGTATATTTTAGCCGGTCACATGAATATGACGTAGCCTTGAAACACTTCGTTAGCGGGAGATGGAAATTTTTTTCAAATAGCGCTTTCCTGGGGTGGGGTTGGGGATATGTGTTTGCGTCGTTCGCATTCGAACCCGGCAATGCTTTCGTTGATATAGGCGGAAGATAATCGAGGCAGTTTTGATCTTAATTGCCGATCGCAAGCAATGTATATGCTGGACCGCCTACGGTAGAAAGGAAATATAAGCCTGAGGGTAATTGCAGATGGAACTCAACGGGTCGTTCGTTATCAATGTGTATTGTAGCTACCGGTAAGATCAAAGGGCTGTATAGCACGAGGTCAAGTGGGTAGACTGAGGTTTGAGCCTGCAGGCTGAAATTGCCATTATTTGGGTTAGGCCACACATGCAGCCGATATTCCGCTCCTTTTGTCGATGGCAAGGTAGTAGGATTGGTTACAAGGCGTATTACATTATTGTTGTAGTCTGCTATATAAAGATTGCCTGTGGGGCCAAGTGCTACGCCGTAGGGACGATCGAGACCTGCGGATGATGCAGGACCACCGTCACCGGTATAGCCGGCAATGCCTGTGCCGGCAACCGTCGTGATGATGCCCGAACTGTTCACTCTTCGCACGCGATGGTTATACCCCTCGGCTATGAAGATATTACCGTAACTATCTATCGCGAGATTGAGCGGCTCATTAATGGATGCCTGTGTGGCCGGGCCGTTGTCGCCATTATAGATGACGGAACCATTGCCTGCAATAGTGCTGATCGTACCGGCGATGTCGATCTTGCGGACCCGTTCATTGCCGACATCAGCGATGTAGATATTGCCAGCGGCATCGGTACATATACCGGCAGGATTGTTCAATTGCGAAAGCGTAGCCGCGCCACCATCGCCGCTGAAACCCTGAGTGCCATTACCGGCTATGGTGCTCATCACTCCAGCGGAAATTTTTCTGATCCGGTGATTGCTTTGGTCCGCTACATAAATATTGCCATTGGCATCGGTAGCCACTCCGCGGGGTTGGTTCAATTCCGCCTGAACTGCCGGTCCGTTATCGCCGCTGAATGCCGGATTGCCATTGCCTGCAATCGTAGTAATTATGCCTGTAGCGTTGACCTTGCGAATTCGATTATTCCCACGATCTGCAATGTATATATTGCCTGAGTTATCGACCGCGACGCCGGTAGGGTCGCTTAAGCTTGCATTAGCTGCCGGGCTATTGTCGCCGCTAAAGCCCGCAGCGCCATTACCCGCCAAAGTGGTAATAATGCCGGCCGCAACTTTGCGGATACAGTTGTTATAGCGGTCGGCGATATAGAGGTTGCCGACCGCATCGACGGCTATACTAAAAGGGTGATCCAACTGAGCGGCAGTTGCCGGGTTGCCATCGCCACTATAGCCGGCGCTGCCGTTGCCCGCTGCTGTGGTGATCGTCTGGGCACTTGCCTTTGCTATAAGCAAGACAAGGGCAATAAGCACACTTAACCGCGTCGAGACCATCTCAACGAAAATAACGAAAGAAAACGGATGTTATTGCCCCTGTTTATCAGGCAGGTTGCTCATCATAGACTTTGAGCTCATTGTAGAGCGTATCGCGCTCAACTGGTGTACGGCCAACTGCTGTGATGAGATCGCAGAGCTGCCCGGTGCTGAGTGAAGGAATTTGCTCTTCGGCGCCTGCCATCGAGTATATCTTCGTTGTGTCGTCGATCGTCCCATCAAGGTCGTTGACACCGAATGAAAGCGTGAGCTGTGCTGTTTGCCTGCCCAGCATGGGCCAATATGCCTTCAGGTTCCGGAAGTTGTCCATGTAGATGCGGGAAATCGCGTAAAGCCTCAGATCTTCCACAATGCTGCTTTCCGGAACGTTGGACATATCGTTGTCCTTGTTCCGGAATTTGAGTGGTATAAAACAGTTAAAGCCACCGGTCTTGTCCTGCAGATTGCGCAGGCGGCTCATGTGGTCGATGCGATGTTCATATTTTTCAATGTGACCGTAGAGCATAGTGGCATTGCTGTGCATGCCTAGTTTGTGCGCCGTTTCATGTATCAGCAGCCAGCCGTCCGCATCCACTTTATCCGCACAAATAATGTTGCGGATGTCAGGATGAAATATCTCTGCGCCACCACCGGGCAGGGACTGCAGACCTGCTTCCTTCATCTTCAGCAAGCCCTCTTCTACAGTGAGCTTTGCCTTGCGGAACATATAGTCGAGCTCTACGGCCGTAAAACCTTTGATATGCAGGTCGGGGCGATGATCGCGTATTTTGGTCAGCACTTCGCAGAAAAACTCAAGGTTCATCTTAGGGTGTACTCCACCAACGATGTGAACCTCAGTGACAGGCTGGCCATCGTATTTCCGGACCATATCAAGCATCTGTTCCTGGCCCAGTTCCCATCCGTCGTCGCGGTGTTTGTATTGGCGCGAGTAAGAACAAAAGTTGCAGGTGAACACGCAAACGTTTGTGGGCTCGATGTGGAAGTTGCGATTGAAGTAAACCTTGCTGCCGTGCAAACGTTCTGCGATGTAATTGGCAAGTGCACCGACAAAGCCAAGTTCACCTTTCTCAAACAACAGCAGGCCTTCCTCGTCGGTTATACGTTCCCCGGCTTTTACTTTTTCTGCTATTGTTAAAAGGGCGGGGTCGAGACCTGATTGATTAAGTACTTCGGACAAACTAAGCTGCGTAACGATCATTGTTGATTTCCTTTGCCTGTATGAAGAGCAAAATTAAGGCTTTATACCGACAGAAGTGGTTACCAAGAGGATAGCCGTTATTCGGCAAATAGTGGACTTATTTACTTTTTTTACGACTATTGATCTCGTCGCGGATATTGATGGCGCGTACATAATCCTCCTGCTCCAGCACTTGCTGCAGAAGGGTTTCAAGATCCTCTAAGTTCATGTTTTTCAGGTCGCTATCGCGGGTTACTTTACTTGCGGGCACAGATGCGGGTTCTGCACCGGCAGACTCTTCAGTGCCTTCGGCCTGATCGAGGTAGAGGCCTGCCGCTTCTAATATATTCTCATAGGTATAAATACGACAGTTGGCGCGTACAGCGAGAGCGAGGGCATCAGAAGTACGGGAGTCGATCTCTACTTCTTCGCCATCGGCCTGGCAAATAAGCTTAGCGAAGAAAATTCCTTCTTCCAGTTTGTAGATAACGACCTCGCTAAGATCGATGCTGAAAGTAGTCATAAAATTGGCAAAAAGGTCGTGAGTGAGGGGCCTGCTGGGCTGCATGCGCTCAAGTGCCACCGCAATGGCCTGGGCCTCAAAACCGCCAATAACTATCGGCAGGCGCCTGAGCCCGTTCACTTCACCAAGAACAACAGCGTATGAATGAGTTTGGGTAATACTATGCGACAGGGCTACAATCTCCAATTCTATCTTTTTCATCTGTATATCATTCGTCTTTTATTTGCCGGATAGGAGCTACCGAGACCGGGCTTCTACATATGTTGAATTCGTGAAGATAGCTCATTTTTACAAAAAAAATGCCTAGAAAAGTGTAGGTTGATCATTTTCGCCAGCTTGATCTTCGTCGTTTTTTAACACCGATATTTCCTTCAGTTCGGTACCTGCAATTTTTGTGCCTACGGTCTTCCAGCCACTTACATCTATGGCCTCGGCAAATGCCATTTCCTCAACTGCAAGGTCGCTTTTTTTCTTACCTTTTTTGAGAACCAGGACCGGATCGGATTGGGTGGTTACGAGCTCGAGGTAGTTGCCTTCGCCTTCTTTAATGAAAGAATATTTATTCTTAAGTGTTTGCGATTCGATAAGAAAACGTTTGGCATAGAACTGTTCGGATTTCTTATCAAAATAGACGGCACTGATCACCTTCTCGGCGTTGAACTTCTCGATCAGCACTACTGAATCGGTATCGTAGCGGTTGGTGAGCTCAAAGTCGGTAAGCTCGTAGCTTCCGTCTTTGTAGAACGCTACAATACGATCGCCGTCTTCAAAGCGGCCCAGCAGGATGCCATTACCATCTTTATTGAGGCGACCCACGGCGGCATCGAACCAAAGCTTGATGCCAAGCAGGGTAGAGCGGCCTTTTTCTTTCAGTTTAACACTCTTTATAGGATACTTAGTCACCTGGTTGCCTTGAGCACTGCGGCCCTTGATCTCTATTTCCTCAAAGTAAAAGTCAAGCGATTTGATGCGCGCTTTGCTTCCAGGAGACAAAGTGATGGTAACTACTTCAGCTTCGCCATTCGGATTGGCGGTGAAGTAATGTACTTTGCTGCCGGCATGGCCTTTGGTAAGGTCATATTCTTTATCGCGTGTAATGCCGGTAACGTTAAAGCGTTTGCTGTATGATACACCCGATTTGCCATCCAGATAGATCATATTGTACGTCATGCGCTCGTCGTTCTTCTGAAAAATGGCAAGATGGATAATGTCCTTACCGACAAATGTCTTGTCGGCTACTTTAGTGATCAACATTTTGCCATCCTTGCGAAAGACGATCACATTATCCAGGTCAGAGCAATCGAAAGCGAACTCATCCTTCTTCAAACCGGTACCGATGAAGCCCTCTTTGTAGTTCACGTACAACTTCGCATTGGCTATGGCCACTGTTGTAGCCTGTATTGTTTCGAATGGACGGATCTCGGTTTTGCGTTCGCGGCCTTTGCCATACTTTTTGAGCAGGTTCTCGTAATAACGAATTGCGTAATCAGTAAGGTTGGCGATGTTGTTTTTTACCTCTTCTATCTCCGCCTCAACGCCTTTAATGTGTTCGTCGGCCTTGAAAGAATCGTATTTGGAGATGCGCTTGATCCGTAACTCTGTTAGCTTAACGATGTCCTCAGTAGTTACCTCCCGACGTAGCTTTTTCTTATAAGGTTTCAAGCCCAGATCGATGGCGTTTAGCACACCTTCCCAGGTAGTTTGCTCCTCGATGTCCCGGTAAATGCGCTTCTCAATAAATATCTTTTCGAGCGATGAATAATGCCAGTCTTCCTCCAGTTCGCCCAGCTTGATCTGCAGTTCTTTTAGTAGCAGGCCCTTGGTATGATTGACCGAATACTTCAGCAGATCTGAGGCACTCACAAAGTGAGGTTTCTCAGCGATTACTACGCAGGCATTTGGCGATATCGATATCTCACAATCGGTGAAGGCGTAAAGGGCGTCGATGGTTTGATCGGTAGTGACACCAGGCGCTAATTGCACTATGAGTTCGACATCTTTGGCTGTATTGTCCGTAACACTTTTTATTTTGATCTTGCCGTTATCATTGGCCTTTAGTATGCTATCCACCAACTGGCTGGTGGTTACACTGTAGGGAACGTCGCGAATAGCGAGGGTTTTTTTGTCGACCTCTTCTATGCGGCTACGCACGCGAACTTTACCGCCGCGAGCCCCATCGTTGTAATTGCTTATATCGATCATTCCCCCCGTGCCAAAATCGGGGTAGAGTTCAAATTTTTTATTCTTCAGGTGTTTGATCGCCGCCTCGAGTATTTCGCAAAAGTTGTGGGGCAATATTTTGGTGGACAGGCCCACAGCGATACCATCGGCACCCTGTGCCAACAGCAGGGGAAACTTCATGGGCAGGGTTACCGGTTCGTTCTTACGGCCATCGTAGCTAAGCTGCCACTCGGTCGTTTTATTGTTGAATGCCACCTCAAGTGCGAATTTAGACAGGCGTGCCTCGATATAACGGGCTGCAGCCGCGCTATCGCCCGTGCGCACATCACCCCAGTTGCCCTGGGTTTCTATCAGGAGATCTTTTTGGCCCAGGTTCACGATGGCATCGCTGATGGAGGCATCGCCGTGTGGGTGGTATTGCATGGTTTGACCTATAATATTGGCCACCTTATTGAAGCGTCCATCGTCCATTTCCTTCATGGCATGAAGAATGCGACGCTGAACGGGTTTAAGGCCGTCTTCAATTGCCGGAACTGCGCGCTCCAGTATCACGTAGCTGGCATAGTCAAGAAACCAGCTTTCATACATTTCGTTTATGAAGACGGAGTTCTGCTCGCTATTATTAGTGTTTTCAGACATTTGATATAGAAAAAAGGGGCATTAATACAGTGGGCAAAAGTAATGTTTTGACTTTTTCTTTGTCATTCCTGGCCGAAGAATGTGCATAAGTTGTCTAAAAAATCAGGGTTTCGGGGTATTGGGCGGCATAGCGAAAGTGGGTTCCTTTACAAAAAATGCCTAAAATGAGACAGATATTGATTGCGGCATGTGCATGCCTCGCGTCCCATGCATGTATGGGACAGAAAATACAATGGGAAAGCGGGGAGGACCTTGCCTTCCTGAAAGGACAGAAAGAGCTGGCAGTTGAATATGATTATTCGGCCATAACTGTGAAAGGGGAAAGGGAGGCGGACTATCTTAAGATGCAACGTGAAGAGCTGAATAAGGATGAAAAGGGCGAGGGTGATGCGTTTGTGGATGAGTGGACCAGGGCGAGGACAAGCAAGTATCAGCCCCATTTCGAGAAAGAGTTCAACAAGCGTATCGAAGATAGTGCTTTACAGGTAAAACCGGGCAGCGGTACCGCAAAATATACGCTTATCATTATAACAAATGACATGGCCCTGGGGAAGGGATCCGCGTTTGGCAAGAAACCCGCTGAAGTAGACTTTACGCTGAGGTTTGTAGAAAGCGCCAACAGGGATAAGGTACTGGCGCAGGGCAAGCTTGAAGATGTAAAGGGTGAAGTAAAGGCACCTAAGGGTTCGGGTTTTATACCCGGTGCGGGTGGGGTTATGAGCATGACCGCACATGTGATGAACAAGGAATACTCGAACCGGATAGCTGAGAGCTATGAAAAGACGGGCCTGGCGCTGGCTAAATACATTTCGAAGAAATTGTAACTCAACGAGTAAAGAATAAAAAAGTCCCGCTAACAGCGGGACTTTTTGTGTGGATCATAAATACTAATATCTAGGGCTTGAACACGTCGAGGGTGAGGGTCAGGCTGTTCTTCTCACCATCTTTGTTTTCAACCACGAAATTATAGCGCTCTTTACCGTTCCTTTTGCGTGTATAGATGCCGTATATTTTTTTGAAGGTATCCTTATAGTTCTGAATATCTTCAGTGTACAACTGGTGGTAATATGAGCTATCGTCGTATGCTACATTTATGTAGAATTTGGTAAGCACATCGTCAGGACCCCCTTTATATGCCTTTATGCCAAAAAATACCTGCGTATCCTGTGTGACCGAGATGTTGCTAAGATCTATCAGGTTGTTTGTAATAAATACCGATGAATCGGCCCGGAACGCGATATAAGGCACAACAGGCGTTTTCTTACTACATGAGGTAATGACTAAGGTTGTTAAAAGTGCAATAAATGCTGCTTTTAAAAGTGGTTTCATGAACTGTCTTTTTATTTAGCAATAATCCACGGTTTTCGGACCGTATGCAAATTCAAAGCCTAATATACTTATCATTTCATAATAATCATAACATCCGCCCGTTTTTGCACAAATTAATCTGCACAAATATGAAAAAAAAGGGCAGGGGCTGCCTTGTGAGGCTGACTATTACTGCACGGTGAGTGTTAAGCTAACGCTATTAACAATACCGTCCTTGTTGACAACTGTAAAAGTATACTTGTCCTGCTCGGCAGTGTTACCTGTAGTGCCGGTATAATCATAGGTGTAAGTATCGCCATTAGTGACGTCGACCGTATAGACGGTCGTTGCGTCGCCGCCATTCACAGATTTCGTGATCGTGAATTTGGTGATTACGTCCTTTCCTTCCGATTTGGAAGCGTTGATGCCAATCAAGAAAGATGCATTTTGTGCAATGGTGGCATCTGCCGAGGTATAGCCGGTACCTGTTTTGAATGAGATATTCGGTAGTTTGCCTTCGTCTTTTTTGCATGAACCGAGAGAAAGCGATACAAACGATATAAATAGCAGCGCATATGCTGCATGGAAAAGCATTTTCATTTGATTATTTTTAATGTGTTTGTTGAGATTTTGTTTGAGTTTTCATTGCAATAAGTGAGGGGCTGGCCTGTTCAGGCGAGCCTGGGAGGCTGGAGCCTGCTATCGAAGTGGCCCTCGTGCAATGAAACCATGTAAACATCGTGAAATGAGAGATCGTCTGTAACGGGGTAGCCCGTAATTGGCTGGTAAGAAGTATATAACATTACCACAGGCCACCAGCAATGAACCTGTGATGTGTTTTTTGCGCTATGCTGGTTTCGCAGTTCGGAATTATAGCTTTTTTTCAGGGTTGTCTCATCCTTATCGCTAAGTACATAACATGTTACCAGGTTACCATTTCGATGAACATGAGCCACGTCATACATGGAACCATCGATCTCCAGTTCTTTTTCGGCGGGGCTATACGACTTATTAAAAGCAGATGCAGTGAGTGTTATTTCAGTAAAGCTATTACCGGAGTTCTCCGCGATCGTTGCGCTTTGCAATTGGTGCCGCTGAAATAAAGCTGCTGAATAGAAAAGGGGGTAGGCGAAATGAAGCAGCCAAACTGCCATAAGCAGGACAGGTAAAGCATACCTCAGATTTATTCGTGAATGCGAGCGCATTACAGCCCCAGATTAGTGCTTAAAGATAAGACAAAATTTATCCCCTCGTTATTAATCGCCGGGTTAAAGAGGCTGGGATCGGCAAGACGCGAAAGGTGATCATGGTAGGCCTTGTTAAGCATATTATGTACAGACAGACCCCATTTGTAATTGTTTTTACCCAGTTTTGTAGTAATGCCGGTGTAGAGATTCACCAGGCCGTAGTCACTGGTTACTGTCTCGAACTGTGCAGGGCGGTTCTGTGCAAGGGCATATTCGAACTCGGGCTCAACAAATATTGATTTGAATCTTTTGTTGATGTCTTTCGAAAACACCAGCGATGCCCTGTTCCGGTCGGCGGGTATGAAAGGCAGGTAGCCACCGAGGTCGAGTTGACCACGGATAATGCTAAAGCTTTCTTTGAACCGCAGCCAGTTGAAATATTCCGGTCTATAAATAAGGATAAACTCGCCACCGTAGATCAATGCGTCCTGTTGGGTGAAGTGGTACTTGGGAAAGCCATAGAAAGTGGTGGAGTCTTTTTGCAGGTAGATGTAGTTCCAGAAACGATTGTAGTAACCTGATACGGAAAGGAACAGTTGTTTTGTACCGAGTTCAATAGCTGCATCGCCGTTCACATTCTGTTCCAACTTTAGGTTGGGATTGCCGGTTTCGTAGCGGTAGTAGCCCTCGTGCAGGCCGTCAGAAGAAAGTTCGGCGAGGTTGCCCATGCGGTCGCCCGTGGAGATGTTTGCTTTGATATTTAACCAACGATTGGGGTTATAAGTGCAGCCAAGCATGCCATTTCCTGTGACATGACCGACGTTGAACGGATGAATTGATTGTGTCGGTATATTAAGTGGCGGGGTCAGGTAGGTACCGATGTGCTTATAATTGCTGCCGGCACCCAGCTCAAGGTTTACTTTGCCGAGCATAAAGCGCAGAAATCCCGAAAGATTTCCTTCGAGCATAGTGGCATTGGGTATCAGGATGCGTTTGCCATAGTTGGTATTTCCTTCGTAAGTGAACTGCTGATTGATGGCAAAGAATACCTTGTCGCTCAGTTTCTTCTCCCAGCGGGCATTTTCCAGGCCTGAAATGAGATGCATGTTCAGGCTTATTTCACCACCGCCTTCATCTTCCATCCGCAGATTGCTCTGCCCGCCCACATTCACCTTGAGTGTGGAGGACTTTAGTAAGAACGTATTCTGAGAGCTGAGCACGTTGAGTAGTACGATATGGTGCGGGCCGGCCATGGCGCGCGACCATCTTGAATCGGCATCGAAAAACTTATTAAGATCGGGCGTGATGAAGCCGAACTGGTTAAAGGAGAGATTATAGGAATTGTTCCGGATCCAGTTGCCCCGTGTATTGCCCGAACCCATTTTGAGATAATAACCTTTATTGCGCGAGTTCAGTACGCGGGTGCCATCGCCATCTGTATAGTCTGCATGGGTTTCATAGCCCAGCCTGATGCGGCGCCATTTGTTGCCATGCAGCGCAGAGTAGCCAATGTCGGATAGGGTACCGCGGGTATTCGAGAATAGGCGCGTGTTGATGTCGAGATGCTTGCCTTGCACTTCCGGCACTTCTTCTATGATATTGACCACGCCGCCTATAGCATCCGTCCCGTAAAGTATCGAAGCAGGACCCCTGATGAGTTCCACCCGGTCGATGCCGATCTGCGAAATACCTAATCCATGTTCGTCCTGGAACTGCTGGTTGTCGAATCGCAGACCGGAGAACAATACCAAAATCCGATTACCATATAAACCTCTTATTACCGGTTTACTTATAGCATTGCCGGTAGTGAGCTGGGCAATGCCGGGTATTTTAGCCAGGGCATCAGATAAATTGAAGGGCGCTTTGGCATCAAGTTCGGCAAGTGGGTAAGATTCGATGTGCAAGGATGTCTGTTTTGCCTGCATTTCCTGTATGCCGGTAACGGTGACCTCGTTCAGCTTTTGGGCTGTATCGGTTTGAGCAGATGCGTGTGCGCTGATACCTAAGAAAAAGAGCAATAATGATAGCCTTGGCATAAAGAATAAAGATAAGCAGCGGGCTGATATTTACTAGGCTGCCTGGAAAGAAACTCTGTCGGCCAGCCAGCTCTTGTGCAAGGGTACCAGCCACTGCGTAAGCAGTTCCTTTTTGGTGCTTGCCACGTTATTAAAAAGCATTGTGTCCTTATTGATATACCCTTTGTCGATGGCATATTGCACCTGGTTGAAGGGCAGCATTTCGGCTTTACCATTTACCAGGAATGTGATGGTCATACGATCGAAAAAATTAACATCATACTGGCGTTCCAGGCTTTTGATAACGCGTACGGAGCTATCGGTGCTACAGCCGCTAACGCCCGTTGCAGTCTCGTCGGCCATTATTACAATAAATTGCTTGAAAAGGAGCTTTGCCCAGCCCTTCACCGGTGTGCCGTGCGTTAGCCAATTCGCGTAGAAATGGTGCAATTGCTCATTGACTTCCAAAACTTCCTTGTCTATAAAAGGGCGGCTGCTCTGGTATATCCAAACGCGTGAATTATCATCAAAATCCGCAGGTAAAAGTTCCTTCAGGTCCTGTACTTCCATAGCTGCAAAGTTAAGACTATTCGGCAAGAGAGGCCGCGATCATCTCGGCTATGTCCATAACCTTTACTTCATCTTCTTTTTCCTTGTTCTTTACGCCGTCGGTGAGCATCGTAGTGCAGAAGGGGCAGTTGGCAGCAATAATGTTAGCACCGGTATCCAGCGCCTCCGCTGAACGTTCAAAGTTGACACGGGTGGTGCCAGGTTCCTCCTCTTTGAACATCTGTGCGCCACCAGCTCCGCAACACATGCCATTGGTGCGGCAACGCTTCATCTCCACCAGTTCCACATCGAGAGCCTGCAATACCTCGCGGGGGGCTTCGTAGATGCCATTGCCGCGGCCCAGGTAACAGCTGTCGTGGTAGGTGATCTTTTTGCCTTTGAAACTGCCGCCTTCTTTGAGGCGAATGCGCCCCTCGTTGATAAGCTGCTGCAGGAAGGTGGTGTGATGTATGACCTCGTATTCGCCGCCCAGGGCCGGGTATTCGTTCTTAAGAATATTAAAGCAGTGCGGGCAAGCCGTTACTATTTTTTTGATGCCGTAACCGTTCAGTGTTTGAATGTTATTGTAGGCCATCATCTGGAACAAAAACTCATTACCTGAACGGCGCGCGGGATCGCCATTGCACATTTCTTCCTTACCGAGTATGGCAAATTTTACTCCTACCTTGTCGAGGATCGTAGCAAAGGCCTTTGTGATCTTTTGCGCACGCTGATCAAAGCTTCCGGCACAACCAACCCAGAAGAGTACTTCGGGCTGTTCACCATTCGCTGCGTATTCGGCCATACTCTTAATCATCATAGAATAAATTTTGTGCACCTGGAAGTTCCTCTACAAGCGACAGCATGCAGTGGCAGTATGCAGTGTGTTTAATTAGTAACAATGAAATTTTCAGGTTTATTGATAATTGACCCCAACATTTTTCCTACTTCAAGGTACTTTGATCTCAGATCTAAATATTTTGTTTCGTTCAGGTAGCCGCAATCTTTCGCGAAGCTAAGGTGTACTAACGTCTCTGTACACTCTCCATCCGCATCTGTCAACTTCGAGATAAAGTTTTTCGGGTATTTACGCTTTCTATACGCCTCGCCAATATTCGCACATATGCTTCTAGATGAACGCCGTATCTGGTCTGTCAACGAATAGATTTCTTCCTTTGGAAATGATCGGGACACTTCAAATACTTCCATTGCAACGCTATATGCTTTATTATACACAATAAGGTTCTCCATTGCTCAAACGTTTTAAACTTACACATCTATACCGCCAGGCGCGCTCCCCGTACCGCTTGCACCTGCTACTGCCACCTGCCGCTGCTAACTGCCGCTCATCTCCAACGCCCACGCATCACGGTCATCAGGGCTGAACTTCCAAGGTGCCATGTTGTTTTCAATATTGCCCGACATCAGGTTCCACTCCTGCGGCGCATTGCTTTCCTCCATTATCAGGTAGCGACGGAGCTCGTTAATGATCGACAAAGGCTCAATGCCTACAGGGCAGGCTTCAACACAGGCCTGGCAGGTAGTGCAAGCCCTAAGCTCTTCTACCGTAATATAGTCGTGTACCAGCGACTTGCCATCGTCAACAAAAGATTTGTTCTTGTCAATATTCTTACCCACTTCTTCAAGCCTGTCGCGGGTATCCATCATTATCTTGCGCGGTGAGAGTTTTTTGCCAGTGATATTCGCCGGGCATGATGCCGTACAGCGCCCGCACTCGGTGCAGGAGTATGCGTCCATCAGGTTCTTCCAACTCAGGTCCATCACGTCCTTTGCACCGAAGCGCTGGTGGGCGGGTTGCTCTGCACCTGCTGCAGGAGCCAGTTCGGGCCGCATCATGTAAAGCACTTCTTTCTGAATTGCTTCCATGTTATCCATCTCGCCCTGAGGCTCGAGGCGTGTAAAATAAGCGTTTGGGAATGCAAGAAGGATATGCAGGTGTTTAGAATAGGGCAGGTAGTTCAGGAATGCAAAGACGCCGACGATATGTAACCACCAGCAAATACGTTCAATGCCAACCAGTGTAGTGTCCGAAAGGCCCGAAAACAAGGAAGTGAAATTGCCGCTTATCCAAAAGATCGACGTAACGGTATAATGTTCATAATGCCTGCTTTGCAACACCAGGTCGGCAGTGTTCATCGTCAGGAAGAGGCTCATGAGCACGATCTCGGTGATAAGGATGAGGTTGGCATCTTCGCGGGGCCAGCCGTTCAGCTCTTTCATGTTGAGGCGGCGCACCTTGAGTATGTTGCGGCGCACGAGGAAGATAGCACAGGAAACCAGCACAAGCACTGCCAGTATCTCAAAGCAGCCGATGAGGATAGGGTAGAGGCCGCCAATGAGCGGAGCGAAGAGGCGATGCTTACCCAATATGCCGTCCAGGAATATCTCGAGTATCTCGATATTGATAATGATGAAACCGGCGTACACTGCAAAGTGCAGCAGTGCCGGCACCGGGCGTTTGAACATCTTCTTTTGCCCCAGCGCCTGCAGCAAAACGTTTCTCCACCTTTCGGAAGGGCGATCATTTATCTGCTCGTCGCGACCGAGCATGATATTGCGCCTGATGCTGCCCACCTTTTTTGTGAAAAGATATATGGCAGTTCCGCCTAAAAGGATGAATAAAATTTGCTGAACAAGGTGCATGAAAGACTCCTGTATTTAAGGCCGAAAATAGTGGCTTTTAGGCTAAAAACATAGTTTAACAGGCCTTTGGTTGGGCTGTATGCAAAAATTGTTTAGGTTTGAAGAAACCTAAGGGCTTGATGCTGAAAAGATTTTTAACATCTGTGATTTTTGCAGTTGCGATGCTTGCTGCGCCGCATGTGCATGCTCAAAACGATGTGCCGAAAAACGACGTGGAGCAACTGGCAAAAGACGAGGATACGCTGGTATTGATGGCCGATTCGATGTATAATGCATTGATCCCTGATATGCGGCCATCGTATTGTGAGCAGTTTGTGCGCAGGCTGGTGAAGGCCCTGAAGATACCCAACTCCTACACTTATCCCTTTGATAAACTGAAGGATAAGATCAATATCATCTACCCGGAAGATAAGAGCTTCCGTATGTTCAACTGGGTAATATCGCCCAGCGAGATGAGCAAGCGCTATTATGGCGCGATACAAATGCCAAGCGAGAAACTGAAGCTATACCCGCTATTCGACTATTCGGCGGAAGTGGCGGGCAATGATGAGGATACGATATTGACGGGATCGAAATGGTACGGATGCATTTGCTACAGGATCATAACCCATGAAGTGGATGGGAAGCCGGTATATACCATGTTTGGCATGAACGAGTCGAGCCCCATAACAAATAAGAAACTGATGGACCCCATGACCATAACGCCCGACGGGCCGGTATTCGGTGCGCAGGTGTTTGGCATTTACTCGAAGAAGCACCCCAGCGAGATGATCAGCCGCTTTGTGCTGGAGTATAAGAAGGGGGTGCACGTAGGCCTTAACTGGGATGACGAGATGAAAGCCGTGTACTACGACAGGCTCGTGTCGCAGATAAACGACCCGAACCGTAAATATACCTTTGTGCCCAGTGGCGACTACGACGGGTTTAAGTGGAACACCGATAAATGGGTGCTGGTGCACGACCTGATAACCGTGCAGCCGCTTAAGGATGGGGAAGCCCCTTCAGGAGCACCCCTCAAGGATAAATAATAAGCATCGTTCCCGGTTTTTTAATAAGTTTGCAGCGCCAAAAAGGGTCCTGTAGCTCATCTGAATACCTGCCTGTCGGCAGACAGGGAGCATCAGCCTTCTAACCTGCCTGCTGGCAGGCAGGGCTGTGGGTACTTGGTTCGAGTTGAAGTCGGGAGTGGGCAAAGAGTATATAAAAGTAAATGGTCCGGTAGCTCAGTTGGATAGAGCATCAGCCTTCTAAGCTGAGGGTCATTGGTTCGAATCCAATCCGGATCACTTGGGGCATTTTCAGTAGGTGCCAGAATCCCACAATTCATTGTAATTGTGGGATTTATAGTTTCGGTAAATAACGATAACATTAACTTTCGGACGGTTTCTGTTTCGCTATTGTTTCACCTGGTGAACGAAATTGTTTCACCAAAAAGCAAAATGTTATGAACCGGCCTACTTTGAGTCTTTATCCAAACGTTCCCAAGCAAAATCCCAAAAGGAAGAAAATTCCCATGTACATCCGGGTTACCTTTAAACGACAGAAGGGCGAAGCACGGCTGCCTGTAGAAATTGATGAACAAGTCTTGGACAAATGGGAAGGTCTGACTATGCGGTTCAGGGATCGCGGCAACCGGTTGAATAGCTATTTTTCCAGTCTTGAGGCGCGCTTCAACGACTTCCAGGTATTGCATGGTTTCAACCTGGAGCGTTTCAATGCCCAACAGATACTGGATTTTGTTCTTGACAGGAAAACGCGGCCAACTGAAACTGTTTTGGCTTTTACCGAAAGGTATATTCACCAAGTCATCAGCCCCAACCCGGGTTTAACTGAAGGTACTAAAGTGAATTATCGAAAATCCTTTAATCACCTCCGGCGCTTTCTGGCTCTTGACAGGCAGACAAAAATTACTCTTGGGGATTTTGGGCCAAGCATGGCAATGCGCTTTAAGGACTACCTTATTTCCGAAATCCCAAGCGCCCAAAAGCATGCAATGACTGAGGTATCAGCAGCAGCTATCATCAAGAAACTTAAACCGGTGTTTGAGCGTGCCGTCTGGGATGAATTAATTAGCCGTAATCCATTCGACCGTATCAAGCTGAGGAACCGGTCGCCTAAAAAACCGAAGCTTACCATTCAACAGGTCCGCAAGATATATGAACTGGACCTGTCGTTGTACCCAAAATTGTCAATTTCCAGGGACCTGTTTCTTTTCGGCGTTTTCACCGGGCTGGCCTATAAGGATATGCAGGGCCTGACTATGCGGCAAGTCCAAGATTGTGGCGAGGGAGAGTTGTCGATACATATTGCACGACAAAAAACGGATGTCCTGACTCACGTTGTGCTCGTCAGCTATGCGAGGCAACTGGTTGAAAAATACCGAAAATCCGGTTGGAGTACCAAGCCATTTATTTTTCCCAACCGGTCAAATCAGGATTTGAACAGAAATCTCAAATTTCTGGCCGAAAAAGCCGAAATTTCCATACCAATTACAACCCATATTGCACGGCACACTTTCAGACAGTTATTGGGGGAAACTGGGATAACAGACTATGCACTCATAAAAGCGATGATGGGCCAGAGCATGGCGCACGACATTGATGGCGTGTACTATTCGATAACTACTGGTCAGTTGATCAGTGCAAAACAGCAATTTCAGCAGTTTTTGGACAAATACCTTTGCAATGATTAATATGGACGGCATACTGGCTGAGCAAAATGCAAAATTCAACGAATATATAGCGTTGAAAAGAACGGAGTTTGCTTCAGCGAAGAGCGTTTTTATGGCGTTGCATAAAAGGAAGCAAAGTAAGCTTAAGAATGCAATGACCCTTTGGGTGTTCTACCAGGACTTTATTCTCTTTCCTGATGAAGAAATCCATTGTAAAATGAAGGAATTGGGGTTTTCGCCAAGAATTTTCAGCCGCATACTTTCAATTGACGACATTAATGCACACTTTGGACTATTGGAAGCTAAGGGTATTAGAGTGGCAAAAGGTTTTGCGATTCAAATAATAGACTTATATCTTCAGATAAAAGCGCAACATGATCTTGTCGTCATGTTTGCAGGCTATACAAAGCATGAGGGTAGAACGAATAAAAATAGAGTCTACAAAGGCTTGCATAGCCATTTTAAAAGAGTATCCTCTAATAATCAACAATACGCGCGAAAAAATACCACTTTAGATTTACTAATGGGCTTCGAAATGAGAAGGGCAGCAGAGGTCATGGGCGGAATCAAATCAGTTCGCGCTTATGTATTGCAACTTAGCCAAGGGAAAGTCGAAAAGATACTCCTCCCGGATTTGCTCAATTGTTTTCATGTTTATCATGAGGGCTCATTATTTCCATATGAACTGTTGTCAAGACAAGCGTTGTTTTCGGCTAATGAATTCCTGAATCTTCTATATCCTTTGTTTCGCGTACTTTTATCTGACCACAAATTTATGTCTGAGGCTGAGATTAATGGAGGTGAGAATTCTTATCACAGTTATACCACCTACATTGCACAGCGGCTGAAAAGGATTGTTGGAGTCTAAATCGGACGATTTCGTGTTCAGCCGTTGTAAAGCGAAACAAAGAGTTTCGCTAAAAATCTTTATGAATACTGGAACAATTAATTTTTCACAACAGCTGGATGTCATCATCTATCTTCTGCAGGAAACGCTCGATACGCAAAAAGGCATTACCGAATGGATACCCTTAGACGATTGTAAACACTTCTTCGGATATGGGGCAACGCAAATGTCGAGCTTGATCAAGAACGAATCGCTGGTCGTTTCGCAGATTGGCCGTCGGAAATTTATTTCACGAAAATCATTATTAGGATTACTTCAACGAAATATATTGTAATATTGGTGCGCATGGCTTTTTTGTCGTTGGCAAACAACAAAATACGGGTGAAAAGGCTTCCTGCGCAGTAAGCCATGTAGCATATCTGCTGCTGAGTATACGCTAACTTCACGCATGGAAGTTGTTTCGGCTGTTTCCTTCGGGGTAGATATAGCTTGCTATTATTTGGAAACAAGCGTTTATACAACGACGCCAATTTACCGGTTGGGAGTCATCACAACTGCAAATACTTACTTTAAAACGTATGAATTTATCTTTTACGGGATATCGAATCTGCCTGGCTAACTGAATCGATAATATGCCTGGCCTGTTCAGGCGTAACTACGCTCTTGTTTGTGAGTTCCCTTAAATGCTCCCTACCTCTTTCCTCTGCAGTTTTACAAGAAAGCCACAACAATGCAAAAAGCAAGCTTACAATGACCAACGCGTGCCTCATTTTTCTTTGTTTTTACGTGAACGAGCGTACCATTGACCGGCCTTGAAAATAAAGAATACTATGAGTGCGGGGATAAGTATGAATATCCATTCCCCACCGCTGCTATCGGGCATTGAGAGTAGTAATGTCATTGGTGTCATTTTACCTTTGTGAGTTTATTATACGGAACTTCTTTTTTGCTGCTGTAGCGCTTTACGATGGCGGTAGAGGTATTTTTAGCCACGATTGTGCCCTTTACCATTCTTCCCTCATCACTGAAATACACTACGTCATCTACAGCGAATTCAGCAGGATTTGACAGATGTGTGACCGTATCATCATATTCCGGCACCCGTATAGCCACAAAGGTTATACTAGCCTCATAGGCGGCACTACGCTTGCCATTTACATTAAGGTCTTTGTCTTTGTCGGTCTTACGGTGACTGCTAAGAATGTCATTCTGATCTCCTTTCACCATGTAGAGGCCATTTGCGCCGTAATCAGATGCTCTCTTTTTAGCGTGAACCATGTCCTTTGGCAGGTTATCCCCCTCGCAAAGAACTAGCCCTATATCTTCATGGTTTTTCGGCACTTTGTCTTCACTTAGATAGATGATGACCTTGTTGTAATCGATGGACTTGTAGTTCGTGTTGGAGGTTAGCACAAACTTAACTTGTCCTTCTGTGGAGATTGTTGCAAATAATAGCAGCGTGGAAAAGATTGTCTTCATTGTTTGTTTGATATAATATGCCATAAAAAAGTAGCGTAACCGTAGGTACTTCTGCTCCTTTAGGCCTACCACAGCCCTCCAATGCAAAAGACACAGTTACGCCGTATCTGGCGTACTATATCTAGCAGTTGCATTGGATTAAAATTGTGGTAGTTCAAAAGGAGCAACCCTATTATAACACGTAAGTATTTAAATTTTCCGGTTTATGTCATTCAAATTGTTTTGTAAAACAAAAATAACGATAACTATGTATTATTTGTCAATGGCTGCTTTTTTTGAAAAGGCTTGTAGAGATGTCACGAGACTCATTCGTCTTGCGACTGTATCCAACCAAGTATATGTTTCCTTGATTACAATCGGCACCTACAACGTGTACCCATCGGCATTCACGATCTTTTGTGCCGAAGCGTGAGAACTCCTTAAGATTGGTCTGTGGTTCCGTAGGTACTCCACCATGCTTTATAAGTGATTGAAAATCAAATCCTGATTCGGAAGCTCGATTTTTTACTTGATTAAGAGAAGAACTTTTGAAAAAGTTACTTGTATTTACTCAAGTTAACATATTATAAAGGTACTGAAAAAATGGCGATTCGACTTTTTTTCACGGGTATTATTGGATTGGCGCGGAGGTCCATGGGGCTGAGGACTTATCCAACGGTGAGAGTAGGGAACGGACTAATACGGCTGATATGATAGCGGCTGTACGTTGTTTGGTCTCTGAGGGCTAATCTATATTTCGAACGATTGCAAACTAGCTCCGTCCTAGAAGTATATTCATTAGAAAGGAGTTTTTTTATCATCCTTACTCAGAAATTCAGAATTTATTCTAAATTCAAATTGATATTACAGCCTAAAAGACCGTATGAAGATAGTAATGTCACTTGCTTTTCTCTTAGCTTTTGAAACAGGCTTTCCTCAGAAGATCAACAGTCCTAGAATTATAGACACAGTCACAACTAATTACTCCAACTGGCCAAGAAAATTCACCCTAAATCAAGTCGTTCTTCCTACCTCGCTTATGCTTACGGGTATCGCACTAAGTGGAAGTAAACCTGAGGCTCTTAAGTATGAGGTGGCAGAGGAACGTGATGAGCGCTTTTTTAGGTTTAAGACTCACGTAGACGATTATTTACAATTCAGTCCGATTGCACTTGCTTACGGAATGGATCTCGTTGGGCTAAAATCTAGGAATGACCTACCTAATAGAACGGCTATTTTAATTAAGGGGGAAATCATTAATACTTTAACTACCCAACTACTTAAATACACCACACATGTACAGAGGCCGGATCACTCTGGTTTTACGTCATTCCCATCTGGACATACATCACAAGCTTTTGCTGTAGCCACATTTTTAACTGAAGAATATCGCTATAAGTACAAGTGGATACCATACCTCTCATACGGTTTAGCTACGACTGTCGGTATGCTGCGTATAGCCAATAATAAGCATTACATCAATGATGTATTAGTAGGAGCTGGTGTTGGCATTTTATCGATGAAGGTTTCGTATTGGACACATCAGTATAAATGGAAGCGTAAAAAACCTTGATACGGAGTATTCCGTAGTTATTGCGTATAAAAGTAAGTCAGTATGCAGGGTATTTATAAATGCAATAGCTATTGGAGAATATTCCAAGAAATGGATTCTCTTGCAACAGTGAAAATTATTATGGAGCGCAAGTTGTCCGTTTAGCTTACAATAATAAATTCTACCAGGGTATGCAAAACACAAAATTGGATGATTTAGTTACTAAAGTTGGAGACTATGTAACTTCTTACTTGCGTAACAATCTCTCAGAAAAATTATCGTTCCATAACTTAAGTCATACTTATGAAGTTATTGACGCGGTTAAGGAAATTGGAAAATATTGTAAACTTTCGCAAACACAATTAGCTATAGTTACCGTTGCAGCATGGTTCCATGATTGCGGTTATGCAAATGCATACAAAGGGCATGAAGACGAAAGTATGAAGCTTGCCAATGATTTCCTCAAAAAGCAATTTTGCAACAGTGAGTTTATAGACTCTGTGCTGAGTTGTATCGAAGCTACCCGCTACCCCCAAAAGCCTCGAACTTTGGAAGAAATGGTAATTTGTGATGCTGATTTATACCATTTTACAAGGCCTGATTATCCTGCCTATGAGGGAGCTCTTAGGTCAGAGTTATATAGCTATTTACAATTAGGGCATAGCCAAGATGAATGGAATGAGAAGAATTGCCAAATGCTTATAACACACAAATATTTTACAAACTACGGCCAACAAGTTCTTCAAAAGTTTAAAGAAGTGAATTTAGAAAGGATGAAGTGCAATTGAGATGCAGTTAACTAACTTGTAAGGATACTAAAGGATTTGGGCTTTTAATGGGCATGCTCTGTAGAGCCTCTAGAGGCGCGGCACAAATACGACGTCTAAAAATTGTACACTAGTCCGGGTGCCACATGGCCAAAGTAATAGTCTATTTTTAACATTGTGGTGCCATGCCTTTTTCTTTTGGCGGGCGCCATTGGATGCTCATTTCGGTATTTAGCATAGCGGTGATAATTATAAGCCACCTGTTTGCCGGTTACATAGCCTAATGCAGCTCCAGCAAACACATCGGTAGCCCAGTGTTTGTTTTCTGTTATACGGCTAAGGCCAACCAGCGTGGCTGCGGTATAAGCAATAATGGGAATTATAGGCTGATTCCTGTATTCGACCGAAAATACAGTAGCAGCAGCAAATGCCGCGGTGGTATGACCTGAGGGGAAAGATCCGTTGAGCTTTTTACCAGTGTTATCCCTCCCTGCCGATGCGAAGGGCCCATGGAACGCCGCGCTAGTTAAAGTTGGTTGCTCAGGGTTGTAATAATTGGGTCGATCGCGCGTAGTAAGACTTTTAAGTACAACTTGCATCGCACCCGATACTATATAAGCCTGGGTTGCGAGGTAAAAGGTAGTTCGAACTTTCTCCTTTTTGAATATGTAACCATATGCCCCCAATGCAACCAGCGTATAAGCTTCATATAGGCCACCGAAGCCTGTTACATAGGCGCTCACGTTTCTGATCGTTGTATTTTGTGTTCTCAACTCCAGAGCCTCTCGCTGGATGGGCTTATCTGCAAAAAAAAGGCCACCTTCTATTGTGGCGAATATGCCCACCTTTAACCAGGTTTTTCCGGTGGCGTGAAAAGGCCCGGTTACCTCTTGAGTAAAATCGGTACCCAACAATGCTAGATAGGTTGACGGGGTAATTTTTGTCTTTTGGTTGTAGACATCTTTATTGATGTCGACATTTTTGCCATGTTCGGTATCTTCACGTTTAAGACTGTCTAATTTCTTTACCAGCGTGTCAACTTTCTTCACCAGTGTGTCTGTCTTCTGGGCAGAAACACTTGCTGAACAGCAAAATAAGAATACGGTCAGCATGAAAAAAAGCCTTGTCGCCATTTAAGATACTTTTTGGTTACGATACGGCCACTTAAAAAGCGCGCCAAGAAAGATTTCTCAGAGGATGTGACTGTTAACTTGAAAAACAGTATTTCAATAACATGCCTTTATCGTCTGCGGCAACACATCTTTTATAAATCGAACTAAGTAATTCGGATTGAAAACATTATAGATTAATCTCGATATATAGTACATGTGGAGATCCAAAATGAGATTGAAGAATGTTCAAAAATAATTCAGTTTCCAAGCATTACTTTGCGAAATTCAAATAACACAGCGGTCGACAATGAAACTGTATTGGCTGGTATCACTTATATTTTTTTGCCTTAGTTCTGAAGCGCAAACTAGCATAACTGGTGATGTGATCGATTTTAATACCACTTCAGGTATAGAATATGCTATTATAACTGCAATCGATAGAACCACTGGTAAGGTAGTGGATGGCACAAGGGCAGACTCTACCGGCGTATATACGATAAATCAATTGCCATACGGCGTTTATAATGTTTCCATAGATTTTGTAGGTTATGAAAAATATTATATAGATAGTGTGGTGCTTAGTAAGACAAAATCACACATTGCATTAAAAACCGTTATGCTTCATTCTCAAACGCATAATTTGAATGACGTTGTCGTAACTGGCAATGCATCGGTAATTGAAAATAGGATAGATAAGATTGTTTACAATTCAGCTAATGACATTACGACTCAGGGGGGCGTTGCTTTGGATGTGTTAAAAAAGGTGCCCCAAGTATCGGTTGATGTAGATGGTAATGTCGAGTTGCAAGGTAATTCGAATATACGCTTTCTTATTAATGGCAAGCCATCTAGTATTTTCGGCAATAGCCTTGCCGATGCGTTGGCTTCCATTCCGGCAAGCCAAATAAAAAGTATAGAAGCAATAACCACCCCAGGGGCAAAATATGATGCCCAAGGTACCGGCGGCATCATAAATATTATTTTAAAGGATAATAAGGCTAAAGGAATAAATGGGAACATCAATCTATCTATCGGCACGCGTATAGAAAATGCCTCAGTAAATCTAAATATGCGTAATGGCAACTTTGGCATAAATGCCTTTTTCAGCGGCAATACAGCACTAGCAGCCAAGTCTCCTAATACCCAAAATCGCACTTCATATAGTGCTGCAGATCAAACTTCAACGAAGTTTTTTCAAGACGGCTATGGGAACGTTACAAGGAATGGGTATCAATCAGGAATAGGGTTTGATTGGGATTTTTCAAAAAAAGATGCAGTGACGGGGTCTTTTCAATATGACCATTTCGGCAACCGAAGGGACGGCATAGCAAACCAGGAAGCAATTATAACTAATGCATCAAACAACCCCATTTCAGACGTGGTCAGCCTACGTAACTCAGCAAGTCAAACGATTACTTACTCGTTAGATTGGAGTATTAATTATAAGCACGCCTTTAAACGCAAAGGGGAAGAGCTAAATATATTATATGCCTCAAGCTATGGCAGGCCGACATCACAGAATAGCCAGAACCAAACATATTCATTGTCAGCAACACCATATGCAGGTACAACCAGTTATAATCCAGGAACTGACAAACAAACCAATATTTATATGGATTATGTACGTGAACAGGGAGAAAACACTACAATTGAAGCTGGAGTAAAGACTACTTTCCAGAAGATACATAGCGGTGCTTCTGTTGATGTTTATTACCCTTTAACTGATGAATATTTAAATGATCCGTTGCAGTCTTATGATTTATATTATAATATGAATGTTTATGCCGGGTATCTGGCGGGATCATTTTTCTTTTTAAACTTTCTGCAAATTAAAGCCGGGTTCCGAATAGAACATACAGATGTTAATATTGATTATGGAAACCTTCGTATTCCCTCCTATAACACTTATGTTCCTTCGGTAATATTTTCTCACAATCTAAATGATAAGCAATCTATAAAGTTGGCATATACCCATCGTATAGAGCGTCCCGAATACGACGAATTGAACCCCTTTCTTAATCTAAGTGATCCGTATAATATCACAACCGGGAATCCATTATTGAAGCCTGAAATAGGCAACAACTTTGAATTAGGCTACAATCGTTCATTTAAGAAGGGTGGCAATCTTTCGCTAGCTTTGAGTGAACGAATTAATAGTAATGATATAAAACCGTATACGGCCTTTTATCCAACGTATATTATAGGGGATTCGGCGTACAAAAATGTTTCGATAGTCAGCCGTCAGAATATTGGTACGGAATACAATACAGGGTTCATTATTTCAGGATTGGCTCCTTTGTTTGATAAGCTGAACATCAGGGGTAATTGTATGATCTTTAACCGGCATATTATTAACTCCTTCGACACTACCAACACCATAACAAATAGCTTTAATTGGAGATTGAATATGAATATCGGCTATGAGATCTCGGGCAATTTTATTGCCGAGGCATTTGTAAATTACAGGTCAGCATTTAATAATATACAGGGAAGAAATCCACAATCTCTAACGTATACGTTTGGCTTCCGGAAACAGTTCTGGAATAAAAAGGCAAGCATTGGTGGTACCGCCACAAATCTCTTCAGTAATTACATAAAACAAGTAACAACTGTAGATACAGGCAATTATCAATCGTATAGTGTTCGGAAAATTCCCCTACGCTCTATCGGAGTGACCTTTACCTACAAGTTTGGCAGGCTGGACTTCAAGAATAAAGAGCACAATTTGCAGGACCCCGGAGCATCGTCAGATTAGTTAGGTTGTATTAAAATCGGTTATACGTTCATAATATGTGGAAATTTTATGCAGTCCTTAGCGCTGTATTTGCCGCCGCTACTGCAATACTTGCCAAAATAGGTGTAAAAGGAATTAGCGGTAATCTCGCAACGGCTATCCGTACTTGCGTTGTCCTATTTATGGCTTGGGGCATCGTACTCTTAAGTGGTCAATTGAAAGAATTAAAAGAGCTAAGCAAACGGAATGTATTGTTTCTGGTGCTATCAGGTATCGCGACCGGACTATCCTGGATATTTTACTTTAAGGCCTTGCAAACAGGGGATGTATCTAAGGTAGCTCCAATTGATAAATTAAGTGTCGCCATAGCAATAGGATTATCTTTCGTCATTTTGAAGGAACCGATGGACTTAAAAGTGATCATCGGCGGGTTGTTAATTGTATCCGGAACAATAGTCATTATTTTATAAATTGCTGCGTAACATCGTTCTTTTTGTTCACAATTTGGTAATGAGTTACCATTTTGTTACGCCTATGTATCCTTGGTGTTATCTAATTTTCACCAAGCTGTAAAGTACAGGATTTATTCAGAATCAATTCAGAATTGGGTACTCAAATTCGCCCTCAGAAAACTATTCTGAGTGCTAAAAACATTTGTATTCTCATTAACCTCCGTACTTTTAGTAACCGCGCTACATGCCCAAACCTTTAAAATAAAGGGGCGTGTAAAAGATAGCGAATTAAACGAGCCGCTTCCTGGAGCGAGTGTATATCTTAAAGAGCTTCACCAGCAGACAATAACAGACAATGAGGGGGAATACCGATTTGAGCATGTACCAGCCGGTGATTACTCCATTCTTGTAAACTATACAGGATTTGACAGCTCTACAAGACTTATCAATACAAGTAAAGCAAGGAAAGAAGAGAATGAGGATGGAGAAGTTGAAATGAACATTTTCCTGCGGCCTAAGAATTTGACATTGACAGAGGTGCAGATCAATAGGAAAAGGAACAATGAAACAGATGAAAGTTCCCGTTACAAAGAAAAAAATGGTGATCAAATAGTAAATATCGTTGGTGCTAAAGCCATTGAGATCTCACCCGATATAACCGCCGCAAATATTCTTCAACGCGTCTCAGGTGTTTCACTGGAGCGTAGTAATCAGGGTGATGGCAGATACGCCATAGTGAGGGGGATGGACCAACGTTATAACAATACTTTAATTAATGGCTGCAAGATACCAAGTCCCGATCCGTATAACCGATATGTACCTCTGGATATTATCCCTTCCGAGCTATTGCAAAAAATTGAAGTATATAAATCCTTAACTCCAGATATGGAGGGGGATGCTATAGGAGGTACTGTGAACCTTGAAATGAAGGATGCGCCTGATGAATTACTGTTACATGCTAATGCCTTCTCAGGATATAGCGCGCTTTTATGGAAACAACCTTTTCAAGCTTTTGACAGAAGTATTATACATGCCCAAGACCCCAATGAAAGTAATCCGAAAGGGTATGTAACACAACCAAGTGATTTTCCAAGAAAAAACCTTGACTTTGCCCCCAAGACTTTTACCCCATATTATTCCGGAGGCTTGATAGTTGGCAGGCGGTTTATTCATAACAAATTAGGGATATTACTTTCCGGTACTTATCAAAATAAATATACTACCTCAAACAACCAGTTTTTTACAGTTGCTCCTCTTCTGGATGGTACCCCATACCTTACCGAAGGCTTTAACAGGACATATTATGACCAAACGATACGCAGCGGCCTAAATGCAAAAGTTGATTACCAGCTTAACAGCAAGAACAACATTTCATTTACGAATATCTACCTAAACCTTAAGGATATCCAGTCAAGATTCACATCCGACACATCTTTAACGACTTTCAGAACAGGCAATCTATATGGTACTGGCCAAGTATTTTTGAGAGATCGTTCGGAATATAATAATCAGAGCATTGAAAGCGCAATATTAAATGGCAAACACCAAATAACAAGGAATTTATTTTTGAACTGGACTGGGTTATATTCCATTGCGACAAATAAAACACCTGACCAAGCAGAGGTAAGTAGGGATTTTCTTATTGATTCAGCCTATCATCATTCCGCGACTTATTTTGATGGGCTAACGCGCGTTTGGCAGCATAATAATGACAAAGATTACTCCGGCGCATTAGACCTGGAATATAAGCCCTTCCTTTTAGGCCGCACATTTGATTTCAAAGCAGGTGGGCTTTACCGAAGAAAAAGTCGTTCAAACTATCTAAATGATTTTGAACTGAGAAATGCCAACCAAACAATGAAGAGTGTTTATACTGGCATTGAAAATGCGGACTGGCTTGTTTACAGTCATGGCATAGGAGATTATGGAACAAATAATTATGATGCAAGTGAAACTGTTTCAGCATATTATGCCCAGATAAAGACAAATTTCGGCCCTTTACAGGTATTAGCAGGTTTCAGGATTGAGAATACAGATGATGCTTATACTACTCATGCACCTGCCAGCCAAAATGCAGCAAACGCAAATGTCAGCTATATGGACTTTTTACCGAATCTGCAATTGAAGTATGCAATCGATAAAAAGCAAAATTTGAGGCTTGCATTATACAAATCACTAAGCAGGCCTAGCTATTTTGATCTGGTACCTTACGATATTAAAGGGGACAATTATGACCAGGTTGGTAACCCATACCTCGAACATACACAGGCTGCCAATGCTGACTTGCGATACGAATGGTATCCCTCAAATAACGAAGAAATCCTTGCTGGTGTATTTTATAAACAATTACAACACCCCATTGAAGCAACTTTTGATTTAAAGAATATATACGCCCCAACGCTTACATATACTTCCGACGGAACCGCAACGAATTATGGGTTTGAACTTGCAGTAATCAAATTCATTGGCCATTTCGGTATAAATGCAAATTATACATTTACCAATTCTTCCCTGACAACTGACAAGCTTTTTGCAGATACTGCTTTAGGCAAGGAAGTATTAAAATCCCAAAACCATCCACTACAGGGACAGTCAAAACATATTGCCAACCTATCGCTACTATATCTGAATAAAAAAATAGGGTTAAATATAGAGATAGCGTACCAATTTACCGGTAAGCGAATTTCTGATGTAGCACCTTTTTACGGCACAGATTACTATCAACAAGATCTTTCACAACTTGATTTTTCGGCGGACAAAAATATCGGTAAACATTTTGGCGCGTTTGTGAAATTAAATAACCTCCTTAACGCCCCATACGTGGTAAAACTAACAAATGGATTGTTGGTTGAGAAGAATTATTTCGGGCGAAGTTTCCTGTTTGGCTTTAGCTACAAGTTAAACTAGTAATGCAGCATATTCATTGAAAAAACTGAACCATTCATAAAAATAAAAAAACAAAAGATGAAAAAACTGTTATTATTTCTTGTCGCCGCATCAATGGTGGTGGCTTATTCTTGTAAAAAGACAAAGAATACAATTAGTACCGCTGTAACTCCGGAATCAAATCCTATTAATCAGGATACGCTTTGCGGGTATATTAGGGGTACCATGCTGTCTGGTAAAACGTACTATATTAAGTGTGATATCCAGGTGAAAAATACTGATACTCTATATATAGAGAATAACGTAACTGTCAAAGTGCTAAATAATTCTGCATTTTATATTTCCGGCACCTTAATTTCTGAGGGAACTCAATCTTCACCGATAACTTTCACTTCATTCGACAATAGTACCCACTGGGGAGGATTTCAATGTGACACAGCAAATTATGTAAGTTTTAAGTGGACGCATATCAACTATACTGGTGGCCCCGATTCATCCGGAAGCGCAAGAAAATCTCTTTATATAGCCAGGAACATTCCATTTGTCTTCCATGATAGTTGGTTGTTTGAAGGACAAGATGATGGGCTAAGGTGCCAGGGTGCTCAAGTCAGCATATTGCGCAGCACATTTCAGCATAATGGTACAACTGATGGCGAAGCTATTAATATGAAGGACGGCGCGACAGGCGACATTGCATACAATTATATCTGGAGCCAGGCAGGAAGTGGTATAAAACTTGAGACGAACGCTACTATTTTATTACCCCAGACAAGGATGAATGTTTATAACAATACTGTAGTAAACAGTGGTTTTAGGCGTGGTGCAGGCGAACCCGGGAGGGGTGTGAACGTGGACCTCTCAACTGCAGCGAATGTCTATAACAACATCTTTGTAAACGTTTACAGAGGACTGGAAATAACACAATTAGCCGATACAAACAACGTCCATTACGGTAACAATTTATTTTATGCAGTTGACGATTCTGTAAAAGCTAATTATTACCCGGCTGGTAATTGGGGGAAACAGCAACCCACGGACAAGATAAACGTAAACCCAATGCTTACTGGCCTCGATGGGAACATAATGAATACATCTGACAACAACAATCCACATCTTCAGTCAGGTTCCCCAGCTATCGGTGCAGGCGTTACTACGCTCCCTAACCTTGGATATATTCCTCTGTCAGGAGGTGATGCCGGACCTAGTGCTGATTTGGGAGCCTACCCTTCAAATGGCAGTGGTAATCTTCATTAGTAAATTCAAATATCATAATAAGCAGGGCTTGATAATATTCAAGCCCTGCTTCTAAAATACATCTATGAACATAAAGTATGTGGCATTAGGCATATTGATAAATACTATATGCTGTGCATTTGTTGCGGCGCAAGTAACTGATTCTGTGCAAACTCCGGCAACCTTGAAAAATGGCCTGAATTTCTTGGTAATAGGTGATTGGGAAGATGCGGGGAAGATTTTCAAAAGGAGGTCTCGGAACAACTGGCGATAACATCTAAGAAAACAAACGCGGACTTTATCATTTCAACGGGTGATAATTTTTACCCAAAGGGTGTATTGAGTATAAATGATCCTTTGTGGGACAAAAGCTACGAAGATATTTATCACCAATTTTCGTTACAAAAGGATTGGTATGTGGTTTTGGGCAACCATGATGTAAAAACCAACGCGGAAGCAGAAGTAGAATACACAAAGAAAAGTGTAAGGTGGCACATGCCTCAACATTATTACTCTATCAAGATCCCAATCAGCAAAAAGGATACGACGAAGAAAATATTACTGGTTTTCCTTGATACAAACCCCTTTGTGGGGGAATATTATAAAGACCTGATTATGCAAAATATGTTACATCGCAGGATACTACTGCACAAAAAGAATGGTTAATAAAAACGCTTGGTGATACAGACCCAAGTATCAAACGTCGGTTTGCCTTTGGCCATCATCCTCTGTTTACTTCAGGGAAACGTATTAAAGATCCGGAAATAACAGAAGTACGGGCATCTCTAAAGCCCATCTTCGATAAGTATAGGCTTGATGGGTATGTAGCAGGCCATGAACACGACCTTGAATATATCCGGCCACAGGGTCATACCAATTATTTCGTTTCAGGCGCAGGCTCAGAAGCACGACCAGTAAATGATAAGTTGCCAGAATCCAAATTTGCAATTTCCGAACATGGCTTTATGCTGTTTTCACTAACCGAAGACAAATTAATGGTACAAGTTGTAAGCTGGAAAGGAGCAATCTTATATAACTATACGATTGCCCTAAATGATTAATGATTTGGTAACAGAGTAACACAACTAATTTCAGGTTTCATACAGAATTCGCTAAGAGTTTTGTTTTAGTATACTAACAATCTCAATTAACTATCTCATTTTATGAATAAGTATTCGCGTTTTAGTAGTTATTTACTCTTTTTGATCTTCAATATTTTGCTGACAGGTTTCTTTTTTATTAAGGGGCATGCACAAATTGTTAAGAAAGGTACTACGGCACTACCTATGCCCGACCACATAATTGTTCTCATCTATGAGAATCATGCTTATTCTTCAATTATTGGCTCTACAGCGGCACCATATCTTAATGCCTTGGCTAATGATGCTAATGCTGCGTTATTCACACAGTCATATGCCCTCGCTCATCCCAGCCAGCCAAACTATCTTGATCTTTTTTCAGGTAGTAACCAGGGCGTAACAAATGACAATGTACCTACCGGGTATCCATTCACAACTGCAAACCTGGCGAGGCAGTTAGTGGATGCATCTAAAAGCTTTATTACGTATTCTGAGGATATGCCCAGCATAGGATTTAACGGTGCATCATCCGGCAACTATGCACGAAAACATAATCCCGGTGCTAATTGGGTTGGAACGGGTACCAACCAGATCTCAAGTACGACTAATCAGCCATTGACAATGTTTCCAGCGGTAGCCAATTATAGTTCTTTGCCAACAGTAGCCTACGTAATACCTAATCAGGTAAATGATATGCATAATGGCACGGGCAATACACCAATTACAGCAGGAGATACATGGCTGCATAGCACCTTAGACAGCTACATACAGTGGGCGCTTAACAACAATAGTTTACTTATTGTTACTTTCGATGAAGATGACGATGTACATGGTAACCAGATAGCAACTATCTTTTATGGGCCTATGGTACAAGGAGGTCAATACTCAGAGCATATCAATCACTATAATGTACTCAGGACTATCGAAGACATGTATAGCTTGCCATATGCCGGAAATGCAAGTACAGCCAATTCGATTACAGACTGTTGGCGGCAGTTTCCTGCTAAGGTAAGTGCTTTGGAACAAAACAGTGGACAGGTTGTTATTGTACCCAATCCCGCATCTGGCAGTATAACATTTGATTTCAATCAATTATCAGGAGAGAATTACAGTATTCATGTTACAGATCTAAATGGCCATTATCAAGGTCAATACCACCTGTCTAAAACAGACAATACAATAGATACAAGAGCTTACGCGACTGGTATTTACTTTTATACCGTTTATTCCAATAATGTAATGCTCAATTCAGGAAGATTAATTATTCAGCACTAATTTTTCAAACGCGCTATCATAAATATTTTGTCGTGAAGTATGTGTATATAATGATACTGTTTCTTGGGATTTTCCCAGGGTTTTTATCAGCACAAACAGGAAGTATTTCCGGCAAAATCACCGATGACATGGGAGCTAATGCCATTACCGCCACCATTTTGGTACTTGAAACAAACTATACAACAATCACTTCTACAGATGGGCAATATGAAATAAAAGATTTAAGCCCGGGTAAATACACAATAATATTTAATAGCGATTTGTACCGACCAGACACAATAAAACAAATAAATGTCAAAGCAGGGAAAAATTTGAAATTGAACATCTCAATGGTATTGCCGGGCCATGAACTTGAAGAGATAGAAATTACTGGGTTAAAACAAAACAGTTCAAATACAGAATTGATACACCAAATAAAAAATAGCGATGGCGTTATAAGCGGAATTTCAGCGGAGCAGATCAATAAGGGGCAGGACCGGGATGCAACAGACGCTGTAAAGAGAATACCAGGTGTAACCCTCAATAATGGCAGGCTAATCGTAGTAAGGGGATTAAATGAGCGATATAATTCGGTATGGCTAAACAATATAACAGCACCGAGTACAGAACCTGATAAAAAAAGTTTCTCGTTTGATATCCTCCCAACCTCAATGATCGATCAGATCATTATCTATAAAACTCCTACTGCCGAATTGCCCGGTGATTTTGCGGGGGGAATGGTCAAAATATTTACGAAGACACCAGCATTAGCGCCTCAATTCACATTTGACCTAAATGGATTTTATCGCCCTGGCACCACTTTCAATACCTTACAGTTTACCCAAGGCAGCAAAACCGATCTACTTGGATATGACAACGGATTCAGAAGCATACCAAAAGGAGTGCCTAATATAATTGAGACAACTTCACCAGATATAACAAGGGCGTTTAAAAATACCTGGGTATCACACAATGCAACTGCGGTACCGGATTTTAGGTTCGGCATCTGTTATTCACAAAGTTTCAAAATACGCAAACTGCTATTTGGGAGTGTAACAGCAATAGCATATTCATATTCAGACACGCTGTTAAATGTTACAAGGAAAGATTATAGCACACCTTCTGCAACTATAGTTCCCACGGAACCCACCTCTGTATTCAAGGATGTCGTCAGCAGTAATCTCGTAAAAGTAGCTGGAATACAAAATTTTTCCTTGCTCATAAATCCAAGAAATAAAATTGAGTTCAAGAATTTATTTACTCAACTTGGGAGGAATCAGACAATACTGAGTACTGGTGATGATGAAGGCGCAAGCATCAAGCATTACAGCTTTGGCTATCAATCAAGAACTTTATTTTCCTCGCAGTTAGGATATGATTTCTCTGATAAGTTACACAAGAATGCATATAATTGTTCGTTGGGCTATTCATTGAATAAACGCAATGACCCTGATTTGCGAAGAATCAATTATCAATATCCACCTGATACTTTTTACCGATCTAATATTCCACCCGGATCGGGTCAATTAGATGTTACTGACGGGGCAACGAGATTTTTTTCAAAATTAAATGAGCATATTTACTCATTTAATCAAAACTACAAACACACATTTAATATATCGGGGTATCATTTTGATATAAATATTGGCAGCTTGCTGGAATACAAAGATAGAGTATTCACATCTCGTCTATTTGGATATCTTCTTCCTGTATCTGCTTTACGAAGGACCTTTACTGGTTTACCTATAAATGAAATTTTCTCTGACCAATATATTAATGTAACAGATACCCTTTATGGACAAAGGAGACAAGCCGGATTTCGAATAGGCGAGCAAACAAATCCACAAGATTCTTATACAGGCAAAAACCAGCTTATCGCCCCTTACATTTCAGGACAATTCTCATTATTTAAAAAAATAAATCTAGTCTTAGGACTCAGAGCCGAAGACAATACACAATTTATTCATACTGTTGTTGGTGCAGATACCGTGAATATTAGTAACCATACACGTTTTTATCTTCCTTCGATTAATCTTAAATACGATCTAACAAAAAAGTCATTGCTCCGATTTGCATACGGGAAAACACTCAACAGACCAGAATTTAGAGAATGGGCACCATTCTTATATTATGACTTTGAACTTATGGCATTGAGCCACGGATCTTTATTTCCTTCTGTTGATCACCCCAAAGGGTTTGAATTAAAAACAGCAACTATACAGAATTATGACCTGAGATATGAGTTATATCCGGGTACGGATGAAATGCTTACTATAGGAGGGTTTTACAAATTTTTTTCCAATTCAATAGAGCAAGTAGCGGAGGCACATGAGCATAGAACCGGGGTAAGTCAGGAAATTGTTTATCGGAACTTTGACAAAGCATATTGCTATGGCCTTGAATTGGAATTCAGAAAAAACCTTAGTGTTCTTAACAGGTTATTTAATGTAAATTTCTTTCAGAATATCAGTTTAATTGCTAACTCCTCAATAGTTAATAGCCGTGTGCATAATGTTAGTGATACGCTAATCAAGCCAAGGCAAATGCAAGGACAAGCTCCCTATTTAGTTAATGCTGGCTTATACTATGCAAACAAAGAAAGGGCCACTTTGTTAGAGTGCTCAATAGTCTACAATATTATAGGTTCCAGGATAGTGCTTGCTGGTGGAACTGATGGGCCTCATACTGCAAGCGGACCCAGTATTGGAGAAATGCCTAGGCATGGGTTAGATGTGACATTAAAAAAGAACATTAATTCGCATATTTCTATTAATCTTGGTGTTCAGGACTTATTAAATCAACCTGTATTGCTATTAGAGGACACGAATCAAGATGGAAAATTCTCAAAGAAGCAGGACAAAGAAGTGATAAGATATAAAAAAGGAGCTTACTATTCAGTAGGAATTAAAATTTTGTTATAACCCTTCAAAAATGCGAACATTCAGAAATACTTCAGAATCATCTTGGAAATTGCAGCTATTATTCATCTAAACAATTAAAAATGAAAAAGCTTATTTTGGTCGGCTTGATGCTGATAACCGCATGTGCGTTTGCACAAAAGATTGATGTTTCCAAGGTTCCCGCTACTGTTAAAAAGTCGTTTGACAAAGCGTTTCCCGGTGTTAAAACATCGAAATGGGAAATTGAAAAGAAGGATTATGAAGCTAATTTTACGCAGAATGGCAAAAAAATGTCCGCTTTGTTCAGTGCGGACGGAAAATGGCTGGAAACTGAAACTGATATTAATATTTCAGCCTTGCCAGCAACTGTCACTAAATATCTCGCCGCAAATTATAAAGCTGAGAAAGTAAAGGAAGCTGCGATGATAGAAAAGGCGGATGGTTCTACTAATTATGAAGCTGAAGTAAAGGGGCAGGACCTGATATTTGATAAGGGAGGAAATTTTATTAAAGCAGTAAAAGACTAATCTATTTTGAATAAATAAAAATCAAAAAGATGAAATTGAGATACCGATTGTTGTTTGTAGCAATGGCCGCCATTGCGTTTAATCCTAATTGTTTTGCTCAAAAGACAAACTACCACATCGTTAATACCTTTCATGTAAAAGGAGATGGTAAATGGGATTATATTGCCGTATGCCCAACCACAAACAATATTTACACCTCTCATGCTACAGAAGTAAACGTGATAGATAAAACAACGGGGGAATCGGTTGGCACAATAAGTAACACTACAGGGGTGCACGGCATCGCATTTGTACCGGCATTTACCAAAGGCTTCACCAGCAATGGTAAAATAAATACATTAACTGTGTTTGACCTAAAAACAAATACAATAAGGGGACAAATTAACGTTGGAGAAAATCCGGACGCGATCATGTTTGATCCATTCTCTAAAAAGGTATTTGTTTGTAATGGCAAAAGTAAAGACCTTTCTGTTGTTGATCCCGCAACTGATCAGGTAATAAAAACCGTACCGCTCGGGGGAAAGCCGGAAACCGCAGTGTCGGATGAAGCTGGACATCTTTATATTAATCTCGAAGATAAAAACGAATTAGTAACTCTTGATACCAAAAGCTTTTCAATCCAAAGCCGCCACGCAGTCGGCAAAGGTGATGAACCTTCTGGCCTAGCAATCGACAGAAAAACAAAGAGGCTTTTTATCGGTTGCGGCAACAAACTGATGATAGTGATGAATGCGGAATCTGGGAAAGTAATAACAGAATTACCTATTGGGGATAAATGTGATGGTGTAGGTTTCGACATGTCCCTGAAACAAGCATATAGTTCAAATGGCGATGGGACGCTAACTATTATTAAGGAGAAAACAGCCGACACCTACGAGGTACTAGAAAACGTTGTAACAAAAAAAGGAGCAAAAACATTAGCCATTGATGAAAAGACACATTTAGTATATCTTTCAACTGCTGATTTCTCAGGTACAGGCCCTGATGGCAGACCCGGTGTAGTGCCTGGCACTTTCCAGGTACTGGTAGTAGGCAAATAGCAATGCAATGAAGATACTTATTGTTGAAGATGAACCTTCTTTAAATAAGAGCATGGTAGAATACCTGAGCTCACAAAAGTATTTGTGCGAAGCAGTTAACAACTATAGGGAAGCACTCGATAAAATAGAAGAACACCAATACGATTGTATCGTACTGGATATAATGTTGCCTGGGGGGAATGGTTTAACTCTGCTTCAGGAATTAAGAAAGCTCAACAAGTTGGATGGTGTCATTATTATTTCGGCTAGAAATGAATTAGATGACAAAATTACTGGATTAAGGCTTGGTGCGGATGACTATCTCACCAAGCCTTTTCACCTTGCAGAGTTAAATGTTCGCATTGCTGCAATAGTTCGCAGGAAAAATGCTTTAGGTAATAATATTGTGCATTTTGAGGAGATTACAATTGATATGCAGTCCAAGAATGTCATGGTAAATGATGTGCCGGTTGCCCTTACAAAGACAGAATACGAATTTCTGCTGTATCTTATCATCAATAAAAACCGGGTTTTGTCAAAAAGTGCTATTGCAGAATATCTGTGGGGAGATGATATGGACATGGTGGATAATTATGACTTTATGTACGCGCACATCAAGAATCTAAGGAAGAAATTGTTACAAGCTGGTTCCGGCGATTATATTCATAGTATTTACGGTATGGGTTACAAGTTCTCCCTTAAATGAAACTGTTCTCGAAATATAATCGACTTAATATAGCCGCCACGATCTGCATCTTCATTATTGGCAGCTGCACTTTCTATTTTCTGTTGCGCTATATATTGGTACATCAGGTTGATGAGGCATTGGACACGGAAAAGGAGGAGATTTTTGCCTACCTTGATATGCACCACTCATTACCTGAAATAGTAAATACCGAAGACCAACTCATTGTCTATCGAAATTCGAACAAGTTATATAAACCGCAGTATTATAACTATTATGTTGAAAAAAGCGGACACGGAGAAACATTCAGGCAATTAAAATTTAGCGTCAACGTCCACGACAAATATTTTACTATAACCGTAAGTAAGTCGCTCGAGGAAACTGAGGCATTGCTCCAGATTATTATTGGTGTTACTGTTTGTATGATAGCGCTGATATTGCTAGTTGGATATTTTATCAACAGACGAGTGCTAAACAAATTATGGCAGCCTTTTTACGATACGATACAAAAAGTTCAAACATATAACATTTCTGAAAAAAGAGAAATCTCTTTAGCCAAAACAGGCATTGAGGAGTTCACCCTTTTGAATCAAAGTATCAGTGAAATGACAAGGCGGGTCCAAAGCGATTATCAGTCACTTAAAGAATTTACAGGTCACGCCGCACATGAGATACAAACACCTCTTGCTATAATACGCAACAGAATGGATATGATCATCCAGGATGAAATCGTTTTGATTAACCATACACAGCAGATCGTTGATATCGAAAAGGCAGTAAGCCGCCTATCGAAGTTACACCAGTCATTGCTTTTGCTTACGAAGGTGGAGCACAGGCAATTCATCTTAAATGAACAGGTAAAACTGAATGGGCTTATAGAGGATAAAATTGCAGAATTCCGGGACTTGATAGATTCGAGATCAATTACGGTGAAAACTCATCTGGAGCCAGTAAGTGTTCTTTTTCATCAACAACTTGCAGAGATCGTAGTGAGCAATTTGTTGAATAATGCAGTAAGGTACAATCGTACTGGGGGAAATATCGAAATCATTTTGGAGCCCGGTAAGCTTGAAATAGCTAATACTTCAAATCTTCTGAAAATTAGTCAGGAAAAACTTTTTCAGCGTTTTTATAGGGACCCCGATGTGGGAGAAGAGGGAACAGGGCTCGGCCTGACAATTGTTAAACAGATCTGCGAAATGGCAGGTTATACACTGAAGTACGATTTCGTCAGCGATAGGCATATTTTTTCTATTGCTTTTCAGCAATCTACCTGATTTCTTCAGTTTTAGCGTGTTACTTTGTTAAGCATAAGCAACAATTATATATTTATACAATGCGGCAGTTTATTGTTAATATTCTTTTGCTTTTAATTTTTACCCAAACTGGTTTTTCACAAACTAAAGACCTGGAATTCTATGTAAAAACAGGTTTACAGAATAGTCCATTGCTAAAGGAATACAGAAATCAAATCTCATCTAATAGAATTGATAGTCAGTTAATCATCAGCGCTTATGCTCCCCAGGTAAATGCAGCCACTAATAATGTATATGCTCCGGTTATAAATGGAATTGGTTACGACGCAGCGATAACAAATATTGGCTCATATAGCGCACTTGTTTCTGCAAATAAGATGATTGTCAGTAAAAACAGATTGAATACACAATTCCGTGCGGTGGGCTTGCAAAGTGATTCGACGATCAATACTGCGAAAATCTCAGAACAGGATTTAAAAAGAACAATAATTGCGCAATACATCACTACCTACGGTGATCAGCAGCAACTATCGAATAATTCCCAGATCAATAAGGTCTTGAGCGAAGAAGACGTTATCCTTAAGAAGTTATCGCAAAACAATATTTATCGGCAGAGCGACTATCTGACATTCCTTGTCACATATAAACAGCAGGCATTGCAACTGAAACAATTGCAAATACAATATCAGACCGATTTTGCAAATTTGAACTACTTGTGTGGGATTTTTGACACGTCCGCAAATACCACGGTTCTCGCTGAACCTGACGTAAATATGCGTCCGCTTCTTAGCGCAGATGCTTCAATTTACTTCAATAGGTACACCATTGATAGCCTCCGTTTGAGGAATGACATCGCGTTGATTAATCTTGATTACCGGCCTAAATTAAGCGTTTTTGGCGATGCCGGTCTTGTATCTTCACAACTATCGACTATTTACAAAAACTACGGATTTAGCCTTGGGTTCAATATAAGTGTGCCAATTTTCGACGGTAACAGGAGAAAGCTAAATATCCAAAAAGTTAAGTTGCTGGAAAATACAAGAACTAACTATAAAGATTTTTTTGAAATGCAGTACAAGCAACAAATCGCGCAGTACTTGCAGGCATTAAATGCGACAGAAGGGCTGATTGATGATATAAAAGAGCAGGTGAAGTACACAAAAGGGCTAATTGACGTCAATGGAAAGTTATTGCAAACCGGAGATGTAAAAATATCTGATTTCGTTCTCGCTATAAATAATTATCTGACCGCACAATATATGATTACTCAGAATAGCGTGAGCCGACTACAAATAATTAATCAAATCAACTATTGGAATAGATAAATGCTCATGAAACAAGTACATATTTTATGCTTTTTTTCATTGTTGCTGCTCTCTTGCGGAAGTGGTAAAGGTAGTGACGAAGCTGTCATTGCCGATGTTCAAACGCCGGTAACTGTTACTTCAATAAGCACAGACACTCTTGCAGAATATGTTGATCTGAATGCTACTGCTACATTTCTGCAAAAGAGCTATGTTAAGGCGAACATCAACGGCTACGTGCAAAACGTAAGTACCGAAATTGGAAAGTATGTACATGAAGGACAGCAATTGTTCGCACTGAAAACTAAAGAAGCGCAGGCGATAGGGAGTGATGTTAATAAATTAGACCCTACATTTAAGTTTTCAGGGATTAACTATATAAAGGCCAGTAGTCACGGGTATGTTAATCAGTTGAATCACCAGGTTGGAGATTACGTACAGGATGGTGAGCAACTGGCTGTAATAAATGACATGAACAGTTTTGCTTTTGTTCTGGACTTACCATATGAGTTAAGAAGGTATGTAATGGACAAAAAATCTGTAACACTGATTTTGCCTGATGGCACGAGGGTGGAGGGTACGGTGGCGTCCACTATGCCTGCCGTAGATCCTGCTGCCCAGACGCAACGCCTCGTAGTTAAAGTCCCCAATAGCGAAACTATTCCGGAGAACTTAATAGCGAAGGTTCGCATTGTCAAAATGGAACATGCGAATGTGCCTTCCTTGCCAAAGGCCGCTGTTTTGACAAATGACGTGCAAAGTGAGTTCTGGGTGATGAAGATGGCGGATTCCACGACGGCGGTGAAAGTGGTTATCAGGAAAGGGATGGAAACTCCTGAAAGGGTAGAAATTGTGTCTCCGGCATTTTCAAAGGACGATAAATTTCTTATTACCGGAAATTTCGGCTTGCCGGATACTGCAAAAGTAAAAATTGTTCAACAATAGCCCATGCAGCGATTCTTTAGTTCACATAAAAATCCGCTTACCGTAGTCCTCGCTATAATTATAATGGGCGGATTGCTCGCTTATGGGAAATTGCAAACCTCTCTTTTCCCGGAGATCACCTTCCCGAAAATAAAGATCATCGCCGAAGCCGGGCTGCAGCCTGTCAATAAGATGATGGTAACCGTTACCAAACCTCTTGAAAACGCGATAAAACAGATACCTGACCTTCATGACATACGCAGTACGACAAGCCGCGGAAGTTGCGAAATCTCAGCCTATATGGATTGGAAAGCCGATATGGACTTGAGTCAGCAACGCATAGAATCCAAGATAAATCAAATTAAGAATGATCTTCCGGTGGATGTACAAATTACCGTCGAAAAAATGAACCCGTCTATTCTTCCGGTAATGGGCTATACACTTGAAAGCCGCTCCCGGTCACCGATAGAACTTCGTCAGCTTGCCACTTATACCATCAAACCGTATTTGTCACAAGTCGAAGGTATTTCCGAAGTAAGGATTGCAGGAGGCAAGCAAAAGGAGTATTGGATCACACTTGATCCCCATAAAATGAGTGCACTTTCTATTACTCCTGATTCCGTTAACATCGCTCTTTCACAAACCAACTTTGTCAAATCAAATGGATATCTCTCCGATTACCATTATCTCTACCTTACGGTTACTGACGCCACTGTCCATACTGTAAATGATTTGGAAAATATTGTTCTAAAAAATGATGGAAAAAGAATCATAAAGCTTGGAGATATTGGAACTGTGCAGATACATGAAGCGGTAGAATACATAAAGATCAATGCAAATGGGCATGACGGCATCCTGATATCCATTATTAAGCAACCTAACGCAAATCTGATAACACTATCGGAACAAATGAAAGCGCGTGTTAGTGCTCTGCAAAAGATTCTTCCCAAGGATATTACTATTAAGCCTTACTATATACAGTCTGATTTCGTAAATGATGCTGTAAAAAGCGTATCGGATAGTTTATGGATAGGCTTAGTTTTGGCGGTTATTGTGGCCATCATTTTTCTCCGGTCATTGAAAGCAAGCGCAACTATTCTTATTACAATACCCCTTACTCTGGGTTTTACCCTTATGATACTGTATGCCTGTGGGTATACGTTAAATATCATGACGCTCGGAGCCATTGCAGCCGCGATAGGCCTAATTATAGATGACGCAATAGTTGTTGTAGAGCAGATACAACGGACGCATGAGGAGTTCCCAAGCGAGCCAACTCATTTGCTGGTGCAAAAAGCTATAAAATATCTGTTCCCCGCGATGTTGGGGTCGTCACTAAGCACAATAGTAATTTTTATTCCATTTCTAATGATGACGGGTGTAGCCGGAGCCTATTTCAAAGTAATGACCAACACAATGATCATCACATTGGTGTGCTCCTTTTTCGTTACCTGGGTCGGTCTGCCGGTTATTTACCTGTTATTTACTCCAAAATCTAGAGAGCATATCCACAAAGAACAAAAAGCACATTCTGTGAAAAAACAAAAGTGGGTCTCTTATTTCATCCTTCGTCCTTATTTGAGTATCATCTTCATCGCCGTGCTGATCCTGTCTATTATACTTATTTTCCCGCAATTGCAAACAGGCTTTTTACCCGAGATGGATGAAGGAAGTATCGTACTTGATTACAATTCTCCTCCTGGGACCTCACTGGAAGAAACGGACCGTATGTTGCATGAAGTAGAGCGGGTTATTACTACGGTACCGGAGGTGCAAGCTTATTCAAGAAGGACAGGTACACAAATGGGCTTTTTCATTACCGAGCCCAATACAGGTGATTACCTTATACAGTTGAAAAAGGCAAGGAGCCGTTCAACGGAAGAGGTGATAACTGATATAAGGAAAAAAATAGAAGCTACGCAGCCTGCGCTGCGAGTAGATTTTGGCCAGGTAATCGGAGATATGCTTGGTGACCTTATGACCTCCGTTCAGCCTATTGAAATAAAGATTTTTGGAGATAACCCTGATAAGCTCCATGAATTATCAAGACAGATCGCTGATATAGTAAGCAATGTGAAGGGGGCTGCGGATGTGTTTGACGGGGTAGTTATTGCCGGACCATCAGTAAGTATAGTGCCCGACTACGCAAAGATCGCGGAGTTTGGCATCACACCTTCTGATTTGCAATACCAGGTTCAGAATTATCTGCAAGGTAATATTGTCGGTAGCATAATCGAGAGAGAGCAATTGTCGACTATGCGTCTTATTTATCCTGGAAGTCATAAAATTGGGGTTGACGATTTAAGGCATTTGCAGCTTTTTATGCCTGATGGGAAGCTAAAGCCAATAACTGAACTAGCAACAGTTGCGATCAATGCGGGAGACGCTGAGATCCACCGGGAGAACCTTCAAGCTATGGGTGTGATAACCGCACGTTTGGAAGGACGAGATCTCGGAGGAGTTATTAAGGATGTGAGAACTCAGCTTGGGAAGAAAATAGTCTTGCCTCAAGGATATCATATTGAGTATGGAGGCTCCTATGCAGAGCAGCAACAATCATTTAAAGAACTCCTTATCATATTGATCACTTCCAGCTTACTCGTTTTCGGTGTGATTTTGTTTTTATATAAGGAATTTAAGGTCGCATTTTTGATAATTATACTTTCGGTACTGGGGATTTCAGGCAGTTATCTGGCTTTATTTATTACGAATACACCCTTGAATGTGGGGAGTTATACCGGTCTTATCATGATAGTCGGTATAATTGGTGAGAACGCAATTTTTACCTTTCTTCAATTCAAGGAGGCCTTACTTGACAAAAGTATTGACGAAGCTATCGTTTATTCCATTTCAACGCGTCTACGCCCCAAACTCATGACTGCTTTCGGTGCAATTATTGCTTTAATGCCACTCGCATTGGGGATCGGTACAGGCGCTCAAATACACCAACCTTTAGCAATAGCAGTCATTGGTGGATTTGTTGTGGCTTTAGTTCTCCTGCTGGTAATACTGCCGACCATGCTACGTATGCTCTATAAGAAAGGACCGACCCTATACTGATCTGCAGAACAATTCAGTAAATATTCAGAATCATGTACCAGTTTTGCCCTAAAACAAACAATAAAGCGGTTTATTGGTATAATTAGGATGGGGAGTACATATACGTTTAAAGAGCTTCAAGGGTATATTAGGCACGCTGACATGAGTGAAGTGCTGGAAATTATTTACCACCTCTTGCTCGATGAAAAAGAGTACTACAGTCCGGATGAGTATAAACAATTATTAGCTAGTTTGGATGAGAGGAGATCTGAGGTTTTACAACCGTTAATATACATTGAATTAGCTCAATCGTCAAGGCATATTTTAAAAGACATCATCGTGGTCTTCGGCCTAAAATCATTTCAAAGAAACCTTCGGTATTTTATATCAGTATCTACGAGCGCCAACATAGAATTCGATCTGATAAAAGATAAAAATGGTAATTTCTCAATTAACCGCGATAACACTTTAGTGCCTGGTGAGATTGAAGTACATATCGGCGCATTACTGGAGGAGTATAGAAAATGGATTGATGATGTAGTCAAAGATCGCCAAGTCGGGTGACTAAATTTAATGTTATAGCAATCCAAATATGCTTAGCAGAACATGTAAACAGTTGCAAGTCAAAGGCACCTCTTTAAAAATAGTTACCACATGGTATCTCTTTAAAGTTATACCAGTATGGAAATCGACCATCCGTTACACTACGACTGATCAGGTTTGGATTAGCAGACACAGGGAGTCAGAAAATCCCGTCCCTTAAATTTGTTATACTGCAGTAGGTCTCCCGCATCATGGATCCTAAAAAAAGATCCGCCGATGTTTATTGACCATCAGGATATTCAGAAAGATTTCAGAATCGTGTCGGAAATTGTGGCTATTATATTAATTCCATAGAATTCGTCACACCACCAAATAGAGAAATTGTTGATAAAAAATATCCACTAAACGAATTAGGATGCATCAATTTATCGGCTATTTCAATGCGGCGCCTGATTGGCACCGTGTTCTTCTATTTACTTTTGTTACGTTCTGCATTTGGAACATTGAAATTCTGAAACCATTACACAACGACTTTCGTAAGTGGCAACATGCAAAAAAAAATGTACTTTTTCTAATACTGGTTTCCCCGGTGCAATTAGCCATGGGAACAGGTATAAATACGGTACTGAGGTTTACAGAGCATTATAGAGTTGGATTACTTAATCTCGCCGCCTTCCAGCATCATCCTTTGTCAATATTAATTGTAGGATTTATTCTTTTGGATCTGGGAGAATATACCTATCATTTTATTATGCATAAATTTAAAGTGCTATGGCTGATACATGCTGTGCACCATATAGAAGAGGAAGTTGATGTTTCCACAACATTACGTGAACACCCTGCAGAAACGGCGGTAAGATTAATATTTCTTATGGGGTGGATATTGATTCTAGGTGTACCATTATGGGCATTAATGTTCAGACAATTTATTCAGATTATCTCAAATTTACTTTCGCATTCAAACTTCGAATTCCCTGAGAAAACAAACAGAGTCGTAAGTATACTGTTCATAACCCCGAATTTGCATCATATACATCATCACTTTGAGCAACCGTATACGGACAGAAATTATGGCGACGTCCTAAGTGTATGGGATAGGATATTTGGCACGTTCTGCAATGATCAGTTAACCGTGAATTACGGCGTTGATACATTTAAGAACGATGAACGCCGCCGAGATCTGAAGTATTTGATTGCAATGCCCTTTAAAAAGGAATATTCATCAAGGTCTAAAAGAGCTATTCTATTTTTTTGCTTTTGTATATCATTCTCCACGGTTGGTGCGCAAAGTAGTGCAGCCGACCTGGTTGTTGGTAAATGGATTTCTGCAGAAAGAAATTTAGAAATTGAGGTATATAAGGTTCAAAACGAGTTTTATGGCAAGATAATATGGTTCGCGTGTGTGCCTCCCAAGCCGCCAATGGAAGAATATCTGGATGAAAACAATCCTCTAAAGGCACTGAGAAAAAGGCACTGGCTGGGGATGATCACATTGACAAATCTAAAATATGCCGGGAACAACAAATGGGAGAATGGCAAGGTATATGAACCGAATTCAGGCCATACTTATAGTGCTTCTGCAAAGTTAAAAGATCGGAACACAGTGTATGTACGCGGTTACTGGGGTATCGAACTTTTCGGTAAATCCCTCACTTTCAACCGGGTGAGAAATTAATTAGATCACAGTTCAAGTGGGTTCACAATTATCTAACGCTTATTTTATATTATATAGCCGATGCGGGGAGTAGAATACAAGTTATCGATACTGGCTGCGGTGGGCATATTGGCATTCCCCCAATCTTCTTACTGCCAGGAAGGTGTCATCAAAGGACGAGTAGTTGACAGTATAACAAGCTTACCGATAGAGTTTGCTAACGTCCATTTTATAGGAACTACCCAATCCACATATACTCAAGCGGATGGTACATTTCAATTAGAATATGATAAAAGGGCTGATAGCGTCGGAGTATCATATATCGGCTATCGTAAAATGTCAAAGAAAATTGCAGGAACTGATTCGTTGCTATTCCGATTGAAATACGATTCTGAAGAGCTAAAAGAAGTAACAATTATTGTTTCTCATGGCGATAGAGCCGAATCTCTGATAAGGAAGGTAATTGAACACAAAGCAGTAAATGACCCTTCAAGGTTCGATAATTATTCATTTAATTCTTATAATAAAGCGGAGCTTGATCTAAATAACTTCAAGCCATCGCACAAAGAAGGTATTGCCTTCAAGATGCAATCTGTCTTTAATAAGCTAGATACAGGAAACAATGAGAATCAACTACCGGTCTATTTTGTAGAAACCTATGCTAAGAACTATCATTCAAAAAATCCAAACGTTGATCAGGAACAAATAGTAGCTAAAAAGTCGCTCGGCCTGCAAACGGACGTGTTAATAAGAAAACTGGAAAAATTTCAATTCAATATAAACATTTACGATAACTGGATCCAGATTTTTAATAAAACTTTCGCCGGTCCTCTGGCCCAGCAAGGATTTGCTTATTATAAATATTATTTCAACGATAGTATTAAGGTCAACGGGCATATTCAGTATCAAATCGAATTTGAGCCAAGGAATAATTATGAAAATGCATTTAAAGGTACAATGTGGATAAACGATAGTACGTATTCTGTCAGCAAATATCAAATGTCAATAACACAAAATGCCAATCTGAACTTTATCAAGAATATCAGGTTCACGGAAGATTTTGGCTTGTATCCCGATGGTAAGAACGGAATGATATACATGCCCGAAAAATACACTAGTGATGTAAAATTTGAGGCTGGATGGAATTTAATAGGAATCCCCGCGCCTACCCATTCCGATGATCTTGTAATGAACTATGTTAACACCAAATTTTTTGATAGTATTAGCGTAAATCGCACTGAAAAACATGAAACAATTGTCGAAATTAGAAATCAGGATTTGAAAAAACAATATGGCAATAGTAACAATTTTTGGGCCGCACATAGAATTGACAGTCTAACTATACATGAAGCGTCTATTTACAAAATGATGGACACCATGAAACAATTTAAACGCTTCGATATAGAAACGAAAATCGCGGCGTTTGCAGGTACTGGTTTTTGGGATGTAAAAGATAAATTCCGTTTTGGTCCTTATTCCTCGTTTCTTAGTCTTGATAAGGTAGAAGGGCTGCGCATGCGCTCGGGGTTCTGGACCCTACCCGATCTATTTGAAAAATGGACTCTATACGGTTATTTGGCTTATGGCACCAAAGATGGGAAATTTAAAGGAGGCCTGGGAATTAAGTATGTTCATTCGAAAACAAGGTGGAATAAGACCTATATTTACTCAAGAAGCGATTACGACGTAATTATCGACTACGACGATGAATTGGACCGGGATAATTTGATAAGTTCAATACTCCGGAAAAATGTTCCATCCTTTAGAAGTTATATCCAAGAACTTCAGCTTGGCCACGAGCATCAAATTACTAAAAATATCGTTAGTCACACATCTCTAACGTACAGAATTTATAACCCTGTCTTTGATTTTTCCTATCATCCTGAAGATCCAAAAACAGATTTGCCAATTGATACAGCTTTTAGACATATACTTCCAATAGCAGAATTCAACACCAATCTGCGGATAGCTAAAGATCAAAAGACTGTAGTTGTTAATTATGACTTGTTAAACCTTATTAATTACAATCCGGTGTTAAGTATTGGTTATACTTATGGCTTTGAAACACGCAAAACAGAATTCAGTTATCAAAAAATCATTGTAGCGCTGGAACAGAATTTGAAAGTGCCACCCAAAATGCTGTGTTATTATAGGATAAGTGCAGGCATTACGTTTGGAACTGTACCTTATATTTTACTTAATGTACCAAGAGGCAATGAATTTTATGTTTCAAGTAAATATTCTTTCAATACAATGATTCCATATGAATTTGCATCCGATAAATTTATAAGCTTGCAAACCAGATTTTTAGGTGGTGGTATAATGTTAGACAAAATTCCGCTGTTACAAAAGTTAGGGTGGAGAGAACGGATATCATTCAATACTTTTATGGGGGGACTGTCATCCGAGAATCAGAAATTCAATGCATCAAATAAGATAAATGTCGCTAACAAAACCCCTTTCATGGAAGCTGGGATCGGAATCGAAAATATTTTTCACGCAATTTCTGTGGAATACATCAAAAGGTTTACTTACCTCCAAAATCCGTATGCAAAGAAAGGTGGCTTATATTTAGGCGTGCAGCTAAGCTTCTAGTATGCGTTAATTAATTCAGAATTTTTCTTCAGCATTTGCACAGAATCGCCATTTAATATTGTCTTTCAAAGAGTTTTCTATGAAAGACGCCACGAATAAAATAGTGATTCTATTGAGTTTACTGATGTTTGCCGCCTTTACAGCCAGTTCACAGACAATAACTATGAGTGGCTACGTAAAAGACGAGGGTTCAAAAGAAGTATTAATAAATGCAGTCGTTATCGATCCCATTACAAAAGCCGGGACTGTAACTAACGAATATGGGCATTTTGCCCTTTCTGTTCGTGTAACTGATACAATTAGGTTAGTTATTTCCTATGGGGGATATCAACCGTATGCGGTAAAAATCGCTGGAACTGAGATTACCCCACTTGATATCCTATTAAAACGGCAAGAGAATATGTTACAGGAAATAACGGTATCTGCTGGCAAGAATTATGACAACGTAAGAAAGGCACAAATGGGTGTTATTGATATCCCCATGAAGGCTGTTAAGGAACTTCCCGTGCTACTCGGCGAGCGGGATATCCTTAAGATTGTACAACTCCTTCCCGGTGTGCAGCAAGGTCAGGAAGGGACATCGGGGTTTTACGTAAGGGGGGGCAACCTGGACCAGAACCTCATTTTATTGGATGAGGCAACATTGTATAATCCCAACCATCTATTCGGACTGTTTAGCACTTTTAATGTTAATGCAGTAAATAGTGTACGCCTGATAAAAGGGGGCTTTCCCGCGGAGTATGGCGGTAGACTTAGCTCCATTCTAAATATCACAATGAAAGAGGGCGATAAAACCAAGTATCATGCGGAAGCCGGTATAGGGCTTCTGTCTGCTAATCTCACTATGGAAGGACCCATACAGAAAAACAAATCGTCATTTATTGTCTCAGCGCGACATAGCTATATTGACCTTTTGTTGCATCCACTTACGTCCAACACAACCTCGTATGCTTTTTATGACTTGAACGCAAAAATAAACTATGAGCTGGGTGTCCGCGACCACTTATTTCTCAGCGCATTTAGAGGCAATGACAATGCGTCTTACACAGGGGCCAACAGCTTGAATTACAACATCAATTTCGGAAATAATACTGCTACCATAAGGTGGAACCACTTGTTTGGGAGCAGAGTATTTTCCAATACTTCACTAATATATAACGACTACCATCTTCAATTGGGCAGTACACAAACAAATTATTATGAGGTATTGTACACAGGTATAAGAGACATTAATGCAAAAGCAGATTTCACGGCATCGTTAGGAACAAAGCATACCACAAAATTTGGTATAAACTACACGTACCACACTTTGTATCCAGCGGCAGTATCCGCCAAAGTGCCTAAAAAGGGCAATCGTATCAGTATAAATAAGGACAGTATCACTCAACTTTACTCAAATGAATCAGCAGCATACGTTAACGATGATTTCCGTATGTGGGACAGATTTTCCGTCAATTATGGTATTAGGGTGCCGTTTTATTATGCGGCTGGTAAAGCGTATGCATTTGTTGAACCTCGTATCACCCTACAATATGCACTTAATCCCCGGACATCTATTAAAGCCTCCTATACGAAGATGAATCAATTTGTTCACTTGATACCGAACAGCACCGCATCATTACCCGCCGATGTATGGCTTAGTAGCGACAAACTGCTGCAACCTGAAAACAGTACACAAATTGCGTTGGGTTTGTTTAAGAACTTCAGGGACAATGAAATTGAAGTTAGCGTTGAAGGATATTATAAGACCATGAAAAACCAGGTCTTATTTAAAGAAGGAACACAATTAACTCTTAATACAAATATTGACAGCCAGTTAACTTTCGGGAAAGGTGAATCTTATGGTATAGAGTTTTTTGTAAAGAAGAGCTTTGGTAGGTTAACCGGATGGTTTAGCTATACCTTATCAAAAACAACCCAACAATTTCCGGATTTGAACTTCGGAAATCCATTTCCTGCTTCATTTGACAGGCGTCATAATCTGGCAATTGTAGCCACCTACGATTTTACGAAACATTGGACCTTTTCAGCTGACTTTGTTTTCTCAACAGGTAAGCCATATACACTGCCAGCAGGAAAAGTTATTGTTTATGGTGCAGGTTCATTATACGACGAATATTATTATGACTATACTAATCGTAATAATAGCCGGATGTCCGCATACAACCGCCTTGATATCAGTGCTTCCAATAAAAAACAACATTCCTTTTTCGGAAAATTCAAGTATGAAAGAGAATGGGTCTTGGGTATCTACAATGTCTATAGTCGACAAAACCCCTATTTTGTTTACTTAACTGTCGATCCCGTAACGAAACAACCACAAGCCAAACAGGTCTCTCTGTTGCCCATAATACCTAACATAAGTTTCAACATAAAATTTTGATAAACAGATGAAATATGTGAACAGGACAGGGTTGCCCACAATTTTATTGCTGCTCGTAATGTTTTCTTGCCAGAAGAACATTACAGTAAAGCCTCCAACCTATACAGATAAAGTAAGTATTCAGTGTTTTATAGAAGAAGATTCGATCCCAATTTTGTATTTCAATAAAACAGTCCCCTATTTTGATGCGGCCGTGAAAAAAAATCAGCTGGTCATTCGAGGCGCGCATGTATTAATAGAGAGTACTAATACGAGCGATCTACTATTGTTAGACAGCGTGTTTGACAAGGTAGACTGTCAGTATAACTATTTTTACATAGGTTCACAAAAGATCCTGCCAAACACTACATATAATTTAACAATTACTAACGGCACTGAGATTTATAAGGCAACTGCAACCACCGATATATTACCGGCGTCAATAGATAGCATAACCTACACTGCCAAATTTAACGACATTAATGGAGAACATGAGGGTGTGATAGTTTACTTCAAAGACAATGTAGGCCAGGACAATTACTTTCGATACGAATTGTTGCGGTATATAGATAGCAGTACTAAGAAGGCTGAGCAACCAATTTTAAGTGCATGCTTGAATGCAGATAGTGTGCAGGTACACGAATTGGGAAGAGCGGTATATAATGATATTGGATTACAAGGCCAGCAAATAAAAATCGTGGCAGAGCCCGGATATTCACATAAACAGGGTACAACAGGTTTAGTTTTTATACAGGCTATTGATAAAGCTGCATTTGATTTTTTTGACCAGTTGGACAAGCAAAAGCTTGCGGCGAGTAATCCTTTTGTAGAGTCAGTTTTTATTAAGCCAGGGCAATTTGGTGATAAGGCGATCGGCTTCTTTTCTGCGAAGAAGAATAGCGTGCCATATTTGTTTTATTATCCCGAATGAAAATGGGAGGAAAGCACTTTTATCCCGTGGGATTCGAACTAAACCAATATTAGCTATTTTTAGCCGCTGTAACATTGTCTAACAATTTAATCATTTAGATGAAGCGCGTAATATTTGTTCATTGTATTGCATTACTCACTTTCTGCCATGTTAAAGCCCAGATTGGCTACGGGCCAGAGATTGGTATCAATCTAGCTGACGTGAAAATGATCGCCCCAACCTCCTATACGACGACTTCCCTGCCAATTGTAAGAGCAAAGGCTGGCGGAATTGTTGATGCCGACTTCACCAATCATTTTTATCTTCAAACCGGGCTGTTCTTCACGCAGAAGGGCAATATCAGGACACTCAACCATAGCAATGACACCATGATTGAGGCTGTCGAAGAACAATTAGCCGCAAACTATATTGAAGTGCCTTTAGGAGTTGTGCTGAAGACCGGCCTGCAGGGTGCGACGCGCTTTTTTATAGGCTTAGGAGCGGCAGGGGCATATGTAGTCGGCGGGCGCGATAAAATCCATGACTCGGGTAATATCGCAGGCAATGCATTTGACAGCCGATCCAATAATAAAGTAATTGGCGGCGGTACGATAAAAGGGTTCGACATTGGGATAAGTATTTGCATGGGTCTTGAGCTGCCCGCGGGGATATTCATTCGGAGTAGCTATACTGCCGGATTAAACAACGTTTCGCTATTTCTTGACGAAAGCGATAAGAACAAAGTAGGTTCTTTAGCTATTGGTTATTATTTTGGGAAAGGGAGACATTTGAAATATACGAAAGATGATTACATCGAAATAGAATAGCCGCTGTCCTAAGTTTGCCGGGATATCAGAAATTGTTTGGCGTGGCGAAACACTGGTACTGAGGCAAAGTCCATTGCCAAAGAGTATTCCTTTCGCAGGCGCATCAATTTCGTCGTGTTTTCGATTATAGTATCTACAATATTCTGGTGGGGGGCAAGGTTTTCGGTAGTCAAACCACTTCTTCGACATGGATCACATCAAGACTATCTGGTGGTGATCTCTATGGCCATAGGTATGTCTGTTTGTAAGAATCAATAATTGACAAACGCTTCTTACAATGCAACGTCGTATTCGATCTTCACACCATAGTGGTCTTGGAAATACTTGTAAATTGAGTCCAATGTCTCCATTTGAAAACAGACATTGTTGACATAAACATTAATCAGTCATGAGGGGACTACTGCTTTCTTTTTTTATAAGCTGCACTGAACAAGAAAAGTTAATAGCGAAAATATTGTTATGTTTCGAATCATCGTCTACCTCTTTTGCGTGCTCATAGCTAAATAATAAGGAGTAAAACTGAATCAAAACACCGGATTAAACTCCCGGTTCGATACCTAATACAAAAATGTTTCGAGAAAAGGAGTGAACTATAAGGTCTTATGTTGATCCGAATTGGATGTTCAACTTACTGTATAAGCGCTCTATTCATCGGATGGATTTGAAGTAAGTATGTATGTTGTCTACGAGTATCACACCAAAGTTGGTAGAAGACCGTGCTACGATACGCAGAGCCCAGTGAAGCCTTCGATGATTCAATATGTGGTTCCGTAGGACTCGAACTTTTGTTGCGCTATTGTTTCAATAAAGTGACAGTTTGCCAGTGAATGATGGTAGGGTATGGATTTGATAGGATTCGCTGCAGATTAGACAATCATCATCATCTTATTAGCCAAATAAATCATGAGGTTCACGCTTTTTAGGGAGACTATTGGCAGATGAACCGGCATACCTGCGTTGGGATTCTACGGTTTTGAGATTTCGGCAAAGCCAAAATCTTTGCAACTGCTTGAAAACCCGACAAGTATAGGGCAACACATAAAAAGGCGGAGATTAGAACAAAACCTGAAACAAGGTGAAGTGGCGATGCTAATTGGAGTATCGGAAGATTGTATAACACTATGGGAAAATGAACGAAATCGGCCACAAATTAATCACTATCCCAAAATTATCCAGTTTTTACGGTATAACCCCTTTGTGACCGAGACCGAAACGCTAGGTGGGAAAATCAAAAAATATCGCTTTGAAAACGGGTTGAGTATAAAAAAGCTGGCCCAGATGCTCGACATTGAAGATCGGACATTAACAAATTGGGAAAATAACTTTGTAGCCCCTATTTCAGTAAAATGCCAAAAATTAAAAGAACTCATTCAGGAATGAGTTCTTTTTTAATTGAGGGTTGAAAAAATCGACTTAACAAGTTGAAAATTGCGGTTATTTTTTAATATCTTATCCAAGTTCCGATAACTCAATTTTTCTATGAACATTAATATTCCGTTAGTTGCTTCTTGCATATCTGCCGTTGTAGCACTGACCACGTTCATTTTGAATGTCCAAAAATTAAGAGAGATGTTTAAAGGGAGTGGCAGCAAGAATATCTATGAGAAAAAGGCAATTGGAAATTTACGTTTCAACAGTTATTTAGTTAAGGATGAAATATACTATTTAGTCCTAACTGGTTTGTTGCTGAACTACATCGGTATCATGTTTACAGGAAACATAAAAGGCATTCTCTTTTTTGACATGCTTGGCACAGCCTTTACAGCCTTCTTTTTAGGACCCTGGTGGGGTGCAATTGTAGGTCTTTTGTCTAATGCGGTATTTAATCTTTTTACTTATCCAGAGCTTGCTAACCAAGATGCAATAAAAATAATTTTCTCATGGACACCAGTTAATATTATTGGTGGTATTTATTGGGGATATTTAAGTAGGAAAGCTTTTTTTAAGGAATATCTACAATTTAAAAACGTGTCTTTAATCGATCACCTAAACTTTTTATTTGTTTTCGGTGTACTGGCTTCCTTTATCATGAATATTCCAGGTGCATTTATTCCTGAGGCAACAAATGATCATAACTTTTTCAATCAGAAAAATATTGCTAGGCAATTGCTACAATTTACCGGGAATACACAAAGCCTTCCTGTAAAATTGAGAATATATTTATTTAACTGGTTATACCTTTCTGTTACATCACTACCTGATAAAATTGTTAGCGTTGCTTTCGCGGTTAGCTTTATAAAAATCGGATTTCCAATTCATGAAAGACAAGTAATATACGGAGGTGTGAACAAGGTGAAGATTGTCAATGGCTATTTACCAATCGCTACTTTTATTCTTTTCTATCTGCCAGTTTATTATATATATATTTCTGACGGAAGATTTAATCATGGCTCCTTTTGGCCGTTATGGTCCATTCCTTTAGCATTGGCGTTGGTAGCATTTGCAGCTCATTGGATATTTTTATTTCAACCCAAGGATATTTCCGTGAACATCGATCAACGGAGAAATATCTATAAAAAAATGCACCTGCTTATACAACATAATAAAATAGCAGAGAACAGAAACATATTTCTTATTTCTATTGTAGTAGCGATTGTCATATTTATTCTTAGCATACCTGTTTTTAATGTGACAGTATATTCTAAAATTGGTTTTACGTTTATCATAGTAATTGGTGCAATTACTGCTGGATTCCAAATTTTTAGTTTATGCCTAGCACAAAACAGTCTACGATTGTCAACACAGGAGACACTTCAGAAAATTGAAGAAGAAACCATAGAAAAAGTTCTACTAAAAAAAATCAAGAGTAACGAAGACGATATATTCAGTGAGATTAGTCTCATTCCTGGACTAGAAATAGTAGCCAATGGTAGAACGAAGCATCTTTATAAATTTAACGAACATTATTTGTTGATCGCCAGTGATAGAATAAAAGCATATAAAACAGTACTTTCCGCCACCATTTCTAACAAAGGTGAATTGCTTACCGAACTGTCAAGATATTGGTTTAGCAAATTCGCTTCACAAATTAGCAATCATGTTTTGCCCGAGCCTGAAGGCTTCTATGATAGACATCCAGAATTTTTGAAATTACGAAAGCGAATACAATTTGTTAGATACTTGGACATCATTCCGTATCAATTTGTCGTTAGAAGATATTTAATAGGAACAATTTGGAATAAGTACAATGAGAGTAGAGAGGCAGGTTATTTGAATATACCTCCGGGATTATCGTTTGGCGATAGGTTAGATAAGCTGGTAATTACCCCGATAAAAAAAGATACGGATATTTATGTTGATACGTCAAAAGTTATTGAGGAAATCGAGCGTAGAAGCTGGAATTATATTCAGAAAAGCATAAGTGATATTTTTACTGAAGCGGAAAAGGTTTGTGTTGATAAAGGAATAACATTATTAGATACAATGTTCGAGTTTGGCTACAGTAAGGATGGAAGTATTAGTCAAATATTTTTGGCAAATGAATTATTGACACCTGATGTAAGCAGATTTACCTTTATTGAAACTCGCAGTAAGGACACATCTCTAGAGACATATAAGGATTTCCCCTGGGACCGCCAGCTAATTGAAAATTATCTGAAAAAAATTGGATGGAACCAAATAGATCAGCCACCAACAATTCCGAACGAGATAATTTTAGAGACTAAAAAGAGATATGAGAAGATATATGAGAGATTAACTGGCAAAAAGCCATCTTGATATCATCATATACTAAGAATAATACTCTTTTTATGACCATATTATTGAAATCGGAATTGTCAGGGACATCTAATTCATTCCTAGCTCTCTCATCATTACCTTTTAGTCATTCTGTGAATTATTGTTTCTGATATATCCGCCAATAGGTAAACCCAGATGAATAATAGCTTAACCGTAAATCGGTTATGCTAATTTCTTCAATATGGAACATACTTGTATCACCATATATCTTTTCAATTAGCCTAATATCCTTGTCATTCAGCGTCCATGTATAATTCCATTGGCTTGGGTTGCCATTCACATAGACGATCATTGTAGCATTGCCATTACTCTCAAAGATGTACTTGAGGTCGCCGTTACGCAGATTAACCTCAGCAGCGTCCATAGTATTGTTTTTGTTGACATCCTTAGCCTCTTTAGTTATGAGCCAGGTGCCGGTAAGCATGTCTTGTGTTGTTGGAGTAGTTGTCGGAGTGGTGGTGTCCTTCTTTTTACAAGAAGTGAGGCATACCAACAATGCGAGAACGTAAAACGGTGCTTTTTTCATATAGAATTGTTTGCTTGTCCAGTAATAATTTTATCAAAGCAAACATATGTAAAATATACGTAAGTTCCCAATAGGGAACCGTCCATTTTTTAAAGTCGTAATACATTACTCTGTTAATTCCTCCACATGGCGGTAACAGAGATTGACAAGTATGTAATCAAAAAGGTTAAGAAAATACGACTGGAGAAGGGTTTCTCGCAGTCTAAGCTTGCATTTGAACTTGACCAATCCAACAGCTTTATCAAGAAAATCGAAGCTGGCAAATACGAAAAGAAGTATAACGTCAGCCACCTCTACGAAATTGCAAAAATCCTCGATTGCAGCATTTGTGACTTTTTTCCCAAGAACAATAAATTATAGGATAACCCCCAAGTTCCTATTTATAGGAACTTATAGGGGCTTACGCTGACGGCCTCCATATATACAATGGAAGAGACACAATTTCTTTCACACTTAAAAATGTAGATTATGGAGCCAAAAGCAAAAACTCCACCGAATGGTAAGACACGGGTAGACGTGCTTGCTCTCATGAATGACCGCCTCATTGAACTTCTTGAGAAGGGTATTGTCCCGTGGCGGCAGACCTGGAAGGAAGGAGGGGTGCCACGTAACCTCGTTTCCAAACACCCGTATCGAGGTATTAACCTGTTACTATTAACTTCCCTCGGTTACGCAGAGAATGTCTTTGTCAGCTTTAACCAACTTAAAGAGATCGGTGGGAAGGTAAAGGATGACAAGAAGTCCTGTCCGGTGATGTTTTGGAAGTTTCCGCCTAAGGAGGAAGCACCAATAAACAAAAAGCCAACCTTACACTACTATTCCCTGTTCAATATCTCACAGTGTGAGGATATTCCCGAAAGTTATCTGTCCCCTTCTCAAGCAATTATTGGCTCTGTGGAGGCGTGTGAACATATGGTATCAAGTATGCCGCAGTGCCCTAACCTGCAGCACAAGGTCAATAAAACCTTTTATGACCCCCTGTATGATTTCATCAACATGCCCAAGAAGAACACTTTTGCTACTGAAGAGGCATACTACATGAAACTATTTCACCAGCTCATCCATGCAACGGGCCATCATAGCAGACTTGGTCGCAAAGACCTCATTGAAATGCCCGAATTTGGCTACAATGCGTTTTCCCATGAAGAACTAGTTGCAGAGATTGGTGCAGGCTACCTACAGTCATTTACGGGCGTTAGTGAAGAAATTCCGCCAAGCCAGGAATACATATCCGGGTGGCTCAAACGATTCAAGGATGATAAACAGCTCGCCTACTCGGCAGCGGGAAAGGCACAGCAGGCAGTAGACTTCATTTTGAACGTAAAAATTGAAGAAGAAAAAGGACAGTAATTATTATAAAGCCTGACATGAAATGTCGGGCTTTTTTGAAATTATCCTCCAAAAAGGGTGAAAACACGGTTTTCTAGGAATTTTTTTCGTTTAATATTTACATCATTGATAACCTTTAAAATTTATTGTATGAAAAAAATCATTTCAATTGCAGTAGTTGCCACTTCAATATTTTGGCTAGGGTGTAACAATGCTTCACAATCAGAAAGTACAACATCCGCAGATTCAGCAATCAATGTTGCGACTTCTAATAGCGCACCCGTTCCCGCTGAGGAAAGTTCAAGCTCGGAAATGGCAGTTTTAGACACCAATGCTATGGCTGATGTGAACAACGAAATCAAAACCATTTCAGCTGATGTATCGGAACCTGTCATTGCAGTAAATGAGCAACAACTGTTTGGAGCTTACAAGCAAAGTGCCGTCCGATTTAAAATCTGGTTCAACAGATTTCATGGTGGTGGAAACTGCGCATCAATTGCATTGATTAAGGCAGCAATTGGTACTTATGGGGTAAATGGAGTTCTAAAAAAAGTTGAAACTGATGAAAAAAATTCCCTGTATAAAATTACCCTAAAAAATAATGAACAGATATCACTATCATTTCGCGATTATCAAATGGGTTCAAACGGTTTTTATATTGAAAGAGCAGGCACAGATGAACTTTCTAAGAAAGTAATGGCCTACTCAAAACTTTGTTTTGCGACAATGTGCAAAGTCTTGCAAGGTAGACATAATAGAAGTTATAAATTTTATGTTGATAGGCTAAATTACGGTTATGATGCTGAAGACATCAGCGATCTATTGGGTTTGACGAGAGTGGACATTACTGATGTGTCAGATGGGAATTTAGCTAAACTTAAGAACGCCGTACTATATAATCCATACCATGCGATTTACGGAAGCTCAGGTAATTATGACGAAGCGTTTACGAATAGTAAAACGGGTATTGAACCTGTATCTAAACTCGCTGATTTTCATTCAGACCCAGTAACTGGGGGTTACACGTTGAAATAAAGGTCAATTGTATGCTGAAGCACGGCATTGCCAATGTCTATTCCGCTAAGGCTGTACAGACACTGGGTTAATAGGTATTCAGCATTCTTGTTCGGCAAATAATTCGCCAAGCCAAACTGGCACTTACTACTCGTTCAGCCACTCGCTACGTAAGAGCCAGTTTGCCCACACGGAAGGGAGCTATCGCGTACCCTTCCATATGGGTACGCTTGTCATATTCTTTGCTGCTCACGAGAACGCTTCATGGCAACTCTTATGTCCTTTACAACGCATACGCTCATTCCAATCTCCGTTGCGCTCCATTGCGTTCCATTCACGGCTACCCGCAGCTATGCAGATGCTATATGTCCATGCATGCCCTCCGCTTCTATAGCATTGTTGCATACGCTGTTCCGTTAGTTCATTCTACGCATTACGCTACACTCCATTCTCCATTCCCGTAGCCTTGTAAAGTCCATCCGCTGCCCAATGTCGGTGCTCGCATGCGAAGCCACCGGCTGCGTGTCGGTCGGGTGCTGGCACAGGCCCACGCGAATGTACACATGCCACGCACCCGACCTCACTGTGCGCCCTGGCATTACATGACCTGACAGGCCGCCCCAGCCTGTGGCGCTCGCGGCTACATTCACTTCGTTACACCACGTTCATTGCGCTTTTACGGCGAGCATAAATTTCGTAATTTGGGATTAGCCAGATACTGCTTATCACAAAAAGGTTTCAATGGACTATTTCGCAGCTAATATAATTCCATCGCTACAGGCGTTTCAACTTCTCTCTGATACAAATAAGTTTAAACAATGGACTATCACTACCCACAAAAATATAAACCCTGATGAATTGTTTCAAGGTTATAAGTTTTGTTTACTTAACTGCTTAAATGCATTTATTGATGCAATACAAAGTGATCATTTATTGGAGATCAATAACGACTTTATACTCGATAGGGCGATCAGTCATGTAATCCCAATTGAGCATTTAGAAAATAGCTGTGAAAAGATAATTTTTTTAAAAAACCTCAAGATCTATACTAAACCAATTGTAAAAGCTAAGTCCTTTGAGGAACTTGAGATTGCTGCAGTTACATTTAATGACAAAGTAGGAGAAATATTCACAAGGATAATCAATTCTTGTGTTGAGATTAAGCCCAAAGTTAGCATACCTAAAGAAGTCGCTTTGGAAATCTCTCTGATTGATTTTCTTCAGACTTATTTGACTCAAATGAGTCGAGAAGGACCAATGGTTAATTGGCGAAATGTACTTTCCGTAAATCATATTACTGCTAAGCAGCTGGAAATTTATTTTGTGGGATATAAATATGGCCTACAGTTTCTATGGAATATTGTTTTAGGTAATGAGCAATTTTTGAGCACTAGCCTAAAAAATATGCATACTGCATCTTCTTGGAAAACGTATGTGTATGCAGAACCAGAAAAGGAGAGTATTGACGAAATTTTGCTAGGACGAAAGTATGATTTGGACGTACAAAATTCGTTGGATAGCTACTTTTTTCGGATAACAAACGAGATCACCAATCCACTAGACCGCAAGTACAAAACTCCTACGTTTAATATTGGCAGCATATATCGATTCAATGCAAAGAACTACGATAAATCGTTTTTCTTTGGTGCGCTTCTCACGGTATCTGATAAAATAACGAAACCGACTAGATTAACATTGGAAGATGAAATTGAAAAAATGCTTTATTGGTATTCGTATCATTCAGTTGAATCCAGCAGTGCTCTTTTATATAGCGGAACCTCTTCTTTTTTAATAATGCTTGCTGGTTCGGTAGAGCTTCACGACGTGAACAGCGAGTTTTCGAAAGTAATCATTGGAAGATTTATACACCCCCTTCCAAACGATCCTGGCAAAAATGATTTTAGTTATGGAATATTAATTGACTCAAAATCCGCGGCAGGTCATCACTACAATGGATGGCTAATTTATACTGATATCTGCGGTAACTATTCAGGTTTTTCCGGAAGTTTATATAACAAGACTGAAGAACAAATTAGAAAATATTTAGACAGCGACGAAATTGAAGTTAGAGAGTTAACCCTTCCCCTTGATAAGTTTCAAGAATTCTTAAATAGGCATAAACTGCCGGAAGACGTGATATTCTCACAGTCTATTAGCCATAAAGTGTCTGACGTTATTCAAAAAGCAAGAGCGTATGTTTTTGAGTTATTTGTTTTCCAACTTTTTGCACAAAGCAAGAGGCACAGAGATAATGGGTTTACAGTTACTGTGAACAGCAAGATAGAAGAAAGAGAAATCGATATCCTCTTAGATAAGCCCGATGAAGCTATTTTGATAGAGTGCAAAATCACCCCTGATAACTATGATTTGACTGAAGTTATAAATAAGCTAAATGAAAACGTTGCGGCGTTATCTAAATTAAAAGATAAAGTAAGTTATGAACTATGGTTTTGGAATATACCATCTACTCAAAGCCAGCAAATACTCAATCTACATAATATTCAGCCCGTAATAGTAAGTACCGATAAGCAAGGTAATTTCTTACTGAAAAGTGTGGATTTGAGCCGGTTAAATTTCATAATGAAAGACACAATTAAATAATAGACTCACTATGGCAATTAATTTATTTGAACTTAAAGAAAGCGACATACAGGGGCTTGTAAAGCCAACAGCTTACGCACCAAATACCTTTCCATATAAAGATTTGGATTCTAGACTATTTGAGTACCTCGTATATGAATTATATAAGTCGGAAATCGAGAATCCCGAAGGCAGTATGCATGGTAAATTCGATAATATTTGGTTGATGGAGGGCGTAAAAGAAGGAGGAAGGGATTGTTCACTCTTTTTTAATGGTAAAGCATATGGTGTGATTCAGTGTAAGCATAGCAGTGTAGACAATCGAATAGATAAGACCGCTGTCGCGAGAGAGATATTGAAATTTATTCTTCATGCAATAAACGAACCTGAACTCATTCATGATGTTAATGAATTCGCATACTATTTTGTCGTTTCAGCCGATTTTACCGGAAAATCTAGAGAGCTATTATCAGATTTTAATGTAAAAATATTTAAAGAAGCCAAGCTTGAGGCTTGGGTTAAAAATATCATTTCATCAAACAAGGGATTGTCACATCTTGTCTACGAAAATATTGAAACGAACTTAAGAGATATTTTGTTGAAAATAAAACTTGTTTCTGTTGCCGGACATGATCTAACAATACTCCTGAATCAAGCATTTAACTCCACGCTGATTACAACTTTTTTTGAGGTAAGAAAGGTAGTCGATGCTACAGAAGTGCGTGACGAGTTGAGAAGCCTAAATGAAAGTATTAAAGAAAGTATCGAGTACTCCGATGAATCACATATTCCTGTAGAGAAAATTGTTGAGCAATTTAATGCCTCATCATTTTATTTACATAACTATCCGAACGAATTTTCAGGAATAGCGGGATCGCACATTCAACGTACAGAAACCAATGAATTGTACGAATGGATAAGGACTCCTTTATCATCCGAAGATAGGCATAAGAACATACGATTGCTGGCCGGAGACAGCGGGTTAGGCAAATCTGTGATAATGAAAGACCTATTTACCCTGTTAGCAAGTGACGGGATACCAACGCTCGGTATAAAAGCGGATAAATATTATGTTACCTCCATTAATGATCTTGCGGAAAAGCTAAATATTGAAGACAAACTTGAGAAAACCATCCATACACTCGCCTCTTCTTTCGATAAAGTTGTTATACTCATTGATCAAATAGATGCACTATCTCAAACATTAGCGTCTAATCGCGATCCGATAAATACATTCAATACATTAGTTTCCATAGCAAGGAGCCACGAAAATGTAAGGATTGTGATATCAGTCAGGTTTTATGACTTAAATTATGACCCCGACCTACAATTTTATAAAAAAAATCAAATAACTGAAGTTCAGCTTTTGCCGGAGATTGACGTGAAATCTGTAGTAATGGCTCTCGGTATTAGCTGGGCTAATATCCCAACATCACTTCGGGGTCTTTTAAGAGTCCCTAATCACCTAAATATATTCAGTAAGATTTATAGCACTACTAGTAAAGTCCCTGAAATTGAAACACTGAACGATTTATACAATGAACTATGGATGGCGACCCTGTCTCGTCCAGGAGGCGATATTTCAAGTCAGCAACTCGCAGAAGTTCTAAAAGAGATTGCTAATGAAATGTACACCCAGCAGCAAATAGATGTGTCAAAAGCCAAATTTTTGCTACAGTATGCAGCAGAAATAGACTACTTAGCGAGGAATGGGATAATAATATTGTCGGATACCACGTTGCAATTTTTCCATCAAAGCTTTTATGATTATGTTTTTGCGCGTTCTTTTATTGAATCCAATAGGCCAATCTCTCAGTATATTTTGGCAAACAAAAACAGTTTATTCATTCGAGCATCGCTCCGAATGATTTTAATTTACCTACGTGACTACGATCATTCCAAGTATATAACCACGTTAAATGAGATATTAATTTCTGATAAGTTCAGATTTCATGTAAAGCTTCTAGTGATAAACAATTTAGGTTTTCAGAAAAATCCGACTGTCCAAGAAGCGACGTTAGTTAAGCAAGTGCTCCTCATGAAAACGGATTATAAAGAGCTATTTATTGAATCCGCGATAGGAAATGGTTGGCTGACGATTTTAATCAATCAGAAACTGATTGATGAGCTTTTAACTGTTAAGCCCAAGTGGTATGACAAAATGTTGAAAAATAACTTTCTGCGGAGTTCAGGATTGCTTCCAAAGCATTGGAAAACCTATGAAGTAAGAGAAGAAGACAATATTAATATAGTTTATAGATTTTTCACTAGAAAGCTGCCTGCTGAAAGGGACAAGATCGTTACATACTTAGAAGGTGCGAATGATTTTAAAAACAAAGATGCTTTTTGTTTTAGGATATTGTATTTCGTAAAAATTTGGGACTCTCCCAAAATATTCAATCTCTTTAATCGGTATAAGGACATGATGTATACCGACAAGATGGGCTTTTATCACATTCTGTCTGATGTCATTAAGTATGATCCACAATGGGTAATTCAAACCTATAAGCCGATTTTATTTAAGGAAATTAATAACGTAGCAAAGTTTAAGCAACACTCAAATGATGACTACCTTGAAAATGACTTATTCGAAAAATTATTTGAGAAGGACTATTTGCTGTCATTTGACTTTGGGCTTGAAGTGATAAATGAATACATTAAAAGAAGCTCGATAGCATTTGACCAATCTAAACTCTTTATGGATTATCACTTTACTCATTTTGAGTATGATAAAAATAGGCAGTCAGATGGATTGCATAATCTGTATCAGTTAGCTATAGATGCGCTTAAACGTACGATGACTGAAAACAAGCCTATGTTTACCGGAGTTCTAGTAAAATACAAAAACTCGAACAGCGAGGATATAATTAACCTGATATTGTACGCTTTTCTATATTCAGACAATAGCAACGATTATAGTGATGACATATTCGAAATCCTAAACATTCTATTCCATAAAGAGGGATTTTACGCTGAAGGTAAGCTGGGATATTTGATACTCACTCTGCTTAAAAAGGCTTATCCATCGTTTAATACTGAGCAGCAACGTGCAATGATATCACTAATTCAAAGTATCAAGATTAACGAACTTCACATTGATACGCGAGATAACAAGAAGAGGCTATTTTCTTTCTATGGGTATAAAAAGTATCAGTTTCTATGTGCATTGCCTGAAAGTACTCTCAAACGTCCAGAAATAACAAGAGAATATCAAGAACTGGTAAGGCGTTTTGGTAAAATTAAGGTTGAAGAGCCTGGGCGAATTCGCGTACATAGAGTAGGACCACCACTGAGGGACACTGCATACAAAAAAATGACCTTTGAGAATTGGCGATCTTCATTTCGAAAATATGATTCTGAAAAGCATTTTCATGGTTTCCCTTCAAAGGGCTCAATGACTGAAAATCACAGAGAATTTACTGAGCAAGTAAGTAAAGATACTGCGCGTTTTGCACCTTTTGTTGACGAAATACTTGATGAATCAATACATCCGGATTATAAGATCGCAGGCTTAGAAGGGTTGGTTAAAGGAAAGATCAATGTACAGGCTTTTTTACTGCTTTTCAAAAAGGCGATTAGAAAGGAATGGCCACGATTTAATATCCTTCAGTTAGTATGGATGACTGATTACTTGATAGCTTCGCGGCTAGTTGACGATGAGGTTATTGATTTCTTGATTAATGCGGCTATAAATAACAGTGATCCCGAGAGTGACAAACCCGGTGATGATGGATTACAGAGAGGAATTAATACCGTGAGGGGAGCTGCTGTTTATAGGTTGGTCAGAATAAACTTCTATCCTGCATTTGCAACAAAGATTTTTAATTGCCTTAATCAGGTTTGTACAGATTCTACTATCACCGTGCGGACGAGTCTGATTTCTCAGCTTGCGTATATGATGAATTTAGACAAAGAACGTACTCTAGAGATTTTTCAAAAACTTACTGCGAATTATGATTTTCAAATTTACAAACACTCAATATGGTCAGCTACATATCTGTCTAATTATTCATTTGAAAGGTTGCAGGAATATTATTTAAAGGCAATCGCTCATAGTGAATTCTATGAAGACTTAACGCAACCCCTTGTTTTTGCATTCTTAAACAGGAAAAAAAATAGTTATAAGTTACTTAAAAGAATTTCCAAAGATCCAACTGTAAAGGCAAAAATTGTGGATGCCGCGGCACACAATTTAATTGATGAGAACAATAGTGTCGATAAACGTGCTGCCAGGCTGTTTTGCCAGTATCTAAATCTAGATTCAAAGGAGATAGGTCATGTGTACTCGGTTGCATTCATCCATCTCGAACCTAAAGATTTTGAAGCATTATACCCATTGATTTATAAATTTTCTCGTTCAAAAAATGGTAAGACGAATTTAAGCTACTATTATGATTACCTGTTGAAATGCGTAAATAAAAATGCTCTTTTAGTTCTAAAACTTATGGAAAACATTTCAGAACATGAGCATTCGGAGCTAAGTTTGGACGATGACTCTGTGAGGATTGTTATCGCTCTTTATAATGTTTTATCTAGAAACAGCCACAATACCAAAAATGTAGAGCAGGCCTTGGCCTTATTTGACCAGGTACTATATACCCCACAGTTTAGAAAATTTGCTAGCAAAATAATTGAGGAAGTTGAACGATGACATTGGCTCACATTGAGCGTATTAGAAATTGCAATACTTTTTCTTTTGAGAGAAAGGATGATACACCAATGGCCTCCAAAAGAGTTTGTTTAATGACAGAATTGAATTTTAGTATGTCTTTACGAGTAATGATAAAGAAAGAATTCGGTTGGGTAGACGTTATAGCAATTCCTTGAGGAACTAATTTTTTGTTGCGGGTACGGAGGATAAGATAAGAATCAAAAGATGTTGATATTGAGTTCGAGTACTGGATGGTTTGTGTCAGATGCCTGAGATTAATATTCTTCTTTAGTTTAAATCTTTTCTCGCCCCTTTGGTCAATAACATTAGTTACACTTTGCGGATCATTAATAGGAATGAGTAATACTTTTTTTGCAGCTAGTTCATCTATTGAAATTACTTTATGAAATAGATATTTGCATAATAGGGACGGCATTTTCTCTAGGTGTAATACTGCAAATCTTTTGAACGTAAAAAATGGTATTTTGAATATAGTTTCTCTTGCACTTAGCTGACCTCTTCTATCATCCGTTTTATGTAAATCAACCTCATTACGGACTGCGTTTATTATTAGCGTATAATGATATCCTTTTCTGTAGTCAATGACAATAATTTTCTCCCTTCCCGAGCTGTCACCTATTACCACGCCATAATTAGAAAACTCTGTGCGTATATGTTGCTTAGAAGAATGTTGATATCGTCTATGGTTACCTTTTGTCAATCTCAGTGAGCAGTTTTTTTAGTCGTTCTTTTGTCAGTGTCTCTACCTCGTATCTATCAAGCAGAAACTCTTTTTTGCCTTCGGCCCGTTGCTGTTTTAATAGGTCAATTACCAGTTTTGTAAAAATCTCATTCTCTATCTGTAGTAGCTCTTCAGGCTTCATGTCGACATTGTTTTCACAAAGGTATGCTCCCTAACACGAAAATAAAATCGGCTTCATATTTGGTGCCGAGATTGCATATTAGCAATAAATGCATTTATTTTATGACACTAAAACTCACGCTATGCAAAAAAAAGGTACTATTGAGCCGTCCCAGGCTAAAGGCTTATTTCTTCTGATTATCGTATTCTTTGCCGCAGCATTTATATACGCCGAAGTGAATGGCGGCATGTCAAGTAAGGGGTATTTACTGTTTACCGTAGTAGGGATTGGTACAGTTCTCGCCATTGGGAGCATTCCCGCTCCGCCCAAACCAATATCCAACTGGCAAAAGTATTTTGACGGCTACCAATTCTCCGCTGAGGCATTTTATAAACAGGTAGAGGAAGAATTTAAGAAACAGGAAATCCCAGGTGTTACGTTTAAACGAGAGACTTCATTTCAATCAAGCGTTGTGTCGGAGTGTAGGGAGTATTTACGCATTAAGCGAAACGAGTTTACCTTTTACGTCTGTGCGGCGATCTTCGGTACTGGCTCATACGCCTCTTGGTGGCTTGAGGAAAAGGGAGAAACGACATTTTCGCAAATTCCCATTCTCAGCAAGTTAATGGGAATAGATAGAAGCCATAAATCGTATTATCAGCTTGATACGGAAGGCATGTATCGGGCACTTGTACAAACAGTCGTTACCACAGTATTAGAGGAAATGGGGACACTGAAAGGTACACGAAATATGCCTGAGCTTACTGAAACTATACAGGCATAATGAGTGCCGTAATATCAGAACGACTTACGAGGCAATTCTACGAATGGGAGCAGCGTGGGCGTGGATGGTTGTTGTTCGATAGTCCGGTTGCGTTAGAGCCACCATTTTATCCCTTCTTTGCTCATACCGTTGACTCTACTGTTTTAGACGATAGTAAGCGTCATACGCTTGTAAGCAAGTTTATATCTGCATTCAAGCAAAAGGAGGACGCGACTGCAACCGATTTCGAAATTCCAGCTATTGAGCCGTTTGCATATCTTAAAGATGAACCTCTTGTGGCTATGGGCATCGCGCTCCCTAAGGGACATAAAGTGGAAAGTACGGAAATGGAACAATTGCTGTGTATGCTCTCCGCAACAATCTATCCGGTAAGCTTTGAGATAATCGCCACACATTTGGCCATACAGATCCAAGTAGTATGCCGGACATCGGATGAATTGCTCGTAAAAAGCCAATTAAAGGCTTACTTCCCTGCTGCAGTGCTATCAAATAAGGGCCCTGGTGGGCTCAATCTCCTCGAAGAGAATGCTGAAACATATCGTGTTGATTTTGGCCTCAAGGACGAGTTTATGCGTCCGCTTGCGGTGGCTAAGAACTTTGAACCTGACCCGTTAACAGGCTTGTTTGGGCTATTAGATGCGCTCTCGGACGGTCAACGCGGCATTATACAAATTCTCTTTAGCGGTATTCAAAATGCCTGGGCTACCAGCATGACACGTGCAGTGACAGACGATGCGGGAGATTCTTTCTTTGCCGATGATCCGGACATGCCCAAACTCACGAAAGAAAAGATCTCCGCGCCATTGTGTGCGGTGTGTGTTCGGGTAGTGACCCAAGCGAATACATCACCTGTGGCAGTCGCAATAGCAGAACATTTAAGTACTGCACTGGTAAAGAGCGCACATTCCTCAGTGAACGCGCTTATACCACTCCATACGCTTCATCCCTCAGAAGATGGCTATTTGGATGATATCTACCTCCGGCAATCCCATAGGCTTGGTATGCTCCTTAACTGCCGTGAATTAGCTACACTTGTTCATCTGCCGGCACCGTCTATCCTTTCGCCCAAAGTCGAGCGTGATACCAAGAAAACTAAGTTGGCACCCGAGATAACACAGGGCCATTCGTTTGTTCTCGGAACAAATTACCACCAGGGAATCGAGCGAATCGTCACAGTTCCAAGTTCCCTACGGCTACGGCATACCCATATCATTGGTGCAACTGGCACAGGCAAATCTACATTCCTGCAAAAAATCATCATGCAGGACGTTGAGCAAGGACATGGCATTGCGGTCCTTGATCCGCATGGCGACTTAATAGATGGCATTGTTTCGCGTATTCCCGAAAATAGAGTGGCAGATGTGGTACTTGTTGACCCATCAGATGCGGAGTTCCCTATTGGCTTTAACATACTTTCAGCGCACTCCGAAATTGAAAAGGAAATTTTGTCCTCAGATCTGGTTGCAACCTTTCGCCGATTATCAACGTCATGGGGCGACCAAATGAATAGCGTCTTTGCCAATGCCATACTTGCCTTTCTTGAAAGCTCTCAAGGAGGCACATTGTCGGATTTGCGGCGATTCCTCATTGAACCCGCCTACCGGAATACGTTCCTAAGTACCGTTACCGATTCAAATATTATCTACTACTGGCAAAAGTCATTTCCCCTACTTAAATCCGGTTCATTAGGTCCTATTATTACCCGTTTGGATGCGTTTCTGCGACCTAAGCTGATACGGAACATGGTAGTACAGCAAAAGGGTCTTGATTTTGAAAATCTGATGGACACTAAGAAAGTTGTGCTCATAAAGCTATCGCAAGGTCTCATTGGTACAGAAAATAGTTACCTATTAGGAACCTTCTTTGTATCTAAGATATATCAGGCAGCCCTTGCCCGGCAAGCCAAGAGCAAGGCAGAGCGGAGCGACTTCTTTTTATATATCGATGAGTTTCAGAATTTTATTACCCCTTCTATGTCAGGCATCCTTTCAGGAGCACGGAAGTATCATTTAGGGCTTATTCTTGCCCACCAAGACATGCAACAGCTTATTAAATATGACACTGAACTTGCAAGCTCGGTCATAGCCAATCCTGGCACGCGCATTTGCTTTCGCGTTGGAGATATAGATGCAAAGAAGTTTGAGGATGGATTTTCCTATTTCGCTGCACGGGATTTGCAAGACCTAAAACAGGAGAAGCTATTGTTAGGATCGACAGACCTGATTACGACTTTAACATATCTGTTACCCCGCTCGCTGAACCCGATGCCACAACTGCAGAGAGAATTCGAGAAGCTGTTATTCAGCATTCACGAAATATTTACGGTACCCCCAAATCAGTAGTTGAGCAGTCACAAGAACACTTGGTACAGGCTCAAGCCGTAATAGGCGATACGGTTGAAGATGTCCCCCCGAAAGCGAAAAAGCAAGTTCCAATCTATCAAGTATCACAGCCAACAATAGTCATGCCCGTTCCTACAAGGGAGGAAACAGAGCATAGATATTTGCAGATGTTAATAAAACGTACGGCAGAAGCACGAGGGTTCACTGCAAAGATTGAAGAACCAACTCCCGATGGCAAGGGGCGCATAGATGTGCTTCTTGAACGCGATGGCAGAAAAATTGGCGTGGAAATATCCGTAACTACATCCGACACCTGGGAAATACATAACATAGAGAAGTGCTTGAATGCTGGGTGCGATACCACTATTGTTTGTTCAAACAATGCTAAACAGTTGAAAAAAATCAAAGAGACAATTAAAGATGGCTATCTAAAACAAGTTTTGCTATTCAAACCGGAAGAGTTAATTAAGTATTTGGACGGTGAGGTAAACAGTGTTAGTAGAGCTGTAAAGACGATAAATGGGTACAGGATACGTGTTGAATACGATACGTCGACTGTGAGCGAAATGCAGAGGAAGAAAGAATCTATTTTGAAAGTTATTTCCAACGCTATAAATAATAGGAAAAAACAATAGGTTTTCTGAAATCTATTTATCTTTATTATTAACAAACGACAATATGGTAAAAGCATTTATTATTCATGGGCATGCTAAGGTGGAATTGTTAGAACTCAAAGATTTTCTCATAAAGATAGGGGTACAACCAGTGGTATTCGAACACGAAGAGGACTTTGGAGACACGATAATTGACAAATTTGAAAGGCTTGCAAAAAATTGCCAAGTAGCGTTTGCATTATTAACGCCTGATGACAGGATTAGTACAGGTAAATCTAATGTGGTTTCAAGAGTCGCAAGGCAAAATGTTCTTTTAGAGATGGGCTGGTTTTTGCGACATGCAGGAAGGCAAGGATTGGTCGTTTTGCACAAGAAAAATACCGAAATCCCAAGCAACATATCTGGTGTACTTTATTTACCATTTAATAACTCTGTTTTGGAAGTCTCCGAACAGATTAGATCAAGATTGAAATCTTTAAAAGTGAAACTCATATAAAATGTATCAACCTGAAGTCATTATCGCTATATCCGGCTATACAAAAGTGCAGAAATCTGGCCTCGCAAGAATGTGCAAGTATTTTGCGGGTTTTGATATTATTGAAATGAGTACTCCAATTAGAGAACACTTTAAAAATAGCGGTGAATACCTAACCGTTGCAAAATTAATTGACCGAATTATTAAACTTAGAAATTCAGAAGGAAAAGATATACTTGCCCGATATGTCAAAAATTATATCGATAATAATAAGTTAAGCCGTGTAATAATTGTTGGGCTTAGGAGCTATTACGACCATCTCTTCTTTAAAAATGCGTTTTCAACATATAAGCTCGTGTTCGTTCACAGTACAACTATAGAACGACATGAGAGATTAAAAAGGGATCCAACAAGCATCGCTAAAACACAAGAAGAATTTAATTATTTGGATAGAGTAAGTTCAGAACAAGGAATTAAATACATTGCGGAAGATGCAAACCACATTCTCATAAACGACAAGGGATTCCCTATTACTGCATTGGAGCAGTTAAAGTCAATTTTATTCAAGATTGCAAACGAGCTAAATATTGAAGTCGAGTGGCTAGATCACAAACTAGTCTTGACGAATTTATCAAAACAGCTAATACTATCGAACATGGAAAAGGGATATGAAATAAATAAATTACCTACTTATAAGGACAAAATACCGCCAAATGGTGAGGTTATTAGCAGGGTGATGAAAGAACGTGGAGAACTGACTAACGTTTCAACAATGCATATACGGCATGTTGCATATGTAACATTTCCTTTAGACGGTCCGCCTCGTGCGAATCATTACCATTGTGAGAAAATGGAGTACATATATATCGCCAAAGGTAAGGTAATACTGTACATTCGACGTGGCGGCAGACCCGAAGAGCAAATGGAGAAGGTAATAATTGAGGAAGGATCAATTTTATATATAAAGCCAGGTTGGGCTCATGCCTTTGTAACTGTTGAGGAGGGATATGGAATTGAGTTTTCACCAACTGCGTATGAAATAATTAGCCGTGACAAAGTAAAAGACATATTAGTTGCAGAATAGTGTCGGAAATTAAACGTCATATCGATGAGCTATGGGACTTTTTGTTGAAAGTGATAGAAAACCATGGATGGCAGCAAGCTGTAAAATATGCTGAGGATCAGCTAACGGAAGAGAAGAAGATTAAAAGCAAAGATTCAAACTTAGCGTTTGCCATAAGAATCGTGCAGGGAGAGCTGTATCAGAAATTTGGAAGTCTAGACAAAGCGATTTCTATTTTTTCCAAGTTGAAGGAATCTTTAATTCCTGAGGTAAAATTTGAGGCTATACTCAAACTATCTAAAATATATTCTCAAAAAGGCGACTTTAGAACATCTCAAGCTTACCTTGAGTTATTGCTTCCAAAAGAGAAGGGGTCGCACATTGATCTCGCAAAAATTCCGCTTAGTGTTTTCTGGAGAATGGGCTTTTTGTCGTTAATGCAGGATGACCTAAAATCCAGTAAGTACTGGTTTGATTTACATAAAGAAGCAACGCTTAATTTACATAACTCGCAGGCTGCGAATAACAAAATTTTTCGAAACATTGATGCACTTGCAAAGGACAAAGACTCAGCTAGACTTCACGATGCTTACTTTAACAGCTTTGAACTTTATCTCACAGACGGTTATATAGTATCCGAGCAAGTCAAATATTTAAACGTATCAAAGTCTATTTTTGTTCCGATGCTCTTTGACGGTTTGTTATTGTTCAGATTTGGTCAAAATCACGATGCACTTGTTCAGTGGCTACTCTGTAGAAAGCTACTAAATTGGGATAATATACCAACATCTGCGGAAGGCATCTCCGAGGCCCTTCAAATTTTGAAAGCGTGTGATGATACTTCTGCTGTGATGGAAATAATGGATAGAATAGATTTGCCTGAAACGAGTTTCCTAAATTGGTTTAAGCAAAGATTTGGTAAACGCCATTATGATAAGGTGGTCAGCGAGGTTAAGCTACGATTCGAAAACTACATAGGTAAACGAGATTATAACTTTCTTTTTCTTGCAAATTCGATTGACTTCCCGAGCGTAAATAGGAATTTTCAAAATGGGTTCTGCCTTTTTTGGGAAGGAAGTCCAACAACAGAGGCCAAGATAAAGCAGCAGCTAGCGGAATTAAATATTAAAGTAGTTGGTGCCGATGACATGCGCTATTTTGGTATGCCTAGCTTTGAAATTATAGCACACATAGCAAAGTCGGTTGACTATGCAATTATTCACCTAACTGGCTCAAAAGATTGCATGCTATTATTAGGTATGCTATTACAGACCCTTGGAAAATCTAAGATTATTTGCGTAGTAACTGAAAAAAATAATAATATTCCTACTGGAATTCCCTACCTATTTATTGATGAAAACAAGTTGCATATACTTATGTCAGAGGTTAATTCATTAATTAATGCTTGAGCGAACAATTGTAATATTGAAACCAGACGCTCTTGAGCGTAACCTCAAGACGAATGTGCTACACAGAATAGCCTTAATGAACGTGACACTTGTAAAGTCAAGGTGCTCACGCGCATCAGTAAATCAATTAAGCAGACATTATAACGATTTACTGGCTGAGATTATCGCACAAAAAGCAATTGAAGCTGGATACAAATGCTCAATATCACTAGAGGCGCTAGGTCGCCAAATTTTAAAATGGAATCAAGAATACATGCTGCGGAATGATATAGAAGTGCTACTTTTTGAAGGTGAAAACTGTGTTAGTAAAATAAAGAATATTATTGGTAATACAGATTGTTCAAAAGCTGCGCCAGGTACAATTAGAGGAGATTTTGGTAGAGATGTGCTTTTACAGGCTTGTATTGAACAGCGTGGGAATGAAAATATTATTCACGCTTCTGCGAACTTGGTTGAAGCTATGCGCGAGGTTGAAATTTGGTTTAACGAATGATCGAGGGAACCACGCCATTACCACCCCTTAAAGTATTTTTGTTTCAGAAACTCCGTAAAATCTGCCATTTCTTTTTGATATAAAGCACATTTTTCAAATCCTTCTTCGGCGGTACGCAATTCCACATTCGCCTTGTTTTCAATCTTAAAGCCACCATATATTCCAATGTTACGCAAGAAAAGTAACGCATCCTCGGCACTTTTTCTTGCTTGGTTAAACTCGTTAAGAAGCAGCATTATTTGCTCACGATATTTTGCATTCGCTGCATTCCATTCTTTAAAGGCTCCTGCGCTCTTGTGATCTTCTAGCCATTTTTGGGGTGCAGGCGCGTAAATTTTTACGTAAGGTAATCCGAATTTGTCTTCCGTTCGATGTCCAGCACAGGAAGAGGTAGTTGGAAAACCCATGGCACGCAAGACTGCTACAGTTTCTTTTATACCTTCGTCTACTGGAGTTCCCAGTTTATCCGTAATTTGTTCAACCTCTTGGACGGCTTGCTTGTATTTAATCCATTTGGCTTCTATATTTTCGTTGGAATTGGGAATTTGCTCCACAAGGGAATGTTATCATACTCTGTCCTATGTTAATAGTTATTTATAACATAGTACGATTGATATGCTTAAAGAAAGACCGTGTTGGGAATGTGATAAGCGTAAATATGACTGGGAGAAGCCGTTTAGTAATGAAGGAAATGGTGATTGTAAGTATTGTCATGGATCGGGCTATACAGACACATACTTTGATTTTATTGATGGCCAAACTTACCTAATACATGAATGCGAAGTTTGCTCTGGGACCGGCGATTGCCAAGGTTGCAATGGAACGGGATGGGTTGCTATTGAGCACAAGGCAACTCCACTATTTACATTCGACAGCGAAGCTTTCAAACCAAAGAAAAAACCTCAGAGGCGAAGAATGGATGATGATGAGGTGTACCTTAACGCACTAAAAGCATCAGGTAACAATTCTAATGTAGAGATACTTGATATTATAGGGTCGATAGTTTTCTTGGTTGTAATCATAGGTGGTCTTGTTTTTGCGATTAAATCCTGTTTTTTTCGAAGTATTGCACCTCCGAGATACGCTGTGTCAGAAAATAATTATCAACCGGTAGCTGACGAGAATATTTCTAGTCCGTTGGTTGATAGTAGTGCTGTGTCAGTTTCCCAAAGCGATTCCAACATGTTCATTGATACGTTCAATTGTAGGGATAGTATAAGTTTTGTAAACAACCTTCCCCAAAAAGGCCAGTATCTTTTATTCGAAGTTCTTAACGGGCCTGATGTCACGGTAGTTGTAAACGCTACTCTATATAGAACAAATAATTTCAGGGTACGCATTACAGACATCGATCCTGGGAAGCAGTTGTTAAAAATCTACCCGTTTGACGCAGATCCTAATTCCTTTCCCGATGAACCATGCTTATGCAAAATGCCGTTTATGATTATCAAGGACAGCCCGTTGCTTATCCAGTATGATTATTATGCACAGAACGCTAGAATCAATAGCTCGATTGGTGACACGTTGCGCTAAACGGCTGTGACGTTGCGCCGTTTATCATAAGTTTTATGTAGACAGTACTCCTTGGCAATTTCAATAGATCTTGCGCCTCGAAGTCTGGGTAAAATTCCATTGCAAGCCGTCCAGCATCTTCATTGCCAATTCTAAAGCAAATAAGAGTCCCAACATTGCCTATAAGCGCAGATTGTATTCCCTCATTCAGTTGGCCAAGAAACTGATTCGCCATAAATATTCCTAAGCCGTATTTCCTGGCCTCTGCGAGAATATCCACAAATGACATCGTAATAAAGCTGTGGCATTCGTCAATGTACAAGAAGAATGGCGTGCGGGTGTGTGTCGGCTTATGTGCCCTATAGAGTGCGGCATTTTGTATTGCAGACACCAGCATGCTTCCAAGCAAGCTCGATGCATCTTCCCCTATCTTCCCTTTTGAAAGGTTGACGATTAATATTTTCCCTAAATCAAGTACCTGCTGCATGCGGAAATCCCGCTTTTTTTGTCCTACCATATTCCTGAGCGGTATGCTTGTCTGAAACAATCCCACTTTGTTGAGAATAGGCGCAATTGCCTCTGCACGTAGTCGTGGGGAATATCCGTTGTATTCGTTCTGCCAAAAGGCAAGGGTAAAGGGATTTCGTATATAGAGGAGTACATGCTGCCTGAAATCTGCATCGGTAAGCAGCGGCTGAATGTCCAGCAGTGTAGCGTCAGGATATTCAAGCAATGTATGTAAACAGAACCGCAGTATGTGTTCCAGGCGTGGCCCCCATGACTCGCTCCAGATCTTCTTAAAGGTTGCTACAAGCCCGCTCACAACTAAATGGTGATGTTCTGCCTTTACCCGATGCAATGGGTTAAACGCTACCGGATGATCTAGGTCTACCGGATTTATGTAAATAACGTCTCTTTTGCGGCTCTCGGGAATGCGGCTCATGAGATACTCCGCCACATCTCCATGCGGGTCTATGACCGCAAGCCCTTTGCCATTCTGTATGTCCTGCAGGGCCATATTTTGGAGTAGGGTAGATTTCCCTACTCCGGTCTTCCCGATGCAGTAAATATGCCCTAAACGGTCAGTATCCTTAATACCAAAACGGATATTGGTGTTGCGGAAGTTTGTTGTGCCTATGTAGGTGATCTGTTCTTTATCGTGCTCATATGCCATAGAGTAAGCATACCGGAGGCAGAGAGGCCGCATAACTCCCCTAAACTTCCCATATATGCAAAAAGCACGGCTTAGTGCTGTGCTTCTGCCGCTATTTCCGCACAGACAATGGCTTCAAACAGCTTTGCAAAGTATCCTTTCCGCTTTTCCACCCGTTTGGCGTACATGGAAAGCTCTGGGTACTTAATGACTAAGGCCGAGACAAATATCCCTTTATTGGTCCGTTTTGTAGGCTCTCCATACCGGCGTTTAAGTTGTAATAGTGAACACATAGTAACGCGCATCTTGCGTTCAGCCGCCATATGCCATATCGCTTCTGCGAGTTCAAGGCTTTGGGTGGAGCAGAGGGCCGAAATAGGCGTTTTAATGCCCACACTCGTTATTCGGTACCGGTCATCCATTATCTGTTCAATGGTCTTGAGTATTCGTTTCAGCTTGCAGGCCGACCATATACCTGGGAATGTCTTTACACGCCATTCAAGCAGTTCATTATCTGCAATGACTGCCACCCCGATTGACCAGGTGCCAATACTGATCCCAAGATTACCTTCCATTCCGTTTAACAAGGTGAACATAATAGGCCGCACGGCTTACCTCAATTTCATTATCTGCTTTGCCCATTACATATTCTAGCTGCCTACGCAAGAAGTCTTCTGAATACTTGTTTACAAACCTAATATGGGTATCAAGTGAGGCCATATCATTGAGGGTATCTGCTATTTCGCGAGCTAGTGCAGTTTTTCGAGTATCATTCATACTATTTATGATAACGGTAGAGATGTCACATTCTCCGTCGTCGTTTTTTTATTTTAATAAAGCGTCTAACGTCGTTATATACTATCCCCCCTTATCTGAAACCTCATTTGGTAATTGTTTTCTGCGCTGCTCAAAATCTTTAATGAAATCCCTGCGTACATGGGTATAGAGCTGTTCACAGAGCGTTTGATAAATAACCGACAGCTTGATGAGATTTTCGATACTTGGAACCGAGGTTCCACTTTCCCATTCTGATATCCGGCCAGCTCCCTTGAGGCCAAGAAGACGCGCGACATCTTTTTGTCGGTAGCCCATTCTTAGGCGATATTTCCGTAAATCATTGGGAATGTACTCTGACCCTTGCTCCATGAGCTATACGATAGCCGTAAAGCAATCCTAAAATAAGGCATATAAAAATTCTATAAATACAAATCCAAAAATCTCCTAACTATGCATTTTGAACTTTTAAACTATGGGTAGAAAGAGTCGTAGTAAGAACAACAAAACTCATCGTAAAATTGAACCTGAGGTTCTATATGGTGATGGACCGATAAAGATTGCGAAATATGGCAATAGCATTTTGGTCAAGAATGATATGACGGAGGAAGAGCGCGAGCAATTTCTACTGGACAAAGCAGAATTTGCGAAAGAAAGCCTAAAAGAGCTAAAGCAAAAGATTGCCGAATTGCAGACGTTGATTGCTGAATATGATCCTGTGATATTAATGCATAGGGCTGCATATGAACTCTTCATTCTGTTTATTAAGCATAAGTCCGAAGCTGATTTTTCACCCGAAGAAAACTTGCGCTTGCCCGGTGTCGAATATCTCCAGTATTTAATAAGTCGAACAAACATTACAGGCGGCAAAACTGAACTAACCGAGGAAGCATGGAATGTCATTTGGCAACTTGCAAAAGACAGTATTGTGCTGGTGAGGAAATGGATTATGAATCGCCCAACACTAAACAATCCACCTGATGCTACCGACGAACTGCGGTTTTTTATTGATAATAAGCGCCTATCGGTTCGAGTTGAGCGATACGCGGTCTTTATGGAAGACTATTGGAGCGATGCCCTGACCCCATACGCAGCTTGGATTTCAGATACATACGGCATAACCGTGGACGAATTGATTGCAGGCTTAAGAAACTTACACAACTACCAAAAAACAGGATTAATTGATAGGTACTACAAGGCAATGTCCTCTACGAATGCTTTAATGCAACTACTGATGAATAGGGGTTTTAAAATTGATCCAAGTGCTCCACCTGAGGAAATGGATAAGGTGCGAGAAGCATTAGCCACGGAGGATTTTGCGAAGGAATATTCGGCAATGCAAGAAAATATGAGTAAAGCATTTACTCCAGCCATTTTTGACATTACTGATATAGCGCAATTACCGTCAGCGGTGTTAGACGTTCTTTCTGTACAGGCCGGAGAATCAATACAGACAGACTTTGAAAGTAATGACGATATCAGTCCCCTCTCTAATTCAGTACTGCATTACAAGCCATTTCTAAAGGCAAATGGCCGCTATTACCATTTTTTTCATACTGGGTTTGAAGACAGAATCGCAGAAATTATTGAACAAGATTTGATATCAAAAATTCCAGGTGCGGTTGATTCCATGATGAATAACCGCGGCCACAAACTGGAAACTGGGATGCTTGATTTAATGGCAAAAATTCTTCAGCCAGATCAAATACACCTAAATGCGTTTTATCCGAATCCCGATATTCCTGGAACGCTTACTGAACTGGATGGATTAATCACCGTTGACGATGTGCTATTCCTAGTTGAAGGGAAAGCTGGAAAATTCTCCGAGGCTGCAAGTCGTGGGGCTCCCAAAAGCTTACTCGCTGATTTAACAAATCTAATTGTAGAAGGTCAGCGGCAGTCTGAGCGAGCAGAGCGATATATTAATTCTGCAGGCAAAGTAACTTTTTTCGATTCATCCGGTACTCGAATAGTTTGTACATTAGAACGCAAGAACTATAGGCGAATTTTCAGAGTAGTTGTAACCCGCGAACCACTTGGATGGGTTGGTGCAAAAATTGCCCGTTTATCAATTTTAGATGAAACTCTATTAAAGTCCCCACCATGGCATGTAGCCATAGATGATTTACGATCAATAGCTGTCTTATTTGATAAGAAGGGCCCTCAGTTTTGTCATTATCTAGAACAACGATTGACTGCTGCTGAAGATGCCAGTATCACAACGTTCTGCGAAATGGAACATGTTGGTTTGTATTTACAGCATAATTTCTATCACATCCCCGAAATTGAATTTAAAGGTGGCATGCAGGCTAATAGAATGTTTAGCGAATATGCCCGAAATATTGACTATTACTTTGCCGATAAATATGTTGGCGCCGAAAGCGAAGTGCCGGGACAAAATCTTCCTGAGCATTTTAAAGCTCTTATTGAAGCATTGTCAGTTTCCAAATGCTCTGGACGCTTTGAAACCGTAGATTTTTTGTTGGCATTTGATGATCGCGGCAGAGCTTATCTAGATAAACACTTAAAAATGCTCACCGAGCGATTTTTGCAGGGTAGACGGATAAGTGTTCGCCTTTCCCAGCCTGAATCGAAAAAAGGTATCAGCATAACTTTTGCAGAAAATAGACAATTGGAGGTTGAGCGTGCACGGTCTGCGGCACTTGCAATAAGTTCCGATTCGGAATCTTGGTTAATTGTTCAGATTAAGAATGTTTCGCCATATAAAATTGAATACGTAGAGCAATTATCCCCTGAAACAGTGCCAAAAGAGGATTTGGAGGTTGCAATGGATTATCTAAATACTAAAGCGGCAGATGAAATAGGGAAAACAAAAGTTGGCAGAAATGATCCCTGTCCGTGCGCTTCAGGTAAAAAATATAAGTACTGTCATGGGAAGACTTAGAACTGAAAATCCTAGCCATTAATGAAAGAGTAGATAGCCACTATTTTTTCTTTTAAGCTTTGTTCTAATTCTTCACGCTCATCCTCTTTCTCATCCAACGGCTGATAAAAGTAGTGTGCTGAAGTATAAGATTTTAAAATAGATATTGATTTATCAATGGAATGGTAATCCTTGGGCATATATGTAGGTATAATAAGGGCTTGGGCGCGGAGGTTTTCAATGTTCTTTATTATATTTTCAAACTGTTGAGCAAGTATTGCAAACTTCTTTTCGGATACAATGCTAGTTAGAACCTCGTCACATATTTCGGAGAATGATTTAGGAGTATCAGTGTCTTCGTAAGTGGGATTGATGTTCAATACGGTAAGAATGTCATAGTTTGCTAAATGCATGGTGCCGTTCATTTTTGAAAGAAAAAGCCTTTTTGTCCTGTTCCATTTTTTTTGATCGCGCCATCCCAATATAACAACCACAAGAATTGAAGAAATTACGCCAGTAATTATTGATGAAAACACTTCGGTTATGGTCATAAGAGCGGTAACTTACTGCTAAATTAGTTATTCGTTTCCATACAGTTCATAAAATTCAGTAATCGCTAAAAGTACCTCATACAAAGCCCAGGAATTGATATAGCCATGATGAGGTTTATTATATTCCATTTCTTGCCCATGAAGGATCAAATCTCTATTTTCTTTGAAACGCCTTCTTAGAAAGTCTAATCTCGTCTTAACAGTAATGTATTTGTCTTCATAGAATTTCTTAACATCAAAAAATGGGTCATCAAAAGAAACCGGTTGATGCCGTGCGGTAAGTGCTTCTAATCTGGTTGAAGAAATTTGCAAATCTTCTTTCCATTCTATTTTTCGTAAAAAGCTATCTAAAGAGTTGTATTCATCGGCATATGGGTCCACGTCAAGATTTTGTTTTTTAATAAGATATACGCCAAGCCTCCGTGTTAAACCTTCTATGCTGGTTAGTAAGAGTAAATTAAATGCTTTGTGATACCCATTTTTATAACACTTAAATGCTTCAGAGATTGTGTCAGTGTATAAATCATAGATTTTAAAGACATCCTTATTCTTAGCCAATAATTCTTCGATGTGGTTAATTATATAAGGGGTTTTTGCTCCCAACTCAGAAATGTCCAGCTTTCCTCCCGCGATTAATAAAGCATCCTGAATAGTTATATCAGATATCCAGTAGATATCAGCAAGAATAGCGCCATAATACGAATTGGATATAATAAAGATATAGTCGGGGCTGAACTCGGTATATATTCTTGCAAGTCCCCGCATGCAGTTTACCTCAATTCGCTCTTTGGTTAGACTTCGGCCGAGAATTTCGGTATATTCGGACAAGGCCTTCATACACTTTTCGATTTTATCTCTTTTCCAGCGGCTTAGTTTAGTATCGTCCAATCCTGGCTTGGTTACATGTTGGATGAGTATCGTGTGGCATACAGTGATGCATTCCTTTGTTGCTAATTCCCATTTTCTTGCTCTTTCTTCGAGCGGGTTGTCAGAATTATCAGGGAAAATATCAGTCTTTAATGCGGTAATTAGGTCTCCTATTGTAAATTTGGTATCCATGCTTAACAAAAATATTAATTGTTATTAAGCTATTGAAAAGTAAATTATTCTGGCTTTGCGAAACTTTGTAAAACTATGCGTTTATTGTTACGCACTAATAAGGGGCTTTTTCAGGTTTGCTGGATAGTGATCAATCAAAATAGTATCACTGGGTGGTATATGGGTGATTGGCTGAAGGAAGATATGGGTTTAACGCCTAATTCTCATCTAGATTGTCATTTTACCTATCCAGGTAGCGGGGAGTACCATTATTCATTTAAATCTAACAATAGTCACATTGAAAAGTACATAAATGTATATCGGAATCATGTAAAGCTTAAGGTAATAACGCGAGATGCCAACGGTATTATGTTAGAAAAGACAATTAATGAAATGACACGCCATGAGTTTGCAAAAACTGGTTTACATAGACTTGGCCATATGGTGCCAATATTTGAGCCGATACCATTGGCAAGCGCAGAGCATTTTCAGTTTTGTTCTATTGGATTTAACGTTTTCGGTGGGAATTTCAGCAGTGGTAAAAATAATATTGTGCTTGACAAAGATATAGCTGGCGAAGATCTTGTCGTTGACGTGCGTGTTTTGGACAAATTTGGTGTTTCAGTATCATGTCATCTTAAAGACATAGGAAATGATTTTTTTGTTCGGTTATATCAAGACGGGCAATATCACGCAATAAGTACTAGGTTGTTTCAAAATCGCCTTATAGAGATAACTTGCCAATTTGGGTTGAATACAGCTATATAAGTAAAGTTTGAGATTAGCTGCTAATTAAGAAGAATGTCGACATCGTGCATTCGCGATATAATATCTGCAAAATCGATAGTTCTAAATATATCCAATAGGGGGAGCCAATTGTGCGTTTTACTAGCTTCATATAGCTTTTCAAAGGCTGGACGCATTGTAAATTCAAGGTTTTTCCCGTTTACAATAGAGTTCTGAAGTATCAAATTTATTATTACTCGTTTCTCATCCACTTTAGAACTAGTAAATGCTCTAAGGCTATTTTTAGTTATTGCGAGCACAGTTGCGATAGTCGTATAGTAGTTCTTATCGGCCTTAGTGTGCTCCCTAATTTGAATATCGATATCATATTGACCGTCCTTATATTCCTTGAGTTTTTGATTATATACTTCAGGCGTAATGGCATTTTCGATAAGCAAATCAGCAATACGGCCAATTTTAATCTGAATTTGATTGTATTCTAAACGCAGTTGCTTTATGGTGTGTTCAAGATATTTGTCTTTAATCTCTGTAGATTTCTTCAGTTCAGAGAGGACTATATTAAGTTCGGATTGTGGAATGCTATCAAACGTCCTGAGTATTTCATAAATAGGTTTTAATAGGTCGTCCTCCTTAACATATATCTTCTTATCGCAGATTTGCTTACGCGCATTAGTGCAACTGTAGTACACGTATTTACCTTTCTTTATTTGTGGGCTCATTGAGCAATTACATTTTGCGCAGCGAAGTAACCCTCTAAAAATAAATTGCTTTGCTGCGTACTTAAAGGGCTTTTTATCCCATCCATTTTTTACCCGCTGACAAGAATCGAATAGTGCTTTATTGATAAGAGGCGGATACTTATGGTTATAAAGTTTCCCTTTAACACGCATTTCTCCGTAGTAGAATGGATTGTTAAGAATATGGTCTATCATACTTGTTGCAAGCTGTTTGCCCAATGGGCTGCGTAACCCATCCTTTGCAACTATTTCTCCCACTTTTTTAATGGAATACAGCCCCGTTTCGTACAATTCAAATATTTTCACGATTAGGTGTCTTATTTTGGCATCTGGAATAATATCTCGGTTATTTTTTTCCTCGCCAACATTTATATAGCCAATGGGTGCACGTCCAATCCATTCCCCGTTTAAACGTTTCAATTCAAGTTTTCGCTTAACGTTGTCGCTTAATTGGAGAATATAGCTTCTTGCAAACATTACGGCTATATCCCAACGCAACAAATCTGCACTGTTTGAATCTTTATTGATAATAAGATTCTCTCGGTAAAAATGCAGTTCCAGTTGCCCAGCCTTTCTCAGGTCATCAAGGATTACGGATTCTCTAAAGCTACGTTGCAGTCTATCAACAGTATCTACAACCAGTGCAATTGGCTCTTTACATTTTGCTATTTCCTTGAGAATTTGCTGAAATTGTGTTCTATCGCCTTGTGTCGAAGATTCCTCAATCTCATAGGTTTTCCATACTGCTAAATTCTTGTGGCGTACATATTCGGATATACGAAGTATTTGGGCTTCGTTAGAATCCTGATGTTTATCAGATACACGGGCTAGAATAATCGCTTTCATTTTTATTTTGGTATTCCTCGGGATGGTAGCGCGAGTCTGCGGCGAGCAGTATTTGGAGCACGGCAACTATATTCCGCAGTTCGTCCTGAGTAAACATTGAGATTCTACCACCCTCTAGTTCGTTGTCCATATCTACTAAGCATCATTTCAAACAATTGGCTTTGGTATAATGCCCGTTTTTGTAGGAGATATAGTAATTCTAGTGAAAAGGGTTTAATGCCTTCCCACTTATAGTACATTCTTGGGCCTTACCGCTATCCATTAAACCTTTACACTTTCATTGAACAAACATTAATTTCACATTGAAAATTTAATACGAATGGAATACACAAAACGTGTTGGCATTTGGGTTAGAGTTTCGACAGACTTTCAAGTCAAAGACGATAGCCCCGAAACACATGAAAAAAGAGCCCGCCTCTATGCAGAGGCCAAAGGGTGGGACGTTGTAGAGGTATACCGACTCGAAGCAGTATCCGGCAAATCGGTCATGGAGAATATCCATACCAAGAAAATGCTCAAGGATATACAGTCAGGCCGCATTACGGGACTTATCTTCTCGAAACTTGCCCGCCTCGCCAGGAATACCAAAGAACTGCTTGAGTTCTCCGAAATCTTCCGCACAGAGGGTGCCGACCTCATTTCCCTGTCCGAGAACATAGATACAAGTTCTCCCGCAGGTCGCCTGTTTTACACCATGATTGCCGCAATGGCCGAGTGGGAGCGGGCAGAGATTGCGGACCGCGTAGCCGCATCTGTCCCTATCCGCGCAAAGATGGGTAAACCGCTTGGCGGACAAGCGCCCTACGGATATCAGTGGGTGGGCAAGGAACTCGTTGTAGATGAAAAGGAAGCACCTGTCCGTAAGCTCATGTACGATCTCTTTACCGTTCACCACCGCAAAGGCACGGTAGCTAAGATGCTTAACGAACAGGGATATCGTACCCGGAACGGATCGTTGTTCAGTGATACCACTATTGGAAGGTTACTGCGCGACTCGACCGCTAAAGGGTCTCGTCGCGCCAACTACACACGAAGTCTCGGAGACAACAAGAAGTGGGTTATAAAACCCGAGAATGAATGGATTGTCATTCCCTGCCCCGCTATTGTGCCGGAAGACCTCTGGAACGATTGTAACCGTATCCTTGACGAACAGGAACGTAAAAACAAACGTCCTACCAAGAAGGTAGTCCACCTGTTTACTGGTATTGTGTTCTGCGAATGTGGCTCCAAAATGCTGGTACCGTCAGATGGTAAGAAATACATCTGCCATACCTGCCGTAAGAACCGGATCGCCAAAGACGACTTGGAGGAAATCTATTACGAAAATCTCAAATCCTACCTATTAACAGATGCTGAAATCGGGGATTTTTTGACCAAAGCAGATGCTGTTATTACTGATAAGGAGCTCCAATTAGAGACCCTGAACCAAGAGCAGAAACGGCTTAAAGGTGAAATGGATAAGCTCATTGACCTTCACCGGATGGGCCAAATTCCTACCGATGGCTTTGGAGCATATTATAATCCCCTTGATACCCAGTTACGGCAAGTCCAAAATTCCATTCCTGAAATTCAGGCAGAGATCGACTTCCTGAAAATCGAATACCTCAACAGTGACGTGGTAATGCATGAGGCTCAAACCCTCTATGACCGATGGCCTACCTTTAGTCCTGAGGACAAGCGACAGATTGTAGAGCAGATAACAGATAGAATAACCATTGGCGGGGACGAGATTAAATTCAAGTTCAGCTACAATCCCTCTCTTTTCCAAAATACCCCCGATTCCCAACGCAACTTCATGGGTTCATCTACCGCGACTAGCCTGAAGCTTGCATGAACTTAAGACGATGCTATCCACTTTCTTAATTGTAGTGTTTCGCTGTTGTTTCACCAATTGCTGTCTGGGTATGATGACGCTTTCGAGGGTAATCTTATGTTCGGATCTATTAAATACTCGAATACAATTAGTGTCGTGCTTCAGCTAACGAATATTAAACAGACGTGATTGAGAATAGTAGAATATATAGTCGCAAATTGTGCGTTCGAACTTCAGGCGGGTAACAAACTATACCGTCAGCAGATATGTGGATTGACATCATGCATATATCATGGATAGCTAAAAGAAAATACCCAAGAATATAAAAAATGAATACTCGCTATTGCATTTTTAAAAAGTGCAGACTATTTTGGATAATATCCTTAAATGAATATAACCTTTAAATATCTACACTTATTATGCTTCGTCGTGTGCAGCAGTGATGTCATTGCACAAACCAATTCCAATACGATTTTCTCGGTTGAACTTCCGCAGACAGAAAATAAAAAAGTTTATCAGACCATTAGTTATCAATGTTTTAATTCGTTCACTGGGACAATTCATATACAGTGCTATCAGGTAAAACAACCTGATACAAATTGGCTTTTTGATTACTCGTTTGAATCGGTAGATTTTAAAAAGGGAACTCATGCAACTCAGCTCGATCTTGGTAAAGCCACTAAGACCAGCACACAAAACAAGTCGTTCTTAGATGTTATTCGCAAATTTGACATAGTGCCGCCGGGTGTATATTCAATAAATATGGCTATCGATGCTGAAAGTATACATTTCAAAAGAGTTTACCTTTTTACTGTCGATAGCAATCTCGCATATAATTCCGGTCTTAGGAACGAAGTGAATAAGGCGTTTGAGGGAGATTTTAACGGCAAAGGAGCCTCGAATAAAGACAAGCATCCAGCGACTCCAATTTCGGAAGAAGAAGTAAAACGCGTAGACAATAAAATCGCTCATAAAATCGGGAAATCCGGAATAACCACCCAAATTGAAACTATTAATGGAACACCGTTCTCTTATCTATATTCTTCGGGATGGTTTTTAGGAAGATACGAAATCAAGGGTGCTCATGATATAAAGGAAAGCGTTTCGAGGGAAGAGAGGATGATAAAAACAAATATTACATCACTTGTTTCTAATAACCTTGAAGGATTCGAGCCGGTGGGCGCTCAAATGAAAAAGCTAAACAAGAAGAATAAGGACGAAGAAGAGGTGAAGGGCAATATCGACTTAAACTCTTATTTCAGCACCGGACAGGAGCCTGGATCTATGCAGGACCAAAACTATGAGGAGCTCCACGGTATTGTTGAGACTAAGGTCATGGGATTGCCTGTTGCAGTTGAAGGATTTTATACCACTCAAGACATACACAGAAAAATGAAAGCAAGTTATATAAGAGTACATTATGACATAGAGCAACAGAAAAGCGATATGTCGAGTACCCTTAATGGTTATAAATCCAAATTTTCTGAAACAGCCGCAAAAGGGCAGGGGCTGGAAGCTTCAGGACAATCGTACTTAAACAATCTTACATCCGAAAAGAACAAGCTGCTGTATGAGCTTGGTAAAGAATATGGGTTAAATGCCCGTCAACTAGAGGGCAACAACGTGGACATTTCAAAACTTATATCGGAAGACACCTCTATGCTCATTCGAAAAGCAGAAGCGACAGCGGATGGCAAAGTCAAATCTGATAGTACAGCAATTAAAACGCGAGAGAAGTCGGAAAAGTTGAGAAAGAAATACGAGCGCCTGCAGGAGTTGGAAAAGCAAATAACAAAATATGCAACGCTGCTGGACCAGTTCAAAAATCAGAATTACCTGGATTCGGCGATAAATTATAGCAAAATTAGTAAGCTGACCGAGACGGATGATGTTTCATACAAGCAAATGGTCAAAGCCGGTCAAGGTTTGCTACCCGAGAGCAAGACTTCGAAGTTTATTAGTGGTATTACTCATTTTGATGCAGGTATAATTAATAAATACGAATCTGATTACACCGTAGCAGGTCAAGCGATTAAAGGAGGGAGTATGGGTTACGATTTCAATTTTGTGCAATTGGGTCTAACTGCAGGTAAAACTGAATACATCTCAAGAGATGGGAATATAGATCAATACAACTCTTATTTGACCAGGCTAAATTTCAGGCAAATAAAGAGGCAGAAGGTATCGCTTATCTACTATAATTATTCGCCGAGTAAAAAAATGCTAAGAGAAGATGCATTTTTTAAAGATGGTGTGTCTGTGCCTAGTTTTATTAATCCTATTCATGTGGTTTCTCTGAATTACGATGGTGTTATCACGAAATTCTTAACTATCCATTCGGAGGGAGCAACTTCTTACCGCTCACGTGAAAACACCAACTTTATCGGATCAGATCATGGTGCACTAAAAACTTCGCTTGAGTTTCTTATCCCTAAAACCAATGCTACGATTTCAGGAGAATGGGAGCATGTCGGAGATAAATTTGATAACAATTCTCTTCCATACACAAAGGCTGCGACTGAGCGCTATACGCTTTCGGCCAGCGCGGATTTTCTGCATAGTTTTCTATCTGCTGGCCTCCAATACAATTATCTTAAGCAGTCGTCCTTTTCAACAACCGGTTTTAGCACAAAGTGGGGATTTGATTTAAGCACACACTCCCGCAGGTGGCCATCGGTTTCCATATCCTACAAACCTTTTGCAACTTTCAGAACTTACACAGATACTCTCAATATTCCTCAAAGACCGCTTACGGGAGCTGTTTGTATTGCCAAGGGAAGCTATCAATTCAAGAATAACGGATTATCACATCGGTTTATGGTTATTTATAATCAGAATGCAAGCACCGAAGATACTCAAAGATATAGCAGCAAAATGCTGCAGGTAAGTTATATCCTATCCTCCAAAACAGGAATGTTCAATGTAAATGCCGGATGGATGCAGCTTCCGGTGTACGATATGGTCCTATACGTGCCGAGCAACAGTGCTTTCTTATCAATCAACGGGGCAACTTCGATTAATGAAAAGATAGACATTAATGTCGGCGAGGAGGTCGGAATAGCGTCATTTGGACTTCAAAGATCTTCGACCACTGCAGGGATTGGATATGAAATCAAAAAGCTTTCGTTGAGACTTAGGCTACAAAGCCGGTACACAAATTATAAGCTGGCAAGCAACTCGTCTTCACAAAATCTTTTTGCGGGGCAAATAGGTATCAACTGGGATTTTAAAACAAGTTCTCCAACTACGAAACTGCGCAACCGAATACGATAATTGAACGACATAAAAACTGATTCATAATGAAGCGTTTACTTTCTTTTACATTATTTAGCCTTAGGGGACTGGTGATGCTTACTGCGTTCCTTTTGCTGCATAGTACATCTAGGGCAGGTAATATCACTGTAAATCTCGGTGTTTTGGACGGAAGCGAAGTCAACTCAAGGAACGTCTTTGATTTCCAGGTGATCAATAATTCTAATTATTCAGGAGATGCTTTGATTAGAGGAACATTACGATACAGAAATTCGCCATTGCAGTTCAACTATTCTTTTCACGCCAATTTACATTCCGGGTTAAACCAATTCAGTAACGAACAGGTGAGTTCGCCCACATGGAACTTTTCCAGCAACGCCTTTAAGGAACTATTCTTCAATTATAATAAATTACCCGAAGGAACTTATGAATATTGTATCACTGTAGATGTCAAATCGACTAATCCAGAGAACGTAAGTAATCCCGTCATCGATGGCTGCAGTTATTACACGGTCAACGATATTTTTCTTATTAACCTTATCGAACCAGAGAACAATGCCAAGATTTATGAATTATATCCTATGCTGTCATGGGTGGTTAATTACCCGTTTGCCAGTGAGCTGACCTACCGAATACGTGTCGCCGAATTAAGGCATGGACAAAATAATCAAAATGCTATTACACGCAACCCTCCCATGTACGAAGATAAAAATGTACTGACTACCGGCGTCACATATCCGATGACTGCAAAACCATTACAGAAATTTCAACCTTATGTATGGACTGTCGACGCTTATTATAAGGGGATTTTACTCGGTGGGGCTGAGGTCTGGAAATTTACAATAATAGAAGACACACTACTAAAAGTAATTCCCAAGGAACAGCCATATGTTGAGCTGAACATAGAAAACGGCGGACTAGCTTATTATGCAATCGGGAGTTTGAAGCTAAAGTATTTGGAAAATGCATTCCTTACTGACACGCTTCATATGTCACTTACAGACGAAAAGGGTAAACAAATCAATTTACGTGATAGTGCATGGATTGTGAATAGGGGAGACAACCGAAAAGTACTCGCCTTAGAAGAGTCGGCAAACCTAAAACATATGAAAGAATATATACTGACAGTGAAGGGCCAGACGGGAAATATAAATTCATTACGGTTTAAGTACGTAAATCCAATATACATCAAGGAATAAAAATGAAAGGAAGTTCAACAAGGTTACTGGCAGCAGCACTGCTGATAAGTTGTTTTGCGTTGCTCATCAGTGCGTGGAACAGCTTTAAGATCCGTAAGACAGGATATGTTGATACTATCCGGCTTTTTAATGAATATAAAATGAAGCTGGATCTGGAGAAAAAGGAAGATGCGGTTCTTTTAAAGATAAAATCTGATGCAGATAGTTTAAAGAACATTCACGATATGTTGATGAAAGCGCAGGGGAAAGACACAATGAGCATCAGGCATATTGAAATACAGATTGCAGCACTCTCTGGCAATTTCAATGAAGAATATACCCGTTCCAATAAAGCGATCAATGATGAAGTATGGAAGAGACTCAATCCGGAAATCGATGAATTCGCAAAAGACAAGGGATTGGATTTGCTTATAGGTGCAAATGGAATGGGGACCGTGCTTTACGGCTCAAAGGACAAAGATATGACAAGTGATCTGATTCGTTTTGTAAATGAGAAATATACAAATGGCAATTAAGGTTTTCATCTCGGTATTGGTTTGTGGGGTTGGGTTGCAGTCCTGCTCAAGAAGTGTAGGTAAGGATGAGTATGTGAAGTATGTAGAAGATAAGAACAATGGTTTTACAAAAGAGCATAAGATCGAGCACTGGCATTACAGGGTACAATTTAAACCAGCATCTTACATTTACCTGCATGAAGCCAGAAATGCCCTGAATAAGGAACAATATATAACACGAAAAAGTCAGTTAGAGGGGTGGTGTTTTTTCAATATATATGTGCGGCACGATAGCCTCAAGCAGTACGCTCCTGTGCGTTTGATCAGTTCTGACATACAATCTTATAATGACAATCTGAGTTATTACCTCACTCAAAACAAACACAATTTCATCCTTTTCGCTGATACGATAGCTTATTATCCTACGGTATACAACTACGAAAACGATTATAATCTGTCACCTGAAGATGTATTCGTTGTGGGATTTCAATTGCCAGGGAAGCTCAAAAACGAATGCGAGAATTTAATACTTCAATATGATGATGAACTTCTAAGGAATGGCATCATCCGATTTGTATTCAAGCAAAAGGATTTACAAAAAGAACCAGTGCTCACTTTTAATTAAGAGTTCATGAACAAAGCCGTAATTAAGAAAACTGTTGCCCTGACACTGATATTTAGTCTCGGTTTTCAAATTGTTTATCCTATAAGAGCCCTTGCGCTGACATCCGGGCCTTCCCAGCCAGAAGTGCAAAGCTTTGAACCTGTCGGTACTACCGATATGGTAGATCTTTTTACTGGGGACTTTGTCTACAATGTACCCTTATTGGATGTAGAGGGTTATCCGATCAATATCTCTTACCATAGCGGAGTAAACGTGGAACAAGAAGCTAGTTGGGTTGGATTAGGATGGAATATTAACCCTGGGGTGATCAATCGTGCTGTCCGAGGTGTACCGGATGATTTTGACGGAGATATACTCGAACGAAAGCTGCATATCAAGCCGGAAAAAAATCTGGTAGTTGGTTCCGATGCCACCTTTGAGATTTTTGGTGCAGGCCTCGACCTCGCTGCTGGATTTGCTGTGACCTCAAGTAATTATCGTGGGCTGGGCGTCAACTTGCATACCGGAGTAAGCTTCAGCGCCTTTGGTTATGCGTCCGCCGGTGTCAACATGAGTGTCAGTTCGCAAAACGGAGCGGATATAGATTACAGTGCGGGCCTCGGATATTCTACTTCTAATGCTGTGTCAAGGGACTTTTGTGCCGGTGTGGGTGTTAACGTGTCCAGTGGTTATAATACAAGGAATGGAATGAAGGATGTCAATATTGGGATCAGTGCCAACTATCAGACAGCCTTTAATGGAAAAAAGCTGGCGGGCGGGGGAAATCTCTATTCCACGTCGATACCGATAGGGCTACAGAATTATGTGCCCGTAATCACTAACGCATCCACCATGTCCGGATTTGGTGCTTCGATTGGAGTAGGTGGTGAAGTATATGGCTGCTATATATTTGGTAACATGAGTCTTACCATGAGCAAGCTTACATACGATGAGGATGGAAGCAGACATTCATACGGGTATATGTACCTGCAGAATGCCCAGAATACGGAAAATATGGATATTCTCGACTTTACAAGAGACAAGGACGGAAATTTCAATAAGACCATGCAGTACCTGCCGTCTGCCGCCACAACTTATGATGTTTATTCGGTCAGTGCTCAAGGAAGCGGAGGTATCTTCAGACCAGTAAGAAATGACAACGGCGTTGTCTATGATCCTACGCTTATCTCACATAGTGATACCAAATCTGGCGGCCTTGAAGCAGGTCTTGGACAGCTGTTTGAACTTGGCGGCAACTATACACATTTTACCAACGATATGAAATCGGGTCCTTGGAGCGATGCTATGAGAAGATTCACAAAAAAGAAGATGGGAACCGTGTTTGAAAACGTGTATTTCAAACAAGCTGGTGAGTTGACTGAAGCGCCTCAAGATTATTATAGTTTGATAAACAATACGCATCCTTTTCCGTTGACACCGGATAATTTTTCAAATCTTCCGGTACTCAAAGACCCGACCTATAAGAAGAGAGATCCGCGTGGCAATCTTGTTTATTTTCTTACATCCGAGGAAGCTGCCATTCCCGAAATGAGCTTTTCAATGAAGCAGATCCAGGATTATACGGATGCTGAGGGCTTGAAAAATGGTCCTTCGGCATCAAAAAATTTAATTGATCGGACAAATTCAACAACCAGACCCAATAGCCGTATCGGGGAGATTATAGAAGTGAATAAAGACGGCAGCCGTTACGTTTATGGCTTACCCGCACTGAATAATATTCAAAAGGAGGCAACATTTAGCGTCGAAAACCCAAGTAACGTTAATAGTGCCGAGGGAACGACTACTTATAGCAGTGGTCAGGATAACGTTACTAATGGCGATGGACAGGAAAATTATTATTCTTCGGCCGTTACTCCCGCGTACGCTCACAGCTTTTTGCTGACAGATATTTATTCCGCCGATTATGTAGATGTCACCGGTAATGGCCCCAGCGATGATGATTTAGGTACCTATGAAAAATTCAATTACTCACGTAAGGAAAGCGATTACAGGTGGAAGTCTCCCTATGCTCCTAACACAGCGCAATACAGCCCGGGTTTTTATTGCGACAAAAAAGATGATAAAGCCAGCTATGTTGAAGGTTCAAAGGAAGAATGGTATCTGCATTCGATGGAAACCAAAAACTTTGTAGCTGAGTTTTATACGTCACCACGACTTGATGGCAAAGGTGCTGAAGGAAGTTTATTCAATATGAGCAGTATCTACACATCGGGGAGTTATGCCAGCGAACCATACAATAATAATATCGCGCATAATAGCAGAGCATCGTCTTACAAGCTGGATTCAATAGTTCTTTATAACAAACATGATCGGTTCATTAACCAGGGGAACGCCGTTCCTATAAAGAGCATCTATTTCGAATACAATTATTCTCTCTGTGGTAGTACGCCCAATTCTGACGCCACAACAAATGGTGACGGAAGTATAAATGGCGGCAAGCTGACGCTGAAAAAGATATATATGCGCTATGGGAACTCGGATAAGAACCTGCTAAGTCCTTACCAGTTCGATTATAGCAGTTTCAATCCTTCTTACAGCATTGCCAGCAAAGATAGGTGGGGTAATTATAAAATCAATAATACAGCAGCTCCGAATTATGAGTTTCCGTATGTAGATCAAAACGCTAACAATAATCAGAACGCCTCAGCCTGGTTGCTTAATAAAATTACATTACCATCCGGCGGCACAATCTCCGTTGATTTTGAAAGTGATGATTATGCCTTTGTGCAAGACAAACGGGCGATGGAAATGTTCCCGGTTCAAGGCGTTGGCGCGTCGGCAAATTATTATCCAAATGATTATACTTTGTATACCGACAAGAATTCTCCTTTTACATACATTTATTTTAAGAGAAGGATAGCTGATGAGATCGCCGCAGGTAATATGCAGCAATGCTACCTGGATGGTCAGTCTTTGCTTTATTATAATTTCGGAGTGGACATTGCCAGCAAGGGGGCCTATGAATTTGTAAGGGGGTATGCGAACGTAGAGAGTATTGGTGTTTGTGGTAATAACACGGACTATGGCTATGTGAAAGTAAGTGCTAAAACACCGCAGGGATCGAGTGCAAGGCTTAGTCCCATTACTTATACCGGCTTAAATATGGGACGGTACTATCTTTCTCATTTATTCTATCCAGGATCTGACCCGGATGAGTCGGCATTGGAAAATATCCTTCAAGGACTGGTAAGTGCTTTTGGAGACATCATCAATATTGCCAAGAACCCTCTGGAAAGATTTGTAAATGAAGGCAAGGCCAAGAATTATAACAAGAGCAGAAGCTTCATCCGGCTTTGTTCTCCCGGTTTAAAAAAGAGCGGTGGCGGTTCAAGGGTAAAGCAAATTAAGATCAACGATTCCTGGAGCTCGATGGCAGGCGGCAATAGTAGCAGCGGTGAATTCGGTAATCAATACGATTATACAACCGACAAGCCAGGCTACGGTAAGATCAGCAGTGGTGTCGCCAGCTATGAGCCACTGATCGGTGGTGATGAGAATCCTTTCAGAATGCCGGCTAACTATACCGCTACAAATGGCGGGCATTTCCCACCCAATGATCCTCTCGAACTTTTCCAAGAGGAACCCATAGGCGAATCTCTTTTTCCTAATCCCAGTGTTGGCTATAGTGCTGTTACAGTGACTAATATTCATAAGGGGGTGGCAAGGTCTGCACAGACACAGGACGAATATGAGTTTTATACGGCAAAGGATTTCCCGATTCGTGTAGAGCATACGGGGGCCAGCAAATGGGAAGAGAATGAGCACAAGCTCTTGAAAAGTAAGGAAAGCCTTACGGCTACCCAGGCTTACTCTATTATTATGAACGATATGCATGGTAAGCCGAAAGCTATTCGCAACTATGCTTTAAAGGGCAATGAGAAAACACTGGTTACAGGTCAGTCGTTTACATACAACGCTAATGGTACAACCTTAAATAATAGTGTTCCCGTAGCCGATTACGATAAAGACAATCACGTATTCAAAAGGCGGGACGCTCTCTTGGGAGAAGACATCGATCTAACTGTGGATAGCAGAAGCAAAGAAGAGCATACGCATACAGCCTTTGTGCAAGCTAATTTAAATACCTTCCTTGTATGGGTCATTCCTATACCCATTCCGACAGCTTTCTTCCCGTCCGGAGATCACGAAAGAACATTTAAATCGCTTGTTAGTACAAAGGTTGTACAGCAGTATGGTATTCTAAAATCTGTTGAAACGATCAAAGAGGGCGCAAAATACCTGAAAGAAAATCAGCTCTATGATCGTGAAAGCGGGGAAGTATTGTTAACTAAAAACAACAATGAGTTCAGAGACCCTGAGTATAATATGAGCTATCCCGCTTATTGGGCATACCGAGGGATGGGCCCGGCGTCGCGAAATATATTGTATGAAGATAGTCTATATTGTCCCAATTTCCCTGCTCCGGTGGATAATTTTAACATAGCACCTATTGCCGGCCCTCCAACTTGCGACACGATGGCACTAGCTACTTTAGCTAATATGAATAAAGCTCCATTTGAGATAGGCGATGAGCTTTTATGTAGGGTAAAGTTAGTGACGAATGTTGACTACACTTTTAAAATGTGGGTGTATGGTTTTAATGGCGACCAGATATTGGTCAATACCCGGTACGGGTCATTCCCTTCCGTTGTACGCAGTGCCTTGTATAATGGCAGTCGCATTTATGTGAAGGTTATACGATCTGGTTACAGGAACATGTTGAATCCGCCGATGCAAGTGACAAAAGCCCTGGATACCTTGCAAATCAATACACCAAATTTCTTTAACTGGAACAAAGCTATAGCAACCACCGTTACAACATTTTCAGATGAGTTAGGAAAGATATTTCCATGGCATGCCACACGGGATCTGAATAATATCAATACTACCGACTATAATAAATATGTATATGGTTACAAAGGAAATTTCCGCGAAGCGCAAAAGCTGACTTATCTGATCAATCGCGATTATTCCGCAAATCACGACCGTTTAGATGGTACATTCCCGATTTCCATGAATTATTGGATGATGAATACAATGGCGTGGTCGCCATATTCGCCAGTGCCCTACACTCCATCTAATAAAACCTATGCTCCTGTAACAGTTAATCCAGCGGCCATTACCCAGGCTATAACCGTACCATGGAAACCCACGCAAACGGTAAATGCGTACAATACCTGGGGGAATGAACTGGAGGACCAGGATGCCCTTGTTATCCCATCGTCTGCGATTTTTGGCTTCAATTATACGCAACCTGTAGCTGTTGCATCTAATGCAAAGCAATACGAATTGCTTTCGGAAAGCTTCGAGGATTACCGGACCCTGTATTTGCAGGATTGGGCATTCAACTATTCGCCGGTGCGTTCTCTGTTTAATCTGGTCGCTACACCATCCTATCTCAACCCTTATCAAATCCTTGACTCTACGGGTATTACGGGTTCACATTGTTCACTGACCAAAACCGAAAGTCATACCGGGCAATATTCGCTAAAAGTATCCGGCGGCGATGGTAAAATAGACGTCTACACCACTCCCTACTTAGATAGCCACTTAAATACATTCTTGTTTGTCAAACAGAAAAAGTACATCATCAGCATGTGGGTAAAGGGCACAACGAACAATATTATTGTCCGCCAATATAATATATTTAATAGCGAGATTCCGTTTACCGCAGTTACTTTAGCGGCCAAATCAAATATTATTGATGGCTGGCGCCTGTACGAAGGTACGATCAATATTTCCCTCTTCGGCAACAAGGTTTCCATCACGTTGCCATCGGATTTCTATTATGACGACATGAGAGCCTTCCCTGCAGATGGCAATATGAAAGCTTTTGTATACAACTCTATTAACCAGAAACTCATTGCCACACTGGATGAAAACAATTTCGCGACCATGTATGAGTACGATAACGAGGGGCAATTAGTCAGGATAAACAAGGAAACCGAGCGGGGGATACTCTCTGTTCAGGAATCAAGAACAGCCAACGTGAAAAAATAAACGAATGCATATACGACAGATAATCGGATTGGCCGGCTTACTGTTTTCTATCAACAGTGAGGCGCAAAAAACATTGCCCCCGCAGGTAGATATGGTCAGACGGGAACTAAGCGCTATGGATAATTTCAGCTATGAATATACCGTGAAGCAAAGCTACCCGGATGGTACAAATAATATCCTGAAAGGAAAGGTTAGCAGTTCGAACAATATTTACAAGGAATCAAGTCCGCAGCAGACGATTTTTCAGACGAAATCATGGTATTACAAGGCAGATCATTCCAGTAAAACCGTTTACATCATAAACCTTGACAAGGTCCGTGACGCAGCTAAAAGGAAAATATCTGACCAGCGAATGAACATATTGCCTGATAGTCTGCTCAATAAATATGGCAATATAAGAAGCAATACAGAGGGGAAAGTCGTTAAGATAGATATCACCTTTGGAAAGGACTTGCTGCTGAAGCGGATCTACCTGGAATACGATATGAGCAAAAAACTTCCGAAGCTCTATCGCATCGAGTCAGATGTGCTCTACGATATTGATAAAAAGTCATTTGAAGAAAGCTATGCAAAGCAAATAATGACTGCCACGGATTTTGTAACAAAAGGCAATGAAGAATCAGTAAATATCAGCGACTACTTCGATTACAAAAATGGAAAGATAGCCCTTAAGAAGTACACTCATTATAAACTTATTCAACACATCTGATTTCTATGAATTCAAGCGTTAGGTTTCTCCGTATTCTGCTAGCGGCATTCTTCATGCTTGCGACGTTTCAAATGTCCGCGCAGCAATTTGAATTTCCGGATCGCCGCTTTTCCAACAAGAAGAGCATAGGCGCTATCGTAGCTCATGGCTTTCCAGACACGATAAAGGTGGAAACGGATATGTGGACCTTTATGAATACAAATCCTTCATGGTGGAGTAGTTATAAAATCAAGAGTCTACATGACTTCGCAAAGTTTTACGTCGACAATGACACGGTGATCAGTGCAAGCATCTATAACTATCAGGTTTGCCTTAAAGTGTACTACTATACTAATCCTGCTAGCCCTAACACCGCCGCTGGATCGTTTCTTGATACCTTATCGATAACATATCGTCCCGACAGCTTATCACCCTATCAGGACAAACATTATCATAAATTCAGCAACTATCACAAAATAATGTTGGTGATCACCGACATTATTGACCGGAGCGAAACCATAGCTCCCTATCCGGTACATCTGAGCAGCATGCCTGTGGGATATTCTATACCGGGTTACAACTCCGATGTCGAGGCAGAGATCTGGCAGCAACGATATGATAAGAGTCCATATGGTGGAACTTATCCACCCTCAAATATTACTTCCGCATATAACAGCAACAAAAGCACTTTAAAAGTCGCGTTCTGGGATACCGTGGCGGTTCCTAAACCTACTCCAGGCATGTACGAACTGGAATGGACATACGTAGATGACTATGACTATACTTTCGGTACGGGACCGGGTACTTTATCGACTACCCAGCTACAATATGATTTTAAGAATAACGCAACCAGGATTATTACCAGCAATAAATCATATGAAATTCCTGTAGTGTACGAGCGTGGTTATCTTGTTTTTCGAGCACGAATCATAAGACCCGATTCCGTAACATACAACGCTCCGGTTTACACGGACTGGTCGGTAACGAACAATAGCGGTCTAATTTCGTCGCTTACTTCAGGAACAAATTATTACCATATTTCCCAGTCGCATGCGCAAGACAGCCTCAACTGGCAATATACTGTCAGTTTTGCTGAGGGGGGAAAATATAAACAGGTCATGAATTATTTCGATGGCTCGTTAAAAAACAGGGAGACTATTACCAAATTCAATAGCCTTCCTGATTATACTCTTGCCACCGAAAATATTTATGATTTTAAAGGCAGGCCCTCAATAGGCATATTACCTACGCCAGTACCTGATTCAAATTTCAGATATATCTATGGTTTGGATATCAATTCAGCGACCGGAAAGCCCTACAAAGCAGCTGATTTCGATACATTACCTCCGATCGGTTTGTGTCCGGGCGAATTCAGCGTGTCACCGTTGGACAGCACGGCATGGGCTTATATCTATTATTCAAAAAAGAATGCTGATAAAAGTGGTTTCCAGAAATTCATTCCTGACGCAGAAGGTTATCCGCTTATACATACCATTCTATCTCCTGAAAATGACAAACGAATATTCAAGCAGGGTGGGGCAGGACCTAAGCTGCAGATGGCGGATAGTAATACAACTAATTATGACTATGTCATGCCGGAGCAGTCGGAACTCAATCGTTTGTTTGGTACGGAGGTAGGTTGGTCTGAATACTATAAGAAAATAGTTGTGCGAGATCCTAACAGGCAGCGTTCTTATTCAATTACGGACAATGAAGGAAGAACCGTCGCATCGGGAATGATCGGTGAGGGACCCGACAGCAGTACACACCCAATCGACCCGTACTCGATTCCCAATGCGTCAAGTATCAAGGAGGACCTTTTAGATGGAAATATCCAGGTACCCATAGATCATATTTGGTCGCTGGATAAAAGCTTTTTTGTTGAGGCAGAAGGTAATCATACCCTTCAGTATACTATCAATGTGCCGCCGTTCCCGGTGTGTGGTGGTGACGAATACCTGACGATCGGTGCAAGCTATGACTACAAGGTATTCGATAATTGCGGTAACGTGCTTATGAGCCAGGCGGATACTTTAGGTGTAACTGGTGAATGGCATACTCCTGTTGTTAATAACCTGAATGCCGCTGCTAATACCGCATACCTTGGAGCAGGTGCTTACTATCTAAGCAAGAACATGACCTATAATATGGATAGTGTAGGTGTTGCAGTAGATAAATTTCTGGACGATACCGCCACCTGTTTGCATAATGAAGACTGGTTCATTCGAAACGTGGTTCAATCCAAGAATTTTCCTTGTCCTTTGGATACGAATTCTTGTGAAGCAAGAAAAAGGCGTATGATGGCTGAACTATGGCCAGGGGCTAAATATGGACATTATAACCCAGGTTTTGGCGATACCGTAGAGGCTAATTTGAATGCGATTACTCCGCCACTGCCTCAAAATGGCTTTTCAATATTTGATTTCTTCTGTTTAAGCTATCCACCGCCGTATATGTCGCCAGGTCCTCCGGGCGATTATTGTGCATTCCGATATCAGTGGTGTTCCAATATTATATTTCCAGATACAGTTTGGAAAAACGGCCAGCCGTACACCAATATCGGCAATCTGCCGGTAGATACCTTTATTTATATTTTCAATGACGATATTGCTGAGGCGCTTCTGCCATTACACCCCGAGTATTGCAAAAAATGCGACAGCGCCATAGATAACGATAATTATGAAGCCTTATTAAAGTCTATACCGGACTATAACACCGCCAGCCAGCTTGGCTACCTGAAGCTTACGGATATCATTACACACGACCCGATGTATACAGCCTTGCAGGCATATATGACCCCCACACAAGCATTTGATAGCCTTGCATTCCCAAGGTTCTCGGATCGCAGGATGGACAGCATTTGTATTGCAATGGCATTCTGCGGGGGCGTTGATACCACACAGTCCCGTATATGCTACGACCAAATATTCAATAATGAAGTAACCAACGGAAACTATAATATTGGTACCGCTCCGCCGGCTATTCAAAACCTCTATTTTCAGCGGCTTATACCTTTATACATCGGTAACCGAAGCATTCGCAAAAAAATTATCGGAGATATGGACACTGCGGTGCACTGCGCACCCTGCGACTCATTCCGCATGGTATTGCAGCCACCAGGAGTGGATGGCCCCACAGTATATTCTCCCACGACTACGGATAGCGCAATGCTGGCTCAATTATTCAGCGGCTTGGATAATGGTGTGACCATGCCTTTTTGGGCTTTCGCAGTGCTGGCAGGCGACACAGATAGCACTTCCATTGATTCTGTAACACAATTGTATAACGGCTATCATTTATCATTTTGTGACACACAGGTAGCGCAAATTGCCCGTAAACTGATTAATTGCTCCACAGACACAAACGTCATCAATCATATACATGACTCTCTTTATAATTATTATTGTGTCGGTGCAGGTGTCAATAGTTCCTTTACTCCGGACATTATCCGAAACGTAATAGTGCATTATGCAGGGTCTGTAAATGACTTATGTAACCCTTATCTCGTGAACATGAATCCACTACCGAATCCGCAGACTGCAGGGGCCACCTTCGTTTGCAAGTCGTCCGGTTACTATTTGGATGCATACTCTTTTCTTAGCCGAAGCGGTATCGCTGCGGCAATCAACGGTGGAAGCATGCAGCGGATTTCCTTATCGCCGGGAAATACTTTTGAAAACCAACTCATTTCCACTCTCGGCCTGAGCTCCCCATATACGGTTAACGTAAATTATTCGCATGAGGGCAGCAATTTGTATAGGCTTATGCTGGCTGATTCCAGCAATGTCAATGATTCAATATCCTTCTGGTTCAAAAAATCGGACCCAGTAGGGATGTGTGCCCCGGCCCTGGAAGATCTGAATTACTGGTCTCCCAGGAATGTAGTGTGCATGAGAAGTGCGGTAGGCACAATGCTGCCCAGCATGATCAACGGATATTCTTTTGCCACTGATGTCTTTTGCGTAAATGGCACCGATTCCGGACTTTGCCGCTTACTTATCTGGAACGATCGTATGGCCTTGATGGATACATCTGTGGAGAGCGGCGGGCCTGACTGCATTGCCTGCTCTGAAATCAAAACTGTTTATGATGCCTTTAATGACACGCTGAATGCATATGGCATGTGTTGCGCAGACCATCCTTACTATGGCACTATGCTTTGGAACTACATAAACTATACGATGAACAGGCAGTATGTGGGGAGCGACATACAGGATTTTATAGCTTCTTGTGCGCTTGCTGATAGTACCGCCTTCAGGAATTTGTATGGTCTTTTTAAGCTGTCTGGCATTTCATCAAGCAGTATTCAAACTATAATCAGCCATCTGAACACTACTTATAACACCAGTCTTGATTTCTTTAAGTACAAGAAGAATGCAGCAAGTACATACGATCTTGTACTATCGTTTGGCAACATTCCAACGGAAAGTTTGCTTAAGGCGAAAAACTATATTGCCGATGATAGTGCTGGACTTTCATACACATACCGGTATGGCAAATCGTTAGGCAACGATACGCTTGCAGTTGTATTTGTTCCCAGTGATATCAATTCCTCAACGTGGCTGCCACCGCTCATCACTGACATGGGAGGCGATTTCCAGAGTAAAGACTCTGCCGACGTAACGGTTGTCTTCTCAATAGATCCGGCTGCGACTACCATGGCCTACAAGGAGTATTTTATCAAAAATCAATCAGGGCTGCCTTTCTATAAATTGGTGCAATACACCGATACGCTGAACAAGATACTTTATACCAATACATATGGCGTGCAGACATTCTCGCAGTACAATCCATTCATCAACCAGGATTACAATCGCCAGGAAAAGAAGGACTTCTTGACTTACAACTATGGGTTTAATGATAGTGTCCACTACATGATCTTAAAAAAGCTTGGAGCGGACTCGCTGAAGGCGAACATTGCCAACTATGCCTCCAAAAATGTTACCTATCAAAATCCATATGTTATTAATGACGATGGCGACTTGTTTATTTCTACTAATCAATTTGCCGATCCCGGCTTTGCAATAGCCGACAGCGTTATCGCCGCGGTAACAAGGGTACATGCCGCGCTTGACGCCTTTCACCAGCCGGTTGCAAATCGCTTGTTTTTTTATAATGTGAACCAGCGTATCTCCCCACCCTCTCCCGGTCCTACTAGTGGTGATAGCCTGAACGTCTACCGTTGCGGCGATGACAAAACATATTGGTACAGGTATTTCAAGCACGATAAGCTGTATAACATGTATATACAGATACCTGACTTCGTTCAGAATTCTCCTGACTGGCTATACTATCCAGGCAGCTTCAAGGTTGGCCAGGGCGATGGTACTATCTACCGCTTTAATGTAAGTGTTACGAATCCGTCATATCCCGGACTCAAAGTTGCTTTATATGGATATACGGACTTCTCGATGGGGACTGTATTGGACATGCGCAAATCTTTATTGTGCTTGGGTCAATTTGATGGTGTTGATGTCCCGGATACAACCACCTGCGAACGCTATACATTGACAGACGCCATCCAGGAAGGCAAGCATGACTATTTGATATACCGGGATTCTGTCAAGCAGAAGACAGTCAGTGACTATGTGGCATTCCTCGACACATCGATCACTGAGGAGATGTACTTAACCTCGCGCGATCAGAAATACCATTTCACCATCTATTACTATGACAGGGCGGGCAATCTCATTCGCACGGTACCACCGGCCGGGGTAAGACGAATGGACACTACTATGACCCTGAACGATTCAATCAATGACGACCGTGATGGGAGTATTATTGAGGCAGCAACAATGCCGGTCCATTATAAATCCAGCTTTTATACTTACAACTCGATCAATAATGTAGTAAAACAAATAACACCCGACGGCGGAACCACTGATTATTATTATGATGCGGTGGGGCGTGTCGTTTATTCACAAAACGATCATCAGCGTCCATACGGCACCGTTGCCTATACGCTGTATGATGCTCAAGGGCGAATCATAGAGACAGGAGAGCTGTATGATGCCTGCCCGCCCACCTGTGTCTCTTGCATACCTGGGCTACTATCTAACATTACAAACTCGGCCAACTATACCTGGCAGGAGACCTACAATTTCATTATCGGTCGTAAGCGCAGCCAGGTTGTAGCAACCCGCTATGACGATGAAAGCATGAACCTGGATACCGTAGCAGGTATGACGCGTCAGCAAAACCTGCGTAAGCGGGTGAGTGCTGTTAAGTTTTTCCCTACGCTACTAGCTAACCAATTGGGCAATAACACCAATACATCGTATACGCATGCCACATATTACAGTTATGATATCGCTGGCAACGTGAAAACACTTACGCACGATTATCCCGATATGCCGCTACCCATCCATCGATACAAGCGCATAGACTATGACTATGATATGCTTAGTGGCAAAGTAAACATGCTTAGCTACAACAGGGGAATTGGCGACCAGTTTTATCAGCGATATAGTTACGATGCCGATAACAGGCTGACCAAAGTGGAGACCAGCAATGATGGTATCTACTGGGATGATGACGCGGACTACAAGTATTATAAACATGGCCCCATGGCGAGGATGGAGCTGGGCGATAGAAGGGTGCAGGCGCTCGACTATGCGTATACCATACAGGGTTGGATAAAATCTCTGAACTCGGATATTACCGATACTGCCTACGATATGGGTGGTGACGGCAAAAAGAACAGCATATTTCCACCCGATGCCTTTAGCTACGGACTAGACTATTTCCCCAATGATTATAAACCTATTGGCGACAGTGCGGTTATGCATATTGCCGCCATTGGCAAGGGCCTGTACAACGGTAATATAGCCCGCCAGAACACCAGCTTGATGCCACTGCCCTCTCTTAACAAAGAGTACAGGTATGATCCTCTTAACCGCATTACTAACGGACAGTATTACAATATTAACAGAAACAGCAACAATGCCCTGACTGCCACCAACGCCTATAAAAACCATTATACCTACGATGAGGACGGCAATTTCCAGACTTTGAAACGTTATGGAGGCGTCATAGCGACCGGCCAATATAGCGGGGTTATAATGGATTCACTGACCTATTGGACGCAACCCCATAAAAACCAACTGTTTGATGTGCTGGACTCGGCAGATAACTCTTATGGCTCGCTAGATATACAAAAGCATACCCATCCTGATGTCCCATTGTTTTATTACGACGAAATCGGCCGTCTGATCCATGAAAGGAGGACCCTTACCAACCAGGATTCCATCCATTGGTCGCTGTACAACAAGGTCAATCAGCTTAGCACGCTTGATGGCCCTCGTATGGGCTTCAGCTATGACGGGGCCGGTAATCGCCTTACCAAAACCAACTATAGCTACGGCGACAGCAGCAGTGGTATCAATACCGACTATTATGTAAGGGATGCCTCAGGTAATATACTGGCCATATTAAATTATGATGAGCAGCACAAGATGAAGAGCGTTCCAATTGTGCTTGTCTGGACAGATATACTTCACCTGGCTAATAACAATCCACATGTTATCAGCCCCTACGTATTTAATGGCGATTTTGCCCATGACGTAGTAAGGCAGGCCTCGCTAAATGCTACCCTTACCAACAATATATTGAGCCCTCTGAATGCCTCATTACTAATCTTTAATGATCCTTCGGTGTTACTTAATCCCTGCATCCAGCCCCCGATTCTGATACACGATGTGGCCGTTTATGGACCTACACCACTGGTGCACGGGCTTGAAGCTGATATGCCGCGTGATCTTGCGGAGCATGTGTTCAGGCCATACGATATTGATACAGTTATTACTATTGATACTACTGGTGGCGATACAACCTACGTGCTGCATGCCGATACTATCGGGCGGGTGCGCACAGCGATGGACTACTGGATAGCTAAATGGCCCAGTGCTTACGACAGCCTTTGCCATGTTGTGGGCCTCGGCCTTGGTGATACACTTATTAACGACAGTATCAGGCATTACCATGAGGACAGCCTCCTGGTATATAAGCCGTACTTCATTGACTACGCTGGCATGCTGCTGGGTGGCAGTTACGACTCGGCCAATTTTGCAAGTCGTGATAGCCTTGTCTTCGCATGGCTCAGGGATAGCGTTGTGTACATGGCCGATACTTTCACCTCTGGTGGCAGCAGCGGAACCATGGGTGGGGTAACGGGCGTGTACCCACTGCCTACTTGGACGGATGTGCAGTGGCAAGGCCTGTTAAGGCATCTGTACGATACTACCGCGCTTGCAGACAGCGACCGGCTTGCCTTTGGCAATTCAGCCGTAGCTGCCGGGATCGACATCTCTTACCTGGAGAGCATAGCGGGCACCGAACATATGCTGGACCTTGCTTACCGTATGAACCCGGATAGCTTCCTTAGTAAATGGCTAGCCGTCGCTAGCGATACCGACGTAGCCTATGCCTTATCAGCAATGCCCAATATGACAGCGGCAAAAGCGGCCAACGATATGGCGGCCATAGGGCTGCATGTGGGTATGGCCACCACGCTTGAGAATGTGCTTGTATCACAACGCTTCGGCCTCAGCGAGCACCACCTCTATGGCACAGGCCGACTGGGTATTCGCGACTATGCGGTGCAGTTTGGCAGCAGTTGGTCCTGGAATGATACCACCGGGTACGTCTCCCCGGATAGCGCCTATGTGAATACGCGTGTGCCGTGGCGATCACTGGCCATGGGCGATTTTATGCTCAATGACGTAACGGAACCTGTTTGGAGTCATCTTGACCTTGGCAAATGGTATACTACCCGCATACTGGGCCTGAAACGCTACGAACTCAACAGCCACCTGGGCGACGTGCAGGCTACCGTGCTGGATAAGACCACCAGGAAATGGAACCCCACGTTCACTCAACTCCTGTATACCCATGCCGATATATCTACCATGACCGATTACTATCCTTATGGCATGCCGATGCCGGCACGCACGATCATTACCGACAGTATAATAATAGAACAGGCGCCGCCCGTGGACCAGTTTATGATGTATAATCCCGACAGTTCATTGCTGCCTGATAACTATCCTGCACAGCAGGCCTTTGCCCTGGGTAACTGGAGCCAGTGGCCACAGGATACGGTACAGGTGGGCCATCTTAACTGGCTGGGTACCGGAAGCGGCCTGCAGGTAGTGTGCGATACATTCTTGGGTTCGGCGCCGAGCCCGTATGGCACTAAGCTTTATATGCATACGGATTCAGGCAAGCACTACACACTGAGGCTGCTGATGGATGTGAACAATGCAGGTGTGCTGGGCGCAGTGGTGTATGTTAACCACCCTTCGGGAGGCTCAAGTACTACTACTTTAGCCACACAATCCATCCCCGCAAGCGGTGGCTACACCATCAACTTTACTGCGGTAGACGATACCACCTGGTTGGCGGTGGGTTCACCCGCCATGGGCAAAACTAAATCGTTCCGCATAGCTGCTGCCAGGATGAATAATGTGATACAGACTATTATTGCTAATGGCTTTCTGATACCGGGTTACTATGGAAAAAGGAATTACAGGTTTGCGTACAATAATAAAGAGAAGGTAAGCGAAATATCAGGAGAAGGTAATCACTACGTTTATGGCTTCAGGGAATATGATCCAAGGATAGCATTTTTCTGGAGCGTTGATCCGTTGACAGCGAAATATCCTTGGTACTCACCTTACCAATTTGCTGGAAATACTCCCATTCAAGCAATAGACGTTGAGGGTGCAGAGGAGTTGAAAGTTACCCAACCAGCTACGGCATTCTACGGAAGGATCTTCCTAGTTGTACAAAAGAGTGAGGAATTAAAACGGTTAACCATGTCTATTTCGCGACCCGACCGAGCAGAAAAGCAATTAGTCTATTTAACAGTTAACAGATATCCAAATTCGGTGGGTGAACACGGCTTTACTACGTCACAAAACATTAAACCATTGGCTCAGTCCATGGTGGCTTTTGATCAAGCGGTATCTAGTGGTGCATGGAAAAACGTTGAGAATAAAGAAGAACTAATTGAAAGATACAACAGCAATAAAGCGTATTTTGAAAATCTAAATATAGACTATAATGAGGTCGCGAACGCAAAACAAGCTGAAGTGTTTGCTGTTTCTGTGTACAGCGATGAGGCTGAACACGCTTTTCGAGGATCAGCGAAGACCCTAGGCCACGAAGTGGCACAACATCTCATTGACAAATTAAACCATTTACAAAAGACAGCGGTGCAGCAACACATGGAGAATTATGACATCAAAGAGGGCAGTGCCGAATATACTAAGTATAATATTGAAGGAGGATCCTCTCCTAATGATGAAGATGTAAAGCCCAATAGTCCGGCTGGTAAGTTAAACCAGGCCATTGATAAAGCTGTTGACAAAACCTTTCCAAATGAAAAGTAGAACTCTCTTTTGGACTTTACTTACCCTTGTCGGATGTACTGAGGGTAAGAACCAAGAATGCGGTCCAAAACCATTTGTGGGACCCTACTCAGCTTTCTTTCAGCCAGTTGTTGGGTTACCAGTAGCAAGAAATCAAAGTTGTTTCTATCATTTTATTTTGAAGCACTCTAACGATACAACGTTAAACGGCTATTGGGGAATGAAAGGTGATACCGTTTTCGTAATAAAACAAAAAGACACTACTTTCTCGAAGCCAAAGAAAATTCCATTTTTCGTAAAGACATTAAACCCCGGCGACATGTATACATATTTCTCCTATGTGCAAGGGTCGGATGATCTTGTGGTGCTGGGAAATGTTGTAGAAGTTACTGTTTTGAGCAAAAAGACTGACAGATACGACACAATTGTTGAATTTGCTCATACCTGTGTGCCGAACAGCATACCTAAAGGCAAAGCTGGCTACCCACGGTATGAAAGAAAATTTCAATTTTCGTATAAACATGGCGTGTTAAACCTTACGGAAAGAAAAATTGGGGATGTTTCATCTTTAAAATTTGATTGGTAGGGATGAAAGACAATTGTTGGTTGGGGTATGATGCCAGCCAGCGTAGGCTAAAATGGTCGATCTGTAGCAGTAAAATAAACGTGGAGTTTAGTTAGAATATCCAGGACGTAGCTTGCATGCAGTCGATAATGTTTTGGAGTTGCGAATATGGAATATGTATGATAAAGATATTGCCTTTTGGAGTAACATTAATATGTGGAATATTGCTGGGAGTAGGTGCATATCACGTTTGCGTAGACCACCAATTGAAAAAGTTACAAAATGGCCGATCGGGTTTTACAGAAGAAGATAGTTTGAAGAATAAAGTATGGCATGGTGACGTAGACGCGTACACCAAACTTCATGGCCGATATCGAGATTACCCTCCGGAAGATTTTTTGTTTTGGGCTATGTTTATGGCAAATAAATATGATTATGCCTACGCTTATGAAGACGTGTTCACCACGATGCAAGAGGTGTATGCTGATGCGGATTCGGCAATTTTCAAAATGGACGGTAAGACAAGGACGTTTGCACTAGGATATCTAAAGATGGCCGTTCAAAAAGGCGATAGCGATGCTGCAAATCTTCTGAGCGACTTGAAGCGAAAGCATGTGCCTGATGAATGGCTTAAGTGAGTACGTTAAATCGACATTTGAAGTGATGGACTTCTACAAGGAAATTGAAGCAATTAAAGAATTACTTAACAAACATGGTTATCACGACGTAGTAGCTATAATCTTAGATGCGCAACTATCGGGAGGTACTGGAGCGGAAGTGCTAATAATTGTTTGTCCAAAGCTGTTAGGATTAAAACAACAAAACGCTGAAGCGTATTATTTAATTGAAGATAGAGCTAGTAGACTAATTGCTTATGCAAACAGTATAGCTCTTGAACCTAAACCTAGCTGAATTATCGAGAGATGCAGACAAATTCATGTATTCTAGCCGCGAGATTCAAAGTAAGAGATGTCGAGATAATGATGAATAAAGAGAAAATTATTAAAGCGATTAATGCAACGTTATTTGAAGTCAATAATATATGTGAAAAAATATTGTATACGTTCTACGGATGCTGCCTTGCAGAACACAATTGCGAGATAAATAAAGCCAAAATATGTTCGACGAATCTTTGCTTAACTCGGTACAACATAAACTACGTAACAGATTCAATGGAATAAACCTTTGTTTTTACCGAAATAATCCAACAACCATGAGAAACCGGAACTTTCTTATTTCCATTCATCTGCTTCTTATCTTCAGATTTACTTCTGATGCTCAGACATTTGGCTGGCATGAGCCGGCAAATCTGCATTTACCTGCGGCAATGGATCGGTTTGAGGACATCTATTTTCTTGACACAAACATCGGATATGGAGTTATTTACGAAAGGTTCGTTATGAAAACTTTGGATGGCGGAGCCTCCTGGGACACACTCACGTCCAGTCCTTACGCGGCATACAGATGCGTTGAATTTACCGACGATGGTAAATATGGGATTGCCGGAACGTTGAATTCCTCGGCTACAAGAACAACGGACTATGGTCAAACATGGACATTGATAGATTTACACGATTCGTTATACCCCGATCCTAGCAGAATGTGTGGGATCACCCATATCGGTTATAGCTTTCTAGGAGTTGGTTGGTGGGGTTCAGATGTCGGCAGGTTTTATAAGAGTGGTGATGCCGGTGCAACCTGGTCTACAACATATATCGATACTAGCCTGGCCACTGGTTTGGTAGACATTTGTTTTTTTTCAGCGGATACGGGTTTCATTACCGGATGCAAAAACACTACCGGAAATATATATACGTCAAATGAATCGGTTATATTGAAAACAACCGATGGAGGGGCTACCTGGTCGAAAGTGTTTTCTGACACTGTGATAGCAGGCCGCGTATGGAAGATCCAGTTTTTAAACAGGAATGTCGGCTTTGCATCGATAGAACCCTATTATGATCCCGATACTGTGAACATTTTAAAAACGGTCGATGGAGGCAACTCCTGGTCGATGATCCCTGTTGGAAGAATACACAATAACACCTTCGCCACGCCGATAGGAACACAAGGTGTCGGCTTTGCAACTGAGCAGAAGGGCTGGGTTGGCGGGTGGTATAGTGGGGTTTTTCAAACCTTAGATGGTGGAGTCACATGGGATTCTTTGGCATTTGGTGGCAACTTCAATCGTTTTCAGCGAATTGATTCTACTCACATCTTTGCAGGCGGAAGAAAGCTTTATAAGTGGACGGATTCCATTCAGGCTATTGTGGATACTGATACGGTTACCAGGGTGGTAACGCCGATAAAACCGCGCAATACGCTTTATACAGTTTCGCCTAATCCCACTGATGGTAAGCTTAAAATAACCTACGAGCTGGGCATGGAGACCAATGTAGTTCTCGAAATAGCCAATGTGGACATGCGACGTCACGTGCAGTTGTTTAATAAACATCAAAAAGCTGGGCATTATACATACACATGGGACGGCAGCGGTATGCCAGAGGGCAATTACATAATCTGGTTAGGCACTGATGAAATTCCACTTGTGCAAAAGTTTACGATAGAACGCCAACAATAAGTAGGAGCCGTCTGTTAATGTGGGAGGAAACATTACTTTGCTTTGAACGTTGATAAATGCACAATCACCACAATGGTCACTGAAGCAAGTGGTAATAGAACTTATGTACAGATAAAACGATATCCATCTGGCGCGAGGTTTTTTTCTAAATTATACTTGCAAAAATGTTGATATCTCCTTAGCTCATTTTTGCTGATTGCCAGTATGTGAAAATACCTTTGTTTCGAAAATAACAAAGTATAAACCGACCCACTATGCCAGTAAACAAAGCAGCGAAGCTGCGCTATGAGATCATTGATGAATGCCTGAGAAATCCCAAAAGGAAATGGGCGAAATCTGATTTGCTACAGTTCGTCAACAGGCGATTGTCCCTGGAACATGGCGAAGGAACCGAGATCTCGACAAGTCAGTTACGCTATGATCTCGAAGCCATGCAAACGGAATGCGGGGCACCCATCGAAATGTACCGGGAAGGCAAAAGCTATTATTACCGCTACGAGGACCCTGATTTTTCCATTAAGAACATACCTATCGAGCAGGAAGACATCGTCAAGCTCAACGATGCCATTAAACTATTGCAGCAGATCAAAGGTTTTACGATTGCAGAGGAGATGGCTGATATCGTTCACCGGCTGGAGAACAAATATCATTTTGAAACAACGGAGAACAAGCCGGCAATTTCCTTTGAAGCCAGTCCCGAAATGCGTGGCATTGAGCACCTGGAAGACATTTACCATGCGATTATTCGTAAAAATGTCTTGAAAATCACCTATCAAACTTTTAACGCCAAAACCTCGAGAGTCTGGCACATTCACCCCTACCTGCTTAAGGAATACAACAACCGTTAGTACTTGCTTGGCCAGAGCGAGGAAAAACAAAGCATCGGGATATTTGCCCTCGACAGAATGAGGGAGATAAAAATCGCCCGAATTCCTTTTATTGAGAACAACCTGAACAGCGACGATTATTTTAAGGACGTTATCGGTGTCACGCTGGTGCCCGGCCAGGGAGTGGAAGACATCGAGCTCAACTTCTCCAGTCATCTAGCCCCTTACATTCAAAGCAAGCCGCTCCACAACTCGCAGCAAACGGTAGCTATCCGGGAGGACGGTTCGCTGCACATTAGACTGAAATTATGCATCAACCCCGAACTCATAAGCATTTTGCTCAGCTACGGCAAGGACGTTAAAGTTCTTCAGCCCACTCATCTTGCAGAACAAATACGGCAGATTGGATCAGAACTAGTCAATTCATATACATAGGCTCTTTTAGGTTCATTATAAAGAAGGAGCGTTTTCACGCTCCTTAATTAATTTTCATCACATCGGTGTCATATCCGGGGATCGATCGGATGCTAATGCCATTTGCACTTCAGTTTGCGGACGTTTATAGTCCCGAACTATAAGCTCGAAATCAAAATCGACGTTCCTGGTCGGCATCCGGACGGGTGTTACCCCGATTTTGTCCCAATCACCATGCAGGCGGGTAAAACTGTTCACGACCGTGCCCAGCGGATTATCGTCTACCTTTCCCAGGTATTGGCCGACAATACTGGCCAATTGCATCGCTATATCGGTCACTGTCGTAAACGAAGCAGCATCTGCCGCAATGGATGAAAGGTCGCCCATCAGGCTTTTATAGCCGCTATCAGTCTTCACATTCGCTAGTATCGCTCCCGCTTCGCGCAAGCGCTCTTTGCTTTTAATGATGGAACTGATGATATGCACCTGGTTAGGGGACTTTTGGTCGCTGTCTGAGCCTTGCCAATAAAAGATCGTCTTATTGATTGGCAGATATTCATTGTCCCCGATACCTGCAAAGTTGTTCAGGTCCATCATGCCTACCAGTTGATTGGCGATGTCGCTTATGACCATCGTCAGGCAGTACAACTTTGCCTTGCCAGGGAATGGCCACACTTTTAACGTATTGTTGTCCCGAATTAACGGCTGCAACATCCGTATCTCAATACCATCCACCTCTGCCGAGGAAAAGATGCTACCGGCTTGTCCGCCTCCTGCGACTGCCCCGGCCATGGGTTCCAGATGCCGGTGGAAGATCGCTTCTTTAAAATCAATTGCCATAAAAACCATTTTTTAGGTGATAAATTGTTTTGTATAAAGTAACAGCTGTCGCTGGCACTCTATCTGCAAACCAAAAGAGGGCTATCTTTGGACAGCCCTCTTCGTAATGCATGCAGACAGGGTCCACTAGTTGGTGCAATACCAGTACACTGCGCTACCTGCCGCGGCGCCTACAAGGCCACCACAAAGTCCACCGGCAGCATCGCATATTACGCTACCCCAGTTGATTTTAGCTTCAGGAGCGGGATCAAACGGCGGGAACGGATTGTAGGGAGGCAATTTCCACCAGCCGTACAAGCTGTACTTGGCTACAGACAGGCCGGTAAGCAGGTTCTTATCACCATCTGCACCTACCTGGTTTTCGAAGTCTATGATACGGTTGATCGCATTGTTGATATCATCGTCTGTCTTAAGAGGCAGGTTCACCAGGCTGTCAAACAGCGAAGCGAATTGCTCTTTAACGTCTTGCGACACTTGTGCGAAGGCCATGATGATCGGGCGATACTGACCCTGGAAGTCGACCGCGCTTACCAGCCCCTGGTAGCCGAGGATACTTTGGTAGTACTGCACGGGGTCGTCATTGAGACCGTACATCTGTTGTGCGGTGCTCTTTGCTGCAGAGGTTACAAAGTTCTCACGGGCAGGAATGTCCTGTATCGCAATGATCTGGTCGCGGTAGGTTGAATCTACCGAGTTGATGATTTCCATGTGACGCTGGCCATGGAAGTCGAAAGGATTGTTCGGATTGAACGGATTTACTAAACTCATTTTTTTTCTTTTTAAATGTTTACCAATATTTCAGAAACCTTAGCTCGCTAGTTCCGGACCTACCATACCTCGATTTCTGACACAAAGGAATAAACGATGAGTGCAGCCTATCTGCAAGTAAATAAAACCTCATTGGTTAAAGGACTTAAAAAATAGAGACTTGCCGGGGGCTGAAACAAAATTGTTTTTTAAAACAAGATATTTTGCAATTGGGGTTCTTATTTTTTAAAATAAAATGTTCGAATAACGTATCTTTGGGGTCAGAAGAAAATCGTCGTCTGAACTGTTTCTCTATTGTGTCACCAGCATCAGCGAAATATACTAAAAGCCTTTCCTGGAGTGGGTTTGAGCCAAAAGTTCGAATCCAATCCGGATCACTAAAACGCAAGCAGGAACGCTTGCGTTTTTTGTTTGTACAGAGCAGGGGGAACTGTTCCGCGCTTTTAGTAATTTCATCAGCGTTGCAGGTTGAATACCCATTGCAAATGGGCTTTCTATCTGCACCACCGGATGCCCTATCGGAACATCCGGAGGAACGGGTTAATGACAAGTTGTGTACAAAAAGCGGGAAGCAAATACTAACACCCCGGGCAGCCCAGGAATAGGTTGCCGTGTTATTTTGTTTTGCCTGGTATGTGATACGCATAGTGACATATAGCAGGTTTAGGGTGTTGCTGTGATCTGGTCTCTAGGTTGTGATAGGTTTACAGGGTCCTTGCGCTGATAGGGTTTACGTTTAGGGTTTATCGGTTATGGTCATCCTATGTATTTGTTTGTTTATAAGGCGGAGCGTGTGCCGTGCCGTTAGTTAGAAGTTGCTTGATCATTGATAGTTATTAGGTTGTTGAAAATTTAATTCTGTTTAAGATCTTATTGCTTAACGTAATCTTCATATGTTTAATTCTAATTAGTAATTGGGCTAGCACTAATATAATAATAGTTAAGACCTTCTGTCAATAAGTAGCTAAAATCTCGATTATTAATATTCATTTTGTGCTCTACAACTTGATTGGAGGTCTTTTTTAGTCCAGATACTTTCTGCTTTCTCTTATAGTATGTAAGCCGAACTTTAACTATTGCATCTATGTGCATTTTTTGTTTGATGCTAGAATCGTCAAACTTTTCCAAAAAGATAACATCTTTTTCCGGAATATTATATAAACAAAACCCGGTTGTTGTTTCCTTTGACAAAATAGCATGCGCAATGTCCATTTTTAGCATGTTGGTTATTGTACATGGTATGAATTCAGCGTAACCTCCATCATCTCCCGGCCTAAAAACCAAATACCCCATATTTTGTCTAATTATCTTGTCCTTCGAAACAATGAAGGCGGTGTTGCATCCGATTGTAAGCACTATGTTAACCGATAGCAGGATTACACTTAGTATTACATTTCTATTTCTGATGTTCATCTGTACGAATGTTATGTTCTAAAGTAGATGCTTCCGGAGCTCTGTCCCCCTCCGGCATTCCTTTTTGATATGGTCTTTGGTTATCAGAGCTACCGCCGATTAGTGTGCCATCGGTGGATCTAGTATCGACAAAATCATGAAGTATGTATGTGCCATTATCTTTACCAACAAACTTACTTCCCCAATTGTCATAGTGTACTTGATTGATATCCCTGCCAAAATCGGGACTACCCATTAAGTCTTTTTCAAACCCTCTATCAGGTTCCGAATAAGTTGTGCCGTCTCGGTTCTTCAATAAACGCTAGTACGTCGTAATGCATTCGAAATCCTTTATTTCCTTGCCAGTACATTTAAATAAAGTTTTTTCCTTTAAGGGTTGTCTAGATAGAGTCTTGTTGTAGTGAATCTTTTCAACTTTATCGCTTGACCAAAAATGATTAAAGTACTTGGCCATTTTTACTGAACTACACTCAAATCTATCTACCACGACTCTTGTTATTGCCACTGTGAAAAACTCGTTGTTTGAAAGTTTATAATACCAATCTTCGAACTTCAAATGAAAGTTATCCTTACCGTATTTTGTTCGATCGCGGCAATAATAAAATGTATCAGGAAAGGTAGCGTTGCAGTCGTATATACTGTAACGATTCGTAAAAATATAATGATACTTTTCCTTTGCCGCTTTAAAAAATGATAGCAATGTTTGGTCTTTACCGACAGGCGTTATACTTCCTTCAATAAAGAAGAGATGGCTGTCGCACAAATCATCCTTTTTGAAAAAGTACTGTACCTCAATCCCCTCAATAGTATCACTTCTGGTATAGTAGAAATATATACTATCGCTAGTAACCGGTAAATCCTTATCCCAATAATTATTAATGGGTCTTACGACTGCATTTTCTATTTCCTGTGCGGAAGCTAAGTGGCTTATAGTGAAAAACAAAAAAAGTAGTTTATGCATATACTATTTTTTAGTCCCAGATTCCCCAGGTGTTCCAACTTGAATGTCTTTAATTACGCCTCCGATTGCTTTTCTACCGATTTTAGGGACTGTTTGGATCATTTCCGGGACGTCGTCAGGGGTTAATCTAACATTTCGGTGATCACGGGATGTTATACCCTGATCTGAGTTTTCAAAGCCACCTGGATGACTAATGTGTCCTAAAAAATGACCCAATTCATGAGTAAACTCAATTGCTCTATCAGCTTTCTGTATTGGATTTGTAAGACGATCATCTCGTTGTACTAATATCGTATTTATAATGTGCTCTTTGTCTGTATTGTCGGTAGAATATTGTGCATAGGTATCCTTCTTTTCCAGTGTGCCCGTTTCATCACTGGCAACAACGACTGATAAATCTGAGCCTTTTATGGTCTGCTGGAGTCCGTTTCTATCTGTATAAGTCATCGTTGTATTTTCGGCTAGTGTTCGCGCCTCGTCTAAAGTAAACGGTTTCCCTTCGGCATTGGTAGTAATATACTTTATTTTGAAATCAATGTCAAAGTAATTTTTTGAAAGTAATGCGTTGTTAGTTTCCTTGAGTTGTGAAAGTAGTCTCCCAGCTCGGCGTAGACTCCGTCTACGTCGAAAGTGGTAGCCAATCTCCAGATTGTCGAATAAAAACTAATCAAAACCAACCACAAAGCTGCAGCCTTTAGCCACCCGGTGTAGACACGTTGTACGAAAACGTGTTGAATGGTTAACCCTGCTTTACAAAATACATCCTCATCAACCCTTTATTTTTGGCAGCTACCTCACCACGATATACACAGTTGAATTGATCTTTTACCAGTTCATAAGTCGCTTCTGAGATATTGATCTCGCCCGGCTCACCACTGCTTTCCATGCGGCTGGCGGTGTTCACCGTATCGCCCCATATGTCGTACTGGAATTTCTTTACGCCCACTATGCCTGCTACTACAGGGCCGGTATGTACACCTATGCGGATCTCGAAGTACAGCTTGCCCTCCGCCTCGCGCTTCGCTTTATGCTCGCGCATGTATTGCTGAATCGCTATCGCGGCTTTTACTACATCGGTGGCGTGGGTGCTGTTTGGGGTAGGCAGTCCTCCTGCTGCCATATATGAATCGCCTATGGTCTTTATTTTTTCTACGCTATGCCTGTGCATGATACCGTCGAAGGCCGAAAAGCAGGCGTCTATCTCCGCCACCAGCGCCTGTGGCGACAGCTTTTCGCTAAGCTGGGTGAATCCCTTGAAGTCGGTAAAGAGAACGGTCACTTCGTCGATAAGCCTGGCGTCGGCGCTCCCTTTCTTTTTCAGTTCATCGGCCACTTCTTCAGGCAGGATATTGAGCAGCAGCTCTTCGGAAATATTCTTCTCCTTCTGTACTGCCCTGCGCGACAAAAACAAGCCCGAAATGATGACCAGCAGCAGTGCCCCGGCTGTGCCAAAGAATATGCGCTCGTTCCGCTTCTTCTCCATAGCCAGTTTATTGATGGCTATTTGTTTTTCCTTCAGGTCTTCTTCCCTTTTGGTAGCCAGGTTGGCCATCTTTACCCGGCTATCGTTCGAGAAGGCGGAATCGCGCACCGCATAAAAGCTATCGTTATAGAGTATGGCATGCTTAAAGTCGCCCTGCCGGCGGTAAGCTTCGGTAAGATACCGGTAGCAGTTTTGCATGCCATCCGAAGATCCGATCTCCCTGCTGATGTCCAGCCCCCTGTGCAGGTAGCCTTTTGCCTTATCCAGCCACTGTTGTTTATTGCCTGCCATGCCGCTGCCGGCAGCCAGGCTGTCCTTTGCCAGCGCTATATATGACTCGCCGAGGTATTGCAGGTCCTGGGCTATATAGTTTTGCTCACCCAGCGTTTCCTCCATTTTCAAAGCACCTTCCAGTTCCGTTATACCCCGCCTGTAGTTCCGCAGCATCACGTACGAGTGGCCCAGGTTGCCTTTTACCACCGCTAGATTTGCATTGTCGCCGTTGCGCTCATTTATCTTTATCGCCTGGTCGAAGTAGCTGATGGCAAGGCTGTCATTACCCTGTTGCGAGTAGGAGAGGCCAATGTCGCCCAGTGTTACGGCAGCTTCATCTTGCCTCCCGGCCTCTTCGAAGAGCTTCAGCGCCTTGAAATCATATTCCAGCGCTTTTGCTTTGTTATCGTCATCGTTATACAGCAGCGCGATATTGGTGCAAACTTTGGCCTGGCTGGCTTTATCGCCAAGTTCCTCGTGCGTCTTCAGGCATTTGAAATAATAACTTAGCGCCTTAGGCCGGTCCTCTTGATCTGCAGCTACATTGCCCAGATTCATGTACATGCTGGCGAGGTCGGCTTTGTCGGCCAGCCCGGTATAGATGGCGGCAGCGGTTGTGAAATGGTCCATAGCCTTTTGGTAGTCGCCTGCGCGCCGCGCTGCGACGCCCAGCAGTGCATTCGCTTTTGCAATCCCTTTTTTCCAGCCTATTTTGTTCGCAAGGTCCAGCATCTGGTTGCCGTACTTCGTGGAGGCAGCCAGGTCCAGGTTGCGGTAGGTGGCGCCAACGTAGTACAGCAGGTTCACCTTATTGGTGTCGTCTTTCAGTTTTGGCAGCTCCAGCAGCATGGAGTCAATCGCCTCCTGTCCCTGCTTTTTGGCATTGGCCGGTAGTGCAGCAGTGCATAGCACCGCGGTAAGCAGGAGTAAGAAACGCTTTTTCATAACCTGTTTGAATTGACGAACAGTAAGATAAATTATATATCTGGCGCTTGCAAGAAACCGTCCGGCACAGGCGCGGATATCGTGGGCTTTGCAGCCTGCTATTCATTCAGCTTTTCGCTTTTTGGCGGTAGCCTTTTCATCATATACCTATAGGCTTTGTCCACCACTGCAGAATAGGACTTGTTAATGAATTCTTCCGACGAATTATCGCGCTTATCAAAGACCATAAGATGCATTTGTCCGTCCTCGCTCATATCGAGCGTTACCGAGTACAGCTGCAATATATGTTTCAGTTTGGTGGTGTTACGCATGGCATTGTGAAGGTAAAAAAAACCGGCCTAAGCGTCTGGCTTAGGCCAGTCGGGCGCGGCCTGTATTTGGCACGGTTGTTATATATGTTTTTTTAACCAAAACTATTCCATAATGAGAAATGCAGTTTATTACTTTGCTATTGTCACGCTATCTGTTGGTTTCGCGAGCTGTAATGGCACCGGTACCTCCACCACCACAGATACGGTTACTAACAGTAACATGCAGATGAACCCGGGCGACTCCGCTGTTACGACCACTACAACTACTACGGTAACGCACCACAGGTACACAGGTACCTTCGTTCCACAGCCAACTGCCAAATATTACGACCTGAAATCCCATAAACAAATCACGGTAAGGGTCGATACAGTTCGCGGTAGTGTGGTGAATGCCGAAACCAATGAGCCTGTAGACCTTTTTGTAGACCAGACAAAGCATGATACGATCTATGGCCAGACGGGTACTGTGGTGAACAACTATATCATACGCGACCAGGGCGACTACCGCGTAGATACGGTTAGGATCAACTCGGGCGAAACGGCAGCACCGGCTCCTGAGCCAACAACTACTACAGAGCCGGCAGATAAAATGAAATCGAAATCGAAAGGTGATAAAGACAAAGTGAAGACAAAAAACAAGTAGCGTTTGATGGTTATGATGGAAAAAATGCAGGAGTTATCCTGCATTTTTTTATTGCGTTGCGTCAACGATCCCCGGCGGTCTAAGCGTCCGCCTTAGCCCCACCCGGCCATCGGTTTAGGCAGGGCATAGTTTTTGCAAATCCCGTACAAAATACAACCCTTAGAATGCGCCTGTGCATTGTTATTTGTATCACCTGGTTCTTCGGCATCCACAGTTGCCGGGCATATTCCATCCTCACCCATGAGTCGGTCATCGATGCTGTCTGGGATAAAGATATCCTCCCGCTTTTGAAGCATAAGTATCCCGCAGCTACACCTCAACAGTTGAAAGATGCCCGTGCCTATGCTTATGGCGGCGTGGCTGCGCCGGATATGGGATATAATCTCAGGGGGAGCAAATTGTTTACCGATCTTATCCATTACGTCCGTAGCGGTGATCTGGTCACCACCATGCTGGAGGAAGCGGACAGTTTGAACGAGTATGCTTTTGCGCTTGGGTTTCTTGCCCATTATTATGCCGATGTATTCGGGCATTCCATAGGCATTAACCAGAGCATTCCTGTCATCTTTCCGAAGCTGAAAAAGAGATACGGCGATACGGTCATCTACAGTCAGAACCGCGTCGCCCATGCAAGGGCTGAATTAAGCTTTGATATGGTAAGAATGGTGCGCAGCAATTACCGGGTGCAAAATTTTCATGACTACGTAGGCTTTAAAATATCGGAGCAGGTTTTAAAGAGGGCATTTCTAAAAACCTACGGCCTGCGGGTGGAAGATCTCTTTTCAGATTTTCCCAAAGCAGTAGTTACTTTCAAATGGTCCATTCAGAAAGTTTACCCTTACCTGACCAGGAAAGCCTGGAAGCACAAAAAGGAAGAAATATTGAAGTCGGCGCCCGGCACCACGCACCGCAACTACATTTACCGGCTGCCCCATGCGAAGCATAGTCCGGACTATGCAAAGCCCGGCTTGCTGGGCAGAATGGGTGTAGTTGTCCTCCGCTACTTGCCAAGAGTCGGTTCCTTACGGAAATTGAGTATCGTGGTGCCTGACTCCGAATCCGAAAAGCTATTCTTGCGCGGCTTCGATAGTGTTGTGCTTCATTATCATTATTGCATATCCGAACTGGGCCATACTATTGCCAACAGGGATTTTGATACGGGTAAGGAAACCGGGCCCGGGGAATATGACGTGGCCGATAACACCTATGCAGAGCTCCTGTTAAAACTGCAAGAGCACGGTTTTACATGGGTGCCAACCGATCTCAGGCAGAACATACTGGGGTTCTACAGTAGTCCTCACGCCATATTGGCAATAAAGCGCCAACCGCGGAAAGCCACAGCCATAACGGATGCGCTTCAACAATTAAAGAACAAGGATTAAAATCTATACCCAAGCGCTGCACCCGCTGGTCTAAGCGTCTCGCTTATAACAGTGAGTGTTCATTTTTATTTGACTTGTTTTAGTTCCTAATTTCGTATTCTTGATCACCGGTTAATCAGCATGAATTTTGAACACACACGATTTTATTGAAGCGGCATTCAGAGAGGATGTCGGCAGTGGCGACTACTCTACCATGGCCAGCATACCTGAAGACGCCATGGGTAGGGCAGTACTTAAAGTAAAGGAACAGGGTATTATAGCAGGGCTGCAACTGGCTGAGGCTATTTTCCGTTTCCTGGAGCCATCGGCAGTTGTCGTCTTCAACAAGAAAGACGGCGACAGGGTGGCCGTAGGTGAGATCGCCTTCGAGGTAGCGGCAAGGGTGCATACCATTCTCAAAACGGAACGCCTGGTGCTTAACTGTATGCAGCGCATGAGCGGCATTGCCACCCTAACCGGCAAATATGTGGACGCGGTAAAAGGCTATCCTGCACGGATACTCGATACCCGCAAAACAACACCCTTATTCAGGGCTTACGAAAAAGAGGCGGTGCGTATAGGCGGGGGCTTTAATCTCCGCATGGGATTGTATGACATGGTGATGCTGAAAGACAACCATATCGATTTTTGCGGCGGCATAGAACAGGCGATAGTAAAGACGAATGCCTACCTTGCCGCCAACGGCCTGGACCTGAAAATAGAAGTAGAGACGCGCAATATAGACGACGTGAAAAAAGTGCTGGCCGTTGGTAATGTGCACCGCATCATGCTCGACAATTACACTCCCGAAGATTTGGAAGAGGCTGTGAACCTTGTAGGCAACAGATATGAAACAGAAGCCTCAGGCGGCATCACGCTCCACAATATCGTGTCGTACGCCCGTACAGGGGTCGATTATATTTCCGTTGGTGCTATCACCAACCGTGCTGTAAGCATGGATCTGAGCCTTAAAGCACAGGTGATTTGAGGAGCACCGATGTGCTAACAGCCGCAGTTTTATGGAAGAAAGGTGTTACCCCACGAGTCTAAGCGAGACGCTTAGACCTACCGATAACGTAAGCGTCGCGCTTGCGGATAAAAAGTGATATTTTAGTACCCACTGGCCTACGCTTAGACCAGTGGATGGCGCGCTAACGGACGGCAATTTACCAGTAAGCAACATACTTGGTCAGGAAACTGCACGTTATAACACTGCAAAAATAGTAAATAGCAACGGAGCTGTGACCGACATCGCAAGACTGATGTACCAAAAATAGAAAATGAAAATTCTAAATTTAATAGTGTGTTTAATACTGTCCTTGCAAACGCAGGGGCAGTATTTTACTTCGTTGCAGCCAGGAGACACCACCAACGATTTCGCTAGTAATATCGTGTGGCGACCTGACAATACGCTGCTCATATTAAGCAATGCTATTAAGCTAACGGGAAGCCCTTACAAATTATTTGGCCTGGTAACTAATGCAGATGCTAGCGTTCAATTATCAAAGCACTTTATTCAATCCGATACATTTTCTTATAGCTATGGATACACCGGTACCATAAGGGCTTTACCGTCCGGTTATTTAATGGATGTAACAACAACGGCTCCGTCGACCCCCGCCAATGGCTATAGCAGCCAGGCAACATTAGCTAAATATGACAGTCAGGGAGCGCCTGTTTTTTTAAGATCTTATACCGATACTAATTTGTATTGGGAATATGGATGGACTTGTTTGCTGCTAAAAACAGGCGCGTATTTATTGGGCGGTGAGCGCCAAAATTTTGCTCAGACGGATAACCCGGCTATGTTATGGAAAACCGACACTTCAGGAAACCTTCTCTGGGCGCACCAATATGAAATCGAACCCGGCAATAGAACGCAGGTGAATAGCTTGGACACAATAGATGACAACAGAATTCTAGTTGGACTTTTCAGCAGATCTATTGTTTATACTAATCCGGCCCACTATTACTACAGTAATCAACCATGGTTTGTAATAGTAGACACCCAGGGAACGATTTTGCGGGACACTTTTTATAGTAGTGGGCGCTACAGCGGTGGAGGCTTCATTTTTAAAGACAAAGCCGGGGGTTATTTTCATTATGGGACGCTGGATTCTGTTTTTAATCCCAACTACATAGATGAACCTGCTAACTTCCCTCCTTATGTAGCGCATTTGGATACTAACTTCAGGATTGATTGGCTCACATCGTTCGTCACAGATACGGGTATTGCAAAAAATATTTGGGCTGTAAAACAGCTGCATGATAGTGGATACATAGTTGTCGGCAATTATTATGATTATCCCATGCATATCATTGGATGGGCGGCCAGGATAAATAAATACGGCGCGATAATTTGGGACAACATCTACCCTGATTACCCTCAATATGACGCCTACCTGGTTGATGCAATTGAACTGCCCGATCACAACATAATAATGGTGGGCACTGCAAAAGACGTAACGTTGCCTGCCTGGAGAGATTATGATGCATGGATATTAGGTGTGGATAGTAACGGTTGTGAGGTCAATGGGTGCACGCCCACCGGGACGCCAAATATTGTTGGCAAAGCATCCATCAATATAAATCTAATCGTCTATCCTAACCCTACCGCAGGCAATGTGAATGTAGCGTCCAATGTAGGAGGGATATTGCAAATTTGCAATTTGCAAGGACAGTGCCTTGCTGAATACCGAATCTCTGAGGGATTAACTAATATTAATCTGCCTTATCAAATGCCCTCGGGTATATTGTTCGGTAAATTTTATGCGAAGGATGGCTCTAGAACAAGCACGCGAATCGTATATCAGCCGTAGAGATTCAACATATCTTACATCCCATTGCCAGCTCGGCGCAGACTCTGTCTGCGTCGAAGGGGGTGGCCAATCTCCAGATTGGCGAGCCAAAGCTAGTTTGTTCTGAAAAATATCCGCAATGCATCCAGGGGCGTCGATTGCACACAAATAAGCAATTTAAATTTTATGACTTCTTATCCACAAAATTTGGAGTGCCCCGCTTCGCGGCTGTACCTTGCATAGGCAAGAAGCATTTTTCACCTTTACTCCCTTTTTCTCATGCATTTTTTCTGTTCCTCGCAGCATTATTGTATTGCCGTCCAGCTCGAGATATTCGGGCATGCGGTCGGGCATGTCACACCGCATGGTCGGGCACAATCGGGCATGCTGTTTTTGCTTAGTTCTTTCGTTATCAACAGGTTAGTTAAAGATAGATGCCCGATTTTTATTTCTTTGCCCGCCGTAGCTTTTTCAGCGAAGGAGGGTTTACCCGCCGTAGCTTTTCAGCGAAGGAGGGTTTACCAGGTCAGGCATTTCCTCGCTCCATCGCCTTCGTGACTGGCTCTTCAAAAAATAAGCTGCAAAAATTATGATAAACCAAATGGTTGCGCGTATATTTGCAACCGATCGGTTTACTATTTCAAAAACCTTCAGTAATGAGACGAGACATCTTCCAGGCCATTGCAGACCCCACACGCCGCGCCATAATGGTATTGATCGCACTGCAGGCCATGTCGCCCAGCGCCATTGCAGACCATTTCAACATGAGCCGGCAGGCCATTTCAAAGCACATGAAAATCTTAACCGAATGTGAATTGGTAAAAGCGGCGCATCAAGGTAGGGAGGTCTATTACCAACTCGAAATAAACAAAATGAAAGAAATCGATATTTGGCTGGAGCAGTTCCGCAAAATATGGGAAACCAGCTTCAACCAACTTGATAATCTATTAGCAACAATAAAAAAGACAGAAAAATGAACAGCAACCTCTTATTCGATTTTACCGTAGATAAGGAAAACAAAACCGTAAACGTAGTACGCGAATTTAACGCCGGTCTTGATCTCGTTTGGGACGCATGGACAAAAGCAGAACTGCTAGATCAATGGTGGGCGCCCAAACCATATGCGTCTAGAACAAAGGTTATGGATTTCAAAGTAGGCGGGCGAAGGGTCTATGCCATGGTAAGCCCAGAGGGGCAAGAGCGTTGGGTAGTGCAGCAGTTTACCGCCATCGATCCAAAAAACAGTTTCAGCATGTCGAGCAATTTTGCCGACAAAGACGAAAATCTTGATCCGCAGGGTTCCGACTGGGATCTGACCTTCAGCGAAAACAACGGCATCACCAGGGTAAGCATTACCATTAAGAATGAGTCGCGCGAACGTATGGAGCAGATGATCGAAATGGGCTTCAAGGAAGGCTTTACCATGGGCTTGCAGCAACTGGACGAACTGCTGCCCGCAATTAGTAAATAAGTGACTGCGGGTACCTGGACAAGGAAACAGATCAGGCTTATGCCTTCAGCCATTGGCTGGAATACTTCGCCTGTGGTGCATAAATAAAGAGCATCGTTCCGTCTTTGATGGTATTGATGATCGGTTGCGCCAGCTCAGGTGCAACAGCCGGGCAACCCCAACTACGGCCCAGGTGCCCGGTTTGGGCCAGGTAGCTGGGCGAGCAGTAGCTGGCAGGGTGTATCACTACATTGCGTGCTTCAGCATTATCGTTAAAGCCCTTGTCCATGCCCGCTATGCGCAACGAGGTGCCGTGCTTACCGCCATAGGCCGACTTAGTGACGTAAAAGCCTATGCTGCTCTGATGCGAGTCGCCGGTATTCGAAAATACTGTGGGGAAATCGCCGCCCGAGCCCTGGCCGTGTGCCACCTGGGTATTAAACAGCACTTTCCTTTGCACCAGGTCAATGACCCAAAGCCGCCTGGCAGTTGATATCAGGCTGAAGTCGGCGATGGAGATAATATTGTTGCTGCTTAGCTTGCCGGCTTTCTTCAGGTTCAGGTAACCTTGGTAGGCCTTATTGAAGACATCGAACGAGAGCTTGTTATCGCCAAAGTCGATCTGTTTGTAGAGGTCGGTCACATTGTTAGCACTGTCGGCAAACCGGACGTCCATGTCGCCATCTTTATTATCCTGCAGTCCTGTGTTTTTCTTTTTTGCCTTGGACATTTTAGCCGGCACGGCAGCTGCAACCCTATTGTGCGTAACGTTCATTAACCCGGTGATAGATGCTAGAGCCATTCCAAAATTCATTAAGATCTTCTTCATAAAAATCGTCAATGGTCAAACAAAGCATACGAAGCAAGTGCCATGAGCCTTTAGTCTTGCTAGCTTTAACGATGCCTTATAATAATTTTGTGGAGAGCAGGCGCAGCAAAAAGTAAAACCCAGCCGTCACGGCGGGTTTTGCTTAAATAATCGACTATGAATGAGATATTATTCTTTCACCTGGCGGCTGCGCGTGGGTGGTATCTTGCCTAGCAGTTTGGTGACCTTGAACTGCAGCAGGCCACCTTCCGGGGACACACCATATGTAGCATAGGCTGTGAAAAGATGCATGGGGGAGACGAACAGGCCACCGCCATAGCCATAGTGGAGGGTAGTAGAGCTTTGATTTCTTGCCCATACTCGGCCGTCGTCGAAGAAGACCACGGGGCCTATCTTGCCGGTATATTTCTTGATCCTGATGTCGGTAATGTAGCGCAGTTCGTTTGAATTGTAGAATGCGAGATCACCCCAGAACCTATCACGGCGATAACCCCTGATAGTAAGCGGTCCACCGGTGGATACGTATTGGAAGAATTCGGGACTGCCTATGATACCTGATGCCCCGGCGCGAATGGATAAGTTCAACTTAGCAGGCAAGGGTATATAAACCTGCGCGATTCCTGAATAATTAGCGAAACTCCGGGTGCTATTATAAGTGTTGAAGGTATAACCCAGGCCGCCGTAGAGCATGACACCCCGCTGAGGTAATATATAATCATCGACCCTTTGGTATGTATAACCACCCTTAATCCCGACGAACAAGCGATGTTCTGAAAAATATTGGCCGTCGCCGATAGCGTTTTCTCTCACAAAGGAGCCGGAATTGTTGAACACCTCGATGCCCTGTCCATACGCAGTTAATTCAACATAGTGGTAACGATTGATGAGCCGGTTAATGCCGAGGTTAAGGGCATATTCGCCTGTGCTGATGCGATAATCTGTTAAAGGCCGGATGATTTTTGTATCGTTGCCCAGCCCGAAATAGTTGGTCCACACCACCCAATCGTAATAGGCATTTACGGCAGCATTCCAGTCGCCGAACATTCTATAAAAGTTGCCGTCGTATAATATACTAAATGCATTTTGAGAGATGGAATATCGCAATTGAAGTGATTGCTCGTAACCCGTAGGTCTGTAGCCAAAGGTGCCCTGTGCCAGCGTGAACTTTACACCAGCGAATATGCGGTCTGGATTACTGTAGTAAACCATCGGCCTGATGCGCTTTTTGCTTATTTCGGTGTTATTCGTTAATTCGCTGGCTGTATTTTCATTTACGCTACTATCAACTGCCGTAACGCTGCTTACTGAATCGTTTTGCGGAAAGGCTACCTGCGCCTTAATGCCTGAAGGACTTGCCAACGCTACTGCCACTGACAAACCTAATATCCGGGTAACACTCTTCATGTCTTTCACTTTGGTCCGCATTAGCAAATTAAAAACTTTGCCACTACAGCTATTCTGATAACTGCTTTTAAAGATTTTTTAACACCGGTAGCCAAAAAAATAAGCTACCCTGGGAGGTAGCTTATTTAGCAGTGAATGTTAATCATCATTTCCAATAACCGTCTATCCAGGTCCAGCCGTTGCCTGTGTCAACCCAGTGGCCCGGAACCCACGTCTTGTTCACCGCTGTTGGTGCTATCCAACGGTTGCCGTTCCATGTCCAGGTGTTGGTTGATGGGCTCCAGGTCCAATCTTCCTCGACATAAAGGTAGTTGCTACCCGGCGACACAGATCTTGTGTAGGTGGGTGCCATTGGCTTTTCTTTTACAACGTGCTTACCTTCTTTAATTTTCTCTTTCCTCATCGTTTGCGCATTTACGAGCGTCGGCGCACAGAGGCAGAGCGATAAAGCGATCAACAATATTTTTCTCATTGTTCAATGATTTTGGTTACCTGATTACACATAAAAGTTATGCCGATGCCACAGCCCGCCAATGGTCTAATGCTTGTGCTTTAGTCGCCACATGGCTATTGCCAGCATGTTGTAGTCCTTTTCTTTTTCTTTGGGCACCTTTACTATTTTGGGTTTGTTTTCTTTTCCAGCTATATCAATGGTGTCGTCATCATCATATCCTACCAGGTATATGTGCCGGGTGCTATGTGGATAAAAACGACGATGGAAGATGAGGCACTGATCTGCATTTTTGCAGCTATAGATGGATACATCAGTGTGATCAGCAGTGCATTGTATCGTCACATGTTCTTTTGCTTCACTACCAGTGAGATAGATATTTTGCGCCAGGTAGCGATAATATTCTAATCCCTGATCTGTAAGCGCGTCCCTGCGACGCTTGAGTATGCTTGCGATCTTGCGGCCACGTATAGCATATATCTCCGGCGGTAACCGCAGACACGCAGCATCAATAACCGAGTCGCTAAGTTTGTCATGTACTTCCTGCAGGGCCTCACGCCAGTCCTGCTCTTCTAACTCATTGAGAAACATTCGGTCTATATACCGTGATAACCTTGTGAGGTCGGTTAAAAAGCCCAGTTTGGCACGGAAACCTTTCACATAAGGAACAAACATAGACCCGGCTTTCACCACGAGGCCGTTCGATTTAAAAAATGCCTGGTCCCGGTCGAAAGGAATAATATAGTAGTAAGTGCGCCCGGCGGAATCGTATTTGCCCCATTTCCACTGGTCTTCGTGCCTATCCCAGTCGGCCACGAGCATATCAAGCAACCGAACCCGCAAATAATGCTTCTGCAAGACAATGCCTCGATCGTCCTTTTTTAGATCTTTAAATACATCTTCCGTACTCTCGGGTTTCATGCCCTGTGGTAATGGGTGCGACTCTTCGAGGAACACCATCTGGTTAGTGAAATCATCCTGGTATTCGCCGATGCCTGCACTTGCCTGCACGTAGTAGAGGTTAGAGTAGGGGGCGACGATGCCGAGCGCCCGAGCCAGCTCTGAAACGACCAGCGGAGCGTAGGGGTAAGACGCCGAGACGAGGTCCTGCACAATATTCTTTACGGGAGTGTTGCGTAATGACGGCGGTAAAGCTTTATACACATTCTTATTTATCGTCCTGATCACATAATCCTTTTCCCGACCGTGCATTTGCAGGCTTTTAGTTTGCTTACCACCGCCCTCCTTTATCACCGTGAAGCCGCCCTGCGTATTGCCCAGGTTGAATACGGGGACTTTAACAGGAGTACGCCATTCCTTTCGGTAATTACTCCCCAGGAAGAGCTGCTTTATTATAAAAGGCCGTTTATAGTGTGCATTTGCTGCCACCACAACTGTGTCCACCTGCTGCGCAGCAATAGCACCAGGGAATATACAGTTTAAAATAAGGGATAACAGGCAGGAGATCGATAGATACAAATTGCGGTACGCTCGGTGCATTTCCTATGTGTTTCAAGTGAGTATATAAACAAGTGTGCCACGGGGTTTTAAAGCCGTTGACCTGAGCGGTTTGGATGGTGTAGAAAGGCGTGTGACGACAATGGCACGATTGTTCAAGACTATCCCCATAAAGATGTTTATGCTTTGGATCTTATTGTTAGGTTGGATAATGCGTAGAATGACGGGGAAGAGATAGATGGCTGTAGAACAGGATGGGCAGTATGGTACAAATTATTATGCAGTTAATGCAAAATGGCCGTAATTTGCGGCCATTCACTATTGATAAAATGAATAAGGATCACTTACTTTTTTCTTTGGTTTTGAATGAATTTTCTTTACCATAGTGCTTTTTGCCACCCTTGTCCTTGTAATAATATTTTTTATTGTGGGTCATGTAGACGGTTTCGCCCTGAAGACCCCAATGGTCTGCATACACCTGGTCAGTCGTCGTGGTGGTAGTGGTGGTCTATTTGCCATTGTTGTAACCATTGTTTTGGTTACTTTGGGTAGTTGTGGTCGTTTGACGTGTCTGCGACATGGCAGGTAAACACACCAATGTGAATGCGGAGAGGATGATCAACTTTTTCATACGTCTATTTTTGGAAGGAAATAAAAAAAATGTGACAGTAAGGGTTAAGATGATAAGGGCCTTTTTATAAGTTTAATATGAACAATTCCACACTATTATCTTTTCCTTTTAGATTGACGTCTCCTACCGGTTCGATATGATATTTGTCGCCTCCCATGCTAATAAAGCTTTTTGATGCCATGTAAGGCCGCTCAAATTCTGTGCATGCGTCACGGATCCGGGCGGCAGTATTCATTGTGTCACCGCTTAAAACAAGATCCTTTTTGATGATGCCGATCTCACCAACGGTTACCTGCCCCGCATGGATGCCAGCTTTGTATTTAGGCAGACGACCGTATTTGCGCAAGAAGTAATTTTTGTTCTTATTGAATAACCGTTCCGCATACATCAGCGATGCAATGCAACGCCGAGAGTTGTCTCTGTTACTGGGCCAGGAAACAACAATTTCATCACCTACGTATTGATAGATCCGTCCATTAAATTCAAGCAGGGCTATCGACAGGAAGTAAATAAAATCGCGGAGAAACATAAAGTACTTTTTGCTGCCCAATTTTTCGGCAATTACGGTAGAGTCCTGCATGTCAACGAACATCACTATGCGATATTCTATCTTAGGATTGATATACTTACCGGTAAGTATCTGCCAAAAGATACCCGGGGAATATTTCTCATTTATCTCAACTAATATGTGCGACAATATAAACAGGACTGCCCATCCGATGCTATGTTCAAACAGCCAAAGTGCGGACTGCGTATGGTATTTAAAGAGCTCAAAACTTCGCGTGAATGTTTCGCGATAGATAACGATCACATAGCTAAAATTGAGCAAGAAATTCATGAGAACGGAGGCAAGTATCAGGAGAACGGTTTTGACCAGGTAATATGAAATTACCGGCCAGTTCCTAAATGTCTCTCTCAATTTAAATATCAGGTAGTAAATAATTACCGACGTAGATATTAATACGATGACGGCACGCAGCAACAAGGCTTCCGTGGTTATTATGTGCATTCGGGTGTCAGATCTCATCCACGAGGCGCCTATGCGGCCGCTCCAGTATAAAATATCAACTACTGTCCACGCTAATGCCAGGTAGAACGACCATTTATAATGATAGCGCTTTATCAGGGATAAGCGAGATAATATTTTGTCTATTGCTGTCATTGTTGCCCCGCTAAGTATTTATAAATATCAAATTGAACGTCGTGGTGTGACAGGGAAGCGGTACCGGTACCAATTTGATGAGAACTGCTTTTATGTATGTTTCGCCACTGGAGATTAAAATAGTCCACCAATTCCTTTTTGCACTCCGGGTCGGTGACAGGAACGCAAACCTCAATGCGATGGTGGAGATTACGTGTCATCCAGTCGGCTGAGCCAATAAGTACTTCCTCTTCACCATCGTTACCGAAAATGAAGATGCGCGTATGTTCAAGATATCTGCCGAGAAGACGCTTCACTGTGATGTTCTCACTAAGATCTTTTATACCCGGCACCAATGTGCATATTCCGCGGATGATCAGCTGTACTTTTACGCCGTGATTACTCGCTTTATATAGCAGATCGACCATTTCAGGGTCCTCAAGGTTGTTCATTTTGATCCTTATCCGACCGTTTTTCTTTTTGGCCTTGCGTATTTCGGTGTCCACCAGCTTCCTGAAACAATCCAGCATATTGAACTGGGAAACACAGATCTTATCGAATTCCAAAATGTTTTTGTTTGGTGGAATAACCCTTTTTTCCAAAAAATGAAAGAGGGTAAGCAGCGCGGTATTGATCTGCTTGTCGGCTGTTATCAATAGGTGATCTGTGTATATACGCGCGCTTTCTTCGTTAAAGTTGCCTGTGCCGATAATAGAAAGCATCTTTCTTTTATTCGGTTTATTTTTCACGATCAGGGCTATTTTTGCGTGTACCTTTATGCCCGGTATGCTATATATGATCTCTACGCCGGCATCCTTCATTTTTTTGCTCCAGTACAAGTTGTTCGCTTCATCGAAACGTGCTTTCAACTCGACAAAGGCAGTTACCTTCTTACCATTTTTTGCGGCACTGATGAGGGAATTAATGATGAGGGAGTCTGAAGCGACCCTATATAAGGCTATGTATATCTCGTCGACCTCTGGATCGACCGCAGCCTGGTTAAAAAAGGATAAGATGATATTGTAGGGCTGGTATGGCACATGTAAAAGCACATCTTTCCTGGCGATGGCCTGGAAGAGCTTGTCGGGTCGTAGTTCGGGTGGCATAAGAGGTGTCCAGGGTTTGAAAAGCAACATCTGTTCCGCCACTTCCAGGTGCATCAAGTCAGACAGGTGTTGGTATTTACCTGCGGCAAACGAGATATCGTCGGATATTTTAAATACCATTTTAAGAAAGAGGAGGATGTTGTCCGGCATGTCTTCCTGGTAAACAAGGCGTGATATTGGCGCATAACGCCGCTCTTCAAGTTCTTTTTCTATCTTTTTAACGATATTTTTTTTAAACTCGTCATGCAAGTCAAGTTCTGCATCGCGATTGAAGCATATGGAATAAGCGGCCTTTATCGCATACCCGGGAAAAATAGCAGGGAGGTTGGTACGTACTATGTCATCTATAAACACTGTATACTGCACTCCGTCCACATCCGACAATTTGTAGAAGCGTTGCAAATCATCGGAAGGTAGTTTTAGCATGTAATGCTGAACCTCCGGCAAGCCTTCTTTCTCCAGGCTTACCAGCAGGTACACCTTCCCATCTTCCGGAATAAAATATTTGGCAAGGTCAACTTCTACAAGGACCGGCTGGATAAAGGCCAGCACTTTTGAAAGGAATATCTCCTTCATTTCATGCAGGTGCTGGTCTGTAAACTCAGCGTTGTAGTGAAGCACGAATTTGTGTTGTGCAAGTTCGGGTATAAGGGTCTGTTCCAGTATGCCTTCGGCCTCCTTCAATTGATTCTCGATCTCAAGCTTGATCGCAGCCCGGGTATCATGCAAAGTGTCTTTGTATATCTTTTTTTGGGTTTTGTCGCTGAGCCCGGCAATGGCAGTGACTACAGGATACCGGATACTAAAAAATTCATCCATATTGGAGCTGTGTATGGCGAGAAACCTGACACGCTCATACAAAGGGTTGTGAGCTGTTGCCGCCTCCTGCAACACGCGATAGTTAAATTCAAGCCAGCTTAGGTCTCTATCTCTGTACATAAGAATTATAATGGGCTGCCGGAACCGTTAATGATCACTACCTGATTGGTGCGATGGCTATAAATAAACATCATGATTATGAAGACCAACACGGAAACTACGAGCCCGGCCATAAAAACTGTATAAGCAAGCCGAATCAACTTGTATTTTTTGCCAAGTACTACGCCGAGCTGGTGAATGTCTTTTACCAGCACGCTATACAGATATTCATGATCTCTCATGATGGTTGACATAGCCCATTGGTATTCGTCTATCGATGATTTGTAAAAATTGCCGAAGAAGAGCAAATTCGTTTGCTTATTCATTACATCTTCTTTCCGGAATTTCCCCTCTGAAATTTTGGGTCGTGTGGCGAGGATGGCGATAATAATGGTAACAAGCGAGGATACAAGGAAGGCTGCGGCAGGGTAGCGCATGGTGCCGCTGATCTCACTGGTCTTTATCAGAAATGTCATCGTGATGGATATGATGATCGCGTTCACCGATATAAGAATATTGGCTTTCCTGTCTGCCATTTCGCTAAGGCGCAGGTGATTGGCCGAGGTGAGACGCAGCATGGTTTGAATGCCTTTTGCTATAAGCGATCGCTTCTCCTTTTCCTGCTTTTCTTCTTTTTTATGCTCTTCGAATAACTTATTGTAACTATTATCGACCGCTACTTTCAGCAGTTTGCGTTTTACTCGTTTGATGTTCTCGGCTTTCCCCTCTTCAAGCAAAACCTGGCAATATGGCGTGTAATACCTATGCTGTTCGAGCATAGCCAGCGTATTTTTATCCCAATCGTATGTTATGGTGTCGTAATTGCGCAGAATTAATTCGCGCTTAACGAGCTTGTTGGTCTTTTTAAATTCCTTGGTGCCGAAGTGGTAGGAGTCGGCATCGCATATTATTTCCTCGAGCTTGTTTTTGGGGGATGTAGGAAAATGCGTTGCAAGGATACATTCTGCGATGCCCTGGATCATGCTACTATCGTCTATCTCTTTTTCCATGAAGTCCTTCATTAGCGCAACGCTTTTTTCTTCATGCTTTGCCAGGTCGGTGAAGAGGTGCCCGGTGTCATGAAACCAAGCTGCTGTGTATAAGATGAACATCTCCCGGTCGCTTAGCTGGTAGTGCACAGCGATCTCTGAAACTCTTTCCGCCACCTTTTGCGTATGTTTCAGGTTGTGGTAAACCAGGTTGGGGTGGGGATTGTCATTAAACAATCCCGTTACATGCTTTTCAACATCCCTATATAGGCGCTCGTCCATAACACTGTTTTAGAAAGTGAGGTTAATTTTTGATCCGATCGTAAAATTGAATAGTGCTTCCTCGTCAGACAACGCTGCAACTGCTGATATCATGACTTTATTGAAAGGCGTAAAATATAAGCCGCCACCGTACCCATCGTGCCATCTGTCGGACGACAAGCCTTGCTGCCATACACGTCCTACATCGTTAAAGCCGACAAGACCAAGGGTGCCGGGGACCAGGTAGGAATTGACATCGCATAGTTTAACGCGCAACTCGATGTTACCATAAAGACTTGAGTGGCCCGAAAACCGATCTTTCCGGAAGCCTCGCAGGTAATTATCCGATCCCAGTGTCATAGCCTGGAAGAACTCGTATTGGCTGCTAAGGATCTTTCCTCCTCCCAGCCGCAGGATGGCAACTACTTTAGCAGGATCGCTGAGACTGGCATAAACTGTCATATTCGATTCCAATTTCGTATAGGCATTGCTATTTCCCCCGACTCCTTTTTGTGCGGTCAGCTCAGTGGTCCAGTTTACTCCCCGTGTTGGGAAGAGGTCATCATTCAGGTTGTTCACATTTATTGATAGCAGGCCCCCTGCGTAGGTTTTCGGCTGATATATGCTGATTGAGTCGAGACCGACCTCCGCGGGGTGCTGCAGCACCTGGTTGATATTGCTTGAGTAGTGGTTCCAATAGTAATAGAAAGATGGTCCGATGCCCACCTTGAGTTTGTTGCCAAACAAGCGCTTTCTTAACAGCAGGTCAGCCGAGGCGTATTTATATTTCACCCGATAGTAGTCGAAGTCAGCACCAGGGAGCTTCGTTGTTTCATTTCCATAGCCAAAAAAGTTATTCAAAGCGGGGTTAGCCAAATCTGCGTTAAGGACGAGGTCGTATTTGCCCAGCAGATCAATAAATTCACCATCATATTTCAATCGATAAGCCTGGTAGGCCGGTGCTGCAAGAAAGGCAAGATTATGATCGGCTGCATAGGGCTCTTTACGGAATCCAAACGCCCGCCACCAAAGGGCAGTACCCACCAGTAATTTATCCTCCGGGTTATAGCCTCCGTGCAGTTGCGGAAAGCGCCAGATGTCATAATTAAACCCTTTGATATCGTAGTCATTAACCTCGGGGTCGGTAGACATCATATTCCGGCTGCGGCGCGAGGCGACAACTTTGTTGTTACCCGTACTGAGATCGTACAAATAGTTTCTGATCTTCCCGCGCATATCAAAAGTATCGACCCCTTCGCCGCCTACAACTGTCAGGTATATCTTTGATGACACGTCCTCATCCACCCTAAAGAGATCGTTACCATTGAGTCCGAACAACCGCACTTCCTTTGTGATATGGGGATCGAATGTGCGGGAATACAGGGGAAGGTCGGATGTTGCCGACTTGCCCAAAGCAAATACGGACACATTAACACCAGTATCGGTGCGGCTGATGTGAAAATACTCATCGTGATTCGTGCCAAGTACGTTTACCCTTTTCGAGATGTATTTATAGTAGCGCATTGCTTTTGCCGGCAGTTGGTCTTTCCGCGCTTTAAGCTTTTCGGTTATCTCGTCTTTGTCCATTGCCGCTATCTGTGGCGGCATTTTGTTAATCGCAGCATTGATAACAGAATCATTTATTTGCCTATTGAAGTCGACAAGCACTTCCTTCCAATGATTTGCGTCGAGCTCGTTGAGATACAGCCGATCGAAGTCTCTTGCCACATAACCCATCCATCTTGGCTTGGATATTTTTTTGCTAAAGCCCTGAACGTAAGGGGCAAGCCTTAGCGTGATCCACTTGAACAACAAACCATCTGAGTAAAAGAAGGCTTCGTCGCGGTCTTTCGGTATTGGATAATAAGTTTTCCTGGCACCGGTATCCAGGCTGCTCCATTTCCAATGTCCTTCATGACGATCAAAATCGCCAACCAAAAAATCGAGCAGGCGTGCTTTCAGTAGAAATTGCTGGTTTACACTGTGGTCGTTGTCTTCTATCAGCCGGTTAAGCATCCGTTCGGTGCTTACCGCGCTTTTCCCGTCCACTGTCGGGTCGCTTTCCTCCAGGATACAAACGGTATTGGCGAACGCGGGACGATAATAGCCCAGCGCATAATCGTCGGGTACAAAAAATAGCCTGGGGTTCGTATGCGTCAGCTTTAACGCATCGGACAAGGTGGGGACCACTAAAGCGCTATACGGGTTTGACGCTGACACGAGGTCCTGAACGACGTTATTTGCCAACGAATTCCTGAAGTTGTTTGGCACAAGAGTCCGAGGGTCGGGTTTTATAGCGCGCAAGTCCCATCTTCTTCCATTTTTATCTACAAGATGCAGTTCCTTGTTTTGGCGACCCCCGCCGAGCCCCACAACCTTAAGTCCCCCCATCTCTTTCCTGATGTTGAACATTTTGAAGGCCACGGGGGTAGCCCATTCCTGGCGGTAATTGTCGCCCAGCACCCAGCGTTTCATGGCAGATGCCTTTTTGTATTTTTCATTTATGGCTACAACAGCGCTGTCTTTAAAAATAAATTCATGAATTGTAGCACTATCCTCAACTACAGGCGGAAATTTTGAGAAGTTTAAGATCGTGGCTGAGTGCCCTATTTTTACCGCACCTGTGTCTGCCGGAACCTCATAAAAGGTGACATTTACGTTTTTACTCTTCATTACATCCACGACCGCAAACCCCATAGAGGCCGCGGAGTATTCAACCTTTTTGTTTTTGTTGACACGATTGGTTTTGCAACCGCCACCGCTGATGATATAGTGGTAGCTACTGTCGTTCAGCAATTGCAGACTATGTTCGTGCCCGTGCAGGTGCACTACGAAGGGGTGCGTTTTGAGCACATCCTCGATGCTGGTTGTCATGTTGACATAGGCAGGATACTTGAGATCCTGCGGGCTGCCGAACACGCTGCGGCTGATTGGGTAAATAGAGCCAATAACAGGCAGGGGAATAAACAGGTAGCGATTCAGATCGGTAAACGGGAATACGTACTGTTTGAAACCAAAATATCCACTGTGTGGGCCAGTACTTTTGAAAGGGTGATGGCAGGCAAATAGCACAAGCTTATGCGAATTGCGATCGATCATATCTTTAAGTACGTTCAGTACCTCGTCCTGTGTCTTGCAGTCGCAGTCCGATTCGATACCAGGTTTTTCGGTGCGGTTGAGCCACCATTGGCTGTCCATAAGTATAAGCACCGCATTGGGTCCTAATGATATCTCTACCGGACCAGGACAACCATATTTTGGGTAAAACTGGATATTGCTCGTGCTGATCTGGTCAATATACATCTGCTGGCGGACAACGGACTCCAGCCCTCCGGGTTTGCCGTTGGCCCAGTCGTGGTTGCCGGGGATGAAATAGGCTTTTGCCGGTGTATTTCTTACGAGGGCAACCTGTGTATCCAGCACGTTTCGTGCATCTGTGTAATATGCCGCCTGTTCGTTAGGGAGCCCCTCTGTATACAAGTTGTCACCAACGAAAAGAACCACTGTGTTTTTTGTCATTGGCACGATGGATCTTACCGCGTCGATAACAGGCGCCCGTCCACCGACCAGGTTGCCTGCATCGCCAATTACGACAATGCGCTTGTCGATGCTATCGGCTTGTGCGTAGCAGTTAACAGCTAAAATTGAGCAAAATAAGAAGCCCGATAATTTCATTTTTGTTTTTCGTTTTTGTAGCGGAAGAACAAAATATTTGCGTTGCCGATGTCGGCACCTTCATTTGAAATGAACATATCTCCCCCGGGCGTAAAGGCTATGCCCTCAGGTTGCTTAAAATAGCCTGGGTTCAGATGGAATATTTTCCGCGCGTTATAGTTGCGGTCTGCTATTACGATCGCCTTATCAATGGAGGAGACTATATACAGGTCGCCTGTAACGGGGTGTACAGCTGTTGCCGAGGGTTTCAGCTTTACCTTTTTATCAGCATCCAGTTCGCTTACTATTTCGTCCAGGTTCAAATTTTTCCACAGTTGACTTTTACCTGTTTTAGGATCAAACGCGTACGATGGAACTGCAGTCGCCTGCTCGCCCGCGCATTTTTTACAGAGTACTACAATGTTTCGTGAGGCGGAGTCGTAATATTCCGCTTCGAATTCATTTTCGGCACTATCCGCAAAGCTGAAGGATTCTTCTTTTGGATTTCCCGTGGCGTCAAACGTGACTTTGACGATTTCCCCTTTACTGTGCAACATGTAAAAGGCACTATCGAGTACCAGCATGTCTTCGTAATCTTTACCCTTACCGAATTTCCATTTTGTGATCTTGTGCAGGTTAGCGAGCGATATCTTATAGATGCAGCCTTTGCCGTCGCATTCGGCAAGGATGCTGTTATCCGGCGGGTAATAGGCCATGCCAGATATTTCGTTAAGCTCACCAGGCAGTTCTATCATTACGGGCTTTGAAAGGTCGTAACCCGGCGGGCTTTTATACGGCTTTTGCTTCTTGCAACCCATGGAAATTGCAATAGCACATATGATAAGCAGCAGTTTTTGTAGCGTCATTTTCATGTATCCATGTGTGGACATACAAAATTGTTGCCATGGGGCAATGCTGTCACAAAATCGCCTGTTTGAGGCAGGTATCTTTTGCTTATTTTTTGTATATGATTTGATTTTTAAATGAGGGGATATGGCCGTATTCTGGCTCACTATTTATTTCCTGTTCCGCAATATGTTATGGCATAATTTTTTGTCGGGTCTGAATATGATAAATCTTAAAATGAAATTTATCAGCACAGGCGCAATAGGAACCTATGATATATACACATACGCTAACACAAATTGAGTCCCCCCGTAACAACAACGACTGCAGCCACCCCCGGTTTATTTCGGTAGCATGGATGGCGGCCCTGGTCTTAGTTTTCTCGACCTTCAAGTTGCAAGGTCAGGAGAAAACAACCGTGCTGGATACAATGCAGTCGGGTAAGTTTGTGATCGTAAAGGCAGGCAACTACGATCGATCAGGCATACACAATTTTCTTTTCGGCAAACACTACCGGCCGGAGTGGAGTACACCTGTGAAAGTACCCGTGGCCATGCTTGATACCACTGTGCAGGGTTTGAGCCCATATAAAAGCGGGGGAGGGCGGCAGAGCAAATCGTTGCACATGCATGACCGGCAGCAACATGAATATGTATTGCGTAGCCTCGATAAGTCATTTGGCAGAGCTTTACCCGAAGAGTACCGTGGCACTTTTGTCGAAGACCTTATAGATGACCAAGTCACTATAGGCCATCCATACTCAGCCTTTACAGTTCCGGAACTCGCGAAGGTGGCTAAGGTATACCACACTACGCCGCTGTTAATATACGTACCTCAGCAGCCTGCATTGGATTCTTTTAATAAAGATTACGGGGACAGGCTCTATATGCTGGAGCAAAGACCTGATGAAAACTGGGAAAGCTATGACAACTTCGGTAATTCAAAAAAAATAGTCAGCACCGACAAAATGATAGCTAAGGTGCTGAAGGACAATGATAATATCGTTGATCAACGGGCCTACATCCATGCGCGCCTGCTGGACTTCCTGATAGGTGACTGGAGCCGGCATGAAGACCAATGGCGCTGGGCTTCAATACCAGATGGCGACAAGACAATCTATCGCCCCATACCTCGCGATAGGGACATGGCCTATAGTAAGTTCGACGGGTTTTTAACTAAGATCGTGTTGACGGCTGCCAATCTTGATTATTTGCAAAGCTATAGTGGCAAGATCGACAAACTGAAAATATACGGATACACGGGTCGCCACCTCGACAGGTTTTGTGCGAATGAGGCTACGCTGGAGGACTGGGTAAATGCAGCAAGAGAAATGCAGGCAGCGCTCACAGACAATGTGATCGATTCAGCTATCAGGCAGATGCCGCCGGAAGTATTCCCGATATCGGGTGAGACAATTATCAGTAAAATGAAGGGCAGACGAGATAACCTTGAAAAATATGCTGCAAGGTATTACGCATTTCTTGCCCGGCATGTCGATATCCCCGGTACCAAGGGGTCAGAGTTTTTTAAAGTTCAGCGCCTTGATGACGACCTGACACGGGTGGAAATATTCAATATTAAAAAGGATGGCGAACAGGAAGACCAGCCCTATTATTCCCGCACCTTTAAGAAAAGTGAGACCAAGGATGTGCGCCTATACGGTATAGATGGCAGGGATAAATTTTTAGTGGAAGGAAAGGCCAACAAAGGCATTGTGGTACGTATCATAGGAGGGCCTGAAGCTGATTCGATCATCGATCAATCGACTGTTGCAGGACTTTCGCACAAAACGAACGTGTACGATGATAAGGACAATTACTTCAGTACCACCCGCGAAACGCGCATGCACCTGGAGAGGGATTCTGCTGTGCATGCCTATAACTATGAAGAATACGAATACCACCGTCAGGGTACAAAGCTTGCAGTGTCTTACAACAATCCTGACCAGATATACGTGGGGATCGGTTATATGTTTGCGCGACACAGATGGCGTAAAGATCCCTATGGCTTCAAACAATCCATATCGCTCCGTTACTCGTTATCACAAAACGCATTTAGTGTCTGGTATGAGGGCAACTTTTACCAGGCAGTCGGTAAATGGAATATTGGTGTTTCAGCTAATTATGATGCACTTCGCTGGACCAATTTCTTCGGCCTGGGAAATGAGACGGTTAAAACAACAGACGACCTCAGTTTTTACAGGTTGCGTACACGCGAGGGTTATGCGAGCGTGGGACTGAACAGGACACTGGGGAAATATCATAAGGTGAAGCTAAATGCCTTTTTTCAATCTGTACAGGTTCTGCAAGATCAAGGTGGGTACATATCGGATAGCGTTAGCCCATATTTATTGCACGGCGTGAACCTGGATAATTATACCGGGCTTGATCTGTCCTATACTTACGAGAATCTCAATCATAAGGGTATTCCGACCAAGGGACTGATGTTCTATTCAGGGTTGTCGTATACCATGAACATCGCGAATACCTCCAAGGGATTTCTGAAATACTCAGGCATCTTGCAGGGATATGTGCCCCTGATCGGCCGTTTCAGTTTGTCGCTGCGGGCAGGACTCACAAGCGTGGCGGGGAATCCGGAATTCTATCAGTATCCATCTGTCGGTGGCAGTCTGAATTTAAGGGGTTACGTCCGTGACCGTTTTTGGGGAAATACTGCATTTTACAACAGCAATGAGCTACGCTACATCATTCCGTTCAGCAGTTACGTAATGAAAGGTAAACTAGGCCTGGTGACCTTCGTGGACGATGGCAGGGTATGGTATAACGGGGAAAGCTCGGATGTCTGGCACCTGGGTTACGGTGGTGGCATATTGCTTGCGCCATTCGATCGGTTTACCCTTTCGCTTACTTATGGCATTTCTGCAGAGGATAGACTTATTCATATCAGATTGAGCCGGTCGCTATAAACTAATACGTTAGCATCCGACCGATCGTTAATTGTAGTCCGCAATGGGTGGGCCGCTGGATGTTGCTTATCAAATACCGCGATGTGTGATCTGTATTATGCAAATGCTTCTTTTGGATGCCCTGCTGATCAAGCAATACTTATTCCGTAAATAATCCTCAAAGAGGGCGTCCTGTACGCACTACATTCTACCGATTCCATAGTCAAGCGAACATCAATTTTTTTGTACACAGGTCAAGCAGCCGGCAGAACTTAAATAATGGTAGGCGTGCAAGGGATTGTCGATTTGCCGGCTTAGTAAGTTACTCTAGCCTCTCATTTTGTTGCCTTGTCGCGTAGTCAATGTTTGGCTTTGCTGCCTCGATGCAGGCACGGCCTCGCCAAAGGAGCTGACACCATTCTGCATAGCCTTATACGAGGCAAAAAAAATCCCTGCATGACTGCAGGGATTTGCTATTTAACTTGCTTTCTTGTTTTAGTGGCCGATCATATAGCCGACTGTAAGCATGAAGCTTTGATTTTTCGATGTAGGGTCAACAGTAGTGGTTACTGGTTGGGTTCCTGCAAAGCCATAAGTGCTGTTGCCATTAACTATGTTGTAGAGACCGAAGTCAGCGCTGGCTTTTACAAATATGCCGTTGTTCATTTGATACCCCAGCATACCAACCGCACCAAAGTCAAGGCGTTTAATCTGTTCTCCGGCGTCATTACCTATGGTAAGGTCCTTGCCGCCTTCCATTGCCATAGCACTTACTTCACTACCGTCCATTTTAGCCTGGTACTTGTATTTATCATTGGCATTGACACAAACTGCGCCATAACCACCAGCGCCTATCATAAATCTGCCGCTCCCTACAGGCAATTTGTATACAAAAGTGAGTGGCATTTCAATATAGCTCAAAGTCAACTTATCTTTGATCTGTGTTGTTAAACCGCCGTTCACAAATTCCCGTTCTTGTTGGCCACCCTTCATAACGTACATCAGTCCATCCTGTATACTAAAGTTCCGGCAAATCCCGAAATCGACAAGGCCGCCGGCATGGAAGCCGACCTTGAGCTGATTATTCGTAGTTTGCCCTGTGTAATGATCGATCTGATTGTTAGCATTAGCGCCTGCCATCACACCTACCTGCACCTGTGCTTTGGCTGACGTCGTGATTGCGAGAGCTACAGATGCTAATAAACATATCTTTTTCATAAAATAAAATTTGGTCCGTTAGCCAGGTAAAAACATCTGTGCCAATGCATCGACTGATACATTTTACTACGGGCATTTTAACAATCCTTTAGGCTAGTTTTTGCTTTGTTCTCCGTGTGGAGTCAGCTAATGTGTTGGCTCAGTGAGTACTTCTTTTTCCAGTCTTTTCTGTAAACAAAAATGAGCCGAAGTGATCGGCTCATTTCTGTGAATTGTTACGGGCAAAACGGGAGCCCATAACCTGCGAACCAAAAAATTATTTTTCATGGTCCTGTTCTTAGAATGGGCTGCAAAAAAAATGTGCCTTGATTTGCGCGAACAGTGATTGCGGTCTACACGAGCCAGCTTCTATTTAAAGCGTGCGTTTAGAGATATGATGTCTGAATGTAGCCCGGTGTTGCGAATGTAGTGACCATACCTAATTTCCAACATTGAAAACTGCCTGATCTTAAAGACGCCCTTTTCCGGCATGAACCGTATACCCGTTCCAAAAAAGTGGCTTTGAAATTTCGAAAGGTCATAGTCGCTGGTATAGAACTCCTCAGTAACTATATGCGCACCGTAGGGAGCAAAATAGTTTGCTGCGTTTTGAGTATAGTACCTGTAGAAGGGGCTAAGCGACACGAAAGGACTTAGTTTTATAGGGAGTTCAAGGCTGGCCGTATGGCCATTTATTCCCCAGTTGTCGGTATAAAAGCGGTAAAAGACCCGCAATATGAACCTGTCATCCAGGAAGTAGGAAGCCCGTAATCCTACAGGCAGCTTCAACCTGTTGCCCGGCAAGTTCTCCACCCGCTCGCTGTTGTCTGTAAAGTAAACCCTTTGGTATTTTGTTGCCAATAAGCCCTGTTGGAATATAAGATCTGCAAGGACCGCAAGCTGTAATCGCTGGTTCAGCACTTGCGAATAGGATAGGGAGGCACTGTACGAGTTCCGCGGACTCCGTTCATTGTCGCCGTGATGCCCCGAGTACATATCACCATTTCCCGGCCTTAGTTCCACAGGATATATGACCTTCCAGCTATCAAAATAGGCCTGGAATTTTATTGCCACCTCCCTATTCTTGTCCCGGGAGGCTTTAGCGAAATTGGCACCAACCCCAACCGATTGGTAGTCGAATTCTTTTGAGTAGGAAAGGCCAATTCCGGTTATAAAACCCCGTTTGGTATTATCGAGGCTGTAATTTAAGGAGGGGTAGAACCGTGTATCTCCCCTCGATGCGGAAGATAATGTATTCGGATCTATACGGTCGGAGGATGCGGAAGTGTAGTGGTCAATACCCATTTCCAGCGAAAAGTTGTGTTTGCGTTCCCTTGTGTCCGTTTTGATCAACTTCAACTCAAGTGTATTTGCAAAATCGCTTAGTTGTTCAGTTCCTATACCACCTGTAACCGCTGAATTATTACCGTCTTGCCGATAGTAACCAGATACAAAATTGACCTCATCTATCTGTAACTTCCTGGATTTGTATGCAGTGCTATCATCTTGGGCAAACACGCTGAACAGCTGAAAGAAGAAAGCAATTACCGAGAGTGAAAGTTTCCGCATAGCTTTTTTGTTTTAGTTACAGCCGCAGCCACCACCTGTCTTGCCGCCATTTGCACCTGATGCTCCTTCGCGGTAAGACTGGAAACTATTTTCAAACTTTTCCGATTTTCTTGCGCTTATCTCCATTTCAGAATCATTGATGTACTGCTTCTGGTATTCCTTTACCGATACACAAGATTGTATACTTAACACCGATAGCAGCGAAAGAAAAAAAAGACATACGGGGCTACACTTCTTTCTCACTGGCTGAGTTTTATATTGTTAGATGTGTAAAGCCTGTCATTATCATCTATAACAATGCAGGCAACACCTTTCATTTGATTTATAAGATTCATGCCAGCGCTTACGCCCATTACCATCACGGGCGTGGCCAGGGCATCAGCTATTTCAGCGTTAGGGCAGATGATAGACACGCTTTTAATGCCCTGCACCGGGAAGCCGGTCCTTGGGTCAATGGTGTGCGAATAGCGTTTCCCGCCTATCGTCACGAATTTTTCGTAGTTACCTGAAGTGGCAATGGCAAGGTTAGAGATATTAAGGTAGGAAAATGGCTGATCACAGTGATCAGGATCTGCTACACCGACGGTCCAGTCATTCCCATCCGGTTGTTGTCCCCATGCTGCTAAGTCGCCCGAGGCATTAACAATGCCGCTGTTGATACCTAAAGCCATGAGTATACTTTTCGCCCGCTCTGCTGCATAGCCTTTACCAATACCACCGAACCCGATCCTCATGCCTTTTTCTTTTAGGAACACAGTCCCTTCTTGCTCATTGAGGACAATATTTCTATAGTTAATAAGCCGTACTGCATCTTTGGCTGCAACTCTGTCTGGTAATCGGTCCATTGCGGTGTCGAAATTCCAGAAGGTCTTATCAATAGATCCATAACTCAAGTCAAATGCGCCTTGCGTGAGTGCCGATATACGTTTCGAACGTGCTATAAGGTCGAAGACTTCCTGATCGACTTTTACCGGCTTTATGCCGGCATGTCTATTGATGGCGGCGGTTTGGCTTTGATCGTTAAAAGTGGTTAGAAGTTTTTCAATGCGACTGATTTCTAACACTGCCTGGTCGATACAATAATTGGCAAAATCCTCGACGGAGGCTACCACCGTTATCTCGAAATGATTCCCCATCAGGCGCATACCGCGCTTATAAGCTTTTATTTGTGTTGCATGGTCAGTTACCTCCGGCATAAGTGCTTATCTGCTGTATCAGGTCTTCCGGCTTTTCGCCCTTGTATCCATCCCAGGTCTTCAAAACCTTGCCATCAGCATCCAACAATACCGTGTATGGGAAATGGCCGTCCTTGTCGTACTGTTCTGCGAGACTTTCATTTTGGTGCTCGGTGGCTTTGTCGAGCTTGTTTTTCTTCAATCTTGGGAAGTCAGCATTGACCATTTCGAGATGTGCAGCAGCATACCTGCTAAAGCTATCTTGTGTGAACAGTTCCTTTTCCATCTTAATGCAGGGCAGGCACCAGTCGGAACCTGAGAACTTGAGCAAGATGAGTTTATTTTCTTTTTTGGCATCTGATTTAGCCCTTGTGAAGTCCGTTCTCCAGCCCGCCGAAGTAAACACAACGGTTAAACCGAGCATCGCTATTATCATTAGTTGTCGCATAACATTCTCTTTGCCGTAACTATTTCATTAACTATGCCTGAGACAGTTAAGACTCTGCTAATTACATAGAGGAATGTTGTAGAAAACGTAATGTTTTGTTAGGGGAATCTGAAAAGACGGTTCTTCAGCGGTTTCGCCGTCAGTTGATAATCTCCCCTTTATTGTCGTCCAGCTTTTTCCGCCAATTCTGCAACTCGCCGGGTGCTATTTTCTGCCAGCCTGTTACCTCTCCTACGATCTTTAGGGGCTCTTGTGTGCGGTATGAACGGGTGAGGTTGCCGGGAAATTTCTTGTCCGTCACATTCGGGTCATTTTCAAAGCTGCCTGTCGGCTCCACTATATATACGCGCTCGCGCCCTTCGCCCTTTGCCAGTGCCGCCGCAAGGCCGGCCCCATTGGCCAGCGCGGTGAAGTAAATATGGTTCATGATGATCTCTGACTGGTAGTTAGACGCGCGGCCCGCTGTCAGCATATCGCCCGGTTGCAGATCTGCCCTTGTGCCGTGATAAAAAGGCCCCTTGTCTGTGGGCGTGCCAGCGAAAGAATCGGCCAGATCATAGTTGCTTTTTGCCTTAGCCGGGTCGCCCAATTCCTCATAAGATCGGCCAATGCTCGTATATAGAGTGCGTAGGGCTGATTTAGCAGCCACATCATTAATGTTGGAAGCCAACTGCAGGGCAGTTTCATGCCAACTTAGCCTATCGGCAATATTTTTTTGCTGCCGCGCAACATAATGTGCCGCAATGAATTTTTCAAAATCATTTGTTGCTTCGTTCCATGCCTGGAGAAATAACCGCCTTGCCTCTTCAGGCTTGTCAGTTGCTTCCATCTGCATACCTTGTAAGCAAAGTTGGATAACATGGTTTTGCGGGTTGAATTCCATCGTCCTGGCTTTTTAGGGATTCTCCGAGGCAATTTAATTGCTTTTCTTTAGACCATGAAGGATATAGATAAAGGCACTTTTGAAGAGGGTATATCCTGGTACACTACGTAACCCCGGAAGAGATAATTGCAACAACGCTATGCGACTTAGGAAATCCGGGGCTGTAACCGCTCTTTAGCCACAATATATAGTGCATTGGCCCAGCCAAGCGGGGTATTGGGGTTCGGCTCATTGCTTTCGGCGTAATATAACTCTGGAAGGCTGCCATCTTCCAGCATCACCCGTTCTGTACTTTCGACGAACATTTGAGCGCGCTCATAGTTCCCAAGTTCTAGGTAGCAGATAGCTAACCAGGGCAAGCCCATGCACCACTCGGCCTCGGAACCATAATAATATGATAGCGCGTGGTGCCTGCCGTTTTTTTCGAGCGTGCTGTAATAGCTGTCGCCCTCGTAACGGACAACCCCGCGGTTGCGTAACAGGCGTTCCTCGATCCGACCCAGTACTCTAAGCGCTGTATCTCTCGTGTAAACGCGATGGGGATAGATCAGGCTCAACTGCGCCATGTCTATATCCCTGTCCGCCGTCTCGTGCATGTCGAGTTTCCCGAGTGATTCTACTCCTGCATGTATCAACCCGGCGGGAATGTCTACAAGATATTTTACGGCTCTCAAGCCGGATATGCATGCACCTACCGAACTTGCATGTATCTCTCTATGTTCTTCCCACATTCCGTTGTCTTCATCGTGCCAGTATTCACAACTCTGCAGGTAGTAAACAAGCTTTTGCAGCATTGCACGGTCGCGGTTATTCCGTAGGATGGCTTTGCCGCGCTTTTCTCCTTCACCTATTGCCCATAACAGCAAGCCTATGGCATCGTGTTGCGCATGGCCCCAGGGCTCCGCTATTTCCTTCACATGCTGTGCGTCATATTTCGCATGTATATATTGCCATGTTTCACGTGGACGTTCTTTTATGTGTATATCTATTTTCCACTCATAATCGAGCATGAGGTCCAAAAGTCTATGCAGCGTCTTCTCATAGGTGCCGCAATTTTTATCCAGGTATGGCAGGCTGATGTATAAAGTGTCCCTAATCCAGACTGCTGAGTAGTGTGCGGAAGGTGATGCAATGTAGAGGCCGTGCGGCAGGCGTATCGAGTCGAGGATGCGGTAGCTTTCCTGGATTCCCATTTCTTTAATTTCCATTTTCACAAATACTAAAGTTAACGAAAAATGATAACAGTCTGATACACAGTGTCTTTTTTCTTTGTCGCCAAAATGGATGGCGATTTTCTCTATAAGACCGGGCATAATTTTATACACATCCTGTCGCTGCATGACTAAAAGTTTCGTTACCACGTTTGTTTTCGCTTTCTTCTTTTGCGACGTTTCGGCGCAATACAATGATACAAAAGGGAATTATATGGGTGCGATGGCAACAGGCAATATCAGCAAGACCAACGATTCGCATTCGTATCTCTTTAATAATGCGCTTAAATTTGGTATCCACAAAAAGACGTTTACACTCAATTCCACGAATAGCTGGGTGTACGGCAGTACGGACAAGGTGCTTGCCAATAACGATTTTAATTCCACGCTGGATTTTGATCTTTACAAAACACTGCCCCATTTCTATTACTGGGGCCTGGCAAACTACCAGTCGAGCTTGTCGCTTAAGATCAATAATCAATACCAGGCAGGTGTTGGGGCAGCCTATAATATAATCGATCGTAAATACCTGAAGTTCAATCTGAGTGATGGTATCCTTTATGACAACAGCGACATCTACCTTGAGGACACTATACGCGATGTGTACAGTACATTCCGAAATTCATTTCGCATATTGTTTCACTTGAGTATAAAGGACATCGTTAAGTTCGATGCTGCCGGGTTCTATCAAAACTCTTTTTCATCTGGCGGCGATTACATTGTTAAAGCTAACCTTGGGTTGGCGGTAAAGTTGCGAAAATGGTTGAGTTTAACTACAGCATTAACATACAACCGATTTAACAGGACGATGCGTGAAAATACCTTATTCACCTACGGCATTACAATGGAGAAATATTTCTAGGGTTTAGCAATAATGCCTGCGGCTTTCAGCGTAGATATGATCTTTTCATTAACGACCATGCGTGTATCTTCAAAGCCGTGTGCCTTCAGCCATACATTGCAGCGTAGCGTAAAGCTGTCGGTGTCAAGTGCTGTGATGCCTATACGTGGGGCGGGATCATTTTTTACTTCCGGGAAATCGATAAAAGCTTGCCTCAATATCTCCTTAAGCTTATCAATGTCCTCGGTGTACTTAAACTTAAGCTCGACATCCAGGCGCCTGACACCTTGCCGGGTAATATTGACAATAACCTCGTTGGACAGTTTGCTGTTGGGTATGATCACTGTACGATTGTCGAAAGTGTTCACAACGGTATAAAAAATCTGAATAGAATCTACCGTGCCTTCGAAGCCCTGCGCTACAATGTTATCGGAAGTTTTAAAAGGTTTAAGTAACAGTATGAGCACGCCGCTTGCGAAATTTTGCAGCGTACCAGATAATGCAAGTCCCGCTGCTGCGCCAAAGGCAGCAATCACTGCGGCGAATACCGTAAGTTTTATTCCCAGTAGGCCCATCACCAGCAGTGCCAGCGCAAAGTATAGGGTAGTAAATATCAGGCTTTCAAGAAAGGGCTTTAAAGACGAGTGTATATTCTGACGCTGTAAGCGGGCATCGATCTTTTTCCTCGCGAGCCGGATGATCCAAACACCGAAGATGAGGGCAAGTGTGGCGAATACGATGCGCGGACCGGCCGTAAATATCCAGTCCGACGCTTTATCGTACATCCGCTGTACTTCCCTTGTATATACGTTAACTTGCCAGAGGTACATTGTGACGGTGAATTATCGCCATTTCGCACATATTCGCCAGCAACTTTCTAACCTCGAGGTAAGAGTTGAGGCTGTAATGCGCCCTCGAGATATTGGTGCCTACTTTTATGGATATGCCGTTTTCCGGCATTACTGCAAACATATCTTCGTCGGTGTTGTCATCCCCGAGAGCGAGTATAAATTCGTAGTCGGCTTTCTGCATGAAATATGAGGCAGCCTTTCCTTTATTTATGCTATTGGACTTTACTTCAAGCACTTTGTTGCCCAGCAGTATCTCCAGCTTATGTTGTTTCAGTACTGCATTTAAGTGGGCGGTGATGTTGCGTATGTTGTCTTTCGCCAGCTTGCCGTCGGCCTGCCGGTAGTGCCAAGCCAGTGAATAGGACTTTTGCTCAATGAAACTGCCCGGTATTTGGTTTACATACTTCTGCAAAACGGCCGAGACGTCTGTCTTCCATCCACCGGTAAGGCCTTGTGGGTTTCGCCACTCGCCATTTTTTTCGCGGAACCATGAGCCGTGTTCTGCTACGATATGGATAGGCAATGCCCCAAGCCACTCATCCAGCGTATTCTTATCTCTGCCACTAATGATAACGAGGTCGTTTCTTTTATCAGCGCTTAGCTTTGTGATGAGCGAATACAGGGAAGGGTCTGGGGCGGCGTCTGCAGGCACATTAAAAAAAGGCATTAGCGTGCCGTCATAGTCCAGTAGCATCAATCGTTTGCCGGCGTCAGCATAGCTGCTGTCTATATAGTGGCCGATCTCTGCATTGACGGGCGTAGGTAAGCTCACGATTCTTGTTCTCCTTAATCCGGTCAGCTGGTCTGTGAAATTGCGGGCCCAGGTAAATATATCCGCCTGCTTGATGGTGTCCTGCATGCGTTTCATTTTGCTGATCCTCTTGTCTTCCGGCATCAGGAGTCCTTCATTTATTTTATTGGCGAAACGCTCCACGTCGTTCGGGTTGATCAACAAAGCGTCTGTCAGTTCCTTGGCTGCGCCGGCATATTCGCTTAGTAACAGTACGCCCTTGCGGGATATATTGCTTGCCACGTATTCCTTGCAGACGAGGTTCATTCCATCGATCAAGGGCGACACGATGGCCATATCTGCACAGCTATATAATGCAGACAGCATGTTAGGCGGCACCGAGCAGTAGCGGTGGTGAATAGGCTGCCATGTTAGCGTGGAGTAGCGCCCGTTGATATCGCTCACAAGCCTATCCATTTCCTCTTTCAGTTCGGCATATTTACGTACCTGGTCACGAGATGGTACGATAAGATGGATAAAGGTTACTCTTTGTTTCCATTCCGGATGTTTCTTCAAAAAGCATTCAAATGCCTTCAGGCGCTGTATTATTCCTTTCGAATAGTCGAGCCTGTCGATTGAAAGCAGGATCTTCGTGTTTATGTCCGTCCTGATCTTCTGTGCATATTTTTCTGTCAGGTCTTCAGCGGCCAATTCCCTGAATTTTTTGTAGTCGATACTGATAGGGAATGCCTGCACCTTCACCTGCCTGCCGTTCTCCACCTCGAAACCGGCGCCTTTCGCACCAATACCCAGGATATTCGAAACAGCTTGTGTAAAGTGCGCAGCATCCTCTTCTGTCTGGAAGCCCGCAATATCAGCGCCCAGCAAGCCTTCCAAAACTTCCTTTTTCCAGGGCATAGCGCGGAACACTTCATATGAAGGGAACGGGATATGCTGAAAATAGCCTATGGTAATGCCCGGCAATGCTGCACGTACTAATGCAGGCACCAGCATCAGGTGATAGTCGTGCACCCAAACGATATCTTCTGCTGTTGCAAACTTTATGATCTCTTCAGCAAATTTTTTATTTACCGAGAGGTATGCCTGCCAATATTCAGGATCGTAGCTGCTATACGATGGGAAATAGTGAAACAAAGGCCAGATGATCTCATTCGAGAAGCCTTCGTAATACTTGCTGATCTCCTGCGCATCTAAAAAGATGGGGTGAAGATTTTTATTTCGTAGATCATAGGTGACGCGGTCTTGTAATTTTTCCTGCACTTCCATTCCCGGCCAGCCTATCCACAGGCTGTCCATTTCACTGAACACACTGCCAAGTCCCGTACTCAGGCCGCCTTCACTTGCCTGGTAGGTGATCTCTTCGTTTATTGAAGTGATCTTTACAGGCAGCCTGTTTGAAACATTAATTATTCTCCTCTTATTATCCGATGTTGAATGCATTTGTGTGTTCATCTCTCCTTAACAATAAAAGACAATGCCAACGCTGTATAATTGTCCTAAGGAAAATATATGACAAGCTAAGTGGATATAGTTAAGATGAGCCTTTTAACAACTGCTCATACAGTCGGTGTATTTCACATTATTTACTGTGTTATTCCTCAGGTGTTGAAAGATGTCAATTCGTTATATGCACGTTTGTACAACATTCAAATAGTAGATAGTGATTAAAAATACAAGTGATTAAATTTCGGTTAAGGCTTTGCACCGGCGACGTTCGAATTGGCCGCTAGTCTTAGATAGTACAAGTAGGTAAATTTTGTTTGTAGCGGTATTTACACACTCTTGGTACAGTATTTATATCGCACACATTGTACTGTATTCCATTTTGCTTTATATACAATTTCTCAATGCCTGGTAGGAAAAGAGTAGTCATTTCTAATGTATCGCCCTCTGTAGACGGAGGTATTTATCCTGCAAAAGCTATTATTGACCGTCCGCTGACCATATCCGCGGATATTTTTTCTGATGGCCATGACCACATAGCTGCTGCGCTATTTATCAGGCATAAGGATGAAAAGCAGTGGAAGGAACTGCCGCTGCAGTTTAAAAACAATGACTGTTGGGAAACAGTAATAACACCCACAAAATTGGGGATCTACGAATTCCAGGTTAGCGGATGGATAGACAAGGTGTCGACCTGGCAGGCCGACCTCCGGAAAAGGTATGATGCAGGTCAGGATGTCTCCACCGACATTAGAATCGGCATTCAGTTGGCAGAAGGACTTCAAAAAGCGGCTACGGGAAAAAACAAAGCAACAATACAAAACTGGATCAGTCGCTTGAATACGGAGAAGGATCCGGAATTGCGGGTTGGTATTGCAACTGAAACCGGATTTGCCGAACTGGCACGTAAATGCAGGGATAAAAACGCCGTTACAGTATCGGATGCTACATACGAGATCACGGTAGACCGCGAACTGGCAGGCTTTAGCAACTGGTATGAGTTATTCCCGAGGTCGGCCTCGCGTGAGGAAGGGAAACACGGTTCGTTTGACGATGTGGTTGCCTTACTTCCGAGGGTAGAAAGGATGGGCTTCAATATTCTTTATTTGCCGCCTATACATCCCATTGGACAGGCTCATAGAAAAGGCCGCAATAACTCTTTACATGCATCGGCAGAAGACCCGGGTTCGCCCTGGGCTATTGGCAATAAGCGGGGTGGGCACAAAGCGATACATAATGAGTTGGGCAATCTAAAGGATTTCAAAAGGCTCATTGCTGAAAGCAGAAAATATAATATTGAGATAGCGATGGATATCGCTTACCAGTGCTCCCCCGATCATCCATATTTAAAGGAGCATCCGAAATGGTTTAAATGGCGGCCCGATGGTACCGTGCAATATGCAGAGAACCCGCCTAAGAGATATGAGGACATAGTACCATTTGATTTCGAGACTGAGGATTGGGAAAGCCTGTGGGAGGAATTGAAGAGTATAATCGACTATTGGATAGAAGCTGGTGTAACAGTGTTTAGGGTTGACAACCCACATACCAAAGCTTTCCCGTTCTGGGAATGGATGATTGGTGAAGTGAAAGCTGAGCATCCAGAGGTAATATTCCTGGCTGAAGCCTTTACCCGCCCGAGATTAATGGAGCAGCTCGGCAAGATAGGGTTTACACAGTCCTACACTTATTTTGCCTGGCGAAATACAAAATGGGAACTGGAGCAATATGTAAAGGAGCTTACCCAAGCACCGCTGAAGTATTACTTCAGGCCCAACTTTTGGCCTAACACGCCAGACATATTAACGGAGGAACTTGTAAATGGGAAAGAGAATGCGCATGTAATCCGTTTACTGCTCGCCGCTACACTATCCTCGTCCTACGGGATATACGGTCCGGTATATGAATATAATGTAGCCGATGCCACCCCGGGCAAGGAAGAATACATTGACAACGAGAAGTATGAGATCAAGCACTGGGATTGGGACAAGCATACGAAAACCTTTGAGTTGATCTGTCGGATGAACAGGATCCGGAAAGAACATCCGGCCCTACAGGTGATCGACAACATTCAATTCCTCGAAACCAACAATGAGCAGCTAATCGCATACCTCAAGGTATCAGAATTGCATACAGATACTTTGATCACAGTAATAAACCTTGATCCATATAACGTGCAGAGCGGGCATATCAAGTTGCCACCCGCACTCATTAATAAAGAAATAGATGAATCATTTGTAGTGCATGACCTGTTGGGAGGTGATACTTACCAATGGCAGGGTGAATGGCACTTTGTATCACTAAACCCTTATGACATCCCGGCGCATATTTTACAACTGAAACAATAAATGGCAAAACGAAATTCACAAATTGATGACAAGCTGCACTGGTACAAAGACGCCATTATATACGAGCTGCATATAAAGGCTTTCAGAGATGGCAATAGTGATGGGATAGGTGACTTTAAAGGTTTGATGGAAAAGCTCGACTACCTGCAGGAGCTGGGGGTGACCGCAATATGGCTGCTGCCGTTTTACCCGTCTCCACTTAGGGATGACGGCTATGACATTGCGGATTATTACAGCATCAACCCTTCATATGGTGAAATAGAGCAGTTCAAACAATTGCTGGACGAGGCCCATAAGCGTGGCCTTAAGATAATTACCGAGTTGGTCATCAATCACACTTCCGACCAGCACCCATGGTTTCAAAGGGCGAGGCATGCCCCGGCAGGTTCGCCGGAACGACAATATTATGTGTGGACAGATGATCCAAAGCAATACAAGGACGCCCGCATCATCTTCCAGGATTTTGAGAAATCTAACTGGACATGGGACCCGGTGGCTAAGCAATACTACTGGCATCGATTCTTTCACCATCAGCCCGATCTTAATTACGATAATCCCAAAGTGCAGGCCGAAGTGTTCAAAATGATCGACTACTGGTGCGCTATGGGTGTGGACGGTTTCAGACTGGATGCTGTACCTTATCTGTTCGAGCGCGACGGTACTAATTGTGAAAACCTCCCTGAAACGCACAAGTTTCTCAAAAAACTCAGGAAGCACGTAGACATACAGTATCCCGGTACACTTTTGTTGGCCGAAGCAAATATGTGGCCCGAAGATTCAGCAAGCTATTTTGGCAAAGGAGATGAATGCCACATGAACTATCATTTTCCCATCATGCCCCGCATGTTCATGGCGCTACAGATGGAGGACCGCTACCCTATAACGGACATTTTCGATCAGACGCCTGCTATACCCGAGACCTGCCAATGGGCCATTTTTCTGCGGAACCATGATGAGCTCACGCTCGAAATGGTTACCGACGAGGAGCGGGACTATATGTATAAGGTATATGTAAAAGATCCCAAAGCCAGGATAAACCTTGGCATCAGGCACAGGCTGGCGCCACTGATGGAAAACAACAGGCGTAAGATAGAGCTCATGAACTATCTGCTGTTTTCCTTGCCGGGTACACCTGTTATCTATTATGGCGACGAAATTGGCATGGGCGATAATTTTTACCTGGGTGACCGGGATGGCGTTCGTACGCCTATGCAGTGGGATGGGGAGCGCAACGCCGGTTTTTCGGAAACCAACCCACAAAGGCTATACCTGCCAGTGATACAAGACCCGCTGTATCATTATGAACATGTGAATGTGGAAATGGCTTTGCAGGACACTTCGTCACTCCTATGGTTCATGAAGCGTTTGATCAATACCCGAAAGCGATATAAAGTATTCAGCCGTGGCGAAATGAAATTTGTGAATGCAGATAATGCCAAGGTGCTTGCATTTACAAGGAGCTACCAGGATGAGCTGCTACTGGTAGTAGTGAACCTGTCGCGCTTTTCGCAACCTGCGGAATTAGATCTAAGCAAGTATAAAGATTACAGCCTGACAGAGATATTCAGCAACAACGGGTTCCCGTCTGTTAAAAATGACACACCTTACTTTCTTACACTTTCTCCGTATGAATGTCAATGGTATTTACTTAAAAATGCGGATGGTCTGCACCGTCATCGCGATTCCCTTTTTACAATGCAACTAAAGCAGAAGAGCGATTGGCTTAGTGCCGCGACCATCGAAGAACTTGAGAGTTCCATATTGCCTGAGTACCTATCGAAGATACGGTGGTTTGGCGGTAAGGGCCGCAGCCTGTACGGCATTGAAATAACGGACAAGATAGTGCTGGAAGAAAACAAAAGTGTCTTGCTGCTAATAGAAACCAGCTATAAGAGTGGCTTGCCCGAAACCTATCAACTAACAATAAATGTAGCATACGGTGAAGCTGCGGAGCACATTAAAGCGACCTCCCCCAAAGCGGTGCTCTGTGAAGTTGTTGCCGAAGATGAAAGAGGGGTCATTTATGATGCTTTATACAATCCAGCATTCCAGCAGGAATTGATCGCCCGGATGGCCGAGAATTATGTTATTCCTTTGCCGCAGGATGAGGACATCCTGTTTTCAGGAAAGCTGCAACAGGAGGATATAACTGATCTGAAATCTAAAATACTTTCAGCCGAACAAAGCAACTCTTCCATTGTTTACGGCAACTCCTACTTCCTGAAAATATACAGGAAGGTTGACCGCAGCATTAATCCCGACCTGGAGATAACCCGTTTTCTGACCGAGCAAACGGATTTCGCGAATATACCGGCCTACATTGGCTCAATACAGTACAGGACGGATAGTGGTGCCATGGTACTGGGCATGATGCAACGAATGGTGGAGAATAACATTGACGGATGGAGCTATATGCTGGACAAGTTGAATAGCTTTAATGAAAAGATACTTTCAAGCAGGAATGTGGATTTTAATTTGCCACAGTCGGGAATCGACATCCTGCATTTGCCCCGGTATGATAGTTTGGAAAACAATCTAAAGGAACTGCTCGATACGACGGTGACTGAAAGGGTGCATTTGCTCGGCGTTCGCACAGGTGAGATGCACCTGGCCCTGGCCTCGTCAGACGACGATCCGGCATTCAAACCCGAGCCTTTCTCGCTGCATTACCAGCGTTCGCTTTTTTCCTCATTTCAAACACTTGTGCGTAATGCTTTTCAAAGCCTCACGAAGACCATCAATAAGCTGCCGGACGGTGTGAGGCAAGAGGCGGCGGAACTTCTAAGTATGAAAGACGCCGTACTCGACAGGCTAAAGCATATTTACTCCCGTAAGTTCGATATCGACAAGATAAGGATACATGGCGATTACCATTTGGGGCAGGTGCTTTTTACAGGTAAAGACATTTGCATCATCGACTTTGAAGGTGAGCCGGCACGAAGCTACAGCGAAAGGCGACTCAAGCGCGCCGCGCTTAAAGACGTCGCCGGAATGATACGCTCATTTCACTATGCGGCTTATGGTAGTCTTTTACTGAACAATAGTACCCAGGCTGAAGATCAAAAGAAACTGATTCCCCAGGTGGAACAGTGGCAACGCTATATGACAGGCTTTTATCTGCAGGCTTACCTGGACACAGTAAAGAACAGCATATTGGTGCCGGCTAATGAAGCTGATATCAGTACACTGCTACAAACCTACATACTTGAAAAGGCTATTTACGAACTGCAATATGAATTAAATAATCGTCCTGACTGGGTGCAAATACCGATAAGGGGTATACGTGCCATAATGGACAACGAGGATAAATAACATGTGTGCTAAGACAATAAAGAAAGCGAAGACAGAACAATTACCCGACACCGGCTACTTTTCACTACTTACGGATTTTGATATAGATCTCTTCAAAGCAGGTCGTCATTTTCGTCTATACGAAAAGCTGGGTTCGCATATAGTGACCGTCAATGGAGTACAAGGTACCTTTTTTGCGCTTTGGGCACCTAATGCGCGTTACGTTTCCGTGATCGGCAATTTCAATGGCTGGCAAAGAGGCGAACACGCGATGAATGTGCGCTGGGATAGCTCGGGCATTTGGGAACTGTTCATTCCCGGGCTTGGTCACGGAGAGTATTACAAATACTATATAGAGTCGAACAGCGGCTACGCCGTAGAGAAGGGTGATCCTTATGCTGTGCACTGGGAAACCCCGCCCCACACTGCATCTATTGTGTGGGATGATACCTTTAAATGGACTGATAAAAAGTGGCTCACTGCCCGCAAAGAAGGCAACTGGCCCGACAAGCCCATATCTATCTATGAGGTGCATATAGGATCGTGGCGGAAAAAGGACGGCAACCAATTCCTGACCTACCGCGACATGGCAAATGAACTGCCTGCATACTGCAAGTACATGGGATTTACGCACGTGGAACTAATGCCGGTAGCTGAACACCCGTTTTTCGGCTCGTGGGGTTACCAGGCAACGGGCTATTTTGCGCCCAGCAGCCGGTACGGCACGCCGCAGGATTTCGCCCATCTTGTGAACGAACTGCACAAGGCTGGCGTAGGTGTTATAGTCGATTGGGTACCTTCACACTTCCCGGACGATGAGCACGGCCTTAGCTACTTCGACGGCACCAACCTCTATGAACATTCTGACCCTAATAAGGGTTACCATCCCGACTGGCATAGCTACATCTTTAATTATGGCCGCAACGAGGTACGGACTTTTCTTATATCGAGCGCTCTTTACTGGCTCGACAAATACCATATTGATGGCCTGAGAGTTGATGCTGTAGCATCTATGCTCTACCTCGATTATTCACGAAAGGCTGGGGAATGGACGCCTAATGAATATGGCGGGCGCGAAAACCTGGATGCCGTAAGTTTTCTGCGGGACTTTAACTCGGCGGTGCATACCCATCATCCGGATACACTTACGATAGCAGAAGAGTCGACGGCATGGACCGGTGTAACGCGACCCGTCGCGGCCGGTGGATTAGGATTTGATATGAAGTGGATGATGGGATGGATGCACGATACGCTGCAATACTTTAGCCTCGATCCCATATACAGGAGCCACCACCATAATAATCTCACCTTTAATATTTACTACGCTTATTCAGAAAAATTCGTTTTGCCCTTGTCGCACGACGAGGTGGTACATGGCAAACAGTCTATGATCAATAAGATGCCGGGCGATGAATGGCAGCAGTTTGCCAACCTGCGATTGCTATATGGATATATGTACGGCCACCCGGGCGCGAAGTTGCTTTTTATGGGAAGCGAATTTGCGCAGCGGCACGAGTGGCGCCACGACCATAGCCTCGACTGGGACGAGAACAATAATCCGATACACACCGGCGTACAGCATTTATTGAAGGACCTCAATGCCTTATATCGCCAGGCGCCACTGCATGAAAATAATTTCTCGCCCGAAGGGTTTGAATGGATCGATTTTAATGACAATGGGAACAGCGTAATCAGTTGGATCAGAAAAGCTAAAAATGGCGACTTCCTTTTGTTTATCTGCAATTTCACGCCTATTGTAAGGCAAAATTACAGGATCGGCGTACCGAGGTCCGGCTATTACAGTGAGATACTGAATACTGACGATGCGAAGTATGCAGGAAGCAACTTGCTGAATGGCAGGCTGGAAACCGCACCGATAGCACGGCACTACCGAAGCCATTCACTTTCGCTTACATTGCCGCCCCTGGGTATGTCGGTGTTCAAATGGGAGGCCGATAATTTTTAGCTTAAAGGCGATTGTACCTTCGTGCGAGGCCGGCCAGTTCTTTTCGCACTGCCGTTGTTAGTGCCCCTTTACGCATGCGCCAGCGCCAGTTGTGTTGTGCGGTGCCCGGTGTGTTTATCCTGTTTTCGCTGTCCAGCTGCAGAATGTCCTGCATGGGCAATATAGCTATCCGGGCGACTGAAGCATATGCCAGCCGTGACAGTACCAGGCAGACATTTTTTTCTTTGATGGCTGCGCCGGTATATCGTTCCAGCCGTTTGCCATCTTGCGGTTTCATTTCTTCCTTATACCATCCCAGGCTTGTATTGTTATCGTGCGTGCCGGTATATACTATGCAGTTCAACGGGTAGTTGTGCGGTATATCTACCGAAACAGGAGAGTTCTCTCCCCAGGCAAACTGCAGCACTTTCATCCCCGGCAGGCCTGTTTCCTCGCGCAAGCGATATACGTCATCCATATGGTCGCCCAGGTCTTCTGCTATAAAGGGCAGGCCGAGATGCTTTTTTACTGTATTGAAGAAATCCATGCCCGGCCCCTTGAGCCATTCGCCATTTACGGCGGTCTCTTCACCGGCCGGCACTTGCCAGTAAGCCTCAAAAGCTCTGAAGTGATCGAGCCGTAGCACGTCAAATAATTCCAGGTTTTTTCTTAGCCGGCGTAGCCACCACTCATAGTTGTTTTGCTTCATCACCTTCCAGTTATAGGTTGGCATGTTCCACAACTGTCCCGTTTTGCTGAAGTAGTCTGGCGGTACCCCGGCTATACCCGACATATTACCTGCCTCGTCGAGGCAGAACATCTCCGGGTGTGCCCATACGTCAACAGAATCATAACTTAGATAAAAGGGAAGATCCCCGAATACCTTTATTCCCTTGTTATTACAATATTGCCTTGCCTTCCGCCATTGATCTGCAATTATAAACTGCACCCATTTTACCTTATTGATGGCTGCGTCATTTTTAGCCTGGTACTGGCTCAGCGTGTGTTCATCACGTTTTTTATATAGTTCTGGCCATTCGTTCCACTGCTTTCCCTCAAATTCCTCTTTCAATAGTACAAACAGTGCGTAGTCATCCAGCCAATGTGCCTCTGTCCTGCAAAACTCTTTAAACGTGTACGCCAACCTGGTTTCATCGTTCTTGCAAAAGTTCTCATAGGCCAAATCACAAATAGCGCGCTTATTTTTCTTTGCGAGGGCATAATCTACATGCTTATGATAGGGTAGATGGAATTCCTTTAGTCGTCGTTCGTCAAGCAACCCATCGGCTACTAGTTGCTCAGGGCTGATATAGAGGATGTTGCCGGCCATGCTTGAAACGGAATTGTAGGGCGAGTAGGCACTTTCCTTATTCACCGGCGTTAGCGGCAGCAACTGCCAATAGGTTTGTCCGGCAGCATGAAGGAAATCCGCAAATTTTCTCAAGCCGGGGCCAAAGTCTCCTACACCAAATTCCGATTCGAGCGAGAATATCGGCATGAGTATCCCTGCGCTCCGGCCATTTCCTGAGGCTTCAAGTATGGCTAAAGGCAGTGGCTCAAATAGTTCCTTGACAGGAATTCTTGTTGCTTTCAACACTTCGCCACTGAACCTGCTTGCCCATTGTATCGGCAGGTTGTCGGCGATCTCGACTGCCGTATCTTCCCAATCAATATTCGCTATCGCACATTCTTGCTCTTTAGCCAGTTGGGCGATGTTCAAGGGTAGTACTACAATATACCGCTGTTCCGTATGCACCCGTGCGAATGCAATGATGTGGCGCTTATACTTACCCACTACTTTAAGTGGCTGATAATTGCCCCCGGTAAACGCTTCCGGGGCTTCACTACGCAATCGAAGTAAATGGCTGGTAAGCCAGAGCTTTATTTGCCCGGTATTGCGTTGCTCCCACAGTTGAGCAGCGTCTGTGTTGGCAATTAATTCATCCAGCAAGCGTGCCCTGAGTTCGTAATCCACCGGGCGCCTGTTGTCAGGATCTACCATGCTAAGATCCCATAGTTCGGTTCCTTGGTAGGTGTCAGGCACACCGGGGCAGCAAAACTTGAGTACCAGTTGAACAAGGCTGTTTACTGTACCGGTATCTGCTATTTTTTTGACGAATATGTGAAAATCCTTGTTAAATTCGGTGTTACTATTAAAGAGGCCATCGATGAAATGTTCGACGCCAGCTTCGTACTCCTTATTGGGGTTTGCCCAATCTGTGTGAATTTTTGCTTCGCGGAAAGCCTTCTGAATATAAGCCTTAAATCGTTCCTTAAAACTGTCGTCCGGTGTTCCGGGTATAGGATAGCTTGCCAGCAAAGCTTGGTAAATGAAATACTCGTCATTGACAGCCGGTATACCACGCTGTTTTATACTGCCGTTAAGCCGCATCCAGTGTTTTGCCGTTTTCTCCCATTCTTCGTGCAGGTCGGTTAGGACATTCAGGCGTGCTCTTGCGTCTTCTCCGCGCTTTGTATCGTGTGTCGCTGTTGCGTTCAATGCATATGGCCACGATTCCTGGCGTGCGATCATCTTGTTGTGGAAGTCATTTGTATCCAGACCTTTTGTGCCGGGCATATCCCCAACCTCATTATGTGACAGGAGACTATTGTAGACATACATCGCGGTATCTTCGCCGCCCTTTGCCATAAGCGGCCCGGTAAACTGCATGAGCCGCTGGTAAAACTTTACAGCTCTTTTGTTATATTCGGACAGCCCTTCTTTGGGAGTTGTTAGCAATACGTCGGTAATTATGTCGACTGCCGTATCCAGTTTTGGTTCTTTGGCCTTTACCTTTTCTAAGATCGTCTTTACATCGTTCGTCTCCTCTTCGGACAAGGGCAGTTTATTGCCATAGTAGGCATATACCGGGCAAAATATTAGAAAGCTGCGTAGCGCGCTTCTTACGTCTGCTTTTGACGTCCGCTTCAATCTTTTCTCATCTGCAAGATTAAGGCTATAGAATAGCTGGCAAAGATTGTCGAGGTCGCCTTGCATGTATCGGTCCAGTATAAGGGCTTTTTTTTCAAGCAGTAATTTCTCGTAAGATTTCTTTTTGCGGGTCAGGCTTTCGTACAGTTTCCTGAGTTTCTTTATGCCCTTTTTGTTTGTAAGCAATCCGTTCACATCGGCCAGGAAATCATAACCGGTAGTGCCGGCAACAGGCCAGTTTGGTGGCAATTGCTCATGTGGCTCCAGTATCTTTTCAACTATGATATACTTGTCAAGGCCTGCCATTTTCCTGAGATCGTGCAGGTATTTTTCGGGATCGGCAAGGCCATCTACATGGTCTACCCTCAGCCCCTGAAAGATATTTTGGTCGCAAAGCTCTTTAATAAGGCTGTGGTAGTCACAAAACACGGCGTCGTTCTGCATGTTAAGACTTATAAGCCCATTGATGGTGAAGAACCGGCGATAGTTGATGTGCGTGTCTGTCCTTTGCCAATGGCACAGCTGATAACGCTGTTTATCCAGCAGCTCCTTTAAGGCGCCTGCATCGTTGTTTAAGAGTTCAGGGTTAGTATCCTTTGGGTCGCTTGTCAGGGGCAGAAGGGTATCAAAGTATTTAAGCCTCATCTTGCCGCCGTCATCCACCACAGAAAGCTCTTTTGATGCGATGGCTTCGTCAGGCGTTTTACCCAATATCGGCACCATTAGTTTTTCCCTGGAAGCCGAATGGTCCCAGTCGATATCGAAGTAGCTTGCATACCTTGAGTTCCTGCCGTTTTCCAGCACGTCCACTAGCCATTTGTTATCGGTATGGAATGCCATATGGTTTGGTACGATATCCTGGATCCAGCCCATTTCGGCCGACTTCAGTCGCGAGCTGATATCCCGCAACTGCTGCAACGTGCCGATCTCCGGATTCACCTGTAGGGGGTCCGTTACATCATAGCCATGCATGCTGCCGGGAACTGCCTTAAAAATAGGGGATGCGTAAATCGTTTTTACGCCAAGCTTTTGCAGGTAGGGTAGGGCGGTCTGAAGGTCGGCAAACGTGAAGCCTTTATGAAACTGTATGCGATATGTTGAAATGGGATCAAACATTTTTGTTGAGATATATTTGTATAGATTCAGGTTGTAGTTTTATCGACGTATTTGTGGTAACGTTTTCTTCAGTTCCAGTGCCCGTAGAGTCAAATATCTTTTCCAGCCCAATGCCCACGTTCACCCCAAGTTCCTGTTCTTGTTTAGAGAAATTCATATAGCAGGTCAAAGGCCTTTCGGCGTGTCCCCTGTGGACTGTCAGCACATTTTGCGCAGCATGTACCTCAACCAGTGTTTTCTTTCGGTCCAGTTCATGTAATGCAGGCTCGCTTTTTCTAAGACGGAGCAGGTTGGTATAGAATTGCAGCAAAGCTTTGTATGGCGCTTCTGCTGTTTGCGCCCATTGCAGCTTACAGTTATTGTATGTGTCCTCCGCTTGCGGATCGGGTACTTCTCCCTCTATGTGGAATGATGCGAACTCTGCTTTTCTTCCTTTTCTTACGGCTTCTACGAGTTCAGGGTCCGTATGGCTGATAAAATACTGGAAAGGACTGCTGGCTCCCCATTCCTCTCCCATGAAAAGTAGCGGCAGGTATGGGCTGACGATAACTGCACCTGCGAGAAGTTTTAGCATTTCAAAACTAACCAGGCTGCTTGTGCGTTCCCCAAGCATTCTGTTGCCCACCTGGTCGTGATTTTGCGAAAAGACAACGAACTGCGCGCCCGGATGATCCGTTACTTTGCTGCCAAAAGTTTTGAGCCGGTGCGGCGAATAGATACCATCGTACACGTAGGTATCTGTATAAGCTTTCGCAAGATGATCTATACCATCAAAGTCCTCATAATAGCCTTGTTTGCTTTGCCCTGCTGTTACGCGCAACGCGTGATGGAATTCATCCGACCATTGTGCATCCATGCCATACCCGCCTTTCGTCGTGCTGTCAATGAATCGTGTGTCATTAAGGTCGCATTCCACTATCAGGTAGTGTCTTCGGCCTGTTACGTGCATTAATTCATCGACGTGCTCCCGAAGTTCCTGCAAAATATGTTTGGGGCTAAAGTCCTTTATTGCATGCACTGCATCAAGTCTTAGTGCATCAATATGAAAATCCCGCAACCACGTCAGCGCATTTTCTATAAAATATGTTCTGACCCCGTCGCACCAGGCATCGTCATAATTAATGGCTGCTCCCCAGGGTGTCTTATACTTATCTGTGAAATAGTAACCAAAGGTGTCAAGGTAATTACCCTCCGGGCCGAGGTGATTGTAAACTACATCCAGTACCACGGCTAAACCCTTCTCATGACATTTGTCTACCAGTTTTTGTAAAGCAGCGGGACCACCATACGAATTCTGCACAGCGAAAGGAAAGACCCCGTCATAGCCCCAGTTGCGGGTTCCCGGAAACTGTGCAACCGGCATTATTTCTACTGCCGTGATCCCAAGCTCTTTTAAGTAATCCAGTTTTTGCTCTATTGCTTCAAACGTGCCTTCGGATGTGAAGGTGCCGGTGTGCAGCTCATAAAAGATGTAGTCGTTCAATGGAATATTGCGCCACGTCCCGTCCGTCCATTCACATGCGTTAACGTCAAATACCATTGACGCTCCGTGCACGCCATCGGGCTGATATAAAGATGCAGGGTCCGGAATTTTCTTATCATCCACTATGAAGCAATACTGTTCATCATTTGCAACCTTAGCCCTTGCCTGCCAGTACCCATAGCCTTTCGATTCCATGGCGATGGTCCTGCCGGTTTCAGGGAACTGTATACTTACTTCATTTAACTTCGGAGCCCATAGACGTATATCGGCCATGCCGTCTATATACGTCACTCCTATCCCCCTCTGTTTTACATCTATCTGCTTCATACCTGCTTATTAAGCAAAACAACTACCGACCTGCCTGTTACATTTATCTTATTGCCGGCCTTGTATGTTGCTTGTTCTGTGTTTTTGGGGTCGGCAGTATCTATTATTTTGATCCATTGCTTACCATACCGTTCCGGCGGCAATATGAAATCCAGTTGATCATCATATGCGTTGAATACGAGGTAAAAATTGTCGTCGACTACTTTGTTGCCCTCCGCGTCCGGCGATTTGATGCCTTTCCCGTTCAGGTAAACCGCCAGCGACTTGGCAAAGCCGTTTGTCCAGTCTTCCTCCGTCATCTTGTTGCCCTGGGGCTTGAACCAGGCGATATCTTCAGTTTTAGTGCCGCGTATCGTTTGTCCCTGGAACCAGCCTTTGTGCCTGAAAACAGGATGCTGTGCAAAAAGCGCAGTTAGCTTCTTGGTAAATTCGAGCAGATCTGTATCGGCCTCATCCCAATGCAGCCATGATATCTCATTATCCTGGCAATAGGCATTGTTATTACCTTGCTGGGTTTTACCTATTTCGTCGCCTGCTACCAACATTGGCACACCTTGCGAGAGAAACAGGGTGGTCAGGAAATTCCTTTGCTGTCTGTGTCTTAATTCAATTATGTCAGGATTGTCGGTTGGTCCTTCCGCGCCACAGTTCCACGACCTGTTATTGCTTTCTCCGTCGTTGTTATTCTCACCATTTGCATCATTGTGCTTCTCATTATAGGAAACTAGGTCTGCCAACGTAAATCCGTCATGGGCCGTGATGAAGTTGATGCTGGCAGTAGGTTTCCTGGAATCATCCTTGTAAAGGTCTGAGCTTCCCGTAAGCCGCTCGGCAAATTCGCCCAGCATGCTATCTGCGCCCCGCCAGAAGTCGCGCATGCAATCGCGATACTTGCCGTTCCATTCCGACCATCCCGGGGGGAAGTTGCCTACCTGGTAGCCGCCTTCGCCCACATCCCAGGGCTCGGCAATGAGCTTGACCTGGGATATGACAGGGTCTTGGTAAATAACATCGAGAAATGCGCTCAGGCGGTCTACCTCGTGAAACTCTCTTGCAAGCGTAGCGGCCAGGTCAAACCTGAAACCGTCCACGTGCATTTCCTGTACCCAGTATCTCAGGCTGTCCATGATGAGCCTGAGTACCGCCGGCAACCTGACGTTCAGCGTATTGCCGGTGCCGGTATAGTCCATATAATATCGCTTGTCTTCGGCCAGCCGGTAGTACACGCTGTTATCGATGCCTTTGTAGGATAGAGTAGGGCCCATCTGGTTGCCTTCAGCCGTATGGTTGTAAACCACGTCCAGTATCACCTCGATACCGGCTTTGTGTAGTTCCTTTACCATGTTTTTAAATTCGTTTACAGTACCATGGGAAGTCCCGTTTACAGAGTAATGGTTGGTTGGCGCGAAGTAATTGATCGTGCTGTAGCCCCAATAGTTCGATAAGCCTTTTTCTACAAGGTGTTGGTCATTGGCGAAGTAGTGGACCGGCATTAGCTCTACGGCGGTAATACCCAGCTCCTGTAAATACCTTATCGTTTCAGGGTGTGCCAACGCAGCGTAGGTTCCGCGTATTTCCTCGGGGATCTTCTGATTCAGTTTTGAAAAACCCTTTACGTGCGTTTCATAAATTACTGTCTTATGCCAGGGTATCTTAGGGGCCTTATCCCCCTCCCATGCGAATGTGGGATCAATAACTACGCAGCGAGGCATACAACTCGCACTGTCCTCTTTGCTATAAGTAAGGTCATCCTTACCTTGTTCATAAGCGTACAGCGCAGGGCACCAGCTAATATGACCCGCTATGGCTTTCGCATAAGGGTCTAGTAACAATTTATTAGGGTTAAACCTGTGCCCGTTTTGCGGTTCAAAAGGTCCGTGCACACGATACGCGTACAGTTGACCTGGCTTTATACCGGGTATATAGGCATGCCTTATATACCCGGTATGTTCTGTAAGCGTATATTTTTCATACTCCCCACCTTTGGGGCCATTAAATAGATATAGCTCGACTTCAGTTGCGTTTTCAGTATATATGGCAAAGTTCACACCTTCGCCATCCCATGTGGCGCCCAGCGGAAAGGGATTACCGGGATACATTTTATGCTCCATGCAATTTGTTTACAACCGCCTTTAATAAGTATGCCACCGAAGGATATGATTTACAGGTATAAGTACAGCTTCAGATTGGATACGATCGCCGGGTTCGACACTTATTATTTCTTGTTGACGGGTTCCTGTTGCTTTTTCATCTGTTGGGCTGCTGCCTCATCGGTCATTATATTGCTCATGCCTACCATCATCTTATTTTTAAAGCCCGTAATTACCATATCATCGCCGTTCATCAATGCATCGTACCCTTTTTTAGCCACTTCAGCAGCATCGCCCAGCTTTCCTTCGGCCACTATTTTTGACTCCTGCATTTCTGCTTTGTTGAAGAAGTCCGTGTCTGTAGCTCCCGGTAAAAGCGCGGTAAGCGTTACGCCTTTGTCTTTCACCTCGCTACGAACACCCTCTGTAAACGATTGCACGAAAGCTTTTGTACCGTGATATACCGATTGCCATGGGCCCGGGGTCTTGCTGGCGATAGACGAAAGATTGAGTATTTTGCCATCGCCACGTGACACCATTTCTTTCAGGTATAATTTGGTGAGCACTACAAGGCTGCAAATGTTGAGATTGATAATGTCCAGTTCACGACGTATATCCGTGTCTTTAAATTCGCCATATTGCCCTTGTCCTGCATCATTTATCAGCACATCCACCTGCATGCCTTTCGCTTTTACTTCATCGTATAAAGCAAATGCATTGTCGGGGTTGAACAGGTCCTTCGATACAGTAGTGACTTCACAGCCAAATTCGCTCTGTAGTTGTTGCTGAGTTGCATTGAGTTCGTTCATATCCCTCGCAACTATGATCAGCTTATAACCATCTTTTGCAAATAATTTGGCCAGTTCAAGGCCTATACCGCTGGTGCCGCCGGTAATGAGTACACATTTGTTGTTTGCCATAGATATTCTTTTGAAGGCCACAATACACCATAATGGTGCCATTAGACCAATTAGGAAGAAAATCCATCTGCACCCGTGGGTGCGGAACGCAATAGCTACGCTATATGTGCCAAAGCACATCTATCAAATCACATACATTATCAATTTTGTCAGGTTATTTTACCGTTGTTATCAGCCGTCTTTCTAACCCTATCCGATAGTGTTGTGGCTCAGTCTGCGGAATTTCGAACGTCATATGCCCTCGATGGCTTTGTGCGCCGAGGCTATTATGATAATCCTGTCTTTAGTCAGTTATTCCCCATTTGCGGGTTTAGACTCCACTTCGCATTCAAATTGTCGGGCATCGACAAGGAGAAATCGCGCCCAATGATTTACTACCTGCGGACACGGTGGATTTTCACCTTCATCCCGTTAACAGGTCTGCTTGTCTTCGCTTTGCGCCTGTTTCTTGCTTATGTCTTTTGCAGCGACTTCACATATATCACTAATTGGCTCAGGTCAGTATCCGGAATAGCTCCGCCAAAACTAGGCATCCCCTGTCGTCCGTTCTTAATTGTATTCACTATACTTATGCTGTCGAGCCTGCTCATTTGCAGATCCGCCGCCTTGGTATAACGGGAGTTTCCCTGGTACTGCGAGTTGCCATTGATGCCGTGACATGTATTACATCTTGCCTGGAATATTTCTTTCCCTTTGTCACTTCTGGGTAACGTGCTTACTGCGTGTAGTGTATCACTTGTTACATTAGATGAAGTTTGCTGGGTGTTTCCGCCCGCTGAATTTTCGTTGCACGCTGTCAGCAATGACAGCAAGTAGCACCAACTTAAGATTTTCAAACGGTTATGAGGAGTTCTCATGATCAACTGCCGCTATAAAATAATGCCAGCAATTCACCTCACGGCCTTTGCGGCATGTGTTTTATGCAAAAGGAGCAGAAGCGTCAACAATGCAGAATGAGATCACCGCACACGAGCATGAATCGGGTAATATTGCTATGGCAGCACCTGTCCACACAGAATCCGAGCTACATTTCTTATGGAAATACATATTCAGCCAGGACCATAAGATCATTTCAAAGCAATACCTCGTTACCGGAATTATCTGGGCGATCATAGGTGCTTTTTTTTCCGTGATATTCAGGCTGCAACTCGGTTTTCCGGACAGAAGCTTCCGCTTCATTGAAATGGTGTTGGGATCCTGGGGCAAGGGCGGAAGGATCACTCCTGAGTTCTATTATGCCCTCATTACCATGCACGGTACAATCCTCATTTTTTTTGTATTGACAGCAGGCCTCAGTGGCACATTTAGCAATTTGCTTATTCCCCTCATGGTTGGCGCCCGCGACATGGCTTCTCCTTTCATCAATATGCTGTCCTACTGGTTTTTCTTTTCAGCTAGTATTGTGATGCTATCGTCGCTTTTCGTCCAGACTGGCCCTTCAGGCGATGGCTGGACTGCGTATCCGCCACTAAGCGCCTTGCGTGAGGCCTCCGTTGGATCGGGTAGGGGCATGGACCTCTGGCTTATCGGTATGCTGCTGTTTATCGTATCGCAATTGCTTGCCGGCATCAATTACATTACCACCATTCTAAATCTGCGTACGAAGGGTATGAGTATGGATAGGCTGCCGCTCACTATCTGGGCGTTGCTATTCACTGCTATTCTCAGCACATTTGCTTTCCCGGTGCTCTTGTCCTCTTTTGTGTTACTGATATTTGATAGGAATTTCGGCACCAGCTTTTTCTTATCCGAAATTTTTATCGGTGGAAAAGCTTTGCCGCATCTCGGCGGTTCCTCATTATTGTATCAGCACCTGTTCTGGTTTCTGGGCCATCCGGAGGTTTATATTGTTATTTTCCCGGGTATGGGCATCACCAGCGACATCCTTGCTGTCTACAGCCGTAAGCCCGTCTTTGGGTACCAGGCCATGATTATTTCAATGGCCTCGATACTGTTTCTATCGTTCCTCGTCTGGGCACATCATATGTTCGTATCCGGCATGAGCCCTTTCCTGGGTTCCGTTTTTGTTTTGTTTACATTGTTCATAGCGGTGCCCTCGGCTATAAAGGTGTTCAACTGGCTCACCACCCTTTGGCGGGGCAATATCCATTTTACACCTCAGATGCTGTTTGCCATTGGTTTTGTGTCCACATTTATTTCCGGGGGGTTGACAGGCATTTTCCTTGGCAACTCGGCTATTGACATACATGTGCATGACACCTATTTTGTCATAGCTCACTTTCACCTGGTAATGGGGGTTTCTGCTTTCTTTGGCATGTTTGCAGGTATATACCACTGGTATCCCAAGATGTTTGGCCGATATATGAATTCCATAGTCGGGCATATTCACTTCTTCATCACCTTTATTGGTGCCTATCTCATCTTCTGGCCCATGCACTACGAAGGTGTGGCGGGTATGCCGCGTCGTTACTATGATTTTTCTACCTGGGAGAGTTTTAAGCAATTTCAGGGCGTCAACGCCTTCATCAGCATAGTGGCGATCATCGTTTTCCTCGGACAACTGTTGTTCGTCGGCAACTTTTTCATGAGTATTTGGAACGGAAGACGAGTGAAGACAAAAAATCCATGGCAGGCAACCACGCTTGAATGGACCACGACAATTGTGCCGCCTCATGGTAACTGGCCGGGTGATATCCCGGAAGTGCATAGATGGCCTTATGAATACAAAGCTGGCAGCAAAAATAATATGGACTTCGTATCACAGGCCGACAATACAGAATAACAGCGTATCAACTTTGTTCCATTGCCTTCGTGGCATTTATCCACCATAGCAATTCATCCACAAATTTCCCGGCCCGTTTTTCCGTCGCCGGTTTATCTATTGCATTGCCATCAGTATCATAATTGTCCAATACTTTAGGAACCGGGTACATCGCCGGCACAACAAGCGCCCCTATTTTCCACATTGAAAAGACAAATGATGTAGTAACTTGGGCACCACCAAACATGCCATCGGAAACAGTAGCCAGCGCCACCGGCTTTCTTCTCCATTCTGAGTATAGTAGGTCCACGAAGTTTTTCAGCGCCGCCGGATAGCCGCCGTTATACTCGGGTGTCACGATCAGTACACCATCGGCTGCTTTTATCTTCTCCGATAATGCTACCAGTATGGCAGGCGGGTCTTTCATGAAACGCAGCCGCTCTTCAAAAATGGGGAACTTGTACTCGTTAAGGTCTAGTATTTCCACCTCGGCAAGTTGGTGTCCTGTTATATACTTGCTGAAAAAAAGTGCAACCCGGTGACTGTTCCTGTTCAGCCTTACGCTTGCTGAGAGAATGATGATTTTTGACATGGTTTTGTTTTTTTAACTGCGGGCCCGGTAATTGTCGATTGCCCAGTCGGCCTTTCGGGCACCCGCTAAATAGCTGCTTTCAAGGAAGTCCAGTAGCGCATGTTTCGGGTCTTGTTCTTTTATCATATCTGCGTAGGTGAGCAATGCCATGGGGCTGCCGTTCGATTGTATCCACTTTGCCTTGCCCTTTGGTAGTAACGGCTCCCCGTCCAGGCCCGGAGGCGAGGGGTATGTGTAACAATAATAAGCAGGTTCCTGTACATTCTTATCACCTGCCCAGAAGCCGGCGCTGATCACTTCGTGTGAGTAAGCTTCTGCATTTACGCTGTTGGCGCCTGCTATCTCCGGCGCTTCCCGTCCCGAAAAGCGCGTTACCGCCAGGTCGAAGCTGTGCCAGAATAGGTGTACAGGCGAGCATTTGCCGATGAACCGACCGCTGAACTCTTTCATCACTGCGTCTGAAAAGAACAATACTTTCCTGAACCGCGATATGTATTCTTTGTCATAAGTGCAATGCATCGTATCCTCTGCAAAAGGTATTTGCGTTTCAAACTCGTAAGGTTTCGCTAATATTTTCACTTGCACTTTGAGCTTATCGAGTATTTTAAAAACCTGCTTGTAAAAGTCCGACACACACAGTCCATCCCTGAGCTCAATGATCTCGTATTCACTATTGGTTGTTGTGATGATCAACTGGTGTTTGCAAAGATCAAAGTTAAATTCTATCGTTTTGTCATTGTATGGTATAGCCGTTGTTCCGATACCTGCTGCGTTTATATAGAGGGCGGCATTCCACCAGTGGTTTTTATATGGCAGCAGCTTAAGCTTTATTTTGCCGATGATCTGGCAATACAAATGCAAAGCTTTTTTTGTGTCGGCCCATTCATTTAATGGCAGTGGCGGTAGCGCAAGGTTGCTGATCATAAAGCTGAATGAGTTTTAAACGTAATCTGAAAAAAGATGGTCCACATAGCAGTATATCCATTTCTCTCCCGGTTCAGCAGAGATGATCACAGGATGCCCGGTCTCGCGATTGTGAGCGGTCATATGCCTGCCGGGTGAATCATCGCAGCAAAGCGTAACACCGCAGGTCTGGCAGGTACGTAGATGCACCCAGTTGCCTCCGTGCTTTACACACGCTTCACATACATATTCCGCGGGTTGTTTCAAGTCGCCTGCAAACGATATGTGATCGCATAATTTCCGGTTCATGCTCATGGTGCTACCAAATTTACGCTTGTTTTGCCTTAATCATCCAAATGCTGTTCCGACTGGTACCATGGAAATACATCCGCGTTCTTGCCTAGTTCCCAATAAAAGTTGCCGCGGGGTTTGTTGTAGTTGCCTGTTTCATTCATCGTTTCGCTGTCATACAGTCTGCCGTTCGCCATGGTGTACCTGATGCTTTCAGTGTTGTAAATACTCTCCAGCGGGTTTTTATCCATAACGATCAGGTCAGCCAGTTTCCCTTCTTTCAGCGAGCCTATATAGCTGTCCAGCCCCAGGCTTTTTGCAGGATTGATAGTGGCTGTCTTTAAAGCTTCCATCGCCGTCATCCCACCCTGCGTCATCATCCATATCTCCCAATGGGCTCCCAGGCCGTTGAGCTGGCCGTGCGCGCCCATATTGATGGTAACGCCGGCATCACTCAATTTCTTCAGGCTTTTCGATACCAGCATATAGCCGTTCTCATATTCTTCATCGGGTGCCATAACACGGTGCCTGCTACGGGTGTCGATCACTGATCGTGGGGTAAAGTGCAATAGTCTTTCTTTTTCCCATATATTGCTATGCTGGTACCAGTAATACTCACCCGAAAGCCCTCCATACGCTACTATCAGTGTAGGTGTGTTAGCCGTGCCCGAATTTTTCCATAGTTGCACCACATCATCATATAGCGGCGCCACGGGAATGTTGTGTTCGATGGTTGTATGTCCGTCCAATATCATGCTGAGGTTATGGTAAAAAAACGAACCTCCTTCAGGCACTACTTCCGTTTTTAACTCTCTCGCAGCCTCTATTACCTGCTGCCTCTGCTCCCTGCGCGGTTGATTGTAGCTCTTCACGCTGAAGGCCCCAAAGGCTTTCGTTCGCTGTATCGCGCTTTTGGCATCGTCATACGAGTTGATCACTGCCTTAAAATCCCCATCAGCGCCATACAATATCGTTCCTGTCGAGAATACTCTTGGGCCCACCATCAGTCCGGCTTTTACCATTTCACTCTGCGCAAAAACAAACTCACTGTTGGCCGATGGGTCGTGTATCGTTGTGACGCCGTAAGCGAGGTTTACATAATAAGGCCAATGTTTCTCCGGTACTATGCCCGAGTAGAAGTGGCCCGCATGCCCATGAGCATCTATAAAACCGGGGCAAATGGTTTTGCCGCTGCAGTCTATTTGTTTGGCTCCTGTCGGTATGTTTACTTGCCCGGTCTTACCAAGGGCTTTAATGATATTGCCGTCCACTACGATAGTGCCATTTTCTATCACACCATCATTTTCCATCGTGATTATTCGTGCGTTGGTAAAAGCCAATTGCCCTTGCGGCTTATCTGTTTTTGCGGTCAGACCCACCGTCACCCCTTTCGCTGGTATGATGAATGTTGAATCAGGCTTGCCGCCAACAAATTGAAACAGGTCGTGCAGGTCGATAGTGTAATATTGGTCCCCCAGCGTATAGTGCAGTTTATTACCATCTCCGCTCCAGTGCAGGTCATAACCCGCATCTTTCGATACCTTTCTTAAGGGAAAATCCGATGTCTCGCTGCCGATAGTAATAGGCCGGCCGGTGTGGGGAAAAGCAGCAATATACACCTGGAAAAGGTGCTCGAAGGCTACCCATTCTTCATCGGGCGATACCGTAAATTGTTTTCCGTAAGTGCTCTTGAAGATCACGCGCTCGTCACTGCCGTCTGTCTTGCATGAGTTAAATGAGTTGTCAAGGTCCCCGCCTGCCTGGTAATAAATGCGTGTATCATCTTTACTGAACACAGGCTCGCTTCCCTTGTCGGTCACAAATTCTTCTTTGCCACCCGCGGCCGGCATTATATAGATACCGGGTTTCGATGTGAAGGGATGACCGAGTATGCCACTAGCGCCTTGCCGCTCATACACCAGCCATTTGCCATCATGCGAATAAGACGGTGTCCGGTATATGCCTTTGCTGCCGCTTATTTTTTCGATGGCGCCACCGGCTAGCGGCACTTTGCATATCGCCCCGCTCCCACTATCGCTCCACGTTACATATACGATGGTCTTACCATCGCGTGAGAAAGATGGGTCATATTCAAGGGTCTCCGCATTGGTGATACGCACTGGCTTGCCACCCGGTAGGTCTTTTCTGTATAAATGTCCCAAGGCACTGAATACCAGCCATTTTCCGTCAGGCGACGTAACAGATTGTCTGATAACATTCACCGTAAATGCATCTGGATTAATGTCTTGTTTAAAGCGAACTGCATCTGTTATTTGCTGTTTCACATGGCAGCTAAAGGGGATCTCTGTCGCACTGTTGGTAGCATTTACATCCACCTTCATGATCTTGCCGCCTGCCCATATCACAATATTCTTGTCATCCGGTGTCCATGCAAATCCGGTGTAGATACCAAATGTCGTCCACGCCTCCTGTTGGTCTTTAGAGAGCTTATCGTAAACAGGCCATTCCTCGGCAGTTTCCATATCATGGATGAACAGTACGGTTTTGGTCCTGACACGCCTCACAAAAGCCAACAGCTTTCCGCTATGCGATATTTGCGGGCGCACAGCGCCTCCCGGCCCGCCCGTCACTGTTTCATTAGTACCCTTCTCCCTGTCAAAACGCTTAATAACGAAAATTTGCTGGTTGGGATCTTTATTATATTGAAAATAGCCACCGGGATACATATCCTCGCTATAGTACACATATCTTCCGTCCGGTGAGACACACGGCTCGTTCACATCCTGCTGATCATTCTTCTTTACGGTCAGTTGTAATCCGCCCCCGCCTTTTATATGATACATCCACATTTCCCCTGCTCCAAGCGATCGGGTGGAGGTAAAATGCTTACGGGCTACCAGGTATTTACTGTCCGGTGTCCAAACGGCGTTGTTTAGCAACCTGAAGTTTTCTGTGGTCACCTGGTGGGCATCGCTTCCATCCCTGTTCATCACCCAAATATTGTCGCCGCCGCCCCTGTCCGATGTAAAGGATATCTTCTTACCGTCTGGGCTATAGCGGGGCTGTACTTCCATGGCCTTTCCCTGCCGTAGCACCTTTGCTTCTCCGCCCGTGATGGGCATCACATAGATATCACCCAGCAGGTCAAAAGCGATCTCTTTGCCGTCCGGCGACACATCGAGGTTCAACCAGGTACCCTCATTTACTGTAAACGATACCTCCTTCTGAGGCCCTCCCGGTTTTTCAACATCCCATTTTTTCTTGTCGCCCGCAAACAGGCAAGCTGGCGCTAGCATTAAAGCCGGCAGCAGCCGTTTGAAATTTGTAAAGCTCATTTGCTTTAAAGATAAAAAGCTGATCACTAATCGAAGGGGGTATTTTTTCGCTTCGATGAAAATGTGGATATCCTTATTTGGAAAAGCCTCACGCCGCAACGTAACTTGCCTTGGCAACTACCTTTTTGCCTAGTGGACAGACCTAACCTTTGTCCTTTATTACGGTTATAGCCCCGCAACAGGAAGAAACAGGAAATAATTATTTAACACATACATTTGACTTTCAGCTCATTATACACTTACTTTAACGAAAAGAGGAAATAACTCCTCGCTATTGAACAGGAAATTACTTTCAATAGATTCTTGGCCACACAAATAATTTACTATGACACCTGACAAAGTATGTTTCGACTTCATCAAGAGCCGCGAAGGCTTACAACTTAAGGCTTATAAAGACAGTGCAGGCATCTGGACGATCGGGTATGGTTCAATACACTATGAGGATGGTAGTCCGGTAAAACGTGGGGATGCCATTACACAGCAACGAGCCGACAAGTTGCTGGAAGATGAGATAGTATTGAAAAGCCTGAAGGTGGACGCAGCAGTTCGGCCTGCAAAGCTGACCCAAAATCAATTCAACGCGCTGGTTAGTTTTGCGTACAATGTCGGCACCGGTGCCCTCCTTAGTTCAACCTTGCTGAAGAAAGTTAAAGCCAACAAGAACGATCCGACCATCAAAGATGCCTTTCTAGTGTGGAACAAAGCCCATGTTGACGGCAAACTCGTTGCCGTAGCAGGTCTCACCAACCGGCGCAAGGCAGAAGCCGAACTTTATTTTACAGCGTGAGATGCCCATCTGGTCTGATTGCGGCATCGCCATCGGCAATGTATTGCACGTTTAAAATATTGCGCCGAAATGCTTTAAATATTTGAGAATATCTGTTTTATTTGTACTGGTAAGGGAGATTCCAAAACTTCAATTATCATGTACAAACAGCATATCCACAGCATCATTTGCTGCTCCCTTTTTTCTATACTATTATTATCGAATAGGGCAGCCGCCCAACCCAAATTGGAAGCGATAAATGCGGTATATATAACTAAAGCTCTCTATAACGATTCATTCACCAGCGATGCTAACAATCGCAACATCTTTTTAAAGTATCTCGGCTATTATCTCAAAGGCAGATCGATCAATGAGCTGGATCGCTACCCTTACTTAGGTAGGTTGTACACCAGCTACAATTTCACCCTGCCTAAAGACAGCCTCTTTGCTATGATAGATTCTGAAAAGTTATACCGCCAGGCCGACCGCAAGTACACATCGTTAAAAGATGTGCGAGACGATATTGTTGCACAAAAAGACTCGATCAGCAATAATGATTGGCGTTTAAGAACAGCGGAACTCCGGCTACGCACGCTGCGTGTTCCCCCGGATGCCGAAGACTCCACCCGGCTCGCGCTTAGGCAGTCATTACTGACGGATAGTTTGGATAGGCTAACGCACCAGGGTGACACTTTGGGCGCGGCACAGGCGGCCTCGTATCGTAACATGATCAGCGCCATCGATTCGTTCAACTTATTAGGTACAAGGGACACAATGTTGCGCGGTGGCCTTAGTAAGCTTTTTGATACGCTGCGCCTGCGGCTGGTAGAGTTGTCTTCCGGTGGCAGGGTCAAAGACCTCAGGGAGATATTAGTGGACCGCTGTACGGAGGCCTGTCGTTCCATGGTCAGTACTGTGCAGTACAACTTCGGTGATAGGCTTATACCGTCGGGCAATGAGTACACCTTTATGAATGAGAGTAATAACATACAGGCCAGCCAGTCCGGATCAGGGTTTTCAATGCCGGGCCAGTCGGAGATGATAGATGCCATGGCTATTTTTCTTGCCAATAGGGTGGAGCAGGAGTCTGTGTTGTGGTTCTTTGACGAGTTGAAGAAGAAAGCAAAGCTGATCGAAGAACTGAATATCGTATTTCCCGCATGCATGGCCCTGTTGAAAAATAATGAGGAGTATGATATGCCGAAGATCGGTAAGGCTTGGCGCTATGCCATAGCCCAGGATTTTTCTGTTATGCCTCAGCATTTCTTCCAGATACCTTTTATTGACAGTTTGCCGAAGAACAAAATTGCGATAAATGTGTTGCGTCAATATGTTGGCTACGGTGGCGAGATCGCGTCGCTGATGCAAAAGAGATATTCCATCGACGAGACTATTAATAACCTTTATCTCAACCTCAAGGGAAGGCTATCGGATAAATATGTAACACCGGATCATTTTATAACGTTGCTGTATGCGGTAAAGCAGGAGATATTCCTGGTAAGCAAGGGCAATAAATATTTGCTCAATCCCTCCACCCTGGTCGATATGCCTGATGATATGTTCATGACCATGCTCAGCCTGGTCGACTTGAAATACGATAAGGTGTTCTCGAAGATACTTTTACGAAAAAATGACGACTTTGATTTCAGGCCTGATGAGATATTGAAAGTAAAAAATGTCCTTGCAAGAATGTTGCAGGAAATGCAGCAGGTTGATAATGTTACCCGCCGGGCAAAGAGTAGGGACAACGATAAGGATAACATTGATTTTAGCACTTTGAGCTACACCACATGGCAGTTCACCAGTGATCTCATAAAGGTATTTGATGATTTGCTGACAGCGACCACCAACTCTAAGGCTATTTTCGCTGACCAGGCTTATAACCTGCAAACGGACCTTGAAACACTCCGTGGAGTGCTGGATGTTTATGCGCACATAGATAAGAAAGACTATTACGGTGCAGTCAGAGAAATGTTCAATCTCGCCTATGCGCTTACAAAAAGATATCCAAGGGGCGCAGATCCCCGGGAGTTCCAGGCACTGCAAAAGGATATTGCACTTTACAGGTCGTGCCCGGTCGATACCGGCTACCGGGCCCGCAAAATAATGCTAAACGAGATACGGAAGCAGCTGCTGGTAACAGAAAAGCTTGGGTTCGAAAACCTGGAAGCAAGCCCTGAAATACGTGCCCCATACCCGCTGATTGCGATCAATAAAACCACCGCGTCTTTGCGGGGACCGTTGGACAGTGCCGGTATAAATGAGATTAAGAGAGAACTCAACTTTGACAAGACACGCTACTTCGTGCTCCGGATCGCGTCCTTTTTAAACGACATATCCGGCGCCACCAATAGCAAAGACCTCAGTAAGGTAATATCGGCTTACGCATTGCCGGCAACCAGCTACAAACGCAAAACCAGCACGTGGAATAGCCTTTTCCTTAATGCTTTTGTCGGCCCCTACCTGGGGTATGAAACCTTGCCACTAGGGCGGTCCAGCAGTGCTAACCTTACTTACAAAAGCGGCTATGTATATGGATTAACTGCTCCGATCGGCATTGCCTTCAGCAAAACTTTCTCTCGTTTTGGAAGCACCCCAACGCCAGACGATGTAGACTGTAAATTCATTTCCAAGGGGAAGCATGCGGGCAAATTCAGGAACATGTCGAAGAGTACATTCACCGTATTTGTAAGCCTGCTGGACATCGGCGCGGTTGTGTCTTATCGCCTTTCCAATTCAGACAGCACACTTCCGCAAAGCTTCAAGTGGGAGCAATTCGTGAGCCCCGGCCTTCACCTGCAATACAGCATCCACGGTACACCACTGGTATTTAGCATGGGAGGTGTATATGCCCCGCAAATAAGAAAGATCGGCGATGGCAACAGGCAGTACAATGCTATCAGGGCTTATGCCGGTGTGCTGTTCGATATACCGATAATGGCAATTCACAGCAAGGAGAAGTACAAGGGCATCCATTACCAGCCTGCGGAGTAGCCGCTGACCTTTAAGGGCCCCGGCTCACTTCTCACTTTTTTAAGCATCTTTGCGCACTGATGTATATCCTGGAACTGAATTTTGAGCGCACATGGCGGGGCGGCGAACGCCAGACCCTGTATGATATGCTGGGGTTCCGGGACCTCGGTCAGCAGGCGGCTGTATTATGCAGGAAGGGTTATCCACTGCAGCAGAAAGCGCAATCTGAAGGCTTAGAGGTATTGCCGTTTTCTAACATCATAAGTGTTATCCTATTTCTGCTATTCCGGGCTCGGAAGTTCGATGTATTCCACGTGCAGACCTCCCATATGCTCACATGGTGCGTGCTGACCAAACCTTTTCACCGCGCAAAAATCGTTTTCACACGGAGGCTCGACTTTGTGCCACGCAAGGCAAGTACGCGCATCAAGTACAATCTTGCCGATCATGTGGTTGCTATTAGTACGGCCATCAAGAAAATACTGGAAGATTTTGGCGTGAAGAAGGTGTCGCTAATATCGGAGAGCGTTATACCCAAGCAACTCGATAAGAGCAGGGCCCTGAAGATTTTGGAAGGGCTGCACCTCAAGCCGGGCACCCGTATTCTTTCCACCACCTCAGCGCTCGTTCAGCACAAAGACCCGCTTACCATGGTTGAAGCGATCATGCATCTAAAGGAGAAAAGGCAGGATTTTGTTTTCCTGCATTTCGGCAGCGGCGTCTTGGAAGAACAAGTGAAGGCGAAGATAGCTGCATGTGGCGTCGGCGATGTGTACAAAATGATGGGCTTTGTCGATAATGTTGAGGATATGTTTTCTATCATGGATGTATTTGTGATGAGCTCGGAAGAAGAGGGCTTAGGCAGTAGCGTACTGGATGCCTTTGCTTATAAAGTGCCCGTTGTCGCTACTGCCGCTGGGGGGCTAAAAGACCTGCTGAAGGATGGTCGCGGTGTTCTATGTCCCCGGCATTCACCCCAGGCACTTGCCGACGGAATCGAACTTTTGCTGAATGATCCGGGGCTTGCCGACGCAGTAGCCGAAAGCGCCTATGGATATGTTGTAACAGAGCACGCGGTTTCACGCATATCCGGGCAGTATCTCCAATTGATATCCGAAGGATAATTTCTATGTATTTTTTGTTTTTATAAACAGTTTTTGCCGTAATTTTATGCATCTGGCAAGCCGCCAGGTTTATTTTAATAAGATAATTTCTGAATGTCCCGGTTCCTGAAAGCATTTATTGCCTTAGCAATGGTACTTTATGCGCCTTTATTAAAGGCATGGGAGGGTAATGTAATAAAGCCGGAGCCCTTCGAAAAGGATATAATCGTCTTAGACCCAAATGATCCGTTACCAAGCGGCGCGACGGAATTGAAGGACGTTGAGATAGACGGAAAAAAGTTCAAAACAGGCTACTCTTACCTCGACATGATGCAGACGCTTAAGAAGAAGGCAAGCGAGCAAAATGCCAACATCATTAAGATCACTGAGAAAGTACTCGGCGAGAAAAATGAATGCTGTAAAGTAAGCGCCATATTGTACCGCGCGGAAGATATACACAAGTACGAGAAAGAATTCAACTGGAGCAAGGACCGTAAACTCACCTGGGCCGATTTTGGAGGCAGGATATACAGGACACAGGGTGCAGAAGAAGCGGTAGCAGTTACTTATTGCGGTTTCGGCTTTGAAACAAATACTGTGACTGTATCAAATAAAGTGCAGATACTCGTTCGCAACAGTTTTCGCAAAGACATATCGTGGGTGATGCCCGATGAGCGCACGCCCGAAGTGCTGGAGCACGAGCAGGGCCATTTTGATCTCTGCGAAATATATACCCGCAAGCTAAGAGAACGGTTCAACGGTCTTAACGTGACTGTTTACAACCTCAATACCACACTCGCCGACACCTATAAGAAGATTGGCGACGAATACAAGGCGCGACAGGACCAGTATGAAAAAGAAACCCATAATGGCCAGGACAGAATGCAGCAGAAAAAATGGGAGCGCGTAATAGCAAAAGAACTGGACCAGACCGCCGACTGGATGATGTAACCTAGGAAAGCAGTTTCTGCCTCAACAGGAATTCCAATTGCTCATTACTCATAAGCAAGTTTGAGTTAAGTTCCTTAAGCTCAAGGCGTTGCTTGTAGATATCGTAAGCTCTTTGTATGGTCATATCAAGCTCTTCCTCGTTCCACGGCTTGGTCAGGTAGTGAAATATCTTCCCTTTGTTAACCGCATCGATCACGGCATTCATATCGGCGTAGCCGGTTAGCAAAACACGCATGGGGTCAGGGTACTTCTCCAGTATCGACTCAAGGAATTCCACGCCGGTCATGTTGGGCATTCGCTGGTCGGTAATAATAACGTTCATTTCCTGTGTTTCCAGCAGCTTGATCGCCTCCTCTCCGCTTATTGCCGTAAATACGTTGTACTTGACGCGAAAAGTGGCTTTGAATGAAATAAGGTTATTAACCTCATCATCAACATAAAGAATATTTATTTTCTCATTCGGCATCGCTTGCTAATAACCTGTACTTTTGCGCAAAATATTATTACTGCAAGATAGAAAATTTCCGGTCTTTTTTCTATATTCATGTCCGGAATGCAAAAGCCGGTTTTTTGACGTAATAGATGATCTGAAATATATGGGTTAATGAGCGTATATAAGACTTTAGAAGAAACCATGAATATCACTATGTTCAGGCCCTTGTTCTTCCGCCTGGGCGTAGAAGAAGATTGGAATAGGTATAATGAAATAATAAATTCGACAAACGGCATCAACATCTGCGACAGTATTGACTCCCAGATCAGGGAACTGATCAAATGCCGTTATCCCTCCCGCAAGTTACAAGAAGAAGACTACAGCAGCCTGCAAAAGGAATTGCTTGGTGATAAAAGCCTCGAGCAGTATGGCGTTTGGGTATATTATCCATGGAGCCGCAATATGGTGCATCTGCTTGACAAGGATGAGTTCATCGAGTTGAGAACGAACCGCAACAAGTATAAGATCACTGCTGAAGAACAGGCTGTATTGGGCACCAAGAAGATCGGCATTATCGGCCTTTCGGTCGGCCAGTCTATTGCACTCACGCTTGCGATGGAGCGTGGTTGCGGTGAGTTGCGGCTCGCGGACTTCGATACGCTCGATCTAAGTAATATCAACCGCATACGCAGTGGTGTGCAGAATATCGGTCAGAAAAAGGTATTCATCGCGGCTCGCGAAATAGCCGAAATAGATCCGTTTATCCATGTTGTTTGCTTCGAGGAGGGAATTACTAACGACAATATAGACGCATTTTTACTAAATGGTGGCAAGCTTGACTTGCTCGTTGATGAATGCGATAGCCTTGACATAAAGTTGCTGGCACGCATGAAAGCCCGTGAACAACGCATCCCGGTCCTAATGGACACCAGCGACAGAGGCATGCTCGATGTAGAGCGTTTTGACCTGGAGCCGCAGCGGCCACTGCTGCACGGTCTGGCAGAGGGGCTTGACCCCGCAAGGATCGCAGCAATGTCTCCTGAAGAAAAGATACCCATTGTACTTAAGCTTACAAGTGCAGGTAATGGTTCACTGAGGGGCAAAGCATCAATGCTGGAAATTGGTATGACCATTTCCACATGGCCGCAACTGGCATCTTCGGTAGTGCTGGGAGGTGCTGTAGCTGCCGATGTATCCCGCAGGTTGTTACTAGGACTTTACAATGATTCAGGCAGATATTATGTAGATATTGAAGAAATAGTGGGTGGCAAAGAAAAAGGCGCGGAATCAATCGAACGCCCTAATCCTTACCAGCCACTGGGTATAGACGCCATTAAAAGGATTGTGCAGAAGACAGAGTTCGAAAAGCCCGGAGATGCTATAGTACTTGATAAAGACAAATTAGGCGCTATCGTAAATGCTGCGATGGCAGCGCCATCTACCGGCAACGATCAGCCCTGGAAGTGGTATTATCACAATGCAACACTTTTTCTATTCCACGACCGGTTCCGTTCCTTCTCTTTTGGGGATTATCACAATATAGCCTCTTATCTCACCTTTGGTGCCGTGCTGGAAAACCTGGTGCTTGAGGCGCATAAGCAAGGTGTCGAAACAGGAATACGCTTATTCCCGCAAGGAGAGGACTCGATATTAATTGCAGCTATTACTTTCTCAAACGATAGCGCAGGTGCCGAGCCCCATGTTGACGACAGCCTTGCTGACCAGATATTTGTTCGAACGACCAACCGTAACCTGGGGCCACGCAAAGAGATCGAGCCCACTGTTCTGGATCAACTCAAAAATACAGCTGAATCCGTGCCGGGTGCAGAATTGCGCTGGCTCACTGCTACGCCGCAAATATTAGAGGTCGCAAAGATCATCGCCGCATGCGACCGTATGCGCTTTATGCATCCCGAAGGACACTATGACTTTGTGCACCGCGAGATGCGCTGGCGTCCACAGGATGCAGAAGCAACGCGCGACGGCATTGATATTTTGACGCTTGGACTGGCTACTCCGCAACTGGCTGCCATGCAAATACTGAAAGAGTACGACGTAATCGACTTTGTGAGAAGACAAAAAGGCGGAAAGCTGATGGAAATGGCGACCATAGGCTCCATCATGCCTTCTTCAGCAATAGGATTAATTACTATGCCGACCGTTTCGGCTGAACAATATATCATGGGAGGCCGCTCCTATGAAAGGATGTGGCTGGCTGCCGAAAGAGCAGGCCTGGCACTTCATCCACTTATCTCACCCTTGTATTTTTTTCCGCGTATAACCCAAAATAGTAACAACGATAATAGCTTATCAACTGATAATATTGAAGAGTTAAAGGTGTTGCGTGAACGTTTCCATCAGCTGTTCGGGGTAAGAGAGGGACTAGCTGAGGTTTTCTTGTTTAAACTGTCCTGCATGCCCAAGTCGGGTCCCAGGGCTTTAAGAAAACCGCTTGAAGAAATGTTGTTCACAGATTATTGATTAGATGATAGCGAAGTTTAGGGTATTCAGGGCCGTCGATGACTCGGATGGTTGTGACCGTTACATAGATGGTCACCGGCGTGTGCTTGAGGCATACGGGGTCACCAAGGTTACATCCGCCAGGGCCGACTGGCGCGATGATCCTTTTACCTATGTTATCATTGCGGAATCGGAAGACCAGGACCGCGTATTTGGCGGTTGCCGGGTGCAAATACGATCAAGAGAGTTGAAAATGCCAATGGAGGGTGCTGTGGCTGTCCTCGATAAGCGCATCTACGAGTATGTGGATGCTATTGGCGACTACAACGTAGCTGAATTTTGCGGCCTGTGGAATTCAAAAGAGGTAGCAGGCTACGGCATAGGCAGCATGTTCCTGGGCCGTGTCGCCATCGCGATCACTCCTTTACTAAACCTTAAGCATCTTATGGGGCTTTGTTCTCCGGCCACACTGCGCAACAGCCAAAAGGTGGGCTTCGAGATATTGCGTGAGTTAGGCAATAATGGAACTTTTTATTATCCGAAAGAAGATTTGATAGCTACTGCGCTAATTATCAAAGATGTTATAAATTTACCACTGGCTATAGAAAAGGAAAGGGAAGCGATATTGAACCTGCGGAATAACCCTGTTCAGCATTCAGTAGAGCGGGGGCCGAAAGGAGAACTTCAAACATACTTCGACATACGTGTTAACCCGGGTACTTAAAAAAGCAGCACATTATTTTCTCAGCAAGGCACTGATCTTACTGATCTTCATCTGCGGCTCCATTACACAATTATTTGCTGAACCTGTTACCTATCAAGACGGCAGAATACTGATCGGCAAAAAGTTGCTGATACTTAACGACAGCCTCAACAAGTTTACACCTGAGGAAGCGCTTAATGCGACTAATTATTACAGCAGTAAGGATAATGTTCCCAACTTCGATATTTCCTCTTCTACCTATTGGATCAAATATTCAGTCGTCAACAGATCGCGTTATAGCCATATCCTCCTCGAGCTGGAGTATGCCCTGGTGGATACCTGCAACCTATATCGCGTCATTGATGGCAAGCCCGTATTGCTGCAGGCGATGGGAGTAGCACAAAAGTTCAATGCGAGGAAATACAAGTACCCCGACTTTGTTTTTGATATCGACCTGGGTAGGGATTCCTCTGCCGAGTACCTGCTGAAAATAAAAAGCTCGGAACAACTGCTGACGCCAATTTTGCTCGGCGACATGCAATCCATATCCGAAACCCAGAGCACAAAAGACGTGATCTACGGGATTTTGATGGGTATCCTGTTGGTTATGATGCTGTACAATTGTTTTGTGTACATCTCTACGAAAGACCGCTCTTACCTGTACTATGTGCTGTATATACTTTTCATTGGCCTCACACAGATCACAATTACGGGCTATTCGTTCAAATATCTATTCCCTGGTAGCCCCCAGTGGTTCAATTACCTGATCATCTTATTCCCATCATTGGCAGGCGTTAGTGCATTGTCTTTTATGCGGGTTTTTCTCAGCACCCGTTCAAAGATGCCACGCTTTGACAAGATAGCTGTCCTGGTAATGATTCTTTATGCTGTGGCGCCTATCATACGCTTTGCAGGCAACGACAATGTCAGTTCCCGGTTTATCGACATTTCGGGGCTGGGTGCGGTTTTCACAGGGTTGTCAGTCGCGTCATATCTTTCGTTCAAAAAATACCGCCCGGCGAAGTTCTTCCTGGCTGCATGGCTCATCTTTATTGTTGGCATGGTACTTTTTGTGATGCGCAACCTTAACGTCTTACCGTATAATAGCTTTACAAACTACACACTATTCATAGGTACAGCCCTGGAGGTAACATTGCTGTCATTCGCGCTGGCGGATAAGATCAACATCTTTAAAAAGGAAAAAGAGGAATCGCAGGCTGAGGCGCTGAGACAGGCGCAGATCAATGAGCGTATGATACGCGAGCAGAACGTATTGCTGGAGCAGAAAGTAAATGAACGTACGGTGGAATTGCGAGTGGCTAACGAAGACCTGCAAAAGGCGATGACTGACCTGAAAGAGGCAGAGACGCAACTTGTGGAATCGGAGAAGATGGCGTCACTTGGTCAGCTGACCGCCGGTATCGCGCATGAGATCAACAACCCAATCAACTTCGTTACGTCGAATATCAAGCCATTAAAGCGTGACGTAGAGATACTGATCGATGCACTTAATACTATTGAAAGTGTAGGTCTGTCGGAAGCGGCTACCCAGGAAAAGCTGAAGCAGATCAATGATTACAAGATGGACATCGATTTCGACTACTTGAAAACGGAGATCGATCACCTGCTGAGCGGTATCAATGAGGGCGCTTCCAGAACGGCCGAGATAGTAAAAGGTCTTCGTATCTTTTCAAGGCTTGATGAAGATGACCTCAAAAAGGCGGATCTCAATGAAGGTTTGGATGCCACCCTGGTACTTGTGAACAACCTGCTTGGCAGCCGCATTAAAGTAATTAAGGAATATGGCCAGATCCCGTTGGTGGAATGTTACCCGGGTAAGCTCAACCAGGTATTCCTGAACATCATGAGCAATGCGATACATGCTATTGCAAAGCATCACCCCGAAGATGACCAGGGCCGGATGACGCTCACATCGTGGGCCGATGATAAAAACGTATATATAAGTATTGCGGACAACGGAACGGGTATGGACGATAACACGAAGAAGAAATTGTTTGAGCCGTTCTTTACCACGAAAGATGTTGGTGAAGGCACAGGGCTCGGTCTATCTATAGCATGGAATACAATTAACAAACATAATGGGCAAATTAAAGTAAATTCGGCCCTCGGCGAAGGGACTGAATTTGTTTTGGAAATTCCAATAATGCATTAGCTTTAATAAATATTTCGTCCTTTGGATAAGATAGAGAAAATAAAAATATTATACATTGACGATGAAGTAAATAACCTGCACGGTTTTAAAGCATCTTTCAGGTTCGACTATACCATCTTTATCGCTGTGAATGTAACCGAGGCGCTTGCTCACCTGGAGCAGCATCCCGATATACGCGTTATCCTTTCCGACCAGCGCATGCCCGACAAGACCGGCGTGCAGTTCTTCGGCGACATCCGCGAAAAATATCCCAATCCCGTACGTATCCTGATCACCGGCTACACGGATATCGAGTCGGTGATCGATGCCATCAACCTCGGCAATATTTATCGCTATATTAAAAAGCCCTGGACGGATACGGATATTAAGACCGCTATCGACCAGGCCAACCAGTATTATCTGACGACATCGATGCTCGCGATAAAAAACGAAGAGCTTCAGAAGGCATACGATGAGCTTGATAAATTTGCGTACAGCGTAACACACGATATGCGCGGCCCGCTGCTTAGTATATTGGGTGCTATCGATATAGCACGCGGGATAGAGGATGTGGCCGACATAAGAGAAATATTGAGCATGATGGACAAGTCCGTGCAAAAGCTGGACAACTTCATCCAAAGCATACACGACTACTATAACCTTAACCGCGGACAGATGAAGATATCCGACGTCAGGTTTGATGACCTCGTTAAAGACCTGCAGGATATATACAACGTTACAGGTAAAACCAACAGGACGGCATTTGATGTACATGTTGATCAGCAGGAGAACTTTCGTTCCGACGAAATGTCGCTCCGGATCATCCTCAACAACCTCTTATCAAATGCTTTTAAGTATCAGCGCAAGGGTGTTGAAGATAAGTTTGTAAAACTCGACATTAGTGTAAGTAATGGTAAGTCCGTCATTACTGTGCAGGATAACGGCATAGGTATTGACGAGGCGAATGTCAATAAGATATTCAACATGTTCTATAGGGCAACATCTGAAGAGATGGGCTCAGGCTTCGGCTTGTATAATGTAAAAGATGCAATAGGCAAGCTGGGTGGTGAGATCACGGTTGATACCAGGCTCAACGACGGTAGTACCTTTAAAGTTGTCATTCCAAGCAAATAATCACCATGGCGCCTCAGAAACTCAATTTCATAATAATAGACGACAGCAAGCTCGATTGTTTTATTGCAGACAAGATCATTCGCAATTCGGGAAGGGCAGGGGAGATACATGCGTTTACAAGCGCTCCACAGGCGCTGGAGCATATCAGTACAGCCATTGCGCCGCCGGCAGACGATAAAACTACGGTATTGCTCGATATACAGATGCCGGTGATGAACGGGTTCGACTTTATGGAGGCGTTTGAAAAGCTACCCGATGCGACAAAAGCTGGCTACAACGTTTACATGCTCTCGTCATCGATAAATGAAAATGATCTGAACAGGGTGAAGAATTACGGTTCCATCAAGCAGTTTCTTAACAAGCCGCTTACCACTGAGGCCCTTGGCGAAATATTACAGAGCATATAGGCAGTTTACTTTAATGGTACCACCGTGTACCCTTCTTTTCTTAATAAATTGATCACCCCGTTCTCACCCCAGAGGTGCCCTGCGCCTACGGCAAAAAACACTGATTTTTGATCCATTTTTTCCACCATACGCTCTATCCAGCGCTGGTTCCTGTCGTCGAGAAAACCCGCAAGGTCGATGGGGGACTCTCCAGACGATCGCATCAAGTCGTATAGTGCGGGCAGGTCTTGTTTTTTGTAGGCGTTTATCAGCTTTTTATATTCTCTGTCGTCGTTGCTTTTACCATTTATGATCTCCATGATCTCCTTCACCACTGAATCAGTAGGCAGGTTGTCAAACAGCTCAATTTGCTCCTCGGGCTGCTCCAGGCCCAGTATCTCTTTTTTATCGGCTTTAGCCTGTTCCATTATTTTATCCTCGTAGGAAACAGGATTTTCACAGGCTACGTTTTTACCTGTTATCATACTTTCCAGCGCCGCAGGCTTCATGTTTCGGAACAGTGAAATGTTCATGCCAAGGCTGTCCCTGACAAAGGCTTCTACTTTTTTATATTGTTCCGGCGTGAAATAGTCCTCCAGTGTTTTGCCGCTATTGTCCATAAGCCCTGTGGCTACTTTCATCAGTACCGAGGGATCGTCCATATCCATTTCAAAACACACTTCCTGGCTTTTTTTCAGCGATTCCTTCATTCTTGGCGTCCATATATAGTCCTGGGGGCAAATAATGTGTATAGTGCCGAATAAAAAGGAAGGCTTTTTCATGTGCTTTCCGCTGATGCTCCACAGTAGCGATTTGTTGCTTGCGGTTTTGGTGTGGGCCTTAGGAGCATCGCTGCCCGCCAGGAATAAAAATAGTGGCAGCAGAAGCCTGAAAATTTTTTTCATGTGGTAAAGATACTTATTCGAACAGTAAGCTCAGCAAACCCAGGCAGACCCCTGTGAGAATGGCGATTATTTTCCTGCCGTTCATCGCATGCAATTTTGTTCCGCTTTCGAAGAAGATCGTGGTGGCAATATGAATAAACGAACCTGCAACGAGAGGAAGTAGCAGAGCGATGACGTTGTGCGCCTGTTGGCCGGTGCCACCCAAAAAAGACGTCAGGAACGAGGCTGCGGGAGTTATAAGCGCGAAGATAAGCACGACAATGCCGGCTTTGTGCTTTCCACGCAAATGCAATACAAGATTGCTTACAAGCATGGCTTCTGGCACCTTATGGGCGGCTATTGCCAGGTACAGCGAGGGTGTGGCAGCGCGATCGCTGTAAGTGAAACCAAGAGGTAATCCCTCGAGAAGAGCATGAAGCGAAAGGCCTGCCAGAATTGATACAAGAGGTATGTGATGTTCGTCGAGGTGAGTGTGCCCATGCTCCGCTCCATGGGTAAAGCGCTGTATAAGCAATTGTACAAAAAAGCCTGCAAGGAGCAGGTAGCCTGCCTTCCCCGAGAGGTTGTTAAACGACTCGGGCAGCAGATGCAGAAATGTGATGCTTAACAAAAAGGATCCCGAAAATGCGAGCAGGTAGCTGCTATTTATATTTTTTGCCTTAGCGGTCATTAGCGGCAGACATCCCCCGACTAAAGTGAGCAGAAAAAGAAGCAGATTGTAATAAAACAGCATTGCCAAAGCTTAAAATAGCTAAACAGCCGTAAAAGTAAAGCATTTTGTATATCAGCCCTTAATACGCTTATTCAGTTGCCTTATATACTGGCTATGTTAAAATAAATCAAAGGTTTTTGGCTTCGGGTATGCTTTTTTTGACGATAGGGTGGAAACAACTAAATTTATTAGCAATGGATTTCCTGAATCTCAAAAGGCCTCAAAACGATCTGCTACCCGCTGTGGGCAGGTTGCTCATCGCTGAGCCCTTCCTTGCCGACCCTAATTTTGCCCGTTCCGTGGTCTTATTGTGTGAGCATGGCGAAGAAGGCACCGTGGGTTTTGTGGTTAACAGGGCTACGGAACTTACATTGGGCGATCTGCTACCTGAACTTAACTCTTCAAACTTAAATATATACCAGGGAGGACCAGTACAAATGGACACCTTGCATATGTTGCACAAACTGCCTTTGGACCTTGGTGGCAATGCGATATCCCCGGGCATTTACTGGGGCGGGTCATATGAGGCTTTGCAGGACGTCATTGTAACCGGCAGTTATGGGCCGTCTGAACTAAAGCTATTCGTAGGTTATTCGGGCTGGTCACCGGGGCAGTTGGAGAAAGAGATAGAAGAGGGCTCGTGGATCGTCACTAATCTTTCACCTCAATTACTTTTTGATACGTCGGCCGAAGAAGTATGGAAGGAGGCCATCCGGTCGCTTGGAAAAGAGTATTCATACCTCGCCAATCTTCCGTTGAATCCGCAATTAAACTAAAGAATTTCCCCTATTAGCGCATCTTTCCTAATTTTATAGGCTAAGAAAATCGTATGACGTATTTGAGAACAGTTGTACTGCCCTTGACGGCTGTGCTACTTTTTGCCACCTGCAAACCCAGGCCCAAACCGGCGCCTGCTATTAATGCCGGAGAAAAGGGCACCTATTTTTCTATCAAGCAGTATATTAAAGACCAGTGGAACACCTACCTGGGACAGCCCTTTGGAATAATAAAGGTAACGACGCGCCAAGGAAAGGCAGACAGTCTGCTGAAGAATGCCTACAACCTTGAATGGGGAGATATACTTAATAAGTTCTGCGCCACGGATATTGGAAATCCTGAGTACCTGGGCCATTACCGCTTTGACATGTTTCTCGATGAAAGCACTGACACGCGCAACTTTTATTATGAAGCAATAGACGATACGCTTTTTACGCGTAAGCTGCAGATATCTGCCATGCAGGAGAATAATAAGATACGGTCGATTTATATAGAGACTGAGCGTAAGACAGGGACCAAAGACATTGTACAGAAATTATATTATTCGCCGCTCAGGGTGATACAGATACAGGAATTTGACGCCCTTGCGACAGGCGATAAGAACGCTTCGCGCGTGGAGTATTTCTTTTTATAAGCTTTTCAGGATATCGATGACGAGAGAAGAATTTAGTGAGGTTATATCATCTATTCCGCACCAGCCGGGTTGTTATAAATATTATAGCGTCGAAAACGAGTTGCTGTACGTTGGCAAGGCAAAGGATCTGCGCAAAAGAGTAAGCTCTTATTTCAATAAAACAGTCGACAATTATAAAACCCGCCGTTTGGTTACGCTTATTCACCATATCGACTACACGGTCACGGGGAACGAACATGACGCCTTCCTGCTTGAGAACTCTCTTATCAAGCATTATCAACCCCGTTTCAATATTGAACTTAAAGACGATAAGACCTATCCATATATCGTTATCAAGAAGGAACCCTTTCCCCGGGTTTTCCTCACGCGCAACATTATTCGTGATGGTTCAGAGTACCTCGGGCCATTTACCAGCGTGGTCAGGGTTCGGGAGTTGCTGGGCCTTGTGAAACAAAATATCCCTTTGCGTACATGCAGCCTTAATCTAAGCAGGCAAAATATTGCGAAGGGAAAGTTTAAGGTTTGCCTTGAGTATCATCTTGGAAATTGTAAAGGCCCCTGCGAGGGCCTGCAAACGGAAGAAGATTACGCGCAAAACCTGCAGCAGGTTCGGCATGTGCTAAAAGGTAATACCGGAGAGGTGATCAAATACCTGAAGAGTGAGATGAACTCTTTTGCTGCCGATATGAAATTTGAGAAGGCGGAAGTGATGCGTCAAAAGATCGAGTCACTTCAATACTACCAGGCTAAATCAGCAGTTGTAAATCCGCGGCTCGACAATGTCGATGTGGCAAGTATCCTCAGCGACGAAAAGCAGGCATTTGTAAACTACATGATGATCAGCAATGGCAGCATTATCTATGCGAAAACATTGCAGGTGGAGAAAAAACTGGAGGAGCAGGATGATGAAATACTGGCGCTGGCACTTGACAGGATGCGCGACACCTTCCGTAGCAATGCAAAAGAGGCGATCGTGCCTTTCGTAATAGAGGTGGCTGACCCGGATGTGCAGGTCACGGTGCCGAAAGCGGGTGATAAAAAAAAGCTCCTCGACCTTAGCATCAAGAACGCAGAAGTGTTTCGCGATGATGTTCGCCGGCGCGATACTCTGTTGCTGGGTAAAGATTCAAAAGAAAAAAACGAGCAGGTGCTCGAGGAGTTGCAGACCTCGTTACAACTGACCGACCTGCCCGTTCACATTGAATGCTTCGATAACTCCAATTTCCAGGGCGCCTATCCGGTGGCTGCAATGGTTTGTTTCAAACATGGAGAACCTTCGAAAAAAGATTACCGGCATTTCCATATAAAAACAGTGGAAGGTATTGACGACTTTGCCTCCATGGCGGAGATCGTTTACCGGCGCTATAAGCGCTTGCTGGAGGAAGAAGCTCCTTTTCCGCAACTGGTGATCATAGATGGCGGCAAAGGTCAGCTAGGGGCTGCAATGGCTAGCATCGAAAGGCTGGGCCTGATTGGCAGGATGACAGTAATTGGTTTGGCGAAGCGGGAAGAGTCCATATTCTTTCCCGGCGATAGCGAACCTATTCAATTACCCTACGACAGTCCTGCCCACCTTTTAATACGGCGCATTCGTGACGAAGTCCACCGTTTCGGTATCACCTTCCACAGGCAAACCCGTAGCAAAGGAACTTTCAAAAATGAACTGGAATCTATTCCGGGTATCGGGCAAAAAACAGCCAATGAACTGCTGACCACCTTCCGGTCCGTAAAAAACATCCGCACACTCACGGAGCGGGAGCTGACCAAGGCCATCGGAATATCAAAAGCGCGTATCGTTTGGGCGTACTTCCATGCCAACGAAGGAGATGCAACATCGCCGGATGCCTGATAGTACTATTATTAAACGTGATAAAGATCACTGAGGCATTCAGTATTTACGTTGTAACTTTGCGAAGCAAAATCCAGGTGTTATGTCAAACTCTGATAAACCTGCATTACTTCCCAGTATTTTACAGATGAAGTGCCCTAATTGCAGGCGGGGCCATATGTATGTCAATAAACACATCTTTCCATTGAAGGACATGCTGAAGATGCCCGAGCATTGTCCTGTGTGCGGACAGAAAATGGAGCTGGAGGTAGGCTTCTATTATGGCACTGGCTATGTTAGTTATGCCTTGTCCGTTGGCTTATTCATCTTCAACCTGGTTTGGTATTGGCTTCTCTTCGGTATTTCATATAAGGACAATAGTATATTTTATTACCTGATCACAAGTATAACCATTGTAGTGCTATTACAGCCATGGCTGATGCGGTTATCGCGTGTTTTGTACCTCTATTTATTTGTAAAGTATGGTAAAGGAACTCGCTTAAGATCAGAGCGTTAAGAGCTTTGCCGTTCTTGAAATTGACCTGTTACTTTATTAACTTATCTGGCTTTGGCTTACCTTAGCAGCTTATGCAAAAGATACTTGTCGCCAACCGTGGCGAAATAGCCGTGCGTGTAATGCGCACAGCAAAAGAAATGGGCATTAAAACTGTGGCTGTTTATTCTGAAGCCGATCGTAATATGCCTTTTGTTCGCTATGCCGATGAGGCTGTTTGCATTGGCCCGGCCCCTTCTTCGCAGTCATATCTCCGTGCCGATAAAATAATAGAAGTAGCAAAACAGTTGGGTGCAGATGCCATCCACCCAGGATATGGCTTTCTGAGTGAGAATGCTTCATTCTCAAAAGCAGTGGCCGACGCGGGCTTGATATTTATTGGTCCGTCTGCGCACTCTATCGAAATAATGGGTAGCAAGATAGCAGCCAAGCAGGCAGCTAAGAAATTCAACGTACCTATGGTACCCGGTACAGAGGACCCTGTGAAGGATCTTGCCGAAGCAAAGGAGATAGCTGGTCGCACTGGCTACCCTTTGCTTATCAAGGCCTCGGCCGGCGGCGGGGGTAAGGGCATGCGCGTAGTGAACAAAGAAGATGAACTAGAGGAACAAATGCGTACTGCCAAAAGTGAAGCGTTAAGTGCATTTGGAGATGATGCTGTTTTCATTGAGAAATATGTCGGTGCGCCACGCCACATAGAGATACAACTTATTGGCGATCAGCATGGTAACTATGCGTACCTCTTTGAGCGTGAATGTTCCATACAGCGCCGCCATCAGAAGCTGGTGGAAGAAGCACCTTCCAGTTGCCTGACGCCTGATATTCGCAGGGCAATGGGCGAATGCGCCGTGGCGGTGGCCCGCTCATGCAATTACTATGGTGCGGGTACTGTGGAATTCCTGGTAGACGAAAAACTGGATTTCTATTTCCTGGAGATGAACACCCGTTTGCAGGTGGAGCATTGCGTTACAGAAATGATAACAGGCATCGACCTGGTGAAAGAGCAGATCAATGTGGCGCGAGGCAATAAATTATCGTTTACCCAGGACGAACTTAAAATAAATGGGCATGCACTTGAACTGAGGGTTTGCGCTGAAGATCCGCTCAATAACTTCTTGCCCGATACCGGTAAACTGGAAATGTACCAGATTCCAAAGGGCCCTGGCATACGGGTGGACGATGGCTTTGAGCAAGGACTGGACATCCCTGTCTTTTATGATTCAATGATCGCAAAGCTGGTAGCACATGCTGCAACCCGTGATGAAGCTATCGACCGTCTCTGCCGTGCCATCGATGAATACTACGTGCAGGGCATTCAGACGACATTGAGCTTCGGAAAATGGGCGGTTCAAACAGAGCCTTTCCGGACCGGCAACTTCGATACTAAATTTATCGAAAAACATTACAAACCGGAATACCTGCTACAGGATGATCCGGAAGTTGAAGAGGTAGCTGCATTGCTGGCTACATCTGTCTGGGATAAGAATAAAACACAGCCGCTTTCGGCCCCCACGTCGGCTAATAGTAGCTCCGGATGGAAAAACAGGAGACGCTAAGACAGGGCCATCGGCTTGTCATCGTCCAATGTTCAATCGCCTTTTGTCGATAATAATGGTCCCGTTTACGAAGGAAAGCAAAGAGGGCCCCGTCCTCCTACTCCTTTCCAGCGCCTTTCCGGGCATCAAAGTCATCTATTTGAAAAATAATATGTAAACTTTGGTATCCATCTGTATTATTTCTTACTTTAGCGTACCCGACAATCGCTAGCGGTGCACACAATAAACAAGCAGGAAGAGTTTGACGCGTTCTTCAACAATGCGGCTATTGGTATTTTGGTCACCAATAGCATGGGCGAGATTGTCTCCGTCAATGATTTTTCCCTGGCTAAATTTGGATATGCGCGCGAAGAGCTGGTCGGCCAGAAGATCGAGATACTCATCCCAAAACGATATTCAGATAAACACATCGAACACCGGGAGCGCTACGACAATACCGGTGGTCACAGCAGGCCCATGGGTAACGGTATGGACCTGTATGCATGCAAAAAGGACGGCACGGAATTCCCCGTTGAAGTAAGCCTTAGTCCGTTTATCAATAGCAACGGCCGTTTCGTAATTGCTTTCGTCAGCGATATTACCGTGAGGAAGGAATCCGAGATAGCTTTGTTGAAGTTGAATGCAGAACTTGAAGAGAAAGTATTGGAGCGTACACGGTCTCTGCTCGAAGCACTGGAGAAAGAAAAAGAACTGAATGAGCTTAAATCAAGGTTCGTCTCCATGGCCTCTCATGAATTTAGAACTCCTTTAAGTACAATATTGTCATCTGTTTACCTTGTTTCGAGGTATGTAAGCGGAGAAGACCAGCCCAAGAGGGACAAACATATACAGCGCATCATCTCGTCGGTAAATATGCTTACCGACATTCTGAATGATTTTCTTTCTGTTGGTAAGATCGAAGAGGGTAGGATACAGGTGCGTTTCTCAGAAGTGAACATCTGCGAACTTGTGAGAAATTTATTAGCTGAGATGCAGGGCGTGAGGAAAATAGGACAGCGATTGGCTTATAATCACAAAGGCGCTAGTGAAGAGGTTTGGCTGGACCCCTCTTTATTGAAACACATCGTGATGAACCTCGTATCAAATGCTATAAAGTTCTCCCCTCCTGACGGTGTCATTAATATCAATACGGTAGTAAATGAAGGGCAATTGCAATTGTCGGTACAAGATCATGGCATAGGAATACCTGAAGAGGACCAGGCCCATCTCTTCGAGCGTTTCTTCCGGGGACACAATGTTGTCAATATACAGGGTACCGGGCTAGGCTTGCATATTATCGGCAAATACGCAGAGCTAATGAATGGCAGGATCGAGTGGCAAAGCCGCGTAAACGAAGGGACGACCTTTACCATCACTTTCAATACAGTAAAAGAAGAACAACATGAAAAAGATCTTATTGATCGAGGATAACGAAGAGATTCGCGAAAATATGTCGGAGATACTGGAGATGTCTGGCTACCATGTTTTGACCGCCCCCGACGGAAAAGAAGGCGTTGCGCTGGCCATGGAGCATAAGCCCGATATCATCGTCTGCGATATTATGATGCCTGTGCTGGACGGCTATGGCGTCTTGCATATGTTGAATAAGAATCCCGATACCGAAAATATCCCCTTCATATTCCTGACGGCAAAAGCCGAAAGGGCAGAGATAAGGAAGGGTATGGAATTGGGAGCCGATGACTATATTACCAAGCCCTTTACAGGTACGGAACTGCTTAATGCTATAGAGACACGCCTGCGCAAAACTGAACTGCTGCAGAAGAAATTTACAAACGGCATGCAAGGTGTTAGCGAACTTATTGTAACAGTGGGCGGCGAAGACTCACTTAGAAAGCTGACGGAAGATAGCACTATAAGCAAGTACAAAAAGAAACAGGTCATATATTCAGAAGGTAACAATCCACATAAGATATTCTATATAGAAAAAGGGAAGGTAAAGACCTATAAGACAAATGATAATGGTAAAGAATTGGTAACCGGTTTGCACAGCGAAGGTGAGTTTCTTGGCTATGTTGCGATGCTGGAGAACAGCACTTATAAGGAAACTGCTGAGGCGCTGGAGGAGACTGAGTTGTCAAGTATTCCCAAGTCTGAGTTTGAAAAGCTGGTGCACGATAACAAAGAGGTGATGCGTAAGTTTATACAGTTGCTGGCTAACAATGTTAGCGAGAAAGAAGGGCAACTGTTAAGTATTGCCTATAATTCTTTGCGCAAAAAAGTGGCCGACGCTTTATTGGCGATCAGCAAGAAATATGAAAGGGGTACTGAGAGCGCGCCTATCGATATTAGCCGGGAAAACCTGGCAAATATTGCCGGCACGGCAAAAGAATCACTCATCCGCACGTTGAGCGACTTTAAGGACGAAAAACTCATCGATATTAAGCAGGGAGATATTGTGATATTGAACGAAAAGAAGCTAAGTAACCTGGTCAATTAGCCTTTAAGACGACGCCGAGAGATAGTTATTGAACTGGAATTTCAGCTTGCTGAATTCCTTTTCCATTTTTTCTATGTCGCTCCGCAGCTTTTCCTGCTGTTTTATACTTTTCTTATCCGCGTCTTCACCCACCTGCGATTTTCGCTCTAATTCCTGGCTCTGCAAGGCAATGTCTCTTCGCAAAAGTGCAATAACCGTGTCTTTGTTAAGAAACTGGTTTTGGAAGTATTCTGCTTCCTCGAGCATACCGTCCGAGAGCGCTACTTTCAGAATGTCGGCCAGGGAATTCTTAAGATGGATATTTTCTTGCTGTATAAAATCCAATGAACGCAGCCACATCTGCGTTTCTTGCTGTAAATAATTATTTCTGAATGTTGCGACTTCCTTCACTTTCTGTTTTTCCGTTAGTCCGGTGTAAAATTAAAATGCCCGCGTAACCACAAAACTAATCGTGGTCAACGCAAGGTGATGATAATCGTCATCGCTGCAATTTATCTTATCCAATTTCCATAAACGATGACCAAGGTCATTTTTTCGGCTATTGAAAGTCATCATATATCTAAATTCAACCAAATATTTTCGCCTCAAATATTTGGAAAATGATCCTCGGTCTCTTTACTAAGTATAAAGGCAATACCATTCACGAGCTTGTTGATCGATTCTATATAGATTACTACACCATTATGGAGGAAAGAAGAAAAGAGATCAGCGACAATATCGAATCGCTGAAAAATTCCGGACTGGGAGAAGAGGTCTTGCAATACCTGGAGCGCTGTGGCGTATTGGCTGCGGAGATAAAGAATCATTTGGATTATCGCATAGGTACGCTATTGCCTTATATGCACGAGCTGGGTAGAAAAAGCGCCGAAGGCCACAACTGCGCCACATGCAGCGGTGGTTGTCATGTAGGGCATAGTGCGAAGATCGCAGAGCTAAGCCTGTCGCACGCATCGATAAAAAATACCCTGGAAGGCCTGAGGGGCCTTGAACCTGTTGCGGCGGAAGATATTACAGGTATCGGGATCGAAACGATACAGGATGAGATACAATTTATGGAGAATGCACTTGCCGAACTGTATTACCTGGAGCAGGAAGTGCTGGTGCCAAAATTAAGGGAAGCTCAAAGAAGGATCAATGCAAACGGCTAGAGAACGCAACACTATAATAATTTCTAAACAGGTACAGGAAAAAACGCTTTGCTATCACTGTGGAGTCCCATGCATTAACTCGGCGATTCATATCGACCAGAAGATTTTTTGCTGCGAAGGGTGTAAGTTGGTGTATGAAATACTAAACGAGAACGGCCTTTGCAATTACTATAATATCCAGTCGCATCCCGGCTTGTCGCAGATCAAGCCCATCAGGAATGACAAATATGCCTACCTTGATAACGAGGATATCGCAAAACGAATTTACAAGTTTACAGATGGCAAAAATATTATTGTTACCTTCTACATTCCGGGTGTGCATTGCAGCTCGTGCATGTGGCTGCTGGAGCACATGCATAAGCTGAATGGAGGTATAACCGAAAGCCGTCTCAATTTCACAACCAAAGAGCTGACCATTCATTTTACTAGTGATAAAATATCGCTTAGGAAGGTGGTGGAATTGCTGGCTACTATTGGGTATGAGCCATATATCAGCCTCGAGGATGCGGGTAAAGGAAAGATCAAATACAGCAATAAAGCGCGCATCTATAAACTGGGAGTTGCGGGGTTTTGCTTCGGTAATATCATGATGATGAGTTTCCCGGAGTACTTATCGATAGGCAGCGGCATCGAAGAAAAATATGCATTGCTCTTCAGGGTGCTGAACATGGTACTGGCTGTACCGGTGTTTTTCTATTGCGCGTCGGAGTTCTTTGTTTCGGCCTGGAGAGGTTTAAAACAAAAAACGCTGAATATCGACGCGCCCATCGCGCTTGCACTCATCATAACTTATACGCGCAGTATTTACGAGATAAGCACCGGCGTAGGTTCAGGTTACCTGGACAGTATGAGCGGTATCGTGTTTTTTATGCTGGTAGGCCGCATTGTGCAGGACAGAACCTATAGTTCTATATCATTCCATAGGGATTATAAGGCCTATTTTCCTATAGCGGTGAACGTCATAACACCGAGTGGGCAGAAAAGTAAAAATCTCCAGGACTTAAAAGAAAAGGACATCATTCTACTATATAACGACGAGATCGTCCCGGCTGACGCAGTACTGCTCGACAGTACGGCCCTCGTCGACTACAGTTTTGTAACAGGTGAAAGTGAACCCGTAACTATCCAGGCAGGCAATACCGTTTATGCCGGTGGTAGGCTTTGCGGCGAGCAGGTGCGCATGCAGGTTGTAAAACCCGTAGCTGGCAGCTATCTGACTTCGCTATGGAACCACCATGCGTTCACCAAGAATAAAGCGAAAAACAATGCTGACAAGAGCATTATCCACGCCCTTAGCAGGTATTTTACTTATATTCTTTTTGCTTTAGCTGCCATTACGGCTATATACTGGGCCATAAATGATCCCTCAAAAATATTACCAAGCGTTTCCGCAATGCTTATTGTGGCTTGTCCATGCGCACTACTGCTGTCTGCTACATATACCAATGGCAATATATTGCGGATACTGAGCAACAATGGCCTCTTCCTCCGCGATCCGACAGTGATCGAACAGATTGGAAAGATCGACCAATTGGTATTTGACAAAACGGGGACGTTGACAGAAAACAGTCAACATTTTTCAGCTACCGGTCATCAGCTTAGTGAGCAGGAAAAGGAATGGGTGTACAATACAGTCGTATCCAGCAGGCATCCTTATGCACAGGCGATAGCGAACTGGATAGGCATTCAGCCAACCTGCCAGGTAAAAGAATGGGTAGAATCTAGAGGCAAAGGGATTGAGGCCTTAATAAACAATGAGCGCATCCTTATAGGTTCGGCAATGTTCGTGGGTGTTGTCCCCGCCGCTGACGAGAAAGCAAATGTTTATGTACGCATCAATGACAATATCACTTCCTTGCACGTGAAACAAGTATTCAGGGAAGCAATACCGCAGATGATGCCTAAACTTCGCGAGCGCTATACTATATCGCTATTGTCCGGTGATAACGATAAACAACGTGGTCTTATGCATGACTTGCTTGGCGATAGCAGCGAGCTCTTATTTGGACAAAAACCCATAGACAAGCTGCATTATATAGAACGGCTACAGTCGAACGGTAAGCATGTGTTAATGATAGGCGATGGCCTCAACGATGCCGGTGCACTGCAGCAAAGCGATGTAGGTATCACCCTTGCGGATGATATTAATAATTTTACACCCTCATGCGACGCCATACTAGACGCGAATAAATTCAAAAACCTCCCGGCAGTATTAAAGCTGGCGGCCGGCAGCAAGCGCGTGATAGCGCTGAGCTTCATAATATCTATTGTTTATAATATAGTCGGTCTTACCATCTCAATGAAAGGCTTGATGGCGCCGATGATCGCAGCAATATTGATGCCAGTAAGCACATTAAGCATTGTGCTTATAACTACTGGAGCCAGTAGCCTCTTGGCCCGGCGCCTTGGTCTTAGCTTAAGAGACGCAGAATAGCAAGCTAACCTTGTGTTTTAACGCCCTTGGTCAATTTTCGATCAGGGGCAAATTTTTTCCTGCACACAACGATGATATAGATCATCATTCCGCTTGAGTATGGTCATCTGTCACCGCTTTGTCCCGGGATATTTTTACATAAAATATTGAACGTGAGTGCACTCTTTGTTTTGGTGATAGCAAGTATAATGGTAGCAGGGGCTTTCCTGTTCGCTTTTATTTGGAGCGTTAAGAACAACCAGTTCGAGGATAGAAAGGGAGCATCTATGCGCATGCTTTACGACGATACCAGCAATAATGAATTAACCGGAAATCTTTAAACAAGAATAATATACATGAGTATCATTTCTCAATCGGCACAATTAGAACGTGATCCATCAGTACAGCTCGACAAGTTCTATTACGACAATAAGATCGTAAAGATGTTCGCTTACGCAACCATTTTCTGGGGCATTGTAGGCATGCTGGCTGGCTTATTTGCCGCATTTCAACTGGTATTCCCGCAGTTGAACATGAGTATGGCGGCAACCAGCTTTGGCCGTGTCAGGCCGGTACACACCAACGCGGTGATCTTTGCCTTTGTCGGCAATGGCATCTTTATGGGGGTTTATTACTCCCTGCAACGCCTCGTGAAGGCCCGTATGTTCAGCGATCTGCTGAGTAAACTGCATTTCTGGGGTTGGCAGACGATCATTGTCAGCGCAGCCATCACCCTGCTTGCGGGCTATACCACAGGTAAGGAATACGCCGAGCTGGAGTGGCCGATCGATATTCTCATAACACTCGTATGGGTTGTCTTTGGCCTCAACATGTTCGGTACGATCATTAAAAGAAGAGAAAGGCATCTCTATGTGGCAGTATGGTTCTACATAGCCACTTGGGTAACAGTGGCCATGCTGCATATTGTCAACTCGATGGAGTTGCCCTATTCATGGATCAAATCTTATTCATGGTACGCAGGGGTACAGGACGCGTTGGTGCAATGGTGGTATGGTCACAATGCCGTGGCCTTCTTCCTCACTACGCCATACCTGGGCCTGATGTATTACTTCCTGCCGAAGGCTGCTAATCGCCCTGTTTATTCTTACAAGCTTTCCATTATCCACTTTTGGGCGCTGATATTCCTGTACATATGGGCCGGTCCGCACCACTTGTTATATACTGCATTGCCCGACTGGGCACAATCCCTGGGTACCGTGTTTTCAATAATGCTCATTGCACCATCATGGGGCGGTATGCTAAACGGTTTGCTCACCCTGCGCGGCGCATGGGACAAAGTACGTGAGGATGTAGTATTGAAATTTATGGTGGTTGCCGTTACCGCCTATGGTATGGCCACCTTCGAAGGGCCGATGCTGAGCCTGAAGAGCGTCAATGCCATCAGCCACTTTACAGATTGGACGATCGCCCACGTGCACGTCGGCGCCCTGGGCTGGAATGGCTTCCTCACATTTGGTGTGCTATACTGGCTCATCCCACGCATATTCCGCACTAATCTCTATTCCCAAAAGCTGGCCAATTGGCACTTCTGGATAGGAACGCTCGGTATCATCTTCTATGTAGTACCAATGTACTGGGCAGGCTTCATGCAAAGCCTTGCATGGAAAGAATTTACTCCCGAGGGGCAACTGAAGTACCAATTCATCGAGACCGTTCAGCAAATGCGCCCATTCTATGCAATGCGTGGTATCGGTGGCACCCTTTACCTCATTGGCGCATTGATGATGGGTTACAACCTCTTCAAGACCGTGCGCAGTGGCAAAGCCGTTAACGACGAAGCTGCCGAAGCCGCGCCGTTGGCTAAGAATTATGTACCCGATGGCAAGTACCACTGGCACAGGGTTATAGAACGCCGCCCGATACAGATGCTTGTATTCAGTTTGATTGTTGTGGGCATCGGCGGCCTCATCGAAATGATACCAACCTTCATGGTTAAGTCTAACATTCCTACGATCAGCAGCGTGAAACCATACACACCGCTCGAACTGCAGGGCAGGGACATCTATATCCGCGAAGGCTGTTACAACTGTCATAGCCAGATGATCCGTCCTTTCCGGAGTGAGGTAGCCCGCTATGGCGAATATTCAAAAGCAGGTGAGTTCGTTTACGATCACCCGTTCCAGTGGGGTAGCAAGCGCACTGGTCCGGACCTGGCGCGCGAAGGTGGCAAGTATCCTGATAGTTGGCACTTCAACCACATGTATGAGCCTACCAGTATGTCGCCTGGCTCTATCATGCCGAACTATGTATGGCTGTTCGACAATACGATCGATACGGCGATTACGCCGGCTAAGATCAGGGCTATGCAAACGCTTGGTGTCCCATATCCGGCAGGCTTCGATCAGCAGGCCAATGCAGACCTGTTCAAACAAGCAGATGGCATTGTTGCCAACCTCGCCAAAGACAATATAAAGGTGAAGAACAACAAGGAAATAGTTGCCGTCATAGCTTACCTGCAAAGGCTCGGCAAGGACATCAAACTGGAACAGAAAACAGCATCAAACAACTAGTCTATAAAACATCGGTATATGAAGTTCATACATTATTTGGAAACAATAACAGGAGTAGGGATATACCCTTTGACTTCCCTCCTGATTTTCTTCCTGTTTTTTTCTGCGCTGAGCCTTTGGGTTTTTAAGGCCGACAAAGGATATATAAACGCCATGAAACAGATTCCCTTCACAGCTGAAGAAACAGAAACTAACCAATTATAAAAAAGCACAAAGAAATGCGTACAGTATTGAATAAAATATCTCTATCTGTTATAGCAATATTGCTGTCGCCTGCTTTGGCAGGTGCAGCGGAAACGGCAAAAAGCGCTCCCGATGGCTTTAATGCGGCAGTTATAGGGTTAGTATCCCTGATGTTTATCTTGTTACTGGCAATAGCTGTATTGGCAAATGTGTTGAGCCAGCTTACGCTCATCTATCGCGATAAAATGCGTGCGGAAAAGCAAAAGAAGAGCGAGGGAACTGTGGCTAAAGCTGTGTTGCTTCTTATCTGCCTCAGTATGCCTTCATTGCACGCCTTTGCAGCCGATGCTGATACTGCAAAAACTGTTGTGGTAGAAGCCCCCTACATCTCAGGTTTGGCAAATAATGATTTCTATCTGCTGATGGGGGTTCTGTCGCTCGAGTTGCTGATCGTATTTGGTCTGGTTTTCTACATCAAATCACTTGCGCGTGCCATCAGCACCAGGCCGGCAGCTACAAAAGAGTCGAAGAAAAAAGCCCGGGCTGCTTTTTGGGATCGTTTCCATGCCGTTGTGCCGATCGAAAAAGAAAAGGACATCATGCTCGACCACGATTACGATGGTATCCACGAGCTCGACAACAGCCTGCCGCCATGGTGGAAGTATGGTTTTTATCTCACAATAGTTTTTGCTTGCATCTACCTGTATCGTTTTCATATATCCGGCACCGGGCCGAGCTCACATGACGAATACGTGGCGGAAATGAAACAGGCAGAGGAAGACAAGGTGGCTTACCTGGCAAAAACGGCCGGTAATATCGACGAAAATAATGTCACCCCCCTCACTGCTGCAGCTGACCTTGCCGCAGGGCAGCAGATATTCCAAAGTACTTGTTTTGCTTGCCATGCTAAAGACGGTGGCGGTGGTGTAGGGCCCAATCTTACCGACGACTACTGGCTGCACGGTGGTAGCATCAAAGATGTGTTTAAATCGATCAAATACGGCTGGCAGGACAAAGGTATGAAGAGTTGGAAGGATGACTTTTCACCAAAGCAAATAGCCCAGCTGGCCAGCTACGTAAAATCACTGCATGGCACGAAACCTGCAGCACCTAAGGATAAGCAAGGCGATCTTTACAACGAAGCAGGACCCGCGCCGGCAGACACAGCAAAGGGAAATAAGGTTGCCACCAGATAGGAGAATAAAACATTAGGAGAGAATAGCAGATATGGAAAGTCAAAGCTCAACCACGCCACCGGTTAATACGTCGTTCCGTGACAAGGTTGCTACTGTCGACAAAACAGGTAAGCGCTTGTGGGTATTCCCGCAGAAACCGAAGGGTAAAATGTATAACCTTCGCAGCTGGGCCACTGTGTTGTATCTGGTCGTCTTCTTCGGTCTGCCCTTTGTTAAGGTAGACGGTCATCCCATTTTTCTTCTGAATATACTCGACCGTAAATTCATCCTGTTCGGCCAGATATTCTGGCCACAGGATTTTTTCATATTTGGCCTGGGAATGGTGCTTTTCATTGTGTTCATTGCGCTGTTTACGGTTGTGTTCGGCCGCGTCTTCTGCGGCTGGGCTTGCCCGCAAACTATTTTCATGGAGATGGTATTCCGCAGGGTCGAGTATTGGATCGAAGGTGACGCCGCAAAGCAGAAGATGCTTAAACAAGCACCATGGAATGGTGAGAAAATAGCCAAGAAGCTTGCTAAATGGACGGCCTTCTGGCTGATGAGTTTTGTAATTGCCAATACATTTCTCGCATACATCATCGGCGTGGATGAATTGCAGAAAATAGTTACTGAGCCGCTCAGTAAGAATTTAGGCTCATTCACTTCACTTTGTACGTTCACTACTATATTCTTTTTTGTCTATTCCTGGCTGCGAGAGCAGGTATGTACAGTTATCTGCCCTTATGGTCGTATGCAGGGTGTTTTGCTCGACCGTAACTCAATAATTGTCGCCTACGACTACAAGCGTGGAGAGCAAAGAGGCAAATTCAAAAAGAATGAAACACGCACGCTCGGCGACTGTATCGATTGTGCCCAATGCGTGAAAGTATGCCCCACAGGTATCGATATCCGCAATGGCACACAGTTGGAATGCACCAACTGCACCGCCTGTATCGATGCCTGCAATAAGATGATGGAGGCGGTAGGCTTGCCAACCGGCCTTATCCGCTATGCGTCTGAGGAGAATATCGCCAACAACAAGAAGCTGCGTTTCACAGGCCGCATGAAAGCATATACAGCAGTGATGTGTATTCTCCTCGGTGTCGAGGTGTATCTCCTCGCCAGCCGTAGCGATGTGGGGGTTAATATCCTGCGCACGCCCGGTCAGTTGTACCAGGAGCAACCAAACCATCAGCTAAGTAACCTTTACACGTACAAATTGCTTAACAAGACCTTTAAAAATAAAGAGATAACGCTGAAGCCGGAGAATTTTGAAGGAACGATCAAGTTGGTAGGCGAAACGCATCTTACCATACCGAAGGATAGTTATGCTACGGGTAGCATGTTCATCTATGTGAACGACAAGGACATCACGAAACGGAAAACGAAATTGGAAATTGGTGTTTACGATGGCAAAGAGAAAATAAGGACCATCACAACGTCCTTCCTGGGCCCCTTTGGTGGCAACTAAAAATATTAATCTTGAAAAAATGAACTTATGAAGATCAGTTGGGGTGTTAAGATAACCATATTATACCTGGCCTTTGTGCTGCTCATCGTCACCATGGTGGTAGCCAGCAGTCGCCAGCATTTCGACCTCGTATCAAACAGTTATTATGCTGATGAGATCAAATATCAGAACGTGATAGACGCCGGTAAAAACCAGGCACAGCTTTCGCATCCGGTGTTGATCAATAAGGATCTCAATACCGTCGAGTTACAGCTCCCTGCGGAGCTGGACGGTAAGATGGTGACCGGCAGCGTCCATTTCTATTCTCCCGTCAATGCTGCTTGGGACAAGCAATTCCCGTTGCAGGTAGACAACCATCGCATAACGATTTCCCGCAGTGATCTCCGCAAAACCCGGTATACCGTTAAGATCGACCTTGAGGCTGAAGGAAAGAAGTATTACCAGGAGTCTGACATCAACCTGAATTAAACAATGACCGGCTTTAGCTTCACATTGGCCCTGCTTATGGGTTTCACCGGCAGCCTGCATTGTGCAGGCATGTGTGGGCCTATCGTGTGGGTGATGCCGTTTCAATTCTTGTCCGGGATTAAGAAGTTCCTGGGTATCGCACTGTATCATCTTGGCCGTATTACTACCTATGCCTTGCTGGCGCTTGTGCTGCATTCATTTCGTAGCCTTTTCACACCGCACATTCAGCAATATGTTTCAATAGCTTTAGGCGTCTTGCTGCTATTTGCTGGCATCCTGGCATTTATCCCTTCAGCAGTCGGCACGGGTAGGCCCATGCCCTGGGCCGGATATATTAAGCAGCAACTGGGCTATTTTATTTCCCGGGCGGGTTTACCGTCGCTATTCATGGCTGGTTTTCTAAATGGCTTGCTGCCATGCGGTTTGGTATATATGGCACTCTCCGCATCGGTCACCGCAACCACCGCCGTTCAATCCATGGAACTAATGTATGTGTTTGGTCTTGGCACTGCACCCATGCTGGTGAGCATCACCTTGTTGAAAAGTAAAATGACCTTCGTGCGTGCCACTCACTTTAGAAAGTTAGTACCAGTGGCCATGTTTGTGTTAGGCGGTCTGTTTGTTGTGCGCGGTATGAACCTGGGTATTCCTTACTTAAGTCCTTCGCTAGCCGTTACGGAACAGGGAGTAAAGGCCAGCTGCTGCCATCATAAAAAATAGTGTGGACGTTAGCAGATTAGTATTGGTAAGTCATATCAATGATCTCCCATTTGAAATAGCTGAAATCTTCATGTCTTAATTTCCATGTTACCTCACCTTTCGATGGTACGAGCACACCATTGAACCGTTTCCATTCTGTGATAGGGATATGCCAATGTTCTAGGCTGCTTCTTTTCCCTTTCGCCATGTACCTATGCGCGCTGAAGCTTGTAATTCGTCCGGATTCGTCAAAATTGAATACCCCTTCGCCTTGCACACCCCAATAGATCATTGTTGCTTTTGCCTGGTTGGGGCCCAGCGCTTCCCAGTGTATGTATTTGCTCTTGGCTGCGGCGGGAAACCAACACATTTCTCCAAGGTAACGGAGCAGACTGCCCTGGTCTATTTTATATCCTCGGGCATTCACGATCGGTAGGAGGGAAAACAGTTTTATGAGCATGTGCCCTTTTCCATGTTCGTAACTATCCCTGCCGGTAAACCATATAAAGGGACTCATCCTCACGTTGGCATTCCACAAAAACGCTGGTCTTTCAATATCAAAATATTGTTGTGCGCTTACTTTCATCCATTTACCTCTCGGCGAGGTGCGCATCAGTCCGCTTTGTAGTAATGATACTGACCGGGGTGCTGGTTTTTCTAAAGCGCCGGATTTGGCCAGCCACTGCTGTACGCATTTCGGTAGTTGTTCAACTTTTTTATCGGCGATGACCGGATTTAATGCAACGGTATTTCCCATCCTCAAACTTATTTAGTTTGCCGCGTGCCCGCACTGAGCGTCGTCAACCCTGCCAATGACAGGAGTCAGTGCGAAAAATGCGTTCCGGTAAAGGGTATAAATGAAATAAGGCTTGCCAACTGGCAAGCCTTATTTTCGTGGTTCCGTAGGGACTCCACAATGCTATGTAAGAGGTTGAAAATCAATCCTTATTTTGGAAGGTCGATTTTTTAGTCGATTAACTTAAGAACTTTTTGAAAAATTTACCTGCTTTTACTTAGGTTAAACTATCCTTACAAAGGTAAACCTCCAATTGTCTTATGTATCGTAACTTATGACCAAGATATCCACATTTTGATTGATCTAGTATCTCTACCAAAGACTACGTCAAGCATTTATCTTGCTGAAACAGCTGTTGCAAAAAAAACACCTATTTTAATAAAGAGATGTTGAACAGGAATTTAGAAAGCCGATCATACTTTGCGCTAGCAATTCTATTTGTTGATCCCAGTTGCCGCCATTATTTGCGTACAACTGTATGAAAAGCTATATGATGACCAAAATCATCATAATACACTAATTACGGACATCTTTATCCTTATCCGGCTCCGGTACGTTTGCGTTAATGAAAGTTGTTACAGCAATAGTACTCATGTGTAGCCTTTGTTTCCAAAGTTTTATACAACTGGAACTGCTGGCGTGGTATAAACTGAATAAAAATTATATAGCCAAAAAGTACTGTGTGAACAAGAACAAGCCTGCAATGAAATGTTGCGGAAAATGCTATCTACAAAAACAGCTGAATACGGTAACAGGATCGGACCGGTCGCAGAACAAGTCGACCTTGACTGACGAATCTTCTCTTTTTCCCGTATTTATCATAGGAGATGTTATCGTCTACAAAGTCCCCAATGTTACTCTACTTAAGATATTCAATCCTGCACGTTCTTCTAACTACATGTTTTGTTTGATGAATTCATTGCTTAAACCACCAAGGCAGTTCAATGAATAAACAAGTGGGTAAAAACTAAAAATTTAATCATCAAATAATAAAAATGAAAAAACTAATAATAGCCGTACTTGCAATGATAAGTATGGCAAATGTAGGGTCGGCCTGCACATTATGTGGCTGCTCCGCAAGCAATCAATACCTGGGTATTTTGCCCCAGTCGCACAGCAATTTTATTGGCCTTCAGTACCAAAACCGATATTTCACAAGTGCGGACATGGACGGGAGGGAAAATGATCCAAAGGCTGAGTCAAAACAGTACTATAATACCTTACAACTATGGGGACGCTATAACGTGGGGCGAGTGCAGTTATTTGCATTTGTACCTTACGTGGTCAATAAGCACGTAGAAGCTTCAGGAACCGATAAGGTAAACGGAGTGGGAGATATTACCCTGATGGCCAATGTGCGTTTACTCGGCAATTCCTGCTCGGGAAAGGCGTGGAGGCACTATTTGCAGGCTGGAGGCGGCGTTAAACTGCCAACAGGCGCATATAAGCGGGATGAGATAAAGTATGAAGAAGGCTTGCCCAACATGCAAGCCGGAACGCATTCGTTCGACTTCCTTGCCAATACCAACTACACAATAATGCACAAGAATACCGGTTTGAACCTTGATGCCTCATATACAGCGACTACAGCTAACGGTGATGGATATAAATATGGTAACCGCCTGACGATAGGGTTGCTTGGTTTTTACAGCTACAAGCAGAAAAAAACAACATTAGTACCTCAGCTTGGCCTTCGGTACGATGTGTCGGGTGGAGACTATGACAATTATACCTCAAGGTTACGTAACGACATGACGGGCGGGCACCAGCTTTATGCATCGGCCGGCATCCAGGCATACTACGGGCAAATCGGTTTGCAGCTAGGTTACCACAGGCCCATCGCGCAGTATTATGCTGACGGAATGGTAAAGAATAAATACAAAGCCGAGGCAGGTATATACTTTCTTTTTTAATGGTTAATTGGTTAATTAAAAAGCCGCTTTTTAGCGGCTTTTTTTGGCTCCTGCACAATGATAAAAATCAGCCTAAATAAAGACCTTTTTATCTGTTTTATGACGGCGGTCATAGTTTGCTGAGCCTCGCGGTATCACCTTTGAGATGAAAATTAATAGCTCACAAAAAACGAGATAAAATGAATCGAAAACATCTTTTTTCAGCCTTAATTGCCATCAGCATTTTCATATTTAGCTGCGGTGGTAATTCTTCACAAGCACCTGCCGGAAGCACGCCGGCTCCGGCTCCAGAAGCCGCCAAGCCGGCTAATGACACCAAAGGGGTAGGCAAGTTTACGAACGTTGAACTGACCCATCCGCTGGATGAAGGGATGGTGAAACAGGGACAGGCTATTTATGAATTGAAATGCGCTTCATGCCACAAACTGTCCACGGAAAAACTGGTAGGACCTGGGTGGAAAGGCGTTACAGACCGCAGGGCGCCTGAATGGATCATGAACTTCGCCACCAATACCGACGAAATGCTGGATAAAGATGCAAATGCCAAAGCGCTCCTTGAAGTATGCATGGTGCGGATGCCCAACCAAAATCTGAAAGACGATGAAGTAAGGCACGTACTTGAGTTCATGCGCAAAAATGACGGTAAAAACTAAATCAATTCACACTTAAATATTCTATATGAATAGGTTCTCTTTAATTCTGTGTGCAATAGGCGTGATAACCGCTACACAGAGTTGTAAAATGAAAAATACCGAATCGGTTGTAGGCGGAGATGCGGCGGCAAAGGTGTATGTAGCGCCCGGGAAATATGACGAGTTCTACAATTTTGTGTCTGGCGGTTTTAGCGGACAGGTTTCTGTGTATGGACTTCCTTCAGGCCGCCTGCTGAAGGTGATCCCGGTATTTTCTGTTAACCCCGAAAATGGTTACGGATATAGCGAGGAATCGAAAGCAATGCTCACAACCAGCGCCGGGTTTGTACCTTGGGATGATGAGCACCACCTTGAATTGTCGCAGACAAATGGCGAACAAGATGGCCGATGGATATTTGCCAATGCCAATAATACGCCCCGGGTGGCACGTATTGACCTTTCTACATTCAGAACTGCAGAAATATTGGAGATGCCTAATAGTGGCGGTAACCACTCGTCTCCCTTTATTACGGAAAATACGGAATATGTTGTAGCGGGTACCCGTTTCAGCGTACCGCTTGGCAACCAGGATGTTCCCATTAACTCTTTCAAGGAGAACTTTAAAAGTGTTGCTTCATTTATTAGTGTTGATAAGACAAGTGGCAATATGAATATCGCTTTCCAAATAGCGCTGCCTGCTATGAACCTCGACCTTAGCCACGCTGGCAAAGGTCCTTCGCACGATTGGTTCTTCTTTTCCACTTATAATACCGAGCAGGCAAATACGCTCCTCGAGGTAAACGCATCGCAAAAAGACAAAGATTTTATCGTGGCTGTGAACTGGAAGAAAGCCGAGGAATACGCAAAAGCAGGCAAGGGCGTGAAAATGAAGACGCAGTATGTGCACAATGTATGGAATGAAGAGACCCAATCTGCAACTTCTAAAACTGAATCAGAAGTATTGGTACTTGACCCTGCTGAGCTGAAAGATGTTATATATATGATACCATGTCCTAAATCGCCACATGGTTGCGACGTAGACCCAACGGGTGAGTACATAGTAGGCAGCGGTAAACTGGCCGCTTTGATCCCCGTGTTCTCATTTACAAAAATGACGCAGGCAATAGCTAATAAGTCATTTGAAGGTGAATATCATGGTATTCCGGTACTGAAATATGAATCGGTGTTGCATGGCGAAGTTCAGAAGCCCGGCCTTGGTCCTTTGCACACCGAATTTGACGGTAAGGGTAATGCGTATACATCGTTCTTCCTGTCTTCTGAAGTAGTGAAGTGGAGCATTAAAGACCTGAAAGTTCTGGACCGCGTGCCTACTTACTATTCTGTAGGTCACCTGTGTATACCCGGCGGCGATACCAAAAAGCCATGGGGTAAATATGTGATAGCTTACAACAAGATCACTAAGGACCGCTACCTGCCTACAGGGCCGGAACTGGCGCAGGCTGCTCAGCTTTATGATATATCCGGCGATAAAATGCAGCTTTTGCTCGATTTTCCAACCATCGGAGAGCCGCACTATGCACAGGCATGCCCGGCAAGTCTGATCAAAGACAAGAGCCTCAAAATATATGACATCAACAAGAATCATAACCCTTATGTATCAATGGGTGAGAAGGCAACGAAGGTCGTTCGAAGCGGCGATAGGGTTGATGTATATATGACCGCAATACGGTCACACCTGACTCCTGACAATATTGAAGGGGTATTCGTAGGCGACGAAGTTTACTTCCATGTTACCAACCTTGAGCAGGATTGGGACGTACCCCATGGTTTTGCCATAAAACATAACCCCAATGCAGAACTGTTGATGATGCCGGGCGAGACAGTTACCTTAAAGTTTGTACCTGACAAGCAAGGAATCTACCCATTCTACTGCACAGACTTCTGTTCAGCATTGCACCAGGAGATGCAGGGATACCTCCGTGTGTCGCCACGAGGAGCCAATGTACCTTTAAAATATGGTACTGGTAATACAGAACCCGCAAATACAACAGCAGCAAAATAAATTTATCAATGGCAGTACCCTTTTGGGGTGCTGCCATTTCATATAATGATCATGAAAAAACTGACAACATTAGGAAAAATAAGCGTTATCGCGGTGATACTATGCCTGGTAACGCTTTGGTTCTATCCTATGTGGCGCATAGACCTGAAAGCCCCGCAGTACCCCGGCGGCCTTACGATGACCATATGGATAAACGATGTAAAGGGCGATGTAGATGTCATAAACGGCCTTAATCACTACATCGGTATGCATACTATTCATAAAGCCGATTTTAAGGAATTTGTTTACCTGCCTCTGACCATGATGATCTTCATGGGCTTGGGCATCGTTGTATTGCTGCTGAATAGAAAGATATGGTATTACGTGTGGGCCGGTATTTTCATGGTCATTTCCATTTTCTCTTTCTACGACTTTTATAAATGGGAGTATGATTATGGCCACAACCTCGATCCTCAGGCGCCAATACAGGTGCCCGGCATGGCTTACCAGCCTCCGCTTTTGGGCTATAAGAAACTATTGAATTTTGAGGTGCTATCACAGCCACATATTGCTGGTTGGTTCTTCATAGTAGCCGGTGCAATATTGGTGAGTGTGTCTTTTTTGGAATGGAAAAAACGTAAAGCAAAATGAGAACGAAGACAAATATCATTGCCTACGTCGCGCTTGTTATTTTGATCTCGTGCAAAGCATCATTCGAGCCAATAGATTTTGGAAAGGATGCCTGTACGCACTGCAAAATGACCATTGTCGACAAACGTTACGCTGCAGAGATACTGACAGGGAAGGGTAGGGCGTATAAATTTGATGATATTCATTGTTTGAGGCAATACCTTAAAGAGCATAATGAGGTGGATGCAAAAGCAATGTATTTCGTAGCTCCCTATGAGGGAACGACGACCACCTTTTTAGACGCTTCGAAGGCCGTGTTTATCCAAAATGATTTTTTTACCAGTCCCATGAACGGACACTATGCTGCTTTTTCATCAAAGGAGACAGCGCAACGCCTAGCGGACAGCCTGAAACAAAATACTTTGACCTGGGATAAAGTAGAATAACATGTTATCGCGAAATCTTATTACCATCATCTTCTTTTCAGTCGCATTTCAGGCAAAGGGCGCTACCATTAATGTTTATCCGGGGCAGGGCAACCTGCAAACTACCATCGATAAGGCAGACCGGGGCGATACCCTAATAGTACATCAGGGCCTTTATAAAGAGCACGACATCCTTGTAAATAAGAAACTGACAATTAAAGGCGATGACTTTCCGGTGATAGACGGTGGCAAAAAGTACCAGTTATTTTTTATTACGGCCGACTCAGTAGTTATCGAAGGCCTCCAGGTACAAAATACCGGACGGTCTAGTATGACCGATATGGCTGGGATAAGATTGCAGAATGTGTCGCATGTTATAGTGCGAAATAACTTACTTCTTTATAACACATATGGTATCTATCTTCAGAATAGTAGCTACTGCGCCATCTTAAATAATATCGCACTGGCCAACGCGAAGGACGAACTAAACAATGGAAATGGGATTCACGCATGGAAGTGTAACCATCTGCTTATCAGGAATAACAAAATTTCCGGGCATCGTGATGGCATCTACTTTGAATTTGTGACTGATTCGAAGATCAGCCACAATATCTCTATACTGAATGTGCGTTATGGTCTGCACTTCATGTTCTCAAGCAACGACGCCTACCTGCAAAATCAATTTGTAGACAACGGCGCCGGAGTCGCGGTTATGTTTTCAAAGAATGTGATAATGTTGAACAATACATTCCGTCACAATTGGGGCGATGCGGCTTACGGGATATTATTAAAGGAGATATCGGACAGCAAAATAGAACACAACTACTTCACAAAGAACACAGTTGCTATTTACATGGAAGGGACGAACCGCATCAATGTGGCCAATAATGAATTTGATGAGAACGGTTGGGCAATGAGAATACAGGCCAGTTGCAATGCCAACATGTTTGAAGGGAATAACTTCCAGGCAAATTCGTTTGATGTGGCCACAAATGGAACAATGATGCTGAACACGTTCGACCATAATTATTGGGATAAATATGATGGTTACGACTTGGATAAAGACAAAACAGGCGACGTGCCCTATTACCCGGTAAGCATCTACGCCGTCGTTACGGAGCGTGTTCCGGTAACGATGATATTATACCGGAGTTTTTTGACTGACATTATGGACCAGGTCGAGAAGGTATTGCCCAGCGTAATACCCGAACAGTTGAAAGACGACCATCCAATGATGAAAAAATGGGACCTGAAATGATACAGATAAATAATTTAACCAAATCGTATAACCGGTTTAAAGCGCTTGACGACATCAACCTTGGCTTTGACCGTGGACGGGCGATATCGTTACTGGGGCCGAATGGTTCCGGAAAGACAACACTTATCAAGTCTATATTAGGTTTAGTTATACCGGAAAAGGGAACCATTAAAATAGATTGTAACCCCGTAAGCAGCGACTGCTCTTATCGTTCGATGATCGGCTATATGCCGCAAATTGGTAGGTACCCCGATAATATGACCATCGAACAAGTAATCAATATGGTCAAGGAGCTCCGTAAGGACTGCACAAAATATGATGATGAACTCATTATCGGCCTTGGCATAGATAAGATCGGAAATAAGACGATGCGAAACCTGTCGGGCGGTACAAGGCAAAAAGTGAGCGCCTGCCTGGCCTTCCTCTTCTCACCCGAAATACTTATTCTTGATGAGCCTACCGCCGGCCTTGACCCTGTTTCCAGCGAGCTGCTCAAAGAAAAGATCATTTCTGAATTAAGTAAGGGTAAGCTGGTGCTTATGACATCGCATGTGCTTAGCGACCTTGAGGGGCTCACCAGTCATATAGTGTACCTGCAGGACGGCAAGCTCATGTTTTACAGGTCGGTGGAAGAATTGCAGGACGTTACCGGCGAAACGAAACTGAATAAGGTAGTAGCCCGGATGATGCAATATGATCTGCCAATAAAAAACTGCGTATCATGAAAACAATAATAAAGTATGTCAGCCTCGACCTGCTGCGCAATAAGACAATATTGATATATACCGCATTGCTGGCAGTGATCTCAATAAGTGTACTGAATATGGACAACAATGCTTCAAAAGGATTGTTGAGCCTCATGAACATTACCCTGCTGTTTGTCCCGCTTATCAGTATACTTTTTGCCACTATATACTTCTTCAATTCTATTGAATTTATAGAGCTACTGCTTGCGCAACCAATAAAAAGAAATAAAGTACTGCTAGCCGAATATACGGGACTTGTCCTGTCTTTGTGTGCCGCGTATGCGATCGGCGTTGGGTTGCCCCTGCTTATATTGACCAAGCAGGTGGCTGCATTGGTATTGCTGGTGAATGGATTGTTACTTACGCTTACCTTTTCCGGTTTGGCCTTACTGATATTCGTGCTTTGCAAAGACAAAACGCGCGGCATTGGGATAGCTATTGTCATTTCGCTATTTTTCTCCCTGCTTTTTGACGGACTCTTGTTAACGTTTATATACTCATTTAGTGATTACCCGATAGATAAGCCTATTGTTGGCCTGGTCGCACTTAACCCGATAGACCTTTCCCGCATACTAATGTTGCTGCAGCTCGATGTGTCGGTGCTGATGGGATACTCCGGGGCCTTGTTCAAAAAACTTCTTGGTTCTGCAGCAGGCAGTATTTATGCAGTAGTGTGTATGATGTTCTGGGTAACAGTGCCCTTGTTGATAGCTACCCTGAAGTTCAGAAAAAAAGACCTTTAAATATCTGCATGGCAGATAAGAAAGGGGGGCAACGCCCCCCTTCTTTTATGTTATTCAACCCGGGCTAATTGTTCTGTTCTATTGATATTGCTTTTGGAAAAAGGATATTGTTTTCCAGGTGCACGTGTTGAAAAAGATCGCTCTCGAATTCCTGCAATTTGAAGTAGAGCAATTTTTGACTATTGCATGCGTTTTCCGGTGCAGTGTACTCGTGCGACAGCTTCCTGATGTCTCGCATTAGCTCTCCGGCCAATTCGTGGTCGCTCTCCATCGCCAATATGGGGTCTTGTACCGTTGCAAAACCGATCTTTATTTTACCATCGCTTGCTTCAAGGCTCTTTATATATGGGAACAGAATGGCTTCTTCCTTTCGCATATGTGTTGCCAGCTCGCACAGTAGGGTGGTTACCCTGTTATTTATTTCTACCAGTTCCGGTTGCCTCTCGCCATGCTTTAAGGACGCCTTTTCAGCCAGTTCTTTTATCAGCTGGGTATTGTTCCGTACATAGTCATGGTGCTCATTTACAATATAGTCAGCGAGAAAGGACAATTTCCACTGGTCGTAGTTGTGTGCTGCCGCAGCGACACCTTCCCTCGATAGTGCCATCTTTACCTCCTCTGCGTCGACGCCCTTTTCCCTGCAGGCGGTTTCAACAGTTTTCTTCCCGCCGCAACAAAAATCAAGACCAAATCTTTTAAATACTTCAGCCTTTCGTATGTCTTTGCGCACTATTTGTCCTATCGTTTCCACAGCTTCAACCGGTTCGGATTTCTTAACTTCAATTTCCCAGATGTCCGGCCCTTTCGCAAGATATGTCCATGAAAAGCAGTTCCCTTTCAAATTGAGTAATTGGTAATAAACAGGTTTGGGGTCATGGTCGTTGTGAATAATGACAGCCTCCCCCTCCGATATCCTGTCAAATGCATCAAAGATCGCAGGGTGTTTCTCTGTTGGCTTTAACTGTGTTACGTCGATAAAAATGTTTGTGTTCATGTCCTTTTATTTAGAGTTAGAAAATATTGCATTTACGATAGGCATGGCCTTGTGCTTGTTTAATGTTTTGTGCATTTTACAGGGAGCGTACCTGGCGATTATCAGTAAGGTGCTGCCGGCAAAGAGGCAAATACTCGTAAGCCAAAGCAGTACAGGGTATATACTGCTGCTCTTCATCAGCATGATACCCAGGCCCTGTGTCATCAAAATGATTTCGTTTATGACTACCGATATTGCGAAAATGTAGCTTGCCCCTGCTGCCAGCTTTTTGTTGCGGAACAGGCCGGCCAGTTGAAAATGACCAAGAAGGTATAAGGAGATGAAGCCCAGTAATACCAGGTGAAGGAAGCCTATTATTATCGGCCTGTTGGTGAAAACAAGATCTCCAACTGCCCTGGATATCGTGAGCGACTGGAAGAACATCTTCAGGCTGAACGCCACGAACGATAGCGCGATTATCCTTTTTGTATGCGGTTCCATTTTTTTATAGCTGGTTCTTGAGGACGCTAGAAAATTGAAGAAATAGACCAGGCTTAATATCATCAAAGTGCTGCCAAGGCAAGCCACTATCCGGAATGCGAGGTTAGGGTAATGCCATAAATAGCAAAGGAACATTGATGGCAGCACGGTCATATTTAGGGTCCGGGCAAATATCCTTGCATACCTTGATGCCTTCCGGGTCAAGGTGTTTTCTACCCTGTTAAAAAACACGGCAAAGACAGACAGGGTGAAAAAGCCGTTGTATTGAAGATGGAGATATGTATAAATTGAATCGCTGTAGAGCACTGCGTTTGCCGATTTGCTTGCAATAAGGTAGGCAAGTGTAAAAGGTCCGGCAGAGGATAGCACCATATAACACAGGCCGCCGATGCATAATAGTTTTACCGTCTTATTGATACCGGCCCTGTATAGGTCGCGGATGAAAACGAGCGCTAACGCATAAGATATAAATATGAAAAGCGTTGAAAAGAGGATAGAAAAGAAAGCATAACCCTGCACCAGGAAACTTGCTAGCATGCCGGCTGCATTTAGCAGGATGCCACCCAGCAACCATTTATATACCGGTTTGGTATAGCTGCTTTTGGGGAGTATCTCATATACCATCAGGCTCATCAATGCCAGGCTAACCCAGCCGCCAAATGCAAAATGAGAATGCGCGTGCAGTGTGTACTTAAAATCGAGAAAGGGGATACTGAATAGTATTTTACTTCGTAGTATCATACCCAGTACGGCTACTATCGAAAGATTTACCAAGGCTATACTCAGCCACATCTTCTTATCGCTGCCATTTTTATGCTCTGCATCCTGAATAAAAGACATTTTTGTCTTGTTTTAAGATAAAAAAAATACCCTATTGAAGGGTTTTCAATACTGTTTTACCACTTTTCAGTTTCTTCCCCAGGTCTTCGATACTGGTTTCTTCCAGCATTTTTCTCAGGTTGTTTCGTATGGCTTTAAATTTATCGTGGATGGGGCAGGGTTCAGTTTCAGAGCATTGCTTCAAGCCCAGTCCGCAGCCGGTAAATAGCGTTTTGCCATCAATCGCTTCCACAACGCTTATCAACTTCAGTTCACCCTGTATCTTATCGATATAGAACCCACCGTGTACGCCCTTTTGCGAACTTAATATCCTGTTACGGCTGAGTATCTGCAATATTTTGGCCGTGAAATGCTCGGGGGCTTCAATTGCCTCGTGTATTTCCTGTATACTTAGCTTCCTGCCGCTTTTGCTTTCTGATGCTATATATATGACAGCCCTTATGGCGTATTCGCACGATTTCGAGAACATAATCTATTTTTTATATACCCAGAATTCATCCTGCCAGGTATGCTCACAATGTTTTTTACTTAGTTCAATCAATTTATCTCCAAGGTGTGTTAATATTTGCGGATCAGCATTTTTCTCAATATGCCCAAATAGTATCCGCTCTTCAAAACGTATATGGTCCTCAAGTTCGTTTGCTATGCGCTCGAGTGACTGTTGCGTGCTGAGTTCCGGTAATGCATCGATTTTATCCCGGATCGTTTTATGCTGCTCTATAGCTTTCGCCTTTAATTCGTCAGTGTCCGTTAGCAATGTAAAAAGGTATTCTTCCTCCTGCCTGAAATGTTCATTAAGATATATGTTGTAAAAATTAATGATGTAGGCTGCAATACGCTCAACAGTAACTTCGTTTTTAAGGCCCATTCGTATTTTCCAGCACAATAACAGGCCATCGTGATGGTCTTTTGATAACGGTATCAACGCTCTGCTTCTCTCGATCGGCTTTTGTATTGTAGGTTCCATTTTCACTGTAAAGTTAAAGCATTTTTAATAAAAGACAAAAATGTCCTTTATTTGTTTGTTGTTGTTGTTGTTGTTAAGTTCCCAATAGCCCTTATATATACCCATACTACCGGCGTGAGACCAGCAAATACACCGATACCTGCAATAGAGAATATCTTGAGTATTTTCGACACAGGTACCATCATCTCTTGGAAATTGGTCATGTTCAGCACAGTGTTTCTATAACCTTTTATAAGGCCTGCAACTATAAGACTTAGCCAAAAAATGACAAGACTTACCTGGGTGAGATAGTAACCGCTGGTAATTATTTTTTTCTTTTCAGCAGTCAGCGTGTCCACGCCCAGCATATAGCCTATGCCGGCCAGCAATATCATAGTGTTTATACCTATGGTGCTGCCCATTGCGTGAGCCACGGTTATGTGTGTACCGTGAGTATAACGGTTAATGGCAGGTATTGACATCATAATGGCAAGCCCAAGATTGGCGTATAACCAGAACTCCGAGGCAATGAGGAATTTATATGATAAAAGATGTCTCATTTTCTGCCTTTCTTCAAGCTTTGCCTTGAAGCCCCTTATTATGCTGATAAGAAATATCCATTCCGTCATACTGATAATGTACGACACATGCCTTACCCAGCTGTTCACAGGCAGGTTGTAAATGTGATGCCCCCAGTTGAACATAAGGTTCGTTATGCTGAGGAAATAGAAAAACAATACTTTTTTATTTTCGGCAATACTTTTATCTCCACTTATCTTTACCATAATGTACAGCGATGTGCCATATAACATTTGGTTCCATGCCCCAACCATCGATCCGTTTGCCTTCCACTGTACCGTCATATCCCTCAACAGCGACTCCCTGAACCATGGTATTTGCCATAGGTTCTGCTCTATGAAAGTGATGAGAAAGAACGTAACACCCGTAGACCACATCAGGACATAAAGCGGTTTCCTGTCCCGGGCTTTCCTCCACGACATAAAATAGTTGCCGATGAACAGCAGCCAGCTACCGAGCAACGGAATACTTAAAAAAGGAGGGAACTCCCAATACTCCCTGCCACCAAATTTCTTCAAGGCGTAAAACCCGAATATTACGAATATTGTACCCGTCCACAGACAAATGAACCCATTTACAGCCTTTCCGGGCGCATTTTGCAGTACGAAGACCTCCCGCATATAATAGATAATGCAAGCAGTTGCACCTGAAATTATCCAGAACAATGCTGCAGAAACATGCATGGGATGTAATTGGTAGAAGGGCAGGTAATGGTTGTACAATTCAGGATAGAGAAAAGCAAACGATGACAATACTCCGAAAGCAAGCGTAGCAAAAAGGAGTAATAGTGTACACCCTACATAGTATCTGAAAAATAAGCTCATTCCTGTCTTTCAATGTTATATGTTCCTGTCCAGTGCACAGCACTCGCTGGCACTTTGGCCTTCCCTGTTTTGTTCACCCATATCAACCATGCTACAAGATTATTCACCTCATCATCCGATAACTGAAAATTGGGCATCTTGCCTGTGCCATATTTGATAAAGGTCCGCAAATGTTGCTCAGTTCTTAATGCAGCAATATTCGTGAGGTCTGGGCCCATGTATCCGCCAAGACCATACACCTGGTGGCAACTCTGGCAGTTCTTCTCTTGCCATATTTTCCATCCTCTACTTGCTATGGCATCTGGAGCTATTCTTTTCTCGTCGCAATAGAGGTACACCCATAGGCTGTAGCACGAAAAAGCTATTAACAACAATGTCAATATTCTGTTGACCATCTCAATTAAGGACAAAAGTATCTTTAATGAGATCCCAATTTTATGCCTTTGCTCACAAATAAAGATGATCCTCGTCATCATTCACTGCGGCAGATACAATGACCTTTGCCTCTTTTAGGATAGTATATATGATCCCTCAGTTCGACAATACAGAGGTTGCCTTCAGGTATCGTTCAGATCAAGACCTCAGGCGGGCCCGCTTTCTGTTTTCATTTATCGCGTCTCCTTTGCTAACAAGTGCAGGAATAACGCTGACACAAATGGCATTAGGTATGCATTTACCCATCAAGCTACTAATAAAAAAGACGATATTTAAACAGTTTTGCGGCGGAGAGACACTTGAGGAGACCGCAGAGACCTCGGGTTTGCTGGGCAGGTACAAAGTTGATACCATACTAGACTACGGTGCCGAAAGAAAGGACCGGGAGGAGGACTTTGATCTTGCGGTAACAGAATTTATTAAAGCTATCAGGTATGCGGCATCTCAAAAACACATACCCTTTATAAGTCTCAAAATTACGAGCCTTGTAAGGTTTGGGCTTCTAGAAAAAATGCACGCAGGCGGCTTGCTTAGTCAAAAAGAAGAGACAGAATGGCAAAATGCCCGGTTACGCCTGGACGAAGTGTGCGCGGCAGCCGCTGGCAATAATGTTATGGTGCTTATCGACGCCGAAGAAACCTGGATACAGGAACCCTGTAACCTTCTCGTGGAAACAATGATGGAAAAATATAACCGCAAAAAGGTTATCGTTTTCAATACCTATCAATTGTACAGTCATGGCACATTACCTTTCTTAAAAGAAAGTGTGGCAAAAGCTGCCGCTAAAGGATATATGCTTGGTGCGAAGCTGGTCCGGGGTGCATATATAGAGAAGGAAAGGGATAGGGCAAAGAAACTGGGATATCCCGACCCGATACAAATTGATAAAGAAAGTACGGACCGGGATTTTGACCTGGCCACAATCTTTTGTCTAGAAAACCTGGACAAGCTTGCCGTTTTTATTGGTACCCACAATGAAAAGAGCTGCCTGGACGCCGCGAATTATATGCTGCAGCACAACATCTCACCAGGTACACCGGGCGTTTACTTCTCCCAACTATATGGCATGAGCGACAATATTTCTTTCAATCTTGCCAATGACGGCTACAATGTTTCTAAATATTTGCCCTATGGCCCCGTGCGCGATGTGATACCATACTTAATGCGCCGTGCAGAGGAAAATACATCGGTAGCAGGGCAAACCACAAGGGAGCTGTATCTGGCGAATAAAGAGATTCGGAGAAGAAAAGCTCATGCTCTGGGATAAAGGACATTCTTATCCTTTTTATGACTATTGTCATATTTTTTAAGTTGTTGAGCAGCTAGTTTTACATCATGATTTATCTCTCAACAAATAAATTTTGAACAAAATGAAAATTTTATCCTTATCAGCGGCGGTATGCCTGCTGTCATTGATTTGCTCCTGCAATGCGGAAGATAATTCTAAGAAAGAAACAGCTACTGCCACTGTTGAAGCGCAAAGCCCGCCATCGGCACCCTCTGGCGTCAGTGACGATGTATCGCAGAAAGACGTGGTCCAGGTAGCCCTTGGCAGTAAAGATCACACCACCTTGGTTGATGCATTGAAGCAAGCTGACTTGGTTGACGTGCTAAAAAAATCTGGTCCCTTCACCGTGTTTGCACCTACCAATGCGGCGTTTGATAAGTTACCTAAAGGCACAGTGGAAGACTTGATGAAACCTGAGAATAAAGAGAAGTTGGCTGACATTCTGCAATACCATGTATCCGTAGGTATCTACAAAGAAGACATGCTTCAGGATGGCCAGGTGCTCGGTCAGGTCAATTCACAAAGCGTGAAGATCACCAAAGCCGACGGAAAGATAAAAATTAACGGTTCAGCGAATGTCCTTACAGTGATTCCAGCATCAAACGGGCTCATCTACGTGGTAGATGAAGTGCTGCTACCGCCCAAGAAGTAATATTTTGGAGGAACGACCTTAGAAAATATTGAAACAAAAAAGGCTTGCAATTGGCAAGCCTTTTCATTTCCGTGGTTCCGTAGGGACTCGAACCCTAGACCCGCTGATTAAGAGTCAGCTGCTCTACCAACTGAGCTACGAAACCCTTTTGAGGTGGGCAAAGATAATCGAAAAATAATAAAAGCGCTGCTTAAATCGTCCACTCAACAATATTATTTACATACGCCTCATTGTACGCCGCCTGCACTTTGATGTAGTTGTCGGTGTATCCCTCTAGGAGGCCATTTTTTTCGGCACTTTCAAATAGCACTTTTCGCGTCTGGCCCCTATGCAGCTCCGCAAAATATTGCATCTTTTGATATGACAGATTGCGTAGTGCTTTATTTCGCTCATGCCGCACATTCACCGGCACTACTGGTTTTATCTCCAGCGCATCGGTGTTTGCCCTTTCCGAGTAGGTGAATACATGCAGGTAAGATATGTCCAGCCCATGCAGGAAATTAAAAGTCTCTTTAAAGTCTTCATCGCTTTCCGAAGGAAAACCGACGATCACATCTACACCAATGCAGCAGTGCGGCATCAACTCTTTTATTTTTGCTACCCTTTCGGCATAAAGTTCCCTTCGGTAACGCCTGCGCATCAGTCCCAGTATTTTGTTGCTGCCGCTTTGTAGCGGAATATGAAAGTGCGGCATGAATTTCTTCGATTGCGCCACAAACTCTATGATCTCATTACTCAGCAGGTTTGGCTCTATCGAGGATATCCTGTAGCGCTCTATTCCTTCTGTACGCTCGAGGGCTTGCACCAGCTCGTAAAACGATTCTTCTCTTTTCTTTCCGCCGTTGTCACCCTTGCCGAAATCGCCCAGGTTGATGCCCGTTAGCACTATCTCTTTCGTTCCGTTGGCCGCCAGTTCCTTCACATTTTCCAGCACACCTGTTATGCTGTCACTGCGGCTGTGTCCTCTCGCCAGGGGTATGGTGCAAAAAGCGCAGTTATAGTCGCAGCCATCCTGCACTTTTAAGAAGGTTCGCGTCCGGTCATTGATCGAGTAGGAGCTATTGAATCCTTCAACCTCCTCTATCTCACATGAGCATATTTTGGCACTGTCCCCCTTGGTAAAGTCCTGCAGGTGTTTGGCCAGGTTGAATTTCTCCGCCGCTCCCAGCACCAGGTCCACGCCATCTATGTTCGCTATTTCTTCCGGCTTCAGTTGCGCATAGCAGCCTGTCACCACCACGGTAGCTTCAGGCGAGCGCCTTTGTATCCTGCGCACTATCTGCCGGCACTCTTTGTCGGCATTTTCGGTCACCGAGCAGGTATTGATCACATACACATCTGCAGCCTCCTCAAAGTCGCGCTTCACGAAGCCTTCAGCCTCCAGCATCCGGCCCAGTGTAGATGTCTCCGAGTAGTTCAGCTTACAGCCCAGTGTATGAAATGCTACAGTTTTGCTCCCTGGCATAAAAGGCTGCAAATTTAGCTATATTTTACCATACAGCACCTTAAGTCATCCGTGGTATGGCACCGTTTTTAATGTTTATCGTTAACCAAACTGTGTTGAAATGAAACGTGTTGTTTGTTTATTGATAATACTTTGCGTAGGCCTTACGGCTTGTAGAAAGATAAAGAACCTGGCCACGATAACCGCGCACATCCCATACGATTACGATCTCACGGTTCCCGATTATATCGACACATTCGACGTGCCGGTAGGTCCAGGTCTCGATATAGCATTGCCACCCATAGCCGTACAGACTAACTCCGCTGAAAACCTTGCCAAATACCATACGTCCGGTTCCAAGATCGTTGATGTCAAACTCAGCACCCTGGGCATCCGTATAATCCAGCCCCCCGGCACAAATTTCAATTTCATAAGCTCTATGGATGCCTACTTGTCGGCGCCTGGCTTGCCTGAGATACAGGTCGCCTCCATAAATGGAATACCGAAGGGGGTCGACTCGATTTCGCTCGCTTGTTCCGATGCGGACCTTAAAAACTATTTTCTCGCCGATATGATCAATATAAGACTACTGGGGCATTTCAATAATGTACCTCCGCCCAATACCACCTTCAGGATACATTCCGTATTTACACTACGGGCTAATCCACTGTATTAAATAAAAAGACTCCTCGTTTGAGGAGCCTTTTTTGATTGTCTGTAGTTCTTAGAACCTGTAACCAAGCCTGAAGGCAAATTGGGCGGTCATACGGGTGTTCTGGTCTATATTGGCCAGCCGGTTAATCCAGGTAAAGCCCCAGCCAAGTTCAAGACCTATATACAGGTGCTTGCTGGGGTTCATGTTCAGTGAGTTGATGAGCATACCCCCAAACTGGAAGTTTTCAACATTGCCGTTATAGTAATTTCCGTTATAATAAGGGTAGTTATAATTGTTGTAATAAGCATAATAGTAATTGTCCATTGATTCGGCCGGGCGTTGACCGGTTACAAGTGTCAGCACGGGTGCCAGTGCATAGCGCACCTTACCCCGGCAGCCGGTGGGGTATATCTTCGGCCCTATCATGAAAGATACGTTGGTGTACGTCCTGCTAAAGGTGCCGTTGCCACTGTTATACCCGGGGTATGACGGATCGCCGTTTACATCGCCAAAACTTACTGAAACAGGGAAGTACAGCGCCACGATGCCTTTCTTTCCGAAGGCATGCTCATAGCTCATTCCAATGCCAAAACCGTTTTCAGTCACATTAGCCGGTGCAAAGGTTACCAGGTTGTCACCATACTTTATCTTTTGTTTCTTGCGCTTTTCGCCATGCTCGCGGCCGTGGTCACGGTCATTGTGCCTTATCTCGCGGTCATCCATGTCATCGTCCTCATCGTTGCGCGATGAGCGCCTGCCGCGCTGTTCAAACATGTCCTCTGTCCCGTTTTCATACTCTACCTTCTCCAGCTCGTTCTTGCTGATTGTATAGTCGGGGCCCTTTGCATTGTCAGACCTTTTAAAGATGATGGTTCTTTCATTTACCGATTTCACCTTGCCGTCTATCACATCACCGTTCTTCTTGTAGATCTTATCCTGCGCCCGGCTGTTCGTCGCAATAGCCAGCACCGCGGTGCTGAGGAATAAAGCTTTTAAGTTCATAGACAATTGATTATCGTTGGTTTTTTTGAGATTTTCTTTTTTACAACACAAATAGTGCCAAATTTTAACAATACGTAAAATTACCGTATTTACTTTCAATTACAACTTCCTTACGCTCAGCCTTTTCCACATATCCTGATACCTGTGCCTCAATGCCAAAGCTTTGCGAGATGGCCACTATTCCCTCTGCAGTTTCCTTGTCAGTAAATATTTCCAGCCGCTGCCCCATGTTAAACACCTGGTACATTTCCTTCCAGTCCGTTCCCGCCGATTCTTGTATCATTCTAAATAACGGCGGAATGGGCAATAAATTATTCTTAACCACTCTTAGGGCTGTCGGCAGGTAGTGCAGGCATTTGCTCTGCCCGCCGCCACTACAGTGTATAATGCCGTGTATTTTAGCAAAATATTCCTCCAGCACTTTCAGCACCACCGGGGCATAAGTACGGGTGGGGGAGAGCAGCATTTTCCCCACATTCAGCGGCGTTTCTGTTGTGTCCGTGAGCCTGTATGCACCGTTATATACCACCTCTTCGGGCAGGTTCGGGTCCACACTTTCGGGATACTTCGCGGCGTATTCCTTGTGCAGCATTTCATGCCTGGCGCTGGTTAGTCCGTTGCTGCCCATGCCGCTGTTATATTCATCTTCGTAGCTGGCCTGGCCGTAGCTGGCCAGCGATACTACCACATCGCCCGGTACCATCTGCTCGGTGGTCACCAGTTTGTCCCTGCGCATCCTGCATCCCATTGTGCCGTCCACTATTACTGTACGCACCACGTCGCCTACATCGGCTGTTTCGCCACCCATCAGGTGCACATCTATCCCATATCCTTTCAGCCTGTCGAAATAAGATTGTGTTCCGTTGATGATCTCAGATATTACCTCGCCCGGTATCAACTGTTTATTACGTCCTATTGTTGATGAATAGGTGTAAGGTCCTACCGCGCCTACGCACAGCAGGTCATCCGTGTTCATTACTATGCTGTCTATGGCTATTCCCTTCCACACGCTCAGGTCACCCGTTTCTTTCCAGTACAGGTATGCCAGTATCGATTTGGTTCCTGCCCCGTCGGCATGCAGCAGGTTGCACCATGCATCATCATTGCCCCAGTAGTCGGGGTATATCTTGCAAAATGCATTTGGATATAAGCCTTTATCCAGTTTAGCTATCGCTTTGTGTACGTCCTCTTTCTGCGCTGAAACGCCCCTTAAATTATACCGGTTATTGTCGGCCATGTTCTTCTCAATAATACCGCTCAAAGATAGTTTTTCCCCTACGATTCGCGAATTTCACAGCATAAATCGTTGGTTTTCAGATAAACTTGCTTGATAATCTGAATTTGTTATAATTTTACATCGTCAAATCGTTCATCCCAAATGGGAACTTACATCACAGGAAGACTTATGAACCTCACTTCCTTCAACTGCTCAGAGGCTGATGCCGCTGTACATTCTCAGCAGTTTTATATAGCTGAGAATATGGTTAACCATCACAAGATGGTACATCCACCGTGCTTTATTTAGCTATCGATTCAACATCGTGATTGACTCCCGGGCATACGCATGCCCGGAACATGGAACAATTTAGTTTTCACACACCAAAATCATAATTTATGAACATCTCAAATTTCCTGCTCAGCTACGGCTGGATCATTGTGCTTGTACTTGCCATTGTGCTGTACAAGCTCATTCTACGCGTCATTTTCGGTATGGTGATAGTGCCCGAAAACAGGCTCGGCCTTGTCACTAAAAAGTTCGTTCTTTACGGTGCCCACCGCGCCTTGCCCGATGGTCGCATCATCGCCACCAGGGGCGAGGCAGGCTTCCAGGCCAAAACACTTGCCCCGGGTCTCTATTGGTTTATGTTTCCCTGGCAGTATAGTGTGAGCATGATTCCCTTTACTGTAATACCTGAGGGTAAGATCGGTCTGCTGCTAGCCAAGGACGGTGCAGAGATCCCAACCGGCCGCATTCTTGCGCGCAAAGTTGATTGCGACAACTATCAGGATGCGGAAAAATTTCTGGAGAATGGTGGACAACGCGGTCGGCAAACAGCGTATATAACGGCAGGTTCCTATCGTATCAATACCTACCTGTTCGACGTCCTCGTTACCGACCAGCTCATCATCAGCGAGAATATGGTCGGCATCGTCACCACACTCGATGGTGATCCTATACCCACTGGGCAGATTGCCGGTAAAATGGTCGAAGCCCACAATAACTTTCAGGACATCGATACATTTCTGAACAACGGCGGTTGCCGCGGTCTCCAGCCCCACGTAATACTTGCCGGTTCCTACTACATCAACCCTTGGGCCGTGCAGATCGAGGAGACGCCCATGACCGACGTGCCTATAGGTCATGTTGGTGTGGTTATCAGCTACATTGGCGAGGACGGTAAAGACGTTACCGGCGACACATTCAAACACGGTAACATCGTATCGCGTGGCTTTCGTGGTGTTTGGATGGAGCCACTAGGACCGGGCAAGTACCCTATCAACAAATACACTATGAAGGTAGAGTTGGTGCCAACTACCAACCTTGTGTTGAACTGGGCAAATGCGCGTAGCGAATCGCATAATCTCGATAAGAACTTGAGCACTATCACTGTGCGTTCCAAGGACGGTTTCCCTTTCAACCTCGACGTAGCACAGATCATCCACATCCCTGCAAATGAAGCCCCGAAAGTGATCGCCCGTTTCGGTAGCATGACCAATCTTGTTTCGCAGGTTTTGGAGCCTACTATTGGTAACTATTTCCGTAACTCGGCGCAGGATAGCGATGTAATATCTTTCCTTATTACTCGTAAGGAGCGGCAGGAAGCGGCTAAGGAGCACATCCGTGCAGTGCTCGATGAGTATAACGTGAATGCCGTCGATACTTTGATCGGTGATATTGTGCCCCCTGAAGCGCTTATGAAAACGCTGACAGATCGTAAGATCGCGCAGGAAGAGGAGAAGACCTACGAAACACAACGCATGGCGCAGGAAAAACGCCAGGGCGTCGAGCGCGAGACCGCCATTGCAGATATGCAAAAGGAGATCGTAAAAGCACAGCAAAGTGTCGAAATATCGCAGCGCACTGCTGATGCGGCCGTGAAGAAGGCTGAAGGTGATGCAACAAGCCTCAAGCTTGCAGTAAATGCTGAAGCAGAAGCGACAAAGATGCGGGCCAACGCCGAAGCTGAAGCGACAAGACAGCGTGCCGCCGCACAGGCTGATGCGACTAAACTCAACGCATCTGCAGAGGCGGAAAAGATTTCAAAAACCGGTACGGCCGAGGCTGAAAAAATACTAGCCATAGGTAAGTCAACTGCCGAAGCTTATGAGCTGCAGGTTAAGGCGATGGGTGGAGATAACTTTACACGCTACAAGATCACCGAAGAGATCGGCAAGAACGAGATCAAAATAATTCCCGATATCATCATCAATGGCGCTAACGGTACAGACGGATCGATGAACGGCCTTTTAGGACTCAAACTGATGGAGATGCTGGGTGACGATAAAAAGCCCAAACAGGGAACAGACAACTAATAAGTGAAAAAGGCTGCCTTAGGCAGCCTTTTCTTTCGAATATTTTTTGCACATTAACTAGGTTGCTTGCCAGCTTCTTTTACTTTTTCTGTTAACATGGCTTTCACCTCTTTCCATTCCTCGTCAATGATGCTGAACATAACGGTATTTCTCGGCGTCCCATCTGCCTTAATACGCTCTTTGCGCAATATGCCCTCAAACTTAGCGCCCACCTTTTGTATAGCCGCCCGGCTGCGCGCATTTTGCTCATCAGTCTGAAACTGCACCCTCACGGTTTTGAGTTTCTCAAAACAATAGCTAAGCAATAGCAATTTGCATTCGGTGTTATATCCCAATCCCCAGTATTCGGGGTCATACCACGTCCAACCTATTTCCAGCTTTCTATGCTCGGGAAACAAGTTATGAAGGAATGTACTGCCAATTATCTTGCCGTTTTGTTTGTCTATAACAGTAAAGGGATAGATCTCACCGTTACTGCGGCGCAGCACAGCGCTCTTCAGGTGTGTCAACAGGGTGTCTTTCTCATACCCTCTTATCGACATATTTTTCCAGATCTCTGGGTTGCTGCCCACTTCCAGTAACTCCGCAAAATGACTATTGTCCAGCGGCATCAGCTTTACCCGTCGTCCCTCAAGCAATACAGGATGTCGAATTGCGAACATGTTCCATGGTTTGGCTGTAAAGCTATTGCTTTTACCATTACATGGTTGGTGACAATTGTTACGGTAATGCTAACTGTCCCTTATCTCTGTGAGGCCTGGCGGGCTTGACTGCTGTCTACAGCATGCGGCGGTGCGTTGTCGGGCCCATTAGTGGCGCTTTCTGAGTCTGTTTTGAACGTGTCCGTGCTGTTGTTGATCATAGAGGCTGGCTGATCCTCGGCTCTATGCTCGTTCCTTGCCCCGCAGCTGGTCAATAACATAACGAGGGCTATAATGATTCCTGTCTTTTTCATTTGTTCCGGTTTTTATTGTGGACTGTTTCGCTCACGCCTTTCCAGTTGTTCCTTAGTCATACCGGTCTTTAGCTCGGTCTCCAACTTCCTGGCTTTTTCCTGTGCCTCTTGTTCATTTGCTGCTTCAAATGTGGCGGTAAGTATGCTGCCGGTGCGCTCTTCATGCGCGTCGCTGGCTATGTCCCGGTTATCAGCTATTGGCTCCAGGTTTACCATTTTCTTATCCTCGAAGGTTACACGATACTTAGGCATGATACGGTATTTCCGTTTACCGTATAAATTTGATACCAGCGCCTATTTGCCCCCGCCAAAACCCGCAAACAGGTACAGGTAGATGATACGCGAATAACGCATTAGCCACGGCTGTAGGATTATTGCAACTCCTGTGCTTGTCAGTAAAAAGTAATATATGCTGTAGTCTTTATAGGTTATTCCAAAGATGGGCCAGTACCACACCAGGTTCAGAAATAGCACGATCACGGTAAGTGCATAATTGATACCGCCTCCGTTGTTGCTCTCATGCTTCATCTTGTAGCCGCATTCCTCACATTGATCCACCATAGCCAGGCACTTACCCAAGGGAAAGATGCTCTTGTTGGCAAATACCCGCCCCTTGTGGCAGTTAGGGCACCTCATTTTTACAAAGCCCGACATTGCTGATGGTTTCCTGCTTTCCATGATACAGTTTTAATAGCCCAAAGATAAAATTTCTTTACAGCAGCCTCATAATAGCCACGTAATGAGGGTGTTTTGTCATAAAGAAATAAGCCAATAAATTATTATTTCTTCAAAAAAAATTGTTTTTTCGCATCCTATTAGTGCTCATCTTCATTAAACATGTATAACATGAAAAAAGTCTTAACTGTTCTTCTTTCTTTAGTGCTGGTACAGCAGGCTGTTGCCCAGCAAAGCGAATGTGTGAATAGGTTCAAACCCGATATCGCTTTCTACCAGGACGGCCTCGCATGGATCGAACCCTATGCCTGGAACGAAATTGGCCCTTCAATGAGCACTTGTAACGGCATGCCGGTCATCAGCCGCAATGATATGGAAGGCATTCTCAAGGTCGCATATAACCCTTCTCAAAGGTGCTATGATCCCAAATGCATAAAAGACATCATGGGTGTTACCGGCAATTGGGGTGGCTCTGAATGGTCGCTGGTTCTCTTTGACAATGATGACTACAATTACATGCAGGGCGTTACTAACACGGGTCTCAGCGATTACAACGCCACTCTTAATTACAAATATCATATTGACGATGTGAAAGTGAATTTCGACGGCGGTAAAGTAGCACATAAGGAGCTGCACATGCAGGTGCATAAAGCCGATATCGACCGCGCTCACCACCGTGCACTTAAGCTTTGCATGAGGTAAGACGTTTCTCCATAAGATTCTGTAAAGGCATCCTCCCGGGTGCCTTTACCTTTTTAGCACAGCTTTTATATCTTGTAGTTAATGGCCCTTCTTACACCAAAACTGTTGCTTGTCGTCCTCATCCTGGCTTGTCCGCTTATTGCCTTTACCCAGGATAATTACATCATATTCCGCCCTCATCCAAAGAAGAGCATAACCCGCATCTACATCGACAGGCATGGCAACGTTTACCCACCGGAAGATTCTATCGAAAAAGCAAAGTTCCCGGACACGAGCCGGAAGAACCCCGAATACGCCGACCTTCGGGCCTACTACCTCAAATATAACCCTGCCGCATTCCAGCGCCTGCGCAGCCAGTATGGCGTCGACAGTTTTCTTCAGCTGCAGGACAGGCTCATCCGTGACTGCGCAGAATCGGTTAACACACAGTTGGCCCATGCAAAGAAGCTCATTGTCCTTATCCATGGCTTCAATGAGTATGCTGAGCTGCCTTACGACACACTTGAAACAGCGATACGCCAACGTCTTGCCGGACAAGATGTGGCGTGGCTGGAGGTGTATTGGGATGGTCTCAAAGCCACCACCGAAAAGCCCGGCCACGTGTTCAGGATATGGAGGCGTGCTAACCTGTCCGCGCCCTATGCTGCCATGACGCTACGCAAGCTCTTTACACTGGTCAATAACACAGATCTCTATATCGTTACCCATAGCCTTGGCGCCTGTGTAGGCACCCGCCTGCTCTTTAATACCCTTGAAGGCCGTCACTTTCCGTTCACTAAAGCGTGGAAGCAATTGCCTGCGCCCTCCCAATCGTCGGTTACACTTGCTGTGTTGGCCCCGGCCATCGCCGGTAAACGGGTTTTTCGCTGCATCGATCAAACCGTTTCGCCCGGCGACTATCGCCATTACAAAAGGCTGATCGTAGGCTATAACAAATACGACTACGCTACGACCAAGTCTGCGCGTCTTCTCTTCTCCCGGCTATATTATTCCACGTCCCTGGGCTGTAACCCATCCGAGATACGACGTACGGGTCGTGTGCTCCGGCGCATTGACGCCGCATTGCAGTACCGGCCGATCGACTTTACCAGCCCTGATATCAGGCACGGCACACATCGCATCCATCACATCAGCAGTTACGTAAACAGGAAGCCGGATTTCGGACGGTTCCTCGATACGACCTTCGGACCCTAGCTATTTTAAAAATACCTTTTTAGCGTCCGTATAATAGACCGTCGGGTCTTCGCCATTGCGCTTGTCGAAGCCGGGCAATAATACCACTTCCATCTGCTTACGGATATGATCTACTATACCCGCGAAGTTGTTGGTAGTGAAGGTCTGGAAAGGAGGATGCAGGGCCTTATGCTTTTTATAGCTGTAAAACATATTGCTGTCAGGGGTGATAGTGAACACATAGTAGTCGTAGTAGGACTTACCTGTGCTGGCGACATAGGGTACTTCAAATACCATCGGCTTGGGTGTACCTGCGTAGCCCAGTTTCTGAGGATCAGGCACCAGCCATGGCTTTATTTCGGGGCCTATGCCCAGGTTGCGCTTAAAGATATAGCGCTGGTCGTGGAAGACGATCTTGCTGTCATACCACACGTCGTGGTTCTGGGCCTCGGCAGGCAGCCTGCGCTGTTTGTTCACGTCCACTATATCGTAAGCGCGCTTGCTTTCTTTCTTCGATTTCACGGGTTGCAGTTCGGTGATCATCTTATGTATTTCGTCGGTAGCTATTTGGGAGTAGGTAAGGTTCTCGTGATCCCTCATGATCCTAAGGGCCACACGCTTGCCTATCTCTGTGCCTAAGAAATTGGAATAGTTATCCTCTGGCGTGAATGTCGAGGTCTGCTCGCTGATGAAGTGGTAGGGCGCATGATAGTGCCAGCTGGCCACCTCGTGCCATATCAGCCGTTCAAAGGCTATCTTCTGCGCCATATTGGTAATGTCCACATCGCTGAGGCCGTTGATGTTCTTCACCTGTAATGTCAGTTTGCCGGCCTCCTGGGGCAGTTCTATATTGTCCTTATCGGCCACCAGCATCAGGCTTATATATACCGTCCAGTCTATAGCGGCACGCATGTGCGAAAAGTCGATGAAACCGCCTCTGAATGTGTACAGCGATCCGTTCTTCTCCATCCTTCGGTTCGGCAATCCGTACGATTGCATACCGAATTTATCGGGCTTGATGAACTTGGTGATCGGGAAGATGGGCACGGGGAACTCATACAAGTTATAGCCGAACTGTGAGAAGGTCTTACGCAACTTTTTTTCCGGGTTGGTGAGTTGGATGGGGTAGTCTTCATGTATATATTTTGCGATGCTCATTTTCTGCGCTGCAGGTATGCGTGCATCGGCCGTATAGGTTTGCAGTGACATTAACCCGGTGATCCATGCTATCATTGTAATTGTCGCCCGTTTCATTGTTCCGTTCTTTTCTACGGGCGTGGAAACAATTATGATGCCATCGGCTGGTTCGAGGGTTTATATGGTCCATAAGCGCATTGGTTTACTATTGGTTATAAGTGTTTAAAAGTCTTGTTAAAAGCCGCGTAATCAAACGGCCTTCAGCATCCATGTGGCCTGCATTTTTCCGGCCGCTTTCATCCTTTCTATCATTTCGGGAGTGGCATTTTCCAGCAGCTTAGATAAGGCTGTGATCTTACCCGGTTCCATCTCCGCTTCCTTCACTATCTCAAAGCCCATCTGCTCAAAAAACGCTTTCGCCTCTTCGAAGCTTCCAAACTTGTTCTCCTCTACATGGTGCTGTTCGAAGAACTGTTTTTCCCTTTCGTTCCGCATTAGTTCGGCGTTGAATTCCGGGCGGCGCACGTACACATCCGCTGTTATCCAGTAGCCGCCGTGTCGCTTCAGGGCTTTGTGTATGTAGCCGCAGAGCCTTTGCTTCTCTTCTTTGTTCAGGTACATTAACAGGCCCTCATTCACGATGGCGACGGGCCCTTCGCCGAACCTGTTTACTGCGGCTTCAAATGCCTCTTCATCCAGGGCATTCAGGGGCAGCAGTTCCAGCTTGCCTTTCAGTTCGCCTTGCTGCAGTGAGTTGTTGAACTCCTGCTTCAGTGCTATTACTTCCGGCAGGTCGGTGTCTATGTAGTGTACTTTTTCGCGCGTGGCCATATCGAGACCGCGGAAGGAGTAGCCCGATGACAGCTCCAGGATATTGGTGATGCCTGTGCCGGCCAGCAACTGGTCGATGCTCCAGTAGCGTATCTCGAAATGGGCGACCCTGCCCCAAAAGGATAAGTCTCTCGATGTAGTGTCGAGCACGCTGTCGCTGCGCTGCGGCATCAATGCTGCGGCTTCTTTGGCGTAGGGTATATTGGTGAGCCCTTTAATGATAAGTAAGGACTTTGCCGAGGGACTGATACTGCTGTAATCTTTTTCCATGGTGCTTGTTTTATTGCAAATTTAATGGCTGTTATTGTGCTGTTCGTTAGCAGGCACTAAAGGTCTTCGTCTTTGCCAAAGGTGTTGCCCTGTGTTATGTCGCCTGTCTCAAAGCCTTTTTTGAACCAATACATGCGCTGGGCCGATGTACCGTGCGTAAAGGCATCGGGCACCAAATAGCCCTTGCTCTCCTTCTGCAGCCTGTCGTCGCCCACGGCGGCGGCTGCATTCAGGGCCTCTTCTATATCGCCGGGGTCCAGTATGTGGTACATACGGTTGGCATGGTATGCCCATACCCCTGCATAGAAGTCGGCCTGCAGCTCCAGCTTCACCGAAGCTTTGTTGGCTTCCGCCTTGCCCGAATGCTGCATGTAGTCGTGTACTTTCTCCGATGTGCCCAGCAGGTTCTGCACATGATGTCCCACCTCGTGCGCGATCACATAGGCCAGCGGAAAATCGCCGGGCACGTGGAAGCGCTCATCCATCTCTTTGAAGAAGCAGAGGTCCATATATACTTTCCTATCCAGCGGACAGTAGAAGGGGCCGGATGCCGAGCCTGCCTGCCCGCATGCCGATTCCGTCGCATAGTCGAAGACCTCCAGGCCCGGCTTGCTGTAAGTCATTCCCCTGGCGGTGAAGATGCTGTCCCATACGTCCTCGGTATAGGCCAGCACCTGTTTGGTGTGGCTGAGCAGCACGTCCTCGGCCTGTGTTTGTTGTGTGGTCTTTTGCTGGGGCACATCGGCCTGCTGCAGCACCTGGCTTGGGTCGCCGCCCAGCAGGTACACTATGAGGCCGATGACCAGGGCGCCCAGGCCACCGCCCACCAGCTTGCCGCCACCGAAGCCGCCGCCGCGGGCATCGTCCACATTACTGCTTTCTCGTCCGTTCCAACGCATAGGAAACTGTGTTTAAAAACTAAGCTATAAAAATTGGCCCACAATGGGAGGCCGGTTACAGGTAGTTTGTATTTTTTCTATATTTATAGTGTAACATCATGATATGGCTGCAATTGATAAACGATTCAAAGCTACGCTGCAAAAGAGCCCTGCCAAAGGCGGCTGGACCTACGTATGCTGGCCTGCCTCGGTAAAGTTCTTTGGCACGCGGGGCTTGGTAAAAGTGCGGGGCACTGTGGACGCGGAGCCTTTCGAAAGTTCGTTCATGGCCATGGGCGATGGTACCCACAAGCTGCCCATCAAAGCGGCACTGCGCAAAGCTATTGGTAAGGAAGCGGGAGATGTCATTACCGTGCACCTGGAGGAACGTATCGACGACAAAGCCTGATCACATAGCTGGTTTCCCGGCTTTTAAAAGCCTGCCCACATATCATTGCCTGCGCCGCTTGTTTTTGTCTATTTCCTTTTGCCAAGAGGCGAATACTTTTTGGACGAAGTCGGGGTCGTTGGGATCAAGGGGTTCTTCTTCTTTTTTGCGTTTTTTGTTTCCGGAAGTTGGGTCAGGGAGTTTTTTGAGTTCGGGGGCTTGATTGTCAGGGCGTTTGGTGGGGTTTGTTGATGTGGAAGGAACTTCTGATTTACTTCTTGTTTGGTTCTGGTCTGGTTCTGGTTTTTGCTGATCGTCCGGTGCTTCCGGTTGGGCCTCTTGATCGGTGTTTTGACGAGGTTGCTTCGTCGCGCTTTGCTCAGGGGCTTGGCTGGTTCCTTGGAAGGACGTGTTTTGTGTTGACTCTGCTTCGTTGGGCCGGGTTTCTTGATCGGTGTTTTGACGAGGTTGCCACGTCGCGCTCTGTTCAGGGGCTTGGCTGGCTCCTCGCAATGACGTGTTTTGTGTTGACTCTGCTTCGTTGGGCCGGGCCTCTTGATCGGTGTTTTGACGAGGTTGCTTCGTCGCGCTTTGCTCAGGGGCTTGGCTGGCTCCTCGCAAAGACGGGTTAATTATTTCGTCGCTGGTGCGTTGTTCGAAGGTGTGTTCTTTTCGCCAGGGGAAGTCTTCGGGGTTGTAGTATTGGTCGGCGTCGTATTCGAATTCGTAGGGCTCGAGACCTTTTTCGCGCCCGGCGTGGAGGTATTCGTCGATGTAGTCGGATATATAAATAGCTGCGTCGTTGTTGCGGGTTTGCAGCCAGCTGACGAAGTTGATCATTGCCTGGGCGCTTTCGCCTTTGGAGACATTCATCTTGACCTTGGGTATAGAGAGTACGAGTTTGCGGAGGGTCTCGGCTTCTTCTTTAGATGGGTAGCGGTCTTCAAAGTCGCGGGTCTTGATCTTCCAGTTGAGGTGGGAGATGTGGTTGTAAATATCATCGACTATCTGCGCGGGCATGATGCGGGAGTTGGCCTTGAGGGTCTTCCAGTTGCCTTGCTTCATCCAGTCGTAGAGGGTGCGGGTGCTGACGCCCGCGCGTTCTGCTATCTGTGTTTGTGTGAGGTTTGTTTTGAAATAGAGGTCGTAGGCGGTTGCCTTTGGGTTATGCTTCATAATGTTAGTTGATTAGGTTGATTTAGTTGAATAAGTTGACCAGAGGTTGTGTAGTTAAATAGGTTGATTTAGTTAATTAAGTTGAATGGAGATATGTCATGGTGAGCCGTGTCTAATCCCCGCCTGTTCAGTCGGGCTGGCATGACAGCTGAGATTTTGTAATTGAGCTTAGTAGCGTTACTCAGCGATTGGCCAGCGCAGGGCACTAATCACCCCGTCTCGCTCTTTTTATTGGAAGCTCATCTGTTTGAGCGATCCACCCCTCTTTGGAAAAAAGAGGGGAGCTTTGGCTTAAGGGACAGCTAAGGCTTCTTTGTTTCATAGTTAATAGTATTTAAGGTTTAAATCCTCCTTCGTTCTGCGTATTGCCGAACTATGGCGGATGATAAAAAATATCAAATTCGGGACAAAGGTACGATGGTGGGGACGGGCGGTGCAAATAAGGATATCCACATTTTGCCCCGATCAGCGATGAACCATTCTCAACAATAACATCTCTATTTCCATTTACTTTTCTTTTGTCTTGGTCCCGATAGGCATCGGGATAGACGGCAGAAAAGTAACAAAACCCGCCTGACCGGACGGGCAGGGAAAAGCCGCGTCCCTCTTCAATCGCTCCGCAGAAAGGGACAAGGCCAGCGCCCCGAATTATGTGGGGGAAGTCGAGCATGGGTTGGAAATTGCAGAACTCAGCATGGTCAATATGCCGATTTCAGTCTTGCCAGTTGGAGACTTTCGTTTTATTGGTTTGATTTAAGTCGCCCTGACGGAAGACTCTTAAGCTAGTCAGGGGTTAAGATGCCGGTTTTAGATTTAATAACAACCGCTAGTTATGAACACACGGCCGTGGAAATAGGGTGAAAACACCCTTTTGTAAATTGCTGTAAACGTTTACTTTAGTGCGACATTAAAAATTAGTTATGGCTAATATTACTGTAAAATATACGATCAAGCTAAAGCCCGGAATGGGCATCACCTTACTGGAGGCCAATGATGCCCAAAAACGCAAGGAAGACCTGCCAATAAACAACGGCGAAATAAATGGGGAAATTTCTTTTTATACTGCTTTTCCCTATTTCGAGTTTTACATGGAAGGGGTTGGAACTATCATCGCAATAAATACTGAGGGTAGTGTCAACTTTACCTATAACGGTAAAAAAGTTCTTGCGAGTGATGCAACTTTTGTTGTAAAACCAAATGGCACTATACGTCTTTACTTACCCAAGGTATTACTTCCAGCTTAGTTTTTTAAATCTCTCAAAACCGGTTCCAGCAATGAAAAAAGTGATCATTTACTTAAGCGTATTCCTTTGGCTCTGCAGCTACGAAGCCCAGGCGCAGTTGGGCTTTACACAGTCGGCCACCGGGCAGAGCTCCGTACTCTACAAAGGGAGCAACATAAATCTGAACGTTACCGATGCATCAATAGGCATGAATGTAAACAACCTCGACAATATCCTCGGCCGTTCGTGGGGAATCGTTTACGGCGCTTCGGCTTCCGGTAAAAGTGCAGAGGGCTTGTCGGGAATATTTTCCGGTGGCGACTTTGTACCTGATGCAAAGATCGAAGGCTTTCTGGGTGTTTCATTTTCTAATGTAAAATCCATCTCTGTTGAACATCAAAACGAAGACTGGGATGAGAATACCGAACAGCTTCACAGGCTTCAAGAGAATATACCCTTAAAGTTCAAACAAATATTGAAGGAGGAGGAAGCTAAAGTGCATAGCAAAAAGTCGGCAGCTTTCGTTAAGAAAGTGAACGAGGAAATTGATGCGGCGGACTTCGCTGTTACATATATCCAAAACAAGTTCACTACCGATGATGAGAGCCTGAAACCATTGGTGAAGGCAGTGAGGAAGCGCATAGACCCGATAATAAAGAGCACCGAGGAAGAAATGGATGAGATCAAGAACCACAGAGCAGACGAAGTGAACGACAATAAAGTGCCATTCATTAACGCAACACTCTTCATGATGGGTGGCATTAATGGCACGGAATTCAAGCGCTTTACTGCGCTGGATACAGTGAACTACAATAACAGCTTCACCGATGAGCACTTCAGGGGCGGCTATTTTGGTACGGGCGTCAACTTACAAGCCGGTAATGTTTTTTTAGGTCTCACTTATACCTACAATGCTACCAACAACTTTGAACTGCTGAGCAAGAAGGAGTACAACTGGAAGCGCACATATACGTCGGGCAGCCAGACATTGACCGAGGAAAAGAAGATAACAGCCTACAAAGGCGCCTATTCGGAAATAGCTATCAATAAACTTAATGTAGACCTTGTTTTCAACTTCAGGATAGATAGTCAATACCATGTGCTTCTGAATCCCTACCTGCGCGCGACGGTCGTCTCGGAAAATGAGGCGGTGCTGCCCAAGACAACGGATATGGGTATAGGGGCCTACCTTTTTAATAAGGATGCGAAGTTCATGGGTGGCCTGTATGTGGAGCTTGCCGATATAAATAACAATTACGAGAAGCTGAAACCTGTGGAAGAGCAGAACCTGCGCAAACCTTTAAACCGGCTGAGCTTCGGGCTTACTGCCAAGTTCTCATTTAAACAGTTGACCAATAGTTTTAAATAGAACGTCGCTGGCAACCGATATAGCTCCAATTCCGGAAGCCTTGCGGGATATCTGAACATGGTTAGTCGCGTTGCAAACGCTGAACCGTTGCATCCTCGTTACAAACGAGGACGAGAGGGGCCAACAATAATCGCCAATCTGGAGATTGGCAACCGTTGCGACGTAGTCAGAGACTACGCCGAGCGGGGTTTGACATTAATTACTTTTTGCCTTTCCTTCTATTTTTGGTATCGCTTTGCGAATTTAAGGTTTTGATAATTTCTTGAAAGCAATAGATTGCAGTATCATATGCTATTTGTGGGGTCAAAGCTGACTTCGCATTATGAAATGATTGTTTTTTTGAAACCCCTGAGTTAGCTTTTGACTTTATATTTTCTGCATTAAAAGCCTTCTCGATTTTTCTGGAATCTTTAAATGCTTTTGAATTCCAATGTCCTCCCGAATGTAAAAAAAGGTTTCGCAAGGAATTTAAAATCATGAGCCGTACTTTGACGTCGTCAGGTATAGGTTTTAAATTAAATAGTTTTTGGATAGTGTTATTCCAGGTGTCTATATCGTAAGAGTTTTCGATAGCAATTGAATCTATTAAATACTCTCGAATGCTTTTATAGTTCCGAAACTCTAAGATGTCTTCAGCCTTAATTGTTCTTTCTGTGGGTATTGCTTTTGGATATTTTGTGTATAATTCTTTTAGAAATTCATACATAAAATGTTCGAAGTTTGCAAAAAGTGCGATAAATCCAGTTTCGAATATTTTATCAAAGTGATTGTCGTCAAATGAGATAAATTTCATTATTTCTGTTGGTATTGTTGAAGGATATTTATATTCCTCTTTGGGTTTTAAGTAAGTCGAAATCGCGTGGAGACGCGCAGTAAAAAGAGTGGTGGATGATAAATTTTCTTCAAAGGCTTTGAGGGATTTCATTTCAAATTCTTTTGACATAAAATTATTATGGCGCATTTAGTACTGTAATCTCATGTATGTAGTAAACTGTTATGATGATTATACAATTGATAATTCGAGTCAGACTTCACCCGGGTCGTGTCTTTATTAACTATCAATTTCATCAAAATTCTCTTTTATTACTTCATCTAATAGCATATCTAATCTATTCAACTGCCCAAGTAATTGTGGCATGCAAAAAATTCTGACTTTTTTTGTAGAGACACGAAATGAATCATAAATTGAATCGGCTAGTTTCGATATATCGTTCATATTGTGAAACGTTTTACCTTTTACTGATGATGGATACTTTACTTTTAATGAGGACAGAATATCCTGACCGACGTTTGGAACATCAATTATTAAGTCGTGTGGGAAAACGTCTTTAAATCGGATTTTTATTTCGTCCATAGTAATATAAAAATTAGATAGATTATAAAGATAGTAATTAAATCATAATGAAATTTTGTTAATGAATAGTGACGGTAGTAAAATAAAGTTGTTACTCGTTTTTCAATTAACTTCGCACTCCATTTAAAAGAAAATGTTCGAGAATCTCAGTGAGCGGTTAGAATCCGCGTTTAAACAGCTAAAGGGCGAAGGACGCATCAACGAGATAAACGTAGCGGCTACCATCAAGGATATACGCCGCGCGCTGGTGGATGCCGACGTGAACTATAAAATAGCCAAGGAACTTACCGACCGCATAAAGGACAAGGCCATGGGCGAGAAGGTGCTTACGGCAGTGAGCCCCGGTCAGCTGATGGTGAAGATAGTGAAGGACGAACTGGCCGAACTGATGGGCGGTAAGGAAGCGGAGCTGGACATAAGCGGCAAGCCTACGGTGATACTGATAGCCGGCCTGCAGGGCTCGGGTAAAACGACCTTCAGCGGCAAGCTGGCCAACTACCTGAAGAGCAAAAAGGGCCTGAACCCGCTGCTGGTAGCGGCGGACATCTACCGTCCAGCGGCGATGGACCAACTGAATGTGCTGGGGGAGCAAATAAAAGTACCGGTGCACACCGAGCGCGAGAATAAGAATGCAGTAAGCATAGCACAGAACGCTATAGCCTATGCCAAAGAGAAGGGGCATAGGGTAGTGATCATAGATACGGCGGGCCGCCTGGCGGTGGACGAGGCGATGATGAAGGAAGTGGCCGACATCAAGAACGCGGTGAACCCGCAGGAGATCCTGTTCGTAGTGGACTCGATGACGGGCCAGGACGCGGTGAACACGGCCAAGGCCTTCAACGACAGGCTGAACTTTACGGGCGTGGTGCTCACCAAGCTGGACGGCGACACCCGCGGTGGTGCGGCGCTGACGATCAAGTACACGGTGGATAAGCCCATCAAGTTCGTGAGCATGGGCGAGAAGCTGGATACGCTGGACGTGTTCTACCCCGAGCGTATGGCGCAGCGTATACTGGGCATGGGCGATATCACCACCCTGGTGGAGCGTGCGCAGGCGCAGTATGACGAGGTGCAGGCCAAGAAGCTGGAGAAGAAGATAAGGGCCAACAAGTTCGACTTCGAGGACTTTAAGGAGCAACTGGGCCAGATTAAGAAGATGGGCAACATTAAAGACCTGCTGGCCATGATACCCGGTGTGGGCAAGGCCATCAAGGAGATAGACATATCGGACGACGCCTTCAAGGGCATAGAGGCCATCATCAACTCGATGACGCCTTACGAGCGCAACAACCCCGACGTGATAGACGGCAGCCGCCGCAAGCGCATAGCCAAGGGCTGCGGCAAAGACATAGCCGAGGTAAATGCCTTTATGAAGCAGTTTGACCAGATGCGCCAGATGATGGGGCAGATGAACAAGTTCAAAGGCATGGGCATGGGTATGCCGGGTATGGGGGGTATGATGCCGGGGCGCCGTTAAGGCAAAGGTCAAAAGTGAAAAGCAAAAAGTGAATTACGCCTGTTATTAGCATTAAAATTATGTAAACTTTTATCTTTTAACTTTTGACTTTTTACTTAACTTCGCCATCCTGAAAATTTATTGTTAAACACAAATAATTTCTATTATTTATGTCAGTTAAGATCCGCTTACAGCGTCATGGGTCGAAGAAGCGCCCATTCTATTTCATCGTAGTTGCCAACAGTGCAGCGCCCCGCGATGGTAAATTCATTGAAAAACTCGGTACCTACAATCCGCTGACCGTACCTGCAACCGTGCGCGTGAACCGCGAGCGTTCGCTGTACTGGCTGCAGAAGGGTGCACAGCCTACCAATACCTGCCGCAGGATATTGTCGTTCAAGGGCGTGCTGTACCTGAAGCACCTGATGCGTGGTGTAACCCTGGGCCTGTTTGATGAGAAAGCAGCCATGGAGAAATTCGAATCGTGGAACGGTGAGCACGAAGAACTGGTGGTGAAGCGCGAAGAGGCGCACCGCAAGCACAAACAGGAAAAACGCCATGCTACTAACGAAGCATCTGTGCGCCTGGTGGAAGAAAAGCAAGCAGCACGCGCAGCATCGGCCGTTAGCACTGAAGAAGGTTCAGAAAGCGAAGGTGCTGAAGAAGGCGCTACTGAAGAAGCAGCAGCAGAATAATGTGTCTAATGTGCCAATGTGCAAATTAGTTAATGTGCAAATTGGTATATGTCGAATATTAAAACAGTCCCGCCGCAGGCGGGACTGTTTATTTTAGTGCTATTTGGCTATAATTCAGTTGTCAGCAGTCATAGTTCGGCACGGCGCACTATGACAAGAATGCTCCCTGGTTTACCTAGATAATCCCTTCAGCGACGCAGGTGACGCCGAAGACCTTGTTGGCGGAGGTGATGGTCATCTCGGCGGAGGTGAGGCCGAGAAGCACGGAATTGGTGAGTTTGTTGAAGGGGCGCATATTGGAGGTCGCCTCTTTCTTTTTCAAATTGTCGAGCTTGCGGGCGGCCCATACCATAGGGAAGAGGCTGCCGTAGAGGTAGTAAGTATTGGTGGTGTTGAAGCCTGCCTTGTCGAGCACGGCACGCAGTGTGGCTATCTTGTAGCGGCGGTAGTGGCCCAGGTAGTCGTCGTGGCCGGACCAGAGCGACTTGAAGGCCGGTACGGTAATGAAGAAATAGTTGTTGCCGCCGGTAGCTGCTTTTTTAATGCTCTTAAGCATGGCCAGATCGTCCTCGAGATGCTCCAGCACGTCCATGAGGATAACGAGGCTGTTCTCTATTTTTTCGGGTATGAAGTGTGTCTTTTCTACTTTTTTGCCACGGGTCTCTGCCATTTCCTGCTCTGAGTAGCCGATGTCGACCATGTAGACCTTAGCGATGTTAGCGGGAAAATTCTTCTCTATCTCCAGTGCAAAGAAGCCTGAGCCGGAGCCTACATCTACTATCGTAAGGGGATCGGCTTTTTTGAGTGTTTTGCGGGTATAGTTGAATAGGGGTAGTTTTTTGCTCTGGTAATACCAGTGTATATCAGGGTTTATACCGTTTTCCAGTTCTTTCAGATCCATTTGGCAAAAATGTTTTTACAATTAGAGAGTAGTCTGTAAATTTAGCAAAATTAATCGGCCCTGATAAACGGGCTTATATATCGAGCCAGGAGCCATATGAACGAACACCGACCGATCCGTCTGAGCTTAGTTATTCCTTGTTATAATGAATCGGAGCGGATAGGGCTAATGTACAAGGGCGTAGAGTCGTTCATAGGCCAATGGCCGGGCTGGCTGGAGATCATCATTGTAAACGACGGCAGTAAGGACGATACACAAAAGCTGCTGAAGGCGCACCCGGTTTACGAAGCGCACAAAGACATCATTACTATTCTGAGCCAGGATAATACCGGCAAAGGCGGCGCCCTTCGAAATGGTGTGCTAAAGGCACAGGGCGACCTGGTGCTAACACTGGATGCGGATATGGCCGCGCCACCATCGGAACTGCTGAAGTGGATGGATATGCTGAACTGGCAGCCCGACCCGCAAACCATCTACATCGGCTCCCGGGAGCATAAAGACTCGATCATCCAAAAGCAGGGGAACAGGAAGGTTGCGGGTAATATTTTTAACTTAGTGGTGCGTGTGCTAACCCCGCTGAAGATGCGGGACACGCAGTGCGGCTTTAAGCTGTATCCGGCAAAGCCGGCCAAAAAGTACTTCGGCGACCTGCAGACCTATGGCTGGGCGCATGATGTGGAACTGCTGTACAGGGCAAAGCTGGATAAGATGAAGATATTGGAGATGCCGCTGGAATGGAATGCAATAGAAGGCAGCAAAATAAACGTGATAAGAGACGGCATTAACATGTTAATGGAGACCTTGAAAATAGTGGCGAAGACCAAAAGGAACTTTAATAAGAAATCATAAAATTTATTGCAGTGGATACCCAAACAGGTAACAAATTCAATTTCAGGATAGCCACGCTGGTGAGCCTTGCTATTATGTGTATCGTGATGCTGTGGGCGAGCAAGGATTTTGGTATAACCGGTGATGAATATACACAAAATACCTACGGGCAAAAGGTGTATGACTACTACGCCAGTTTTGGCAAGGACAAATCGTGCCTGAGCTACAGGAATGTCTATTTCTACGGCGGCATGTTCGACATGCTGTGTGTGGCGGTGAACAAAGTGGTGCACCTGGATGAGTACAATGTGCGGCACTTCATCATAGCGATCTGCGGTTTCCTTTTGATAGTGGTCTCGTCGCTGCTGGCGAAAGAATATAAGGGGTGGGGCGCCGGTTTCTTAACTGCGTGGTTCCTGTTCCTGTCGCCGAGGATGTTTGGCGAAAGCATGAACAATCCTAAGGATGTGCCCTTTGCACTGAGCATGATGCTGGGCATTTACTTCATATGCCGTTTCCTGAGAGCATTTCCTAAGCCCACGTGGAAGGACAGCCTGTGGCTGGCGCTATCGATAGGGCTGGCGATAGAGATAAGGATAGGCGGCCTGCTGCTGATACCTTTCCTTGTAGTGGGAGTGGCGCTGCAATATTTTTTCGAGTGGAGGAAGCAATACGGGCTGGGCAGTGCGGAGCTGCGCAAGTATGCCATAAGGTGCATCGTAGTTTGCATAGTGGGATACGCAACAGGTCTTATATTCTGGCCTTATGGATTAGAGGGGCCGCTGGACCATCCCTTTGTGGCGCTGGGAGAGATGTCGCAGTTTGCTACGGGCATAAGGATGCTCTTCGACGACAGGCATATCATGAGCTCTAATATCCCCTGGTACTACATACCGAAGTGGATCTCGATCACGTCGCCCATCATCATTCTGCTGGGCATCTATGCGTCGCCGGTGCTGTTCTTCCTGAAGAAGTATAAGTTTCACGAGCTGGCTTTCCTGTTTTTTGTAACGTTATTCCCGCTGGTATACGTGATCTATAAGAAGTCGCCGCTGTATGACGGCTGGCGGCATATGCTGTTCATATACCCGGCGCTGGTGGTGCTGGCCGCGCTCACCTTCAGCACCGTTATGGAAATGATAAGGGTGAAGGCGGGGAAATATGCCCTGGCGGCTGTGATAGCACTGGGCCTGCTCTTGCCTGCGAGGTGGAGCATTGCGAACCACCCGAACGAGATCGTTTATTTCAACGAGCTGCAGGGCGGTGTAGACGGGGCTTTCGGCTATTACGAGACGGACTACTATATGAATGCCCTGAAGCAGGCGGCCTATAAACTGGCGAAGGAGAAAGACCTGTATAACATAAAAGACACGTTGCGCATAGGCACGAATTGCATAGACCCCTTGTGGCACTATGTGAACACGATAAACCCGAAGATACTGTGCGTGTATGTGCGCTACCCGCAGCGTTATGACAAGAAATGGGACTATGGGCTTTTCTACAGCCGCTTTGTGAGCAAAGACCTGCTGCAAAATGGGTATTTCCCGCCTTCGGATGCCTTTGATGTGATAAAGGCCGACCATACGCCGCTATACTCCATCTGCAAGTGGACCGATGCGGATAACAATGCCTTCCTGGGGCATGAAGCGCTGCAGGCCAAGGACATAACCGGTGCATGCGCTTACTATGAAAAGACCCTGGCAGCGGACCCCAGGAATGAAACCATATACGACAACTACGCGATAGCCTTATACAGCAGCCAAACCATGGAGGGCGTGAAGAAGGCGATAGACGTGGTCAACAGGGCGATAAAGGCCGATCCGTCGGATATACAGGCTTACCAGATAGCCGCCGCTCTATATAATGCCATTGGCGACAAAGAACATGCGCAGCAGGCTGAGGCAACGATGAATGAACTGATCATGAAGGAGCGCGAAGGGCAAGAGGAGGAATAATGTCCCAATAGCTCAATGAGATTGTAGATTGTAGGCTGTAGGCTGTAGGTTTTGTTTTTTATTTTGCCTGATGCCGTTGGCAGGCAGGTTGTATATTTTCCCGCGAAAAAGGCTGCAAAGTTAAATCTGTTTGAACGTTTAAAAAACCGTGTTTTCACGGTTTTATAAGCCATAATATTTCTTTTTTCGGACAGCTTTTTACACATCCCTACTATCACCATCTATTTTATTATTAATTTATTCGCTTTAGCTTTATATACTATTTTTACCATTCCTTTATAGCCAGCCCTTAAACATGAAAAAATACACACTTATCCTCATTCTGTTGATCACTGCGTCCTGGAGTTCCTTTGCCAGACAAAACCATAGCCGTAATCAAAGCAACGTAGTTTACCGCAATCAATATGAGCGTTCCTTTTGCTCAAGCGTTTCCACATTTGAAATCAGAAAAGGTAAAATATACTGCTGGGGGGCTAATAGTAAAGGAGAATTAGGCCTCGGTAACATTACAGACCAACATAGTCCTGTACAGATGGGAAACGACAGTAACTGGATTACCATCGATAATGGTAGTAACTGTGCTTTTGCCATCAAATCAAACGGAACACTCTGGGCATGGGGCTGGAACAATTATGGCAAATTAGGCATTGGCAATACTACAGACCAACATAGCCCTGTGCAGGTGGGTGCCGATAATGACTGGCGCACCGTCAGTGGCGGGTTTAACTTTACCATGGCCATCAAGGCGAACGGTACGCTCTGGGCATGGGGAGGAAACGATGTAGGTTCACTGGGACAGGGTGATAATATTGAGCGCCATACCCCCACACAAGTGGGCACCGACCATAATTGGGTGGCTATAGCCACAGGTGCTAACAATGCCTATGGCTTAAAGGCCGACGGCACGCTCTGGGCATGGGGTGGGAATGACTACGGCGAACTGGGCCTGGGCGACACTCTTTCCAGGTACGTACCAGTACAGGTAGGCACAGATAACAAATGGGTGATCATTTCAAGTCCCTATGAAGGAATCGTTGCCGTAAAATCGGACGGGACGCTTTGGGACTGGGGTATGAACATGAATCATCAATTGGGGTTGGGTGATACTGCAAAACGGATAGTACCTGTGCAGGTAAATGCCGGCCGCGACTGGATCAAGGCATTTGCTGCAGGCATGGCCATCAAAGTGGGGGGCACACTTTGGGGCTGGGGACCAAACATTACCGGGCAGGTGGGCCTGGGATTTACCGGCCAGGATGTGCCTGTGCCTACACAAATCGCTAACGACAATAATTGGGTAGATGTAAGTCTTACATTTGGGCAGGACTTTTCGCTCCCATTAAAGTCGGATGGCAGCCTTCACGCCTGCGGAGGCAATCTATACGGGCAGTTGGGCCTGGGCTTTATCAACTTTGGGGGCATCGATACACTCACCCCGACCAGCACACCCGCCACCGAATGGGTGAGCGGCAGTACGGGCGGCAGCCATACGGCAGCCATCTATAGCGATGGCAGCCTCTGGACCTGGGGCTATAACAATAACGGACAACTGGGCCTGGGCAATACCACTGAACAGCATGCCCCCATGCAGGTGGGCGCCGGCAGCACCTGGACGGCGGCAGCCTGCGGCACGGCCTTCACACTGGCGCTGCAGGCCGACGGTACGCTCTGGGCCAGCGGCGCCAATGCAAGCGGCCAACTGGGGCTGGGCAACAATACCGAGCAGCACAGCCCTGTGCAACTGGCCGGCACATGGGCCTCCGTGAGCACGGGCGATGCGCATGCACTGGCACTGAAGGCCGACGGCACGCTCTGGGCATGGGGCAACAACAGCAGCGGCCAACTGGGCAACGGCAACTACAGCAACCAGAACGCCCCTGTGCAGGTAGGGCAGGACAGCACATGGATCGCCATCAGCGCAGGCGAGGGCCACAGCCTGGCATTAAAAAGCGACGGCACGCTCTGGGCATGGGGCCTCAACACCTATGGGGAGTTGGGTAACGGTAATTATACCACGCAGAACGCACCCGTGCAGGTGGGCACCGATAATAACTGGACAGCCATATGCGCCGGGGCCAACCACAGCATGGCCCTGAAGGCCGACGGAACGCTGTGGACCTGGGGACAGAACAGCAGCGGCCAGCTGGGCATAGGCAACAACACTAACTACAACACGCCCCAGCAGGTGAGCGGAAGCAACTGGATAGCCATGAATGCAGGGGCGCTGCACAGCATAGCCTACAAGGCCGATGGAACCATATGGGACTGGGGGGCCAATGGTTACGGCCAGCTCGGACTGGGCAACAATACCAACTACAACACACCGCAGCAGGTGACACAGCAGCCCATCGTGCATATGTTTGTAGGACCCGAGGCCAGCCATACGGGCATCATCAAAGACACGCGGAGCCTGATATGCCTGGCAGGCCATAACAACCACGGCCAGCTGGGCGACAGCAGCACGCTGGACAAGAACACCTTTGCCTGCCTGAACGAATGCGTGACACCGGGCATCACCATCAGCGTAATGCCCA